>CAVRUD010000013.1:0-537135 GCA_963724285.1 uncultured Chloroflexia bacterium | reverse complement strand
CCGTCGCTGACCTATCTGCCGGATACCGAGGTCGTCTCGGTCTGGTCGAGACGCCAGGACCGCGCCGCCGCGGTCGCCGCCGAGCACTATATCCTCAAAGCCGTCAGCGACTACCGCGACGTGATCGACGACCCCGAGGTCGATGCCGTCGTCGTCGCTTCCCCGCCGTTCCTGCACTATCAGATGGGCGCCGGCCGCCCTCGAAGCCGGCAAACATGTCCTCTGCGAAAAGCCCATGGCCCGGTCCGTCGCCGAAGCGCGCGACATGACCAAGATGGCCGAGCAGGTCGGCGTGGCGGCAATGGTCCACCATGAGTTCCGCTTCCTGCCGATCCGACGCCGGATCAAAGAGCTGATCGATCAGGGGTTTCTGGGAGAGCCGCAGAGCGCCACGCTGACCGTCTTTCGCTCCAGCCTGGCCGATCCTTACGGGCGGCCATTCTCCTGGCTGATGGAGGACGACAAGGCCGGCGGAATGCTGGGGGCGACGGGTTCGCACCACATCGACGCGCTGCGCTGGTGGTTTGGCGAAATCAAGGGCGTTGCCGGGGCGACGGCGACCATGGTCGGTCGGCGACGGATGCCGGACTCCAGCATCATGGCCAAGGTCGACGCCGACGACAATTTTGCCTTTCTTTGCGCTCCGCTTCGCCAATGGCGCTCTGGCCACGGTTCATGTCTGCGCGACCGCGCCGGTCGATACCGGCGAAGAGATCATCCTGTCCGGCTCCGGCATGCTGATGGCCCACGGTGACGACGCCCTCTACGGCGCTCGCTGGGGCGAGGGCGCCCTGCAGGAGCAGGATATCCCCGCCCGTCCCGACGACGACCTCCCCAACTTCGGCCACCCCCTCATCCCTCCGACGATCGGCCTCCACCGAGCCTGGATCAGGGCGATCCGCGAGGGCACCCAGGCCACCCCCTCCTTCAATGACGGCGCCAAGGTCCAGGAGGTCATCGACGGCGTCCACCGTTCCAGCCGCCAGGGCCGCTGGGTCGACACAAGCGGCACCCGCTGGCCGGTAGCGCGGACGTAGACGGGAAGCGAACGGCCCTCACCCCGGCCAAGGGCCACCCTCTCCCAGGATTGGGAGAGGGGACGACCGTTCTCCCCCTCTCCCAGCATTGGGCGAGAGGGTTGGGGGGTGAGGGCCGTTCGCGGCCGGGGTGAGGCCACCCGTCTACACCTTCGCCAGCGCCTGCTCCAGGTCGGCGATCAGATCGCCGACCGTCTCCAGGCCGACCGACAGCCGGACGTAATCCGGGGTGACGCCGGTCGTCGCCTGCTCCTTCTCGGTCTGAGCTGCGAGTGCGTCGTGCTGGCCGGGTGGATGACCAGCGACTTCGCGTCGCCGATGTTCGCCAGGTGCGAGAACAGCTTGACCGACTTCGATGAAGGTCTTGCCGGCCTCCTAGCCCGCCCTTGATGCCGAAGCCGAGGATCGCGCCGTAGAGGCCGTCGCGGTGGTACTTGCTCGCGCGTCGCGTAGGCCGGGTGCGCGGGCAGGCCGGGGTAGTTGACCCAGGCCACCTTCGGGTGCTCGCTCAGGAACCTCGCCACCGCCAGCGCGTTCTGGCTGTGCCGCTCCATCCGCAGCGGCAGCGTCTCGATGCCCTGCAGGAAGAGGAAGGCGTTGAACGGGCGAGATCGCCGCGCCGATGTCGCGCAGCACCTGCACGCGCACCTTGATGATGAAGGCGATGTTGGCGCCGAAGTTCGCCGTGAAGACGTCGGTGTAGACCAGCCCGTGGTAGCTCGGATCCGGCTCGGTGAAGTCGGGGAAGCGGCCGGATGCCTTCCAATCGAACGTGCCGCCGTCGACGACGATGCCGCCGATGCGGTGCCGTGCCCGCCGATGAACTTCGTCGCCGAGTGGACGACGATGTCGGCGCCGTGCTCGATCGGGCGGACCAGGTACGGCGTCGGCATCGTGTTGTCGAGGATCAGCGGCACGCCCGCGTCGTGCGCGACCTCGGCGACGCCCTCGATGTCGAGGGTCGAGCAGATCGGGGTTGCCGACCGTCTCGGAGTAGACCGCCTTGGTCTTGTCGGTGATCGCCGCCTTGACCGCGTCGGCGTTCGGCTCGACGAACCTGACGGTGATGCCCAGCTTCGGCAGCGTGTAGGCGAAGAGGTTGTAGGTGCCGCCGTAGAGGCTGGTCGTCGAGACGATCTCGTCCCCGGCGCTGGCGATGTTGAGGATCGCCAGCGTCTCCGCCGCCTGACCGGAGGCGAACGCCAGCGCGCCGACGCCGCCTTCGAGCGCGGCGATCCGCTGCTCGAAGACATCGGTCGTCGGATTCATGATCCGGGTGTAGATGTTGCCGAACTCCTGCAGCGCGAACAGACTGCGCCGCATGGTCGGGGTCGTTGAAGACATACGAGGTCGTCTGATAGATCGGCACGGCCCGGGCCTTGGTCGTCGGGATCGGGCTTCTGTCCGGCGTGCAGCGCCAGGGTCTCGAAACCGAGCGGTTTGTCGCTCACTGTCTGTTCCTTTCTCACGAAACGTCCTCCTCAATGGTCGCATGATTCAGTTGAGCAATCGACCGGCGACACATCGGGCGCCCGGCACGGACGGTTGCGCTTCGCTTTGCAGTGCCTTTGGGCCGCGCGGCGGACGGCAGTGAATCCACCTCATGGCGTTCACTCCGCGAGCGCGCGATCCACGAACGGCCAATGATCGCCGGTCAGCTGATCCCACTCCTTCAGGAAGGCATCGTGGCCGTGCGGCGAATCGAGCTCCACGTAGGGCACATCCTTCCCGAGCGCCGGCCACCCGGATCCGCCAAGCGCCCCGGACCTCGTCCGGCGGGTAAAGCCAGTCGCTCCGGATCCCCATCAGCAGCATCGGCGCCGTCGATCTCGCGCAGCCAGTGCTCCTCGCCGCCATCGCGGGCGACATCGTAGAGATCCATCGCGCGGGTCAGGTAGAGGTGGCTGTTGGCATCGAACCGGCGCACGAATCGCCGCCCGTGGTAATGGATATAGCCCTCGACGTCGAACGTCCCGCCGAACGACGGGATAGAGACTGGGCCGGGTCGCGGGCCGGCGGCCGAACCGCTCTCCATGCTCTCCTGGCTGTGAAACGTGACCATCGCGATCATGCGCGCGATCGCCAGCCCTTCGGCCGGGAAGACGCCTTCGCTGCGGTACTCGCCGCCGCGCCAGTCCGGATCGGCCATGATCGCCCGGCGGCCCGCCTCGTTGAGCGCGATTCCCTGCGGCCCCGAGGGCGCCGGTCGCGGCGAGCGGCGCCGACGGCGCAGACCAGATCGGCGTGGCGGGTCGCCCACTCGAGCGCCTGAAACCCGCCGATCGAGCCGCCAATCGCGATCAGCTTGGCAATGCCGAGCCGCTCGATCAACCGCCGCTGCGCATTGACCATGTCGCCGATCGTGATCAGCGGGAAGCGCATCGCGTACGGCCGCCCGGTCAGCGGATCGATCGAGGCCGGACCGGTGCTGCCCTGGCAGCCGCCGAGGATATTGGCGCAGATGACGAATGCCCTGTCGGTATCGAGCGCCCGGCCGGCGCCGATCAGCGGCGCCCACCAGCCGCCGTCACCGCCGGCGCGGCTGTCGCCGGTCAGCGCGTGGAGGACGAGGACCGCGTTGTCGCCGGCGGCGTTGAGCTCGCCCCAGGTGCGATAGGCGAGGGTGACGTTTGCAGGTGGCCGCCCAGCTCCAGGTCCATCGGGCCGATTTCCGTGTTCCGCAGCTCGCCGTCCGCTTCGGGGTGGCGCGGCTGGGTGGGCGCATTCGGCGCAACAGGACTGGCGGGCGCCACAATATGCAATCGCCCAGTCCTGCCGCGCCGCTCAGTGTCACTCCCTGCGTGCCCGGCGTCGGACGGATTCACCCGCGGTTCCGCGGGTGTCGGATGCTCCACGTTCAATCCTCCACTCGACGTCCGCATCGGAGCGTAACCAAAGCCAGGACGCGGCCATGAGGCTCGTCCCGAAGCATCCAGCTGGAAGCTCCGTATGCTGCGGACGGCGAGAGCACGGCGGTTAACCAAAAACATCCCCGCGGACGAGCAGGGGATGCGGCAGTTAACGCCGTTCCCTTATCTCGCAGATCACTCTGCCGGAATTGGCACCTTGCGCTTGGCGCGCAGGCTGCCGGGCTTCACAGGGCCGTCTCCCTCCACCTCTCGTGATAAGGCAGCACTCTTCAATTGTTGACCTCAATCTACAGATAGCCCGATTGGGTGTCAAGCGGTGGACCTGGTGTCGCCGCGGCTTGCCAGGCTATTGCTTTAACCACTTTTTAGCGGTCGTCGTCCCATAGTGACCGGACGCATGGCAGTCCAGATGTGAGTGTCCTTGCTTGCCGTTGTCAGCAGTTCGCCAATGAACACCCACCGTCCGATCCAACACGACATAAGGTCGTACGTGGCGTGAGCATAGGCTGGAAGACTTCAGACGGGACGCGACACATTGTTCCGTCCAGTCGATTTGATGGGGCAAGGGGCCAGAGGCCGAACAAGAGGATGTCCAGTAGGACGAAGGCTGCCATACAGGCTTTGTCCTTGGCGTGTCGCCTCCCGAACGATCTGAAACGGTTGCGACACAGTTTTGCGATCCACCGGAAACACTCGATCCACACGCAGTCCCTACCATCGTTCGAGGTCAGCAACGGTGGTTGCCAGACCGCGGATCCACACCGGATGTACCATCTCGAAAGGACACAGATGACATTGCAGCATGCCACGTGGGGCCACAGCAGGAAGGCCGGGCTCATCGGCCTAGGGCTCCTGGCGCTCTCGATCCCGGCCTTCACCGGCCTGACCGACTCGGCCCGGGCCGCCACATCGGAGCAGCAGACCGTTCCACGGGATGCGGCGACCTCGGTGAATGCCGAGCTGGATATGGACTTCGGCATCCTCAAAATCGATCCGGCTGCCGCCGGCACCGATCTCTTCCTCGGCGAGTTTTCCTTCGATGACGACGAATGGCGCCCAGAAGTGAACTACCAACTCGACGGCCAGACCGGCGTTCTGGACGTGCAGCAGCCGGGCGACTTTGGCGACCTGGTCTTCAACGACTTCGACGACATCGGTCAGAACGACGGCAACCGCTGGGACGTCCAGCTCGCTCCGGACGTCCCGCTCGATCTCGAGGTCGATCTCGACACCGGCTCGAGCGAGCTCAACCTGGGTGGGCTCGACCTACGCACGCTCGATGTCGAGACCAATGCCGGCGAGACCACGATCGACCTGACGGGTGGTGACTGGAAACAGAATCTCGACGCCGCCATCGATTCGGAGGCAGGCACCATCACCCTGATCGTCCCGGCGGACGCAAGTGTCCGGATCGATGCCGACACGATGCTGGGCGACGTCGACGCCGACGGCTTCGAGCGTGACGGCGACGCCTACATCACTACCGCCCACGACGACACCGCCCCCACCCTTCGGTTCGACATCAACACCACCGTCGGTGAGATCAACCTGGAGGTGGCGTCGTAACGCAAGTTACGAAATGGGGGCGCCGCCTTGGCGTCGCCCGGGGCTAAAACGCTTGGTGTGAGATAGCCCGGAAGGCCCCGGTCGCCGACGGTTGGGGTGCTGTACCCCCCGCCGTCGCGACAGGAGCCCCGCCCGTGTTGGATCCCGAGACCTTCCTGACGGAGGTGTACGTGGCCGTCGACGAGTTCTGCAAGGCCCGCCTCCCGGCTCCGATTCGGCCCGGCCCCGCGCCGGCGCTGAGCCCGAGCGAGGTGGTGACGCTGGCGATCTACGGCCAGTGGACGCGGTTCGACTCCGAGACCGCCTACCACGGCTACCTGTGGCGGGAGCTGCGCCCGCTCTTCCCTACCCTGCCCAGCCGCCCCCAGTTCAACCGCGCCGTGCGGGCGCACCACCCGCTCATCGCCGCCGTGGCCCACGCCCTCGGGCGGGCGCTGGCGGTCGGCGACGACCGGGCCTACGAGGTGGTCGACGGCACCGGGCTGGTCACCCGCAACGCCAAGCGGCGCGGGCGGGGCTGGCTCTGGGGGCAGGCCGACGTCGGCAAGTGCCCCCGGCTGGGGTGGTACGAGGGCGTCCGCCTCCTGGTGACGGTGACGCCCACGGGCGCGATCACCGGCTGGGGGATCGGGCCGGCCTCCACCAACGACCGGACCCTGGCCGAGACCTTCTTCGCCGCCCGCGCCGCCCCCCAGCCGGGCCTGCCTGGGGTCGGCACCCCGGTCAGCGACCGGTATGCGGCCGACATGGGCTTCAGCGGGCTGGGGTGCCAGCCGCATTGGGACGCCGCCTACGACGCCGTCGTCGTCAGCGCCCCCCAGACCGGCAGCAAACGGGCCTGGTCCAAGGATTGGCGCCGGTGGATCGCCGGCATCCGCCAGGGCATCGAGACGGTCAACGACCGCCTGCTCTTCCGCTGCGGCCTCGATCGCGAACGGCCGCACGCGATGAGCGGCCTGCTGGCCCGGCTGGCCGCGGCGGTCGGGCTGCACAATTTCTGCAGCTGGCTCAACCGCAACCACGGCCGTGGCCTCCTCTGCTTCGCCGACCTGATCGATTGGCCATGACCCGCTCACAACTCACACCAAGCGTTTCAGCCCCGGGCGGGGCCGGGTCGGCGCCCCGCATCGGCCAGGGCGACGCCAACACGGCGCCCCGAATCGCCCCCGGGCGATGCCGACGAGCCATCAACCTTCGGCCGTAGACCAGGGGTCCCTACCGGTGCGACAGCCTCAGCGCGTCCCACGAGCCGTCACTGGCCCAGCCGCCATCGACGCTGAGGGAGTGGCCGTTGACGAAGGCGCTTTTGTCCGGATCGGCCAGGAAGGCGACCGACTGGGCGATATCGCCGGGAGAGGCAAAGCGGGCCATCGGAATGCGGCTGGTGATATCGGCGTCGGTGTAGCTGCCAGTTGCCTGGTCTTTGTCGTCCATTGGCGTCTTCACCCAGCCGGGACAGACAGCATTCACTCGGACGCCGCGTCCGCCCCATTCGGCCGCCAGGGTGCGGGTAAGGCCGATCAGGCCGTGCTTGCTGGCGTTATAGGCGGAGCGGTCGGCGACGCCGAGCAGCCCGGCCACGGAGGCGATGTTGACGATCGAGCCGCTGCCACGCTCCAGCATCCGTCGTCCCACGGTCTGGCAGAGGATGAAAGTGCCAGTCAGATTAATGCGGAGGACGCGCTCCCATTCGTCGAGCGTGGTCTGCTCCGCCGGTCGGACCATGCTGATGCCGGCGTTGTTCACCAGCACATCGATCTCGCCCAGCTCTGAGACCACGCCCTCAACCATTGCTTTCACCGCCTGCGCGTCCGCAACATCGGCAATGTAGGACCGGCATGTACCGCCTTCGGATTCGATGGTCGCCTGAGTTGCCTCGGAGGAGGCTAGATCGTTGAGCGCCACCGCGTAGCCATTGCGGGCGAGGACGATCGAGATCTCCTGGCCGATTCCCTGCGCCGCACCGGTTACGATCGCCACTCGCGTTGCCGTCGTCACGCTCCGTCATCTCCATCGAATGGCTGGTCGATCAGCCCGATTTAGCGGCTTACTACCGTGCCCGATGCGACAGCATCCGGCCAGCGATAGCGGTCCGGCATGCGGTTCGCCAGGGATGGCACCTGCCGCCGGACGTTCCGCACCCGGGCGGGATCGATCGTTCCGGTGATGAATGTCGGCGCGTCCGGCGCGGTCGCCAGCACGGTGCCCCAGGGATCGACGATCAGGGAGCGACCGTAGCACCAGCGGTCCGCCGTACCGTCGGAATAGGAGCCGACCTGGGCCGGCGCGACCATGTACACGCCGTTCTCGATCGCGCGGGCCCGGATGAGAGTTTCCCAATGGTCCTTGCCGGTCGTCATCGTGAATGCAGCCGGCAGGATGATCGCTTCGGCGCCGCGCAGGGCCAGGATGCGGAAGAGTTCCGGGAAGCGGAGGTCGTAGCAGATCGCCAGCCCGACCTGGACGCCGTCAACCTCGAACGTGACGATCTCGTCGCCGGGGGCGACGTTCTCGGACTCCCGGTATCCGCCGGCGCCGTCCAGGGACACGTCGAACATGTGAATCTTGCTGTAGCGGGCGATGATCTCGCCCCGCGGGTCAAACACCACCGTGGTGTTGAACAGGCGGGGCTCGCTAGCCCGTGCTTCCAGCATGCTCCCAGCGTGCAGGTAGACGCCGTGCGTGCGGGCCCGATCGGCCATTTGCTCGAGCGTCGGACCGGGGAAGACTTCCGCGGCGTCGCGCTCGCCGGCGGACGGACCGAGGTAGGGCCAGACCTCGGGCATCGTGATGAGCCGGGCGCCGCTGGCGGCGGCCTGATCGATGAGGTCGAGGGCGGCGGCGATATTTGCGCTCTTGTCCGCGCCCGAATTCATCTGGATGGCGGCGACGCGGAGTGTGGGAAGGGCGGCGGTCATCGGCGGAGTCCTCCGGCGATAAGGCAAGTAGATATGCAGGCGAGTTCGGTGACTGGCATCGCGCCGATCATAGCACCTGGATGGGTTCGGGCTAGGCGCGCAGGTCGATTCGGTCGACGTCGAGATCGTCGTCGACCGGCGGCGCAAGCCTGCGCGGCATCGTGGAGATCCCCGCTACTCGTCGTCGCCTTCGCCGGCGGGGCGCAGGTTGTCAATGGGAACCCAGCCCGCGTCATCGTCCTCGGTCACGCACCAGACCCAGCCGTTCACCGGTTCACCGCCCATCAACCGGTCGCCCTCGGCGACCGTCAACTCGATCGCGTCGCAGTCGACCAGGGCGGTCGCGGTCCCATCGGCGATGTCGAGGAACTGCTCCGGGATCCAGCCGGACTTGCCTTCGCTGTTGGTGCACCAGATCCAGTAGCCCTCGTGCCCTCCCGGGTTGTCCCGCTCGCCCGCCGCTACCTGTTCCCCCTCGGTGACTGCGATCGGATCGGGATAAGTGCGGGAGTGGGATTGGATCACGACCAGTGGGCGAATGGTGCGGGTGTGGTCCATGGCGTCATTGCCTCCAGATCCAACCGACTTGATCGGTGCAGGATACCCGCATCTTCGATTGGAAGCCTAGAAGAGGAGGCGGAACAGCCAGCTGAGACAGACCAGCAGCAGGATGACCACGACGAGGACGATGATGACCAGGCAGGATCGCGAGGCTGAGCCGATCTCCTGAATCGAGAGAGGGGAGACACCGGGACTGGATAACTGACCCTGGTCCTGATCGAGTTCGGGGCTGTCATCATCGGTTGGAAATCGCTCGGTCAAACGTGCTTCCTTGGCTGGCGCGCCCGCGGCGGAGCCGGCGAGTTTGGGCGGTTAGTTGGTGGTTAGCGGGGATCGGGCGAGGGCGTCGCTTCCTGGAGCGACGCGCGCCAGACGTGGACAATACGGGTGATAGCCGTCAGGTGGGTCGCAACCGCCAGGATCCACAGCGCCCACAGCGGCTGCCCGATCAGCAGGCAGAGCGCCAGGAGCACAACACGCTCGGTCCGGGCGGCCAGGCCGACCGACGCCTTGTAGCCGGCGGCTTCGGCCCGGGCCCGGGCGTAGGAGATCAACAGCGCGCCGGTTGCGGCGGTGAAGACCAAGATCGCGCCCAGTTTGGCGTCATCGGTGTCGAAGAAGTAGACCAGCAAGCCCAGGTAGACCACGGCCTCCGAATAGCGGTCGAGGGTGGAGTCGAAGAAGCCGCCGAACGGCGTGATGTTGTTCGTTGCCCGGGCGACGGCGCCGTCGAGCATATCGAAGGCGCTGGCGATCAGCAGACAGACGCCTCCGACTTCAAGCCACCCGAAGCCGAGGATGATCGCAACTATGCCGTTCAGGATCACGCCGCTGATCGTCAGGATGTTTGGGGTCAGTCCCCATCCTGCCAGGACACCGCCAATGACAACGGTATAGCGACGTACCCACGGTCCGATACGTTCGGATATCACCTGAAGGCCCCTTTACGCGTCGGCACCGGGATCGCCCCATGACGATGAACGGCCGGTCGGAACAGGTGCGATCGGCGAAAGGCTCATGCGAACCCCTGACGCCAGGTGGCCTGCGGGGCAACATTCATCGCGCGCTCGTAGATCGTCAAAATGCGTTGGGCGATCCATCGCCACGAATGGCGACTTGCCGTCGCGAGACCAGCCTCGCCCATGCGCATCCGAAGTTCACGGTCGGCCAGCAGCCGGACCAAGGCCATCGCCAGGTCTGTCGGCTCCTTCGGCGGGACAAGCAGCCCTTCCTGCTCCGTTGTAAGCACGCTGGCGTACCCCGGGATCTCGCTGGCGACGATCGGCTTGCCGGATGCCATCCCTTCGAGCAGGACGATCCCAAAACTCTCGTTTCGAGTGGATGGGACACAGAAGACGTCGCACGAGGCGTAGTACCGGGGCAAATCCTCTTTGGCCACGAACCCGGCGAAGTCGACCGAGCCATAAAGGTTGTGACGCTCCATAATGCTGTCGTACTTCTCCGCGTCGCCTGTCCCGACGACCAGGAGGCGCGCCCGGGGGAACTGGGAGCGCACCAGGGCCATCGCCCTGAGCAGATATTTGAAGCCTTTGCGCGACTCGTCGAAGCGGCCCACAAACAGGATGCGGGGAGTACCGTCGTTGGCCCATGGGAATGGCTCGACCTGCTCCCCGAAGAGATCGGTGTCAATCCCGTTGGGGATGATGTCGTAGGCGCCTTCGAAGTAAGTGGAGACGAACTCGCGGGCCGGCTCCGACACCGCGATCCTGGCGTCCAGGCGGCCGGTGAGAGCCGACATGTACGGCTTGAAGGCGGTGTACCACGGGTTGGCGGAGCGGTAGGCGTGGAAGGTGGCGACGTTGGCCGCTTTGGAGTTGAGGAGGACCATGTACGGCAGGACGGGCATGAACGGCTCGTGCAGGTGCACGACGTCGAACTGCTCGCTGCGCATGATCGCCTTCACCTGGGCGTAGAGGGTGACATCGAAGGTCAGGCTGGCGCGCGATCCGCCAGCCGGGATCGTGACCGAGCGGCCGATACCGTAGAAGCCGGGCGATGCTTCCATGCCGCCGCGCTTACCGCGCGGAGCAATCAGGGTCACGTCGTGGCCCAGCGCCAGAAATTCTTGGCGCAGATGGCCAACGTGCTCCGAGACCCCTCCGGGCTGTTGCAAGCTGTAGGGTGTCACGAGCGCGATCTTCAACCCGGCTCCCCCGCCATCGGTCGTCGCCGATCCGCGTCGCCGTGTCGCCGGCGTAGAGCGTTCCTCCCCGCAGAAGACTAGCGCGGCGATGATAGCAGACGAGACGAAGGGCACGGAGGAGGGCCCGGCGGATCGCCGGGTTTCGGTGGTTGCGCGGGAATGCCCGACCGCGGCGGGAGGACGCGGCCGAGGCATCTACTATGTACGAAGCGGATTCGGATGCTCTTTGGAGGCGTTGGAACGATGTCCCGGGTACTTGGCTACGTCGCGATCGCGGAAGCGGTCTCGTTTGTTGTGCTGCTGCTGGCAATGGTGCTGAAGTACGGCTTCGACCGGCCGATCGGTGTCGAGATCATGGGCCCGCTGCACGGGTTCCTGTTTCTGGGATTCGTTGGACTTGCCTTGATCGTGGGGAGCCAGGCGAGGTGGTCACTCAGCCGGTTCGCGGTCGTACTCGGCTCGGCGGTGGTCCCGGTCGCGGGCTGGTTCGTGGGGCACCGGCTCCTGCAAGAGAGCGCCTAGTGGTCCGTCTCTACCGAAATGCCGGCGCAATCCTCGTAGGGGCGGATGCAGGTGACGGCGGGTGTAAGGTTTCCCCCCTGCGCCTCCGGGGCCGGGCGGCGCCCGCCCGCCGCCCGGCCCCGGAGCCGCACCGCGGCCGGAGCCGGGCTCGCGCCGCCGCCCACCGCCGCCCAGGGGCCATACCCCATGCCCGCTCCTCCCAGGGCCAACCCGACGCCCGGTGACACACGCCTCGCCCCTACGTCGGTGGTCCGGGTAGCAGATCGGGTTGACGCGCCACATGGGTAAGTCAATAGTGCGTTTGGCGGAGGATCGATGCTGTATTGCCAGCGTTGTGGCGGATTGACTGCCGAGCAGATGCACGATGGCCGCGTGCGCCCCGTCTGCCAGGTGTGCGGCACTCCCGTGTATCTCGATCCCAAGTTGGCGGTGGCGGTGGTCGTGGTGCGTGACGACAAGGTCCTGCTCGGCCTGCGGGCCGGGCACACCCGCAACCCGGGCAGCTGGAGCTATCCGGCGGGCTTTGTCGAGCGGGGCGAACGGGTCGAAGATGCGGCTGTCCGTGAAGCCCGGGAGGAGATCGGCCTGGAGGTTACGCTCGGACCCCTCCTCGGCGTCTGGTCCGCTACCGGTGAGACCGTGGTGCTGCTGGCGTACGTCGCGGCCGTCACGGATGAGGATGCGGCGGTGGCCGGAGACGATTTCTCGAAGTCGCCTGGTGGCCGCTCACCGCCCTGCCTCCGCTCGCGTTCGATCACGACGCGGAAATTCTGTCTACGGCGCTCCGCTTGAACAGTTGACCGAAGAATCCCTCTGGGTCACGATCTTGCGACGATCCCCTCCGCTCGACGAATGTGGAGGGTCGTGACGGTGAACGCTGCGATCGATCTCAAGCGAGGAGGAGTGACGAGGTGGTCCGACTGCTTCCGATCAATGTGACGTTTGGCCTGGTCTTGGTGCTGATGGTCTCGATTCTTGGTTCCGGGTACGCTGCCGCCCAGGATCGCCTCTCGATCGCTACCGGCGGCACCGGCGGCGTCTATTACCCCTACGGCGGGGCAATGGCGAACGTCCTCTCCGACAACATCGAGGGGATCGAGGTCACGGCGGAAGTCACGGCGGCGTCGGTTGACAACATGCTCTTCATCGAGAGCATGGACGCCGATATCGCCTTCGTGCTCGGCGACACCGCCTACGACGCGGTGCAGGGAAATGACCCATTCGAGGCAGCCGTTCCGGCGGTCACCCTGGCCACCCTTTACAACAACTACACCCACATCGTGACCACCGATGACAGCGGTATCAATTCCGTCGCCGACCTGCGCGACAAGCGCGTGTCCACGGGCGCGCCGGGCAGCGGCACCGAGGTAATCGCCAACCGGATCTTGACGGCGGCCGGCATTGACCCGGAGAACGACATCGAGCGCGAGCAGCTCGGCGCCGCCGAGTCGGCCGACGCCATCAAGGACGGCCAGATCGATGCCTTCTTCTGGTCCGGCGGTTTGCCAACCGGCGCGATCACCGACCTGGGTGCGACCCCGAATGTCGGCCTGAAGCTGCTGCCGAGCTCGGAGTTCGTCGAGCAACTATCCACCGAGTACGGCGCCTTCTACAGCGTCGCCACCATCCCGGCGGCAACCTACACCGGCCAGGACGAGGCGATCGACGTGATCGTGGTGCCCAACCTCCTCGTCGTCCACCAGGACATGGACGAGCAGTTGGCGTACGACATCGTCCGCACGATCTTCGAGCAGCGCGACCAACTGATCCTGGCCCACCCCGAGGCGAACAACCTCACCCTTGAGAACGCGACCGTCAACTCGCCGATCGCCTACCACCCCGGCGCGATCCGCTACTACCAGGAGCAGGGTGTGGAGGTTCAGGCGGCGACTCCCGCGGCCTGATCGTCGGCTCTGATGGGAGCACTGCGTTCGGTACTGATCTGCGCGCTCGTCGCCGTCCAGGCCGTTTTCCCCGACCAGATCGTGGGAAGTGGTAACGGATCGGTCTGGATCAGGGCCACTGACCTGCTCGAAGCCGGAGACCGCGTCGTCCTGTGCCTACCTTTTCCAGGGGAGGGCGTGACGTTGGTCTACACCCACTCGATGTACGGCGGTGATGTGCGCGAGCAGTTCGTTCCGGCGGGCCGCTCGCTTCGCCGCGTCGACATGACGACCGCAAACCCCGCCGCGGCCGAGTACTACGCCTCAACGGTGTCGGTCACGGAGGTCAATGGCCGGTATCGCGTAGATGCGCCGCCGGCGGACTACGACGAGGTCGTGGTGCGGGTCGACGACGTCGGTCACCATCGCCTGATCGTCGGAGACGAGACGTTCGATCTGTTGGCGCGGACCGGCCAGGCGCACCGTGTCCGGCTAGATTTGGTGCGGGAGAACTGGTGGGCGCGCTGGTCCGGCCAGGGCGCTGGCTGCTAGTTGGCGTGAGATCGGTGCAGTTCTCGTAGGGGCGAGGTATGCCTCGCCCAACTGTCGGCCATGTGGATGCGAGAGATGAATCACCGTCCCGGGAGCTGGGCGATGCATGCATCGCCCCTACGACCGATACGTGTCGCCCCTGGGCGTGCCAAATGTGTGGTCGAAGCGTGTACGCGATGAGGATCGGTCTATGGCGCGTTCCCAACCCGGTCAGCCGGATCCCGCCCATGTTGCCGAAGTCGCGGAGGAGGCGGTCGTCCTCTCCGACGACGAGGCGCAGGCGCTGATCGAGGAGTTCGACAGCGAAGGAACCGCTCAGCAGCTTAAAGGCGCCTGGCGCCATGTGGCCTCCGGATTGGCCGTTCTCCTCTCGCTGTTCGCCCTCTACGCCACTCGCGAGACGATCACCACCCAGGTCTACCGGGGCGTCTTCCTCGCCTTTGCCCTCGCCCTCACCTTTCTCCGCTTTCCCACGCTGAAGCGCTGGAGGGGCCGAGTCACGCCGCTCGATCTTGCCCTGGCGGTCCTGAGTGCGATCGTCTGCCTTTACCCGGTGCTCGACTATGGCCCCGCGTTCCTGCGCGAGGTCTACAACCTGATCATCCCGGGCGGGGATTACGAAGAGGGGTTCATCTACCGGGCCGCGAGGCCGAACACGACCGACCTCTGGATGGGGACGATCTGCGTCATCCTCGTGCTGGAGGCCACCCGGCGCACGGTCGGTTGGATCCTGCCGGCCTTCTCGATCGGCTTGCTGGCGTATGGTCGCTGGGGCGATCAGATCCCCGGCGAGTATGGGCACCGCGGCTACGACCTGGAGCGGATGATCGGCAGCCTCTACATCTCCCTTGAGGGCATCTTCGGTGTACCGCTCGACGTCGCCGCCACCTACATCATCCTGTTCACCATCTACGGGGCCGTGCTGGAGTTCTCGGGCGCAGGCAAGTTCTTCCTCGATTTCTCGTTCGCGGCGATGGGCAGCAAGGCGAGCGGCGCCGGGCGCACCACGACCGTCGCCGGATTCCTGCTCGGCACCGTCTCCGGCAGCGGCGTGGCTACCACGGTGACGCTGGGTTCGGTGGCCTGGCCGATGCTGCGCAAGGCGGGCTACGACCGCGAATCGGGCGGGGCGATCCTCTCGGCCGGCGGCATCGGCGCGATCCTCTCGCCGCCGACGCTCGGGGCCGCCGCATTCCTGATCGCCGAAATACCTGAGATCTCGTACCTCGAGGTCCTCAAGATGGCGACGATTCCGACGATCCTGTACTACCTCTCGATCTTCCTGATGATCGAGCTCGATTCCCGCAAGATGGGAACACGTTCGGTGAGGATCGACGACGCCGCCGTCTGAAGACGCTCGTCTTCCGCTACGGCTACCACTTCACCTCGCTGGTCGCGATCGTCTGGCTGATGATCGATCGGGTTCACGCCGATCACTGCCGTCTTCTGGGCGATCGTGCTGGCGTTCGGGCTCAGTTTCCTCCGACGGGAGACGGCCCTGACGCCGCGCCGATCGTACCGGGCGCTGGAGTCAGGAGCGGTGGGTACCCTGTCGGTCGCGGCGACGACGGCGCCACGGCCGGGATCATCGTCGGCATCTTCACCCTCACCGGGCTCGGCCTGAAGATGTCCGACCTGATCGTGGAGCTCGCCGGGGGTCAGCTCTTCTTCACGGTGATTCTGACCGCGCTGGCGGTCTGGGTGCTCGGTCTGGCGGTGCCGGTGACCGCCTCGTACATCATCGCGGCCGCCGTAACGGCCCCGGCCCTGATTACGCTCGGCGTGCCCGACACCGCGGCCCACATGTTCATCTTCTATTACGCGGTGCTCTCCGAGGTCTCCCCACCGACGGCGCTTTCGCCGTTCGCCGCCGCCGGCGATCACCGGCGGGAACCCCTTCAAGACGATGATGGTGACCTGGAAGTACACCCTGCCGGCCTTCATCGTCCCGTTCATGTTCGTGCTCAACCGCGAGGACGGCGTCTACCTCCTCGCCATCGGCGATCTTGGGCCGGTTATCCTCTCGACTTTGACGGCCTGCCTGGCAATCGTGGCCCTCGTCGCCGGCGTCGGCGGCTGGATCCTGCGCCCGGCGAACCTGCTGGAACGGGCATTGATCATCCCGGCTGCCGCCCTGCTGCTCTACACCGGCACCATCCAGGACCTCCTGGGCCTCACCCTCTTGGTGGTCGCGATCGGGCTCCATTGGATGCGAGTTCGAGGGGGAGAGGGGGAGAGGGGGGAGGGCGGAGAGGACCTACGGGCCGGCCTGGTCGGCTAAGAGCGCCTAACGAAACCGTTCGGCCTGCGGGCCGACCCGGGACTGAAGTCCCGGGCTCAACCGACGAAGTCCCTCCGGGACTGGGCACGTTTGGCGCGGAGAGTCCAGGAGGGACTTCGTCGGTTGAGCGCCAGGTTTCAACCTGGCGCCCGTCGCCGCCGGGTTTTGATAGAGTCACTAAGCCTTCCAAGCCTGGTTGTCCTTCCCCTCTTCCCCGCTTGGTACACTCGCGCGGTTAGCATTCCGCGAACGCAACATGGAGACACGCATGGAACTGACGGGAGAGCACACGTTCGCGGCGCCGCGAGAGCAGGTCTGGACCTTCTTGATGGATCCGGAGGTCCTGAAGGGCTGCCTGCCTGGCTGCGAGAAGATGGAGCAGATCGGCGAGGACGAGTATTCCGCCACGATGCGGATCGGCATCGCCATGATCAAGGGCACGTTCACCGGCCGCGTCAAGATCAGCGATAAGGTCGAGCCGTCCTCCTACACGATGCTCGTCGAGGGTAGCGGACCGCAGGGCCAGGTCTCGGGCACCGGCAAACTGGAACTCATCGATGAGGGCGGAAGCACCCGGGTGGTCTACAAGGGTGACGCCAACGTCCGTGGGACCATCGCCCGCGTCGGCGCCCGCATGATCCAGCCTGCCGCTCGCACGATCGTCGGCCAGTTTTTCGGCTGTTTGGAGAAGAAGGCGACGGCCCCCGCGCAGTCGTGAGTCGAACGTGGCGGTCGGGGTTCGCCAGGTTGAAACCTGGCGCTCAACCTACGAAACCTCTCCGAGGTTGATCGTGTATTCCGATACGGTGCCGGTCCTCGTGCTCAGTCCCGGAGGGACTTTGTAGGTTTAGCCTCGGGTTTCAACCCGGGGTCTCGGGTGGGTGATTGATGGAGGCTTCGTTACGAGGAGGAAATCGCGACCGGGCGTCAGCTCGCTCGGGACGGCGATGGAGATGGCGCGATAGCCTTCTTTCGGGCGTTCGTGGAGCGGCATCCGGACGATCCCCGGGCCCACTACGAACTGGCCTGCTCCTTCGATCGGGAAGGGCGCGAAGAGGAAGCGGTCGCGCCGTACAAGAAGGCGCTCGAACTTGGCCTCCCTGAGCCGCATCTGCAAGGGCTGATGGTTGGGCTGGGGAGCACCCTCCGCAACGTCGGCGCGTATCAGGAGTCGGTCGAGTTCCTGACCGGCGCCGTCGAGCGGTTCCCTGACTATGCCGACCTGCGCATCTTCCTCGCCTTTGCCAAGTACAGCGCCGGGGATCACGCGGGGGCGCTGGTCGAGGCGCTCGATGTGATCCTGGCGTCGCCGGGGGTCGATCTGCACGGTTACGATCGGGCGATCAGCTGGTACACGGACGAACTGCGGGATCCCGAAAATCCGCCGGAGGGCTAGCTCCATGCGTCTCGCCGTCTTCTCCGACATCCACGGCAATGCCCTTGCCCTCGACGCCGTGCTGGCCGACCTCCAGGGAGAGGCGATCGACCAGATGGTTTGCCTGGGCGATGCGGTTCAGGGGGGCGCGCAGCCGGCCCAGACCGTCGCGAGGATGCGCGGATTGGGCTGCCCGATCGTGATGGGCAACGCCGACCACTGGATGCTGACCGGCGAGGATAGCGGCGCCGAATCTGCCCCGTCGCCTTGGATGCTGGCGATGCGGGAGTGGTCGCTCAGCCAGCTCAGCGAGGACGACAAGGCGTTCATTGCCGCTTTCGCGCCGACGGTCGAGGTCGACCTGCCCGGAGGCCGCAAGCTCCTCTGCTTTCACGGCTCTCCCGCCTCCTTCGACGACATCATCGCCCCGGCAACGCCGGAGGAAGAGGTCCGCGCCATCCTTGGCACGTACCTGCCGGCGTTCATGTGCGGTGGCCACACCCACGCCCAGCAGATCCGCCACCTTGACCGGTCGTTCTACTTCAATCCCGGCTCGGTCGGGTTCCCGTTTCGGCACGACCAGCCGGGACAGCGCCTCGGCACGATCAAGTCCGATCCCTGGGCGGAATACGCGGTCCTGACCGTCGACGGCGACCGCATCTCGCTCGACCTACGCCGCGTGCCGATCGATGTCGCTGCCCTCAAGGAGGTCGTCATCACTAGCGGCATGCCGGAGCCAAAGATGATTACTGGGCGGTACGACTGATTTTCGGCATTGTCAGTACTTGCGGCACAGAGAGACGGAATCCGCGTCTATACTGTAGAGCGTGTTCGATTTCTCCGGAGTCATGATCATGTCCAGCGAAAGATCCGGCTTACCCGCCACGACGATTCCACGAATCGCAACCTCGCAATTAGAATCGCCCACTCCTGAGGAGATCGAGCGACGACGGGCGTTGTTTGCAGAGGTGGATGCCCTGAGGGAGCAGATCGGTCCCATTGGGACCTCTGTTACAGAGCTCCTCCGCCCGCTTCGTGAGGACATCGAAAACGAGTGGTATGAATCGAAATCCTGACCTCGTCATTGATGCCTCAATAGTCGTCAGATGGCAGTTGACCGATGAGGCAGAATTCGGCGCTGCCAAGCTAGTTCGCGACGACTTCATCGAGGGGCGGATCGCGCTCGTGGCACCGGAGCACATTCGCTACGAAGTTCCGAGCGCGATCCGTAATGCGTACCGTACCCGTCGGGTGACTGCGGACCAGGGCGCGCGGGCCATCCAGCTGTTCCTGGGATTGCGGCTGCCGACTGTTGGCGACGATGCGTTGTTGCACATGGCGTTTGAAATTGCCTTGCGTTTCGGATGCTCCTACTACGACGCGCTCTATCTCGCGCTTGCGGAGTCGCTGAACGTCCCGTTCGTCCACGCGGACAATCGATTGCGTAATGGCCTCGGAGACCGTTTTCCCCTCGCGTTGTGGGTCGGGGACTATTCGTTCAGGGGCTGAATTGCCGCGTGCGATGCCCGGGCACCTATGAGACGCCCAGCAACGTCGTGATGGTCGAGACGTAGACCTTAGCCTGGGTGACCAGATCGTCGACGTAGACGCATTCGTTCGCGCCGTGGGCTCGCTCGCCGTTCGGGCCGAAGCCAACGGTGTCGATCCCCGCCGCCCGGTAGAAGCGGCCGTCGGTTGCGCCCGCCCAGGCGACGAAGTACTCCGGTTCCTTGCCGGTGACGGCCCGGACGCTTTCCTGGATCGCCGCGACGAGGGGCGAGTCCTCCGGGGTGATGTTGGCGGCGATGAAATCTCCACTTGGATCGACCTTCAGGTCGTAGCGGAAATCCGGGTCCTCGGCGGCAATGGCGTCGAGTGCTTCGCGCACTTCGGCCACGGCGCTCTCCTTGGTTTCGCCCGGGATCAGTCGCCGGTCGACCGAGATGGTCGCCTCGCCGGGGACGACGTTATGGGCCACCCCGGCCGAGATCGTGTTGATGCTGATGACGGGCTTGCCGATAGCGGGATGAAACTTGTCGATGTCCTTCTCCAGGGCCAGGATGCCCTTGGCCGCCTTGGCGATGGCATTGATTCCGGTCGAGCGGGCCGCTGCCGTGTGCGACGCCCGGCCGAGGAAGGTGATCTCCATGCCGAGGATGCCGCGCTCGGCGTTGCGTACCTTCAGGTCGCTTTTCTCGCCGATGAAGCAGTAGTCGGGCTTGGGCAGGCGGCCAGCCGCCACTTCATTCAGGACGTGGACCGTGCCGAAGCGGCCGCTGAGTTCCTCGTCGGCGACGACATGGGCCTGGAGCCGGCCCTTGAGGGGGGCGTCCTTGAGCAGGCCCATCAGGTAGATCATGACCCCGGTGCTGCTCTTCATGTCACCCGAGCCGCGGCCGTAGAGCTTCTTGCCGTCACCGGAGAGGGTCGGCTCGTAGGGTCCTGACTCCCAGGAGGCCGCGTCGGAGACCGGAACGGTATCGAGGTGGCCGTTCATGGCGATCGTTGGGCCGTCATCGTTGCCGATCGAGATGATGACGTTTGGTCGGTTGGGATCGAGCGCCACGACCTCGTAGTCGATCCCCTTGGCCTTGACACCAGCCGGCGACGAATTCCATGACCCGCCCCTCTTCCCCGCTGGTGGAGGGGATCGCGATCAGGTTGCTGGCCATCTCGACAATACCGTCACGGCTTACCCGCTCGACCCACTGGTTCATCGCCACCTGATATGTCCCTCATGGTTGTCTGCGCCGTGCCCTCAACCGAGCGTGCACAGCGACGGACTTCGTACGGACCCCGGTCGCTGCCGGAAGCCGTGTGCCATCACGGGCAGAATCCTACCCGGCCTTTCGCCGTCCCGCGAGCCTGGGACCGTCGAACGTGCCGGGCAGCTCGGACAACGGCGCGAACCTCGGCGAGAATAAGCACCTGCTCAAGCTCGGAGAGCCGCGAGGACGCGGCTCGTGTCGTGATAAGGGAGAGAACCATCGATGGCGGAGCCAGTCACGATGCCAGTCGGGACGGCACAGGGGAAAGACGAGTCCGGACTGCCGATCTACGCGGGCCTGGCGACACGCCACGTCGCCATGCCGCTCGGCGGAATTGGAGCAGGCCAGATCGCGTTAGGCGGAGATGGCGGCCTCCGTCAGTGGCAGATCTTCAACCAGATCAACCACGTCGCGTTCGTCCCGGGATCGTTCTTCGCCATCCGGACGACGACGACCGAGCCGCCGCTCGATGTCGTCCGCATCCTGCAATCGAACGAAATCCTCGACCGCGACGACGACCCGACGCCGCTGGTAACGGACGACTACATCCCGCGGGATCAGCGAGAACTCCTGTCCCAGTTCCCCGGCGTCGATCGGACGACCTTCCAAGGACCATATCCATTCGCGCGGCTCTCGTATGAGGATGCCGAGCTTCCGGTCGAGCTCTCGCTGGAGGCGTTTTCGCCGTTCGTACCCTTGGATGCCAGGCAGAGCGGCCTCCCGGCGATCATGTTCACCTTTACCGTCCGGAATCTCCTTGACCGGCATCTGCATGTGCTGCTGGGCGCGTCGCTCCAGAACGCGGTCGGCTGGGACGGGATCACCCCGATCTCCGGAGTCCACAACCCGCTCTACGGCGGGAACGTGAACAAGGTCCGGCAGCGCCGCGATCACACCTCGATCGTGATGGAGAACCCGTCCGTGGCGGAGGACCATCCTGGCGCCGGGCAGATGGTCCTGACGGCGCTCGGCGAGGATGTCCGGCCGTATGTGCGCTGGACGGACCCTGCCCAGTTCGTGCGCTTTGTTGAGGGCTACAACCCGACGCGTACCGGAGCGTCGCTGCCGAAGGGGTACGCCAGGTACGTCAACAACCGTCCGGTCGATGCGGCCGGGCCGAGTCCGGCCGGGCAGACCTGGAACGGCGGTCTCGGCGTGCCCTTGCGCCTGCAGCCGGGTGAGCAAGGAACGGCCACGTTCGTCATCTCCTGGCACTTCCCCAACCGCTACCTGAACTTCGACCAGCCCGGACGGCCGCGGGACCGCGGTAAGAGCCGGTTCTGGCTGGGGAACGACTACGCCAACCGGTACATCGACGCGGTCGAGACGGCGGAGTTCGTCGCCCGCGAGCATACCCAGCTTCGCGAGCAGACCAGGAACTGGGAAGCCGTGGTCACGGACTCGACCGCGCCGGGATGGGTCGTCGAGACCATCGCCGCCCAGGGCAGCTTGATGCGCTCGCCGACGACGTTCTGGACTGAAGACGGCCGGTTCTACGGCTTTGAAGGGTCGCTCGGCGCCTCGACGGCCATGTGGAACGCGTCGTTCGGCGGGTCGTGCCCGCTAAATTGCACCCATGTCTGGAACTACGAGATGGCGCTCTCCCGCCTCTTCCCCGATCTGGAGCGGTCGATCCGGGAGACCGAGTTCGAGCACGCTCAGGCGCCCGAGGGCTACATCCCCCACCGGACGATTGTGCCGCTCTATCTGAAGCAGCTCTGGGACGAACCGATCGGCGGGCCGCACAACCCCGCCCTGGACGGGATGCTGGGCGCAGTGCTCAAGCTTTACCGGGAAGTGCGGCAGAGCGGGGATCGGGCCTGGCTGTCTCGGTTATGGCCTCGGCTAGAGCGTCTCATGGCCTACATCTTCGCCACGTGGGATGAGAACGGCGACGGCGTCCTCGAAGGCGAGCAGGGCAATACCTATGACATCGCCTTCTACGGCCCCAACATCTTCATCGGGGGACTCTGGCTAGCCGCTCTCCGAGCTGGAGAGGAGATGGCCCGCCTGATGGGCCGCGAGGACCTCGCTCAACTCTGGCGAGAGCGCTTCGAGCTCGGCACGACCAACTACGACACCTTGCTCTGGAACGGCGAGTACTACATCCAGCTCCTGGACGAATCGACGCCACTCGAAGACCAGTTCGGCGAGGGGTGCCTGGCCGATCAGATGCTGGGTCAATGGTGGGCGCATGTTCTCAACCTCGGATACGTCCTGCCCGAGGAGCACGTCAAGACAACCCTTCGCTCGATTGTCACGTACAACACCAAGCAGGGCTTCCGAGACTTCGAACACGGTTTCCGGGTCTACGCCGATCGCGACGACACCGGCCTGCTGATCTGCACCTGGCCCCATGGTGGGCGACCGGAGGTGCCAGTCCGCTATTGCGACGAAGTCTGGACCGGGATCGAGTACCAGGTGGCCGCCCACTGCATCTGGGAGGGGATGGCCGACGAGGGGTTGGAGATCGTGCGCAACCTGCGCGCTCGCCATGATGGCACCCGGCGCAACCCGTACAACGAGATCGAGTGCGGCGATCACTACTCCCGGGCGATGGCAGGCTGGACGGTCCTGGACGCGCTCAGTGGACTTCACTACGACGGCACCCGCAAGTCCATCGCGTTCGGCTCCACCGCGGTTCCGGGCGACGTGCGCTACCCGTTCGTGGTCGGCACCGGCTGGGGGACGTTCGCCCGGACGAAGACGGCGAGCGGCTGGGAGGTCGACATAAGCTGCGCCTATGGCAGCGTGACAATCGAAACGTTGCGCCTGAGAGGGGTGGAGGACGGCAGTCCAATGAACGCGTTCCTCGACGGCCAAGGGGTCCAGGCATCCCCGCTTCCGGGAGTGGATGGCGCTGCCGTTAGCCTCCCGACCGGGTTCGCGATCAACGCCGGGCAGACCTTTCGTTGCGCCGTGGCACCTCGATAATCGGCGCAATCGATGGGCGAAAGTTCTGGGTTCGCCCTCTCTATGAGACCGTAAAAGGAGTGCCTCACGAGCGGCAAAGCATTGGTCAGCAAAATGGCGCGGCGCCGTACGGCGCCGCGCCATTCTCCGGAACTCTGCTGGCGCGCTATGGGACTGCGGTTGCGCTCGACGTTTCCGGCAATTCCTCAAATGCCGCACAGGTGTCGGCAGTCAGGCAGCTTATCTGCGCTGCGGCAAGGTCCCGAACTAATTCCGGGGAGGGGGCCGATGCTCCCTCCCACAGCAGCATCAGTGCAGTCTCGTCGAGGTGAGCGAAGACGGCGATTCCCTCTATCCGAACGCCCGGCTCAGGCTCGGCGCTGTACGCAACCGTCCAGGAACTGTCCCCGTGCTGGGTTGCGCCTGCAAGCTCTTCTGCTGGCGTTCCCGCCGGGCTGAGCCCCGCCGCGCGAGCATCTGCGACGTAATCCGCCGCCCCGTTGGCGTCAGGGAAGACGAGGAGTCGCACGACGTAATACGGATCCCCCTCAGCCTGAAGGCCCTGGTTCAGTTCGTATGCAGTGGTGACATCGCCGAACCGACCATCGGGGCCCGGGAAGTCGTCCTCGTAGCCGTTGTAGTAGGGCGGATCATCACCGTTTAGGCGGCGATAACCCTCGGTGGAGAATGCGATCGGGGTCATCGCCTGGCTTAGACGTAAGGTGCGGTTGGAGAGCCCCGGTGTGTCCCCGGCCAGAACAGTATCGATGCGTTCGAGTAGCCGCTCCGCCATCTTCTCGACGACGGAGCTCGCGTTGTCCGGAAGCGCAGCCGCCGTGGCTAGATCGTCGCCACGCCATAGGGCGATGAGCCCGGCCGAGGCGACGATATTGCCGCGACGCAGTACCAGGTCAACCTGGTCCACAGGCTCGCCTTCGGTGGGTGTGGAGGCGACCAGCCGCGTCGCATAGGAAGCATCACCGTACGATTGCGACGGCTCACTGACTTCGACATTACCGACGGTCACACCTTCGTAGTTCCGGTTGAGATCGTAAGCAGTGGTGGCGCCTTCGGCGTCGGCGTACTCATAGATGACCGAGAACCCGATCTGAATCGACGGACTCTCGGGATTGCCGGGATCGGCGGAAAGTCCGAGGTTCGAAACGTAGCCACGTTGCCAGCCCGCGTCTTCCAACGATGAACGGAACTCGGCTTCCGGCACATTGAGGAACTCGGCGCGCCCAGTGACGTAATCGTCGAATGCCCGGAACTCCCCGTTTCCGAACCGACCGAAACCGGCCAGGCCGAACTCTTCAAGATCGGCTGGCGTTAATGTCATGGCCGGTAAATCAAGCCGACCTGAAGGTTCCTCGTCGCCCAGCACCGCGAGGGGGATGCGGAAGACGAGAGCGCCTACAACCAGCGTGACCATGATGATTCGTCGACTGTTCATGGGTCGTTCCTTTCATGCATGAAAATCAGCCCGACGACGTGATCCATCAGTTCGCCTGAGCCGGTCAGGATGAGTACTGATGCCATCACTCCTGTCGCCTCCGCAAACTGCCCTTCGCCTCCTTCGACTCTCCGGATAACCGCTCCATGCCGGCTACCGTCCGCGGTAGCGCGTCCGAGGAAGCCACTGCCTACTGTGCTGAATCGAAGCCCGTGTCCGCCCGAACCGAACGTGATCGTCCCTGCCTCCTGGAACACGGACTCTCCCGTGAACGCCACCTCCGACACCAGCGTCGCCTCTTGCCCGACCTCCGGACGGTGGATTGCGGTCAGCCCGTCTGCGTCGATTCGGGTGCAGGTAGTCCAGCCGCACGCTGTGGCCAACGCCATCAGGACCGAGCCGTCCACGCCGGCCCTGGTCGCTGCACCGTTGAAGCGCAGGGTGTAGACGAAACGTTCCATAGGTCGCTCTTCAAATGTCTCAGTGGTTCGCATTCGAGGTCGCCGGTCCAAATGTCACCCGGACGCAGAACCGAGCCGGCGTCGAAACACGGGTGCTCCGTTCCTGGCCATGATGCGTTGGTACCTGGAAATCCGAAGTCGCAGATCTACGCATCGACGATGCGCAATTAATTCGGGTAGGCGTATGCGTACATCGCGCACTGCTCGCCGCCGCGTGAATCAAACTGCGTAATTCGTTCGAAAACGTTGGTAGATGACCGGGTCGGCTCGGATCAGACGAGCCCGTCGCGGACGGCCCTGGCGGCGGCTTCCGCGCGCGTCGTGACTCCGAGCTTGGCGAGGATGGCTCCCACATGCTTCGAGGCCGTTCGGCTGCTGATGAAGAGCGCCTCTCCAATCGCCTGATCCGAACGTCCGTCGGCTACCAAGCGAAGGACTTCACGTTCTCGCGCAGAGAGTCTGTTTTGTGGTTCATGCACACGGGCTGGATCGGAACCGCCCTGGGTTGGCTCCAAGAAGGGAGGCGTCGAAACGACGGCTTCCGCCTGAAGGAAGGCCGCTTCCATTGATCCGGCGGTACCGTCTAGCGGTATAGCAGACGCCATGCGCAGGAATGAAGCGCGTGCCCGGCCGGGCTTGGGTGTATTGAGCCGCAGGTCCCGTTCGGCGGCAACGCCAATCTTCTGGCGCATCGTCAGCGTTGCGGCCAGGATGGCGCGACTTCGTTCCCGTTGCCCTGTCCGGGCGGCGAGCACGGCGCACCCTTCGAGGGCATAGACAGTCTGGTAGATGCGGCCACTGCCAGCGAGGAGTGAGAGTGAATCCCTGAAGTGGACCGCCGCGGCGGTCATTTCGTCCAGTTCTAAACACAACCAACCGAGATCGGCGAGCGTTTCCGCGACCTCGGCCCGGTCGCCGGCTGTTCGCGCCGATGTTAGGGCCTCCATCAGGAATGGGCGTGCAGCACTGAACTCGCCCAGTTCGACGCGCAGGTTTCCAAGGCTGTTGTAGATGTGCGCAATCCACCGTTGGGCGCCTGCGGCCCGGGCGTAGCGAAGCGCCTCGTGAAACTGGGCATCTGCCTCTGTGATGCGGCCGAGGCCCGCATGTGCCCAAGCTCGGGTGTGAGCGGAGGTCGCCAGACCAAGGTCATCACCAAGTTCGCGCCAGATGTCGGCGCTCGTCTCGCCAAGTGCCAGCATTGTCTGAAAATCTTGAGTGATATCAGCGAGCGTCGAGCGCCCGTGCAATGCGGTCGCTTCCCCCACCTTGTCTGCGACGGAGCGTGCCAGTTGCTCCGCTAGCTGGAAGCAGCGACGAGCATCGTCGAACGCGCCAGCATCTTTATGCAGCTCCCCAAGGGCGTTCAGTGTCCCCGCTCGCAATTCAGGTTCCGCCTCGGGGGCCAGTGCGAGAGCACGTTCGAGCCAGGCGCGTCCTTCGGTCAGGTGGCCTCGGCGCAACCAGAACTGGCCAAGCTTTGCCGCGAGCCTGAGGGCAACTACTCGCTCCTCGGCATCAAGGGCCCATGTCAGGGCTTCCCGCATGTTGGCGTGCTCAGTCTCTAATCGGTCTAGCTCAGCGGCCTCGTCGGGCCCCACAAGGTGCGCCGCCTCAGCCATTTCGCAGAAGAACCGGGCGTGGGTTGAGCGGACCGAGGACTCCTCACCCGACGCGACGAGCTGCTCCAAACCGAACTCGCGGATCGTTTCGAGCATGTCGTATCGCGGGGCGGCGTTGCCCCGAGTCGCGAGCGACGCGGGCATCCTCCGGACGAGGCTCTTGTCGACGAGCGACGCGAGGCCGTCGAACGCATCTGATTGCCCCATCATTGCCTCGGCCCCCTCAAGACCAAAGCCCCCTGAGAACACCGCGAGTCGGTAGAAGAGCGTTCGTTCATCGGGACTTAGCTGGTCGTGACTCCAGCCAATTGCGTCCCGCATGGTTTGAAGGCGTGACGGCGCATCACGCGGTCCTTGCGTGAGCAACGGCAGGCGGCGAGCCAGGCGGGCTAGTAGCGCGGCGGGCGACAAATGGGGGATGCGGACGGCGGCCAGCTCCAAAGCCAGTGGCAGGCCGTCGAGGCGTTGGCACACGGCGGCCACCGCGGCTGCATTTCGTCCGAGAGGGCAAATTTGGGATCGGCCGCCTCGGCCCGTTCGACGAAGAGGCGTACGGCGGGGAACGCCGCAAGCCGATGTGGATCGATGAGATCCTCGGCATTGGGACAACCCAGTGGTTGCACAGGCAGGTCGCGCTCACCCGAGAGTCGCAAGCGCTCACGGCTGGTGGCCAGAATCGTGACCCGGGGGCAGGACGTGAGGAGTTCCGAAAGCACGGGGCCGGCGGGCAGGAGGTGTTCAAAGTTGTCGACGACAAGGAGCTTGCAGGCGTTTCCTATGACGACACGCATAAGCTCCGAGAATGGAAGAGCGTCTAGATTCTCGATGCCAAGCGCGTGTCCAATCGCCGAAGAGACCAATCGAGTGTCAACAACCGCCGCCAGCGGGGCAAAGTGGACACCATCGGCAAAGTCGGCCGCCGCCGCCTCGGCGGAGGCTAACGCCAGTCGGGTCTTGCCAACGCCTCCAGGGCCGGTGAGTGTCAGGAGGCGCACGTCGGCCCGGCTCAGCAACTCGCGAACGTGCGCGATCTCATGCTCCCGTCCGACAAGATTGGTCAGTGGTACCGGGAACCGCGCAAGCGCCACGTCCGAACCGACGGCTCGACTTCTGGGCATTGACCCGTGAGCAGCAGGAGAGGACGTCACGTCGGCCACGGCCAGTCCCTCGTCAATTTCGGGATGGACATGCCCCAACTTTGCGGGAGGAAGCGATGAGGTGTCAACCGCACCCCAACGCACCACCAGCGTATTGACTCGTTGCGGATAGGAAGAAGCTGCGCCCCGGCCGATCTCGGGCGGGGGCGCGGCGTGCTGGTGATTGATCAGCCTAGTTGAGCCGCTCGAAGCGGGAGACGTTGGCCACGAAGACGACGGCGCCGCCGACTTCGACTTCAAAGTTTTCCGGCATATAGAGGAGACCAGGTTCGAGCGCGGGCGAATAGGGCACCGCGATCTGGGTCCGGCGGCGGCAGGTGCGGCGCAGCACGCCGAGCACGTTCGGTACCTGGGCGTCGTCGACGCCGATCATCAGACTGGTGTTGCCCGTTCGCAGGAACGATCCGGTGGTGGAGATCTTTGTGAAGCGGTGACCGGCACTAATCAATGCCTGGGTTAAGGCGTCGGTGTCCTCGTCCTGGACGATGGCGATGATGAGCTTCATCTTGCCCTCCGTCCTCCTCCTGCCGGCAATGCGCCCTCGTTGGCGCGTTCCGTAGGCTTCCAACGTGGAAACCACTACGAAACCGTGGCAGAGCATTCGGAGTCTAGCAGAGCCGTGCCGTCGATCAAGGTTCGGCACGCCGTGCGCACGCCGAGTCGGATGTGCTCGCGGCACAAAGGCGCGTTCTGCCTGTGGAATGGCAACGATTACGCACCGATGACCCCGATTAATCGCGAGGGAACGGGGGTGCCGGCTCCGGGGAGGCGTGTTCCTCGATGACCGCCAGCATCGTTGGGTGCAGGGCGCCGTTGCTGGCGATGACTTCCCGCTGATACGGATCCCAATCGGCACCGCGGTAGTTTGTGACGATGCCCCCCGCCTCCTCGATGAGGATCGCCCCCGCTGCCATATCCCAGGGCTGCAACGGCCGCTCCCAGAAGGCATCGACCCGTCCGCAGGCGACATAGCACAGGTTGAGCGCGGCCGAGCCGTCGCGGCGGACACCCTGACAGGCGCTGTTTAGCGCTAGCCAGATGGCGTCGCTTTCCTGGCGCTTGGTGAGGTCGTAGGGAAACCCGGTGGCAAGCAACGAGCGTAGCAGCTCGCCCTGGCCGCTCACGGCGATCGGAGCACCGTTGCAGCTTGCGCCGTCTCCCCGCTCGGCGACGAAGAGTTCGTCGCGCATCGGGTCGTAGACGACGCCGAGGATGACCGTGCCGTCGCATTCCAGCCCGATCGAAACCGCGAAGTGGGGATAGCCGTGGGTATAGTTGGTGGTGCCGTCGAGCGGATCGACGACCCAGCCGAACCGGGACGGATCGCCGGTCCCGGCGGACCCATTCGGCCCACCGGGAGTATCCGGGCCCGGACCTGCGCCCCTTGCGCCCTCTTCGCCGATCAGCCGGTGGGCCGGAAAGGCGTCCCGGATGCGCTGGGCGATGAGCGCCTCCGAGGCCCGGTCGGAATCGGTGACCAGGTCGACGGAGCCCTTGAACTGGACGTTTCGGGGTTGGGTTAGGCGCTCGCGCAGGAGAGCGCCAGCGTCGCGGGCGGCTTCGATCGCGAGTTCACGGGCGCCGTTCGGAACCTGAGAGGGCATGCCTGATCAGCTCTCTTCGTGGCAGACCGAGCGGGCCGTGATGGACCGGACGGTCGTCGGATCGACTGCGGGCGCGGTTGCCCCGCGCATCCTAGCCGATTGCGACCGCACGTTCTCCCAGGCCGAGTCGCGGGTAGACGTCGGTCTCCCAGCCGGCCTGATGGCCGGATTGCAGCGCGAAGTGGGCGGTTCCGGCCACCATCGCCGCGTTGTCGGTGCACAAGGCCATCGGTGGGTAGCGTACCGGCACATCGGGGCCGCAGGTTTTCGCTACCTCGCTCACCAGCCGGTCTCGCAGGGCGGCGTTCGCCGCGACACCACCGGCCAGGATGACCGTCTTGACGTCGTGCGCCAGCGCGGCCCGCGCGGTCTTGACAGCGAGCACCTCGACGACCGCCTCCTGAAAGCCCGCGGCCAGATCGGCTACCGGGGCATCCTCCGACAACTCAACCGGCCGGTGCAGCGGGAACGGACCGTCGGGGCTGAACTCCGGCGTGGCGGTCGATGTACGCCGGTATGGCTCAGTGAGTCTGAGCAGCGCCGTCTTGAGTCCAGAGAACGAGAAATCGTCCGAGTCGCCCAGCCAGGCACGAGGGAGCTCGAATCGGGCAGGATCGCCGTCTACCGCCGCCTTCTGAATGGCGGGACCGCCGGGAAAGCCGAGGCCGAGCAGGCGTGCGCCCTTGTCGAATGCCTCGCCTGCCGCGTCGTCCAGCGTCCTGCCGAGATGCCGATAGCGGCCGTGGTTCGTCATCAGGATCAGTTCGGTGTGGCCGCCCGAGACGAGCAAACAGAGGAGCGGAAAGCGCGGGGCCGGTGTGAGCGCCTGGCTTGCATCGTTCGGATCCGGCAGCGTCAGCCAGTTGGCGTAGACGTGCGCTTCCAGGTGGTTAACGGGGATCAGGGGCCGGTCCAGCCCGTAGGCAAATGCCTTGGCGACGTTCACCCCGACCAGCAGGGCGCCGGCCAGTCCAGGGCCAACCGTGACCGCCACGGCGTCGATCTCGTCCCGGGAGACGCCGGCCTCGGCGATGGCGGCCTCGACCACCGGCACGATCGCGGTGACATGCGCCCGGGCGGCGAGCTCCGGCACGACGCCGCCATGGGCGCGATGGAGGGCGATCTGGGAGGCGATGACGTTGGAGCGCACCCGGCGGCCCCCGGTGACGATCGCCGCCGCCGTCTCATCGCAGGACGTTTCGATACCCAGAATGTTCACGAGGCCGCGCCGTGCCCTTCGATCGTGGTCCGGTCGCCGATCGATGGCATCGTCGCGGGGAGCCCGGCGTGGGGGTAGCGTGCCAGGACCAACCCGCGCAGGTCGGCAAGTAGGGCGAGGTACTCCTCGTCGTGCAGTGACGGGGACCACATCACGTACGCATCTTCGTTGTTGTCGCTGTAGTAGCGCTTGCGCGTGCCGTGCACAGTAAAGCCGTACTTCTGGTAGAGCGCCTGGGCGGCGTCGTTGGAGACCCGGACTTCAAGGGTGAGCCAGGCGGCTCCCCGGCGGATCGCCTCGTCGACGAGGGCGACGAAGAGCAATTCGCCGAGTCCTCGGCCGCGCTGCTCCGGCTCGACGCCGATCGTGGTGATGTGGGCCTCGTCGAACATGTGCCACATGCCGGCAAAGCCGACAACTCTGGGCCCGGCTGGATCAGCGCGGCGGGCAAAGGAGAGCAGGGGAAGGCGGCTGAGGCCGCGGCCGTGCGGCTCGGAGCCATTGCCGTTGCCGTTGCCGTTGCCGGCGACCGGGGTGTGGCGCAGCACGATGTAGGCGTTCTGTTCGGGCAGGCGCAGTTCCCGCCGGTAGGCGGAGAGCGGCCAGGGGTTGGTGAAGCAACGCCGTTCCAGGCGGCTCACCTCCGGCACATCATCCTGCGTCATCGGTTCGATCCGAAACACGATGGTCACTTTCCGTGCGGCAGGCGGGTCATCGTTCCCTCCCAACCGGAATGTCCAAGAGTGCCATGCCGGAGGAATGCCGCCTGATTATCTGAGGACGTTAGCACTCTCGCGCCGTCGAAACAACCTCGAAATGCTACCGTCCGTGCAGGTAGACCGGCGCCAAAGAGGCAGAATCGTCGGACTCTCCGCGCGCGAATCTTTCCCAGGCGAGCTCGGCAACGCTGCCCGGCCGGCGCAGCCGGAGCGAGCCGCCGGGAACCGTGATGCCTGGCAGTGATGCCAACTCCGCCGCCAGGGCGTCGACAAGCTCACCCGTTACCGTCGCGCCGGACACAAACTCCGCGCAGCGGGCGACAAGTTCGGCGGGCGTGCTGTTCAGCGGCCGCGCGGTTTGAGTCCATGCTCCGTCGACCTCGCCATATTCCGCCCAGACAATCCTGCCCCGGCCGGCCGGGACGACGGCTACCACCGGAGATCCTTGGGTAGACCAGGGCAACGCCGCCGCGTCGAGGGTTGGTATGCCGAGCAGCAGAAGCCCGCGGGCGAGGCTCAGGCCCTTGGCAATACCAAATCCAACCCTGAGTCCGCTGAACGCCCCGGGTCCGGTCGCCACCGCAATGGCGGCAATGTCGCTGAGGGCCACACCCTGCAGGTTGAGGAGGTGGTCGACCTCGCTCAAGAGTGAGGTCGTCTGGGTACGTCCGGCGGTCCAGGTCAGCTCCGCGAGCCGCTGCCCGTCAAAGAGGGCAACGCCTGCCTGATCGGTCGAACTGTCGATCGCCAGCAGCCACTGCTGGAGGGTGGGCGGCGTCGGCGGCGATTCCCTCACGTCTGTGTTCCTTCAACGCTGTGCATCCGAACCGGTTGACGGAGCGGGTGTTGGTTGCGTAGCACCGGAGTGGTACGCTTTAACAATCAAACCGCACCAAACCTCGGGCCTTTAACAGCCGGTTTACCGGTTCCCCGAGCTGACAGGGGAAGATAGTACAGCCGAGCGACGCCGCACGGAGGTAGCTCCTGCGGCCGATGAGGGGAATGATGCTCGAAACGACGCCGATCTCCGCATCATCGGCTGCTGACGTCGTGCGACCAACAGCGGAACGAGTGGGCCCGATCCGGCGGATGCTCCGTTCGGAATGGCTCCTCTTCCTCCTCTTCGTTGGCCCCAACCTGTTGCTCTTCGGCGTCTTCACCTATTGGCCGATGGTCTACAGCGGCTACCTCAGCTTGGTGAAGTGGGATCTGATCGCCCGGACCAAGGAATGGGTCGGTCTGGAGAACTACCGGGGCCTCTTTACCGATGACACCTTTCTCCAGGTGCGGCGCAACACCTTTTTTTACGGCGGGAGCGGTCGGCGGATCGCTGGTGCCTGGCTTGTTGATTGCGCACTTGCTCAATCAGCCGCTTCGGGGACGGGATGGCGCCCGGGCGATTGTCTTTGCCCCGTCACTCTTGAGTGGCGCCGCGATCGGCATCGTCTGGGTCTACATCTTTGATTCCCGGTACGGACTGATGAACACGTCGCTGGAATGGATGCACCTTCCAACGCCGGATCGCTGGCTCCGCGACCCAACCATAGCGATGGCGCCGGTAAGTATTGTCTTCATCTGGAACATACTCGGCGTCGCGGCGGTGATATTCCTTTCGAGGCTCCAGGAAATACCTAAGGATCTCTGCGAGGTAGCCAACCGAGACGGGGCGGGAGTCTTTTTAATCAGTTCTGGATCGTGAGGATCCCAGTGCTCTCGCCGATCAGCTTCTTCTTCCTTGTCACGTCGATCCTCCAAACGTTCCTGTCGTAGGGCATCATTCATGTGATGACGAAGGGCGGGCTGGTCAATGGCACTGGCTTCCTCGTCGACTACTCCCGTCCTCTGATCGTGACCAAGGCGACTACATGCGGCCCCTCACCGTCGATGTCGCGAAGCTTTACGACCAGGAAGGGACATCCAACACCGATTGGGGCGTCGTCATGTCGGCGACGATCTTCGTCATCCTCCTGTTGCTCGTGAACTACATCTAGGCCCAGCGAAGCATCATTGAGGGGATCACGTCCGGGACGCCGAAAGGGTAAGTAATGGCACCGTTTCCGGCGAGCCCCCATAGTTCGCCGGAAACGTGGCTGCGAGGAGGAACATTACATGTCGCAGGATTCTGGATATAGCCGTCGGTTGTTGCTGAAGTGCGCAGCCGGAGCAGCCGCCACAGGCGCGGTCACTGTCGGTAACAAGCGCAGCCGGGCCTTCGCGGCTTCGGCTGTAGTGAAGCAGACCGGATCGACCGTGGAAATCACCTACTGGGGGTCGTGGAGCGGCAAAAAAGCCGAGGCCGAGGCCGAGATCGTGAAGCGCTTCAACGAGTCGCAGACCGACGTCAAGGTCAACTTCGAGTACGGCGGCACCTACGAGGAGACTGCACAGAAGCTGACCGCGGCCCTCCCCGCCAATCAGACGCCGGACGTGAGCGTCCTCTCGGACGTCTGGTGGTTCAAGTTTTACCTTGCTAACTCGCTCGCACCGCTGAACGACTTCATCACCGCCGAAGGGATCGATCGGAGCGACTACGTCGATTCACTGATCGACGAGGGCTACCGCCAGGATCAACAGTGGTGGATGCCGTTCGCTCGATCCACCCCTCTCTTCTACTACAACGTCGACATGTTCGCCGAAGCTGGCCTAGACGGTCCACCGGCGACGTGGTCCTCCTTGGCCGAGGTCGCTCCCCAGTTGGTCAAGAAGGACGGCGATACGATCACGCAGTCGGCGTTCGCGTTCGGCGGTACCGCGTCCTACACCTCCTGGCTCTTCCAGTGCATGGCCTGGGCGTTCAACGGATCGTATTCTGACCCCGAATTCAACATCCGGATCGCTGAGGAGGGAGCTGTCAACGCCGCCGAATACCTTCGAAGAGCCATCGCTGATGGGTGGACGACGTCCCCGGACGACTCCGAAGCCGACTTTTCAACCGGTTTTACCGCGGCCATGATGGCTTCCACGGACAGCCTTGGTGACATCACCGAGAGTGCCCAGGTCAACTTCAGGACGGCGTTCCTGCCCCAGGAGGTCGGCCCAGGCGTGTGCACTGGCGGAGCGGGTCTGGCAATTCTCGCCAGTTCCCCGGCCGAGAAGCAGGAAGCGGCGTTCAAGTACATCGCCTTCGCGACCTCGCCGGAGATCACCTCATACTGGTCGCAGACCACTGGATACATGCCGGTTCGCAAGTCGGCCAGCGTGGATCCGTCGATGGTCGACTTCTTCGCCCAGAATCCCAACTTCAAGACGGCCGTGGATCAGCTCGCGATCACGAGGCCGCAGGACGTTGCCCGCAGCTTCGTGCCAGGCGGGGACCAAATCATTGGAAGTGGTCTTGATCGGATCACCCTCCAGGCTGAGGATCCGCAGTCTGTGTTCGAAGATGTCAAGGCTGAGTTGGACGAGGCAGCCGCGCCGATTGTCAAGCAGTTGGCGGAGATCGAGGGGTAGCTCTCGGTCGAACATGCGTTGTCAGCAATCGCAGCACGGGGTACGGCGAAGGTGCCGTACCCCGTGCTGTATCTGGTGTTACGGTGCGCCGTCCTGGCGCGGCCCGTGGCATCGCGGAACGCCGTCTCGGCGTCGCCCGGCGGGACGCGTTGCGCCGGCCAGGCGTCGCCCAGGGCTAAAGACCCCGGGCTGAACCTAATTACCCCCCTGAAGGGGGCTACAACGCCGAAATCACGAGGCCATTCGCCTGTCGAGACGGGCCGCAGCCGGCTTCAGCCGGGTTATTTGGGTCAGCCCGGGGTCTTTAGCCCCGGGCGTGGCCGGGACGGCGCCCCGCATCAGCCCCGGGCGACGCCGAGACGGCGTTCCGCATCGGCCCCAGGCGACGCCGACGCGGCGCAAAGCCTTTGCAATGCGCTCTTTCCAGCCGCCCTACCCCTCCTCAGGGGCAATCGGAGGCATGGCGATTTCACGGCCCAGGTGACTGGCGTTGAGCCTCAGCCAGCGGGTGTCTTCGCCGATCCGCTCGATCCTGACGAGGATGTAGCGTTCGGGAAGCCACCTTCCGGCCCGCTCGGGCCACTCGATGATCGAGATGCCGTCGGTTGGGGCGAGGAGGTCTTCGAAGCCGATGTCGTCCAAATCCTCCTCGCCGCCGAGGCGGTAAAGGTCGAGGTGGTAAAGGCGAATTGGGGCGCCGTCGGCGGTGTAACCCAGGTGTTCGGCGACGAGGGTGAAGGTTGGGCTCTGGACCGGCTCAGTGATGCCAAGGCCCTGAGCGAGCCCTTGCGTCAGGGTCGTCTTGCCCGCGCCAAGGTCGCCGTGGAGCAGGACGACGTCTCCGATGCGTAATTGTTGGGCGAGACGGGTGCCGAAGGAGCGGGTTTCTTCCGCGGATTGGGATTCGATCTCCACTGCAACCCTCATTGGTGGCTTGCCCTCGGCCCCGGTGGGTGGGGCGATATGTTGGGTTGGGGCTAGAATTGTCTGAACCGGCATGAGCTACCAGGAAGAGCCAACGATGTCGACGCCGCCAGAAACCATCGTATTCGAGGTTGCAACTGCAACCGGCGAAATTGCGGATCTACTCGACCGCGCCGACCGTCACCCGCTCATCCTCAAGCGCAACGGCCGGCGCTTTCTGTTGTCCCGTGAAATCGAATCCCCGGATGACGTTGCCGCGAACGAGCAACACTGTGCATTTTTGCGGGCTTTCTTTCGGACGAGGACGCCACGGAAATGAAGGAGTACCTCCGACGTGGTCGAGAGGAAGGAAGTCGATGGTCCGAGGATTCCGCCACTTCTGATCGACACGAACTGGATCATTGATGCGCTTAACAGCGTGCTCGATTGCGCCGACTCGGTCTACAGATCGCGGATTTTGATCTCATTATTGCGGCCACCGCGCTGGTCCACGGTCAGACGCTCATGACCCGTAATCTCCGGCACTTTGAGCGCATCCCAGATTTGCAGATCTATCGAGAAGGAGCCTGATCAGCCGAAGGGGCGGCCGCGAACGGCAGCACCGCGCCGCGCACAGATACATGCACACGGTTGCCGGCTCTGAACCCGCCGTATGAACCCAAGCGGGCCTTGACGGTGAGGCCGCTATCCAGGCGGATGGCGAGCAACTGGTCGTGGCCGAAGAACGTGCGGTCAACCACAGTCCCGTTCGCTATGACATCCTCCCGGCCCGGCGCCAGGCGGATCGACTCCGGCCGGAGGAGGAGATCAACGGGGCCCTCGGCGGAGCCAACCAGCGGCAGCGTGCCCAGGTCGCACGTGACGGTATGACCAGCGGCAATGCCGGAGATGAACTGCGCATCTCCGACGAAGGTTGCGATGTTTCGCGAGACAGGCCGGTGGTAGAGGGTTTCCGGCGTTGCCGACTGGACCACCCGGCCGTCCCACATGACCGCCACCCGGTCCGCGAGGCTGAGCGCCTCCTCTTGGTCGTGCGTCACCAGCAGGGCGGTTGTCTTCGCTCGGGCCAGGATTTGGCGGACTTCAGCCCGCACGCTCGCCCGCAGGGCCGCATCGAGATTGGAAAACGGTTCATCGAGCAGGATCAGGTCCGGGCCGGGCGCCAACGCTCTGGCCAGGGCAACGCGTTGCTGCTGGCCGCCAGACAGCTCGTGTGGCATGCGCCCGGCGAAGCCGGGCAGGCCAACCGTTTCCAGGGCAGCGTCGACGAGCCCGTTCCGCTGCTGGTCCCGGGTGAGGCCGAAGGCGACGTTCTTGCCGACGGTGAGGTGGGGGAAGAGGGCATAGTCCTGGAAGACCATTCCGACTCGCCGCCGCTCGGGCGGCACACCCCGGCCGGGCGCTGGACCGGCGACCAGCCGTGCGCCGATCTCGATGGTGCCGCTGTCCTGGGCTTCGAAACCGGCGATGAGGCGCAGCGTCGTCGTCTTGCCGCAACCGCTCGGTCCAAGCAGCGCGACGACCTCTCCGGTATGGGCCGTGAGGTCGAGTTCATCGACCACCACCGTTTCGCCGAAGCGCTTGCTGACCCCGGCGCAACGCAATGCCACTGTGCGTTCCGGAGACGGGACCGATTGTAACGCCGGCCCGACTGGGAAGGTACGTGCAGTCATTGGTTCGTGGGTTGATTGATTGAAGGGTTCAGTGCGTGTCGCATTGCGCAAGGATACGGGATAGCGCGATGTGCCTAGCCGCCCTCCGAGCTTCCGTCCCGTATGCCACGCCGCTCGAGTAGCAGAGTCGGCAACGTCGACGCCAGGATGAGGAGCAGGGCAGGCGCGGCGGCCTTGGCGTAGGCGCCCCCGGTCGTGGCGGACCAGAGGTTGGTTGCCAGCGTCTCGAGGCCGGTTGGACGGAGCAGCAACGTCAGGGGAAGCTCCTTCATCACCGTCAGGAAGACCAGGGCCGCTCCGGCCAGGACGCCGGGGCGGGCCAGTGGGAGGGTCACAGCGCCGATCGCGCCGAGCGACGATTTGCCCAGATTCCGGGCCGCATCCTCAAGGCGGGGATTGATCTGGAGGAGCGATAGCCGGGAGCCGCCCACTGCCTGGGGCAGGAAGCGAACGACGTACGCAACCACCAGCAGCGTCATCGTCTGGTAAAGAGGAGTCAGGTAGCGCGCGCCGAGGAAGACGAAAGCCAGCGCGATGACGATTCCGGGAAGCGAGAACCCGAGGTAGCTGATGCGCTCGACGGTCGCACCGATGCGGCCCCGGTAACGCACCGTCAGGATCGCGATCGGCAGGGCCGCCAAGGTCGCGGCCCCGGCCGCCAGGGCACTCGTGGTCAGCGATCCAATCGCGGCCGACATCAGTTCGTCGGCATCTTCGCCTCGGGAGACGCCGCTAATCAGCCAGTAGACAAGGATCGCGACCGGTGCCACGACACCAGCGCCGACGATGAGCGCGCAGTACAGCAGGCTCGGCACTCGCCAGCGACCCAGCGGGATCGGCTTCGCCTGGCGTCCCGCCCCGGCGCCCAGCCGGTGGTAGGCAGCGCCGCGACGGCCGCGCACCCACCGCTCCGCCAGCAAGAGGACGATGGCGAACGTGATGAGCAAGAGAGCCAGGACGGCCGCCTGAGAGCGGTTGAACGACGAGCGGTACTGGACGTAGATGGCCCGGGTGAAGGCGTCGTATCGGAGGAGGGTGACGACGCCGAAGTCGCTTGCCGCGTACAGTCCGGAGAGCAACGCCCCCGCCGCGATCGACGGACGGAGCTGTGGCAGGACACAGAAGAAGAAGGCGCGCCATGGACCATGCCCTAGGCAGCGGCTGGCCTCTTCGAGGGAGGGATCGATCCCCTGCAACGCCGCCCGCACGCCCAGGTAGACGAACGGGTAGGTGAAGATCGAAAGGGTGAACCAGGTGCCCCAGAACCCATAGATCTCGGGCAGGCGATCTACGCCGAGCGGCTCCAGCCACTGCTGGATGAGACCCCGAGGACCCAGGGCCGACACGACCGCAAGGGCGCCAACGTACGACGGGATGACCAGCGGCATGATCGCCGCGGTCGCCCAGGCTTTGCGGCCCGGAAGATCGGTTCTGGTGGTCAGCCAGGCGAGCGGGACGGCGATCGCGACCGTGGCCGCGGCCACCGCGAACGCCAGGACCGCCGTATTGAGGAAGATCCTGAACGTGCGTTCGCGGAGGATCAGGTCCCAGGTCTCGGTGCCGGCGCCGGTGGCTCGCGCGATCAGGTAGACGAGCGGGACGGTGAGCAGGCCGAGGACGGCCACGGCCGGCACCCAGAGGAGCGCAGGCGGATGCTTCTGGCCCAGCCGCACACTGCGGCCGGCCCGAATTTCGCGGGATGGTCCATCGTTGAAGCCCGGTCTCGGCAAGACCGTTGCGGCTCTGGTTTGCGGGATGCTCGCCGGCACGTCGCCTCCGCGGAAAACGTCGATTGAGACCGCGCGGCGGAGTCGAGATCACCGCTCGACTCCGCCGTCAGACAGATCGTTGGTTCCTAGAGGAGTCCGACCTCCGCGAGAAGCGCCAGGGTGCCTTCGAGGTCGTCGAGATCGCTCAGGTCGATGTCCGGGCCCTGGACGTCGGCCAGGGGCGTCAGGCCCTCGGCCGTCGGCACGCCGGCGATCAAGGGGTACTCGAAGGTTCGCTCGGCGAAGTAGGTCTGGGCGTCGGTGCCGAGCATGTACTCGACCACCTCCAGCGCCTGGTCCTGAGCCTGGCTGCTGGCGAGGATGCCCACGCCCGCCACGTTGATCAGGGAGCCGGGATCACCCTCCGCGAAGAAGTGGTTGGCGATCGGCAGGGGTCCATCCTCCGCCTGGATCTCGTAGACGTAGTAGTGGTTGACCAGGCCGACCTGGACCTCGCCCGCCGCAACCGCGCGCACGACCGCGCCGTTGCCGTCGTAGGTCACCGGCTGGTTGGCGATCATGCCTTCCAGCCACTCCCGGGCCGCGTCTTCGCCGTTCAGCACGCGCAGGGCGGTCACGAACGACTGGAAGGAGGCGTTCTCCGGCGCCCAGCCGATCCGGCCGCTCCACGCCTCATCGGTGAAATCGAGGATGGACGTGGGAAGGTCGGCCTCGGTCAGTTCGTCGGTGTTGTAGACCGCCACCCGGGCCCGGCCGGAAAGTCCGATCCAGACGCCGTCCGGCGAGCGGAAGCGGGCGTCGACGAGGTCGAGGATCTCCTGCGGCAGCGGGGCGAGCAGCCCTTCCTTCGCCAGCGCACCGAGCGCGCCCGCATCCTGCGAGAAGAAGATGTCTGCCGGGCTATTGTCGCCCTCTTCCAGGATCTGGGCCGCCAGTTCCGGCGTGCCGGCGTAGCGGACAGCAAGGTCGATCCCGGTCGCTTCCTCGGTCTGCTCAATCAGTTCTTCGACCAGCTCCTCTGAGCGGCCGGAGTAGACGGTAACGTCGCCGCCCTCGGCCTCGCCATCAGCTTCGGGGTCGGCCTCCGGATCCGCTTCGGCAGTGGCGTCCTGGGCGCTGGCGCTCTGAATGCCGGCTCCGGCGATTGCCAGTCCAGCCAAGCCGGCGGTGCCCAGGGTAGTCGCCCGGACGAGGTTTCGCCGGCTCAGAACGCGATCAACGAGCGCCTCCGGCGGGTCCCCAACGACGGCGTTGCCGACCGTCGTCTCGATCTCGTCATCGTATCGCCCGTCAAACACCCATGCCCTCCTTCGAGCCCACTGCTAATCCCGACCCAGCATGTCGGATATGGAAACCCTAGTAGGGAACGCCGGCAGTGTCAAGGAAACCGGGACGAAAACCTGGTTAGCAACTGCGGCAGAACCGCCACACTGTGCCGGGACAAATTCCTGGCCGCGAGCTTTGCCCGGGCACCACCGAAGAGCGTCAAGAGCAGGACTATTGAAACCGGTGCCGCCAGCAGGCGGGTGGGCTGGGGTATCGCGAGCGTGTTCGCAATCGAGCGGGCACCGTAACGTGGCTCAGGGACCTTCGTTGTGTGGTGCGTCGCATGCCAGAGTTCTCCGGGACCGCGGCAACGGCCCGGCGGTATACTCAGGCCACGATCTGGCGTGAACCCGCCTCGTCCAATCGAAGCGGGTGCCCCCGGCCGCGGCAACGGCCTGGGACCAAACGCGTCGGGTCGTTCCCCAGCGGTCGGCATTCGTGCCGGCCGCTGTCGTTCCTACGTGAACGCCAAAACTGTGGATCCGATCCTCCGTCGTTGCCCACGATCCCCGGAGGTCAACGTCATCGAGGGCTAGGAGTGGGCGCGGCGCTCGGCCTCGGGCGAGTCGGTAGACGCCGCACCGGTGAGGAGCTCGTGGCCGTTCAGAATCAGTTCCCGGGTGGTCTGGCCGGTGTCGGTTGATGTTACGACCCGCCGTCCGACCGGCAGCGATATTCCCGCGACGGTGGCGTAGCGATCGGTGTAGGCATCGGCCCGGGTCAGACGCCCTTCGGAAACCTCCCAATAGGCGACCGTGAAGACGCTCGGCAGGCTGCGCCCATCCGCGGCGACCTGGTGCTCCAGGATGGTGATCGTGAAGCGGGTGCCGCCCATCTGCCGGTTGACCTGGCTGATGTGACCATCGCGTAGGCGATAGGACGAGCCGAACGGGTCGTTGTGGACCGTGACTGTCTGCCCCAGCGGGTGCGCGGCATCATCTTCGAGGGTCAGTGTCCAGCGCCCGTCGCCGGCCTCGTACGATGTCGGCCAGCGGTGACCAGCCATCGAGCCGATCTCCTGTTTCAGCCAGCCGATCGCGGCCTCGTCGGCCTCAATCTCGAACTGAATTTCCCGCGGCGCCTTGACGGTGACCCGACCGCTTACGGCCTCGCTATCCTGGATAAAGGTCAGTGTCGCTGTAAAACCGGCAAACCCGTCGGGGAACTTGTACCCGGCTTCGTGGGCCTCTCGCAGGGCCGCGTGCGCGGCAGGATCATTTGCTACGTCAATGGCATTGGCGGCATCGTCGCGGACGTGAGAAGCAACCATCGATCTCCCTCCCTTCGGGGTCGATTCGCGGCGTTGACGGACAGGCTCAGTCTTCCCAGCCGCGCCACTGGGTCACGGCGGCGTGCGACGTTCGTTCCCTGGTTGGGCCGGGGGTGTTGGCGTAGCCGACGTAGACGAAGCCGACCAGATGGGCAGTGGTCGGCAGGCCAAAGAATGCCTTGATCTCGTCGTTGAACGCGGCCGCCCCGGATCGCCAGATCGTGGCGAGTCCCTGGGCATGCGCGGCTAGCAGCATGTTCTGGACGGCGGCGGAACCGGCGGCGATCTCCTCGAACTCGACGTCTTTCGTGCACGGCTGCGGATCGATGGCGACGGTGATGATCACCGGCGCCCGCATGGCTTTGGCGGCAGTCCGGTTGAACTTCTCGCGCTGTTCTTCGGTCTCCGGCGTGCCGACCAGTGCCCTGGCCATCGCCTGGCCGAACTCGGCGCGAGCGTCGCCAGCGAGTACGAAGAAGCGCCAGGGCTCCGTCAGGTGGTGGTTCGGCGCCCAAGTGGCGGCTTCCAGAAGCGACTCGATGACCTCGCGGCTCGGGCATTCCCGGCCGACGCGCCCGATCGAGCGCCGGGAGCGAATCGTGTCCAGGACCGCCTCGGCGGTCGACGTGAGGGCCTGTTCTGGCGAAACGAGCATCGAAATCGTGATCCCCTTTGTGGTCCAAGCCGGGACCATGGTGGCGCGTAACTGGGAAGTCCATGCCGCCGTGTGAATATCCGATCTATATGATCGGAATTATCGTAGAGATCGCCGTGGGTTCCTGTCAAGCGGTTCCGGGCAGATCGGGCATCCCTCCACTGATGGTCGTTGCCAACAGCCCCTCGAGCCTGGCCGGCGAGTTGACGAAGACGGCCCGCCGGAGGAAGATGGACGCCCCGACAGGAACTCGCGTTCAGACCGGATTTCGGCGTTCGCCCGCAGCCGCCGGCATGGAGGCGCACATGACCGCCGCTGCTCCAGCACATCGTGCGATCGAACTCGAATTGACGATCCAGGCTCCGCCCGAGCGAGTTTTCGCCGCCTTTACGGACCAGGCGCTGCTCGAATCGTGGTTCGTGCGCCGTGCCGAGGTGGATCCCAGGCCGGGAGGGTCGTTCGGTTGCTTCTGGTCTACAGCGCACGTGATGGGGACGTTTCTCGAGGTCGATCCGCCCGGCAGGATCGTGATCGAGTTTGACGAACGCCCAATCGCCGAGGGCAAGACCCTGCTACATCTGATGGTCTCGCCCGAGGGCACCGGAACGCGGTTGCACTTCAAGCACACCGGCTTCCCGGTTGGCCCGGGTTGGGACGAGTTGTATAAGGGAATGGGAGCGGGCTGGCCCCACGCTCTGGCCGACCTGACCGTTCTGTTGGAAACCGGAGTGCCGGTCGAGAACGGCTTCAGGCACGTGTAGATCGGGCCTGGATCAAGACGCGGCAGGGTGCTCCGAAGAGGTCGACGTGGGGTCGCGCCGAGCGTCACGCAGGTAGGATTCGGCGGCGGCCAGGGTCTTGCCCATCGCCCTGACCTCGGTCGAACGCACGGTGCCGAGCACCGGCGCGGCTCCGGCGACGGTGTAGGTCCCACCCGGTTCAAGCTTTTCGCCGTCCGCCAACCGCAGGGCGACGAGGCGTTGCCCCTGGGCTCGATCGATTGCGAACTCCGGCCTTGCCCCAGAGCAGTAGGGTCTCGGGGCCCGCACCGGCCGGCTGCGGTCGTCGAGCAGCCGTAGCAATGAGGAGCCGCTCATCCGCGCCGCCACCAGATCGTGGCCGCCGGGAAGGACCTTGTAGAGGTCTGCCCGGGAGATCGGCCCTGCCGGGAGATCGGCGTGCAACTCCGCCGGGTGAACCAGTCCGATTTCGGCGCCGGTCGCGGACCGGTAGGCATCGGCTACCAGAGGACCCAAAAGCGTCGCGTCCGGCGGTGCGGGTTCGCGCACGAGTGGGGCCGAGCCGACCGTCACGGTCGGCTCGGCCAGGGGAGCCGCTAGGCGCTCGAAGGAGGCGATCAGGTCGGTCGTGAGACGATCCGGTTCGATGCCATCGTGAAAGGTCGGCACGATCTCGGCGCTGCGCTGCACCACCCGGTTCAGGCGCAGGTCGATCCAGAGGTCGACGGCGCCGTAGCTCAGGCCGTGGGGGTGGGCCTGCACCGTCAGGACGTTGCCGAAGGTCACGACCGCTGGCTGATGGGTGTGCCCCGCGACGATGAGGTCGACGTCGGCATCGAGGGCGGAGGCGAATTCGGGCAAGCGACCGCGCCGGCCGGCGGTGCCGCCCGGCCCGGTCGCACCGAGGTGGGCAAGTACGACGATCGCCGCCACTCGGCGCTCGCGGAGTTCAGCGATATGGCGCTTCACCGTAGCGGCTTCGTCGGCGAAGCGCACGCCGCTGGCCGATGCTCCCAGGTTGCGGGCGGCTTCCGTGCCGACAACGCCGACGACACCGATCCGGACCCCGGCCACGGTCAGGATCCGGGTCGCCGGCAACAGCGGATGTCCGGTCCGCTCCGAGATCACGTTCGCGCCCAGGCAGGGGAAGTTAAACCCCGGAAAGCTCCCTGTTGTCCAGATCGTTGCGGGGTGATTCCCGCCATCGACCAGCCGGACGAGCTCGTCAACGCCCTCGTCAAATTCGTGGTTCCCGACGACGCCGGCATCGAAGCCGAGGTTGTTCAGGACCGTGCCGGTCGGCTCGTCCTGCAACAGCCCGGAGAGGGGCGGCGAGAGGCCGACCATGTCGCCGGCGTGGACCAGCAACGTTGACTGCGGGTGATGGGCCCGCTCGCGGACTAGGTGGGCGGCGAGATAGGCTGCGCCGCCGGCGGGGTGGCCATCGACGAAGCCCGATGTCGTCAACGCGCCGTGAAAGTCGTTGACGGTCAGGAGTCGAACCTGGACGATATCGTTCAGCCCGGCCGCGTCGGACCGATCAGATGGACCGCGGCGCAGTGAGCGCTTGACGTTCGACGCCATCTCGTTGAAGCGTTCGCGCCGGGAGAGCAGCGAATCGCTTGGTTGCCGGGGTTGCCGGGAGCCGAACACGATATCCTCCTGGTGGGCAGCGTCGCCCGGGCAGAGTTGTTCCTCCAATAGGGCTATTCTACGTGAAATAGCAGTCCTAGGTTCAGGCCGCCAAAAGTCCTACGTTTTAGCGGCCGATTGCTGCCACGAGTGACCATGAACGACCGTCTCAACCGAATGCTCTGGATCGGCGGGTCACCGTGTTCGGGAAAGAGCACGATCGCTCACCGGCTTTCCGCCACATTCGGGCGACACATCTATTCCTGCGACGATGCTTTTGAGCGCCACCGGCTGCTCGTCACGCCCGAACTCCAGCCGGTTTTCGCCCGGCTCGTCGCGTTGAGCTGTGACGAGCTCTGGCTGCGGCCGGTGCCCCAGCAGATCGACGAGGAGTTGGCGATCTACCGGGAGGAGTTCCCATTCATCCTTGCCGATCTGGAGCATCTGGATGAGAAGTGCCGGGTGGCGGAGGGCGCCGCTCTGTTGCCGTCGTTGCTGGCGCACCTGGCCGTGCCGCCGTCTCGGGCGATTTGGATCGTGCCGGAGGAAGCGTTTCAGCGGGAGCAATACGGCCGCCGGGAGTGGCGGCACGACGTACTGCGTGACTGCTCCGATCCCGATCGGGGCTGGGAGAACTGGATGGCCCGCGATGCCGGGTTCGCCCGCCGCGTCGCTGCCGACGCTCGGACCCTGGGTTACAGGGTCATTGTGGTCGACGGAGCCAGGACCGTGGACGACGTCTACGCCGACGTCGTCCGCCACTTTGGGTTGGATACCGAGGTGCCTGGCAACGGGTGCGCCTCACCGTTTTGCGTGGTGCCGAGGTCGGTCGCCCGTCCGTCGTAGGGGAGGGTCCCGTGCCTCCAACGTCTCCCGATGCCCGACGCAGGAGGGCATACCGTGCCGACCAGCGCCGGATGATCGTCCTGAAGACGATGGGAGGGCACGGGACCCTCCCCTACGACGACGGGCGCAATTCCGTGAGGCGCACCCAAACGGCACCCTAAGGGTTGACAGACGACGGGGGGCTTGCTAGGGTCAGAGGACAAGTGAAGACCGAATCGGCGACGATGAGGACGGGTAACCTGGCGCCCGGACGGGCAAGAGAACCGCGGTAGCTGCGAAGCGGGACCGAACACGCCAGGCGAGAAGACCTCGGAGCCGCGCTCCGAACCGCTGGGGAAGGCACGGATTCTCCCGGGCGCAGTAGGCGGCGACGGATGACCCGATAGGGTCGAGCGGCCCCCGTTAACGGGCCGATGCATCGTCCGGTGAACCTCTTCTGAGGAGCCGGGCCGTGCAGCTGAGGCCGCCCGCGCAAGCGGGGCGGCGAAGTGAGGTGGTACCACGGGCGCGACACCGCTCGTCCTCAACCGGGGACGGCGGTTTTTTTGTGCCCACCTTCTGGGCACATCGGGATCTCGTCCCCACCACGGGTGTTACTGCGCCCGCCGGCACGCCGGCGACCGACTTCGGGGACCATCGATGACCCGTCGCATCACGAGCACCGTCCAGACCCGCGCTTCTGCTCTCCCCCTCCGGGCCAAGCCCTAGGCGCCAGCCGCCTGCCCAGCAGGTATCCGGTTGGCGCCTCCTCCAGCACACCTCTTTCCCAGCACCTTTTGGTTGGTTGGAGACGACTGCCGTCATGCATCGCGTGACGGCGCGTGCGCTCGCGCACGAGCAGGAGCTAGCACCATGATTCGTGGCACATTCACCGCTCTCATCACCCCGTTCCGCGCCGGCGATCCCTCCCAGATCGACGAACCCGCCCTCCGGGAACTGGTGGACGCGCAGGTCGCCGGCGGAATCTCAGGACTGGTGCCGTGCGGCACCACCGGCGAAACGCCCACCCTGTCCGAGACAGAGCAGGATCGGGTGATCGCGATCGTCGTCGAGCAGGCCCGTGGCCGGGTGCCGGTCATTGCCGGCACCGGCGGCAACGACACGGCCCACGTTCTGTCTCGAACCCGGCGCGCCCGTGATCTTGGGGCGGACGGCGCCCTGGTGGTCGCTCCCTACTACAACAAGCCGACTCAGGAGGGGCTCTATCGCCACTTCGCTCACCTGGCGGAGATGGTCGATCTGCCGATCGTGCTCTACAACGTGCCGGGCCGGACAGGGGTCAACATCCTGCCGGAAACGATCGTCCGGCTGGCCCAGATTCCTGGGATCGTGGCCGTCAAGGAGGCGGGCGGGTCGCTCGATGCCTGCTCAGAAATCATTGCGTCGGCTCCAGAGAGGTTTTTCGTGCTCTCCGGTGACGACTCGCTGACCCTGCCGATCATTGCGGTTGGCGGTCAAGGCGTCATCTCCGTGGCCAGCAATATCGTCCCAGAGGCGATGAGTGCGCTCACCGAGGCGGCGCTTTCAGGTGAGTTCGCACGGGCGCGGGATCTGCACCGGCGGCTCTTGCCGCTATGCCGGGCAATGTTCCTGGACAACAACCCGATCGCCGTCAAGACCGCCGCCGGCGTGCTGGGCATCTGTTCCGGCGATGTCCGCCTGCCCCTGACCCCGATGTCGGCTGGCAACCGGGCGATTCTGGAGTCGGTGTTGGCCCGGTGGACCGGCCGCGAGGCGCTGGCGGCATGACCGTGCGGATTGGCATCGCCGGGATCACGGGCCGTCTCGGCCGGGAGATCGTCGCGGCGGCTGAGGAGGATCCTACATTGCAGGTTATGGGAGGAGTATCGCAGTCCAGTGGCTCGCTTGAGGCGTTGCTGCCGTCCGTCGACGTGATCATCGACGTCACCCGGCCGGACGCGACGGTCGCCTACGCGGAGCACTGTGCCGCTGCCGGAGCTCCGTTCGTCACCGGTACGACCGGGCTGGATGCCGGCCAATCCGAGCGGATTGCCCGGGCCGCGGAGCGGATCCCCGTCTTCGCCGCGCGCAACTTGAGCGTCGGAATCGCGGCGCTCACCAGGGTCTTGCCGGAGCTGATTGCGGCCCTCGATGGTTTCGACATCGAGATCGTCGAGACCCATCACCGGCACAAGATCGACGCGCCGTCGGGCACAGCCCTGGCGCTCCTCGAAGCGATCAGTGCCGCCCAGGGTGATGGCGACCCGAAGGCAGTACATGGCCGGTCCGGGCATGCGCCCCGGCAGCCAGACGAGGTTGGCGTGCATGCCATCCGGGCCGGGGGCAACCCGGGGGAGCACGCGGTGATCCTGGCCGATGCCGGCGAGGAGATCCGGATCTCCCACCGGGCGTTCAGCCGGCGGCCATATGCGCTGGGTGCACTGCGTGCCGCGCGTTGGCTGGTCGACCGTCCGCCCGGGCTATACGGCATGGCCGATCTTCTCGCGTAAGGTGAGATCCCGATCAGAAAACGCCGGAGCGCCGGGGGGACGACACTGTCGCCCCGGCGCTCCGGGTTCCCTGGGTGGCCGAGATCCCAGGAAGGGGACTCCGGATGACTCCGCACAGCGGCATCCGGTTGTGAACGGGGTTGGGTCTCAGACCACGAGGAACGACCTAATGCGCTCACCATAAAGGTTGACCTGTCGCCCCTGTCGCCCGGGACTGGAAGTCCCGGGCTGAGTGACGGAAGCCGGTTGAAACCGGCTGAAGCACGCGGCCCGTTCGCCTCGGCGAGGCTGTAGTGTTCAGCCCGGGCCAACCCTGGGCCGTGAGCCCCGGGCGACCCGGAGACGCGGTCAACCGTTCCGACGGGCGCTCTAGCCAACGATGAACGGCGTTGCGGTCTCAAGGACCTCGTCCGGGGTCAGGGCAGCATCGAACGCGTCCGGGAACGGAGAGGCGCCAGTCAGGATATTCAGGTAAGCCGCGTGCCGGGCTTCGTTGCCGTGGATCGTCAGGGCAGCGGTGAGGAGGACATCGTTCTCGATCAAATACTGGGCGGCCCCGCCGTAGGCGGCGACGCCGAGGTTTTCGACGGCGGCGGCGGTCGCGAGGAAGCTGGTGAGGTCGGTGAAGCCGAAGTCGTACTCGGCTTCCTCCACCGGCTCGCCGTCGAGGTCGGAAACGACGCCGGTGAGGGTGTCGACATGGGCGGCCTCGTGCTCGGCGATCAGGCTGATGTAGTCGCGCACGCCGGCCTGGAAGCCTAGGGCGGTGTAATCCTCGGCCGCGAACTGCTCCAGGCCCATGCGGTAGAAGGTCGCCTCGAGGTGCTCCAGGGTCAGAGCATAGTTGAGAACCTCGACCACGTCGGCAAATGGGGCCTCGTCATCCTGCTCGAACTGAAGGGCGGCGGCAAGTGGGTGCTTGGATTGGACCATACGCTTCAGCATTGACTCTGCTCCTTGGCAAAGGCATCCGCCAGCGGATGCCATACGGTATTCGGCACTCCTGCCGAGTTAGCTGACGATGAACGGGCCCGCGATCTCGAGGATCTCGGCGGGAGTCTTGGCGGCCTCGAACGCCGCGGGGAACGGGATCTCACCAGTGATCAGGTTGAGATATGAGGCGTGTCGGGCCTCGACCGCGACGATCGTGCCGGCGGCCGTGAGGAGGTCGGGGTTCTCCAGGGAAGCGCCCGCGCCGTCGTAGGCACTCACGCCGGTGTTTTCGAGGGCGGCCGCCGTGGCGAGGAACGTGCTGGCGTCGGTGTATCCGAAGTCGTATTCGGCTTCTTCGACCGGCTCGCCGCCGAGATCGGTGATGACCTGGGTCAGGGTATCGACGTGGGCGCCCTCATGGTCGCGAATGGCGGCGAGATTGGTGTCGATCGACATGCCGAACGGGTCAGTACCGAAGGAGAACTGGCCGATACCGTCGCGATAGAAGGCGTACTCAAGGTGCTCCAGCGTTAGCGCGTAGTTGAGGACATCGAGGTCCGACTCGAACGCCTCGTCCCGCTCGTCGGCTTGGGCGAAGACGGACCGAGCACGGAGGAAACCGCCGCCGAGCACGAGGGCGACTGCGCTGCCGGCCGCGATCTTGGTTGTACCTGTGAGAAGTCTCCGCCGGGAGATGATTCGCTCTCGCTCGCTGACAATCTTCGCCAGCATTTGCTCGTGCACCATGCGCATGTAACCGTTCCTCCGTACACTCACGCAACCGGTCAGGTGTTGTGGCCCTCCGCCGGGCCGCCGGCTGTTCGGTAGCTTTGACGGAGGCGGGATCGGATTGGATCACTCGGGGTGCGTAGCACGTCCTACGCTCCCCACGGCGACCGTCGACAGGACTTCGGAGGATGTGTCCAGATGGAGCAATTGGGGCCAATCGATACGCTTGGGCATTTCCCCGGTGAGCGGGCGGCGCTGATCGAACTGCTCGAAGGGCTGACGCCGGATGACTGGAGCAAGCCGACGGTCTGCGCCGGCTGGAACGTGCACGACCTGACGCTCCACCTCCTGTTTACCGATATGACCTACCTCTCGCGCCAGCGGGATGGATTCTTTGGCTCGCGTACCATCGACACCGGGGACCTCAGTGATCCCGCCGTTCTGCTCGCGTTTATCAATGCCCAGAATCAGGGCTGGGTGGATAGCGCCCAGCGGCTAAGCCCACGGCTGATCATGGATCTCTTGCGGCTGGTCGGCGATCAGCTTGCCGAATTCCGCAAGACGCTCGATCTCAGCGCGCCCGGCGGGGTCGTGAGTTGGGCTGGACCGGAACGGGCGCCGGTCTGGATGGATGTCGCCCGCGAGTACACCGAAAAGTGGCATCACCAGCAGCACATCCGTGATGCCGTCGGCAAGCCGGGGCTGCTCGATCGCCGCTGGTGCCACCCGGTGCTGGATACCTTCGCCCGGGCGCTGCCGTTTGCCCTAAGGGCCGAACGGCCAGTACCGGGTACGACGGTTGCCCTCGAGATTACCGGTGATGCCGGCGACATCTGGCTTGCGGCCAGAGGCAACTCTGGGTGGGCACTCGGCCGGGGCTCAGCCGAGGAGGCGGCCGCCGCGACCAGCCGCGTGACGATGGACCAAGACACCGCCTGGAGGCTCTTTACTAAGGGGCTCGATCCGGAGAAAGCCGCCGAGCAGATCGCCATCGCCGGTGATCCGAATCTGGCTTGCCGGGTCATGAGAATGGTGACGATCATTGCCTGAGCGTCGAACCGGCTAACGGCCAGGCAAGCGGCCCGAATCCTGCGTCCAGCACAGGCACGACGACGATTGGCGGGGAGGGGATCGTGGAAAGCAATAAAGAGATCCTGGCATTCATCGAGATTCCGCGCGGCAGTCGCAACAAGTACGAGTATGACCACGAATCCCATACGTTCCGATTGGACAGAGTGCTCTACAGCAGTGTCCATTACCCGGCCGACTACGGCTTCATCCCAGAGACCCTCGGGCTGGACGGCGATCCCCTCGATATCCTCGTTCTCGTCCAGGAGCCAACCTTTCCTGGCTGCCTGGTCCCGGCCCGGCCGGTGGGCGGCCTGGACATGCGCGACGAGAAGGGCAGCGACTTCAAAGTCGTGGCCGTGCCGGTCGGTGACCCGCGCTACGCCCACGTCGACGACCTGGCCGCCGTCGGCGATCACTGGGCGCGTGAGATCGAGACGTTCTTCGCGACCTACAAACTCCTCGAAGAGAAAACCACTGAAGTCCTGGGTTGGCATGACGCCGCCGAAGCCCGCACCGTCATCGACGAGTGCCGGCAGCGCTACCGGGCGACTTAGCGTGCCCTACGGTGCGGACACCTTGGCTCCGTCCCGGCGTCGCCTGGGGGCGGTCGCGGCGGCCCTAGGTCACACCGACCTGGCGTCTCCCGGGGCAAGGGGTTGCGCCGCGTTGGCGTCGCCCGGGGCTAAAGACCCCGGGCTGAATCGAATAACCCGGCTGAAGCCGGCTGCCACCCGTCTCGACCGGCGGAGAGATCCGACCACAACTCCGCAGTTCAGCCCCCTTTAGGGGGGTTATCGGATTCAGCCCGGGGTCTTGCCTGACTTGTACCCACATCTCCAAAACCGCTTCGCTTCCGCCGGGAGACTGGGGACATCCGGCGGCATCCGCCAGCATCGCCCCCGCGTTTGACGTCCAGGAAAAGCCGGCCGTACGGGCGTTTTCCCGTGGTTACGGGCATCTTTCGACGGTCCGATTCAGGGTCCGAGATGTGGGTGCAAGTCAGGGTTAGCCCCGGGCGACGCCGAGACGGCGCAACCACTTGCCCTGAGCGATGTACTGGATAGCGCCTACATTTCGCCGAGTCCTCTAGCCACGCCGATTCTCGAAGCTGGGCGCATCGAAATGGTCGAACGCACCGGTTGAGACCGGCGCCAGCGTGCCGTCTACCTGCCGTAGAACCAGCCGGGATTCACAGGCCGTGGCCTCCGCGATCTCGCCGATAGGCGTGACGGTCGCATTGACTTCAATGGCTGCCGTGGCGATCGCCGCGAACCGATCCAGGGGCGCGGTGAAGAGCAACTCGTAATCCTCACCGCCGCGGGTGGCCATCTCGAACCAGCGGTCCGGGAAGAGGGCCCGCACGGCCGCTGGAATCGGAATGGCATCTTCGTCGATCCGGGCCGCAACCCCGCTTGCCTCAAGGATCTTGGGTAGATCGCCGAACAGGCCGTCACTGAGGTCCATGGCAGACGTGGCGCCGTGCTCAACCAGCACAGGTGAGATATCCAAGCGGGGAACTGGCCGCAGGTGGGCGGCGATCAGCAGATCAGCGGTGGTCGCCGCCCGCCGGGGATCATCGTGAGGCAACCGAAGCAGTTCTAGCCCGGCGGCAGCTGCCCCGAGCGTGCCGCTCACGGCCACGAGATCTCCAGGCTGCGCGCCGGCGCGGCGGAGCACTCGCCCACCCCGGGTTTCGCCGATCGCGGTGACGTGCAGGCCGAAAGCTGTTGGCGAGGCGACGATGTCGCCCCCGGCGATCAGGCAGTTCCAGCGCTTCGCCAGGGCTCCCATCCCCTCGTAGAGCGCGACGAGATCGGCAACCCGCTCGGTTCCGCGCAGCGCGATACTGACAGTTGCCAGTCCAGGCGCCGCGCCCATCGCCGCAAGGTCGGAGAGGTTCACAGCCAGGGCTTTGTGTCCAAGACTGCGCCAGTCAGACCACCCCGGAGCCAGGCGGAAGTGAATCTCTTCGATCAAACTGTCCGTGGTGACGATGATCGCTTCACCCGGCGATGGGTTCCAGACCGCGGCGTCGTCGCCGATTGCCACCGAGAGCCGGTCGCTTGCCCGGACCGACTCGGGAAGGGCATCGCGCAGCGCACGGATGAGTCCAAATTCGCCGAGGTCCCGGACAGTTGCGTGGCTTTTCATGCCAGTGCGGCGTGGTAGGCAGTGAGGGTTCCCAATGCCGTGCGATTCCAGGTGAACGTTGCCGCTCGCTCTAATCCGGCGGACCACAGTGAGGTTGCGAGCGCCTGATCGCCCAGGACCCGGCCCATCGCCTCGGTCAGGGCGTCTGTATCCATCGGGGCCACGGTCAAGGCAGCCTCACCGACGACCTCGGGCAGCGATGAGACATTCGTGGTTACGACCGGGGTGCCGCAGGCCATCGCCTCTAGTGGGGGCAGCCCAAAGCCCTCGTAGAGCGAGGGGAAGACGAACAGGTCTGCGGCGTTGTACCAGGCCGGGAGGTCCTCGGCCGGCGCGAAGCCGTGGACCCGCACCCTGTCCCGGTGGGCCAGCGCGGCGAGCGTGGCGTTGAACCCCTCCATCATCCAGCCCACGCCGCCGACGATGATGAGATCGTGTTGGACCTCCGGGGCCAGTCGATCGAAGGCGCGCAGGAGGGTTGGTAGGTTCTTCCGCGGCTCCACGTTGCCCAGGTAGAGGATGAACGGTTTAGTCAGTCCCTGGGCAGCACGGAACGCGTCGATCTCATCCTCCGGCAACGGACGGAACCGTTCGTCGGCCGCCAGGGGCGTAACGGTGATCCGTTCCGGGCTCACGTCGAGCAGCTCCACGATATCGGCCTTGGTACTCTCGGAGACGGCGATGACATGGTCGGCTCGCCTGGAGGCAAGGCTGGTCATCCGGGCGAAATACTGGCGGCGGCGTGCGGGGACTACCTCAGGGATGCGGAGGTAGGCGAGGTCGTGAACAGTGACGACGAGCGGGCAGGTTGCCAGGATTGGTACGACGTTCACGGGGCCATGAAGGACATCGACGCCGAGGCGGAATGCCTCCGCGGGCAGGAATGTCTGCTCCCATCCGGTGCGCAGTGCGGGCCGCTCGAACAGCCTCCTGACCCGATCACCCGCCCTCGCCATGATGGACGCATCCTCTCCGGGACCTTCGAACGGGCGGCTGCGTAGTACCAGCAACTCGTCGGTGTCGTCCATCACGTTCGGCAGGGTCAGGAGCAGCCGTTCGATGTACCGGCTCACGCCGCTCTGGCGGTATCCTGGAGTGGTTGATAGGAGCTGGGCGTTGATCCCGATGCGCACTCGCTTACGACCTCGCTAACCGTCGGACCGACCCGGTGCCGTTTGGCCCATTCTGTGGCGCGGGAACGTTTCTGGTCAACGTGCCGTGCGCCAAGAAAGCTGGCCGGGAAGGTTCTCCTCGGCTGCTACAATCGAACTCGAACACGCCGGAAGGAGACCGACATGGTCGTAGCCTCCAGACCAAGCTCCGCGACACTTGATGCGCTGTGGACCTGGGAAGATGTTTGGGCTTTTCCGGAGGACCGCAACCTCTACGAGGTCATCGACGGAGAGCTCTACGTCATGACGCCGCCACTCTTGGTGCATCAAGAGATTTCGTTTAGAGTCGCGTTAGTCTTCCACGCTGCGACGGATGGCGGTCGACTCGGAAAGGTCTATCCCGCGCCTGTTGGCGTTAAGTTGGGCGAGCAGAACCTTGTCGAGCCGGACATCATCTACGTTGCCCGCGAGCACTTTTCCAGGATCAAGGCGGAATATGTTGACGGCCCGCCCGACATCGTTGTCGAGATCCTCTCGCCGTCTACCCGTGGCAAGGATCTAAACGAGAAAGCGGAACTTTACGCTCGAAGCGGCATCCCTGAGTATTGGCAGTTCGACCCCCGCCGCCGCTCCATCGTTGTTCTTCGTCTTGTCAACGGCGCATATCAGGCCGAGCCCACGACCGACGGTATTGCCCGCTCGCGCGTCCTTCCTGGCGTCGCGGTCCCTATCGCTCCCCTGTTCGAGAACCTCACCTAGGAGTCTGCCCCAGGCGGTCCAATGCCATACCCCCGGTGATACTTTCCTGTTGACTCACGCTCGCTGCTCCCGTAAGGACGCGATGTGGTGCAGCTCGTGCCCGGCCGCCGTGTAGGCAAACGCCCGTACACTTCGCATCGAGAACGACGCCGGTGCTCTCCTGCTCCACGCCGCCGTATCCAAGCCGCGCAGGAAGGCCAGGGTCGCCGTCCGCACCGTCGCAAACTCCGCCGCGACGTCGGCGATCGCTCGCTCACCGAATCCCCCGTTCGCCACGTAGAGGTCCGGTTCGAAGCTCGCCCACGGGGTATCGTCGCCACGGGCTACCACTAGCGCCCGGTGCATGAATAGCCGCTCCGCGTCAGCCAGATGTCCCGCCACCTCGATCGCGCTCCACTCGTCCGGCGCCGGTCGGCAGACCGCCTCGTCCGCCGAGAATCCGAGGAAGTACCGTTCGGTGTCGCCGATCTGATGCGCGAGGATCTCAAGGACATCACCCTCGGGCACTTGGTCGATGTACTGCCGGTAGTACGGGATGTGCTCGTCCTCAGCCGGTCGTCCCCGCAGCTTCTCGTCAACGCCCATCGTGATCACGCTCCTTCGGCCGGAAGTTGCTGCCTCAATTCACCGGTAGCTGTCGGGCCGGCGATTCGCTGCTTTGGATTGCGCTACGCGCCCGGCCGATAGCTTCATGCTACGGCGGTGCTGATCGGATGCAACCGCCATTCACGTTCGCGGGGCCAGGACCAATCTGGACGTACGCATATTAGTACCTACCATCCCGTTCAGATCCGATTGACGGCGCAATGCCGACCAGCCATGATGGCTGAACAAGCCACGCTGCAATCCGCCCAAGGAGGATCGGTTCGCCCAATGGCAGTGCCGATGCCCGCTGAACCCGGGAATGCGCCAATTCCAGCGCCACTGACAAGCCTCGTTGGACGCGAACGCGAGGTGGACGAGGTCTGCGCGTTGCTCCGGCGTAGCGATGTACGGCTCCTGACACTAACGGGACCCGGAGGCGTCGGCAAGACCCGACTCGCGATGGCCGCCGCGTCAGCGCTTGCCCGGGAATTCAGCGATGGCGTGCGGTTCGTCCCGTTCGCCGCCGTGCGTGATGCCAGCCATGTTCCGGCGTTGCTTGCCCGAGCGGTCGGCGTGCGTGAGCTGAGCGATCGGCCGTTCGCCGAACAGGTACGCGTCGTGGCGGAGGAAACCAACGCGCTCCTGTTGGTCGATAACTGCGAGCACCTGCTCCCGGCCGCACCGGTCATCGTCGAGCTGCTGTCGGCGTGCCCGGGCGTGACGGTGCTCGCGACCAGCCGTGAGCGCCTGAGGGTGACGGGGGAATGGGACGTGCCGGTGCCGCCGCTCGCCTGCCCAAGCCCAGACCGATTGCCGGCGCTGGATCAGGTTGCGTCGGCGCCGGCGGTTCGTCTGTTCGTCGAGCGAGCCCAGGCAGCAAACCCGTCCTTCGTCCTGGCCGATTCGAACGCGGCAGCGGTCGTGGCCATTTGCCATCGCCTGGACGGCCTGCCCCTCGCCCTAGAACTTGCCGCCGCCCGCGGACCCCATCTTCCGCCGGCGGCGCTGCTTGCACGGCTCGCCCGCCGGTTGCCCCTGCTCACCGGCGGACCGCGGGATGTGCCGTCCCGCCTACAGACCATGCGCGATGCCATCGATTGGAGCCACGATCTCCTGACAGTGACCGAGCAGGTCGTTTTCCGGCGACTGGCCGCCTTTGTCGGCGGCTGCACGCTCGAGGCCGCGGAGGTCGTTGTTGGCCACACCTCCGAGCCGGAGATCGATACGTTCGAAGTCATCGCCGCTCTGGTGGATGCCAGCCTGCTTCGGCAGGAATCGGCCCTCGGTACCGAGCCGCGCTACGGCATGCTGGAAACGGTGCGCGAGTTCGGGCTAGAGGAGTTGGAGCGTCGGGGTGAGTCGGAGCTCGTGCGTGAACGTCACGCATCCTGCTTTCTGACGCTGGCCGAAGAGGCCGAGCCGTATCTGCGCGGTCCGGATCAGGTTGCCTGGCTCGATCGCCTAGACCTGGAACTTCCGAACCTGCGGTCTGCTTTGACCTGGCTTCACCAGACCGATGCGGTTGACCGCGCCTTGCGTCTCGTGGCCGCGATGTGGACTTACTGGGTAGTAAGGGACAGGGTTCCGGAAGGGCGCGGATGGCTGAACGTGCTCTTGATGACCGCCCCGGAGGGTCTGCCGGAGCGCCTGCCGGCACTGATCGCCCTCGGTGACATGAGCGAACGCCAGGGGGACTATGCCGAGGCAACCACGTGGACCGAAGAGGCGTTGGACTTGGCCAGACGGAGAGGAGACAAGGGTGCGGAGGCAGCGGCGCTGCGGGGCCTGGGAAACATCTCGACTGCCCGGGCAGAGGTTGCGCTCCTAACAAACGGCGATCAGGCATCGGCTGACGCCGAGTACATTCGCGCCAACGAATTGTTATCCCAAAGCCTCGCGTTGGCCAGGGAGATGGACGATGAATGGGCCGTCGCTAAGGCGATGAACTGGCTGGCGATCACATGGCGTGGCGAGGCGGAGGAGGCTATCGCGCTTGCCGAGGATGCCGCCGACCGGTTCCGGCGGATGGGCGACCACCGGCAACTGTGCAATGTTCTGTATGTTCTTGCGGATGCGACGCGCGGTAGCGGAGACCTGATCCGCGCGCGGGCCGCCTTCCTCGAATCGCTTGCCCTGGCACGATCCCTCGGCTATCGCTGGCACTGCGGGATCTGCCTGGCTGGGATTGCGAGGATCGCCTCGGACATGGGCGAGTTCGAGCGAGCCGCCTGGCTGCTCGGGGCATCCGCGGCCATTCGCGAGCCGACAGGCGAGCCGCTTCGGCCAACGGTGCAAGGTGCCTTCGACATGGCCGCCGACGCCGCCCGGCTGGCACTAGGGGAGGCCCGGTTCCGCGCTGCCTTTAGCGCGGGAGCGGATACCCCGTCAGAGAAGGCGATAGCCGGAGTCCTCGCCGGCACACCGTCGGACGGCGGCCGCCTCCTTAAGTCGCCGGCGGTTGCCGCCAGCGACAGCCTCAGCTCACGTGAGATCGATGTGCTTCGCCTGGTGGTGGAGGGCAGGTCAGACCGCGCCATCGCCGACGCCCTGTTCATCAGCCGGCGGACAGCCTCAAAGCATGTCGCCGCGATTCTGGCTAAGCTCGGGGCAACCACCAGGACTGAGGCCGCTGCCCGAGCAGTTCGCGAAGGCCTCGCCTGACTCACCTCGCGCGTTTCCTCTGGTCTGTCGGGCTTCCAGGAAGGAAACCGATTATCGCGTGGTACCCTTCGACGCGGTTCGGCCTATTGGCCACCGTCAATCTATGGGATGCCGGGCAAACCGGCGCCGGGTAGGAATCAGGATCTCCTTGGCGAAGCGCGCGACCAAATCCAGCACGCCCATCAATCCCGAAGACATGCCGCTTGAGAACGGTGCCGCGCCCGCAAAGGCTGTCGCGACCGAATCGCCTACCCCTCCGCGCCGCAAACGGTCCACCAAGAAGCTGAAGGGTCTGACCCCTGGCCACGATCCAGCGATCGAAGTCCAGATCGACCAGTTCGCCGTTTCCTACCCGTTTGCCCTCGATGAGTTCCAACGCGAGGCCATCCGGACATTCCTCCGGGGCGATTCCGTGATGGTCGCCGCCCCAACTGGAACTGGCAAAACCATAGTGGCGGAATTCGGCGTCTATGAGGCGTTCAAGCGGACCGGGCGGGTCTTCTACACCACCCCGATCAAGGCCCTCTCCAACCAGAAGTTCCGCGACCTGCGCCAGCTCCATGGCGATCAGGTCGGCCTGCTGACCGGCGACGTGACCGAGAACCGCGACGCCCGCATCATCGTGATGACCACCGAGATCCTGCGGAACATGCTCCTGCAGACCCCGTGGGACCTGGACGACGTCGACTGCGTCATCTTCGACGAGATCCACTACCTGGCCGATCAGGAGCGGGGCACGACCTGGGAAGAGGCGATCATCCTCTGCCCGGAGCACATCCAACTCATTTGCCTCTCCGCCACGGTTTCCAACGCCGACGAGATAGCGGCCTGGATCAGCCGCACCCACCGCCCGATCCGTCTCATTACCCACACCGAGCGGGCCGTGCCCCTGGCGCTCTACTATTTCGTCGATGACGAGATGCACCTCGTCATCGACCACAATGGTGCCCAGGTCCACGACTTCGCCGCCGTCGGCGGGGAGCTGCGCCGGCAGGGTGGACGCGGCCGGCGGGGCCGTACCACCGAGCGGAATACCCCGGAGATCGACGAGCCGCAGCCACGCGAGATTGTGGACGTGCTCGCGGCTCAAGACATGCTCCCGGTCATCTACTTCCTGTTCAGTCGCAACGACTGCCAGTCCTTTGCCGAGCGCTTGGCCGTGATGCGCCCGAATCTCGTCGGACCCAAACAGATCGAGCAAATCGATGCCGTCGTCGAGAACCTGCTCAGCGGCCTGCGCCCGGAAGACCGGGAATTGGAGCAGGTTCGCTTGATCACCGCCCTGGCCCAGAAGGGCATCGGCTTCCACCACGCTGGATTGCTGCCGCTGCTGAAGCAACTGGTCGAGGTGCTCTTCTCCCGGGGGCTCATGCAGGTGGTGTTTGCCACCGATACCCTCGCCCTCGGTGTCAACATGCCGGCCCGATCGGTCGTCATCGGCCGGATGAGCAAGTGGGATGGCAGACGGCGGCGGATGCTCATCCCGAACGAGTGTCAGCAAATGGCTGGTCGAGCCGGCCGCCGGGGCATGGACGCCTTCGGTCACGTGGTGGTGCCGTACTCGCCCTGGTTCACCTTCCGCGAAACCCTGAACGTTGCCACCGGTGCTTTGCTCCCGGTGCGGTCGGCGTTCGCGATCCGCTACAACACCGTTCTCAACCTGTGGGATCCGCCCCACGGCGACCGGGTCCGCCACATGCTCCTCCAGAGCCTGGCCCAGTTCCAGACGGCCCAGCGCATTCGACAGCTCGAGGATGACATCGTCGAGGTCGGCGGCGATATCGCGGGAACGCCCCATGGTTGCCTGATCGGGCTTGAGGGCGGCGACGATCTCCTGGAAGAGTACCGGGGGTTGGTCCGGACCCTGACCGCCGCCCAGCACAAAGAGCGCCGGCTCGCCCAGGAAGTCATTGAGGCCCAGCGCGAGGTCTCCGACGCGATGCCCTGGCCAGAGCCTGGCCGCCAGGCCCTCCGCCGCGTCTTCAGGACCGCCACCCCGGGCCTCGTCGTCCATGCCAAGGACGAAGGCTGGGGTATCTACCTCGGCCACGGTGGTCAAGGCGGCGTTGGCCGGTTCCTGTTCGGCGACACGATCAAGCTGATCACCCAGTACCGCCAGATCAATTACCTGCCCGACGATAAGATCGTCTCGCTGCCGCCCGAGCTGATCGAGCCCCCGGACGGCACGACCGATGCCACCGAGCTGATTACCTCCGCCAAGCTGCGCGGGATCAAGAAAAAGCTCAGAGACCTGGATCTCCCCGACCTCGATCAACTCGCCGCCGAGTTCCGCGAGCATGAGCTGGGTCGGATCACCGAGGGGTTGAACCTCGCCCGGGCTGAGGTGGCCGAAGCGGAAGAGCAGGTCAGCATCCTCCTCAGTAGCCGCGACGCCCATCCCTGCCACGCCTGCCCACGGCGCAAGGAGCACCGCGACTACCTGGCCCGAATCGATACGCTGGAGCAGGAGCGGAACGCGTTGGAGGACCTCCTCCAACGCGAGGCCGACGCCGAGGAAGTCCGGATCCGGGCCGTCATCCGCGGTATCCGCGACGTGCTCCACCGGTTCGGCTACCTGCACCGGGGCTACCCGACCGCCAAGGCGGACATGCTCGCCGATGTCTTCGACAACGACGGCTTGATCCTGTGCGAGCTGGTCGACCGGGGTTGGCTCGATCGCCTGCCGGCCGAAGACCTGGCCGAGGTCTTCTCCTGGTTCTGCTACGACCGCGAGTTCCGCTACACGAACCACTTCACGCTGCCCGATTCTCTGGTCTTGCTCCGTCGCCGCCTCGATGAGCTAGAGCGCGACGTGATCGAGGAGGAGCGCGACCACAATCTCGTGATCTCCGAAGGTCACAACCAAGCCTTCTACGGGGCGGTCCGCGCCTGGTGTCGTGGTGCGACGATGGTCCAGATCGGCGAGGCGATCGAGCTGTCCGAAGGCGATCTCGTCCTGACGATCAACAAGACGATCGACCTCATGCGCCAGGTGCGGGAGATGCTCGGAGATGTCATGCCGTCGCATCCGCTTCGGATCACGTTGCGCGAGGCGCAACGTTTGGTACGCCGGGGCATCGTTGAGCAATCCCTGACAATGGGCTTCGCCCCCGCCGACCTCAACCTGCCCGAAACCGAGGCCGTCACCGGCGAAGTCGACGCGCTTGTCTTGGCGAACGGGTCCCCGGTGGATGAAGTCGTGCCGGTCCTGGAGCCGAGCGCCGCCCCCGCCAAGAAGCGAACGCCCAGCACCCGGGCAAGATCGAAGAGGGGTGTCGCGGACGCCTAGTGGTGTGCCGGTCGCGGTCAGCCATGGTCGCCTCGTAGGGGCGATGCATGCATCGCCCTTCAACCGGAACGCCGATCCGAGTTTTCGTACCCGCGTGGTCGGCAACTGGGCGAGGCATGCCTCGCCCCTACGAATCACGCACATCAAAAGTGATTCACGTCGGGTTCCCATTTGGCGGTATGGCGTCGATCTTGCGGCCCGCTTCGTGCGGTCGTCCCGGCAGATGATTTCCGTCGGGCTCGGCCACGTGTGTTGCCCATGCATGCATCGCAGGAGGGTTCCCCGTGAATCGACGTCTCTTCGTCCTGAGTTCGGGTGCCAGCGGCCTTGCCGCGGTCGTGGGATTCCCAAGCATCATCCGCCGGGCGCACGCCCAGATCGCGACACCGGTCGCTGATACGGCCTCACCCGCCGCCGGAGCGACCGTGTTCGAGTTGCCGGGCGATGAGGTCTATCCGGAAGGCGTTGCCTACGATCCCGCGACGAACTTGTTCTATGTCGGCAGTACCACCGACGGCACCCTGTTCCAGGGCGACCTCTCCAGTGGCCAGGTTGTTGTCCTGTCAGTGAATGATCCGGAGCGCACCACGGCGACCGGGATGAAGGTCGACGGTGCGGGCCATCTCCTTGTCGCGGGCGCCGGCACCGGCAGCGTCTTCGTCGTCGACTCCGCCAACGGCCAAGGGATAGCGTCGTTTAGCAACGGTCTCGAATCCGACGCGACCTTTGTCAACGACGTCGCGGTCGCGCCCAACGGCGACATCTACGCCACCGACTCGTTGAGCCCGTTCCTCTACCGCATCGCCGCGGCCGATGTCGAAGCCGGGGGCGAACTGGCCACCTTCGTCGAGTTCACCGGCACCGTCTACGAGTACGGCCCTCCCGGTTCGTTCAATGCCAACGGCATCGCGATCACGGACGACGGCGCCTACGCGATCATGGTCAACCCCAGCAACGGTCGTCTGTTCCGGGTAGACCTGGCGAGCGCGGAGGTCGCCGAGATCACCATCAATGGTGAAAGCGTGACCTTTGGAGACGGGATCCTGCTCGATGGCTCGATCCTCTACGTCGTGCGTAACCAGCTTGCGCTGATCGTCCGTCTGGAACTGGACGCCTCGATCGAGACGGCGACCACACTCGATGCCTTCACCGATCCGTCACTGATGTTCCCGACCACGATCGCGCAGGTTGGCGAGCAACTGCTCGTGGTCAACGCCCAGTTCGACCGGCGCGAGACCGCTGATCCGGTGTTGCCGTTCACCGTCTCCCTGATTGATATTCCCCCGATTGCTGCGGCGGCGACGCCTGTCGCCAGCCCAGGTGTGATCATTGAGGATGAGGCGACTCCGGTGGCGTAAAACGGCCCTAACCCGGCCCTAAAGGGCCACCCCTCTCCCAGATCCTGGGAGAGGGGACGGGGAAAAGCCCCCCTCTCTCAGCATTGGGAGAGGGGGGTGAGGGCTGTCGGAGGAGAGTGCTACTCTTTCGGGGCTAATCGTCGAGATTTGACAACGGCGCAGGCACAACCTGCGCCGCTCATCCCCCTAACCACTAAGGAGTTGTTTGTTGGTCGCCCCAACTTCCCCCGCAGTTCCCGCCGAGCAGGTCGACATCCTCACTCGCGATATGGTCGCGGCCGAAGACACCTGGGACCTGTCGCGCATCTATCCCGACGATGCCGCCTGGGACGCGGATTCCGCCCGGGTGCCGGAGTTGCTGGCAACCGCCACCGCCCACCGGGGCATGCTCGATGCCTCTCCGATGGCGCTGCTGGTGGCGCTTGACGACATCATGGAGGTGCGGCGAGTGGTCGAGCGGCTGCGGACCTTTGCGGCACTGCGCCGGGACGAGGACCAGACCGTTGCCGACTCCCTGGCCCGGTACGACCGCTCCATCTCCCTGGCGGTCCAGACGGGCGAGGCCCTCGCCTGGGTCATGCCGGAGATCCTGGCGATGCCGGAGGGGAAGCTGGGGGTCTTTGCGACCGATGCGGTCCTCCACCGTTACCGTCACCTGCTCGATGATGTCCAGCGCCAGCGGCCCTATGTCCGCTCGACCGAGGTCGAGGAGGTGCTGGCCCAGGCGGCCGATCTCACCCGCGCTCCGATCGAGGCGTTCTCGGCGTTGGACAACGCCGATCTGACCTACGGGAAGGTCAAGGACGACGACGGCAATCAGATCACGCTGACCAAAGGGCGCCACGGGGCCCTGTTGGAAAGCCGCAACCGAGAAGTCCGGCGCGAGGCCCACGAGACGATGATGGCGGCGTACACCGCCCACAAACACACCCTGGCATCACTCTACTCCTCGTCGGTGCGCAACGACATCTTTCAGGCCCGGGTGCGCGGTCACCAATCCTCCAGGTCAGCAGCGCTGTTTGACGACAACCTGCCGGAGTCCGGTCTACGACAGCCTGATCGCCGCGTGCGCGAGGCCAGCCCAACGATGGAGCGGTTCCTCGACCTCCGCCGCAAGGCGCTGGGGTTGGAGCAATTGCCGCTTACGACCTCTGTCGCCGCTTGCGCCCGAGCCGGCCCGCAACTACTCCTATCGCCGAAGCGATCGACATCGTCCTCGGTGGCCTGACGCCCTTGGGCAACGCCTATGTCCGATGATCTCGCGGAGGGGTTTCAACGTCGCGCTGGGTCGATTGGCACGAGACCAAAGGCAAACGCTCCGGCGCCTACTCGTGGGGCGCCTACGGGGCCATCCCGTCATCCTGATGAACTGGAACGGCACCGAGGACCACGTCTTCACCCTCGCCCACGAGGCCGGGCACGCCATGCACAGCTTCTACGCCGACCACGCCCAGCCGTTCCACGACTGCCGGCTACCCGATCTTCACTGCCGAGATCGCCTCGACCGTCAACGAGGTCCTGCTGACCTGGCATCTGCTCCGGGAAACCGCCTGCCGACGACGGCGCCGCGCGGTTCTCGATCCTCAACCGCTTCGCCGACGACCTTCCACGGCACCCTGCTCCGCCAGACCATGTTCGCCGAGTTCGAGCACCTCACCCACAGCCGCCGTCGAATCCGGCGACCCGCTCACCCTCGGATCCCTCAACGACATCTACCGCGACGTCCACGACGTCTACCTCCCCGGCGTCCTGGAGATCGACGAACCGGTCCGGACTCGGCTGGAGCCGCGTTCCCCACTTCTACCGCGGGTTCTACGTCTTCCAATACGCCACCGGCATCTCGGCCGCCATCGCCCTCGCCGGCAAGATCCGTGACGAGGGCCAGTCCTGCCGCCGAGCGCTACCTCGAGCTGCTCGCGCGCCGGCGGCTCCGACTACCCACTCGCCGCTTCTCCAACGCGCCGGCGTCGACCTCTCCGACCCCGGACCCCGTCCGCTCCGCCCTCGAGGAATTCGACCGACACCGTCGCCGAAATGGACCATCTCGCCGAACACCGGCGTCTTCTCATAGTCCGGCGCACCGACCGCCGCCCAGACGTTGGGGGAGGGGCGAGGGTGGAGGGCCCTTCCCGTGGACCACTTCGCGCAACCAAAAATCCGCGGTTTCGGCACCTCGATCTTCTACCGAGATGAGCCGCCTGGCCGTCCAAGCACGGCGCAGTCAATCTCGGGCAGGGGTTCCCCGATTTCGCCGGACCCGACTTCGTCAAAGAGGCCGCCAAAGCCGCAATTGATGCCGATCTGAACCAGTACGCGCCGTCGGCCACGGCGCCCCGCGCCTGCGCCGCGCCATCGCCGCCGACTGGGCGCGCCAGCACCGGCCGGGAGATCGATCCCGACCGCGAGATCACCGTCACCAGCGGCGCCACCGAGGCCATCTTCGACGCGATCCAGGCCTTCCTCGGTCCCGGCGACGAGCTGATCGTCTTCGAGCCGTTCTACGACTCCTACCCGCCCAGCGCCATCCTGGCCGGCGCGTCGCTCGTCCCGTCACCCTGCGCCCGCCGGACTGGTCGTTCGATCCCGACGAGCTCCGCGCCGCCTTCACCCCGCGGACGAAGCGTGATCTCTCCTCAACACCCCGCACAACCCGACCGGCAAGGTCTTCACCCGGTCCGGAACTGGCCGAAGTTCGTCGCCGACCTCTGCCATGAACACGACGTCGTCGCCATCACCGACGAGGTCTACGACCGGATCACCTTCGACGCCGCGATCACGTCCCGCTCGCCACGCTTCCCGGCATGTGGGAGCGGACGCTGACGATCAACACACCGGCAAGACCTTCAGCATGACCGGCTGGAAGATCGGCTACGCCATCGGGCCCGCCGCGCTGAACGCCGCCCTCCGCGCCGTCCACCAGTTCGTCACGTTCGCCACCGCCACCCCGTTCCAGGAAGCGATGGCCGTCGCCTTCGAAACGGCCGCCGAGCGCGGCTACTACGAGCAACTCCGGGCCGACTACACCGCCCGCCGCGACCTCCTCCGCGACGCTCTCCGAGGCCGCCGGTCTCCCGACCCTGCCGATCGGCGGTAGCTATTTCCTGATGGCGGATCTCACCGACCGTCGGCTTCCCCGACGACGCCGCCTTCTGCCGCTTCCTCACCAGCGAGATCGGCGTCGCCGCGGTCCCGCCCTCCGCCTTCTACCTCGACCCGACGCGCGCGCCGCTCCTCGCCCGTTTCTGCTTCGCCAAGCGCGACGACACCCTCGCCGAGGCAGCGTCGCGGCTCAAACGCCTGACGGTGTAGCGTAGCGATGGACGTGCGCCCTCCAGAGTCCCTTCGCCGGTACCACGATGAGGAACGGCAGCGTCTGCGCGGAACAGTCCCCGCCAGTGAACTCGCCATTCCCGCGCTCGTGCACGAGTTGAACCGAATCCCGTCGATTTCCGGCGCGCCTGAGCCCGATCTTCTCACCGGCATCCGGATCTCGAATCGGGGCGGCAACCTGGCGCTCGCCATCTGCCTCGATGCGGCGGATGAGCGGGACGGTTGGTCTGCCGGGGCCGAACGGGTTCCGGATGGCTGGGCCGGCGGGTTTCTGGCTGCGTGCGACCGACTCGCGGACGTGGAGATCGTCCTCGGGCATTGCGAGAGCGGCTTCATGCGCCTCGTGGAGGATGGACCGGGGACGTTTGAGGCTTGGATCGCCTCTAAGCGACAGCCGGCTAGCTGGCGGGAGCGGTACGATTTCGACTGGTGGGCGGCCTGGTCCAGGGAGCGCCATGGGGCAGATCTGAACCGGTTACAGTCGGAGATTCTCGCCCTTCGCGCGGGACGACTGGACCCGGAATCAGCGCATCGCGACCTGGCGGCGGCCTTTGTCAGGTCGATGGCGTATCAATTCGGGTATCCGCCTGGTGCCGATATCGCCGGCACCAGGATCGACATCTATACCGGTGTCTTAGAGCGCCTGATCGCCTGGGCGCTGCGGGAACGCGAGCTCGGCGCCGCTCCTGAGCCACAGCCGGAGCTTGGTCTGGCGGAGCGGCTGGCCACAGAGCTGCGCGGGGACGCGATCGAGCTGCTGGATGTGCTCGCCGCGTTTACCCTCGACCGCGCAAATGCCGACTACCACGCCGCCGTTCCCGGTATCGCCGCCGCGCCGCTCGTCCGCGTCGGTCCCGATTGCCTTGTCTGGTCGCTGCACGGTCTGCTGGCGGAGCCGTTGCTCTTTCTGTCGCGAGAGTTGAAGCGGCGGAACCCGCAGGCGTACCACAACGCCGCGATCCAGCGAGAGGCGGTGTTTCGAGAGGACATCTACGCGCTCTTCGCCGACAAGCGTTTCGTCTCCGCCCCCAGGCGGATCGAGCTTCGCCGGGACAAGGGCGATCTCCGCACCGATATCGACGCCCTGGTATTTGACCGCAAGACGGGCACGTTAGGCCTATTCGAACTCAAGTCGCAGGACCCATTTGTCCGTACGTTTGCCGAGATGTCGCGTCAGCGGGACAACGTGCTGTACGCCAATCGCCAAGTCTCCGGCGTCCTAACCTGGATCAAGCAGCATGGCGCCGATGAGGTAGTTGCCCGGGTCGACGCCCGCACCGCAAGAACCTTCAAAGCGCACCGGGTCTTTCCGTTTGTCCTTGGACGGTACCTCGTCCACTTCAACGACGGGGCGGAACCGGACAAGCGGGCGGCATGGGGCACTTGGCCCCAGGTACTCCGCTTGCTTCAGCACCAGCCGATCCGGGCGACCGACTCCAATCCGATCGCATCCCTCTTCTCGCGACTGGCCAAGGACACGCCGCTGACCCGGACGATCACCGACGGCAGAAGCCGGTCGATCGAGGTCGGATCGATACGGCTGGTTGTCCACCCGAGTTACGAGGTCTACCAGATCCAATCGACGTCTGCCGGATGAGTTCATCGCCAGTTTGGACAAACGAACGGAGCGTCCGGATCGCCGGACGCCCCCTTCACCGTGTGTCGGCATTTAACGACGCTTTGCCTACGCCTCCGACCACTCTTCCTCGTCGCCAAGCTCGCCCATACCCATCAGGGAGCCAACCAGGAGGCCAACCGCTCCACCGGACACCGCGCCGATAATTACGGTCAACAACGTGTTGGTGATGTCGTCGACGGTCGGCTGGATGGCGAATCCAATGATCGCGCCGACGACGGCTCCGATTGGCACACCGCGAGCCGCGCCACGCTCTGCCCCTTCGTTTGCAGCTCGGTCGAGCGGCGTGTCATCGATGCCGGATTCAAGCGGGATGCCATACATCCAGCCAAGGACCGCGCCGTAGACCAGGTGGATGATCAGGTTCCCCAGGACTGGCAGTGGTCCCGCGTCGATGTCGGCACCCAGGAATCCGCCGTCCATGACGGGAAAAAGACCGTGATCGACAGCAAGAACGGGATCAGGGAAAAGAGCATGCCCTTTTCACAGGGTCGAGATTCACAACGGGCTCGAAGAATCGACCGTAGATCAATGCGAAGGCGATACCGGCCGCCAGGTTCAGGGCGATCGCCAGGGTGATCCGATCTTCAGTGGATTGAACGACTGGATTATGCGTTAGATTCCACGCCCAGCGCTGGAGTTGGTTGCCGGATTCCTCGGCAATGGCCCGGGCCACCCCATACGCCGCGGCAAGAACGACACTAAAGGCAAAGGTTGCGAAGAAGCCGCTAATCGCGCTGTCACGGAGCCAACCATCTGCTCGTTCTCCGTGCACGCGGGCCGGTCTTGGCTGCGGCTGACCCGGAGGAGTGGGGCCCCGCTGGGCGTGACCATCGATGGTATCGGCGGCCGACTGCGACATAACGTCCCCCCTGATTGTTGCGAACCGGGATGTGGCCGTTCCGGCGCGGACTTTGAATTACCTTACGCCCAAATGCCGGATATGGCTCTTTCCAGTCTCAATCCGTTTGGGCTATGACCGAGCACGCGGATTCGCGACCCGCGTATGGGGCCGTTCGCCGAATCACACGTGTCACGATGTGTTCGCAGATGGCGTGCCAACGGTGCAAATCAAGGGGCTTCGACGCGTGAGTGGCTCTAACCTGCGAGTGCTAGCCGGGCGGCGGTAGTAGGGGGCGCGACCATCGCGGCCATTCCTGGCTGCGGACGAAGCCAGTACGTTCGTATAGTCCGAGAGCCTGCTCGTTCTTGGCCTCGACATGGAGCGTCAGGTCGTCCACATCGAGCTCCCGGAGACGGTGTACGCCCCACTTGAGCAGCTCACGTCCCAGACCCTGACCGCGCCATGCCGACAGGATGCCGATCAGACTGATCTCGCCGATTCGCCGCCCGGTGTCGTCAACATCGACCCGGGTCCGGCAGAAGCCGATCGGGGTATCCAGATCGGCGACCGCGCTAAGCAGGCAGATATTCTCGGGGACGAATTCCAGTCTGGAGTGGGCCATGGTGACGACGTCCATCGTCACCAAGATCGGGGATGGGTGATCGACGAACGCCGAATTGATCATGCCGACATAGCGGGCGATGTCGACATCGGAGGTGAACGGCCGGGCGACGACGGCCGGCGGGAACACCGGCCGGTCGACGTCGAAACCAGGGGGGAGGCGTAGCTGCCAGAGGCTGGAATCGTACGCGAACCCCAGCCGGGTAGCGAACGCCTCCGCCCCCGCATTCCCCGGCGGCGGGGCCAGGGTCAACGCGGGCTGATTGTGTGTCCGCGCGTAGGTCAGTCCTGCTTCGACGAGGAGGGTGCCGATGCCCCGCCTTCGATGATCGGGGTGGACGACGAGTTCTTGCTGGTGCGGCGTGACGTATCCGACGATCGTACCGTCCACCGTGCCGACGATCGTGTCGTCAGGCGATCCGGGCATTGCATCGAGTGAGCGCTCAACGTCGTGCCACTGCCGGCCGGGGAGGTCGCCTTGCCCGAACGACGTCCGCAAGAACGCCTCGAGCGCGGGCCGGTCGGATGCCCGGAATGGGCGTGTTGCCCATGAACGCGGCGCGTTGGATGTCTGATCAGGCACGCGAAGACTCCCCCGCTACGATCTGGATCGTACGAAGGTCGGGATCGGCGGGCCCGGAGATGTACATTCCGGCGGCCGCACCCTGGAGCAGGTAAGCAAGCTTGCGTTCTTCGATCACATCGCCGGGAGCCAGGACTGGAATGCCCGGCGGATAGGGGATAACCAGTTCGGCCGAGACCTGGCCGACCGCGTCGTTGAGGGCAACGGTGCGGGCTGGAGCGAAGAAGGCGTCACGCGGTGACATTGCCTGAGCGCCGGGGGCGATCACGTCTCCGGATGAGCGCAGGGACGCCCCCCCGGACGAAACCGGTCGTCTGTTGTCGGATAGCCAGCCGAACGCCGCCACGAGGCGATCGATGCTCGCCTGGGTATCGCCGACCGTCACCAAGCAGATGATGCCGACGAGATCGCTCATCTCCGGCGTGACGCCGAAGTTGTGGCGCAAGATTTCCTCGACCTCGAAACCGGACCTCCCCAGGCCGTACACGTCAATCAGCAGTTTGGTTGGGTCATAGCGATCCGGGGCAAGGCCGAGATCGTCCGCGCCCAGGACGCCGACTCCGGGAAGTTGGCGCAATCGGGTCCGCGCGTCCTGCGCGAGCGCGATCGTGCGGGTGAGCAACGCCTCGCCGTGGAGGGCCATCTGGCGGCGGCAAGCATCGATCGAGGCAAGGATCGTCACGGCTGGGCTGGTGGTGTTCACCATCCCCACGGCGGTAGCGATCCTGGCCCTGGAGACACGGTCGCCCTGGACGTTGAGGAGGGCGGCCTGGGTCAGGCTGGCGAGCACTTTGTGGGTGCTGGCGACCGCGCCATCCACGCCGGAGGCCATTGCCGAGGCGGGCAGATCGGGATGGAAACCTATGTGAGGACCCCAGGCTTCATCGACGTAGACGGGGACGCCGCGCCCATGTGCCTCGCGCACGATGCCGGCGAGGTCGGACGCCACGCCGCAGTACGATGGGCTGACCAGGGCAACCAGCTTCGCTCGCGGGTGCTGGTCGAGCGCTTCTCCGACGGCCGCCGGCTCGATACCCAGGCCCACCGCCAGGTCGTGATGCAGGCGGGGCGAGACATAGACCGGGACCGCTCCGGTCAAGATGATGGCCACTAGGAGCGACTTGTGGATATCACGTGCGACGACAATCTCGTCGCCGGGCCGAAGTGCCGCCAGGAGATACGCATGGTTTCCAGCCGACGACCCGTTGAGAAGGTAAAATGAACGTTCAGCGCCCCATGCCGCTGCTCCCAACGCCTCGGCTTGGCCGAGAACATCGTTACGGAGATGAAGGTCGTCGGCGGCCCCACTGAGTGGAATGTCCGCGGTAAATGCGTCGGGCCCGAAGAGCTCCACGAGCTCGGGATCGGCGCCCAGTCCTCGTTTGTGTCCTGGGGTTGAAAACGGGGCGAAATCGCCCTGTTTGAAACGGCGCAGCGCTTCGAGGAGCGGCGCGCGGTGGTGGTCGACGGCGGGCATTCCAGGGACTCCTCGGCTGAGATTGGTGCGAGGTCGAGAGCACACCGTCGTTGGCGCGATGGTGAAGGATACCGAAGCTCGGATTTGGGCGAAAGTAGGGTATAGGAGGACGATCCACACGTGGAAGACGTGCGCCTCGTTCTCGATCTGGTGCTGGCGCTCGGCGCGGCCTGTGTCGGCGGCCTCGTCGCCCGCAAGCTTGGCCAACCTGTCCTGTTGGGATACGTGGTCGCCGGCGCGCTAATCGGCGAGAACACGCCTGGGTATCCGCCGATTTCGATCGGGTCCAGTTGCTGGCCACGCTGGGCGCTGCGATTCTGATGTTCGCGCTCGGGGTGGAGTTTTCCTTCAATGAACTGAAGAAGCGTCCGCCGGATCGCGCTCGTCTCGGGCGGAATCCAAATTCCCTTGACGCTCGTTATTGGCGCCGGGGCTGGGCTCGCCATTGGCTGGGGCACGGAAGCGTCCCTGTTGCTCGGCTGCGCATTCGCGATCTCATCGTCGATCGTTGCCCTCAAGTTACTGCTTGGGCGCGGCGAAGCAGAGAGTCCCCAGGCCAGAATCGCGCTGGGCCTGGGCGTCGTTCAGGACCTGAGCCTGGTCCCGATGCTGGCACTGCTTGCCGCTGCTATCCGGGGGCGACGACGTGATCGTGGGCCTGATTCAGTCGCTGGGGACGGCGGCAGTCGCGCTCATCGCGGTGATCGTGTTGGGCACGCGCATCGTGCCCGAGGGTTCTCTACTTCGTTGCGCGGACCGAATCCCGAGAGTTGTTTCTGCTGACCGTCATCTTCATCGCCCTCGGGACGGCCTATGCCAGCCACGAGGCGGGGCTGTCGCTGGCGCTTGGCGCGTTCCTCGCGGGTTTGGTGGTGTCCGAATCGGAGTTCGACAGTCAGGTCCTGGCCGACATCATCCCCATTCGCGATGTCTTCGCGACGCTGTTCTTCGTCTCCCTGGGCATGCTGATCGTGCCGTCGGCCTTTTTCGATGACATCTGGGTGATCGCCTTCCTGGCCGTCGTGGCTGATCGTGGGCAAGACGATCATCACTGGCGGGGCCTACCTGGCGGCCGGGGTCGACCATCGCACGCCGACGCTGGCGGCGCTGACGATGGCCCAGATTGGCGAATTCAGCTTCGTGCTGGCTGGAGTCGGACTGACGGAAATGGTGATCGACCGCGATGAGTACGGCATCATCCTCGAAGTCGCCCTGATCTCGATCATCGCCTCGCCCCTGATTATCCGAGCCGCGCCGGCGCTGGTCGCGGTGGCCGCGCACCTCCCGGGCGTGGCCTCCCAGGAAGCGGAACAGGCGGGCCCTGAGCCCGCCGATCACCACGACGCCGAAGACCTGTCCCGTCACGTTGTGATTTGTGGCCACGGCCGCGTGGGCGCCGTGCTTGCCGCCGCACTCACTCGGAGAGGGCTTCGCTATACAGTCATCGAGCTAAATCCGGCCATCGTGCGCGATCTGCGCAAGCGGGGGGTCCGAGCGTTCTACGGCGATGGCGGATCTGACGCGCTACTCCTGCGCGCCGGCATCGAGCGTGCGCGGACGATCGCCATCACCACAAGCGATCTCGTCGCGGCCCGGGCGGCTGTGGCCCATGCGCGCCGGCTCAACCCGCATATAGACGTGGTCACTCGTGCCCAGGCACGGGACGAGGTCGACTATCTGCGGGCAGCCGGCGCTGACGAGGTCGTGCAGCCGGAGTTCGAGGCGGGGCTGGAGTTCGTCCGGCATGTGCTCCGCCGGCAGGGCGTCTCAAACGCCGAAACCAGCGCCCTCCTGGCCCGGCGTCGCGCCGATTTTTACGAGGCCGCTGAAGAACAATCGTTGTTTTCCGAGGATTCCTGAGCGCCGAGTCTCGCCGAATGTCCGCGGCAGAAATCTGTTCCGTTCCGTTCGAGCTTCTCCGCCACAACGGAGATATCCCGTCCAAACCGTCCGGCTCGGAGACGCCGCTCGCCCCGGAGAATTGGCGCGAGTGCCTTGCGCACCCGCTGTTCGAGTGGTGGAGACTTGAGAAGCCAGCGGCATGACAGCAAGGTTCCGAGAAGGAGTATTTCGCCGCCCCCCCAACCCTCAGTGGTCACGATCCGCGCCTTGAGCCCGCGCTTGGCGAGTTCGTTGCTCAACTCCTCGCGTCCATAGTGACGGCGGAATCGCAGGGCCGGGCGACCCGCCAACGGCAGAACGCTCCCGATCGTTCCCGCGATGTAGGTATACAGGTTCTGGGCGTCCAGCCAGGTGAAGTGGTCGTCCCGCGGCACCCTGAGGAAGAGGAGCCCTCCCGGACGGAGAACCCGTGTCATTTCATCGAGCGCATCGTCGTCCGCAACAATGTGTTCGAGAGTCCCGGCCACCGCCACCGCGTCAAACGCGTCATTCGCGAATGGAAGGGCAGTCAGCGAGCCGCGTGCGGTCGGGACGAGGTTGTCGGCGAGGAATTCGACCGCTTCACCGGCCCGGGTGCCGATCGTAACGATGCGCAACCGCGCCGATATTGGTTGTGGCTCCAACCCGAGCAATGGCAATCCTGACCCGTCAACATCGAGGACCAGCGGCGCGGCGCGGGTCGGAGGGTTCGCCAGTGCTGGGGATTCAACATCGTCGGCCGCTTCAGCGAGGGTGTGCGATTCTGTCACAGGGAACGAAGTACCCTTTGTACGTGGGCGGAATGTCTGTCGTCGGCGTGTCCCCGCCGGGCTTGATCTCGGCGGTCGTCTGCCGGAAAGCATAGTCTGCCGGTGTAAAAGTTGGAGCAGACCGCGGTTATTGTCCTCGTATACTTGGAGGCCAGTTGCCGTTGAACGGAAATGAAGCGGTCGGCACACCGGCGGCGGGCGACCGGGGTGCCAGTACAACCAGTTGGGGCGCTATGGAACTCTGCTCGCTGCACCCGTTCGATCCCAGTATGGTCCATACCTTCGTGCGGCTGATCGAAGATGGCGGGGACGCACAGCTGGCTGGGCTGCCGCCGGGGCCCTGGTCGGCCCGGCTCCTAGCGGAAGCTCGCATTGGCTATGGCCGCGCCAGGGACGGGTCCGAGGCTGGGGCAAACGCGGTGTCCTACGCTTTCGCCCAGTTTCTGGCCACGACCACGCCCTCATTCTTGCTTCCTGGAGCAGGTCTGACTCCAATCGAAGCCCGGATTGACCGGGGCGTCGGGATGCTCATGCGACCGCCCTCCCGCCTCTTTCTCGATGCCGGCCTGGACAGCGTCGCCGCCCGAACGATGCCGATTCGCGTCGATCTGACGCGAGGGCTCATGGGGGGCGCCTTCATTCCGGGTCGCCTGGTACCCGAGCTTCATCGGCTGCTCGAGAAGCGTCTAGAGCGCTTTCTGCGCCGGTTTGCCGAGGCGGAGATGGACGGCGTTGCCCTGGTCGGCGCGTTGCTGGCGGCAACCGAGTTGGCCAAGGTCAACGGCTGGGGGCTGTACGAGGCCATAGACGTGATCACCCCCGACGTGCCTGAGGCGGACCCGCCGGGATCGCGGGTGTTCGTCGCCGACCGAAAGTCGCTCGACAAGGATCTGCGCAAGCGCCTTGAAACCGCGGCCAAACCCCCGAAGCAGCCGGGCATGATCGGACGGCTTCTTGGCCGTGGCAACGGTCCTGCCTGATCCTGTCCTGACGATCATTTGTAGGGGCAGGGCTTGCCCTGCCCAGCCTCGTGGACGCGAACGTGGGCAGGGCAAGCCCTGCCCCTACCGGTCACCAACCGGCTAGCCATCGAGACGGCGTCGGGTTCGGCCCGCTGTACAGGCACTCGCTCGTCCGCGCAAATTGGCCCAAAAGCACGCGTTCGTATGCACCCCAACCTTGACAAGAAGTGTGCAAGGTTGTTATCATCTTGCGGTTAGCACTCGATGTGGTAGAGTGCTAATTGGAGGCAAGACAGACGTGAGCGACCCGGCCGGCGCGAGTTTTGGGCGGCAGGACTGGCGAGATCGGATTGATGGAGTGGACGCCGCAGGAGGTGTTGAGAGCCTCACACCGCGGCAGCGTGCCATCCTCAAGATCATCGTCCAGGAATACGTGCATACCGGCCGCGCCGTCGGCTCGAAGTCCATCACCGAGCGGTATCCGCTGGGGGTCTCCCCGGCGACGATCCGTAACGAGATGGCCGAGCTCGAAGCTGCCGGGTACGTCCAGCACCTGCACACCTCGGGTGGGCGGGTGCCGACCGATACCGGCTACCGCTACTTCGTCCATCGCCTGATGGGCAACGTCGAATTGCCTTCGGCCGACCAAATCATGATTCGACACCAGTTCAGTCAGGTCGAGGTTCGCCTTGAGCAGTGGCTGGAGCTGGCCGCGTCGGTCCTGGCCGAATCGGCCGGGAACATCTCGGTGGTGACCGCCCCGCGCCCGGCGGTTCCCCGCTTGCGCCACTTCGAGTTGATCAGCCTGCAGCCCCGCTTGGCCCTGCTGATTCTCGTTACCCAGGAAAGCCTGGTGCGGCAGCTGATGCTGCACTGGCCCGAAGACATCGATCAGGAGGCCTTGAGCCGCCTGTCCGATGCCCTGGTGGCCGACGTCAAGGGGCTGACCGCCGAGGAGATTGCCGCCCGGGCGTTGGGCGCCGATGAGACGGTCCGGTTCCTGTTCGGCCATCTGGAGCACACGCTGCGTGGCCTGGACGGTGGTGATAGCCTCGAAGTCCGCCATTCGGGTCTCGAGAACATCCTGTCTCAGCCCGAATTCGGCGGCGACGAAGCACAAAACGTCCTCGAGATGCTTCGTGGCGGCGCGTTTCTCAGCGCGGTCCTGCCGCAACTCGGGGAGGGCCGCGAGGTCCAGGTCTTTATCGGCGACGAGAACCCTGCCCATGCCTTGCGTCGCTTTGGCGTGATTCTGGCAACATATGGGGTTGACGGTGAGGTGACCGGGGTCGTCGGCGTTCTTGGCCCGACCAGAATGTCTTATCCACGGTCGATCTCGTCCGTTCGCTACATGGCCCGCTTGATGAGCGATATGGTGGCGGACCTCTACACATCGTAGCCGGCACGTGCGCCGGAATCTGGAAGAGGAACGTCTCGTTCGATGAAGAGGTGGAGATCGCGTGTGACCGAAACCCGTACCCAGTCAGACAACGGTTCTGAGGCCCAGGCTTCGGAGACCACAGACGAGCAGCAGACAGGCAATGGCGTTGAGCAGGCTCCAGAGGCCGCCGCGTCCGAAGTCGAGCAACTCCGTTCCGAGCGCGACGAATACCTGGAGCAGCTTCGGCGGACCCTGGCCGACTTCGCCAACTACAAGCGGCGCAACGAACAGGAGCGCGCGCTCGTCCGGCAGTTCGCCAACCGGGATCTGCTCCTGCAAATCATCGACATCCAGGACGATTTCGAGCGAGCGCTTGGCGCGATTCCGGAGGATCAGCGAGAGAATGGCTGGGTTTCCGGCACGGCCATGATCGAACGCAAACTCAACGCTGTGCTCGAGCGAGCCGGGGTCACCCAGCTCGACGCGCTCGGCCAGCCGTTTGATCCCGCTCTGCACGAAGCCGTTGCGACCGATCCCGGCAGCTCCGGGGAGCAGGTCGTGGAGGTCTTCCGCAATGGATACAAGCTGGGTGATCAGGTGTTGCGCGCGGCGATGGTAAGAACCGGCGACAAGCCGGTGGCGTAACGGAGACGTGAGACGTGAGACGTGAGACGTGAGTATAAAGATGCCGTTCTACTCACGTCCCACGTCTCAAGACTCACGACTAACTCACGACTAGAGGAGTACACATGGCACGAACGATTGGAATCGACCTGGGGACGACGAACTCGGTCATGGCCACGATCGAAGGTGGCGAGCCGGTCGTCATTCCGAACGCCGAGGGCGAACGGCTGACCCCGTCGGTGGTGGCGGTGACCGGCAGCGGCGAGCGGCTTGTGGGCCGGTTCGCCCGCCGCCAGGCCGTGACCAACCCGGAGAACACCGTCTTCTCGGTGAAGCGGTTCATGGGCCGCAAGTTCAACGATCCCGCGGTCCAGCGGGACAAGGATCTTGTCCCCTACAAGATCCAGGCGGCGCCGAACGGCGACGTTCAGGTCAAGATCGGGGACCGCTGGTACAGCCCGCAGGAAGTCTCCGCGATGATCCTGCAGAAGCTGAAGGCCGACGCGGAGGCCTACCTGGGCGACACCGTCGACAAGGCGGTCGTCACGGTGCCGGCCTACTTCGACAACGCCCAGCGCGACGCGACCAAGGACGCCGGCCGAATTGCCGGCCTCGAGGTGCTCCGCATCATCAACGAGCCGACCGCCTCGGCCCTGGCCTACGGTCTGGACAAGAAGGGCGATGAGAAGATCGCCGTCTACGACCTCGGCGGCGGCACCTACGACATCTCGATCCTCGACCTCTCCGAGGGCGTCTTCCAGGTCATGTCGACCAACGGCGACACCCACCTCGGCGGCGACGACTTCGACCAGGTCCTGATCGACTACCTCGCCGACGAGTTCAAGAAGTCGGACGGCATCGACCTGCGCAAGGACCGCATGGCCCTGCAGCGCCTGAAGGAAGCGGCCGAGAAGGCCAAGATCGAGCTGTCCAGCACCCAGCAGACCGACGTCAACCTGCCGTTCATCACGGCCGATGCCAGCGGGCCAAAGCACCTCAACATCACCCTCTCGCGGGCCAAGCTGGAGCAGTTGGTCAACCACCTGATCGAACGAACCGCTCCGCCGATGGAGGCCGCCCTCAAGGACGCCGGCATCTCCAAGAGCGAGCTGAACGAGGCGATCCTGGTCGGTGGTCAGACACGCATGCCCGCGGTCCAGAAGAAGGTCCAGGCCTTCTTCGGCAAGGAGCCGGAGAAGGGCGTCAACCCCGACGAGGTCGTCGCGATCGGCGCGGCGATCCAGGGCGGTGTGCTCGGCGGTCAGGTGAAGGACATCCTCCTCCTGGACGTGACCCCGCTGTCGCTGTCGATCGAGACGCTGGGCGGTGTGGCCACCCCGCTGATCGAGCGCAACACCACCATTCCGACTCGCAAGAGCCAGATCTTCACCACCGCCAGCGACAGCCAGCCGCAGGTGGAGATCAACGTCCTCCAGGGCGAGCGCCCGATGGCGACCGACAACAAGAGCCTCGGCCGCTTCATCCTGGACGGCATCCTGCCGGCGCCGCGCGGTGTGCCGAAGATCGAAGTGACCTTCGATATCGACGCCAACGGCATCGTCAACGTCTCCGCCAAGGACCAGGCGACCAACAAGGAGCAGAAGATCACGATCACCGGCTCCTCCGGCCTGTCCGAGGCGGAAGTGCAGCGGATGGTCCAAGAGGCCGAGGCCCACGCCGAGGAAGACAAGCAGCGGCGTGAGGCCATCCAGACCCGAAACGACGCCGAGGCGATGGTCTTCCAGGCCGAGAAGACGCTGTCCGAATACAGCGACCGGATCCCGAGCGAGCTGAAGGCCGACGTCGATACCAAGATCGCGGCGGTCAAGGACATCCTCGCCAACGATCCGGAGAACATCGACCGCCTGCGCCCGGCCCACGAAGAGCTGGTCGCCAGCCTGTCTCAGGTCGGCACGGCCATGTACGAGGCGGCGAGCGCTCAGGGCGCCACCGATGGCGAGGCGGGCGACTTCGGCGCGAACGGCGCCAGCGACGACACCGCCGACGACGAGACGACCGTCGAGGGCGAGTTCCGCGAGGTCGGCTCCGAGCGGTAAACGACCGCACATCGAACGCGCATCAGATGAGGAGTTGGGGGACCACACATGCGGTCCCCCGCTCGCGTACGTGATGCCGGAATGACCCCTTAACCCCCGGCCCCCTGTCCCCCGCTGCGCTATGGAGGGGCAGGCGGAGATCGGCGCGCATCGGGAACAGAGTCATACGGGCGGACCTCCGTGTCGGCCCGATGACCGACCGCGTCGTCACAGGTCGGGAACGGCGTGTGCAACCGGGAACCGGTCGGTCGGCCACCGGGCGGACACGGAGGTCCGCCCCTACGACGGAAACCACCCGCTCCAACCGCCCCTCAGCCCGAACGCCGGCGCCTCTCCCCCTTCCCCCGCGCGCGGGGGGAAGGGGGCTGGGGGGTTAGGGGGCCGCCCTCGGATGTTGTCATGTGCAACGAAAAGGTACGATGCGACGTTTCGCCCAAGATAAAGCGCCCCGCGGCCAACCGGCCGCGGGGCGCTTACTTGTTACCGAATATGGCGTGCTGAGGCGCTAATCCTCGGCGCGGCCGAGCCGCGCGCAGGCGGCGAATCCGACCATGGCGATCGCGGCGAGCGCGATCAGGGTCAGCGAGATGCTTGATTCGCTTACCGCGCTGCCGGCACCGGTGTCCGGAAGGGCGACGACGACTGCCGACGACGCGCCGGGCGCACCGGGCGCACCGGGCGCACCGGGCGTGCCAGGAGTCCTCCGGGTTCGGCTGCGGGTTCGGGTTCGGGTTTGGCCCCGGACCAGCGCCTGGAGCGAAGTCACCGCAGTTGATGCTAGAGCCCGATACCGAGCTGGGATCGCCGTTGATGCAGTTCTCCATGTTGCCGGTCGCGTCGGAGTTGATCCCGGTGCCGTTTACGTCGCCGTCGACATCGCAGTTGATCGCGGTGCCATCGACATCGCCGACGATATCGCCGTTGATGCAGCCGATGCCGTAGTCGCCGAGGTAGTCGCAGCCGACGGCGTCTTCATCGCACTGCTGGGCCGTGGCCGAGAGCCAGGCCGGGCCGGAGCCGCCGGCCGCGGAGGCCGAGCTGGCAAACGCAAAACCGCCTAAAGCCATCGTTGCCGCCAGGAACAGCGGCACGACGAGAACGCGAAGTGCCCCATTCAGATGCTTATGGCTCACTGCCATCCTCCCGTCAATCGCCTCGTCAGATCGCCGCACCGTGAAGCGGACGCCCAATCCGTCCGATATCGCGATCCCCCTTCCCTCCGAGTCGCACGACTACCAGCGGTCTCGGCACACCTCAACATCCGCCCTCCAGCGCAGTTCTTCCCGCGTCCGAGCCAGTGACATCCGGAGATGCTTGAAGACACGCTCGAACGGTACGGGGATGCGCGGGGATTGCCATCCTATCCTACGAGGTATTGGGGATCGTTACAATCTCTGTTTGCAACAGATTCGCCAAACAGCAATATTTGGCCCAGGCAGGCCATCTGTCGTAGGGGGTCCGGCCCCCATCTGTACTACGTATTTAGGCGTTCCATTCGGATACGCAGGATGTATCCAATTGGCCCCTGGATAGAATGCCTCATGTGGGTCGAATGCCGATTTCCCATTGCAAAGCCCTAATTTCCTTTCAAATGACTTCCCGGCACATATTGTGTTTTCGTCGATTGCGCCGTAACCTGGGAGGACCGGATTGACCTCAGGGCGTGCCCGTCTGCGCGCCCAGAGTCCGTCTCGGAGGGGCTTGGCGAGGAGGGCCATCGGGTGATGGCTCGAAGGTTTGGGAGAACGCTATGACAGCGAGGCGGGTGCTCAGCGTGTACTTTTCGCTGACACTGGCATTACTGCTCGTGCAGGGTGCCGGTGCAGCGGGAACTAGTGGCGGCGGAAAGGTAATCACGGCCTCCTTCCAGGATGCAGGAGACGGTGGAGACGGCGGCGGTGCCGACGGCGCCGACGGCGGTGACGGCGGCGAAGCAACCTCCGGCGACGGTGGTGCCTCCGGTGCCACAGGTGGAGGCGGCGACGCCGTCGGCGGCGTCGGTGGTGACACTGGCGCTGGCGGCGCGGGCACCGGCGGCTCCGGGGGCGACACGGGTGCCGGCGGCGACGGCGGCAATAGCGGCGATACGGGCAATGTCGGCGGCGTCATCTCCGGCGACGGCGGCGCTGGTGGTGCTGGTGGTGCCTCTGGTGACACCGGCAACGGTGGCGCTGGTGGTGACGGCGGCGCCGCCGCTACCGGCGGCTCGACCGGCGCTGGCGGCGACGGTGGTGGTTCTATCACCGCTACCGTCAGTGACGGTGGCGCCGGCGGTTCGACCGGCGCAGGCGGTTCCGGCGGCGACGGCGGGGACGCGAACGGCGACGGCGGCGCTGGCGGCAACGCCAATGGCGACGGCGGCGCTGGCGGATCCGGCGGCGCTGGTGGGGCGACCGGTAACGCCGGTGATGGCGGTGCCGGCGGCGCTGGCGGCTTCGGCGGCGAAGGTGGTGCCGCTGGTGGAGCCTCGATCGGCGACACGACAAGCACCAGCACCGGCGGCGACGCAACGACCGGCGCTGGTGGCGCCGGTGGCGCTGCGACGACCGGCGACACGATCGGCGCCAGCGTCGGCGGCAATGCTCGCGCGGGTGACGCCACCTCTGGTGACGGCACCGGCGGTGCAACCAGCTCAGGCGGCAACACCGCCGGCGGCGGTATCGGCGGCGCGGCGACCTCTGGTGACACCGCTGCTGGCGATGCCACAGTCGGCGATACGACCGGCGGCGCGGCCGCGGTCGGCAACACCACGGGGAGTTCCGCTTCTTCCGATGGCAATCGCGCCGGTGACGGTGGCGCGGCGTCCGTCGGCGACACGACGAGCGGTAATGCGGCCGGCGGTAGCGGCGGCGCTGCTTCCACGGGCGCGGCGACCGCTGGCAACGGCGGCAATGGCGGTAGCGCTGGTAGCGGCGGTGCGGCAACGACCGGTGACGGTACGGGCGGCAACGGCGGCAACGGCGGCACTGCTCGCTCCGGCGATGCGGTCGGCGGCAACGCCGAAGTCGATACCCGCAACATCGGTAGCTGCAACACCCGCAACGAAGCCAACGGCGGTGTTCCGGACGGCGTCTTCCTGACGCAGAACGGTGGCCCGACCTGTGAGGCTGGCGGCCAGGCGAATGCCGCGGCCCCGACCTCTGGCCAGGCGAACGGCGGCGACGGCGGCGCGGGTGCCGTCGGCTTCTCCGGCCCGGCAAACGGTGGCGCCGGTGGTACTGGTGGCGCTGGCGGCAACGCCAACGGCCCGGCGACCTCCGGTGATGCGGTTGCGAACGGCGCGACCGGTACGAGTGATCAGGCGATCGGCGGCACCGCGAACGGCGGCGTCGGTGGTCAGTCGATCTCCGTGGCCACCGGCGCTCCCACCACTGGTGGGGTTGCTACCAGCGGCCCGACCACTGGCGGCACTGCCAACGGCGGCGCGGCGGCTGAGTCCGGCCAGGCCAACGGCGGCATCGGCTTCGGTGGCCTAGTCGTCTCCGTCGCGCTTGGCGGCGAAGTGACGACCGGCCCGGCCACCGGCGGCCAGGCCCTCGGCGGCCAGGCAAACAACACCACGAATGGCGCTCCGGCGACGGGCGGCACTGGCGCTCCGTCTGGTCCCGCGAACGGTGGCCAGTCTCAGAGCCAAGCCGGCGGTAACCTGGCCGCTGGCGGCGTTGGTGGAGCCGGTGGCGCTGGCGCAACCGGTGGTTCTGGCGCAGAAGGTGGCTCCAATACCGGTGGTGCTGGCGGTGCTGGCGCGGCTGGTGGCAATAACGATGGTACCGGCGGTGCTGGTGGCTCTAACCAGGGCATCGGCGGAAATGGTGGCACGGGCGCGCCGAGCGGACCTGGCGGCGACGGCGGCCGCGGTGGCGATGCCACCGGCGCTGCTGGTGGCGCAGGCGCACCGAGCGGCAACGGCGGAACTGCCACCGCTAACGGACCTGGTGGTACTGGCGGCAATAGCGCTTCCAGCGGTACTGGCGGCACGGGCGGTCCTGGTGGATCTGCCCTCGGCGGAATCGGCGGCACCAGCGGCGACAGCGGCACCGGCGGTGCTGGTGCCGCGAGCGGCACTGGCGGCGGCGGCGGCGTCGGCAACGGTGGTGCCAGCGGTACTGGCGGCACCGGCGAAGGCGCCACTGGCGGCGCTGGCGGCGATTCCGGTCGCGGCGGCGAAGGCGGCATCTCCACTGGTGGTAACGGTGCCGCTGGTGGCACCAACACCGGCGGCGATGGCGGCGCTGGCGGCGAAGGCGGACAACAGTGCAACAGCAACGACCCGGATGGCCTCGGGGCAGTTGTCACCTGCACGAACTAGTACGCCGGATCGGCGGAACCGCAACCTAGCGGTTCCGCCCTCCCGCCTGGATCTGCAGCGCGGTTTATCAGCAAGGCAAGCGGGGGACGGCATAAGCCGTCCCCCGCTTCCGTTTTGTCGGGTCAAGGTGAAAACGTGCGAAGTGCCCCGTCACGGTCCTGCTACGCTTCCGGGGATTGAGGAGCCGCCTGCACAGTGGAGCACGTCTCGGGCATGCAACGATTCCGCCGGCTTTCGGGTGTGGCGCCGCGCCTTGCATCGTCGAAGTCCTGGCTTACCGGGGTAGAGTCCAGCACCTGGCTTCGGTACGGGGCGGCGGTTGCGGCGACCGCCCTCGTCACGGCGGTGATGCTGCTCTTCCGCGGGCACCTGGGCGTGCTCAACGTCACCCTGATCTACCTGCTCCTGTCGTTCGTTCTGGGGCTCACCCTCGGATCTGGGCCGGCAGCCATCGGGGCGGTGCTGTCGTTCTTCGCCTTCGAGTTCTTTCTGATTCGGCCGTTCAACGCCGTCACAATCGCAAACGCCGATCATTTTTTGGCGCTGCTGGTCTACCTCGTGATCGCGATCACGGCGGGCCAACTCGTGGCCAGGGTCCGGGACCGAACCGCGACCGCCATCCGCGAGCAGCACCGGACCAGGTTGCTGTATGACCTGAACGCGACCCTGATCGGCGGCGTAACGCTCGATGCCATCCTCAACGCGATCGTGACCCAGGTCGTCGGGGTCTACGGTTCGGCCGGGTGCCGGATCCTGCTACCTGACCCGGACGGCCAACTCGTCGTTCAGGCACGATTTCCGCTGGATTCATCCGGCGCGATCGACCGCCAGCACCAGGCGCTGGCGAGTTACGCCATGACATCCGGACAGCCGGCCGGGCAGGGGAAGGCTACCCGCCGGGTACGGCTGCCCCACGCCCTGAGCCAACCGGCTCCGGAGTTTGTCCCGCGTAGAGGTGTCGATGTGCTCTTTGTCCCGATCGCGACGGCGCGCCATGCGATTGGCGTGCTGGAAGTATCGGGCAGGCCGGGAGGCGGCGCCTTCGGCGACGAGGACATCCGTCTGCTGGGCACCTTCGCTGCCCAGGCGGCCCTGGCGCTGGATCGGGCTCGCCTGACCGAAGAGGCCGCCCAGGCGGCTGCCCTCGCCCAGTCGGACGAACTGAAATCCGCCCTCCTGGCGGCGGTCTCCCACGATTTGCGCACCCCGCTGGCGGCGATCAAGGCCTCGGCGACGTCGCTGCTGGACCGGTCGGTCGCCTGGGACGCCGGGTCCCGGACCGACTTATTGGAGGCGATCGACGAGGAGACGGACCGGTTGACGCGGATGGTGTCCAACCTGCTCGATCTCTCCCGGATCGAGGGAGGCGCCCTCCGTCCCGATCGGGAGTGGTTCGACCTGGCCGAGCTGATCGAGGACGTCGCCGGGCGGTTGTGCGCGCAATCGACCGAACACCCGATTCGGACCGAGGTCGACCCCGATTTGCCCATGGCCTGGGTCGACTACGTCCAGATTGCCCAGGTCTTGACCAACTTGGGGGAGAATGCGATCAACTACACGCCGCCCGGCTCGTCGGTTACGATCGCGGCTCGGCGTAATGGGACCGACGTTGCGATCTCCGTGCAGGACACCGGCCCCGGCATCAGCAAGGAGCATCTTCCCCACGTGTTCGAAAAGTTCTACCGCGGTGCCCGTACCGGCAACGTTCCCGGAAGCGGCATCGGCCTGGCGATTGCCCAGGGATTTGTGGAGGCTCATGGCGGTCGGATTTGGGTCGAGAGCCAGGAGGGTGAGGGGACGACCTTTGGCCTGACGCTCCCTCAGGCTGGACCGGAGCAGACGACGTCATGAGCGACGAACGCATCCTGGTCGTCGACGACGAAGCCCAGATCCGGCGGGCGCTGCGAACCGGCCTGTCTGGTCACGGCTACCGGGTGACTGTCGCGGAAGATGGCGAAACCGCCCTGCAAGAACTCGGCAGCCACACCCCCGACGTGCTGGTTCTGGACCTGGTCATGCCCGGCGTCGACGGTTTCGACGTCCTGCGGCAGACGCGGACCTGGTCGGACCTGCCGATCATCGTCCTGTCCGCCAGAGGTGATGAACGCGACAAGGTGCGGGCGCTTGACCTGGGCGCCGACGATTATTTGACCAAGCCGTTTGGGATGGAGGAATTGCTGGCACGCGTGCGGGCCGTGCTGCGTCGCCGCCCAGTCGCGCCCGCGGCGGCAACGGCGTTCGGTGACGTGACGATCGATGTTGCCCGCCATGTGGTTACCAAGAACGGCATCGAGGTCCACCTCACACCCACCGAGTTCGACCTGCTCCGGGTGCTGGCCGCTAACATGGGCAGGGTACTGACTCATCGCCAATTGCTCGAGCGGGTCTGGGGCGGCTACGCCGCCGAGAACTCCCAGCAACTCCGGGTCTACATCAATTACCTCCGGCGCAAGCTCGAAGACGACCCTGCGCACCCCCGCTGGATCCTGACCGAGCCCGGCGTGGGCTACCGCCTCCGTGCTGAGTGATGGCCCAGATTAAGTGGTCCGCCACGCCTGATTTGCTGGCGCGCCGCCTGGCGTCGCCGCCGTCGTAGGGGAGGGTCCTGTGCCTCCAACGTCTCCCGATGCCCGACGCAGGAGGGCATACCCGCGATCCCGCGACCCCGTTATCGGCCTGCGGCCGTGGGAGGGCACGGGACCCTCCCCTACGACCGCCGCGAGCCCGCGGATCACGGTTGACGCCCTACTAGGGCCTGCTTGCACAGCCCCATTCGCCGGCGTTGGCGACGCGGTTGGAACGGGCACGCGTCGTCCCCGGGCGGCCGGGGAAACGGCGCCGCCCATGTCCACCGGCGCCTTTAAAAACCCCGAGTCCGATTCTAACGAGATTCTAATGACCAGCCCGGCGATTCTAACGCCGCTCTAACGCTGCCGGCCGCACCCTTGCACGGGTTGGTTTGGACGGGAGCGGGAACCCGCTTGCGATGTCAACCCGGTTCGTCCTCGCGAGGAGACTTCTGGTGACCGGGTCAAAACCGCCGCCGCATGCGCCGACAGATGCGTCCACGCCCGCTGAAGAGCGTTCACCGTGGGACTCGCCGCCTGGAAAGGCCGAGGGCCGTCGGCCACCCGTCGTCGGGGGGGCGCGGGTGGCAGAGCCCCGGGCGCAGCCGGACCTCGTCGGCAAGCAGCGGGTGCAGGGCCAGCATCCGGGCGACCGCTACGTGCGGGTGATTCGGCAGCAGAGCGAGGACTTCGAGCGGGCCGGCCCTGGGCACCTCGTCGCGACACCCGAGTCGATGGAAGCCAGAGGCACGTTCGGGCGGGCCTTCGGCCGGGTGAAGCGGACGGTAATCGGGGCGCCGTTGACGACTGCCAGTGCCGCGCACGAACGCCTGACGAAGATCAAGGCCCTGGCGGTGCTTTCGTCCGACGCGCTGTCGTCCGTTGCCTATGCCACGGAAGAGATCCTGCGGGTCCTCCTCCTCTCGGCCGGGTTGGCCTTCCTCGACGTCAGCCTCCCGATCGGGGTCGCGATTGTGGCACTGCTGGTCATCGTGGGTGTCTCGTACCGGCAGACCATCAAGGCCTATCCGCACGGCGGCGGCTCCTACATCGTGGCCAAGGACAACCTCGGCACCATACCTGCCCTCACGGCAGGGGCGGCCCTTCTGATCGACTACATCCTGACCGTGGCGGTCAGCATCTCGGCCGCGGTCGCGGCGATGGTCTCCGCCTTCCCCGAACTGCACGACCATATTGTCTCGATCGGCATCCTCCTGGTCGTGCTGGTGACGGTCCTCAACCTGCGCGGGATCCGAGAGTCCGGCAGCATCTTCGCCGTCCCGACCTACCTCTTTCTTGTCGGCATCTTCGCGATGCTGGCCATCGGCTTCGTTCGCAATGCGATGGACGGGTTTGCGGTCACGCCCCCGCCGGCAGAGGCGGAAGCGTTCGCGGGGTCGGGCGCGCTGACGGTCTTCGTCATCCTGCGGGCGTTCAGTTCGGGCTGCGCCGCCCTAACCGGGGTGGAAGCGATCTCGGACGGCGTCCCCGCCTTCAAGCCGCCGGAATGGAAGAACGCCCGCACGACGCTGACCGCCATGATCGTGATCTTGGCGATCACGTTCTCCGGCATTACCTTCCTGGCCCATCAGTTCGGGGCGTACCCGATGTCGGCGGAGGAGTCCGGGTACGAGACGGTCGTTTCCCAGATCTCGAAGAGCGTTTTCGACGGGGAGAACGCGGGCTACTACTACATCCAGTTCGCGACGATGGCGATCCTTGTCCTCGCCGCCAACACCGCCTATTCCGACTTCCCGCGGCTGGCGTACTTCCTGGCGCGGGACAAGTTTCTCCCGAGCCAATTCACCTTCAGGGGGGACCGCCTCGCGTACACGACGGGAATCATCACCCTTGGGGTGATGGCCGCGATCGTGTTGGCGACCTTCGGGGGCGAAACAGAGCGGTTGATCCCGCTCTACGCTCTCGGTGTGTTCACCTCCTTCACCATCTCACAGCTCGGGATGGTGGCGCGATGGCGGCGCCTGCGGGAGCGCGGATGGCAATCCGGTTTGGCCATCAATCTGGCGGGCGCCACCGCGACCGGGATCGTGGCCATCGTGGTCGGGCTCACCAAGTTCACACATGGGGCCTGGATCGTCTGTGTGCTCATCCCCCTGCTCATCCTGGGTTTACGCGGCATCTATACCCACTACACCGAGGCCGCGACCGAGATGGCGGCGCAAACCCCGCTGGATTCGGCGGAAATCCGCCACACGATCATCGTGCCGATCGCGGCGATCAACCGGGTGGCTCGGCAGACGCTGGCGTACGCGAAGTCGGTCTCCCCTAACGTCACCGCCGTCCACATCACGGACGACGAGGCCGAAATCGAGGCGATGCGGGCCTCCTGGACGGCGCTCGGCACGGACGTACCGCTGGTGATCATCGAGTCGCCCTACCGCTCGCTCGTTGGGCCGTTGCTGGCGTACATCGACGAGATCGACCAGCAGCGGGCGGACGACACGATTACGATCATCTTGCCGGAGTTCATCACGCGGCGCTGGTGGGAGCACCTGCTGCACAACCAGACGGCGCTGCGGATCAAGGCTGCCTTGCTCTTCCGGCCGGGCACGGTCGTGACGAGCGTGCCCTACCACCTGGAGCGGCCCATTGAACGCTGACAAGACGAGGAGCCCGTAGGACCGTCGCGCCAGAGGCACACGCATGAGCGAAGAACGGGTGCTCGTGGTCGACGACGAAGCCCAGATCCGGCGGGCGCTACGGACGGCGCTCTCCGGGCACGGCTACCGGGTCGATGTCGCCGAGGACGGAGAGGCGGCCCTTGCCGAGCTGGCGAGCCATGTGCCGGATGTGCTCCTCCTCGATCTGGTCATGCCCGGGGTAGATGGCTTCGAAGTCCTGCGCCAGACGCGGGCGTGGTCGAAAATGCCCATCATTGTCCTCTCGGCCCGAGAGGGAGAGCGCGACAAGGTCCGCGCGCTCGATCTCGGTGCGGACGACTACCTCACGAAGCCATTCGGCATGCAGGAGCTTCTGGCGGGCGTCCGTGCCGTGCTCCGCCGCATCCCGGCCACGACCACGACCCGGATCGCCTTCGGGGACGTTGTCGTCGATCTTGCCCGCCACGTCGTGACGAAGGCCGGGTCCGAGGTGCACCTGACCCCCACCGAGTTTGACCTTCTCCACGTCCTTGGTACGGATCTGGACCGCGTCCTCACCCATCGCCAACTCCTGGAGCGCGTCTGGGAGGCCTATGCCTCCGAGAATTCCCAGCAACTCCGGGTCTACATCAACTACCTCCGGCGCAAGCTCGAGGATGACACGGGCCGGCCGCGCTTACTTGTGACCGAGCCTGGCGTTGGGTACCGCCTCCGCTCGGACGTGGTCAAGGCGTAGGTGCGCTTGCGCGGCAGTCGCTGTCTCCTGTGTCCGGCTCGCATACGTGCCGCAGCGGGCAAGGAACATGCGTACCGTCGCCTTCCCGATTCTAATGAGCTTCTAACGCCATCTCACGGTTCTCTAACGCCGCTCTAACGACCTAAACCCTACGATAGACCATGCACGCGAACGAACCGGGATGGTCCCGGCTGCGTCCAGGGAGTGCTGCGTGGCACGTGGAGCGGGTCCGTTGTCCATCCTCCTCGTCGACGACGAGGACCGGCTGCGCCGGGCGATCGCCCGGTCGCTGAGCGCGCGCGGGTACGGCGTCGTCGAAGTCGACACATGTCGACAGGCGATCGAGGCCGCAAGCACCGGTCAGTACGACCTGATGCTGCTCGACGTCAATCTGCCGGATGCGACCGGCTGGGATGCCCTTCGCGAATTGGGGGCGCGAGGCCATTCGTTGCCGACCGTCGTGTTCTCGGCGGTGCCTCCGAGCGCGCTTCGTGTCCGCGAATTTCGCCCCTTTGGCGTCCTGCACAAGCCCTTCCCTATCGACGCACTCCTCCAGTTTGTCCGGCGAGCCGAACGGGGTCAGGTGGAGTCGAACGGCGCAGGGCGTCAAGGAGAGTGATCCAGGTGGATGCGGTGATGCTGCTGGTCATAGTCGGGTTCTTCGCGCTTGCGATTGCGTACGTTGCGGGTTGCGAACGCCTGTAGGGCGCGGGGCCGCGAACCTCGCCGCAGAAAGTCGAATCGGGGCGACGATGAGGACATGGATTGGACGGAAAGCCGAGAACACCCGCTCCTGCGATTCGAGCCTTGTGTTGTCCAAGCAGGACGGGAGCGCGCCAAGCATTCTGCGTGCTCAAAGACAAGAGGTCGTCGCCAGAGCAGCGCATGCGGCCCATGCCGATGACCGTATCACGAGGATCCATGTGGTCTTGAACGAGCGTCCGCCGTACGAGGAGATCGTCAGATTCCGTCAGGTCGCCGTGGCGCAGGATCTCGACATGACGGTCGACGGGTCGGGAACGATCTCGATGTGGCGCCACGACCAGACAGGTTTGCCGCGCACGGATGGATAGGCCGAGATGAGTGGAGGCGTGCGTTCGTGAGTTTCTCTGAGGTGGCGACCGGCCTGATCGCGGTCGCGCTGCTGGTGTATCTGGTGTACGCGTTGCTTCGCCCCGAGAAGTTCTAGAGCTTTGTGCGAAGAGGCTGCCGCTGCCTGGACGGGACCGTCGCGGCGATGGCGGGACTCCGCGTTGGCTCCGCCCGGGGCTAAAGACCCCGGGCTGACCCCAATAAGCCCCCTAAAGGAGGCTGAGCCCGGGTGTCGGGCTGGAGAACGCCGTGGTCAGCCCCCTTTAGGGGGGTTATGAGATTCAGCCCGGGGTCTTTAGCCCCGGGCGGAGCCAACACGGCGCCACGATGTCTCCCAGGGAGGCACGGGAACGCAGCCAACCAATCCGACGAGCGCTCTAGCCGTCTGACGGAGTCGCCAGTCCGGGAAACGGTCTCCTCGCGAACCGTATCCGCGACGTAAATCAAGGTGAAATCAATGCCGACCGCGTTGTTGATCGTCGTCTATTTCGGGATCCTGGTGGCGCTGACGAAGCCGCTCGGATTGTTCATGGAGCGGCTCTTTTCGGGCGGCAGGACCTTTATGTCTCCGGTGCTCGGTCCGGTCGAGCGCGGAATGTACCGGGTGACCGGGGTCGATGAAATGAAGGAGATGCGCTGGACCACCTACACGGTGGCGCTGCTCCTCTTCAATGTCGCCGGCCTGCTCTTCGTCTACATGGTGCAGCGGTTCCAGGGCAGCTTGCCGCTGAACCCGCAGGATCTCGGAGGGGTCGAAGAGCGGTCGGCCTTCAATACCGCGGTCTCGTTCGCGACGAACACGAACTGGCAAGGGTATTACCCCGAAATCACGATGAGCTACCTGACCCAGATGGCGGGGCTCGCCGTCCAGAACTTCGTCTCGGCCGCGACCGGCATTGCGATCGCGATCGCGCTTGTGCGCGGGTTCGCCCGCCGTTCCGCCAGCGAGATCGGCAACCTCTGGGTCGATCTCGTCCGGGCGACCGTCTACATCCTGCTGCCGGTGTCGATCGTCGGCACCCTGTTCCTGGTCGCGCGGGGCGTTCCGCAGAACTTCAACGACTACACGGCCATCCAGACGCTTGGCGGCGCCACACAGCTCCTGCCGCAGGGGCCGATTGCCAGCCAGGAAGTCATTAAGATGTTCGGGACGAACGGCGGCGGCATCCTCAACGCCAACTCCGCCCACCCGTTCGAGAATCCGACGCCGCTGACCAACTTTGTCCAGATGCTGCTCATCTTCGCCATCCCCGCCGGGTTGACCTACACCTTCGGCAAGATGGTCGGGAACACGAAGCAGGGCTGGGCGATCTTCGCCGCGATGAGCCTGCTCTTCTTGGCCGGCGTGGCGGTCACGACGATCGCCGAGCAGGACGGCAACCCGCTGCTCACGACCGCCGGCGCCAGCCAGGAGACGAGCATCAACGGCGAGGACGCGCCCGGCGGAAACATGGAGAGTAAGGAGACGCGCTTCGGCATCGCCGCGACCTCCTTGTTCGCGGTCATCACGACCGCGGCCTCGTGCGGCGCCGTCAACGGCATGCACGACTCCTTTACCGCGATCGGCGGCATGATCCCGCTTGCCAACATTGGCCTGGGAGAGGTGATCTTCGGTGGGGTCGGCGCCGGGCTGTACGGCTTCCTGATCTACGCGGTGCTGGCGATCTTCATCGCCGGCCTGATGGTTGGCCGCACTCCGGAGTATCTGGGCAAGAAGATCGAGCCGTTCGAGGTCAAGATGGCGATGTTGGTCACCCTCGTCTTGCCGCTCTCGATCCTGGGCTTCGCGGGGACTTCGGCCGTCTACGATGATGCGCTGGCGTCGCGGTGGAACCCGGCAGCCCACGGCTGGACCGAGATCCTCTACGCCTTCACCTCGGCGACCGGGAACAACGGCTCCGCCTTCGCCGGGATCAGCGCAAACGTGCCCTGGTACAACATCACGCTCGGGTTGGCGATGCTGATCGGCCGGTTCTTCATGATCGTCCCGATTCTGGCCCTGGCAGGGAGTCTCGTCGCGAAGAAGCGTTCCGCCGAGACGACCGGCACCTTCCCGACGACCGGCGGACTTTGGGTCGGCCTGCTGGTCGGCGTGATCCTCATCATCGGCGCCCTGACCTACTTCCCGAGCTACGCCCTTGGACCGATCATCGAGCACTTCCAGATGCGCAATGGGGACACGTTCGCCTTCGCGCCGTAGGCGGATCAACGTCGAGACGTCGAGTAGTTGGGGCGGACGCGAACGGTCGCGCTCCATGACCGAAGTGGTGAATAAGACGATGAGCACGATTGACGCGACACGGCCGGCGAACACCGCCGGCAACCCCGATCGTCCGGAAGAACCGGGACGAGGCATGAACCCGAGTGGGGACCGCCCCTCGTCGTCCGATTCCGTCAAGAAGTCCCCGAAGCGGAGCCTGTTCGATCCGGAGATCGCCCGACCTGCCCTCCGCGAGGCCCTGATCAAGTTGGACCCTCGCCACATGTGGCGCAATCCGGTGATGTTCATCGTCGAGATCGGCGCGGTGATCACCACGATCATCCTGATCGGTGGCGGCGGCGACGATCCCCTCTGGTTTGTCGCATGGATCTCCGCCTGGCTGTGGTTCACCGTTCTGTTCGCCAACTTCGCCGAAGCGATGGCCGAAGGGCGCGGTAAGGCCCAGGCGGACACCCTGCGCAAGACCCGCACGGAGACGATGGCGAAGGTCCTGGTCGGCGGCGACCGCTCAAGGACTGAGTCGCGCGCCTCCGCCGATCTGCGCCCGGGCGACCTCGTCCTCGTCGAGGCAGGGGATACGATCCCGAGCGACGGTGAGGTTATCGAGGGCGTCGCCTACGTCTCCGAGGCGGCCATCACCGGCGAGTCCGCCCCGGTGTTGAAAGAGCCCGGGACCGACATCTCGTCCTCGGTGACGGGCGGCACTCAGGTGGTCTCAGACCAGTTGGTGGTCAAGATCACCGCCGAACCTGGTAAGACCTTCCTCGACCGGATGATCGCCCTGGTCGAAGGCGCGTCACGCCAAAAGACGCCAAACGAGATTGCCCTCAATATCCTCCTGGCCGGGTTGACGATCATCTTCTTGATCGTGGTGGTCACGCTGCGGCCGATCTCGGAATATGCCGGGTCGACCACCTCGATCACCGTCCTGATCGCCCTGCTCGTCACCCTGATCCCGACCACGATCGGCGGGCTCCTCTCCGCCATCGGGATCGCCGGCATGGACCGCCTGGTGCAGCGCAACGTCCTCGCGATGAGTGGCCGCGCGGTCGAAGCGGCGGGCGATGTCGATGTCCTGCTCCTGGACAAGACAGGAACGATCACCTACGGCTCACGCCAGGCGGCCGAGTTCATCCCGGTCCACGGCGTCTCGCCCGAGCGGCTGACCGCCGCCGCCCTGCGCTCCTCCCTGGCCGACGGCACGCCGGAAGGCAAGTCGATCGTGACGCTGGCCGAGCGGTTGGGCCAGCGCCCGATCCGCGCCGCTCTGGACGGGGCCGAGTTCGTGCCATTCACGGCGGAGACGCGAATGAGCGGCCTGACGAGCAACGGCCACACGACGATGAAGGGCGCGGTCGATGCCGTCATCCGGGTCGCGACTGTGCCGGTGCCGTCCGACCTCCACGACGCCTCTAACCGCGTCGCGTCGGCGGGCGGCACGCCCCTGGCGGTCGTCGAGGATGGCGAGCCGCTGGGCATCATCTACCTGAAGGACACCGTCAAGCCTGGCATGCGCGAGCGCTTTGCCGACCTGCGGGCGATGGGCATCCGCACGGTGATGATCACCGGCGACAACCGGCTTACCGCGCAGACGATCGCCGACCGAAGCAGGGGTCGACGACTACGTCGCCGAGGCCAAACCGGAAGACAAGATCCGGATCATCCGCGAGCAGCAGGCCGATGGGCGGCTGGTGGCGATGACCGGCGACGGCACCAACGACGCCCCGGCCCTGGCCCAGTCCGATGTCGGCGTGGCGATGAACACCGGCACGGCGGCCGCGAAAGAGGCCGGCAACATGGTCGACCTCGATTGCGACCCGACCAAGCTGATCGAGATCGTCGCGATCGGCAAGCAACTGCTCATGACCCGCGGCGCCCTGACCACCTTCAGCATCGCCAACGACGTCGCCAAGTATTTCGCGATCATCCCGGCGCTGTTCGTCGCGGCGTATGAGGCGGATGGCGGCGGCCGGACCGGCTTGGACCGTTGAACGTCATGCGCCTCGAAAGCCCGGAGAGCGCGATCCTCTCGAGCGCGATCATCTTCAACGCGCTCATCATCGTCGCCCTGATCCCGCTCGCCCTGCGCGGCGTCGCCTACCGCCCGATGAGCGCGGCCGCGCTTCTGCGCCGCAACCTGCTTCATCTACGGCCTCGGGCGGCATCGTCGCCCCGTTCATCGGCATCAAGGCGATCGACCTGGTGCTGACGGCAGTGGGGTTGACGTAATCGGGGGCGGGCGGCCCTCACCCCCCAGCCCCCTCGCCCGTGCGCGGGCAAGGGGGAGCCCGCTATGCGCGCTCCCCTCGCCCCCGTGGGGAGAGGGGTGGGGCGGCGGTGAGGGCTGTTCCCGACCGCCGAGACAACTTCTAGCGAATTAGGAGATTCTCAATGTTCGCCCAACTTCGTATCGCCGTAGAATGATCGTCGTGATGACGGCGCTGACCGGGCTCGCCTATCCGCTGGCGATGACCGGGATCGCCCAGGTGTCTGTTCGATGACAAAGCCGATGGCTCGCTCGTCGAGCGCGATGGCGTCGTGATTGGGTCGGAGTTGCTCGGTCAGAGCTTTACCGACGCCGAGAGCGGATACACTCTTCCCGGCTACTTCCGCGGTCGCCCATCGGCGGCGGGGGTTGCCGACGATGGCACGATCATCTCGGGTGGCTCCAACTACGGTCCCACCAACCAGCTGCTGATCGACCGGGTCGTTGCCGATGTCGCCATCGTCCGCGAAGAGAATGGCCTCGCGGCGGACGCCGAGATCCCGGTCGACCTGGTCGACCGCGTCCGCGAGTGGCGTCGATCCGCACATCAGCCCGGCCTCCGCCGAGTTGCAGATCGCCCGGGTGGCCCGTGAGCGGGGCGTGACCGAGGACCAGATCCGCGACCTGGTCGACGACCACACCGAGGGCCGGACGCTCGGCTTCCTCGGTGAGCCGCGGGTCAACGTCTTCATGCTCAATCTCGAATTGGATCAGCGTACTCCCGGATGCCAGGTGGCAACTGAGTTCTCGGCGCGGAACGCTGATCGGGGCTCCCGTCGCCATGGATGAACCGAAACGCCCAACTCCACAGGAGCTCTTGCGCCGGTATGGTCTCGCCATGCGGCAGGAGGAGCGGCGGCGAGGGCGCCTGCGCATCTTTCTGGGCGCGGCACCGGGCGTCGGCAAGACCTACGCGATGCTCAACGATGCCCGCCATCTCGCCGCCGCCGGGCGCGATGTCGTCGTCGGTTTCGTCGAGACGCATGGCCGTCCCGAGACCCAGGCCCAGATTGGCGAGTTGGAGGTCATACCCCGGCTCCGGGTGCCGTACCGCGGTGTCATCGTCGACGAGATGGATACCGATGCCGTCCTGGCGCGGAGACCAGATGTCGCCCTTGTCGATGAGCTCGCCCATACGAACGCGCCAGGATCGCCGCGACGCAAGCGGTACGAGGATGTCGAGCTTCTCCTCGAGCCGGGGATCGACGTCGTCACCACGCTGAACATCCAGCACCTGGAGGGCCTGCAGGACGTCGTCGCCGGCATCACCGGGGTCGAGGTCCGCGAAACCGTTCCCGACCGCGTGCTGGATGAGGCGAGCGAAGTCCAACTCATCGACCTCCCCGTGGACCAACTCCTTGAGCGGCTGGAGCGGGGCAAGGTCTATCCGCCCGACCGCGCCCGTCAGGCCCTGGAGAACTTCTTCCGTGCCGGCAACCTCAATGCGCCTGCGCGAGCTGGCTCTGCGGCGAACAGCGGCCGGGGTCGACGAGCAGCTCGAGTCCTACATGCGCGAGCACGAGATCGCCGGCGTCTGGCCCGCGTCGGAGCGTGTCGCTCGTGCTGGTTGACGACACGATCTCGGCCGGGGCAGTACTCCGAAATGCCTGGCGCCTGGCAAGCGCGCTCCGGGCAGAGTTGATTGCCGTGACCGTCCAGCCGGCCCGCGGCAACAGTCAACCGAGCCCGGAACAGCGTGCGGGGCTGGATCGCAATGTTCTCCTGGCCGAAGATCTGGGGGCAAGGATCGAGTCTGCCGCGGGCCGCTCAACGGCCGAAGCCCTGGCATCGGTGGCAAAGCGAGAAAATGCCAGCATCGTGGTGATTGGCCACCGGCCAAGCAGCCGGTGGCGACAATGGACGCGCCCGTCGCTCGTCGATCAGTTGTTGCGGGAGCTTGAAAACGTCGATGTCTACGTGGTTGAGCGCTCATAGTGAGACGAATTGAGACATTGATTCACGAAATGTGGTAGCATTAGCGCATCAGATCGAAATCGACGTGCACGTAAAACGTCGGATCCCCGATGTGGGAAGTTCCACGCGTCTCGTTTCGCCGGAACCGTTCTGAATCGTTTCTTTTTTTCTAGTTCGCCACGATGAACGTGGCACAGAGGGGTTTCGGCGAAATGGACCGAACGATGACCTGTCGCGATTGCGACCAGGCCTTTGTCTTTACGGCCGGTGAGCAGGCGTTCTATCAGGAGCGCGGGTTCTCCGAGCCGCAGCGTTGCCCGACGCTGCCGCCAGGCGCGCAAGGCGCAGCGCAACGCCGGTGGCGATAGCTACTCGTCCGGCGGTGGATACGGCGGCGGCGGCAACTCGTACAGCGGCGGCGGCGGCGGTGGATACTCCAGCGGCCCGCGCCAGATGTACCCGACTGTCTGCTCCGCGTGCGGCAAGGAGACGGAAGTCCCCTTCGAGCCCCGCTCGGACAAGCCGGTCTACTGCCGCGAGTGCTTCCAGGATCGCCGCCCGGCCAACACTGGCTACAGCAACAGCCGCTGGTAGGCGATCAGCAACGGGCTCGGCTCGCAAGATCGTGTCGAACCGTTGCGCGAACGGCCGGTCGGGATTCCCCGACCGGCCGTTTTGTGTTTTCGTACCAGGTTGCGCGGAGAGTGACGCCGTCTTCCGGACACGCGGAATGGTTATCCCGATCGAGGACGTAACGCCACCTCGGCGTCGCCCGGGGCCGATGCGGGGCGCCGTGTTAGGCGGCACCCGGGGCTCGAAGACCCCGGGCTGACCCTCATAACCCGGCTGAAGCCGGCTGCCACCCGTCTCGAATATCGGAGAGATCCCGAAACAAGCCCCGCTGTTCCAGCCCCCTTTAGGGGGGTTATTTGGGTCAGCCCGGGGTCTTTAGCCCCGGGCGGAGCCAAGACGGCGGCTCATTTCGCCCCGGGGACGCCAACACCGCGCCTCATTTCGCCCCGGGCGACGCCAACACCGCGCCTCTCTCCGCCCGAGGCGTCGCCAACACGGCGCCTCGCATCGCCCCGGGCGACAGGGTGACAAGGAGACGCTGCCCCAACGTTGCCCCAGCGTCGCCCTCCGGGTGCCGCCCAGTCGTCACCCACGTGTTGGCAAGGCGCCTCAAACATCAGGACGAGGTGAGTTGCGCCCCCCGAGGGACCGTCTGGCGGCGGACGGCGCCGCGCGTCTTCGGCACCAGTTGGTAACACCCATCCGCGAGACAGGTAAAGAGCAGGGCCATCAGGCCGGCGTGGGTCAGCGTGCTCCACAGACTGGCCTCGTCGAACACGATCGCGGCCCCGCTCAGCGCCTGGAGGATCACCAGCCCCAGGGCGGCCAGGTTCACCAGGTAAAGGCTCCGCCCGGCCTGGCCGAAGCGAGCGGACCAGAACGTCAGACCGGCGACCATGAATCCGCAGACCATCGCGGCCAGCCGGTGGGCGAAGGCTACTCCTTCCGACCCGGTCAGATCGGGAATCACGGCGCCGTTGCAGGACGGCCACGTGGTGCAGGCCATCTCGTTGCCGGAGTGGCGCATGTACGCGCCGATGTAGGCCACCACGATCGAGAAGAGCAGAGTGCCCCAGGCCAGCGCCTGGTAGCCCGAAGGCGTCTGGAACGACAGCCTGGGCGCCGAATCGCCTTGATACAGCATCCTGAGCACGAGGAATGTGCTGGCGAAGCAGATCAGGGAGATGCCGAAATGGACGGCCAGGATCGTGGAGTCCTGCGGCCACATGACCGCGGAGGCGCCCATGCCCGCCTGGAGGATGAGTGACCCGACCATCAATGCGACCAGCACCTTGACCTCGCGGCGGCCCCGGTGCAGCGCCAGGGCGCCGAGCCCGGTGGCAACGATCAAGACGCCCTCGACGCCGGTCACGGCCCGGTGGCTGAACTCGATCGCGGTCTCGACGGCGTATTCGGGGATGAACTCACCGTGGCACAGCGGCCAGGAGCGGCCGCAGCCCTCGCCCGATCCGGTGTCCGTCACCGTCGATCCCATGATCAGGACCAGGAACATCCCGATCGTGGCCAGCACTGCGACCCGCTTGACGGCGGTTTCCATTCGACCCGGTGCTCCTCGTCCCGCTCACCCGGCAGCGAGATCGACGCCGGGTGGCCCTGTGGATTGCTCTGATAGTTGTACATCGTCCGGGCCCATACCGCCCGGCATCTGTGCAGAACTTGCGCATATCCGATGTCACGGGGATGTCGTCCGACCGTCTCACAGAGAGCGAATCTTGCCCGCCATCATCCTGGAGGCACCTTGACGTGAACTATGGATTCATTCTGCCCGGCGGCGACGCCCGTGATGCTGCCGAGTTGGCCCGCGTCGCCGAAGAAGCCGGTTGGGACGGCTTCTTCGTCTGGGAGCCGGTCTGGGGTGTCGACGCCTGGGTCTCCCTCACCGCCGCGGCCATGGTGACCGAGCGAATCAAACTCGGCACGATGCTGACGCCGCTGTCGCGCATGCGCCCGTGGAAGCTGGCCAGCGAGACCGCCACGCTTGATCGCCTCTCCGGCGGACGTGTCATCCTGGCGGTCGGACTGGGCGCCATCGACTCCGGGTTCGCGGCGTTCGGCGAGGAGACCGACCGAAAGATCCGGGCCGAACTCCTGGACGAGGGGTTGGAGATCCTGACTGAGCTCTGGAAGGGCAAGCCGATCACCTACTCCGGCAAGCACTACCAGATCACCCCGACACCGTTCCGGGCCGCGCCTCCGCCGGCCCAACCCACCGGCATTCCGATCTGGGTCGTCGGCGCCTGGCCGCGGGAGAAATCGATGCGGCGCGTGGTCAAATACGATGGGCTCCTCCCCGCCGTCTTCGACCCCGACGGCTCCCAGCGCAACCCAACCCCGGCGGAGCTAACCGACATCGCCGCCTACATCGCCGAACACCGCACGAAGCAAGGTCCATTCGACATCATCATGGAAGGCGAAACACCGGGCGACGATCCGGCCGCCTCCGAGGCCGCGATCCGCCCATGGATCGGCACCGGTGTCACCTGGTGGCTGGAAGGCATGTGGGGCCAGACCGATGCGCCCGACGGCCTCAGCATGGTCCGGCGCCGCTTGGAACAGGGCCCGCCCCGAGTAGACGAGCCCCACCCGACCGAAACTCCTTAGCGCGACAAATCCGCCCTGCGTTGGCCCACCGAACAGCCCTACCCACCGGCGAATCGGAAATCGCCGTGGTGGCGGATCGGGCGGAACTCGACAATGCCGACCCCTTCCAAGCGCCCGTCGAGCGGCAATCTGAGCGTGCGGCAGACCTCGACAGCGCGCTGCACGGTAGCCAAGGGCACATCAGTCGCGAGCGTGCAGTGCGGCACCCACCGGTTGGGGAGATAGTAGGCCCAGGGGCTGTCGGCAACGTCGGAAAAGCGCTGGTGGAAGCGGAGATGGATGTCGAGCAGCTCAGGGGTTACCACCGGCGCCAGGAAGACGACTGCCGGGTCGGCCACGAAGATGCCGATGCTCGAAAACCGCACCGTGAGCGTCGAGTTCCCGCCCGCGAACTCTTCGAGGAATGTCGAACAGTCCTCGACGTTAAGTCCGTCGCAGACGCCGAGGGTGACGTGCGGTCTGGCACCGCTCTCATGCATCTCCGGCGCCACGCCGGTCTCGGCAAGGTCACGCCAGATTCCGCGTACCGCGTCGGCGCTTTCCCCGTCGAGGAACATCTCGATGGCGAATGGCATTGCGCGCCCCCAACTTGCCCCTATCGCCGGCCTCGCATCAGGGCGACAGGGAAGCTGAAGTGATACTCCGGTTCGACGTGGAGTGCCTCCCGGACCTCGTGCGGGGCGATGTCGAAGAGTCGCCGGATCTCGGCCGTGGTGGCCGCCGGCGTCTTCATCCTGGTTGCCCAGGTGTCCAACTGCATCCGCAACGGCCAGCGGCCGATGCTCCGCGAAGTCCGCGAAGCCTGCGTCCTCGAACATGATGCTGCCATTGGTCGACGCGATGGTCTCGCACGTGGGAGGGATCGCGCAGGACCTCGATCGCGTTCAGGTAGGTATCGGCGGTGGGGTCTTCCGGACTGACCACGTCGGCCAGCAAGAAGACTCCGCCGGGCTTGAGCACCCGCGCGATCTCGGCGATTCCCCGCTCAGGGTGGGGATAATGGTGGGCGCTGTAACGGGAGACGGCGACATCGAACGAGCCGGCCGCGAACTCCAAATGCTCGATGTCGCCGACGGTGAACGTGACGTTGGAGATGCCCCGCTCGGCGGCGAGCATCCGGCCCTGATCCAGCATCGATGTGGTCAGATCGACGGCGACAACCTCGGCGACGAGCGGCGCGACCGCGAGGGCGGTGTGGCCGGTGCCGGTGCCCGCGTCTATGACCCGGTCGGTGGCCGAGAACGGATGGGCGTCGAGGAGGGCAAGGAGCTCGGGACCGCTGACATGCACGGCGCTTGTTGAGTAGTTGGCCGCGACATCGCCGAACTGCCGTTGCACCGATTCCTTGACGTCCATGGTTGCCCTCGAATTGCAGAATCGCAGCGCACACCCCTCAGCGTGCGGGCGACACTCTACGTCGCGACGATCATTCCGTCTACAGCCGGCATCGCGCGCCCATCCGGTTCACTGAGGTGGCCGGCAGATTGCGGAACCACCCTCCATGTGGTCTTCTCCCGCACGGCCTGCAATCCGCTGGCCGGACCAGGAGCCAGGGCTTCAGGAGGGGACATGAGTAGGAACGTCCGGGCACTCGACCGCATCGCGGTCCTCCTTGAACGGGTGGTGCCGTGGATTGCGCGGGTCGAGCGTCCGGCCCGGATGCTGGCTATCGCCGGGATAACAGCGGCGGTCTGGCTGATGCTGCTCGTTCTGCGTGATACCGATTTTGGGTCGGTGGTGGACTGGATCGCCTTCCTGGTGAGTCTGGCCATCCTATCCGTGCCGGTGGGCGTGCTCGTCCTGTTCGTCCTGGCCCTCCGACAATTGATGGAGTTACCAGAGCAACTCAGGACGCTGCCGCAGACCACGCTCGACCAGGCGGCCCACCTCGGCGCGGCCATCAACACGCTCAGGCAGCCGCGCCGGAGCGGGGCGCGCGGGTCCGTGATCGGCCTCTGGAGGGTCAGAGGAGCCCTGTTCGAACTCGCGGGGCTGGTCGAGCCGTTCATGAGCATCACGGGGCTGGTACGCCTGCCCTTTCTCTTGCTCGTAGGGTTGGCGGCACTGATCGTCTTAGTCGAGATCCTGATCGCCCTCGTCGCGTTCGTCGTCGTAGCCGTTCCCTAGAGTGCCGTGCGAATAGGTCGGCCGCGTCACCGCGTCGGCCGGGCCGTGAGGCCCGGGCGACGCGGGCACGGCGCCAACCTCTTCGACGAGCGCTCTGATGCCTGCGTTGTTCTCACGATGGTCGCCACGAGGACGCCATCACCGTCCGAGCCGGACATTACGGGGAGGGATTCACCAGCGGCGACGGGGTGCAGACGGAGCACGTCAGAGACATCGAGCATGGTGGCGTTGGCTGCGGACCGATGGGCCTTCCAGCTTTCACCGCCGTAGAAGGCGGTCAGCGAATTCAGGCCTGACGCCATGTCGGGAAAGCCGCGCATCCAGACGAATCGATCGTCCCGGTCGAGGTCGCGGAACTGGCCGATGATCGCCATCCCCTCCGCTTCCTGGCCGGTGACGAATTCGCGATCGAACAGCTCGATCAGGACATCGCGCCGACCCGGGAGCAACGTGTACTGGCGAAGTTCGACGATCGGGTGGGCGAACGTCATCGGGCCGCCTCCGCCGAGCCGGTTCGAGTGAACGACATGATCCAGTTGATCTCCCAGGTTTCACCGTCGTCGGTCGAGAACGCCTGCTCCCAGCGGGCCGAAACCGGGGTGATTTCGGTCCAGCGGAAGCGAACCATGACCGGTGTTCCCTCGTGCTCGTCCCGGCCGAAGAACTCGCCCTCCCCGTTCCGGAATCGCCCTTTCACCGGCGGCTGGAGGGTCGCGGTGACGTTGTCGGCCCAGTAGATGCTCCATTCATCTGTCGCAGCGTTGTAGAGCCGGTATGAGCCCCCTTCGAAGTCACGGCCATCGCGGTGCGCGCTGAAGCTATCGACGTTGCCGATCCCGCCCAGGATGGGGCGACAGGTGCCGGAGGCCGGAAACTCCTCCCAGTCGGTCGCGCCGGTCAGGCGAGATGTCAACCGCCGATTGGCGATTTGCCAGGTGCCAAAAAGGAAGTCGAATCCGTGGCTGCCGGAGGTGGTGTCTGCCACGATGCCAGATCCCCCAGGTCTGCGAAGGTACGGACAGCCCGTGCTGTCCACCGCCAACCTATCCGAAAGTGGCACTGTTGCAAGATCCAGTTCGTGGTCAATTGGGAAGGCCACTTCCGGCACATTGGGCGTGTCAAGCCAACGGTTACGTCTGGGTGTGCCCCATCGTATTGCCTGGGGCCACGGGCGCACGCCGGACCGGCGCCGTCCGTCGTCGTCGTAGGGGAGGGTCCCGTGCCCTCCCGATGCCCGACGCAGGAGGGCATACCCGGTTGGCGCGCGCCCCGTTATCGTCCTGCGGCCGATGGGAGGGCACGGGACCCTCCCCTACGACGACGGGCGCAAAACCGTGAGGCGCACCCGTTGCGTCTAGGAAAATCTTCCGGCGTTGTTGGGTGGAGCGGGCAGGGCCTTCCGAGAGCCAGCGCTTCGACAATGCTTACATCGCCCATGGGACGGGATTCGCGCCGTAGCGTCCCTTATCCCAGTTCCCGCCGCAGCGTGTCGAGCGTCACCGCGGCGCCCATGGGTACACCCAGCCCGGGATCGTCGACCGGGGACCACCGGCCGTCCCGGCGAACCCGGTCGATGGTCGCGGAGACGGTCGCCGGGAAGGGCAGCTCGGGCTGGTCGCGCAAGGTCTCCACCAGGGCACTCTCGAGCAGATCGATCGCCTCCAGGGATTCGGCTAGAAATGCCTTGCCGGCCGTGCCGTCGTAGCTCGTCGTTCGGGAGGGGGTCGAGAGTCGGCCGAAGGGGTGGCCGGTATGGAGTACCCGAAAGGGCACATCCATCAGCTTCGCAATGCTGGCCCGGGCATCGGCGCAGGAGGTGAAATAGAGCGGGCAACCGCCTGGGCGCGAACCCGTTCCCTGGGCCGCGTCGGCCAGGATCAGCACCCCTTCGTCCTCCCAAAAGAGGGCAACCAGATCCTCGCTGTGGCCCGGGGCGTGGATCGCGGTCAGGCGAACGTTGCCGAGATCGAGCACGTCGCCGTCGGCGATCGTCCGCTCCGGCGGGGCGGAGGGCAAGAAGAGGTCGGAGAACGAGGCCGCGGCCTGCCCGGGCGTGATCGGGAAGAGGAGACGGGCCTGCATCGTCGCGTAGCCCTCGACGTGGGGATCGTTGCTCTCGCAGGTATTTGACGCCTTCTTCGTGGATCCAGGTCCTGGCGCCGCCGGCCTCCTGGACGCCGGCGTTCCCGCCGGCATGGTCCCAATGGCCGTGGGTGTTGATGACGACGTCGATGCGGTCGAGACCCGTACCCTCTTGCGCGAGGGCCGCGCTGATCTCGGCGTGGGGATGGGCCGAACCGCCGGTATCGATCAGGGCGGGGCGCTCGGCATCGACGAAATACGCCTGGACGTAGGTTCCTGGATAGGGACAGGTGATCGGCACGATCCGTGGCGTCATGGATGTCTCTCCAGCACAGCGATGGGGAAGGCGAGCGATTGAGCAGCCTACCTTAACCTCTCCCGATCGCCTCGCGCAGGCCGTCCCCGGCGAGATTGAAGGCCAGGATCGTCAGGGAGAGCGCTAGCCCTGGAAACAGCCCGGTGTACGGGGCGTCCAGCACCAACCGTTGGGCGTCGGCCAGCAGGCGTCCCCATTCGGCGGTCGGGGCCTGGGCGCCGAGGCCGAGAAAGCCGAGGGCGGCCACCAGCAGAATGGCGTTGCCGATCCCGATGGTGGCCTGGACGATGAGCGGGCTGACGATATTGGGGAGAATGTGCCGCCGGATGATCCAGGGGCCGGAAGCGCCGCTGGCTCTGGCCGCGTCGACGAACTCACGCCGCTTGACCGAGAGCGTCGATCCTCTCGCCAACCGGGCGTAGGCGGGCAACCCGACGAATCCCGCCGCGATCATGGCCGCCGACAGCCCCGCGCCGATTCTGGCCGTGATCGTGATTGCCAGCAGGATGGAGGGCAGGGCCAGCAGGAGATCGACGCCGGCCATCAGGAGCGAACCGGGCCAGCTCTCGACATAACCTGAGATAGCGCCGACCACGGTGCCAAGGCTCAAGCCGATCGCGACCGAGACGGCTCCGGCCATCAACGAGATCCTGGCGCCATTAATCACCCGGGAGAAGATATCCCGTCCCAGCTCGTCGGTCCCGAACCAGTGGGTCCTATTTGGCTCCGTCAGGCGCACCCGGACATCCTGGGCGTTCGGGTCATCGGTGAACAGAGGGCCGAACAGAGCGCCGAGAATGAGCAGCGCCAGCAGAACCATGCCGAAGAGCGCCCCACGGTTCGTCGCCATCCGCCGGAGCAGCCTTCGTCTTCGCACGCGCGGTACTGCGGTGGAAAGGTGCGGTTGGTCCTCGCTCCCGCGCGCGCGGACGACGAGGGTGGACGTTTCGCCGGCGGCGCTCATCGGCCGTACCTGATGCGGGGATCGAGCAGCGCGTACGTGATGTCGACGAGCAAGTTGAGCAGGATGAAGATCACGCCCAGGAGCAGGACGACGCCCTGCACCACTTGATAGTCGCGGGCATTGATCGCGGTCACCGTCAGGCCGCCGATGCCCGGCCAGGAGAAGACCGTTTCGGTCACCACCGCCCCGCCCAGGAGCGAGCCGAACTCGAGCCCCACCACCGTGATGATCGGGATGATGGCGTTCCTCATGGCATGCCGCCGCACGATCACGCCATCGTGCAGCCCTTTCGCCCTGGCTGTGCGCACGTAGTCCTGGTCCATCGCTTCCAGGAGCGATGCCCGGGTCATCCGGGCGGTAATCGCGGCGGGCCAGGCGGCCAGCGTCACCGCCGGGAGGATGAGATGCTTGAGGGCATCATTGGCGGTGGTGAAATCGCCGCTAAGGTAGGAGCGGACGATCAGGAACGATTCCGACGGATCGGTGCCCAGGCGAGGATCGACCCGGCCGGAGATCGGCAGCCACTCCAGCCACAGACCGAACACCACAATCAGCAGGATGCCCAGCCAGAAGGTCGGAATCGAGACGCCGATCAACGCGCCCGCGGTGCTTGAATAGTCGAAAAAGCCGTGCCGGTTCCGGGCGGCGACGATCCCGGCGGCGACACCGATGACCGTCGCGATGGCCATGGCCGCGACCGCCAACTCGACGGTAGCGGGAAAGCGCTGCCAGATCTCGTCGGTCACCGCGACGTTCGAGCGGTACGAGCGGCCGAGATCGCCCTGGACGGCGCCCTTGAGGAAGTCGAGGTACTGAACCGCCAGCGGCTGGTCGAGACCAAGTTCCTCGCGGACCTGGGCGAGCGACTCTGCGTCGGCTCGCTGGCCCAGGCGGACCTCGGCCGGGTCACCTCCGGCCGTGCGCAGCATGAGGAAGACCACCAGCGAGATCGCCAGGAGGAGCGGGACTGCAAGGGCAAGGCGACGCAGGATGTACCGGGCCATATCGATCCAGGACGGGATTGCGGGAAGGCGGCAAGCAATCGTCATCCTGAGCTTGCGAAGGATCTTGGCCGTTTACGGCCTTTCTTGCCGACCGCAGACTTGCGGTTTGGAGCGAGCACGAAGGCGCTAAAGCGCCAAGATCCTTCGCAAGCTCAGGATGACGATCCAATACCGTCTATCCGGCTACGTCGACCGTCCGCAGGGGGATGCTCCCGATGGGGGAGATCGCCAGCCCTTGGACGCCAGCCTGAGCGCCGATGATACGCTCTGGATACCCGAGGACGACCTGGACCGATTGCTCCAGGACGATGCGCTGCGCCTGGATGTAGAGATCGGCGCGGACGTTCGGATCGGTCTCAGCTTTGGCCTGGGCGTTGAGGGCGTCGATCTCGGGATCCTTGAATCCGAACCGGTCAAACGCGGCCGGCGCGGAGAAGAGCGAGTACATCACGTTGTCGGGATCGCCGTTGTCCCAGGTCCAGTCGTTCACAAAGAACGCGGTCGAGTTGTCGTTCAGGCCAGCGTAGAACTCGGCATCCTCAAGCGCCAGGAGGTTGACGGTGATGCCAATCTCAGCGAGATCGGCCTGGATGAGCTGGCCGATCAATGGCCAGAACGAATTCGCCCGGTTGCGCAATTCGACCTCGAGACCGTCGATACCGGCTTCGGCCAGCAGTTGCCTGGCACGCTCAGGGTCGTAGGGATAGGTTTCGGCCAGGGACGGGTCGTATCCGGGAAGGCCGGGCGCGATCGGCCCGGCTCCGAGGGTGTACCTACCATAGAAAATGGCGTCGGCGATGTTCTGCTTGTTGACCGCGTGCTGGACCGCCTGGCGGACGGCCAGGCTGTCGAACGGCGCCAGAGACATGTTGAAGCCGATGTACTGCATGTTGAGGAAGTCGCCGGCAATCGCCTGGAGGTTGCTGTCGCTCTCCAGCCGGTCGACGTCCTTGAAGTCGATCTGATTGGCGGCGTCGATCCCGCCGGTGGAGAGTTCGGTGAAGCGGACGGTGTCGTCGGAGATGGTGCGGAAGACGATCCGGTCGAGCGCGGGCCGCCCGCCCCAGTAGGTCTCGTTTGCGACAAGTACCAATTCTACGTCTCGGGTGAAGGATTCCAGTGCGAATGGGCCGGTTCCGACCGCGTTCTGGCCAAAGTCGGCCCCAAGCGACTCCAGCGCGGTTGGGCTGACGACGCCCCCGGCGAAGATGGCGAGGTTGCCGGGGAGCAGAATCGTCGGCGCAGACATGGTGAACGTAACGTCCATATCGCCCGCAACGGCGACGGACTCGACGTCCGCATAGAGGATGCCGGTGTAGACCATGTTATCGGTGTGCAGGGGATGATTGGGATCGAGCTGACGGAGGACGTTGGTCTCGATTGCGGCGGCGTCTACCGGTGTACCGTCGTGGAAGGTCACGCCCTGCCGCAGGGTGAATGTGTAGGAGAGGAGGTCGTCGGCGGCTGTCCAGCTCTCCGCCAGTGCCCCTTCGACCTCGACGGTGCCCGGCTTGAACCGGGTAAGGCCTTCCGTCAGGTTGTCGTGGATCGGGATGATGTCGCCGTAGCCGTTCGATCCGGCGATGGCGGGATCGAGCTGGACCGTCGACTGGGCGATCGCGATGACGAGCGTCTTGCCGCCATCCTGGAGCGAAACCGCGGCGGCGTTCTGGCGGCCGGCGGTGAAGATCGCCCCCGCCAGCGGCGCGGCGATCCCGAGGCCGGCCGCACCAGAAACAAACCGGCGGCGCGTCAGCCGGGTGGAGTTCAGGTCGGAGATCAGGCGGTCGGCGTCGACCGAAGGAGACGGAGCAAAGCGAGACATCGAAACCCTCCAGAAGCAACCCAATCGCAAGGGATGAACCGGTGTGGATTGGGACTGAGCGTGAATAGAACGCGAAACGTGCCTGAACTACGGACGCTCGAAATCAAATGGCAGGTCGTCGAGCACTTCGTGACCCGTTTCAGTCACCATGACCATCCGTTCGAGCTGGAAATTGCCCAGGCCATGGACATAAAGCGGAAGTTCCAGGCTGAGAACCATCCCGGCCACCAGCGGTCGATGCTCATCGGCTGCGATAAAGGGCGGCTCTTCGTAATTGTGCCCCAGGCCGACGCTGTGGCCGAGGTGGCCCCGGCTATAGGTGTCGAACCCGGCCGCGTGCATCCGCCGCGTGCCCTCCGCGTGGATCTCTGCAAACGTGGTACCAGGGCTGATGCGCGCCTGGGCGGCCAGCAGGGCATCGCGCAGGGCAACGTGGATGCGTTGTTGGTTCGGCGTGGGGGCGATGGCGTAGGTGCGGCCGATGTCGCTGTGGTAGCCGCCGACATCGACCTGCATGTCGAACTTGATGGTCTTGCCCGGCGCTACCAACCGGTCACCGCCGGGTGCGTTGCCAACGGTCGCCACGCCTTCCACCTGGCGGAGAGCGGCATAGCGCGGGTTCCCGGCCGCCTCGGTCCAGATCGCCGTCTGGTAGGCGGCATTGACGGCAACCTCGCTCAAGCCGGGCGCAATCCTGTCTCGTGCGGCGGCGATGCCCAGCGTGGTCAGTTCGGCCGCCCGGCGAAGGTGCTCGATCTCGTCGGTGTCCTTGACCGCGCGCAGGTCATCGAAGATCGCGCTGGCATCGACCAAGTCGACACCAGGCAATTCCCGTCGGAGCATCTCCTCGGTTGCGCGGGGGACGGTGACGAGATCAACGCCGACCCGCTGCGGCGCTGCCGCCACCGCGCAGACCGCTTCGGCGATGTTGCGCACCACCTCTCCCAGGTCGAACTGGGCGGGCCGGATCAGGGCGCCCTGAGGCCGCAACTGGCGGAAGGCGGCGGCGATGTCGGTGATCGCGGGCGAGTCGTTGATCGCCGCGTGCTCAACCCACAGGCGGTGGGGAAAGCGGGCAACGAAGCTGGAAGCGGGAAACGCGGCCAGATCGGCGTCGGGCAAGGCGACCGCCAGCCGGCCCCCGGCCCCGAGGGCGGTGGCGGCCAACCCCGGCACGCGCCAGAGCGAGGCGATGTAGGAGGTGCGACCCGCCAGGTACGCCGCGTTCTCCGGCGAAAGCGCCAGCAACGCCTCTACGCCGGCCCGCCGGATGGCGGTAAGCGCGCGCGTGCGTCGGTCATCGCCGGGGTTTGTTCGATACCAATCCATCGGTTGCCGCCCGGGAGATGACCCAACAGACCCGCGCATCGCGGGTCAAATTGATTATCCCGATATCTAGATGAAGTTGTCAACATTGCCTCGATCCCTCGTTTATGCGGGGTGATGTCGGCGGTTCCCGGTTGACCTGCATGATTTAGGCCCCTATGCTGATGGCAATGCGTTGATGGAGACACAGCGCGGACCTCGCCGAGGTCAAGCGATCCGCCGGTGGTGAAAAGGCGGTCCCGGCGTCCTCGCCCGACACTCCAGAGCGCGGGGAAGAACGGCACATCGCCCGAAGCCCCGCCGGTTTGCCGCCGTTATCCGGCCGAACAAGGTTGCTGCCGGCTAACCGAGGGCCGGCGGTGACAAACTGCGGTGGCACCACGAGCGCCCCTCTCGTCCGCACGATGAGAGGGGCGAGCAATTTTTCCCGGCCATGCCGGGGACTCGGAGGTGTCGTCGTGATTGCTGTTCCTCAATCTGTCTTCCCGCCCTCTGGCGGAAGCGTGTTTGAACCCCTTCCGGGCCGTAGCTGGTCGACCGACCTGCCGGGAGTCGCTGGCAGCACGGTCACGGTCGCCGGTTGGATCCACCGGGTCCGGGCGCTCAAGGGTCGCAGTTTCTCATCCTGCGTGACGCCAAGGGGTTGGCGCAGATCGTCGTCGAAGATCCCGAGGCGGTCGCGGCCCTCGCCGTAATGCCGGCCGAAACGGCGATCCGGGTCACGGGCACGGCTGTCGCCGAGCCCCAGGCGCCGAATGGCGTCGAGATCCGGGAGCCCCGGATCGAGCAGGTGAGCGCGTCGGAGACGCCTGTCCTCGAGCTCTTCCGGCCGCGGATCGCCGCCCAACCGAGCACGGTGCTCGATCACGCGGCGCTGGCGCTGCGCCATCCGCGCCGCCGCGCACTCCACCGCATCGGCGCGGCGGCCGTCGCCGGGTTTCGCGAGACGCTGAACGGCCTCGAGTTCGTCGAGATCCAGACTCCGAAGCTGGTCGGGTCCGCCACGGAGGGGGGCGCAAACGTCTTTCCGGTGGACTACTTTGGTCGGCCGGCGTTCCTGGCCCAGAGCCCGCAGTTCTACAAGCAGGTGATGGTCGGGGCGTTCGAGCGCGTGTACGAGGTCGGCCCGGTATTCCGGGCGGAGCCGCACGACACCCCACGCCATTTGAACGAATACACCTCGCTCGACGCCGAATTCGGGTTCATCACCGACCACACCACGGTGATGGACCTTCTGACGCGCGTCCTGGGCGGGATGCTGGCCTCGATTCAGGATCGAGCCGGGGCGGCGCTGACGTCGCTGGACCTCACGTTCCCGTTACTTCCTCCGGCTATCCCGGCCGTGCACTTTGCCGATGCCCAGGAGATGATCGCGGCCAACACCGGCACCGATCCCCGGGGTGAACCGGACCTGGCGCCCGCCGACGAACGCTGGCTGGGAGAGTGGGCCAAGCGAGAGCACAACTCCGACTTCCTTTTCGTCGTCGGCTACCCAATGGTCAAGCGGCCGTTCTACACCCACCCAGACCCCGATCGGCCCGGATTCTCGCGCGGCTTCGACCTGCTCTTTCGGGGCCTGGAACTCGTCACCGGTGGCCAGCGGCTGCACCGCTATGAGGACTACCAAGCAGCCCTGGCCGGGCGCGGGATGGACCCGGAGCCATTTGCCTCGTATCTAGAGGCGTTCCGGTACGGCATGCCGCCGCACGGCGGCTTCGCGATCGGTCTGGAACGGTTCGTCGCCCAACTCACCGGAGCCGGGAACGTGCGCGAGGTGACCCTCTTTCCCCGGGATATCAACCGGCTGACGCCATAGACCGATCAGCCGAACAAGATCATCGCCAGGATGACGAAGGCGGCGATTGCGGCAACGACGCCGACGCCGATTGCCGTTCGATTCTCGATCGCGGGCGATCGCATCCCGCGAGACGGTGACGCGGTGGATGGGGCCGGATCGATTGGTGGGGGTAGAGTCGACCCATCCATCACCCGGTGTTCGGGCTCCCCGGCCGGCGCGGGGGGCGGGTTCGCGGTCCCAGACGAGGCCGTCTGGACCGGCGAGGCGGCCGGTGCGTGCGTTTGGGTCGCGACCGCAGCTGGGGCACGGTCGGCCGCATGGCGTTCGGCCATGCGCTTCAGCCAGACGGGGATATCCTCGTCAGAAAGGATGTTGGCGAACTCGTTTGGCGCTGGTTGGGGAGGCAGGGTTGTCTCGGCGGTGGTGGCCCGGGGACCCGATCGGAGCCAGTCGGGCATGGCACGGGACAGCCCGCCGTCCGGAATTGGCGGCAGTGGCGTTTCGACGATGGCATCTGCTGCGGTTGCACACGAGTCGCACAGCGGTTCGTCGCCGCGTGTTGCGGCCCCGCAGACTTGACAGGATTGTTCGGACGCGACAGTCTCCGAGGCCTGCTCGCGATGGTCGTCCATATCCGCGGATTATACCGATTGCCCCGGCGGGGGCGATGATCGAGGTGCTGGTCGTAGGTCGGCCGTGTCGAGCCAGATCGTCACCGGGCCATCGTTGACCAGCTCAACGGCCATCGTCGCCCCGAATCGGCCCTCATTCACCGGAAAGCCGCGCTGACGCAGGCGCCCCGCTAGCCCCGCCACCAGCGGCGCGGCCAGATCCGGCGGGGCCGCCCCGGTGAAGCTGGGGCGGCGGCCCTTGCGCACGTCGGCGTAGAGCGTGAACTGCGAGACGACCAGCATCCCGATGTCGCTCCCGGGAGCGGCCAGGAGGTCCATGGCAGACCGGTTCATTGCGCCCAGTCGTCCTGGAAGACGCGCAGGTTGGCGATCTTCTCGTCCAGGTAGTCGAGATCGGCCTCGGTGTCGCCCGATGTCGCCCCAACGAGCAGGAGGAAGCCACGACCGATTGCACCGACGATTTCCCCATTGACCGTCACGGACGCGCGGCTGACGCGCTGCAGAAGGACGCGCATCGCCTCGCTAATCTCCGGCCTCGCCGGTGGCGATGGTCGTGATCGCCAGGGCGGCGATGCCCTCCTCCCGGCCGATGAACCCCATGCCTTCATTCGTGGTCGCCTTGACGTTGACCGCGGAGAGATCGAGCGCCAGGCACTCGGCAATGCGGGCGCGCATGGCCGGGGCGTGGGGCATCACCTTCGGCGCCTCGGCGATGATGGTGGCATCGACGTTTAGGACCCGGTAGCCCGCCGCCGCGACCAGGGTATGCACTCGCCGGAGCAGATCGGTGCTGTCTGCCCCCGCCCACCGCTGGTCAGAAGGCGGAAAGTGGGTGCCGATATCGCCCAGGGCTGCGGCGCCAAGAACCGCGTCAGCGACGGCATGGAGCAGGACGTCCGCGTCGGAATGCCCGAGCAGTCCTCGCGCACTGGGAATGGTCACCCCGCCAAGCACCAGGGCTCGTCCATCGGCAAAGCGGTGCACGTCATAGCCGATGCCGGTGCGCACGCTCATGCCGGCGATGCCGCCAGGCCGTCCGGGACTTCGGCCGGGGCCCCGCCTTCCCTCGTCCTTATGCCCAGCAAAGCCTCGACGAGGGCGAGGTCGCCCGGGTGGGTGATCTTGTGGTTCGGCTGCTCGTTGGGAACGATCGTTACGTGCAGCCCGAGGGCTTCGAAGAGCCCGGCCTCGTCCGTAAACGCACGCTTCCCGGCGCGTCCGAACTGAGCGCGCTGAGGAGCGTTGCGCGCCGGAATGCCTGCGGCGTTTGGGCCGACCACAGGTCGTCGCGCGGCACAGTGGCGACGATGTTACCGGCCCGAACACGCTTGATGGTATCGATCACCGGACTGGCCAGGATCGCCGCTCCAACCTCGTGAGCCGCCAGCGCGCACCGGTCAAATGCGGCGGGCTCGACCAGCGGCCGCGCGGCGTCGTGGACCACGACAACATCGCTGGCATCGGCGGTGGCCGCGACGCCGAGTGCGACTGAGTGTTGTCGCACGGACCCGCCAAGGACGACCTGGATCGGCTTTCGCCACGGTCCTGCGGTGATGAGGTCGTGGATCTCCGCCTGGGTATGGGACCCGGCCACGACCACGACGCTGGCGATCGTCTCGGCCCGCTCCGTAGCGTCGAGTGAATACGCGAGGAGAGGGCGACCGGCGAGCAGAGCCAGGCATTTGGCGGCGGCCCCAAACCGTTCGCCCCGACCGGCGGCGACGATCACCGCGTCAGCCCTCAGCGAAGTCATGACTGCTCAGATCTGGCGTGGCAACCAGACTCCCTCGGAGCTGGAAGCGGTTGGTTGGTCTTCATCGCAGCGAGTCTAGCATGGGGGTGACGGGGGCTATTAGCGCGGTTGCGGTGCGGCGTTCGTCGCCGCCCGAAGCCGATCGACGGTGTCCTCTGGCACGGGTGGGCTGCCCAGTTCGCGGCCGGAGCGATAGCCGAATCCGTGGAAATCACTGCCTCCGGTCGGAATGAGTCCTGTCCGGTCAGCTAGCGATCGCAGGAAGCCGCGCTGATCGTCGTCGTATTCGCCATAGTAAACCTCAAGACCGAGCAGGCCCGCGGGCTGGAGCCGCGCGACCGCCGCGACCGGATCACCGGTGCTGAAGGGGTGGGCCAGGACCGGTACGCCTCCTGCCCTGAGGATGAGGTCGATAGCCTCTTCCGGCGGGAAGGGTTGCCGGGGAACGTACGCCGGACGTCCTGCCTTGAGATATTTCTCAAAGGCGTCGCTGACATCGGTGGCGAAGCCGTGAGCAATGAGAACTCTAGCGAGGTGTGGCCGGCCAACGGTCCCGTGTCCGGCCACTGCCAGCACGTCGTTCAGCGTAATCGGCACCCCGGCATCGGCGAGGCGCTCGACCATCAACGTCGCCCGCCGCACGCGGCGGCTCGCCAGTTCGTCCAGGTCGGCCCGGAACGAGGTCCTCGCAATGTCGACGAAGTAACCCAGGATGTGATGCTCGCGCCGCTCGACGCTGGTTCCCAGTTCCACGCCTGGAACGATCTCGACTCCGACCTCCTGGCCGGTGTCGATCGCTTCCTGCACGCCGTCGATCGTGTCGTGATCGGTCAACGCGAGCGTGGTCAAGCCGCCCCTGGCCGCCGCGCGGACGAGGGCGTCCGGGGAAAGGAGGCCATCGGATACGGTGCTGTGGGTGTGCAGGTCGATGCGGTTCGCCATCGTTGTTCCGATCGCTCCCCGCGCTGCATTACCGGGGCTCGACGACGAGCCGGATCGCCGTCCGGTCCTCATTGTCGATGGTCACGTCGATGAAGGCGGGGAGGCAGATCGCCTCGATGCCTGTCTCTCGGAGGTAGTCGCGGGCAATCGCGACCGCCTTGACCGCCTGGTTGGTTGCGCCAGCGCCGATCGCCTGGACTTCCGCCCGGCCCGACTCGCGCACGACCCCAGCGATCGCCCCGGCGACCGCGCTCGGGCGAGATCGCGCCGAGACCTTCAAGACCTCAACGTGGCCATTGCTGGTGGTTGCGAACTCAACATCGGTCGCCGCGGTCGCACCATACGGGGCTGGACCGGAGCTCTGCGCTCGATCGGCCGCGACTTCGGCGGCGATCTCTTCGGCTTGCACCACCGGTGGGTTGGTATCGACCGCTTCGACGGGATCGACCGGGGCAGCCTCGCGTGCGGTCCCGTTTCCGGCGAGCACGTCGGCGTCACGGGCAGGGTAAGTCGATGCGCTGTTTGCCTGCTGTGCCCATGAGGGGACGTAGCCGGTACGCGGCTGGGGAGATTGGTACGCGGGCTGGGACTCGGTGAGGTGATCGTTGGTCTGATCGGGCGTCGGTGAAGTCGGCGCTGGCGCTGTCGCTCACCGGGCCACCTGGCGTATCGACGTTGTCCTGGACCTCTGCGTACTCTGGCTCGTCCTCCGCGTCCGGGGGGAATCGGCTGGAATTGGGGTCGATTTTGATGTCACGAAGATCCAGCTTGCTAAAGAACCGGTTCATGCGTAGGGCTCCCTGTACGCCCGCGCCCGGGCGCTGTCGGCGGTGGTGTCGAGGCGATCGACGCGCGTGATGGACTGGCATGTACCGCGCAGCGGGTCCAGTTCGAGCAGGACGGCGTTAAAGGTCACCGGCCCGCCGGGAACCTGTGCCCGGGCGGATCGTTGTGTGAGAAAGCGGCGGAGGGTCGGTTCGATTTCGGCGCCGATAACGGAGTCGATCGGTCCAACCATCCCCAGGTCGGTCACATAGCCAGTCTCTCCTGGTAGCACGCGCGTGTCAGCGGTTGGTACGTGTGTATGAGTCCCGACGACCGCGGCAACTCGGCCCGCGAGGAACCAACCCATGGCGACCTTTTCGGACGTCGCTTCGGCGTGAAAGTCTACGATAGTTATCGGACGTCCTCCTACCTCTCTAATCTGCCTAACCTGCTGCGTCGCCGCCTTTCCCGGCGATCCCGCAAACTCCTGGTTCAACAGCAACGCGTCGATGGCTCGAAACGGATCATCGATCGGATTCATGAACACCCGGCCGATCAGGCTGACCACCGTGACGTCGGTGCCTTTGACCCGAATCGAAAGCGATCCACTTCCCGGAAGGTCGACCGGGAAGTTGAGCGGGCGAGAATCCGGAGATCGTCGTCGCCCAACGCTTGATCGATGTCCGCCTGGGTCCAGACATGGTTCCCGGTTGTAATGACGTCAACTCCTGCGTCCCGCATTTCCCGTGCCGTGCGCGCGCTGATCCCTTTGCCGCCCGCACTGTTCTCGCCGTTGGCGATGACGAGATCGATACGCAGTTCGGAGCGTATCCGCGGCAAGAGTCGTTCCACCGCGCGGCGACCGGTTGATCCGATCACGTCACCGACGGCGAGAACGCGAAGCAGGGCAGGAGCCGTGGAGCGGTCCACGGCCTCCTGCCCTGTTGTCATCGATCGATTTTCGCCTTCGGCACCGTGTATTGGCACGTACGAGGATGCTTGATCGGTCATGTGCCTCGATATCTAGCGGATCGCCGGATCATTCCGCGTAGGGGCGAGGCATGCCTCGCCCGTCGGCTGGACCGCGGCGTGGCCCGTGTACCAACGCGATGCATCGGGGTAGGTTGGGCGAGGCATGCCTCAGCCCCTACGAATCCTCCGGTGCAACTCACACGGTGCGACGCCATCGATCAACGTGAACCTACCTTGCCTACCTAGCCTACCTATGCGTAGTCGACAACGCGCGTTTCGCGGATGACCGTCACCTTGATCTGCCCCGGGTATTCCAGGCTCTCTTCGATTTTCTTGGCGATGTCCCGGGCGAGCCGGGCCGACGCCAGGTCGTCGATCATCGTCGGCGCGACCAGGATCCGGACTTCGCGCCCGGCCTGGATGGCAAACGACTTCTCGACACCGTCGAACGAGTTTGCCACGCCTTCCAGCGCCTCGAGCCGTTTGATGTACGCCTCGACCATCTCGCGGCGAGCACCGGGCCGGGCCCCGCTGATCGCATCGGCGGTGGCCACGATGAACGCTTCGACGGTCTGCGGCTCTTCCTCGCCGTGGTGAGCGGCGATGGCATGGACGATCTTGCTCGACCGGCCCAAGCGCTTCGCGATGTCGGCGCCGATGAGGGCGTGCGGACCTTCGACCTCCCGGTCGACGGCCTTACCGATGTCGTGGAGCAGCCCCGCCGTCTTGCAGACGTTGACATCGGCGCCGATCTCGGCCGCCAGGGCCGCCGCGATCATCGAGACCTCGAGCGAGTGCGCGAGGACGTTCTGGCCGTACGACGTGCGGAACTTGAGCCGGCCCAGCAGCTTGATCAGGTCCGGGTGGAGACCGGGAACGTTCGCCTCGTAGGCGACGCGCTCACCCTCTTCCCGCATGACCTGCTCGAGCTCGGAGCGGCACTTGGTGACAACTTCTTCGATTCGGGCCGGATGGATCCGTCCATCCGCCAGCAGTTTCGCCAGCGCCCGGCGAGCGACTTCCTTCCGGACATTGTCGAAGCTGGAGATCATGATCGCTTCGGGAGTGTCGTCGACGATCAGGTCAACGCCTGTCGCCTGTTCGATCGCCCGGATGTTGCGGCCTTCGCGGCCGATGATGCGTCCCTTCATGTCGTCGCTGGGCAACGGCACGACGTAGATGCTTTGCTCGGCGACGTAATCGGTGGCAACGCGCTGGATGGCGGTTGCCAGGATCCGACGCGACCGTCGGTCGGATTCTTCGATGATCTCGCGCTCGATCTCGTGAAGTCTCCGTGCGGCCATATCTCGCGCTTCGGCTTCGACTTCACTCACCAATTCGGCTTTCGCCTCCTCGGAGGTGAGATTGGCGACGCGTTCGAGTTCTTTGAGGCGCTGAGAGCGGAGGACTTCGACCTCTTCCAGACGGGAGATGTGCTGCTGCTCAAGCTCCTGGGATCGACGAGCTCGCTCGATTTCCCAGGATTCGCGGGCGGATTCTAGACTTTGCTCTTGCTTGCGTACCGCGCTTTCTCGTCCTTCGAGGCCAATCGTCTTCCGGTCGATCGACTCTTCTTTTTGTTCGATTCGGCGCTCGATCCGTTCGATCTCTTTGCGGCGCTGGGTGATCTCCCGGTCGAGTTCGGTGCGGAGCCGGAGGGCTTCGTCCTTAGCGGAGATAGCGGCGTCGCGACGCTGATTCTCGGCCTCGGCCAACAGTCGATCGGATTCCTCCTTCGCCCGCCGAAACTGCGCGGACGATCGCTGTTGGAGCATGTAGTAGGTAGCGCCGGCGCCTGCCGCAAACGCGAGCAGAGCCAGCAAGACGTAGATGACACCTTCCATCAACGCACTCCTAGCCAGTAGGGTCCCCAACGTTGGGGGTTCGATTGTTAAAGTTGTTAAAGTCTTGGAGGCATGGGGAGGGGTGCGAGGGGGCAGATAACGCCGTTACCGCCCCAGGCCACCAGGACCCGGCACATTAACCCAAGCCATCCGGGATGATACGGGGGTCTAGGAAAGACCGTCAAGCAAACTATTTGGCCCCGAATACAGTTTTGGCGTCAGCAAGCCTATCCGCGGGCAGTATGTCCCGAAGAATCATTCGTGGTTCCGGCGCCAAAACTGTTAAGGCCGAAACGACTCCATCACGCTGCCGCCCGCGTCCGGCTCGTCCTCCAGCGGGGCGAGCTCCGATCCGGCCGCGTCCGGATCGGCCGGCTTTGCTTCGTCTTCGAACCAGACGGCGTCGAACGAGCGCTCGTCGGTCACCCCCGCGAACTCATCGACGGCAAATATCCGAGCAGCGGTGCCATAAAAGACCCGGTCTCGCTGCTCGGGCGTGAGGCGGAGCAAGTCGAACACCGAATACCAGTTGGCGATCTCCTGACCCATCCGCTCCTCTTCGCAGTCGGAGCCGAAGACGAGTTTGAACGGCGAGATCTCCGGTCCGATCAGCTTGCGGTCAAAGGCGTGGCGGCGGACCAGCTCGCCGCCGGAGACGTCCCAGAAGACGTTGCGGCGCCAGCGGGCGATGTGGCAGGCGTAGTCGTACTGGCCGACGCCCAGGTGGGCGCCGATGATGCGGAGCCGGGGGAAGGTGAAGGCGAGGGAATCGAGGAAGATCGGGTCCATGTGGGCCGAGGAGAATCCCTGGCCGGCCGCGCGCTTCTCCCAGTACCGGGTGCGGCGGACGACGTCGATGTCGAACGGGTCGGTATCGCGGAAGTCGACGCCGCCGCCGACGACACCGGTGTGGAACAGGCAGACCATCCCCAGGCGCTCGGCCTCGGCGTAGATCGGCCAGTAATCCTGATCGTCGTAGTTATGCAGGGCGTGGATGACCTTCAGGCCGCGGAACCCGCGACTATGGGCTTCTCGGATCGACTGGGGCGTATCGCGCTCCAGCTCCACCCCATACATGCCGACGAACAGGTCCGGGTACTCCTGGACCGCGTAGGCGACCCGCTCGTTGTAGTCGGCCCAGCGGCTGCCCAGCAGGGCAACCCGGACGATGTTCAGCCGCCGGCATCGCTCGACCAGCCCCTTCGTCACCGCCGCGCGGTCGCGCTCCTCACCCCACGGGAAGTGGACGTGGGTATCGAAGACGCGGGGGGGATCGATCAAATCGGGTACCCGAGTTTCCGTGGCCACCGCTGCGGTTCCTTCCCCTCTTGCCTAATGTGCAAGGTCATAGTTGGACGAATCGGCGGTCACGCATGTCGCTGCCGAGGAGCGCTGCGCTGCGAAGAGACTAGCATGCGACGCGGGTTGGAGTTCAGTCGTTGACTATCTCAACGACAATGTCCGTGATTGTACCGAGTGCGCCGGACCATGTTGGAGGATAGTTGTGGTCCGTACCATCTGACATCTATCGCTCCGAGACAGTGTTTCCCTAGGTCGTGGAAAGGCTGAGGCGATGTTCGACCAGATCGAGACCGAGCGGTTGCGCATTCGGCCCTTTCGCCCGGACGACTGGCCGGCCGTACATGCGTATGCCTCGGACGACGCGACGATGCATTTTCTCCCTGAGGGCGTGATGTCCGATGAGCAGGTCCGGGCGTTCATCGCGGAGCAATCAGGTGATGAGGCCCGCGCCTTCGCCGTGGTCCTCAAGCCGGACGATCGCCCGATCGGACACCTGGTCTTTCACTCCTGGTACGGGCCACGCACGCACGAGATCGGGTGGGTGCTCCGTCAGGACATGCGCGGCAAGGGATACACGACCGAAGGCGCCCGCGCCCTGCTCAGGTATGGGTTCGAGACGCTCGGGCTCCATCGGATCATCGCGACCTGTCAGCCCGAGAACCCTGCCTCGTGGCGGGTGATGGAGAAGCTCGGGATGCGGCGCGAGGCGCACTTCCGCAAAGGCCACCTCTGGAGAGACGGATCGTGGTGGGACGAGTACTTCTACGCCATCTTGGCCGAGGAGTGGGGTGTCGCCGAACGGATCCATCAGGGCTGAACCGCTTTCGGGCAAAACTCGGCGTCGTGCTCTGCGGTCTGCCGGCTGCTCGAAGACGGGGTCAGATCCGTCTGCGATACTGCGTGAGTTTGTGTCACGCTTGAGGAGAGTGACCGGTAATGTTGCGCTCGGAGGTCTCCGACGCGAAGCGGGAACTTTAGAGGACATTTCAAAACCTCCCGAGCGTGGCATCCTTGCGTCCATGAAGCAGCAACCCCTCGTCCCCGACGACCTCTGGGACGCCATCGAACCCCTCCTGCCGAAGGAGCCGCCCAAGCCACGTGGTGGCCGCCCCCGCGTCTCCGCTCTGGCCGCCTTGGGTGGGATCATCTTCGTGTTGCGCACCGGCTGCCCGTGGCGGCTGTTGCCGCAGGAGCTGGGCTGCGGCAGCGGCGTCACCTGCTGGCGCCGCCTGCGCGACTGGCAAGAAGCCGGCGTCTGGGAACGGCTGCATACCAGGCTGCTGAATTGGCTCGGCGACGAAGCGGCCATCAACTGGAGCCGCGCGAGCCTGGACAGCGTCAGCGTCCGGGCCAAAAGGGGGGCGCACAGACGGGGCCGAATCCGACCGACCGCGGCAAGGCGGGGTCCAAGTACCATCTGGTCGTTGACCGGAACGGTATCCCGCTCGCCGTCCGCCTCTCGGCGGCCAACGCCCACGACTCCACCCTGCTCCTCTCGCTCGTCGACGCGATCCCACCCATCGTCGGCCCGCGCGGGAAGCCGGGGCGGCCCCGCGAGCGCCCGGCCAAGCTGCACGCCGACAAAGCCTACGATTCCGCCGAGAAGCGCCGGGCACTTCGTGCGCGTGGCATCACTCCCCGCATCGCTCGACGCGGAATCGAGTCGAGCGAGCGGCTGGGGCGGCACCGGTGGGTGGTCGAACGCACCTTCGCCTGGCTGCTGGGCTGCCGCCGGCTCGGCGCGCGCTACGAGCGGCGGGCCGACCTGCTCCAGGGGCTGCTGCACCTGGCCTGCGCCCTCGTCTGCGTGCGGTTCCTGACACCGTCGCCGGCGTGAGGGGAACGGCACCCGCCCGACGGCGGGCCACGGCCGCGGGGTATCATCCACACCACATGCCAATCCACCGGAGGTGCCATGGCCGCGTCGTCGCCCTTCACCCCTCCCCCGGCCCGTCCCTTGCCGTCGTCCGGCCTGGTCGGGCGGGCGCGGGAGCAGCAGCGACTCGGTGCGCTCTTGGCCGCCGCTACGGATGGCCAGGGCTGCCTGGTGCTGGTCGGGGGCGCGGCGGGCATCGGCAAGACCGCCCTCGTCCGCGCCCTCACCGCTGAGGCGGCCTCGCGCGGCGACGCCGTCCTGATCGGCGGCTCCTACGACCTGAGCGCCACCCCGCCGTACGGTCCCTGGCGCGAACTCCTGACCCGCCTGCCGTCCGGCGACGGGCTCCCCGCGCTCCCCGCCGCGCTGACCGATACCGGCGACCCGGAGCCCGGCGGCGAGGCGGCGCTCTTCCGCCAGGTGCTCGGCATCCTCGCCGCGGTTGCGGCGAACCAGCCGGCGGTGGTCGTGTTGGAGGACCTGCACTGGGCCGATCCGGCCAGCCTCGACCTCCTGCGCTTCCTCGCCCGGCAGACTGGCCGCCCTCCCGCTGCTGCTGGTCGCCACCTACCGGACCGACGAGCTGACCCGGCGCCACCCCCTCGCCCACCTCCTGCCGACGCTGGTGCGGGAAGCGCGGACCGAACGACTCGATCTGCACCGCCTGGACGCTGCCGCACTGCGGGCGCTGGTCGCGGACCGGTACCCGCTGCCCGCGGAGGCCGCATCGCGCCTCGTCGCCTACCTGCAGCGCGCCGCCGAGGGCAACCCGTTCTACGCCCAGGAGTTGCTCCGCAGCCTGGAGGAAGAGCGCGTGCTCTGCCCCGGAGAGCCGCACTGGACGCTCGGCAACCTGGAGCGGGTGCGCGTGCCGGCCCTGCTGCAGCAAGTCGTCGAGGGGCGGCTGGCCCGGCTGGGCGAGACCGCGCGGGATCACCTGGCGGTGGCGGCGGTGGTCGGGCAACGTGTGCCGCTCGCCGTGTGGCAGGCGGTCGGCGGGCTGACCGAGGACGAGGTGCTGCAAACGGTCGAGCGGGCGGTCGAGGCGCAGCTACTCGAGGCCGGCGACGACGGGGATCGAGTCGGGTTCGCCCACGCCCTGGTGCGGGAGGTGCTCTACGAGGCCGTCCTGCCGCCCCGGCGCCGGGTCTGGCACCGGCGGGTGGCCGAAGTGCTGGCGGACGCGCCCACGCCCGATCCCGACGCGGTCGCCGACCACTTCCAGCGGGCCGGCGACGCGCGGGCGGTCGGCTGGCTGGTGCACGCGGGGGAGCGGGCGCAGAGTGCTTACGCTTTGCTGACGGCGCGGGACCGCTTCGCCGCGGCGGTGGCGCTCATGGAGGGCGACGACGCGCGGGCGGGCGAGCGCGGCTGGCTGCTCTACCGCACCGGCCGGCTGCTGCGCATGGCCGACCCCGCCCAGGGGGTCGCCTACCTCGAGGAGGCCGAGCGCGTGGCGCGCGCGGTCGGGGACCCCGTGCTGGCCGCCTACGCCCTGTTCGACCGCGGATCCGTCTGGTGCTTCGCTCAGGAAGCACAACGCGGGCTGGAGATGATGGTGGCCGGGATCGAGGCGCTCGATGCCCTGCCGCCGGATGAGTTCCGCCGCAATCCCGTGATCGCAACCTGGGTCGCGGACGTTTGGCCCGGGCGTCGTGCTGATTCCGCCCAAACTCCTGAAGCCGCGGCGCCGGTCAACCCCCGGCACGGCACGCTGGCCGTGTTTTTGGCGCACGAAGGTCGCTTCGTCGAGGCGCACGCAATCGGAACGTCGTATCTCGACCGGGTGGCGGACCTGGATCGTCCCGATCCGGCGACCCTCTCCGGAATCGCCGACGCCGAGTCCGGGGTCGCGCTGGCAGAAGCCGCGATGGGCCACCCCGAGCCGGCGCAGGCGGGGTTCCGGCGGTCCCTGGCGGCCTATCGCGCCATCGACCACCTCCTCCTGGTCGGTATCCCGCTCGGTCAGGAACTGACGGAGGTCATCCTCCCGTTCCGGTCCACCGACGTTGCAACCCGCCGGTTCCTCCTCGCGGAGATCCGGGAGGCCGGCGCGCGTGTACAGAACCTGTCCCAGGGATGGGTCTGGCGATTCGCATTCGATGCCTTGCTCCTCGAGGGCGCATGGGACGAGGCAGCGCAGCTTGCCCGCACGTTACTGGAAACCGTCGCCCAAGCGCTTCATCACAGCGCATTGCATGTGCTCGGGGCGCTCGCGCGGTGGCAAGGGCATCGGGCGACGGCGTGGGAGCACGTCCGTGCTGGGCTGCCACCGGGGGCGGCCGCCGAACCCGGGCAGCATATTTATCGGCATGCCATCGGGTTGCTGTTTCTGGGGGCGAACCTGGCCCTGGACGACGGCGATCTTTCGACGGCCGCAACTTGGTTGACGGCGGTCGACCGGTGGTCGACGTGGAGCGGAGCTGTCCGGTGGCGCGCGGACGTCCGGCTCCTCTGGGCGCGCTACCACCGCGTCGTCGGCGATCAGGACCGCGCTCGGCAGACGGCGGCTGAGGCGTTGGCGGAGGCGACCACGCCGCGGCAGCCACTGGCGCTCCTGGCTGCCCACCGGCTGCTCGGCGAGCTCGCAACCGATTCGGCGCAGCTTATCGAGGTTGAGTCGCACCTTCTGGAAGCGTTGGCGCTGGCCGAGGCTTGCGCCGCGCCCTACGAACGGGCGTTGTCGCTGCTCGCGCTGGCCGAGCTCCGCGCCGCCGAGGGCAAGACCGCGGAGACGACCCGGCTGCTGGCGGAGGTCCGCGCCATCGGCCAGCCCCTGGGAGCGGCGCCAATGCTCGCCCGCGTCGATGCCCTCGCGACCCGGCTTGCCGCGCGGCCGGCCCCGGTCGACACTGGGCCCCGGCTCTCGGCGCGGGAAGCCGAGGTGTTGCGGCTGGTGGCGGCTGGCCGGTCGAATCCCGAGATCGCCCATTCCCTCTTCGTGAGCCCGCGCACGGTCACTACCCACCTGACCCACATCTTCGCCAAGCTCGACGTCGAGGGGCGGGCGGAGGCGGTCGCCCTCGCCCTCCGCCACGGCCTGATCTGATCCTCGGCGTTCCCCTTCGGGCACGGCTCCTTACGTATCGCGTCGGATCCATACGTACGGCGCCGGCGGTCGTTGGCCCGGCGCCGTACGACCCCGCCGTGCCCTATCTGCGCGGCAAATACGACCCCGCGATGCGTACACCGTCCGATGTGGGTCGTGATGCGGTCCGCCATGATGATGTCGTTCCGATCGGATGCGGTCGGCCCAACGGAGCGACGAGAGGAGACCATCATGATCAATCTGACAGATCTAGATCTTCGGTACGCGGACCATGCGACGCGGGTTGCGCGTGTCGGCCGCGAGGGGTGGCTACGGGAGACCTCGGTGCCCACCGGAGGGAGCCGCCCCCGGCGGGCGGCGTCCGTCGTCGGACTGATGCGCCGGCAGGTCGGCGGAGCGTTGGTCGGCATCGGCGGACGACTCCAAGGGACGCCTGCTGGTCACGTCACCGACTCCGTGACGGCGTGACACGCGCCGCAGTGTGAGCATGAACGCGGGACAGGCCACACGTGGAGCACCGGCTCGTCCGCGCCCGCTCCGCAGGACGAGCCGGTCACGCACCCTCTAGGGTGAGGTTGCGGAGCGCGGCTGGCCGTCCGCGATGTCCTCCTTCTCAGTTCCCTTGGGGTCGGCCACGCTCGTGTGTGGATGATCCGAACATAACCTCCGAGTTTTGAAACGTCCTCTTAGCTCGACTTTGGCCCTTTCAGGCCGCGTAGCAGAGCGCGTCGGTCAAGCGGTCCACCACCGCGCGCGGTACTTCTCACCATGTCGCCGGGGCGAGCCGACGCGCAAAAAGTCGCGTGCTCCCACAGCGTGGCGCCGGACCAGGGCGAGCGCGTCGGCGAACGTGGGGCGGGGCTTGGGGTACCAGGCGGCCTGCCGGACGCGGCGCGTCGGCGGCCAGGTGCGGGTGGGCCGCACAGCGTCACCAGCGAGAACAGGCCCAGCAGCGCCGGCGTCGTGCGCCGGATCGCCAACTCGGACCACTGGCGCTGGGTTTCGACCCCCAGGTGGCGGCGCGCCTCCTCAAACGTGACCTCGAGCTGCCAGCGCTGCACGAACCAGCCCAGGATCTGTTCGGGGCTGGCCGTCGGGTCGGTGCAGAGCAGCGCTTGGGGGTCGAATGCGCCCGGCCGGGTCGCGGACCAGCACCCAGCGCAGGGGCACCAGCGGTTGGCCCCGTGTGGTACCAGACCGCCGTGCCCGTCGCGACCTCGACGGCGCGCTCGCCCCGGCCCATACCAGGTGGCGACGGTGACCGGCGCCCACGCGGTCGCGGGGTCGGCCGCGTGGGCCGCGAGCGTCGGCAGCCGCCGCCCCTTGCGCCGGGGTCGCCCGATCTGCCCCGGTCGCCGCGGCGGGGCCGGCTCGTAGAGGGCCGCGTCGAGCCGCAGGCGCGTGACGACCGTGACCGGGGTGGGCAAGGCGCGGCACCGGGCCAGGAACCCCAGGGCGGCGTAGGTGGCGTCGGCGACCGCGACGATGCGGGCGGTCGGGCCACCAGCGCCGCACCACCAGGAGCAACTGCCCGGCCCAGTCGGTCAGCGCCTTGTGCCGCCGCCCGTGCTCCCGGTCGTAGCGCTCGGAGGGGGCCAGGGCCGTCAGGACGGGGAGCGCCCAGGTGCGGCCCGCCCACGGGATGGGCACGAGCAACATCACGCAGACCCAGCGCCGCCCGCTGGCCTTGACGAAGTGGGCGCGGCTGGAGCGCACCGCGTCGCGGTAGATCCCCTTGGCCGCGATCTTGGCCCCTCGCCGCCGCTCGACCGTCTCGTCGATGCCGACGACGAGCGGCCCATCGGGGACGAACGCGGCGACGAGCAGGCCGAGCAGCGTCCGGCCGACGGCCAAACCGGACCACCGGTCGCGGTTGAGGACCCGGTGGTAGCGCTCGAAACCCGCGCGCCGGTCCAGCCCCATCGCCCGCAGCGCGGCGGCGACCGTGCGCCGGCCGGGCGCGAGGACCGCCCCGACGGCCAGGACCAGGGCGTGCGGCCAGACGCGCCGGGAGAAGTGTGGCGCGAACGGGGCGAGCAAGGGTAGCATCGCGGGTGGCGGGGTAGGCATCGTCACTCCTCCTGACAGAGTGTGACGAGCCTACCCTACCGCCGCGCGACGCTCCAAATGGCCAAAGTCGAGCTTAGTTCGAATCTAGCGAAAGCAGACTGAAAGCTTTACTGTCGCACCCATCCCTTGGGCTGGGTGAGGCTTGAAACGTGTGGAGGTAAACACCGTCTCTATCTTAAGACAGACGTCCGGCTGCCAACGTTTCGCGCTTGACACGAACATATGTTCTGATACAATGCGGGTAAGCGGCACGCCCGGCAAGGGCGCGGGCCTGGGCAGCGCCCCACCTTGCCCGGCTCGGGTTTCCAGCCGTCATCCAGGCCCCAGCGCGCGCTCCCCGGGGAAGTCCCCCGCGGTCGAGCCCCTGTAGACCCCGCTCCCCGATCCACCCCACCACCCCGGGATGGATGGAGTAGTAGCGACGTGCGGACCACTAGGCCATCGACCGCCCAAACCGCCCCCTTCGAGGCGCCGACCCTCCCCCTTCACCCCGCCACGACGGGGGGAAGGGGGCCGGGGGTTAGGGGGTTGTTCTCCGCCTCCGGAGACGGCCTTCCGCAACCGCCCCTCTCCTCCGCAGAGGAGAGGGGGTAGGGGGTGAGGTCCTTCTCTCCGAACGCCGAACGCCGGACGCCGGTACAATGCCAGCCGGTCGAAAATCCGTTCGTCCGTTCGATTGCGTGTTGATACCGCTAGAGGAGATAGACCGGTGACGCTGCGCCCGGGGGTCCACAACGTGATGGCGACCCCGTTTCTCCGCGATGAATCCCTCGACGTCGAAAGCATTCATTCCCTCGTCGGCTACTGCGCCGACGCGGGCTGCGACGGTGTTCTCATTCTCGGGGTGCTCGGCGAGGCCGATCGCCTCTCCGACGCCGAGCGGCAGACCGTTATCCGGGCGACCGTCGATACGGCCAGGGGTATGCAGGTCACCGTCGGGATTACCCACCAATCGACCGTGGTCACCAGAGCGAGAGCCCTTGAGGCGGTTGAAGCCGGCGCGACGGCTGTGATGGTCTCGCCGCCGGTGGGAAGCGCGGCCGGTCCGGCGCTCCACGATCACTTCGCCCGGATCGCCGAAAATCTGCCGATCCCGGTCGTCGTTCAGGACCACCCCGCCTCCAGCGGCGTCAACATGCCGGTCGATTTCATCGTCGGTCTGGCCGGGGTCCTGCCACCGGGCGGCGTGGTCAAGCTCGAAGCGCCGCCGACCGGCCCGAAGACCGCCACCCTCTTGAGCAAGACGGATGCGTATACCGTTCTCGGCGGCCTGGGCGGAGTTTCATTGATGCAGGAGCTCGAAGCCGGATCGATCGGCACGATGACCGGATTCGCCCTGCCGGATGTTCTGGTCCGGATCGTCTCTGCCTACCGCGCAGGCGACGTCGAGGCCGCGTTCCGCGCGTTCGAGGAAGCCCTGCCGGTGATCGTCTTCGAGGCCCAGCCGGGGGCAGGTGTCGGGTTGCGCAAGGAGATCCTGCGTCGCCGCGGCGCCATCGCCCACGCGACCGTGCGCCAGCCCGCTCCCGTCGCCGATCCGACCCTGCTCGCTTCGCTGGAGACGTTGTTGGAGCGGTTGGAGATGCGCACCGCCGTCTCCTAGCCGGCGTAGACGGTCCCGACACGCTCGTCATGCGCGCACGACCGCGCCAAGGAGTTGCATCCGATGGATCTGGGTTTGACCGGGAAGAAGTTCGTGGTTGGTGGCGCCAGCAAGGGTTTGGGGCGCGCCGTCGCCGAAGGGCTGGCAAAGGAGGGGGCGCAGGTCCTGCTCCTCTCCCGCGACGAGAAGGCGTTGCAGGGTGTTGCCGCCGGGATCGGCTCGGGAGCCAGCTACGCCGTGATCGACATCGGCGCGCCGGACTCGGCCGAGACGGTGGCCGCCGCCGTCGATGAGAAGCTGGGAGGACTGGACGGCGTCCTGGTCAACGCGGGCGGCCCGCCCCCCGGCGAAGTCCTCTCCTTGACCGACGAGCAGTGGGCGCAATCGTTCCAACTGCTGATCGGCGGTCCGATTCGGCTTCTGCGCCTGCTCGTGCCGAAGATGACCAATGGCGGCTCCGTCCTGTTCATCACCTCGTCGTCGGTGCGGCAGCCAATTCCGAATCTTGATTCCTCGAACGTGCTCCGGCCCGGCGTGGCGGCCATGGCCAAGACGCTGGCGCGTACGCTGGGACCCGGTATCCGCGTGAACACGATCGCACCGGGACGGTTCAACACCGATCGCATCCTCCAGCTGGATAAGGTGCGGGCCGACGCTCAGGGCATCACGATGGAGGAGCAGAAGGAGCAGATGAGCAAGCAGATCCCGCTCGGCCGCTACGGCGAACCCGAGGAGCTTGCCCGCCTGGCCACCTTCCTGCTCTCACCAGCCGCGTCCTATGTCTCTGGCGTTGCGATCGGGGTTGACGGCGCAATGGTGACGGCGATCCCGTAGGCGATGGCGTTCTTGTCCGCGAGCGAGCGGGAATACGACTACGGACTGGAGCCGGGCGAGCGGTACGAGCCGGACGATGATCTGGACGCGCCGCCGTTCGATGTATCCCAGCCGCACATCATCACGGTGCTGGGTCCGATTCGGCCGGAAGAGGCCGGTGTGACCCTGACGCACGAGCACGTCATCGCGAAACCGCCGAGGTATATCGACGAGACTCCCGATCCCGATCTGATTCTGGACGATCCGCACGCCGCCCTGGCGGAGTTGGAAGATCTCTATGCCGCCGGCGGCAGAACGGTGGTCGACGCCACGACCGCGAGCTACGGCCGGGATATCCGTACCCTTCACTGGGTCGCGGCTCGTGCGCCGGTCCATCTCGTTGCGGTCACCGGGTATCACAAAGAAGCCCATTCGGGACGCCACCTGGCGGGCAAGTCCGCCTACGAGATCGCCGCGGTCTGCGTGACCGAGATCTCCGCGGGAATCGACGGCACCCAGATCCGCGCCGGCGCGATCAAGGCCGGTACGAGTTTCAACCAGATCACCCCATTGGAAGAGGTCGCCTTACGAGGCGCCGCCCGGGCGCAACGGGCCACCGGGGCCGTGGTACTGACTCATTGCGATCGCGGCACCATGGCTCGGGAACAGCTTGCGATCCTGGCAGACGAAGGCGTCGACCCTTCGCGCGTGATTCTCTGCCACCAGGACTACCGGCTGGATGAGGAGCACCTCACGGGGCTCCTCGACATTGGCGCCTGGGTCTCGTTCGATCAAGTGTCGAAGGACAAGTACGCTCCGGATGCCGACCGGGCGGCGATGATCGCCCGGCTGGTCCAGGCGGGGTTCGGGAACCGATTGCTGATTTCCGGTGATCTCGCCCGCCGGTCGTATCTACGAGCCTACGGCGGTGCGCCAGGCCTGGTCTTCCTGGTCGAGTCGTTCCCCCTGCTCCTGATGGAGGCCGGGCTGACCGCTCCGGATGTGCGCCGGCTTCTCGTCGACAATCCCGCCGATGCCTTTGCCATCTCCTAGAGCGCTCGTCGGAACGGTTGGCCGGGTGTCCCCGGCCGCCCGGGGCTGACGGCCCAGGGTTGGCCCAAGGTTGGCCCAGGGTTGGCCCGGGCTAAACATTACAGCCGCTCCGAGGCTAGGGGCGACGGCGGCCACGGTGTTCGGTGGACCCATTAAGCCGGCACGGTTGGACCCGAACGTGGCGGTGGACTCCGGTGCGTGATTGTCCGGGCAGGGTGGAGCGCCCTATACTCGGATACCGCAGGCGAAGGTGGAGTAAACCTTGTGACGGCAAACAACCCCAGCGAAAATCCCGTGCCGGTTGCGAACAGCGTCGCGATCGACATCACCAGCGACAACGACAACGTCGTTGTGGTGCCGGTAGGGGCGACCGGGAAGCAAACCCACCCAGAGGTTGGGCAGGAGCCGCCGAGCGCTCCCGCCGAGGCCAGCCTGTCGCTCGATGGCGTCAAGAACGACCCTGAGGTCCAGGCCTACATTCGCCAGGCAAACAAGAATCTCGGCGTCCTCGGGTTTACCGAGCACGGCTTCCGCCATGTTGGACTGGTCTCAAACATTGCCCGAAATATCCTGCGCCTACTCGGGTACGACGCCCGCCAGCAGGAGTTGGCGGCGGTTTCCGGATATCTGCACGACATCGGCAACGTGGTCAGTCGCCACGGCCACGCCGGCACCGGTGCGGTGATGGCCTACCCGATCTTACGGCGACTTGGGGCTTCTCCCGAGGACACGGCCATCGTGCTCGGGGCAATCGGCTCCCACGGCGATGACAGCGGCCGCCTCGGTGAGCCGGTGCATCCCGTTTCGGCGGCCCTCATCCTGGCCGACAAGTCCGATGTGCACCGGTCGCGGGTGCGCAACCCCGACCCCGCCACCTTCGACCAGCACGATCAGGTCAATTACGCGGCGACCTCCTCCTTCCTGCGAGCTGATAGCGCCGCCAAGACGATCACCCTGGAGTTGACCATCGACACCGAGGTGGCTCCGGTGATGCAGTACTTCGAGATCTTTCTGTCGCGCATGCTGATGAGCCGCCGCGCGGCGGAGCACCTGGAGTGCGCGTTCCACATCGTGATGAACGACCACGTGGTGCTCTAGCGATGGCTATCGCACTTGGAGGTCTGCCCCGGCATCGCGTTGCCGACCGCAGCCTAGGCGGCGGGCTGCGCTGGCGTGATTTCGATCCCTTCCTGCTGATTACCTCGATCGTGCTGATGTTCTTCGGCGTGGTTGCGATCTGGAGCGCGGAAGGTGGCGGGCCACTGGTCTACGCCAACCTGGGCGTCAAGCAGGGCATCTTCGCCTTTCTTGGCGTCATCATGATGTTCATCGTCTCCGCGATCGACTACCGCTTCTTCAACACCCTTGCCTGGATCCTGTACGGTCTGGCCGTCTTCTTGCTCGTCGCCGTCCTCGTCCCGGGGGTCGGCACGGAGATCGCCGGATCGCAACGCTGGTTCACGCTCCCCGGGAATATCTCGATCCAGCCATCTGAGTTCGGCAAGATCGCGACGATCATCGCGTTGGCGTCGTTTGTCTCATCACGCGGCTCGGAGATGCGGGAATTCGGCAACTTCGTCGTCTCCGGCCTGATCGCGGCGGTGCCGATGGGCCTGGTCTTCCTCCAGCCCGACCTCGGCACGACGATCGTCTATGGTGTGATCTGGCTGTCGATCCTGCTCGTCGCCCCGACCAGCCGCAAGTACTTCGGCATGCTGATCCTGCTGGCGGGTCCCGCCTTCGTTTCCGCCTGGGAGTTCGTCTTCCACGATTATCAGAAGACGCGGTTGCTCGTCTCGTATGACCCGGATCGGGATCCGCTCCGCGATGGGTTCAACATCATCCAGGCCCGGATCAGTATCGGCTCAGGGGAGCTCTTTGGCGCCGGATTGCTGGGCGGATCCCAGAGCCAGGCCGAGTTGCTCAAGGTGCGCGAGTCCGACTTCATCTTCGCCCATGCCAGCGGCATGTTCGGCTTTGTTGGGATGTTGGCCCTTTTCCTCTCCTACGGGATCCTGCTCTGGCGCTGCCTGGCAGTCGTCGAGACGTCGAAGGACTCGTTCGGTCAGCTCGTGGCGGTCGGCGTCAGCGCGACCCTCTTCTTTCAGGCGTTCGTCAATATCGGCATGAATCTGGGCTTGATGCCGGTGACCGGTATTACGCTGCCGTTCGTCAGTTCGGGCGCCTCGTCCCTGTGGTCCTTCCTCATCGCCCAGGGGATTCTGCAGAGCATCCGGATGAGACACAGGAAACTCGCCTTCCAGGTCGGATAGGACAGGACTGCTCGCTGCGGTGGGTTGCCGCGATTCCCCGTTGCCCAAGGGGGCGAAATCCACGACGCGCCGCGGCGTTGCGACCCTCGGGCGACGCCGAGACGGTGCTCCCTGACCACGGCGGCGTTGCCACTCAGGGCGACGGGGAGACGTCGCAACCCGTCCTAGGACCCGCGGACCGAGTCCTTACCCAATGCCATCGCGATCGCGTAGAGGTTGGCGCGCGGCAGGCCGGTGAGTGCGGCCGCTTCTCTGGCGGCGGCGCTTGGCTTGAGCCCGGCTTTGAGGAGCGAGGCGATAATGGCCTCGGGGTCAGTTTCATCGGCGGCGTCGAGGGCCGCTTCGCCGATGACCAAGACAATTTCACCACGGGCAGGCTCTGCCGCGTAGTGGGCGGCCAGGTCCGAGAGAGAGCCCCGGCGGAACTCCTCGAAGCGTTTGGTCAACTCACGCGCGACGACCGCCTCCCGGTCGCCAAGAAGGTCCTTGAGCTCGGCCAGTGTGACGGCCAATCGGTTGGCCGATTCGAAGAGCACGATCGGGAAGCCGGTTTGCCCCGCGCGCATCAGCAGTTGACGGCGTTCGACCCCGCTCCGAGGAATGAATCCCAGATTGACGAACGGACCCGGTACGAGGCCCGAGGCGCTGACGGCCGCGATGACCGATGATGGTCCAGGAATTGGGCTGACGGCGATTCCGCTGGCGATCGCCGCGGCGACGAGGTCGAACCCGGGATCGGAGATGCCGGGCGTGCCCGCGTCCGAAACGACGGCGATGTCCCCACTCTCCAGCGCGGTGAGCAGGCGCTCACGCCGGGAGCGCTCGTTATGCTGGTGGAGGCTGACCATTGGGGTAGAAATCCCGAAGTGGCTGAGGAGACGGCCGGTGTGGCGGGTATCTTCGGCGGCGATGAGGGACACCTCGGCGAGCACGCGCAGAGCCCTGGCGGTGATGTCTTCGAGGTTTCCGATCGGTGTGGCCACCAGGTAGAGCGTCCCCACGGAGACCCCTTCGATCGTTGATCACCGGTCTTGCAAGACTACTTCGGCGGAGCCAGACTGGCTATACTTCCTGTGTACGAACATGCAACGGCCGCTGGTCTCGCATCTCCGCCCCCGCACTGGAAGGTTCTCACGGATGACGGCTCCGAGCCTCTTCGATCTTCCCGACGAAACACCAGCAACGCCGGATTCCGTCCAGAATCTACCCGATTCATTGCCGGCACCCAGCACGTCACACGAGGAATCCGGGTTCGCCCAGACCCTGGCATTGTATCGAAAGTACCGACCCCAATCGTTCGATCAGGACGATCTGGTCGGGCAGGAGCACGTCGTTCAGACGCTGCGCAATGCCATTCGTCTCAATCGGATCGGCCACGCCTACCTCTTTTGCGGGCCGCGCGGCACCGGCAAGACGACAACGGCCAGGCTGCTCGCCAAGGCGGTCAACTGCCAGGACCCCGATCCGGAGGTTCGCCCGTGCGGCGCCTGCGACGCCTGCGTATCGATCGCCAGGGGAGGCGCCACCGACGTGATCGAGATCGACGCCGCCTCCAACCGCGGCATCGACGACATTCGAGAGCTGCGCGAACGGGTCAAGTACGCTCCCGCTCTGCTCCGCACGAAGTTCTACATCATCGACGAGGCGCACCAAATCACGGGCGCAGCGGCCAACGCCTTCCTCAAGACCCTGGAAGAGCCGCCCGCCCACACCAAGTTTGTGCTGGCGACGACCGACCCGGAGGAGCTGCTCGCGACCATCGTCTCGCGCTGCCAGCGGTTCGACTTCCGTCGGATAACGCTCGACGCGATGATCGCCCGCTTGCAGACAGTGGCCGACGCTGAGGGCCTCACCGTCGAGCCTGATGCCTTCCCCGTGATCGCTCGCCACGCGACCGGCAGCTTGCGCGATGCGCTAGGCTTGCTCGATCAATTGGCGGTCTACCGCGACCAGGCCCAAACGGACGGCGTGATCACAGCGGATCTGGTCCGCACCCTGCTTGGGGTCAGCCGCAACGACCGAGTTGAGACGCTTGTCACTGCTCTGGCCGATCGAGATGCCGCGCTGGCGCTGGGCACGGTCAACGGCGCGGTCGAGGCCGGGGAGGATCCCCGCCAGCTGAACCGGCAGCTTGTGGCCTACCTGCGCGTGCTGCTCCACCAGCGGGCGGGAGGTTCGCCGGACGCCGACTCCAAGGCTCAGGAGCTTGCGGCTCGGTTCGATTTGCAAGAACTGGCCGATCTTGCCCGCCGGTTCAGCGAAACCGACTACCGGATTCGCCATTCGCCCTACGGCCAACTGCCGCTAGAGATTGCCCTCGTCGCCGGAATCCTCCGGCCTGATCCGAACGCTATCCAGGCAGCAGCGGCTCCAGTGGCGGTCGCACCAGTGGCCAACCCGACGCAGACGCCCGAACCGCCACGTTCGACGTCTCAAGATGTCAATTCCACCAATCAGGATCTCCTCTCGAAGCCGCCGACGACGGCCCTGCGCGACCGGATTCGCATGGGGCCTGGCAACAAGCCGCCGGCGGCCGAGGCGTCGCACGGTCGCGCGCTACGTGAGGCCCCTCCCGCGCCTTCTGGGAATGCTGCTGCTGCGCAGGCCCTGGCGAGTGTACCCACTTCCCCAGCGCCGTCTGCCACTACGGTTGGGTCGAATGGCGCGGGGAACGATCTTGAGCACCTGGTCGAGTTGTGGCCGCGGGTCTGTGGCGACGTGAAGGCCGTCAACCGGCGGATCGAGGCCCTCCTGAGGGAGGCAGATCCGGTGGTCGTCACGACCGACCACATCACGATCGCCACGGCCTACGACTTCCACAAGACGAAACTCAACGCCGACGATGTCCGGCCGGTCATCGAGGACGTGATGGGACGACTGCTCGGCCGCACGGTGAGCGTCTCGTGCGTTCTGCGCACCGATGTCGTGGCATCCGCACCTACTGCTCCCGGGCGGGCTGCCGCACCCGCGAGTCAGGCGGCGCCCACCACCACGTTTGATCAGCCCGCTTCGCGGGTTGCCGAGGCGGATCCAGGGGACCGGCCCGATGTAGAGCCAGTTTCCGGCGACGAGAACGCCTCGGGCGGCCCAACCGAAGACGACCTCAGCCGCATCGAGGCAGTCAAGAACATCTTCGACGCCGAGATCATCTCCGAGCCGTAACCGATCCTTCCAGCGCGGTTGAGATTTCGGTACGCACGCTTTCATTCGGCTCGATTCTGCACCGGCGGTCAAGGGCGTCCACTGCTCGGGCTCCTCCGATCCTGGCCATTGCCCAGGCTGCGTGACCGCGCACCAGTGGCTCGTCGTGGTGAGCGAGCGTCTCGATGAGGATGGGCACGTCGGCATCGGAGCCAAGGTTGCCAAGGGCGACTGCGGCGTTGCGGGCCAGGCCGCGGCGCTTCGCCCGGGTAACGGGCGTGCCCCGATAGAGGGCGCGGAACTCGGTGTCCGTCATAGTGATCAGGCGGTGGAGGGACGGATAAGCGTTCTCGACCGTCCTGGGCAGGAAGGCAGGGTCAGGTTCGGGGCGGGCCGCCTTCGTGTACGGGCAGACATCCTGACAGACATCGCAGCCGAAGACCCAGTCGCCCATGAAGGGGCGAATCTCGGGCGGGATCGCGCCCCGCTGCTCGATCGTCTGGAACGAGAGGCATTTGGGCGAGTTGACCGTGTACGGCGCCACGATCGCCCCGGTGGGACAGCGGTCGATGCAGATCGAGCAGCGGCCGCAGTCGCGGTCGAGGGGCTGATCCGGCTCGAGGTCGAGGTCGAGCAACACCTCGCCGAGCATGACCCAGGAGCCGTGGCCGGGAATGATGACGCAGGCGTGCTTGCCGTACCAACCAAGCCCGGCCCGTACCGCAACTGCCCGGTCCACGATCCTGGCGGTGTCGACCAGCGACCGCGACTCAACCTGCTCCCCGACTTCGCGCTCCAGCGCGTCGAGGAACGAACGCATCCGCGCCTTGAGGAGATTGTGGTAATCGACGCCCCAGGCGTAGCGGGAGATCCGACCGCGGAGGACGCCATCGTCCGGTTTGCCCGGATCGATGCTCCAGTAGGCAACGCCGACCGAGAGGATCGAGCGCGCGGTCGGGTGGAGGTTGCGGGGCGAGGCCGAGAACCTGGCGCGCTCGGGCGTGAACCAGTCAAGCCCGTCGACATGGCCGGCGGCGATGTGCCGCTCCAGCGATTCCGCGAGTCCCTCAAACGGCTCGGCGGAGGTCACTGCTGCGATCTCAAGGCCATTGTCCGCGGCCAGGCGCTTGACCACTGCGGTCAGGTGCTGGCGCGAAGACGGGGATGGTGTCAGGATGAGCGGGGAAGTGAGGCGCGATTGCATTCCCTAATTGTGCGACAGATCTGTGCAGCGGGTCCCGCAGGAGTACCCGCCGAGGCAGCGTCGAGATGCCAGCAGGCAGGATCGATTGCCTGAGCCAAAATAGGTGTCGCGGACATGACACGCGTTGGGAAGGTCGCCATGGACATCGACGCGATCTGCTCCGAGTTGATGAACGCGTTGGACCGTGCCACGCAGCTGCCGCCGCTCACGGCGCGTGTGGCGGGATTCGACCTCGCGGCCGCCTACGCGGTCGGTGCCGAACTGATGCGCCAACGCAACGCCCGGGGCGAGCGACCCATCGGCCGCAAGCTCGGGTTCACCAACCGGGCGGTCTGGGACGTCCTCGGCGTCGATGCCCCATTCTGGGCCCCCGTCTACGACACCACTGTGACGTTCCTCGGTACAACCCCAGGCGGAGTCGATATCGACCACCTCGCGCAGCCGCGGCTTGAGCCGGAGATTGTGCTGCACTTCGGGACAACGCCTCCGGCGGTCGCCGGGGAGGCCGAACTTCTGGCGCACGTCGACTGGATAGCCCTCGGCTATGAGATCGTCCAGTGCCATTTCCCCGGGTGGAGTGTCCAAACGGCCGATGCAGTCGCCGACTTCGGCGTGCATGGCGCCCTTGTCGTTGGGCCGCCCGTCCCGGTCGCGGTGCTATCCGATCCGGTCGCAGCTCTGCGGGTATTCACGATCACGCTGGCTCGTGAGGGGGTGGAGGAGGCACGTGGCGGGGGCACCAACGTGCTTGGCAGTCCGTTACGTGCGCTCGCAGACGTCGTGGCCGCGTCGCACGACCGGCCTGGGTGGGTGCCACTCAGCGCGGGCGAGATCGTAACGACCGGCACGCTCACGGCGCTTCATTCCGTCCACGGCCGGGAGACCTGGAGCGTCGAGGCTTCCGGGATCAATCTCGCCAGGCTCGACCTGCGGATCAACTGAGCCGTGAAACACCTGGCGATGCGTGCGGGCATCTCCATGGGCGGCGCGATTACGCGACCGCTGTGCGACGGGGGTTTTAGGCGATGCCCGACGCAAGCAGGCGGTCGTCGACCCGGGCAAAGCCCTCGCCCGGCTTGTAATCGGGCGATTGATGGCGGAAGTAGGTGTTGAAGAGGTGGGCGTAGTGCCCTCCCCGCTCCAGCAGCGCGTCATGGCTGCCCTCCTCGACCATCGTGCCCTTCTCCAGCACGACGATGCGATCGGCGTGGCGGATGGTGGAGAGGCGGTGGGCGATGACGATCGAAGTGCGGTCGCGCAGGACGGCGTCGAGCCCCTCCTGGATCTGGGCTTCGGTCAGGGGATCGACGCTGGCGGTCGCTTCGTCCAGGATGACGATGGCGGGGTCTTGCAGCATGATCCGGGCGAGAGCGATGAGCTGGCGTTGTCCCAGGGACAGGCCCCGGCCACCCTCCCCGACATCGGACTGCATCCCGTTCGGCAGCCCTTCGACCCAGTCGCCCTGGCCGACGCTTCGAGCGATTCGCTCGACCTCCTCATCGGTGGCACCGGGCCGGGCATAGCGGACGTTGTCTGCCACGGTGCCGGTGAACAGGAACGGGATCTGGGGCACCAGGCCGAGTTGATGACGATACGACAGCAGGTTGAACTCGCGGATGTCCTTGCCGTCGATCAGGATCTCGCCGCCCTGGTACTCGTAGAACCGGGCGATCAGCTTGCCGATGCTCGACTTCCCCGCACCGGTGTGTCCGACGAAGGCGACGGTCTCGCCTGCCGGGATGATCAGGTCGAAGCCGTCGAAGACCGTCTCCTGCTCGGAGTAGCGGAAGACGAGATCGCGGAACTCGATCCGCCCATCCAGGCGCTGGGCCGGCTTGTCGGCCGTCTGCACGACCCGCGGCTCGGCATCGACCAGGGCGAAGACGCGCTCGCTGGCGGCCAGGCCCTGCTGGAAAAGGCTCCAGAAGGAGGCGACACTCGTCAGGGGAAACCAGAATGCGGCAACCGCCTGGATGAAGAGGAACCATTCCCCCGCGGTGATGTCACCGTCGAGCACCTTGTTTCCACCGGCCCAGACCATCAGGGTCGTGCCGGCGCCGGCGATGACCAGCAACAGCGGAAAGATCGACGAGAAGATGAAACCGAGCCGGAGATTGACTTGATATGCCTGTTGGTTGACCGGCAGGAACTCGTTGTAGATGGCGCGTTCCCGTCGGAAGCTCTTAGCGATCGAGATGCCGGCCATAGCCTCCTGCACGCTGGCATTGACGATGGCGTTGGAGCGTTGCGACCGCTGCATTGCCCGCCGCGCGATCTTGCGGAACCCCAGCGCGACTCCGGTCACCAGCGGCGCGATTAGGAACGCCAGCAGGGCCAACTGGACGTCGATCACGAGCAGGACGATTCCCAATCCTATGACGACGAGCAGTTGGGCGAAGAGGTCGAGGGTCAGGGTGACGACCTGGGAAAAATCCTCGGTGTCGGAGGTGACCCGGCTGACAATCTTGCCGGACGGGTACTCGTCATAAAAGCTCATGTCGCGCTTCAGCACCGCCCGGAACGCGTCCAGGCGGAGACGAAGGACAACATCGCCGACGACGCGGGCGGTGAACCACTGGCGGACGAGGTTGGCCGTCCAGGCAAGCACGCCGGCAAGCAGAATGGCGAAGGCGAGCCAGCCGACCGTGGACAGGGAGCGGTCATCCTCCAGCCACTCGATCCCGCGCGCGATGAGGACCGGCAGGGCGACGTCGAGCAACGAGGCGACGCCCGCCAGCGCCGCAACGCCAACCATGACCTTGCGGTCCGGCCAGAAGTAGGTCGCGACCCGGCGGACGAGCGCCCGGTCGTCGTATTGGCGGTCGTATCCCTCGGCGTCGAGGCCGTCCATGATGAAGCCCACAGGCGAGCGTCCTTCCTACGTGCGAGTCAAATTCTTCTGGCGAGAACGAAGACGTGCGCCTGCCGCACCGGCAAGCCAGACGGCTCCATGATCGTCTGGAGGTGCCGGAAGCACGCTTTGCGGAGCCGTGCGAGCGTGTCGCTGTCGAGGCGTTCGAGCGGCCTCCGTTCACCGTGCGTCCATAGGGAGGACCACCATGCCGTCTCATCCGGGATGACGAACTCGGTTTCCTCCACAATCTCGCGCGCGCCGGCGAAGCCGGCGGCTTGCAGGGCAGCTACCAGGGTGCCCTCATTGCGAATTGCGGCGTCTCCGCCCATTGGCTCTAATCCGTCGAGCGCCCCAAACTGCTGGAGCAGCTCCCCGTACCAGCTCCAGCGTGGGTCCGTCCCGCGCGTAAACGCGAACGCGACCGTCCCGCCGCGGCGGAGCACCTGCCGGATCTCGGCCAGCACGCGCGGCACGTCCGGAAAGAAGAACACGGCGAAGCCGCACACAACCCGATCAAACACGGATGGCCCAAACGCCAGGTGTTCGGCGTCCATCCGGACCACCGCCGCGTTCGCGAGGCCCCGGCGAGCGATCTCGTTCCGAGTGCATTCGACCATACCGGCCGCAAGGTCGATGCCGACCGCAACACCCGTCGGCCCGATGCGTTCGGCGGCCGGAAAGAGCGCTGCGCCGCGTCCTGTGGCCACGTCGAGGATCTTGTCGCCCGGTCGCGCTCCGGCAAGGTCGACCAGCCTGCTCCCGGCGTGTGCGAAGAACGGCGGGCCATACTCATCGTAGTCGGAGGCGACACGGGTGTAGAGCGCGGCGACCCGCTGCTTGCCGTCCGCGTCGCCGTGGGAGATCACAGGCATCGCTCGTGTTCGCTCCTTGTTGCGCCGCAGGCCGTTCCTCCGACGTTCCCGATGGATTCCAGGCCCCTGACATGGCGGTTGCCTAGACGGCCGCCGCGGCGAGACCCTGCGGCAGGGCCGGCTCGTACCGCGAGAAGATCCGGCGGTAGAGATCGCACGTCTCCATCAACTCGTCGTGCGATCCCTCGGCGATCAACTCGCCGTGGTGGATCACCAACACCTTGTCTGCCCAGCGGATCTGTGAAAGCCGGTGGGTAATGAGCAGGGTGGTCCTGCCCTCCTGAATCCGCTTGATCGCGAGCTGGATCTCGTCCTCGGTGGCGCTGTCGACGGCGCTGGTGGCGTCGTCGAGGATCAGGATGCGCGGGTCGGTCAGGAGCGCCCGGGCGATGGCAATCCGCTGGCGCTGCCCGCCGGAGAGGGTCACGCCGCGCTCGCCAATTTCCGTCTGATACCCGTCTTTGAAGCCCCGGATAAAGCCATCTGCCTGGGCGTCGCGGGCCGCGGCCTCGATGGCCCCTCGGTCGGTCTCCTGACCGGCGCCGAAGGCGATGTTCGACGCGATCGAGCGGGAGAAGAGGAAGACATCCTGTTCGATCGTTGAGACCTGAGATCGAAGGGAGTCGAGGCTCCAGTCGCGCACATCGACCCCGTCAATGCGGATGGCGCCGTCGCTGACGTCGTAGGTGCGGTTGACCAGCTTGGTCAGGGTCGACTTGCCCGAGCCGGTTTGGCCGACGATTGCAACGGTCTGCCCCGGCTCGACTCGGAACGAGACGTCGCTGAGCACGCGGCTGCCGCCATAGCCAAAACTGACGTGGTCGAAGACGATCTCGCCGCGCATTGGCTCGTTGAAGCCGACCGTCTGCTGATCGAGCTCTGTCTCTTCCTTGATCAACGAGAGGATGCGCCCTGACGCGACGAGCCCGAGCTGGACCAGATTGATCGTCCAGATCGAGAGCCCGGCCGGAACCCGGAGCGAGCCGATCAGCCCGATGTACGCGGTGAGTTCGCCCAGGCTGATCTGGTCGTCGGAATAGAGCGCAACGCCGTGGACAAAGCCTCCCGCCGCCGCGATTGCCAGGAGGAGGAGGGGCAGGTAGCGTGCCTGGATCTCACCCCGGCGGACGAAGAGGTCCCGATAGCGGCGCACATTGGCGGTGAAGGTGCGCTCTTCCTCGGCTTCCTGGGCGCTCGACTTGACGACCTCGATCCCGGTGATCGTCTCCTGCAAGCGAGCATTGGTCTTGCCGAAGTGCTCGCGCAGCTCGTTCGAGACCGGGGAGAGATCTCGAGAGTACATCCTCAGCGTTATGAGCCCGGAAATGAGGAAGAGCGTAGGGACGAGCAGCAGCCGCCAGTCCAACAGCGCGATGCCGAAGAAGGCGGCGGCAGTCACCACGATCGAGTCGCTGGTGACCCCGATGCCGGGCGTGATCATCCAGGAGAGCAGGCTGACATCGTTGGTCGTCCTGGCCATCAAGTCGCCGATGCGCTGCCGGTTGTGGAACGTCTGGCTCTTGCCGAGCAGGCTCGTGAAGAGTTCTTTGCGGGCATCGCGCTGAAACCGCTTCGCCAGGAATTCGCCGGCGAAGGCGGAGAACAGGTCCATCAGGTTCTGAACGGCAACCGCGATCGCCAGGACGATGACGATCGCGGTGAGCCGGCCCCGGTCCGGATCGGACGAGGTCACTTCGTCGAAGGCGAGCCCGGTGAGCAGCGCGGCCGTGAGCGCACGGGTGTTTGCAAGCAGGCTGCAACCGACGAAGGTGACGAGCATGCCCGGGTAGCGGCGCAGGTGGGACCAGATCCAGCGCACCGCGCTGCGATGGTCATAGCGTTGAGCCCCGGCCACGGAGAATTCGCGCGTCGTCTCGGCCACTCCAGACCCTTTCAGCCGATGCCACGATCGCCCACTTGGGCAACCGTGGTGCTCTGTCGCGGACCACGATGGCGCCTCGCCTGACCGCCCGGGACCTCACGATACGCCCGGCGGCGGCGAAAAGCAAGGAATTACTGTCAAAAATCCACTGTGACGCCGCCGCCATGACGCGGCCGGTCCTAGTCCTGCGCGCAAGGGACGAACAACCCCCGGGTCGCACCTCGTTCGAGGTGCGACCCGGGGGTATCGGTCCAGGGGCCCTGTGGGCGGCCGCAGCGGGGGTGCGGCCGGTGGATCAGGAAGCGTAGGGTCTACTTGACCCGAGCTTCCTTCCCGAGGGTCCGAAGGCAGCGGGTGCAGATGTCGACCCGAACCGGCTGCCCCTGGATCACGACGTGCTTGCGGTGGACGTTTGGCCGGAAGTCCCGGTTGGTCCGCCGCTTCGAAAAGCTCACGTTTCTGCCGAACGTCTTGGTCTTGCCGCAAACCTCACACTGGGCCACGGGCGTCCCTCCATGTCGTACTACTGCGCCAGACGCCCGATCCGCCAGATTGGCTGAGGTACAGGGCACATTGAGCGCTTATGCTCAGATCGTTCTGCCGTGCGCCACCCGGGTTGCCGGGGGCGCATGAGAGAGCGCCGACCTGGTGGACGGCGCTTAGTCAAGCGCCTATCCTAGCACGATGCCACCGAGAGAACAACTCCGTTTCCTGGGCTAGAACGCTCCTCGCACCAGAATGTGAGAGCATCGTAGGGAAGAGTGGTAGGCCCGGTTGTTGCCGTCTCGACGAAGCGACAGAGGGAAGCCCTCAATGCTCCGCCTCCATCCGGCCTGTTCGGTGCCTAGCAGGAGTCGCACGTGAGCAACGCGTCAGAGCAGACGCTCGCCACCAATGGACCAACCGATCCCACCGATCCGGCGGCTTCGCCGAACGACGATTCGCCGCAACTCTCCTGGGATGGGGTTGGATTGCTGGCGGCCTTCACCGCGGCGACCGAGTGGCTGAGCGCCAACCGGGACGCGGTCAATACCCTCAACGTCTTTCCGGTCCCGGACGGCGACACCGGCACCAACATGGTGCTGACGATGCGCGCCGCTCTGGAAGAGGCGAACAAGATCCCGCCAGACGAGCGGGGCAACGCCGGCGAGGTGGCGGCCCGGATCGCGCATGGCGCCCTGCTCGGTGCCCGGGGCAATTCCGGCGTCATCCTCTCCCAGGTCTTCCGGGGTATTGCCCACGGGCTGGCCGGACGTGAGGTTATCGATGGGGAGGACATCGCCCGAGCGCTGCTCGGCGCCCGCGACATGGCCTACCGGGCGGTGATGAAGCCGGTCGAAGGGACGATGCTCACGGTGGTCCGGGTCGCGGCGGAGCGGGCGGAGGCCGCGGCCCTGGCGCGCGTCGGGTTGCTCTCGGTGTTGGCCGCGGCGACCGCCGGCGCGGTCGAAGCGCTCGCCACCACACCGGATCTGCTCGATATTCTCAAGCAGGCCGGGGTGGTCGACGCCGGTGGTCAGGGTATCGTCCACATCCTTGAAGGCATCGGCCGGTTTGCCCGGGGCGAGTCCCTCGAACTCCCGGCCGGCGGCGATGGACGTCCGGGGATTGGCGCGAACATGGCCTTCCTCGACAACCTCGAAGAGCTGCACGGGGAAGATGCCTTCGGCTACTGCACTAATTTCATGATCTTCGGCGAGGGCATCGACTTCGAGCAGGCCCGTGCCGATTTCGCCGCCATGGGCGAGTCCGCCGTCATCGTCGGCGACGACAAAATCGTCAAAGTCCACATCCACGTGCTCAACCCCGGCCTTGTCCTCGACTATGCCGTCAAGCTCGGGGACCTGGAGCAGATCAAGATCGACAACATGCAGGGCCAGACCTCGCGGTTGACGGCCGAGCGGGAGACGGTCCGCGAACCACAACCGGCTGAAGAAGAGGTACAGACGGGTCCGGTTGCGATACTGGCCGTGGCGCCGGGACCAGGGCTGGCCGAGGCACTGCGCTCGATGGGCGCCGCCGGAATCGTCAAGGGCGGCCAATCCGACAATCCGAGCACCCAGGAGCTTCTCGAATCGATCGAGCGCGTTGGCGCGGCCGACGTGATCGTCCTGCCGAACAATCCGAATGTCATCCTCTCTGCCCTGCAGGCGGCCAGCATGAGCGCCAAGCGCGTGAGTGTAATTCCGACCCGGTCGGTCCCGCAGGGGCTGGCCGCGCTGGAGGCCTATAACGGCGACAGTGACCTCGAGGACAACCTCGCCCGCATGACCGACTCCGTCGCGACGGTGCGCACGATCGAATTGACGCGGGCCGTCCGCGATGCCACGATCAACGACATTACCGTCGCCGAGGGCGAATGGATTGTGCTCCTGGACGATCGGCTCGTTGCCAGCGGGCTGGAGGAAGGTGACGTGATCAGGAGGGCCCTGGCCGGGATCGACATCGCCGCGGCCGAGTTGGTGACCGTTTTCCTGGGAGCCGGCGCCACCGAAGACGACGCAGGATCGCTCGAGGGCATACTCCTCGAACTCAATCCCGATCTCGAAATCCAGGTCCTGGACGGCGGCCAGGCGCACTACCGCTACATCATTGGAGTCCAATAGGCGGGTCAGATCAGGTCAGTCCGGGGAAGATGGGTGCTCCAGCGGCTACCATTGCCGTCGCGCCCCGGGTGGCGATCTGAAGGGGTGCGGGAGGACGGAATATGGGGCGAGTCGCGATCGTGACGGACAGCACCGCCGACCTACCGGCGGCGCTCGTGGCCCAGTACGACATCGCCGTTGTCCCCCTGAGCGTCGTCTTCGACGACAAGACGTACGACGAAGGCGTCGATATCACTTCCGAACGCTTCCTCGAGCTGCTGCAGTCGGCACCAACGCTGCCGACAACCGCTCACCCTCCGGCTACGCGGTTCGAAAAACGCTACCTGTCCCTGGCGGAATCTCATGACGAGGTCGTCTCGATCCACATCTCAAGCCGCCTGAGCGGCACGATGGGGTCGGCGGAGGTTGCCGCGGCAGCAGTTGCGGATGTGATTCCGGTCCACGTCGTGGACTCGCTGACTTCGTCCCTTGCTCTTGGCTTCCAAACGATCCTGGCGACCGAACTCGCGGAGGGCGGCATGCCAGCCGCGAAGATCGCGGAGCGTCTCCGGGCTGATACCGGCTCGTATGAGGCCGTCTTTTTCCCCGAGACCCTCGAGTACTTGCAACGGGGCGGACGGGTTGGCAAAGCCCAGGCTCTGCTCGGCTCGGTCCTGAGCTTAAAGCCGATCCTGCGGATAGACGAGGGCCTGATCGTGCCCTACGAGCGGACCAGAACGCGCTCACGGGCGATGAACGGCCTGCTCGAGTTCGTCCAGGACATCGACCACGTGACCAGAATCGGTGTGATGCACAGTGGCGATCTGGCCGGAGCGCAGGCGTTGGCGGCCAGGTTGCAGCAACTGACGCCGGACACCGAAGTCATGATTGCTCTGTTTGGCTGCGTTCTCCTCACCCATCTCGGACCCGGCGCGATGGGTGTAGCGGTCCGCGCCGATCGGTAGATAATCACCCGCGCCACGCGGATGTGGAATCGAGATAGCGCGCTGGAGGCGCCGGTCATGACAACAGGAGCGGGTCGTCCGGTTTCGGTCGTCGTCGATTCGACGAGCGATTTGCCCGAGCAGGTGAAGTCCAGCCACGGCATCACGTCCGTGCCGTTGACTGTTACCTTCGGCGACCAGTCGTATAAAGACGGGATCGAGTTGACGCCTGCCGAGTTTCTGACCCGGCTCAAAGCATCAGAGATCCCGCCGACCACGTCCCAACCGCCGATTACCGCCTTCGCCGAGGTCTTCTCGAAAGAGATCGAGCGGGGCCATGACGTGCTGTGCGTGACCATTGCATCGGAACTTTCGGGAACCTTCAACGCGGCGCGGCTGGCCGCCGATTCGGTCGAATCGTCCCGGGTGCGGATCCTCGATAGCCGCACGGTGTCGATCCACCTGGGGCTGGGAGCCCTGGCGGCTGCCCGGGCCGCCGCGGACGGCGCTGATCTGGACGGGGTCGAATCGGCGGCGACGGATGCTATTTCGCGCTCCCAGATCTTCGTCGTGCTGGAGACACTGGAGTTTCTTCGCCGGGGCGGGCGGATCGGCAAAGCCCAGGCGTTGGTCGGATCGGTCCTCAGTCTGAAGCCGGTGCTGACCATCCGCGACGGTCAGGTCACGCCACTGGAACGGGTGCGCACCTGGCGCAAGGCGCTGGACCGGATGTTCGAGTTGATCCGGGAGCAAGGTCCGCTTGAGGCCTTGGCGGTCTATCACGTCGGGAACGAATCGGACGCCAAGGCGATGGCTGAACGCCTCTCCGATCTGGTGTCGCCGGACGAGATCCTCATCGGTGAAATTGGCCCGGTCGTGACCACCTATGCGGGTCCCGGCGCGCTCGGCGTGGTGCCTGTCCGGCGGAAAAACTAGGGGATGGAGGGCGGCCACGGGGTACAATTGTGCATGCTCCGACTATGCCGCCGCGCTGGTGGCCCCCTCCGGACCGACACAACGTGAGCACCTACCGCAGACAACCATCGTATCCAGCCGGCGCATCCGCCCGGCAGAGTGAGCCCCTCGACAACGCGCTGGACTTGCTCCGCCAGGAGTGGCGGAGCGGTGGGCGGGATCGCCGCCTCATTCCCCAGGCCCGCCGCGCGGTTGAATTGCTTCAGGCCCATGCCGCCACCGAGCAGGTCTCGGCCGAGTTGAAATTGCTGGCCGATCGGCTCGATCGGTTCCGGATGCTGCCGACCGAACAGCACCGGGACGAGCTCACCCAGATCGCCAACGGCCTGAAGGCCCTGCGTCCCTTCCTGATCGCGCCTGAGTCACCCGTTCCCGAAATGGGGAAAATGAGCGCCCTCGTCGCGCCAGGCCGCGCTAAATCCGCGGAGAAGCCCCCGCGCGCGGCGGCGCCTGTCCGGGTGCTGTCGCTCTCTCCCGACGCGCCGGTGACCGACCTGCCCAAGGTCGGTCCCAAGATCGCCAGGACGCTGGAGGGCCACAAGGCCAAGATCCAGAAGGTGGTCGACCTTCTCGAACTCGCCCCCAGCCGCTACATCGACTACAGCCAGACGGCGGCAATTACGTCCGTCTTGCGCGAGCCGTCCGGATCGGATGTGACCGTGCGGGGCGAGATCATCGAGATCAAGGAGATCCGGGGCAGCGGTCCGCCTCGCGTGCAGGCCAAGCTGGCCGACGGCTCCGGCTGGATCCGCGTCACCTGGTTCAACCCCTACATCGCCCGGGAGCTGGCCGTCGGGGACGAGATCGTCATCGCGGGTCAGGTCCAGGGCGAGTACGGCCCGATGAGCTTCACCAATCCGGAGTGGGAGCGGGCCGGCTCGGCCGGTCTCTCAACCGGCAGGCTGATTCCGGTCTATCCCCTCACCAAGGACCTCGGTCAGAAAACGCTGCGGCGCCTGACCCGGGCGGCGCTGGACGCAACCCAGGGCCGGATCGAGGACTTCTTGCCCCAGTGGGTGCGGGACCGGTTCAACAAGGTGGACCTCGCGACTGCCTATGAGCAGGTGCACTATCCGGACTCGTACGGCGAACTGGAGCTGGCTCAATCGCGGCTTGCCTTTGGCGATCTGCTTTCGCTGCAGATCGGCCACGTGCTTTCCCGGCAGACGCGCAAGTCGGCCAACGCCATCCCGATGACCATCGACCTGGATTTGCTTGACCGCTTCCGCTCCGGATTGCCGTTCCGACTGACCGGAGCCCAGGAGCAAGCCCTGGGCGAGGTACTGGTTGACCTCGCCCTGGCGCAGCCGATGACCAGATTGATCCAGGGTGACGTCGGTTCGGGCAAGACCGTCGTCGCGGCGGCCGCCGCACTCGTCGCCGTGGCGAACGGCACCCAGGCGGCGATCATGGCCCCGACCGAGATCTTGGCCGAGCAGCATTTCCACAGCTTCCGCGGTCTCTATGCCCACCTCCCGGTCGAGGATCGTCCGGTCGTCGCCCTTTTGACCGGAAGCACCAAGACGGTCGAGCGGCGTGAGACACTCAGCGGCGTGGCCAGTGGTGAGATCGACGTGCTCGTCGGCACCCACGCCCTGATCCAGGACACTGTTACGTTCGCCCGGGTGGGGTTGGCCGTCGTGGACGAGCAGCACCGCTTCGGGGTGCGCCAGCGCTCGATTCTTCCCGGCAAAGGCGAAGACGCACAGCCGCACACCCTCTCGATGTCGGCCACGCCGATCCCGCGCACGCTCAACATGGTCATCAACGGCGATCTCGACGTCTCCGTCATCGGCGAGCTACCGCCCGGCCGAGTGCCGATCGACACCCGCCGCTACGTCGGCTTCGACCGTGAGGAGGCGTACGACCTCGTGCGAGCAGAGGTGGCGGCCGGCCATCAGGTCTTCGTCATCTGCCCGCTGGTCGAGGAATCGGAGGCAATCGAGGCCAAGGCCGCGGTGGCCGAAGCCGAACGCTTGCAAAACGAGGTCTTCCCAAATCTGCGGGTCGGCCTGATCCACGGCCGCCTGAGCGGCCGCGAAAAGGACGCCGTCATGACCGCATTCCGGGACCGCGAGTTCGACATCCTGGTCGCGACCTCGGTGATCGAGGTTGGCATCGATGTCCCCAATGCGACCGTGATGGTGATCGAGGGAGCGGACCGTTTCGGCCTCGCCCAGTTGCACCAGTTCCGCGGTCGGGTTGGCCGGGGTGGGACCAAGTCGTACTGCCTCTTGCTTGCCGACGAGTCGTCCCCGATCGGTGAAGAGCGTCTCCAGACGATGGTCGACACTGGCGACGGCTTCGTCCTGGCGGAGAAGGACCTTGAGCTGCGCGGCCCCGGTGATTTCATCGGTACCCGCCAGAGCGGCCTACCCGAGATGGCCTGGATCGACGGCGCCTTCGACACCCGCCTGCTCCACGAAGCTCGTCAAGCGGCAGAGGCGATCCTGGCCGCTGACCCGAACCTGTCCCTCCCCGAGAACCTGGCCCTGAAAAACCGCTTCAAACTCTTCTGGGAAAAGGCGTCTCCAGACATCCCGGTGTAGCGGAGTCCTGGAGGGTAGGTCGTTGGGGCTGCGCCGTATAGGTGGCGCCCGGGGCAGGATCGCGAAGTCGCCCAGGTGTCGCCCGGGGCTCAAAGCCCCCGGGCTACCTCCACGAAGCCGGCTAAAGACCGGCTAGGATGCCGGGGCGGTGCGATTTGGCCACGAATGTTCGTTCGGTAGGGGCGGACCGATGTGTCCGCCCGGTCCGCCAGACCGCGTCATTCCGGGCCGGAATCGGCGTTCCCAACCGGGATTCCGGCGGTCTGGCTGCCGGGCGGACACATAGGTCCGCCCCTACAAAGCGTTGCGCCTCGCCAATCATGGACGACGGCGGACCGGGGCGGATCGCGTTACAGATACCCCGTCCGCACGCCACCCAAATAGCCTCGGAGAGGCTGTACTGTTCAGCCCGGGCCAACCTTGGGCCGTGAGCCCCGGGCGACCCAACGGCAGCGCCACCTTTCGCACCCAGACACCCTACGCGCTCCCGCTCGCCCCGCCGCCCCCTGCCGCTGCTCCACCGGCCGATGCCCCAGCGGTTCCCGCGCTCGACGGGCTGGAGGTCGTGGTTCAGGAAGACGAAGTACGGGTAAAAGCCACCCGTCCAGGCGTCGCTCTGCAGGCTTTGGCGGAAGGCAAGGGGAACATAGCCGTCGGCACTGGCCGCCTTGAGTTGCTTCTGCAGCGCGCCAAACTGGTTCATGGCCATGATGTAGGGCAGCAGTACGTCGTAGTCGATATGCTGGGCCGACTTTCGTGCCTCATTGAGGCCAGCCTTGAGGCCACGCCAGGGCGCGGCCGCCGCCGCGCCGTTCTCGGTTAAGGCCGGCATCGAGGCACCGACGAGGAACGCGACAAGGGACGCGAAGCCCAATAGCCCCACGCCGATCGCGCCAAACGGTTGCTCCCCGGCGATGGTCAACACGAGGGCGGCAACCGCCGCGACCGCCAGCACCCCGCTGGCGATGTAGTAGGGCACGCGCCGTTTGCCGGCGGCGGGATCCCACCATCCCCGTGACTCGAGGTCGTGGCGGAGGACGGCGTTGGCCTCTTTCCATCGGCCCGGCAACTTGGGCATGTCTTTCGCGGAGATCACGCCCCCCGGCGCGGCCACGGATTCGAGCGTGTGCCAGATTTCACGCTCGTAATCAGAGCGCAACAGGGTGTCATCGACCAGCAGGATTTGCAGTTTCTGATTCTTCTTCGCACCGCGCTCTGAGGGTTCAAAGGAGATTGCGCCCCGCGCCGCCAGATCGAGCATCGTCCCCTGGGCCTGGGCGCCGCCGATCGATCCCGTGACCAGGGCCCCGGCCAGGGCGGGAGACAGGCGATCCGGCAGGTTCGTCGTAGTCGGACCCGGCTGGACGGACGCACCGGGGCGGGACTGCCAGCCCCGCCATGCCCAGATGGAGGTTAACGCCGCGACGACCGCGGCGGCGATGCCGACCGGCCACCCCGCCAGCGTGTTGGCGGCCTCCTCGAACTCGCTCGGCGGCGGGGGAGGCGGTGGGCCGTATTGGAGGCTGTTCGCGGCCGCGTCGAGCCCGGCCGCCAGTCCGACGGCGGGCATATCGTCCCCGATCGGTTCGGTCATCACGTCGGAGATGATGCGCTCAAGTTCTTTGTTGGGCAGGTTGCCGCCTTCATAATGGCGCTCGCCGGCAAACAAGGCGAACTGCCCGTGACCCAGGTTGTCTGGATCGGTGTTGAAGAAGAGTACGAGGCCGTCTTTGGCGCCCGGGGAGGATTCGACTTCCCACGCCTCCATGAGGTCGGCGGCGTCTTGCTCCGTTTCGTCCCCGTCGCGGTCAGCGGCCTGTATGTAGACGATTGTGGGAGCACCGGCGGCGGTGACCCGGGCGGCCGCTTCCTCCAGATGTTCGACCTCGGTCGTGGTAAAGATTCCGGCGGTGTCGTAGACGCGACGACCGTCTTCCGGCGTAACTAACTCCTGGGCTCTCACGGATTGCGGCAGCAGTGAGCCGGCAACCAGCGAAAACATCAGAAGTGGCACGGCGAACACCGCGAGGAGGATGCTGCGTGTGCCTGTTCGTCCTGGAAGCCGGCGTCGGTTCATCGGGAGTCCTTAGGGGGCAGTTCGCGTCGCGTCGGGAGGGATGCGCTCCAATATCGTTGACGCGGTCAAGCTTACTCCTGCTCGGTGAACATACTGTGTCTAGCTCATGAACGATTAGCCGCTGATTGTGGCGAAGTCTTGACACCGCTACCGATTTAGGCGCCCGGAGTGGCGATTGGAGTTGCCATTGGCGTCGCGCTGTTCGCCGGTGCTGGCGTGGCAGACGGGGTAGCCTGATCGGGTGGCAAGATCGTGATCGGCACGTTGATGTCACGGTAGTCGATCAGCATGTAGTGGGCCCGCGCGACCATCGCCTCCCGCAGCACATCCCCACGTTCGATACCCACCCACCACACGAACCATGCCTCCGACTGGACCTGCGTGGCGGGCACATAGAACGTGATGATTTGCGCGTCCTCGCCATTGACGTTCTCGGTCGGACCCATCGCGATCGCAGTGGCCCCGACGTACGTCTCAGCGGCCGCAGAAGGCGACGGGATTGAACCGGCTGGCCGTTCCGTCCACTGGCCATCGCTGCGCCGGAGCCACTCTTGGTCACCGATGGTGATGAGCCCGATTCGTCCGGTCGATTGCGATCGTGCGGGCGGTTGCCCGTCGCCCCCGGCGGTCACGGCTACCTCGACCAAAACGACGTTTCCGTTGCCGTCGCTTAGCCGCTGGGCGTACCGGATGCTGTTGAGGGCTTGAATGCCGGCCAGCCCTCGGTTGAAGACGCCTTCGGCATTCGGGTCGGTTTCCGGCAGGCGAACGGCGTCGGAGCCGTAGATGTTAGGGTCGGCGAGGAGGAGAAAAACTCGCGCCTGATCTCGGCCACCTGGGTGCCGCGGACGACGACCTCGATCTCCCACCAGCCGTCCAGGCTGAGATTCAACCCGTCGAAGTGGAAACCGCCTGCGCCGTCCGCTGTCGCTAGAGCCACGGTCGGCGGAATGGCATGGTTGAGGCTGGTGAAAGAGAGGGCGACCGAGGTGTCCTGAGTAAATGGAATGCGGGCGGCAGTCGCGGGTGGCGCGGGCGGTTCGGTCTGGTAGATCTCCAGCGAGTTGGCGCCGGGAGCTACAGGGTCGACGCGGAGATGGAGCGCTGGACCAAGATCCCCGAGATCAGGATCGATCGGCGCGGCCAGGTCGATGGCGGTCGTGGCGGCCAGCGGCTCGGCTTGCGCCGTGCCTTCTTCTCCGGGCGGGGCCAACATCGCGAGTGTCGACCCGCCCAGGACCACGACAACCGCAAGCCCGGTCTCCAGGCGCAAGGTGGGGCGGAACGTCCGGGCCATGCCGATGGCATGCCTGCGCAGGCGGGACCGGTGATACGTCGCCAGAAGGAGGACGGGGAGAAGCACGATCACCTTGGCGATGATGATTCGGCCGTAGGTGCTGTCGATAAGACTGCGCAGAGTGGGAAGGATCAAGCCAGTATTGAGGATCCCCGTGGCGATGCCGACCACGATCAGCGGCAGAGCCATCCGCGAGAACCGGTCGATCGGCTCCTGCGTTCCCCGGGAGCCGATGCCGAGCAAGGCTCGTCCACCGATTCGGCTTATCGAGGGCACGTCGGTACCAGACCCGACCGCGATAAGGGCGATTAGGGCGCCAGTCCAGACCGCGATGGTCGACTGGTGCACCACACCGGAGGCAATTGCCAGCCAGCGCCACGAGTCCAAGCCGGCACCATGTCCGGTCAGACTCAACCCGAGCAGCGCAACCAACCCGGCGATCCCCACACCGAGGATAGCGACGGGCGTGACCAACGCACGGCGGCGCGCCGACCACCACCAGATGGCGGCGATGATCGTGCCCAGGAGCAGGGCCGGAGGGCGAAGCCACCAGTCGTCCGGCAGAGCATCGACCGCGGTGCGCAGCGACGGACCATCAACCCCTTCCGGCGGAAACCAGCTGTAAAGTACCGGTTCGATTGCTGTGGCGAAAAAGGCAATGAGCGCCCCGATGGCGACCATGCCTGCCAGCCGCGTGGATTCCACGGCGCCCGGCGCGACAAGGAACACATATGCCGCGCCCCCGACCAGGAGCGCCGCCCCGAGAAAAGTCAGCCAGCGCGTGGCGATTGACCAGGCCCGCGGGTCGCCGTCCGAGACGGTGGCAACTCCCGGGGCGCGGCCACCTCCCACCCTGAAGGCGAAGCTGCCGCTGAGCGTGTGTCCATCGGTGGCTGACAGGACGGACCAGGAGACCGTGTAGGTCCCAGGACGCAGGTCGGGAACCCCGGCGCCGACCTCAGTTTCCTTGTCCGGGTTGACGGCCACATCGCTAAGCGGTTGGTCTTGGCCCTGGTCGTCGATTAGGCGGACGATGGGGGACTGGGCGTCGGTGGCAACCGGTTCGGTGAACTCGATGGTCAGCCGTTCCGGTCCGGTCGCCAGGAGCGCATCTGCCGGTGGATCCGACGAGGCAAGTTCGGCGTGCGCGGCGGCGGCGGGCCAGCCGAGTGTCATCCCCGCTATGACCGTGATCAGGATTGCGATCCCCGTCGCTGCGAGGCATCGCGTCGTCCCGGACTTCCGGTCGCATTGGATCCGGCTGCCAGTGCACATCAACGACCTAATGTCCTTCGCCTTCTTACCGTGAGAGATAGCCCGATGTGATCACTATACGGCGGAGTCCGCTCCGGATTCAGCCTGTCCGCGCGACGGGATTCCGCTTTGTAGCCTGCATCGTTACGCTGGTAAACGACTAGGCACGCGCATTGCTTTGCTCCCCCAATGCCCAAGAGGGCAGAAACTCTCTGGCCCAGGGAAGTCCCTGGGCCACATGTGGAGCAGTCAGACACACAATGGCGACGCGGGAGCCGACCGCACAGATTCTGACTCCAAATCACTCAGCAACTTCCCGGCTTCCCCGGCCCGGGTGGTTGGTGATCGTGGTCCCTCTTCTGGCTTTTGCGATAGCGTTTGGGCTGGACGTCGCGACAGAGCGCCGGTTCAGTCAGGTCTGGGGCAGCTTGGCGCTGCTGGTGAGCGCCGGCGTGGTGCCGGCTGTGAGGCGGGCGGCGTTGCCAGTGGCGGCGTACGCTGGGGTTTGGGTGGGGTTCAATGCGCTGCGTGCCGTCGCCGACGACGCTGGGCTGGGCTCGTATCCCGGCGAGCTGTCTCCGAGTTGGAAGCTTCGGTGGTTGGTGCGGAACTTCCCTCGGCCATGGCGCAGCGGTCGGTGCTCGATCCGACACATCTGGGTGTGCCGCAACTTGCTGTGACCGCGGTCTATCTCTCGTTTTTCGTCGTCCCGCACGTCGTTGCCGCCGTACTCCTGGTGCGGAACCGGTACTTGTTCCGAAAGGCGGTGGTCGCGTTGGCGCTGCTCTTTGGCGCTGGCGTCGTCGCGTTCGCGGTCGCTCCGACCGATCCTCCCTGGCTGGCGGCCTCGAAAGACCAATCGCTTGGTGATGTGCAGAGGCTGACTCGATACGTGCTTGGCGAACTTGGGGTTCAGTTTGGGTATGCGACGGACGGGGAGCAGGGGTATGGGTTCGAGCCAAACCCGCTGGCCTCGATGCCGTCCATCCACCTGGGGGTGACCGTGCTCATCGGGGCGATCGCGTGGCAGAGCCGGTCTTACTGGCGGTGGGTGGCGTGCGCGTACGCGGTAGCGATGGGGATCGCGCTCGTGGCGTCCGGAGAACACTACCTGCTGGATGTGCTTGCGGGCGCCCTGCTGGCTATGGCCGCTTGGGCATTGGCAGGGTGGGTCCTGGAGAGGAACTCTAGCGTCCCTGTTCTTGGAGCGCGTGGGCGACCCGAACCGCGACGTGGTCCCTCTGCTCGGCTGTCGACCGACCAATCGTTCGGGCGAGGAACCGAACCCCGATCAGCGCGGCCCAGAGCCACAGGCGCCGGAGATCCTGCGGGGAGAGGGGTGTGACCTCACGAAAGCCCTCCAGCAACGGATCGAGCGCGGGCACCGGGAACCATTCGCTGGTGAGCATGGCGAAGTGGCCCAGATCGTAAAGCGCATCGGCGCCGCGAATCTCGCCAAAGTCAATGATCCCCGAGTAGCCGGCCGCATCGATGTAAATGTGGGGTCCGTCGAAGTCTCCATGCGCCAGCTTGCCGGGCTGAGCAAGTAATTGGCATCTCCATTCCTGGACCGCGAGATCGATTCCGTCCGTGACCGATTGGGGGAGCTCGGACCGCAGGGCAGCCAAGTCAGTTTCCAGGTCTGCCTCGATGAAAGCCAGCGCGTCGGGATATTCGGCGGTCAGGCTGGTTGGGAAGGGATCTGAGCGCTCCATGAACCCGAACCCTGAGACCTGGAGGGAGTTGATCAGAGCAAGGTCACGTCCGGCCGCCCGGAGCACGGCGGGCAGGAGGCTTGCGTCCTTGATGTCAGAGATGGGATGTCCAGGGATCTCGGTGGTGATCAGTATCGACCGATCCAGCGCCGGATCGAACGGCTCGTAGTGGACGATGGCCGGTACACGGACGCCCAGGCCGAGCAGCCGCTCGTGTACGAGGAGCTCAACGCCGTACCGGTCGGTCTGGTCTTCCGCCACCCGGAGATAGTGGACAGCGCCCTCGGTTCGGAGGCGATAGACCTGGGTTGAAGCGCCGGATCCAGCCCGGGTGATATCGACCCGTTGCCGCCCGTAAACGCGGGCAACGAGGGCCCGCAGGGCGGCAAGGTCGACATCCGGCTTACGCACCGGTTGCAGGTTCCACGGTCAGCCGGTCGGGCCGGTGGCGACGCACGACGGTTACTGGCCGGACTGTTGAGCCGCGACCTTCTTGGCCTTCATCCGGTCGTCGTGAAAAAGGAGGCGCTTGCGTAGTCGCCACCCCTTCGGGGTGACTTCGAGCAGCTCGTCATCGGCCAGGAAGTCCAGCGACTGCTCCAGGCTCAGGTTGACCGCCGGGGTCAGGCGGACGGCGATGTCGGAGGTGCTGCTGCGGATGTTGGTCAGCTTCTTCGCCCGGCAGACGTTCACCGGCAAATCGCCCGGGCGCGGCTGCTGTCCGACGACCATGCCCTCGTAGACCTCGGTCTGCGGCTCGATGAAGGTGACGCCTCGCTCCTGCGCATTCGCCAGGCCGTGGGACAGGGCGGTGCCCGACTCGGAGGCGACCAGCGCGCCTGTCCGGTTGGAGACGATTGGGCCAGCCCATGGCTCGTAGCCGATCAGGCGCGAGCCCATCACGCCGTTGCCCTTGGTGGCGGTCAGGAAGGCGTTGCGGAGGCCGATCAGGCCGCGGGTCGGGATCGCGAACTCCAGCCGGACCATGCCGCGGCCGTCGTTGACCATATCGACCATTCGCGCCCGGCGCGCGCCGACCAACTCACTGACGGTGCCGACGTAGGCTTCGCCCGTGTCGATGGTGAGTTGCTCGACCGGCTCCTGGAGCTGGCCGTCGATTTCGCGGGTGATGACTTCCGGCCGCGATACCTGGAACTCGTAGCCCTCACGGCGCATGGTCTCGATCAGGACCGAGAGGTGCAGCTCCCCCCGGCCAGAGACGGCGAAGACATCGGGCTGGTCGGTCGGCTCGACCCGCAGGGAGAGATTCGTCTCGAGTTCGCGATTGAGGCGCTCGCCAAGCTGGCGGGAGGTGGAGTACTGCCCCTCGCGTCCGGCAAGCGGTGAGGTGTTCACGCCAAAAGTCAGCTTGAGGGTCGGCTCTTCGACCGCGATCGCGGGCAGCGCCTCCGGCACCTCGGGGTCGGTCAGGGTCGCGCCGATTTTGGCGTCGGCGAACCCGGCGATTGCGACGATATCGCCGGCGCTGGCCTCGTCAACTTCGCGCCGGCCCAGCCCGTCGAAGATCGACAGCGTCGTGACCCGTCCACCCGTCTGTCCTTCGCCGGGAACGACGTGCAGCAGACGCTCACCGGAGCGGATGCGGCCGCGCTGGATGCGGCCGATGGCGATCCGGCCGCGGTGCGTGTCGTAGTCGAGGGAAGCGACCAGCATCTGCGCCGGGCCCTCTGTGTCGACATCGGGACCAGGAATTGTCTCCAGGATCGTGTCGAGCAGGGGACGAAGGTCGTCGGCCAGTGACTCGGGGAAAACCCGGCCCGGCCCTCGCGCGCGATGGCATAGACCACCGGGAAATCGAGCTGCTCCGGTTCCGTCGCCAGCTCAAGGAAAAGGTCCTGGGTCAGCGAGACGACTTCGTCGCACCGGGCATTGGACCTGTCGACCTTGTTGACCACGACGATCGGACGGAGACCCAGTTCGAGCGCCCGGGCGAGGACCGTCCGGGTCTGGGGCATCGGGCCTTCGACCGCGTCGACCAGAAGCAGGCAGCCGTCGGCCATGTTGAGGACGCGCTCGACCTCGCCGCCGAAGTCGGCGTGGCCGGGTGTGTCGATCACATTGATTTTGACGCCGGCGTAGACGATCGCCATGTTCTTGGAAAGGATCGTGATGCCTCGTTCGCGCTCGAGCGCATTGGCATCCATGATCAGCTCACCGGCGGCGTCCGGATCGCGAAAGATGTTGCTCTGCTTGAGCAGGCCATCCACCAGCGTCGTCTTGCCGTGGTCGACGTGGGCGATGATGGCGATATTGCGAAGCTGTGTCGCGGTGGATGGGGTGGCGATGGACACGTTTGTTTGACTCTCTTGTGGATGCTCGCCCGCCGACGGCCCTCTTGGTCGTTCGATCGTGGAACGCGAATCCCGGCGGCCGGAAACACGATTCGACCCGGACCCCAGGGGAGGGGCACGGGCCGCTTCCTACTCGTGAATGATAGCACGACCCGAATTATGTCTGTTTAGAGAAAAGCGATATGGCAGTACGGATTTGGCGCTACCCAGGCGTCCCCGCTTTGATCCACCGTTCAAAGAGGGTGACCTTATCGGCCGACCAGGCGGAGTCGCACGGCATTGAGCCGTTTTGCAGGCGGGAGAGAATGCCGGCCGCGTGGCTGGAAACGTCCGTGTGCGACCACAGATCGAAGGCCCACTTCATCGACTGCCGGTCCATCGGCCGGAAGAGCGGCCGGACATGGCGGTCGAACGACAGGTCTTCGTCGTCGATCGGGAGCGTGACTTGGTCGTTCTGGTCGGTGGCCGGCGAACCCTTGTCGGTCGGGCGGATGCCGGGCGGGCCGGCCGTTCCCCAATCCCAGCGCGGAACCGGCATGTTCATCGGCGGAGTGGCGCCGGGCTGGGAGTTTTCGAGCGCCAGCCGGGAACCCCACTCGAGATAGGAGACGAACGCCGATCGGAACTCGGGGTCCGTCGGCAATCCGGCGTCGTCGGCGGCCAGGCCCATCAGGCTGACCCAGCGGGACCGCTGCGGTTCAGTTAGGCCGCGGTTGAGGTGCTGGCGAACCATGTGGTTGTAGCCGCCGTGCTCGGTTGTGTACGTCTTTGGACCGCCGAAGACCTCGGCCAGCCAGGTGGCGACGTGTTCCGGATGGTGCGGGTCCATCCCGGCGAAGACCGGCTCCAGGAGGGGATCGTTGACGACGTAATAGCCGTAGAACCGCTTCGTCATGTGGAGTAGAGCCGGCATCCCGCCTAGCCAGTCGTACAGCGTTGGTTCGTTCTTCATTGACAGCGTCCTTCGCAACGTTGCAACCGCGCATGGTCGGGAGAGTCGGCCCGCCGTGAGCCTGGGCCGGGGCGCGAGACCTCCAGGATGCGGCTCGCCACTAGAACGCCGCAACTGCCTGTCTGTCTGGTCAACCTGCCCGGTCAGGCAGGCGACGAGCGACCTAGACGAAGCCCTTCCGCACAGCCAGCGTGGCCGCGGCGGTCCGGTTTCCGGCGCCGAGCTTCTCCAAGATGGCGGCAACGTGGTTCGAGGCCGTCTTGCGCGAGATGAAGAGGCTGTCGGCTCTCGGCCGGCCCACTGGTCTGTGCTGACCCGGAAAGCGGCACCGCCCAGACCGCGTCCGCGCCTTCGATCGTGCAGCCGCCAATGAAGATCGCTGTCGGTAGTCGGCGGCACAGCGCCTGTTCCGCCGGACTCAGGAGGTCGTAGCTCCAGGCGACCGCCGCTCGCATCGTCTGGAGCCGGGTCGGTGCGTCCCGCGGACCATCGGTCAGCAGGTGGAGCCGCCGCTTAAGGCGGGATAGGACGGCATCGGGTGCAAATACCCGCGACCAGGCGGCCGCCAGCTCGATTGCCAGCGGCAATCCATCGAGCTTCTAGCAAATCGCCACTACTGTCGGTGCGTTGGCCGTCGTCGCGGAATGTCGGGATTGCACGTCAGAAGTGCGGACTGCTCCTGGATGGGCGGAGCGGCGAGCGCGCCGCTCAGTTGATCCGGCGCTCCCTGCCGGCCCATTCACGTTCGCGGAGGACGAATTTCTGGATCTTGCCGGTCGATGTCTTCGGCAGTTCCCCGAACTCGATCGCCTTTGGGACTTTGAAACGGGCCAGCCTGGTGCGCGACAGAACGCGATGATCGTCCTCCGCGGTCGTCTCCGCGCCCGGGCGCAGGACGACGAACGCCTTGGGCACCTCGCCCCAGTAGTCGTCTGGGATCGCGATAACCGCGACTTCGAGCACGGCCGGATGGGCCGCGACCGCCTGCTCGACCTCGATCGTCGAGATGTTCTCGCCGCCGGAGATGATGATGTCCTTCTGCCGGTCGCGCAGTTCGATGTAGCCATCCGGGTGCATCACCGCGAGATCCCCGGAGTGGAACCAGCCGTTGCGGAAGGCCTTCGCTGTCGCCTCAGGGTCGTTGTAGTAGCCCTTCATCGTGTTGTTGCCGCGCATCAGGACCTCGCCCAGCGTCTTGCCGTCGGCGGGCACGTCCTGGTCGTCGGCATCGACCACCCGCACGTCGTCGGCGATGAGGTAGGCCACGCCCTGACGGGCTTTCAGCTTGGCCCGTTCGTCCGGCGGCAGGGCATTCCAGTGCGGTTGCCACTCGTTGACGGTGTGGGGGCCGTAGACCTCGGTGAGGCCGTAGACGTGGACGATCTCCGCTCCAAGTGCTTCCATCTGGGCGATGATCGTCGGGCTGGGCGGGGCGGCCGCCGTGCTGACGATCAGTTGACCAGGGAGCGGGGCGGCCGTCGCGGCGGGATGGTTTGCCAGGGCGATCAGGACCGTTGGGGCGGCGCAGAAGTGGGTGACGCCTTTAGTGCGAACGAGGTTCCAGACGAGTTCGGGGTCGATCTGGCGCAGACAGACGTGGGTACCGCCGATGGCGGTCACCGCCCACGGGTAGCACCAGCCATTGCAATGGAAGGCCGGCAGTGTCCACAGGTAGACGCTGTCCGACGACATCCGCGTCTCGAGGAGTTCACCCAGGCTGTTCAGGTAGGCGCCGCGGTGGGTGTACATGACGCCCTTTGGCCGCCCTGTCGTGCCGCTGGTGTAGTCGATGGTGATGACGTCTTCCTCGTCTGTCAGTGGCCAGGTGTCCGGTGGGGTAGGATCCCCGCCGAGGAGGAACTCCTCGTACTCGGGGCCATCCAGCCGGATGCCGGTCGGCAGATCCTCGACCGTCACGATCAGCTTCAGGTTTGGGATCTCGCCGGCGATCGGTTCGACGAGCCGGGCCAACTCCGAGTCGACGATCAACGCGCTGCTCCCGGAATGCTCCAGGATGTAGCGGATCTCCTCGGTGTGGAGGCGGGTGTTGATGGCCACCAGGACCGCGCCGGCCAGCGGCACCCCGAAATGCGCTTCCAGGATCGCCGGGATGTTGGGGAGCAGGCAGGCAACCCGATCGCCCTGCTGCACGCCGGCCGCGCGCAGCGCCGAAGCCAGCCGGTAGACGCGCTCGCCGAATTGGGGATAGGACCATGACCTGTCGCCGTAGACGACCGCCGGCTTCTCGCGAAAGATCGCGGCGGAGCGCTGGATGAAGCGAAGCGGCGTCAGGTACGATCGGTAGACCTCTTGTGGATACACGCGGGCTCCCGGTTACTCGTTGTTCCCGGTTGTTCCCAGGATCTCTTCTAGCAGGTCGGTTTCAACCGGGAGTGGATCTTCCCAGAGCCACTCCGGCTTGAGCCAGAAGCCGGGGAGGACGGTCGAATGGACTCGGCCCTGGGGGTCAGGATGGACGGACTCGTATCGACCGTTCGCATCCAGCCGGTAGTGGTACGAGGCGTGCCGGCCCGGCCGGGGATCGAAGATCCAATACTCGGGCATCTTGGCGGACTCGTACTCACGGAGCTTGACATCGCGGTCTCGGGTCACGCTGTCATCTGAGAGGAGCTCGATCGCCAAATCGGGTGGACCGTCAAGGCGATTGCTCGACAGGCGATGAAGGTTCGCCGTCGCCACGAAAAGGATGTCGGGTTCTCGGTACGAGCGACCGGGTCGAACAACGACCTCGAACGGCGAGAGGATGACTTTCCCAGCTCCTCGGATTCGGGCATAGAGACGGAGAAGGACACCAAGCATTGCCAGCGCGTCCTGGTGCTCTCTCGTCGGCGGCATGAAGATCGTCACCTCGCCGTCGACCCACTCCGCTAGGAGTGGTTCGGGAATCGCCAGGAACTCCTCGTACGACATCCGTACCGTCGTACCTTTTGTGATCGTGTGATGGGTAGTGTTTCTAGGAAGAATTCGGGCCATCTCGTGGCTCCCTTGGCGCGGGTCGGTGACGGCTGACCCTCGTGATGATAGCGCGTCGGGCGATACTATTGGAAAGCACTGGTCGATGTCGCACTGGAGGGTGAGATGCGAAACAAGGTGATGACCCTCGGAAGCGCGATCGCGGCTGTTCATGACGGCCAAACCATCGCGCTAGGCGGCAACACGCTCCATCGCGGCCCGTCCGCCGCCGTCCACGAGTTGGTCCGCCAAGGCCGGCGCGGCCTGGAGCTCGTGAAGACCGCCGGTGCCTACGACGTCGACCTGCTCTGCGGAACCGGCGCGGCCTCGTCCGTCTCGGCCGGGTTCGTCGGGTTCGAGACAGGCTATGGCTTAGCACCGTCGTATCGCCGTGGTGTGGAGAGCGGCACGGTCGAGGCGCGTGAGCATGCCTGCTACACCGTGATCGCCGGGCTGCGGGCGGCGATTCAGGGCGTGCCGTTCATGCCGGTCGCCGGCATGGTCGGCTCCGATCTGCTGGATGCCCGGGGTTTCAAGAGCGTGGTTGATCCGTATGGCGGCGGAAAGGTCGTCGCGGCGAAGGCGATCGTCCCCGACGTGGCCATCATCCACGTCCAGGAGGCCGACGCCCTGGGCAACGCCCGGATCGTCGGGACCAGGTTTGAAGACGTCCTGATGGCCCAGGCGGCGCGCCACGTCATCATCACCGCCGAGCGGATCGTCGACGGCGCCGCATTCGAAGCAACCCCCGAGGTCGTCGCCATCCCCGGGTTCATGGTCGCCGCCGTGGTCGAAGCGCCAAAGGGCGCCTGGCCTTGCTCCTGCGCTGGCGAGTACCCCCAGGACGATGCATTCCTGGCGGAGTACGTCCGCGCCAGCCAGAATCCGGAGCAGTTCGCGGCGTTCGTCCAAGAGCGCATTCTGGCCCGGGAGTTGGTTCCGGCATGAGCCAACCCGATGTCACCGCGGCCGAGATGATGACCGTTGCCATGTCCCGGGTACTCCGGAACGGCGAAACGGTCTTCCACGGGGTCGCCTCGCCCATGGCGATGGTGGCGATTCTGCTGGCCCAGCAGACGCACGCCCCCGACCTGGTCTACCTCAACATCACCGGTTCGATTGATCCGCACCCGGACGGCCTCCCTGTGTCGACGGTCGGACCCGAATTGCTGCGTGGCACCCGCGCACTCGTGACGCTCGCCGATCTGTTCGATCTGTCGGCTCGGGGGCGACTCGACACCGCTTTTCTCGGCGGCGCCCAGATCGACGCCCAGGGTCGGATCAATCTCAGCGCGATCGGCGACTACGCCCGCCCGAAAGTGCGGCTGCCGGGGGGAGCTGGCAGCGCCGCCCTGATGCCAACGGCGAAGCGGGTCATCCTCTGGCGGACGAAGCACGACCGGCGCTCGTTCGTCGAGAAACTCGATTTCGTCACGGCCGCGGGAAACGTCGATCGCATCGTCACCCCGTTGTGCGTCTTCATTCGCCAAAGCGGCAACCTGGTCGTCGAAAGCATCCACCCGGGCGTCAGCCCGCAAGACGTGGTCGCAAATACCGGATTTGCCGTCGAGGCGGGCGATGACACTCCGCGTACGCCACCACCGACCGAGCGGGAGCGGGATTTGCTCGCCTGCATCGACCCTAGTCGGGTCATCGACAGCGAGTTCAGAGGTCCGGCGTAGATTCTTGTACTCGAACAAGCGTCCAGGCGACGTCCGGGTATGATGAGAGGCGGCGGACATCCGGCATACGTGGGGCTCGATCCGATGCGATCCCGCAACCAGATAGGACAGCAATCCAGGTGACACAAGTACTGACACTGCGCGAACGCCAGGCCCCCCTCAAGGAGCGCTACACGACCGATCCCGAGTCGGCGAAGCTGACCATCTCGGTCCGTAGCGTCACGACCGGCGACGACCCCACCAAGGTCCGCATCTTCAGCGACGCGGGAAGTGGCGTTGACTGGGAGGTCGGCGCCCATCCGTACGCAGGCGGCGAAGGCGATCTTGCCTGCTCCGGAGATCTCCTCCTGGCGTCGCTGGCCGCCTGCCAGGAGATTACCCTGCGGATGGTCGCCAGCGCGATGAACATCTCCCTGACCGAGGTCGACGTTCAGGTCCACGGCGATCTGGACTTCCGTGGGACGATGGGCACCGACAAGGAGACGCCGGTCGGATTTCAGCGAATTCGGACGGAGATCAACATCACCGCCGACGCCCCGCCCGACCGGCTTGAGCGCCTGGCGAAGCGGGCGGAGCAGTACTGCGTCGTCGCCTCGACCCTACGCCAGTCCCCCGAACTCACGACGACCATTTCGTTTGGGGACGCCCAGGAATAGTCCGCACGCTGACGGCGATTCGCACCAGGACGTTCAAGTTGCCGCCGATCAGGAAGAGAGGAATCGATGCCCACCATCCATCCCAACCGGCCGTCCTCCAACGGCAGCCAGCCGCCGGAACCGGCCGAAGACCGCGTCTTCAAGTTCGACACCCTGGCTATCCACGCCGGCCAGCAGCCCGATCCCACCACCGGCTCGCGGGCAATGCCGATCTACCAAACGACGTCGTACGTCTTCGAGGACACCAACCACGCCGCCGAGCTCTTTGCTTTGCAACGATTCGGCAACATCTACACCCGGATCATGAACCCGACGACCGCCGCCTTCGAGGAGCGGATTGCCGCGCTCGAAGGAGGTGTGGGGGCTCTGGCCGTCGCCTCGGGGCAGGCGGCGCAGTACATCGCCCTGGTGTCGCTGCTCGGTCCCGGCGACCAGATCGTCTCGTCCTCGGCCCTTTACGGCGGGACGTACACCCAGTTCGACATCACGCTGCGGCGCTGGGGGGTCGACGTCGTCTTCGTTGATCCATCGGACCCGGAGAATTTCCGCCGGGCGATTACGCCCAAGACCAAGGTGCTTTACGCCGAGACGATCGGCAACCCCAGGATCGACGTGCTCGATATCGCCGGCGTTGCGGAGGTCGCCCATGCGGCGGGCATTCCGCTGATGATCGACAACACCTTCGCGACCCCGGCGCTCTGTCGCCCGATCGAGCATGGCGCCGACATCGTCGTGCACTCCGCCACGAAGTTTATCGGCGGCCACGGCACCGCCATCGGCGGTGTGATCGTCGAAAGCGGCCAGTTTCCCTGGGACAACGGCAACTTTCCTGGGATGACGGACCCGTCTCCCGGCTACCACGGCATCCGCTTTTACGAGACCTTCGGAGTGTACGGCTACCTGATGAAGGCCCGCGTCGAGAACGTCCGCGACCTCGGCCCCGCCCTCAGCCCGTTCAGCTCGTTCCTCTTTCTCCAGGGGCTGGAGACGCTGCCGGTGCGGATGGCCCGGCACGTCGAGAATGCGGAGAAGGTCGCGGCCTTCCTCGCCGAGCACCCGCACGTGAGCTGGGTCAGCTACCCCGGCCTGCCAGACAGCCCCTACCGGGCCCTGAAGGAGCGCTATCTGCCGAATGGCGCCGGGGCGGTCTTCACCTTCGGCGTGGCGGGTGGCCGGGAGACGGGCTCCCGGTTCATCGAAGAACTGCGCCTGATCTCCCACCTCGCCAACATCGGCGACGCCAAGACCCTGATCATCCACCCGGGAAGCACCACCCACCAGCAGCTCTCCGACGAGCAGCAGATCTCGGCCGGAGTCAGCCCTGACCTCGTCCGCATCTCGGTCGGGCTGGAGGACCCAGAGGACATCTGCTGGGATCTCGATCAGGCCTTGCGGAAGGCAGCGAGCATCACCAAGCCGGAGGTGGTTTCCGCGGCGAACTAGGGTACCGGTGGAGTAAGGCAACCGCCCGGTGCTAAAGACCCCGGGCTAGAGCCTGTTAGGTACTCGGTGATGGGGTAGGCTGGGGTGCATGGAGACCGCGCCCCGTCCACCCTATCCAAGCGACGTTGCCGACGACGAATGGGCCTTCGCCGCGCCCTACCTGACGCTGCTAGACGAGGCCGCGCCGCAACGCCGCTACCCGTTGCGGGAGCTGTTCAACGGGCTGCGCTGGATGGTGCGGGCCGGCGCGCCGTGGCGGATGATGCCCCACAACCTGCCGCCCTGGCACGCCGTCTACGAACAGACCCAGCGCTGGATCGCGGCCGGCTGCTTCGAGCAGATGGTGCACGACCTGCGGGTCATCATCCGGTTGGGCGACGAGCGGGCGTCCCAGCCGAGCGCGGTCATCCTCGACAGCCGCACGCTGCAATCGACCCCGGAGAGCGGGGCGCGCGCCGGCTACGACGGTGCCAAGCGCCGGAAGGGCACCAAGCTCCACATGGTGGTCGATACTTTGGGCCAACTGCTGGCGGTGCGGGTGACGCCCGCCAACGAGCAGGATCGGGCCCAGGTCGGCGCGTTGGCCCAGCAGGTGCAAGCGATCACCGGCGATCACGTCACCCTCGCCTACGTCGATGCCGGCTACACCGGGGCCACGGCGGACAGGAGGCCGCGGCCGCCGGGATCGCCCTGGAAGTCGTGACGCTGCCGGAGGCCAAGCGCGGCTTCGTGCTCCTGCCGCGCCGCTGGGTGGTGGAGCGCAGCTTCGGCTGGATGGCGCGGTGCCGCCGGCTGGCCCGCGACTACGAGCGGCTGCCCAAGACGGTGGCCGGGCTCCACTTCGTCGCCTTCGCCGTCCTCATGCTCCATCGCGTGATCCCCGCCCTCCTCCCGCGTCCAAGTACCTAACAGGCTCTAGGTCCACGAAGCCGACTTAGGATCGGCTGGAAACTGTTCCAACATTCGAATCAGCTTATGCTCGTTGCAAGCAACCGCCGCCTTACCCGACGCGTGCTCAGTCCCGGGGAGTCTTACGTGACTCAGTCCGGGACTTCGAGTACTCGCCTGGATTATTCACGGTTACCGCGTGGGAACGGCGGCGCCGTCCCGGCGTCGCCCGGGGCGAAAGACCCCGGGCTCAGCCGGATAACCCGGCTGAAGCCGGCTGCCGCCTCGCGCCAGAGGCGGAACGATCCGATCCAAGCCGCGATGTTCCAGCCCCCTTCAGGGGGGTTATCGGGGTCAGCCCGGGGTCTTCAGCCCCGGGCGACAGGGAGACGGCGCCAACCTCTTGCCCCGGGCGCCGCCATGACGGCGCCGCCGTTCCCACGGCGCCCATGAATAATCGGGCTGGGCGACGCCGGGACAAGGCCAACCGTTGCGACCCGCGCCTTATTCCCCTTCGCACGGATCGGCCATCTCCGGGATCGTCACGAAGGTATAGCCGTCGTCCTTGAGTTCCTCGACGATCCAGGGCAGCGCAACCGCCGTCGACGTCGCGCTCGTCGGCCCATCGAGGTGGAACTCGATGATCGCGCCGTCGTAGACGCTCGGCATCACCCGGCTGTAGACCGACTTCGGGGTCGCACCAGGGCCAAAATCCGCCGCCGGGACCTTCCATTCGACCGGCAGGTAGCCGGTCCGCGCCACGATTCCCCGGGTGCGGTCATCGCTGGCGGCGCCATACGCCGTGAACCAGGGGCTTGGCTCCTCGCCGATCGCTTCCGCAATCGCCGCGTCGGCCTCAGCGATATCCTGCCTGATCTGGGCGTCACCGAGAGAGGTCAGTTCCGTCTGCTGATCGCCGTGGCTGCCGATGACGAATCCCAGGTCGGCGATCCGGCGCGCCTCCTTCGGATGCGCCTCGGCCCACCACCCCATCATGAAGACCGTCGCCGGGACACCTCGATCCTTGAGGTCGTCGAGGATGCCCAGAATTGGATGCCCGCCGATGCCAACGTTGAAAATGATCGCGACCCGCTTGCAACCGGCTTCGCCTTCGAGAAGGTATGGCGCCGACTCCCCGTCCTTCATCAAGTAGAGGTTGTAGGCGTACCCCTGAAGGCCTCCGTAATCGACCGGGCTGAAGCCGTCTACGATAGGGCCGGTTACCCAGATGCTCTCACCGAGTTTGACCGTCCCGAGGACGTCGCAGGTAAGGCTCGCGCACGTCCGGACGTTGATGCCGTCGGTACCGAGGACCGTCGCAGGAACCCAGGCTAAGCCTGCCGCGTGGTCGACGGACTCTTCGGCAATCGCCTGGTTGCTTCGGATGGCGATTCCCGCCAACAGCAGGCCAATCAGCGACACAACAAGCACGCTACGCGGCATCACGCCGCCCAGCCTGTAACCTGGCATGTGGAGCGTCCTCAGGTGCACGGCCCAATCGGGGCCGCATCTTATCTTCATGCCAATGACCCTAGCAGACCGCTTGCCCGGCCGTCAACGCGCGGGACGTGCCAATGCGCATAATATCAGCCGCGTACGTACGCACTCTTCTGCTCAGGCGATTGTAACATCAGTCCTTGGTGATTCCACTCATCCAGGGGCCGCCCTGCCAGCCGTTCGCCGCGAGGTCCTTCAGGAATGCGCCGACATGCTCACCGACGGCATTCAGGATTGCCTCCCCTTCGGCGGCGGTCGCCTGGGTCGCCGACCCACTGTGACCATGGGGGACAACCGCGTCGAAGCCGCCGATCACTCGGACTGGATAGTGGAACTGCTGGTTGGGCACATCCACCGCCCGCTCCGGGTGAGCCAGATCTGGTCGTAGGTAGAGCACCATCGACAGCTCCGATTGGCCGCCATGATCCTCGTCGATATCCCGTCCCTGCGGCGCTAACAATCGCCGCGACAGCCCCTGCCAGCCGCCAAAGATCGCGACGGACACGCCGTGCCGGCTATGGAGATCTCTGGCCGCCGCCTCGATGGGGGCGGGATTGCCGTCGTGCGCCGAGACAACCAGCAGCCTCGTTATCCCATGGTGGAACAGGGACTCGCCGACATCCCGCACGATCGCCGTCAACGTCGCGGGCTGGATCGAGATCGTCCATCGCCAGGCCAGAAGGTGCGGCGATACCCCATAGTCGAGCGGCGGCAGCACCAGCGCCGTTCCCAGGTCCCGGGCGAATCGTTCGGCCAGTGCCGCCGCCGTGATCGTATCGGTCGAGAACGGTAGGTGGTCGCCGTGCCACTCCGTTGCCCCCACCGGCAGAATCGCGGTGTCGTGTCCCCCCTCGCGAATCTCCTTCGCGGTCAGATCGGTCAGAAAGACGGAGTCTCCAGGCGAAGCATTCCCGGCCATAGGTGCGTCCTTGTTCTCAGGTCAATCCGCGCCGCTACTGCGGACCGTATCGTGCGACCCAATCGAGATACTTGCCCATCCCGTCCTCGAGCGCCGTCTCCGGCGCCCAGCCGAAGTCCGCCCGCATGCGGGCATTGCGCGGAACCGGCCCCGGAGCGTCACCGGAGACGCGGTAATTGGCACGTTCGTCGGCCACCAGTTCGTATCGCAGATCGGGCAGGTGTCTTGCGAATGCCTCGAGCACATCACCGACCGAGTAAAGCCTTCCTGCCGTCAACGAGTAGACCCGATGGGGCAGCTCCTCCGCCGCCCAGGCTCGTTCGATACCCTCGGCGATGTCTTCGACGTACGTCCAATCCAGGTAAGGACCTTCGAGCGAATTGACCCGGATCGTCTGACCATCATGATAGAGGCGCAGCATCTCCCGGATCTCCGTCGCTCCCACGAACCCCGGCGACAACCGTTCCATCGGTCCGTAAACATTCGCGGGCCGCACCGCCACGACGTCCAGGTCAAACAGCGTGTTGTAGCGGAGGGCGATGCGCTCGCTCGCGTACTTCGTGATGCCGTACAGGAATGTGGCATACGACGGCGTCTCTTCCGTCAGCTCCGTCACCCCGGGCACATCCCCCCAAACGGCGCACGACGACACGTAAACAAACCGCCGGAAGTCTGGCAACCCTCGCGCCACCTCCAGCGCATTGACCGTTCCCGTCAGGTTCACCGCGACGATCGTGTCCGGTTCCGCTCGCTCCCGGTTGATCCGGGGCGTAATCACCGCTGCATGGACGATGCTCGTCGCGCCATGCCGCTCCGCCGCCGCCCGCAATGCGTCCAGATCGACCACGTTCCCCCGTTCAAACACAACCCGCCCAGCAACATCCTCGAGCAAATCCAGTAGCGGCTCATCCGGCTCACTCACGTCATACGAAACAACCGTCTCACCCCTTTGCGCCAGCCGCTTCACCACGTGACTCGGCACCCACCCATTCCCACCCGTTACCAACGTCGTCATGAATTTCTCCTGTACGGGCCACTCCCCTCGGGCCGCATTGCCGGGGAGCCTGTCTCACGACTCACGACTCACGACTCACGTCTTCGTCCGGCCGAAACACCTTCCCCAGCACAGGACTTTCGAACTCATGCGCCAGGCAGTCCATGGAGATCAGGTCCCACCGGCGGCCGTTGAGCAGAGTCACCTCACGCCGCCGGCCGAACTCCTTGAACCCTGCCCGCTCGTACGCCTTGCGTCCGGCCAGGTTGAACTCGTCCACTTCCAGGCGGACATTGTGCAGGCCCAGGGCCGTGAAGGCGTAGTCGAGCATCAGGCGGGCGACCTCGGTCCCGTATCCCTTGCCCCGCGCGTCCGCCTCGCCGATCAGCAAACCGAAGGTGGCGGTGCCGAAATGGCGGTCGATCTCGAACAGATCGGTGCTGCCCACCGGCCGCCAGGTTCCGGCTTCGTAGATCGTGAACCAGATGGCGCCGTCACCGGTGGCGGCGGATTCGAACCAGGCTGTTTGGCGCTCGATCGTCCGCGGCTGCGGCACCTCGCCGAAGGTGCGCAGGACGAAGAAGTCGTTCATCCACCGCGTGTGCAGGGGGATGTTCTCTCGCCGCAGCGGTCCCAAGGCGACTTTTTCCCCGACGATGTTGACGATTGGGGTTTCCGGCAACTCGGTTCCTGCCCTGTCCATAGTATCGACCCGTCCTCCCGGGCGGGCCCTTGCCGCCCTACGACTTGAGCGCTCCCGCCGTGATGCCCTCGATGAACCGGCGCTGCAGGATCAGGTAGAGGATCACGACCGGGAGCATCGAGATTGTGACGCCGGCCGCGATCATGCCACGGTCGGCGGTGAACCGGCCAAAGAAGAAGAGCGTTCCCAGTGAGACCGGGCGCAGGTCATCCCTCTGCACGAAGATGAGTGGCATCAGGAACTGGTTCCAGGTGTGCATGAACTGGAAGACCACCAGTGTTGCGAGTCCCGGCGTTGCCAGCGGAAGCATCACCTGGCGAAAGACGTTCCACTCATTGGCGCCGTCCACCCGGGCAGCATCGGCGATCTCGCTGGGCAACCCCCGGAAGAACCCCCGCATCAGGAAGATGCCGAACGGCAACCGGAGGGCGATGCCCGGCACGATAAACCCCCAATAGGTCTGCAGGAGGTCGAGATCGCGCAGCAGGTAGTAGAGCGGGATCATCACAGACTGGAAAGGCACCATCAACCCGAGTAAGAACAGCACCAGGATTCCGTCCCGGAACGGCAGCGGCAGCAGCGCCAGTGCGTACCCCGCCATGCACGAGAGCGCGGCCACCCCACTGACGATCGCCACCGCGTAGATCACGCTGTTGCCGATGTAGCGGTCGAATCGACCGGTCGTCCATGCCTCCTTCAGGTTCTCCCACCGTAACGTCTCCGGCAGCCCGAACGGGTCATTGGAGATCTCGATCGACGTCTTGAACGCCGACGACCAGATCCAAATAAACGGCACCAGGAAGATCGCCAGGAAGATCAGGAGAACGGCATAGGTCGCCACTGACCCCGTGAGCCGATCAAGCCGCAGGCGCGATCTCTGGCCCGGTCCACTCGTCGCGCTCGTCGCCACGGCTCATGCCTCCCCGCGTTCGCGCAGGCGGATATAGATGATCGACGCCACCAGCGAGATCACCGTGATCACGAGCGATAGCGTCGAGGCATAGCCCACCCGATTCTGGGTGAACGCCTCGGCGTAGGTGTATGTCGCGATCACTTCGGTCGCCCGGTTCGGGCCGCCCCCGGTCATCGCGAAGACGATGTCGAACACGCTGAACCCGCCGATGAGCAGCAGCGCCGTGACCACCGTGATCACGTTTGCCAGTTGCGGCACCGTCACATCTCGGAAGCGCCGCCAAGCGTTGGCGCCGTCCAGCGTCGCCGCCTCGAGCAGATCCTTGCTCACGTTCTGCAGTCCCGCCAGGAAGACGACGAAGACAAACCCCGTCTCCGCCCACATCGCCGCGACCAGCACCGCGTAGAGCGCGACATCCGGATCTCCCAGCCACCCCCGCGAGAGTGACTCCAGCCCGACATTGTCCAGGAATTGGTTGAGAATGCCGAAGATAGGGTTGTAGATCCAGCCCCAGACGATCGCGATGACAACCGACGACAGGACCTGGGGCATGAAGTAGACCGTGCGGAAGACGGTAAACCCTTTAGGCCGCCGCCAGAGCAACATCGCCAGCAGAAGCCCGACAATGATCGGCCCGATCGTGCCGATCACCACCCAGATGAGGGTGTTCTGGAGGGATTCCCAGAGCACTTCGTCATTGAAGAGTGCCCGGAAATTGTCCAGACCGACGAAGTTCTTCTCTGCCTGCGCCCCGTCCCAGTCGGTAAAGGCGAAATAGATCGACTGGATGAACGGGTAGATCATGAAGACGGCGTACAGGATCAACGCTGGGGCCACGAATAGGTAGCCGGCCCGGTACGTCGTCCAATGCCGCCTCAGTCGGGAACGATGCCGGTGCGGCGGCACCCAGGTCACATCTGCCATGGTCTCCCGCCCCTATATGGACAACCGGGATCAGGACGAATCTCGCCCTGATCCCGATCTCCATCCTACGGCCCGCCCTCTCCTCAGTCCCGGAGGGACTTTGTATGTTCAGCCCCAGCTTTCAACCTGGGGGCCAAAGACGCGGCCGCCGATTCCAACTATCTCTACGCCGCCGGCGTCCCCTGTCCCGAACTCTGCACGTAGGCTTCCCAGGCCGTCTGCAACTCAGCCGCCAACTCCTCTGGCGTCTTGTCTCCGGAGATGATCGCCTGAAATCCGTTCTGCATCGCCTCGTTGAATTCCGGCGGCGTCAGAACGTCGATGTTGTACCCGAACTGAACCTCGCCGTTCGCCGCCGACGTAAGGATGTCGAGGATCGCCTGGTGGAGCGGTGTCACCTCCAGGCCCGTCGTATCAACTTGGAGCGGGACGTTGAACTTGGCCTCGCCAACCCAGCGCCGTGCGACATCCGGCGAAAAGAGGTAGTCGAGGAACTGCCCTGCCTCCGCCTGATGCTCGCTCTGGGCAGCGATGTAGAACGACGAACCCACGCCCGACGGGTAGAACTGGCCGGCACCGCCCGGAATCGCCGGGAACGGGGCAAACCCAACGTTGGCGTCGGCACCCATCTGCTCGGTGATGTCGCCGACCAGCCAGGAACCTGTTGTGTGCAGCGGCGACTCACCGCCGAAGAAGAGGCTGTTCCCATCGTCGTAGGTCAGCGCGTTGGCGTCTTCGCTGTAGCAGGCGGCATCTTTCATCGTGACGAAAAACGCGGTGATCGCGGCCACCACCTCGGGCGTGTTCCAGGACCCCTGCTTGTCGATCAGCAGCGAGCGCAGCGCGTCCGGACCGATCGCGTTCGTGACCGCCATCGAGAACTGGTGGAACGCCTGCCAGCCCGGGTTGTTGGCGAAGGCGATCGGTGTTCCTCCGGCCGCCTGGCAGAACTGAACCATCTCATCGATGGTCGTCGGCACCGTCAGCCCCTTCTCGGTGAGCAGATCCTGGTTGTAGTACATGCCAACCAGATCCACTTGGAGCGGCAGCCCGAAGAGCTGTCCGTTGATCGACGCGCCTTCAAGTGATCCAGGAGCGATCCGCTCCGTCCATCCATACTCCGCCGCGAGGTCATCGAGCGGCCGCAAGAGTCCCGCGCTCGCGAGCACGCCGGCGTAGCCCGGCCCGGAGTCGTAGAAGATCACATCCGGTCCGGTACCCGAGGCCATCGCGGTGTTGGCCGTATCACGCATCTGGTCGGTCGAGTAGGACTCGCGCTCGATCTCGATCGCGCCGCCGCTTGCCTCCTCGAACTTGGCGTAGATGTCGTCAACGACCTCGGATTCCGGTCCGGTGAACTGGTCCCAGACCAGCAGCGTGACCGATTCCTGGGCAGCACCGCTTCCAACGCCAATCGCGGCCGAACTCAGGACCATCAGGCAAGCTAGCAACGCGTACACGAATCTCGGACGTACATGAACCACGGTGTTCATCTCCTCTCGTCTCTACGACTCCACGACCATGGGCCGTTTGCCACGCTTCATTTTAGATCCCGGGCGGTTGCGCCTCAGTTTATCGAGGCGGTCAGGATTTCGCGTTGTTCAATCGTCTCATTCATGTGTCAAAACCGACTGCCTGACGGATTGGAGCGCCCGATTGCCAGCCCGCCCGGTACGCCCCCGGCGAGAGGCGCACCCGCTGCTTGAATGCCTTGGAAAAGTGGTGAACATCGGCGAACCCGCAGTATTCGGCGATCAGCTTCAGGGGCAAGTCCGTGCCCCGCAGAAGTTCCTGGGCGTGGTCGATGCGCAGTTGCAGGAAGTACTGGTGCGGTGACCGGCCAAAGTCCTCCCGGAAGACGGTCGCGAACCGGGACGGCGACAGCCGTGCCCGCGCCGCCATATCTGCCACCGACAGTGGCTCTCCTAGGTGGTACGACAGGTAGGACGGGATCCAGCCGAGCGAGCGCCGTTGGGGCGTCTCCTCAGGGACAACCCGCCCGTACTGTTTGAACAGACCCAGCAGCATCTCCATCACCAGGTGATTCGCCTGCAAACGACTGAGGGCGTCTCCCGTCTGCCACAGCTCGACCGCGCGCTGGAGCGACGACAGAAACTGTCCGGGATGGGCCGGGACCAGCTTCGTTGGGATTCCGATCCAATCTAGATCGTTTAAACGCGGTTGGATCAGCTCGGCGTACTCCGCCAGACTCACCTGACCACCCTTGGTCGCGAAGCTGTCGGCTCGGCGCTCGTTGTAGAAGACGTCGAAGTGGATAAAGGGGGTAACGGTCCGCCCGGCGCCGCGCAGCGAGTGCATCTCGTCTGGTTGAACCAGGATGACGTCGCCGGTCCCGAGCGTGATCTCCTCGCCGGCGATCTCGGCCACGCACTGCCCGTCCTGAACGGAAAGCAGGAGGTAGTCGAGAAGCCGACGCGGATAAGTAGTCCAGTCAGCCCGGACCACGACATCGGCCAGGCGGACGAACGGGACGACCGGCGCCGGAAAGAGTTCGGCCTCGATCACGGAAACCGGATCCCCAGCTTGATCGACCGCTCCGGGTGCTCGTCGATCTCCCGGTAAGCCTCCGCGCTGTCCGCGAAATCGACGATCGGGGTGACGACTCCATCCACCCGCAAGCGGCGTTCGGCCAGCCATTTCAACGAGATATCCACCAGCCGGGCAAGATCCCACGCCGGCGCGTCGCGCAGGGGTAGGCTCTGAGCTCGCGCCGAGACCAGCGTCAACCGGTTGATGTGGAATTCTTCGCCCAGGTGCAGGCCGGCCGAATCCCTGCCGTAGAACGACAGGACGCAGATCGTCCCCCCGTACCTGGTCGATCGAATCGCGTCGTGCAGTGCCCGGGGGCTGCCTGATACCTCGATGGCGACATCCACCCCGAGCTGGCTTAGCTGGGTCGTGTCCTCGGTGTAGCCACCGACGATCCGGGCCCCACGCCCGGGCGCTTCGGGCGTTCCCTTGCCCGCATAGGTCAGCTTGCGGATTGCCAGGCCAGGGTCGCCCTCGGCGATCGGATCGAGCGCGGCATCGGCCCCGAGCGCAACGGCCACCTCTCGCCGGGCGGCGATCGGATCGACCGCCACCACCCAGTCTGCTCCGTTGAGCCGAGCAAGTTGCGCCGCCATCAAGCCGATCGCTCCTAGCCCGAACACCGCCACCCTGTCTCCTAATCGGATCGGAACATCCCGCATCGCCATCGCCATGACGGCCGGATCGAGACAGACCGCCGCCTCAGCGCTCATCCCCTCTGGCAGCAGGTCGGCCTGGGATTCCTCGACCGTCTGGGTCTCACGGATGGGAAAGTGCCCGAAGACCCGGTCACCGACCCGAAAACGGGAAACCTCCCCGCCGACCTCGGCCACGGTCCCGACCGCCATGTTCCCAAGTCTCCGGGGAAACGTCGCTCCTCCACTCGCGGCGGGCATCACCGCGCCCCAGGCGCCGCTATACGGGCGGCCCGCCGCCGGTTCGTCGCGGTAGGCCACCAGCTCCGTCCCGTGCTTCGGTGACGCGAACTCGGTCAGGATTCGAATCTGCGTCGGCCCGAGCTTTGGCTCATCGTACGAGCGCAACGCTGGTGTCCGCGGCGCGCTCGCGATCAACTCCCGTGGCACGTCCCAATTACTCCTCACTCATCGCCCGTTTTGTCAGAAGTCCCGATTAGACCACGCCTGTTCCTTCCCCGCACGACCCCTGTACCGGCCCGACGAAGACGAGGGGGACACGGCTGACGCCATGAGGGGGACAGCCCTGCGGGCTGAGGGGGAGAGGGGGAGAGGAGAACGACGGACTCTCCCCCACCGTCTCCCCCTCCCCCTCAAGGCGATAGCCTTGTCCCCCTCTCTGTCCTAGCGTATCGCGCACCCTGGACCTATCCTTGCGCTCATGGCCAACGACGCTCGCGGCCGTGCCAGGGGCGGCACCAACAGAGAATCGAACGTCCGGATTGCCACGCCCCGCCGGGGAGTCGGTGTCCAGCGCGAAGCGGTCGCTGGCGAAACCATCACCTTCCCGCTCCTCATCGGCGTGGTCCACCTGGCCATCGTCCAAACGGTTGCTTCCCTGGTCTACACCCGCGGAAATCTCAACCCGGTCGTTACGACCGCACTTCGGCGTGCCCCCGCCGACCTCGTCGGTATCGCCGACCCCATCGTCGAACCCATGCGCCAGTGGGATGGCCTCTGGTACCGGCTCATCGCAATTGACGGCTACGACGTCAACCCTGCAACCGCCGCCTTTTGGCCGCTCTTCCCCTGGCTGATGAGCGTCGGAAGCACCGTCAGCGGCGTCGCTCCGGAGACGATCGGCTACCTGCTCGCCAATCTCAGCTTCTTCGGTGCCCTGATCTTGCTTTACCGCCTCATCTCCCTCGATTTCGACCGGGAGATTGCCCGCCGGACGCTCGTCGCCCTGGCCTTCTTCCCGACGGCCTTCTTCTTCTCGGCGGTCTACACCGAATCGCTGTTCTTACTCCTGATCGTTGCTTCGCTGTACGCTGCCCGCCAGGAGCAGTGGTTTGCCGCCGGGTTGTACGGCTTGCTGGCCGCGCTGACCCGGTCCCAAGGCGTGCTACTCCTGCTGCCCTTTGCCGTCCTCTTCTTGCAGCAGCATCGCTTCGAGCTCCGCCGCTGGTTTCCGAACGTGATCTTCGCCGCGCTTCCCGCGCTCGGTCCGGTTATCTTCGGCTGGCAACTCAAGCAGGCAGGCTACGACTGGCTTGAATATGTGGATGTTCAGGAACAGTGGGAGCGGCAACGGGCCTGGCCTTGGAGCACCCTCCAGGACGCCTGGATTGCCGTCGATGGGGGCTGGTTCTCCGCGTTCGTCGATGATCCGAGCTGGTCAACCATCACCAGCAGCGGATTCCGCAACGAGTTCGCGAACAGCGATTCCGTCGAACTGATCTTTACCGTCCTCTTCTTCCTGTTAGCCGTGATCGGCTTACGGATCCTGCCCCTGTATCAAAGCGCCCTGGTCTGGCCGGCGCTCCTCATTCCCCTGTTTGGCCCGTCGGTCGTCCATCCCCTGATGAGCGTGCCCCGCTTCGGGATCGTTCTGTTCCCCCTCTATGTCGTCGTCGCGTTCCTCGTCCGCGACCGCCGCACCGCCCTCCCGGCCCTGGCGATCTCCCTCCTTTTGCTCATTATCTTCACCGCTCAGTTTGCCCAAGGTTATTGGGTCTCTTGACACCGGTTCGCCCGCTCTCCGGTTAGGGGATTCCCACAAACAGATCGCTGATCGTCACCACCAACCCGGACAGCACCACCGACGCGACCGTTCCATCCTGCGCTGGTACCGGCACGAACTGCCCGTCCCGCAGCGTGAGCATCGTCACCGCCCGAGCCTCGATATCGATCAGCCAATACTCCCGAACGCCCCACGCGGCGTACAGCGCCAACTTCCGTACCTGATCCTGGCGCCGAGTCGACGGTGACAGGATCTCGACCACTAGATCCGGCGGCCCTTCGATCGCCTTCTCGCCAATGATGGACGATCGCTCGCGGGAGACGAAGGAGAGGTCTGGCACAACCACGTCGTAGGCCGAGAGCCTGACATCCGTCGGCGCCGTGAACAGTAGCCCCAGGTTATGAGCACGAATGAACTGATCGATCATCCTGAACGTGTTCCCAGACACCAACTGATGCCCGGTCGTCGGCGACGGACTTACAACCTCCTCCCCCGCGAACAGTTCGTAGCGGCGGCTATCATCGTCCGAGACGTCCGCCAACGCGCGCTCCCGGTCCAGATACGTCATCGCATATGTCTGGGTCGCGACCATGTTTCCCTCCGGCAGCGATTGTTCCTCACACGATACTGCGTCGCCACAAACTAACCGTCAACCACATCGCCGGAAAATCCAAGCGCGGCGGACCCAATCGGCCCGCCGCGCTCTCCGTTCTCGGCTTTCGTCGCCTACAGCGCTCTTCGGAACCGTTGTCCGCCCGCCCCGTCTAGCCTCGGAGAGGCCGCGACATTGAGCCCGGGCCAACCCTGGGCCAACCCTGGGCCAACCTTGCGCCGTGAGCCCCGGGCGCCAGGGAACACACGGCCAACCAGTCCCACGAGCGCTCTAGTCCTCGAAAAATTCCTTGTTCTTGCCGAGGAAGGACGCCCACTGCTCGGGCAGGTCGTCCTCGAAGAAGATCGCCTCTACCGGGCAGACTTCGGCGCACACCCCGCAGTCGATGCATTCCGCCGGGTTGATGAAATACTGCTCCGCGTCGTCCGTCGAGTGGATACAGTCCACCGGGCAGACCTCGACGCACGACGCATCCTTGACGCCGATACACGGATTTGAAATGACGTAGGTCACGACTGCGCACTCCTTCCCGCCACCGGTCGGCCGGCGGGGAATAGGGTTGGTGGGCGCTTGGACCGCTGCAAAGCGCTCGTCGTTGACGAACTTGCGGACAGCCTGAGTATAACAACCCTCCCCGGCACATCCGGCACTCCTACCGTCAGAATCGGCGCAGAGTCGCCCGATCCTCACCTTTGCCTTGTACCAGCAGCACAGATTCCCGATCGGTTCCTACCGCCGTGCTACCATCGCCCGCCGTGGCCATCGCGGTGTCCGGCCCACTGGACCCGGACCGTCGACAGCATCAAGGAGACACCATGTCAGTCCCCGGTCCGGGCTCTTTCGACACACTCGGGATGACCGAGGAGGAGATGGAGGCCTACGTCGAAGAGTTGCTCATGGAGCAAGCCGTCGAGGCCGCCGCCGCTGAAAACCGATCGTTGGAAGAAGAACTCGAGGGCACGGTCTACGCCGCCGTCCGCTCGACCTCCTCCTTCGCCATCAAACTCATCGCCGCCAACAACGCCTATCTTGCCCGCCATCTGCTCGACCTTGGCGTCCTCCGTTCCGGAGACGGCACGTCAGTGGTATCGGACGAATCGAATCCGTAGAACCTGCCCAGGGGTGACGAGTTTTCAAGCGCTTGCAGGACCGCCTCTGGGTTCTTGTCGATCACCCGAAGAAGCGTTTTCGCCGCGCTGTCGGGCTCCTTGAGACCCTGTTCCCAATCCCGCACGGTTCCCACACGGAGGTGAAACCGGGCCGCAAATTGCTCCTGCGTCATGCGCAATCGCTGCCGAATATCCCGCGCGTTGGGTACCGGCTTCAAGCCCGATAGCCGCTCAGCCGTGATTGGCGGATTGTCGGGGTCACTGAGGGCGTTCGCCTCGATCTGATCCTCGGTCATCGCATCAACACGGGCCCAGTCGGTATGGTTCTCCAGGGGCCGAATAGAGCCGTCCTCAAGCACCTGCACCATGCTGCCGTCAGGTTGTCGTCTTGCTCGAATCGTATCGCTCTCGTTCATTCTTCCTCACGCTCCTTGCCGAGATAATCCGCCGACGGTCCTCCCGGTCGGTATAGACGACCGCGACGAGCCTTCCGGCAACCATGCCGATGGCGAGGATTCGCTCATCACCTTGTTCCGGCTTGGTACTGTCCTCCGTGACGTGATGCGGATCGTCAAAGTCGGTGGCTGCATCCGTGAAGCTGGCGACGGCGTCCGCGCGGATCAGGCTGACGGTGACCGATTCTCGCAAGTCACGCGGCTCCGAGCACCCTCAGGATGTTCCCTCCCATCACCTTCGCCTCGTCCTCCGCCGAAATCTCCCCACCCAACAACGCCCGGTACTTCGCCACCTCGACGTGCATCAGGTGGAACGGGGTGTCGCTTCCAAAGCAGACACGATCCGCCCCCAACTCGTTCACCGCCCTCAAGACCGGAATCTCCCGCACCGCGCTTCCGATGAGCGTGATATTCGGGTGTTCCCGCGCGACCTCGATCGCCGCCCGCGTCAGGTCGGAGTGCCCGACCCCGCCCATATGCACCATCAGGATCCGCAGGTCCTGATGCCGCCGCGCGATCATCGCGGCCCGCATCGGATGGGTGTTCTCTGGCGCGTCCGCCCCGATATGCAGCGCCAGCACCTTCCCCGCCGCCGCGACCGCATCCACCACCGGGAGCGCCACCTCGGGATCGTCGATCACGAACCAGTTCTGCGCCCCGTTCAGCTTCACGCCGTGGAACCCGTACTCCTCCACGCAGCGCCGCACTTCGTCCAGAGCCCGCCCGACGCCCAGACTCGGGTCCGCCCACCCGAACCCCAGGAACCGATCTGGGTGCTCCCGCGTCGCCCGGTTGACATACGCATTCCCTTCCGTCACCTGCCCGCGCTCGTACGGCGGCTGAAGCCACACCAACGCCCGGTCAACCCCCGCCCGTTCCATCCGCCGCAAGGCTTCATCAATCCCAATGCTGTTCCCACCCTGTGGACTCGGGGAGATGTGCACATCCGCGTCGACGATCATCATCGTCAATCCCTCGTGTTGTTCGCTTTCAGGTTCAGGGCTACCGCCTCGAACATCATCCCCTGCCCGGGCGTCGGCGCGTTCTCGACCCGCTTGATCAGGTCGCGTCGAGGAGCGTCCGCCCCTGCATGCCCCACCACTCAATGTCTCGCCGGCCGATCGAATCTGTCGTTGATCAGAAAGAGGTAACTCCAGCCCGTACCGGTCGCCTGGGCCAAGAGTGTCAACGTACCGCTCGGTTCGTGCCTGCTTCGCCTTATCCCGCTCCCGGATCGATCCCTTCGATCTCGACGATGACTATGCTGCCATCCGTCATCCGGACCAGGAAATCCGGATAGTAGTACGGCGTTTTCCCCCTCGAATGCATACTGGATACGGAACTGGACCCCGGTCTGATCGTTCCACAACCACGCCGCCACGTCATCCGCGTCATCGAGTAGCTGCGCCAGCCTCCACTCATCCCCGCTATCGGAGGCCAACACGCATCGAATACGCATTTGCGTGGAGTGCTCGAGCAACACGATCCGGGGCACCGCTTCGAACGCGGGTAGATCCTTCGCAAAGCGCGTCCCTGTGGTCTTGCGGTCCGGGCTCTCACCTCCCGACCGCGCCCGCCCGATAATCCTCGCTACGTTCTCGATCACTTCCTTCTTCACTGCCGACCGCTGGATGTTTGCCGAGCACGACCTTCAACGTCTCTTCGTTCCCCTCAGCGGCCATATCCAAACTCAACGGCACGCCCGGGAGGTCGAAGGTGCACCGTTCAGGAACGCTTTCACCACACCCATCGTCGGCGCTTCGTAGTAGCGCGACATCCGGAGCTCGGTCCGGATGTTCTCCGCGTAGCTCCAAATCACCTGATCGACCGCCACGTAATCCGCCTGCCGGACATCGTATTGCAACGGATCTTCGGACACGCCGTGGTGTTCCCTGCACCCCCTCGTGCCGGATGATGCCCTCGATCTCCTTCAAATCCGTGACCCACGGATGTTTGTTCTCCAGCGGCGGCATTCGCGCCCGGTTCAACTTCTCCACCCAATCGTCGCCCGTCTCAAACGCCCCAATAATCTCCACAATCGGCAAGTCCCGTGCGACACGCTCTTCTTCCGGCTGAACCGGGCTCACCAGCAATCGCGACGGATCCGGTCGAACGTCACCGCCGCTTTCCGACTCCTCCGCCACGATGTCCTTGATTTGATTGAGGATCCGGGCAAACGACGGGTGCTGGATCACGTACAACCGCTCCTGGAATCCGCTGTCCTTCAAATCCCCTTCTGGCGTCCAGTACGGTGGGAACATCAACCGCAGCCCTCGGCCCAGCAACTGTTCCGTCAACTGGCGCGAGTCACACGCCCGCAACGGCACGATCACCTTGACGTTGCGAACGTCCCATCCCTCTTTGAGCATCATCACGGACACAACGGCCGTGTACGGGTTATCCGGCCGGTCGATCGTGTTGATCTCGTCCCTGATCTTCTGCCATTTCTTTTCGTTCGTCCCAACCTTTTTCGGACATGGATTTCCTTCACCTTGCCCGCGAACAGTGCCTCGGCCGTTTCCGGATCGACAAACGTCTCCAACCGTGCCGCAACCTCGCTCGCCTCCTTCGCGCTGTTGCAGACGATGAACAGAATCGCCTTTCGCGCGATCCCTCGCTCGTCGAGGGCGCGCTGCTGTCTCTTCCACTCCTCGCAATGCCGGCCTGGATGAGCTGCGTGTACCGATCCCAGGCGTTGGCCGCATCGTCCACCAACCGGAATCGGTTCGTCATGCCCGTCCTTGTACTGCAACCGCACCTTGCCGAGGACAGAGCTCTTCACTACCCCATCTTTGATTGCCCGCTCCAATGGATAGTCATAGACGACGTGCCGAAACCACCTCTTGCTTTTCTCGTACAGCGTTGCGCTCAAATCTACTTGCGCCGCCGCGCGACCCCGATCCATGCAGGTCCTGAAGAACGCGATGCCAGGCAATCCCTTTCTTCCTTCGTCGCTGTCGAGCTTTCTTGCCCCGACCGGAAAGTGCGTCTCCTCGTCGTGAACGTGATGCGCCTCGTCGTTGAACACGACGCACGGCGACGCCACCCGGCGCAGGAACCCGAGCAGCGGTGGCGTCCCCATATCGAGCTTTGTCGGCGGCGGCGTCAAAAAAGCCCCAATTGCGGCGCATCCTCCCAGCCGTTCGCCTCCGGCTCATCCGGCGGATACAGCTTGTGGATATTCGTGACGACCAGGTCGCCCTCGCCCGGACGCCACTCACCGGGCACCGACTCAGGGGTCACTACTCGCAGCGTCCAATCCCGGGCCCAACCCCGGTGGCACGAGCGGATCGTTCCGGAAGATCGCCCCGTCCCGGAAGTCGCTCAGCAATCGTTCGAGCACAATCAGGTTCGGCGCCGCCGGCGGTTGGTCTTTCCGAACCCCAGATCGGTATCGTAGGACCAATGGAGGTGTGCCCACGTCATCAGCAGGCTCATGACCTTGGTCTTCCCCGACCCCGTCGCTAGTTGCAACCCCACCTTCGACCACGGATCCCGCTGCGGCGCTCGTGGTTGCCCCGCGAGTTCCCCGTACCCCTCCGTCCTCCGGACCTTCGCGACCTCATACAGCCATATCGCCGTTTCGGTCGCCCGCCGCTGGTGTGGGTACCACTGGAAAAACGACCCGCTCTCCCGAAGATGCGGCTCCCCGAACCAATGGCCCAGCAGCTCCCGTGTCAGGTCCGATGCACCGGGATACCCGGCTTCTACCCATGCCGCGACGTGCTCCTGCACTCCCCGGACGATCTCCTCCTGGACGTTCCCCGTCCCCGGCAATGACATCGTTCCAGCGGCCCGTCGTCGCGCCATCTTGCGTCCCCTCTCCTCGCCGTGTGCACCTGATTCCGAGCTCCGGATCGCTATCCGATCACCACCCGCGCCACTTTCAACCCGTCGTTCCCGAACACGTCCGTCACCTTCACCGCGATCAACTTTTCGCCCCCGATCCGCTCCGTACGAGTTCGTCGCCTGCATCGCGATCTCTCGGTTCTTCCGGGTTCGAAACGACTGCCAATCGTTGCGGAACGGCTCGCCCGGCCGATAGTCCCAGTCGACTGCCCAGTAGTCCACGAGCGCCCGCCAATCTGTGATCCGCGCCGTAATCTGAGCCCGCTTCGCAGGGTCTTGCGTACTCAGGCAATCATCTAGGTCGACCGTCAGCCGCAGAAGTTTCACCGTTGCGCTTTCACCGCTCACCGTCACGCCGACCTCCACGTCTGGCGGCTGGAAAGAAAGTGGATCGTCGGCCCTTCCTCCAATCCCGCATCCTTCCGCTTCTTGCGACGCAGGCGCTCTCGCACCGCTTCGACCGCCGCCGCCGGGATCATCTTTCGGGTAGACCCGCAGGCCGTACCGCTCTTCCAACTCCCCCTTCTGAAAGGCGATGTCGATGTCAGCGGTCAGGATGTCGACTGCTCGCAGTTCCGTCCCCGCTGCTTCCGCCAGGATCGCCTCGACCTGTGATTCGGCGATAGGCGCCTCCAGCGGTCCAACGTGAGACCCAGTGATTGCCCTTCAGCCCGTGTAGGTGCGCGTACCCGCCGACTGGCTCCCCGCCAAAAATCGTCACCATCGCGTCTGGATAGACTTTCGCCTCCGGACGCTCCGCCCACAGGTCACGCCACGCCGTCCCACGAGCGTAGAAACCGACATTCTCAACAGCGAAAGGTCGCGCCCCGGCCTCGATAAGCCGCTTTCGCGTAATGTGGACAGCGAACTTGCCGCAGTCGATCGCGATCAGCCGCGGCGTGGAGCCAGATTGCCGTCCGCGTCTTTCATGGTTTCGGCGGCAATTGCGGTGGTGCCGCTTCCGACGTATGCGTCCAGCACGAGATTGCCAGGATGAGTGGCAGCGCCAATGATTCGCTGTAGTAGAGCAACGGGTTTCTGTGTGGGAAACCAATTCGCTCAGCCGCCGCCGAGTTGAGCGGATCTATGTCAGTCCAGACATCATTGATCGCTGTACCTGGCAGATCATGAAGGGAGGTCTTACAGTCGGGGCATGCCAGATTCCGAGGTTCGCCCAATGGATTTTTCCGACTTCATCAAGCCTGTCCAGCTCATGAGGTGAATAGGCCCAATGCCGGCCGCGAGCTGAAACGTCGATTCCTCTCCAAGGGAGTCCGGTCTCACCGTAGCGTATCCCGGCTGCGGTCAAGTCAGAAAGTCGGTGAATTGTCCCGTCGTTGTCTTTAATAGAGGTCGTGTCCGCGAACGGTGTCTGAGGTCTGTGGCACAGGTCAGAGGGATTCCAAATGCCTTGCTGTCCTTTGAAGTAGTACAGGATAATGTCATGAATTCGGCCGAATTGATTTGGAGACTTTTTCTCCCAGACGTTCTCTTCCAAACTATCTCGTTCACGAAGCAGTCATAACCGAATATTTCATCCATAAGCACTTTGATGTAGTGCGATGCGTGCCAGTCACAGTGAACAAAGATGGATCCAACTGGGGCGAGAAGCCGCTTCATGATCTCCAGGCGGTCACCCATCATTGTGAGATAGGAATCCAAGCCATCCTTAGGTGTCGGATTAACCGATCTCTTCAATTAGAGTAGGAAGCTTCTCATCTGAGACGCCGTCTTGAATTTCAACGTTGATGCGAAAGTCGTTTTGGACCGCGAACGGCGGATCAATGTAGATCAGGTCAACCTTGCCCTCCAGCGGCTCGTGCTGGTCATCCCCATGTAACAACGCCGTAAGTGCCGTCAGGTTATCGTTCGTCCAGATCAGACGGTTCGGTGGTAGCGGCTGGTTCAGTGCAGCCATGCCTAGCGTCGCCTGCGACGGTGCCGCATCCCTGGTAGGCGTGACTGCTCAGCCTGCTCCCGCCGGAACGCCTCAACCGGGTCCATTGCCTTCACGTCCGCGTGCTGCGGCGAGACCACCTCCACGACCTGCGTCGGCAGCGGCTCAGCTACCTTCCTCCGACTCTTCCCGTTCCAGATCAAGCGCGGCTTTCGTGGCTCGGGGACGAACGTCTCCTCGGGCATAGCTCGGTGTCTCCTCGGGCTTGTGGGCGTTTCGGTTGGCTTCCAGACGGACTAGTGTAGCCGTTGCGATGGTGCGCTTGATGTGCACCAAATGAGCAAGTAGTGTGCACTTGAATAGCACCTAATGTGCGATTAGTATGCACCTGATACCATTGACTTGAAGAAACCACTCAAGTCCTCGACAATCTAGGAGTCCCCCATGGATTTCGGCCCGTACCTCCGTGGCCTCCGCCGAGCCCAACGTCTGACCCAGCAGCAACTTGCCGACGCGATAGGCGTCGACTTTACGTACCTGAGCAAAATCGAGAACGGTCGCGTCGATCCTCCCAGCGAAGCGGCGATTCGCCATCTCGCCGCCGTCCTGGAAGCCGATCCGGAAGAAATGCTCGCCCGCGCTGCCAAGGTCAGTCCCCGCCCTTAACGACGCCGCGGCCAACGAGCCGGAACTCGCACTACTCCTCCGCACGATCGGCCGCAAGAGCCTCAGCCCAGAGACGTACCGTCGCATGAGGGAAATCGCCGACGAGGAGTGACCATGACCGGTACCTTCATCTCCGACGAGGAACTCGACACTCTGGCGACCCAATTGCTTGCGGAGTACGAACGAGCGGAGGGCACGGTGATCGTCCCGCCAGTTCCGATCGATCTCGTCATCGAGAACCTCCTCGACATCACGATCGATTGGACCGAGATCGCGTCCCCAGATCCGAATAGCCGGGTGCTCGCTCGTATCCGCCAAACAGTTACAGGGCGGACCATCGAGATGAACTCCCTCGAACGGCCCTTCTTCGATCAGTACTTCGGCACGATCGCGTTCTCGAAGGCGCATGAGGTCGGGCATGCGATCCTTCATCTCCCGGAGCAATCGGCAACGCAAACACAACTCCTGTCTAAACGAGGGGAGCCCATCTTCTGTCGATCTGATCGGCACAATCGCGTGGAGATTCAGGCCGAGCGCTTCGCTGCTTGCATCCTAATGCCCGAGCATCTCGTCCACGCTGCGGTGGCGGACAAGTCCATCAACGGTTGGCCCCAAATCTACCGACTCCGTGACACCTTCGGCGTGAGCGTTTCCGCGATGCGCCACCGGCTTGAGCGGTTAAATTTGCTCTACATCGACCCGGCCGGACACGTCTATCCATCACGCGAGGCCGCTTCAGGACAACGAAGTCTCTGGTGACTAACATCCGTACTTGACATGTATATTCAAGTCATATAGAGTGTTCGTACAGCGGGAGCGCCAAACTGGTTGGCGCAAGGGTTGTCACCCCTTCACTCAAACTCCGCTACAGGGTATCCATCGCTATGGCCGAACATCGCGTTACCGGAGTCAACAAACCGGACCGGGACAATCGCGTCGAAGCCATCGTCAGCCTTTGCGGTCCCGGTTGGCACTACGAACGTCTGGAGGTTGTCCGCCGCATCAAGTCGGGGTTCGATACCTTCTACACCGAGTTCCACGGACGTCGCGCCTACCTTCGGGCCTATCGCAGCCAGTACGGTACCGAGTACGTCGCCACCGACGCCGACGCCACCGACGCCAACAACCTTCTCAACCTCCCCGCTTGTCGCTAGCTACTACCCCGCTAGGTGTGATTTGGCCGGTGGTCCCCGCCACCGCCGAACGCGCCATTCGTCAACTACAGGTCGTCCGTTAGCGCCTCGCCCTTCTTGACAAAAAGAACAAATGTACTAAAATGCTCTCAAGCGGCACACCCGGCGCGGGTGCGGGCCTGGGCAGCGCGCCACCGCATCCGGCTCGGACCCAGCCGTTATCCAGGCCCCAGGCCAGAGCGCTCCGCGCGACGTCCACGCGTGCAGCCCGCCCAGGAAACTCCCGCTCCCCGATCCGCCCCTCCACCAGGCGGATGGGGTCGCAGCGAAAAGGCGTTGAAAACCCGCCACACTAGGCCATCGACCGCCCAGATTCCTCCACCGCAACGCAAAGAGCCCCCCTCTCCCAGCATTGGGAGAGGGGGGTTGGGGGTGAGGGCCATTCATCCCGCCCCCCCCAATCCTCCTCACCTCCTCCAGCAAGTACCGCTGCCCCAGCAAAAACACGACCACCACCGGTCCGGTCACCATCGTCGCCCCGGCCATGAGTAACGGCCAGTCAGACCGCGCCAGTTGAAACAGCATCTGGAGGGCGAACGGCAGCGTCTGCCGCTCCGGGGTGCGGATGAACAGTAGTGGATCGAGGTAATTCGACCAATAGACGACGAACGCGAGCATCGCCACCGCCGCGATGCTGCCCCGCGCCAGCGGCAGCCCGATCCCCGCCCAGATCCGCAGCACCCCGGCGCCGTCCAGCCGGGCCGCTTCGTAGACCTCCTTGGGGACGCGCAGAAAGCCCCACATGCAGAGCATGACATAAAACGGGGATGTTCCCATCAGTGCCGGCGCGATCAACGCCCACGGCGTATCGGCCAGACCGGCCTCGTTGAACAGCACGAACCGAGGTATCCACACCGCAAATAGCGGCACCATCAACACCGCGAAGGAGTAGACCGTCACCCGGAGCCGCCACTGGGCGGGGAGGAGCGCCAGGGCAAACCCTGCCCACGAGGCGACCAGGACTGTCAACGGCACCGCGAGGCCAACCACGAATGCCGAGTTCGCCGCAAACCGCCACAGGTCGACCATGTCGAAAACGGCAGGGTAGTTGTCCCAGGAGATCGGCTCAGGGATCCACTCCGGCGCGCTGGGCAAGGGCCGGCCCGGCTCTCGGAGGGATGTCGAGAGCATCCAGAACAGCGGAAGCAGGCAGGCGACCGCCAACGGCACCAGGGCAAGATGCCGCCATCCCCCGTTTCGCCACCGCCGCCGCCACCGCGGGCGCGCCGCCTGCCTGCGCTGGTTGACCACCCGGTCAGTCCGCATCGCGGAACCCGAGTCCCCAGTGGCGGGCCACGCGGTACTGGGCAAGGAGAATCGCCGCGGTCAGGGCATACATCACCCCGGTCATCGCCGCCGCGTACCCGAATCGCAGGTAAGAGAACGCGTTCGTATACGTGTACAGGGGGATGAACGTGGTCGCGTAGTTCGGCCCCCCGCCCCGGCCAACGATCTGGGCCGGCACGAAGCTCGTCTGCAACGTGAAAATCGTGTCCCGGAGCAGGAGCAAGAGCAAGAATGGCGCGAGCAACGGCAGGACCACTCGAACGAGGGTCTGTACGCCCGACGCACCGTCGACCGCCGATTGGTCTTGAACTTCCCGCGGAATGGTGCCGAGGGCGGCCAGGCAGACGATCAGCCCCTCGCCGAACTGCCAGGCCATCATGAACGCGATCGCGTAGCGCGCTTGGGTCTCTTCCAGCATCCAGGCTGGCCCTGGTATGCCGGCCGCTCCAAGCAGAAGATTGATCGGTCCGTACAGCGGGTTCAGGATCCACAGCCAGATCAACGCCCAGGCGATGTCCGGTACGATCGTCGGCAGAAAGATCGCCGACCGATAACCTCCCAGTCCCCGCAAAGGCCGCGAAAGCAGTAACGCCGAAAGCAACGCCCCAGCAAACCTGGCCGGCACCGCTATCGCGATGAAGATCAGCGAGTTGCGAACAGAGAGTCGGAAGATGTCGTCGTGCCAAAGATTCCGAAAATTGTCGAATCCGATCCACTGCGCCGGCTGGACCCCGTTGTACTCGGTGAACGCCAGCGAGAAGCCCATGACCGCCGGCACGATCACCAGCAGGACCGTCCCGATCAGATAGGGCGCCAGAAGCAACAGGAGCCGCGCCCGGTAAGACAGGCGCGGCCACGTTGCCCGAGAGACTCGTTGTTGGGCGGATACCGGTCGGGGTATCAACGGCATCTCCCCGCGCCGGTCGGTGCTAGCGGAGCCCGAGGACCGACCACGGATTGGGCATGACCTCGACCGGCACCTCGATGAGGGTCGGCTCGTCGGCCTTTACCGCATCCTCGATCGCCGATTTCAGCGCCGTTGCGCCCTCTGCTCGTCGCCCGGTGATGCCAAACGCATCGGCCAGCTTGAGCAGGTCCGGGTTGAGCAGGTCAGAGGCGATCAGGCGGCCGCCGAACTGGTCTTGTTGAATGCGGCGGACGTTGCCGTAGGCGTTATCGTTGAACACCACGACGACGGCGTTGATCCCGTGCCTCGCCATCGTCGACAGCTCGTTCAGGGCGAACCCGAAGCCGCCGTCTCCATTGACCGACACCACCGGTGTGCTCGGATTGCCGACCTTGACGCCCAGCGCCGTCGGGAATCCGTAACCCAGCGTTCCCTGGTAGCCGGGCGTAAAGAACGTCCGGGGTTGATAGACCGGGTAGCCCAGGTTCGACCAGTAGCCGATCTGGGTCATCTCCGATACGACGATGCCTTCATCCGGGAGCGCGTTCCGGATCGCCATTGCGAGGTCGGTCTGTGGCTGGATGGAATTGATCTTCGCCGTAACCCCGTCCTTGAACTCGGTCAGTTCCTTCTCCCTCGACGGACGGCGGCCGCTGTGGGAGCCCACCCGCTCGGCCAGGGCTGCCAGCCCGGCCTTGGCGTCGGCTACGATGCCGAGCGTGATCTCATAGTTACGGCCGACCTCCTCTGGATCGATGTCCATCTGGATCACCGTTCTGCCAGGCTCAATCTTCCACTTCGCGGTGGCGGGATCGACGAACCGGGTGCCGACGGCGAAGATGGCGTCTGCCCCCTTGACTAACTCCCTCCCGCCGACGCTGCTCTGGGCCAGATAGTGGCGATCGGAGATCGCCCCCTTGCCGTTCGAGCTCATCACAACCGGTGCCTGGAGCAACTCCGCCAGCACCAGCAATTCGTTCCAGGCCTCGGAGCCGATGACGCCGCCGCCGGCGAAGATTAGAGGATTCTTCGCTCCGCCCAACAGCTTGGCCGCCTTTTCGATCGCTTCGGGGTCACCCGCCGGCCGCTTGCGGCCGGGTGCGGCCTCCAGCAGTTCGATCTCAGCCCGGGACAGCAGCGTGTCCGGCGGAACCTCAATCTCGACCGGGCGCACCCGGCCGCTCCAAAGCTCGGTGATCGCATGCTGGACGAGTGCCGGAATCTCACCCGGCGTCATTGCCCTCGCCGCGTGCTTCGTTACCGAGCGGACCATCGTGAGCTGGTTCGGGATCTCATGCAGCATCCCTCGCCCGAACTCGATCAGATCGGACTGAATCTGGCCGGTGACGCAAAGGACCGGGGAATTGCAGGCGTACGCGGTCGAAAGCCCGGCAGCGGCATTGAGCAGCCCGGGACCCGGGACGACCAGGCAGGTGCCGATTCGACCGGTGGAGCGGGCATAGCCGTCGGCCATGTAGGCCGTCGCCTGCTCGTGTCGGGTGTGGACGACGCGAATCCGGGCCTGCTCGTCGTACAGCGCATCGAACGCCCCGTCCAACTGCACACCCGGTAACGCGAAGATCGTGTCGATCCCCTCGTTGATCAGCGCCGCGACAAGCGCCTGACCGCCCGTCATCGTCTGCGCGGACGCCATCGTCCGTTCCTCGGTCATCGCCTGAGCCACGCTTCATCCTCCGTTACAACCAACGCTTGGGGACTAATCCCGATCGACCCGGAATCATGTCCAGATTCAGAAATTCCGCCGAGCATTGTACGCGAGGGGACCGACCCGGGCCGGATCGCTGTGCGAACTGAACGAGAGTCCCTGCGGTGTGCGCGGACGCTCTCGCACATTTCGATCGGTATGTGCAGCCTAAACAGCGATTGGGAGCTGCCACAGGGAATTGGCGGTAATGAGGACAAGCGTATCCGTTGCCTCATCAACGATCGCATCCTGGAGCCCGAGGAACGGCGACACTCCGTCGACGGGAGCCGCGATGAATTCCTGGAATTCACCGATCGTCAGATCGAGCCGGAATATCCGGCCTGGCGTCGCCGCGTCTCCGCCATCCACCAGGTAGAGCGCCGATCCATCGGCGCTGGTAGACAGCGAGACGGAATTGACCAAGTCGGGACCAGGCGGGGGGCCGTACGTCCGATCGAGCAGACCCTGAAAGAAGGTTAGAATCCGGCCGTCCGCCGTGAGGACATGGATCTCGCCATCCACGACGAGATCGCGCGCGGTTTGCAGGTCGGATTGAGCAACGCCATTCGTCCAGTCGAGCGGCTGTGCTTGCTCGTCTTCGTCCGAGAAGCGCAGGATTCGGCCTTCAGACTGGTCAAGGAGATAGAGATTTCCGTCGTATCCAGCTATCGACGCTGCCGCCCAAACGCTGGCCTGTCCGGCTTCCGGCGAGAGTGCACGGAGTCCCCAGTCTCCCAATGCGTTCAAGGTGTATGCAACCGATCCGTCGGTCAAAAGGAGTGATCCGCCGTCGCTGCCCACGAACTGAAAATCCCCCACGATCGTCTCGCCCAGCCGATCGCCTGGAGCCAGTGTTCGGATGAGCCTATGGCCACCGCGATCGAACCGATAGAGGGCGTCAGAGACGATGTAGATCTCGTCGCCGGTCTGGATAATATGGTGACCACTCGCCGCTAGCGGTAGCCCGCCGATCTGATTGCCAGCCGCAAGCCGGATGATTCCCTGGGCGCGATCGCGAGCCGCGTCCAGGCGTGCCCGAACGGTCGCGACCTCGTCCGGATCAACTCCTTCGATCTGCGCTTGCTCAAGTGCCTCGGATGCCTGAGCCAGTTCACGGAATACGATTGTGCGTTCTGTCGCCTGCTCCGCTCCCGTGATGTGGTCGTTAGCCGTCGAGAGCAGTCGTTCGATCGCGGCTGCCTCACGGTCCGGGAGAATGCGTGCCCTGATATAGCCGAACGTGCTGAACGCGATCAAGATTGCCAAAATGACGAACAGGATCGGTCTGGCAACCGGTCCTATTGACGCCCTCGGCAGCCGCGATCGGAAGTCCGACGTTATGCCGATATCAAAGCCTGCTCGGTGCCGCTCGATGCTGAGGGCGCCCGGCGCCACCCTCCGGGCCCGACCGTGGCCCCGCGCCGGGCGCGGCGGTGCGATCCGTTCTGTAAACGACATCGCCGCGATTCGCGCTCGCTCGAACCAACCAGGTTGACGCTCATCAAGAGCTTGCCCCGTACTCGCCGGACTCGCGGCTTTCGCTGCCGATTCCGTGTGGTCGTGGATCTCCGCGGCCGGTACAGGCGGGAGGGGCGGCGAAAACGGGCGCAGATCGATCGCGCCAGGGATCGCGCCACCGGCAAACACCGTGGTGCCGTCTTTCCGCTTTGCGGGCCGGTGGATCGGCACCCAGGTCAAACCGCGCTCGCCTGGTACCGAGACATGCCAGGGCAAGTGGAGCGGAGCCCCAATCAACTCCCGGTGGCGGTCCAGCAGTGGGGAAGACGGTCGTGCTCGCTGGCGTCGCCGTGCCGCGAGGAGTGCGCACCGGCGAACTGATTCAACCACGGCGCGATTGAGGTCCGGATCAGGCCGGTCGTGCTGCAAAGCGGAGCGCGTGGCCGGACGGCGGGTCGCGCGCCGCGATCGATTCGCCCTCGCTCGCGCGGGAGAGGTCGGGTTGACGACCGGTCGGCCCAGGCCCCAGGCAAGTCCGGCCCGGGCGGCGTACTCTCTCGCGATCCGAGGGTCTAGGGAGTGAAGCCGGCCAATGGTAAAGCAGGCGGCGTGGGCATCGTCCAGTCGATATCGCTCGATCACCTGGTCGAAGTGATCGACCACTCGGTCCGGATCGCCGGGCCGCAGGGCATCCTGGAGCAGGGCGATCGCGGACTCGGTGAGCGAACTGATGGAACTCAGGTCCCGGGCGGCCGCAATGGGGATCGCGCTCGCACACATGACGATCAGGTCGCCCGGGGCGGCAATCGTGCGGAAGATATCGACGGTCGCCTGGTCGGACCGGCCAAGCGGTTCCGTATCGGGGCCAAGCCGCTCGAACGACGGCTGGAATTGGGGTGACCAGGAAGCCAGGGCCGGAAATGCGTAGACCTGCCCTTCCTGGACGACGGCCGCCTGTGTCGGCGGCACTTGAGCGATCACCAATTCGCGCCCGTCGAGTACGACGGCTGACGCGCCGACGAAGACCCGCCGGTCCGGTCCGTCACTCGGGCGGTGGCGATTCTCTTCTCGAACAGCGGCGTTGGCGTCGGCGAATGCCCGGCCCAGGGCCGCCGGAACGGGTTGATCGGCTGCGGCGGCAAACCCGTCCTTCAACGCCTGCAAGGCGGCGGAAGCGACCTCACGACCCCGCTCAGTTGGCTGGAGTGGCTCGACTGTGGCGAAGAGTTGCCGGCGTTCCATTCTGCGCCGGCTTCCTGGGCGGAAATACAGGAGCGACCCGATATCGATGGGTTCGCCGTTGGCGATCGCGAACCCGACGCCGGTGGCAGCCGGGATGCTCATGGGAATCGCTCCTCCGGGAAAATGCGCGGCCGTTGCGCGCGACCGGTCAATGTGCCAGCGCCGCCGGAAACCTGCCATCGGGCAAAAAAGCACTGACCGGTTGGGCTGTATCGTGGCCGCGATATGGCGACCGCGTGGGCGGAACCGGAGGAGGTCGGGGCAGGTCGAATTGACGTGGGCGGAGTATAGCAATCAGGTGTACGTACGTCCATCGGTCCTGGCGGGAGGCGGTCGGGTTTGCGACGGTGGGGTAGGCTGTCCGGCGTCAATCGTGATCGCGCCGGCTTAGAGACCATGGAGGCATGAATGGCGTTCTCGATCAAAAAGCGAGGGAAGTTGACCTACTACTACCAGGGTGACCGGCCGGTGCTGTCCGCACTGGTGACCGAAGAGCAGGGCGATGGCGACCTGAAGATCTATTTCGCGGGTCTGACGGGGGGCTACTCGGCCAAGGGTGTCCTCGGCCTTGACGAGTTGGTGACGATGGACCCGCACCGGGAGATTCCGCTGGTCTTCCAGTGCTGGGAGCTGTGGTTGCAGCAGGCCGGCATTTGCCAGTCGTTGCGGGACATCGACTTCATCGAAGTCCACGCCTTTGGCTGCCAGCCGAAGAACCCGAATCCGCTGGTCGATCCGATCGGCTATGTCGAGGAGCAGGACCGCCTCAAGAAGGCCTACGCCGAGGCGTACTCGACGTACTTCGCCGAACAGCTTCCCGAGAACGGCGTCCCGGCCCGGTTCACCGTCCATCTGGTCGACGTCCCCGACAAAGCAGCCTCGTACGAGTTCTACAGCGTCGGCCTCTTCCAGAAAAACTTGCAGAATCAGGCGGACTGAGGCGACGGACCCGGTCCGCTATGCGCCCGGGCCGTCAGGCCGGGCTGAAGGTCACAGCCTTTCCGAGGCTCGAACGCGCTGCCCCGGCCGTTAGAGCGCGCGTCGGAACGGTTGGCCGCGTGTCCGCTGCCGCCCGGGGCTCACGGCCCAGGGTTGGCCCGGGCTGAACCGGACAGCCTCTCCGAGGCTAATGCGCTCGCCGAACACCGTGGCCGCCATCGCCGCTAGCCTCGGAGAGGCTGTGATGTTGAGCCCGGGCCAACCTTGGGCCGTGAGCCCCGGGCGACAGGAAGGAGTTGCTCCTGGTCGGTTGTTGCGTCAGACAGCAACGCGCCCGGGAGGAGATCCTCCCGGGCGCTCGCATTGGTGGATTTCGTGTCGTTGTCCCCGCTTAGCGGCGCCGCGCGCGGCGCTCGATCAGGGGCACTGGTGGAGGAGGCCCGGTTTGGGGCTGTGGGGCTGGCCCGGTGGTCCCGGTGCCGGGGGTGTCGTCGATGGAGAGCCAGCCGCGTCTGAGGGCGGTGACCACCGCCTGGGTGCGGTCGTTGACGGCGAGCTTGCGCAGGATGCTGGTAACGTGGTTCTTGACCGTCTGGGCCGAGATCCCCAGGGCGTAGCCGATCTCGGCGTTGGTCAGCCCGTCGCTGACCTTCCGCAGGATTTCCAACTCGCGGTCAGTCAGGGGGGCGAAGGCGCTGGACTGGGCCAGCTCCCCGGCATTTGTGGTGCGGAATTGCTCCAGGACGCGGGCGGCGACGTAGGGCTTGTCCAGCAGCTGCTCGTTGATGACGTACTCGCCGGTGGCGCTGCGCTCGATCAGCTCGATGAGGCGGTCCTCGTCGATGTCCTTGCCGCAGTAGGCCGAGGCCCCGGCCCGGATGGCGGCGAACAGCTCGTCGTCGCTCTCGTTGGCGGCCACCACGATGGTGGCCAGGGCCGGGTAGCGCCGCCGCATCTCGGTGGCGCAGGCCAGACCCGGGGCCTCGGCCAGGGTGGTCCCGACCAGGACGACGTCGGGGCTCGCCTCGTCGGCGAGGCGGTAGCCCTCCTCGGCGGTGCCGACGCTGCCGATCACCTGCATCCGCTCCCCGGCCGCCAGCGCCCCGGCCAGCCCCCGCCGAAACAGCTGCTCCCGCTCGACGATCAGCACCCGGATCGTATCGCTCATCGGAGTCCTTTCGTGCGCCGAATCTGACGACATGGCGATGTGTTACCTGCTCTCATCATCATTGACGACCGGTGCATCGACCCTTGCGTCGTTCCCCGGACGAACGATCCTTCACCGGTTCTGCGTGGTGCTTCTTGGAATACTTCAACGCCCACCAACGAGCCGGCACGTTGCCGTCTATGAATGTGCCAACCGAATTCGGGGTGACCCGAACGGCGCCTCACAGGACATACTGAAACGTTGGTACGTCTTCAGTGTACGGTTGGGGTGGCCACTTATGAACGGGAAATAAGTACTAAGCAGATAGGGACTGTCCTATCTATGATTCGCCTGTTTGTCCCCTTCACAGGCAGAAAAGTCAGATACATCGTCCGAAACACGGAATTGTCCAGCAATCCCGTTGCGATGCGGATGGACGAACGATGGTCCGTCCATGACCCCTACTATGGGTGCCACATTGGATGAATAAGTGGAAATTAGGGGCACACAGAGCAGAACTTGTGTCCGTTCAATCTCCCCGCAAGTCCTAGGAATATCGGCCTGTATCGGGGGTGCTCTTATGGCTTGTTCGCCGTACCCGCACCGCGTCTGCCAGATTGTGGAGGACAGGCGCGGTCATATCCCAGCCCATGCAGGCGTCGGTGATGCTCTGGCCGGATGTAAGGTCTGCCCGATTGGTCAGATCCTGGCGGCCATCGACCAGGAAACTCTCGAGCATAACGCCAATGATGCCCAGTTCGCCGCCCGCCACCTGTTCGGCGATGGTTTCCGCAACCGCCGGCTGCCGACGGTAATCCTTAGCACTGTTTCCATGGCTGGTGTCGATCATGACCCTCGCCGGCATACCGTGCTTGCTCAGGGTTTCCAGCGTCTGCCGCACGTGCTCCGGGTCGAAGTTTGGCCCGGTTTGGCCTCCGCGCAAAATGACGTGGGTATCGCGGTTACCGCGCGTCTCGACGATGGCGGCCAGCCCCTGCTCGGTGACGCTCATGAACTGATGGGGATAGGCGGCCGCGCTCATCGCGTCGACCGCTATCTGAATGTCGCCGCCGGTGCCGTTCTTGAATCCGACCGGCATGGAAAGCCCGGACGTGAGATTGCGGTGCACCTGACTCTCGGTTGTGCGTGCCCCGATCGCGGCCCAGCTAACCGCGTCGGCGATGAATTGTGGTGAGATGGGATCCAGGAATTCGCATCCCGCCGGGAGGCCCAGGGCGATGACATCGAGCAGGAACCGGCGGGCCAGGTGGAGCCCTTCGTTCACGGCGAAGCTTCCGTCGAGATGGGGATCGTTGATCAGCCCTTTCCACCCGACCGTGGTGCGTGGCTTTTCGAAGTAGACGCGCATCACGATGCACAGGTCCTCACGGACGTCGTCCGCCAGCGCGGAGAGCGACCGGGCATACTCCAGCGCCGCTTCGGGATCGTGAATCGAACACGGACCGACGACCACGATCAGGCGGTCGTCCTCGCCATGCAGGATCCTGGCGAGTTCGCCGCGACTGCGGTGCACCAGGCGAGCGCCTTCCGCGGGCAGCGGCAGTTGTTCGACCAGAATTGCGGGCGGCACGAGCGGACGGATGCCCGCGATGCGGAGGTTGCTGGTTACAGGGCGGGCGCCGGCTTCCGCCAGGACGACCTCCGTTACCCCGGGCAATGCGCCCAGGGTCGAAGCCGCGTCGGCCGCATTGTCGCCCGAGATAAGCAGCGTGTACGACCCGTTCGTGGCGAACGGCACGGTGTCGAGGCCAAGCGTGGCGGCGCGATCTCGCACGGCGTCGATAACGGCATCGGGTGAGTTGGGTTCCAGGATGACCAGCATGATCGATGACCTCGTGAAGAACGTAGGGCGCCCGGGCGTCCTGCAGGGTGGATCACATTGAACCGGATCTCAGTCCCGTTCGCCCAGGACGCCAGAGTCCGCCGCGCATTGTGCGTCAAAGGCTTGGCGGAGTCCATGCCGGAATGCCCGGAGCGGGCCACCGGTCACATCGAGGCCCTGTCGATGATTGCCTGAAAGTCGGCCAGCACCGCCTGGTCCGGCATTGACCCCCCGGTTTCCTCAAGCCGCTCGGTATGTTTCTTTTCCCAGAGTGTTGCGCAGGCGGGACTTCGCGCTCTCGTAAACATCGCGCTCGGGCAACCAGGTGGTCTCGCCGCTGGCCGCCAGGAGTGAAGCGTGGGCGCCAAACAGCCGGGCCGCCGCCTCGGCGGAACCGCTGGCTGCTCCAATGACCGCGGCGGCGGCGACGAGTTGCCCGTCTGCTGGGATCGACCGCATGCCGACCTGAATGGTCAATCGCTGCCGGATGGCCGCCGCCGCCGCGGGCAAGTCGCCACGTTCGGAGAAGAGCACTCCCAGCCATTCGAGACACCATGCCTGAAGCAGCGGATCGTCGATGTCCTTACTAAGTGCCAGCGACTCCTCCTCCAGTTCGATGGCTCTGGTGAGGTCGCCGGCGCCATAGGCGACGATGCCGAGGTGAAAGAGGGCGAGTCCAACCCCCCGCGGATGATCGGACCTGACGCAGCCTTCGCGGGCAGCGTCGAACAGTTCGATCGCCCGGGGATAATCGCCGGTGTCCTCCGCGACGATCCCCAGGATCAAGAGGCTGAACGCCTCGTGCCAGGCGTCGCCGGCTCGACGCGAGTACTCCGCCGCTGCCTCCAGGCGCGGGATCGCGGCGGCATCGTCGCCCAGATAGTGCGCCAGGTGACCAGCCGCGAATGCAGCGACTGCCCGGTCGGCGTCGGTCGCATCGGGAGCGGCCACCAAGGCACGCTCGGCCCAGTACCGCCCTTCCCTCAATTGGCCCGTGAGATACCAGGGCCAGAGAATCGCGCCGGCCAGCTTGATCAGTTCGTCCGAGCGATTAGACTCGTCCAGCCACGCCATGGCCGAGCGCAGGTTGGCAAGCTCGGCTTCGATATCGGCCAGGGCCTCTGAGTCCAGGCGGCGCTCCAACTGGTCGGCGGTGCGGAGGGCGAAATCGGTAGCCCAGGCCGCATGGGCGGAACGGATTGTCTGATCTTCTCCACTGGCCGAGAGTTGGTCGAGGCCAAACTCGCGAATGGTCTCAAACAGGGTAAAGCGGGACCGGCCCGTCTCATCGACCTCCTGGCGAATCAAGCTGCGGTCGACGAGGAGCCCAATGCCGGTTAGCACGGACGGATCACCTCCTGGTGACTGACCGCGAGTACCCGAAATCGCCTGATCGCTCACCACAGCTTCGGCGGCGGTGAGGGTAAATCCGCCGACGAACACCGAGAGGCGGCGAAAAAGTTGCTGGGTTTCGGGCGGTAAGAGGTCGTGGCTCCACGCAATCGTGTCTCGCATCGTCTGCTGGCGGGTCGGCAGGTCGCGCGGCCCCCCACCGAGGAGCGGCAATGCCCGGTCCAGCCGCGCCAGCAGTGCCGTTGGCGGCAATAGCTTGATCCAGGGGGCTGCAAGTTCCAGGGCGAGCGGGAGGCCGTCCAGGCGGCGACAGATTGCCGCCACCGCAGCGGCGTTCGTAGCAGTCACGGCGAACGTGGGCGCAGCCGCCTGCGCCCGTTCGACGAACAGGCGCGCGGCGCCCGCTTCCATCACGTCCTCTGGTGCGGGGATCCGGCCAAAATCGGGCAAGGTGAGGGGATGCACTGGGTACTCGAACTCGCCTCGGACTCGGAGCGGCGCCCGGCTCGTAACCAGCATCCCGAGGTGGGAACCGGACGACAGCAGGGCAGAGATGTCCGGGGCGGCTTCGAGAACGTGTTCAGCGTTATCGATCAGCAGCAGGTACTGCCGATCGCGGAGGTGGGCGAGCAGCGCATCGATCACGGAGCGCGTCCCGCTCTGCAGAATGCCCAGGGCCTGCGCAATCGCGGGCGCGACAAGGTTGGGGGTCGAGACCGGTGCCAGGTCAACGAAGGTCACGCCGTCAGGGAATGCAGCGGCCACACCGTTCGCGATGGCCAGCGCCAGGCTCGTTTTGCCGACCCCGCCTGGACCGGTGAGGGTCACCAATCGGGAGCGGCGGCTCCTGAGAATCTCCACGACCTCGGTGCACTCCGATTCCCGGCCGATCAGGTCGTGGGGCACTTTGGGCAGGTTGATCGTGACCGTGGTCACCGCCTGCTGGCTCCGACCGGCGACTGCTGAGGCTAGGTCGGCGCGGTCGGCGGCGGAAAGTCCCAGGGCGTCGGAGATCGCGCGCACCGTCGCAGGGTAGGGGCGGCGGCGCTTCCCAGTTTCGAGCGCGCCGACCGCCTGAGCGGTCAACCCTGCACGCTCAGCCAGTTCCTCTTGAGTGAGCGCGGCCGCTTCCCGCAGCCGGCGCAGGCGCTCGCCGAATGGACGTGGTGTCTCACTCATGTGACATCTGGTTTCCATGGCTCCGCGTCGGTCGCTATTGTAGGTGGTCGGCAGTGGGGTGGACGTCGTGCGCACCAACTGTTCGCTTCGACCGGCAAGTGTATGGGTGATGTATAGGCTCCGTCGCTACGGTGTCTCCGCCCCGACGCGCAAACTCGTTAGCGAGGAAACCACTGACCGGATCTCCCCTGATGGCAGAGAGTCCGGCCACGGTGGGCAAACAGCGCTGATAGGGAGTGAGGAGAGCACACGATGTCACGCGACGAAGTGCGGAACATGCAACGCAGGTCGAACGTCATTATCGGAACGATTCGGCAGCGGGCCAACCGGCTGGTATTGCCTGTGATGGTGGTCGCGATGCTGCTTGCCACGGCGGGGACAATTTCGGCGCAGCAGACCCAGATTGACCCGGCCCAAAGCGACCAGATTCTGCCGACCCTTGGTCTTCCCGAATTAGCCGTTGCAGTTGGGCCGGACGGAGTGGAAGCACCGACGTCCTTGACCGCGGGCCGCTATCTGGTAACCCTGAGCGCGGCGGGACCCTACGTCGCCTACGTTGACTTCATGCAGCCACCTGCCGGTCTGACCCCAGAAGAGGAGCACGACCTGGCCATGGCGGCCGCCAGCAACGATCTTGCCCAGCACGATTGGGTCTACGCGGGTGGCAACAACACCTTCGAGGTGGGCGTCCCTGTCCGGTTCGTCGTTGAACTGGCAGCAGGCGAGTACCGGATAGCGGCCTCGTACTACACCTTCGATGAGAGCGTCGCGGAGGTCATGACTCTGGTGCCGCTGACCGTGTCCGCCTCCGCGACTCCCGAGGTCAGTCCCGTCGCTGAACCCCCATCGACGGTGACGCTCGAGGAGTCGGACGACTTCCTGTACACCGTTAGCACCGACACGGTCCCGAGCGGTCCCCAGGTCTGGAAGGTCGCCAACACCGGCGAGATGCACGCCCACCATGCGGTCTTCTGGCGGATTCCTGACGGCGTCACCGCCGACGACATCGTCGCCGACTTTGCCGGCCTGATGTCCGGCACTCCGCCGGCCGCTCCCCCGCTCATCTCCCAATTTACCCATGTGGGCTATTCCGCCCTGCAGTCCGCTGGACAGACGACCTGGATCGAACTCGACTTCACGCCGGGGACCTACGCGGTCATCTGCTTCATCATCGATCCGATGACCGGTCGGCCCCACGTGATTGATGGCATGGCGACCGTCTTCACGGTCCAATAAGCAACCAACTGCCTCGCAACGTCAGGGTCGGCCGGGATTCCCGGCCGGCCCTGACATTGGAAGGGATACACGACGATGCGGCGTGAAGATGGGGAGCATTCAGAATCGGGCGTCACCGCCCCAGGAAGCAAAGGCCGCGTTACGGTGTTGGCCGGGGCGACCGACACGGGCGGCAGATTTGCCCTGATCGAGATCAACGGCGAGCGGGGGACAGGGCCGCCTCGTCACTCCCACCACGCGGAAGACGAGACGATCTACGTCCTGGCCGGGCAGGTATTGGTACTGCTCGGTGAACAGGTCCGGACCGTCACAGTGGGCGAGTGCATCGTCCTCCCCCAGGGATGGGCCCACACCTACCGAATCGTTTCGGACGAGGCGCGTCTGCTGGTAGTCATCGCGCCAGCCGGCCTGGAGGCATCGTACCTCGATGGCCTCTGGCACGGTGACGATTTCGAGCGTCTCGTCATGGTCGCGGCGGGGTATGGGATCGAGGTGACGGGTCCACCGCTTGAGCCAGATGATGCGGACGGGGCAGGCGATTAGTCCCCGACGGCGTGCCGGCCGAGTCCAGCCGGGGGAGTCGACCGCCTGACGAACCCGGCGATCGCGACCAGCGTCAGCAGGTATGGCAGCGCCAAAATCAGATCGCGGGAGATTGGCCAGTCCTTGACCTGGGCCTGAATCCCGAGATTCTGAGCGAAGCCGAACAGGAGTGTCGCCGCCATCGTCGGGATAGGCATCCAGTTGCCGAAGATCACCGCCGCCAGGGCGATGAACCCGCGGCCCTGGGTCATGTTGGCCGAGAAGGAGCCCAGGTCGCCGATCGAGAGCAGCGCGCCGCCCAAACCCGCCAGGGCGCCGCTGGCGATCACACAGGCGTACCGGTACCTGCCGACGTCGATGCCAACGCTCTCGGCCGCCCGAGGGTGCTCACCAGAGGCCAGGATGCGCAGACCAGACTTAGTCCGGAACAGGGTGAAATGGACAATCGGGACCAGGATGAACGCCAGGTAGACCAGAATACTCAGGCCCCATATCGTGGGCAGCCGCTCGACACTCGGCGTACCGCCAGCCATCCCCCAGATGCGCTGCGTAAGGAACGTCGGTATCCCGAGGCCGAGCAGATTGATCGCCGTGCCGGCCACGATCTGATCGCCTCGTAAGGTAATGCACCAGATGGCATGGATGATCGCGGCGATCATCGCGGCGCCAACCCCGATGAACAGCCCAAGGAACGGATCGCCAGTCCAAATGGCGCCTGCGACGGCGCTGAACGCCCCGATCAACATCATCCCCTCCAGGGCGATGTTGACGACGCCGGCGCGCTCCGACAGCAGACCGCCCATCGCCGCGAAGAGCAGCGGTGCGGTCAGGCGGAGCGTGGCCCGCAGCACATCCAGGTTGAGAATGTCGTCCAGGGCCGGCCTCCAGTCGAAATGTCGCCGAACTACGTCTGTGCGGTCGTTGCCGCCGCGGTGGCGGCGGATCTCGGCGGCGAGGTGCGCGACCTGAACCGGTTCATGAGGCTGAACCTGCCGGAGGCGGCAAACCCGGCGATTGCCAGGATGACCAGTGCCTGCAGGATCTGGACAAGTTCCTTGGACGTTCCCGCACTGTTTTGCATCTCGGTCGCGCCGCTCTTGAGGATGCCGAAAAGCAGGCCGGCCAGGACCACGCCAAGGGGGTGATTTCGGCCGACCAGACCGACCGCGATCGCGGTGAATCCGAGGCCCGACGCGCTGTTGTAGAACTGCCCCTGGTAGAGGCCGAGGGTTTCACCCGCCCCGGCAAGCCCGGCGAGGACGCCGCTGATCACCATCGCCAGCGTGATCGTCAGGCCCCAGGAGAACCCTGCGTACGCCGCGGCTCCGCGACTGAGCCCGACAGTCCGGATCTTGTAGCCAAACGTCGTCTTGAAGATGACGTACCAGAGGACGACGGCGGCGCTGATGGCCAGAACGATGCCGGAGTGGACGCGCAGGTTATCGTCGGCAACGCCGGCCAGCCAGTCGGGTATCCAGATCCTGTCATCGAGCCATCCGATGAATGTGGGTAGCGTCGGCAGTGTTGCGTCCTCTCGGCCGCGTTCGGTCGCCTGTAACCCCGGGTTGACTGGCAACCAATCTTCCGCCCCAACAGCCCAGGTCGCGAGCCGGAAGGCGAGATAGTTGAGCATGATCGTCGTGATGACTTCGCTAGCCCCGGACTTGGCCTTCAGGGCGCCTGCCACCCCAGCCCACAGCCCGCCGGCCAGGGCCGCGGCCGCTAGGGTGATCGGCAGGGCGATCTGCCAAGGACCAAGGTCGTAGGTCGCGACCAGACCCGCGGCCAGCCCCCCCAGGACCAACTGCCCTTCGAGACCAATGTTGAACAGGCCAGCCCGGAAGGCGACCGCAAAGCCCAGCCCTGCCAGGATCAACGGTGTCGCGGCAACGAGCGTCTCCGAGATGCCCCGCAAGTCACCGAGCGATCCAGAGAAGAGCGCCCGGTAGGCCGTGATCGGATCGTCGCCGGAGAACAGGATGACGAACGCGCCGAGGATCAGCGCAACGACTACCGCTGCCGCTGACGAGATCAGCGCCGAGGCGGCCGAGTTGGCGCTGAGGCGTTCGCTGATTCCTTCACCTTCGCCGAAACCCGGGCTCGCAACCGCCCCCGGTTCGTCTTCCGGGTCAGTCCGCGACGGCGGAGGAAGGTTGCTCATCGAGGGATTTGCCTCCCATGAGGAGTCCAAGCTCGGTGCGCTGGACACGGCCGCTCTGGAATTCGCCTGTGAACTGCCCGGCGTAGATCACCAGGATGCGATCGCTCAGATCGATGATCTCATCGAGGTCGAAGGAGATCAGAATGACACCCCGCCCCTTGTCGCGCTCGTTGACCAGCGCCCGATGCACGAACTCGATCGCGCCGACATCCAGTCCGCGAGTCGGCTGAACGGCCAGCAGAACATCAGGCTCCCGATGTAGTTCTCGGGCGATGATCAGTTTTTGCTGATTGCCGCCGGAGAGGGACCGGGCGGGCGTCTCCGGGCTGGGCGCGCGCACATCGAACTGTTTCATCAGGCGGCGGGTGAGGTTGCGCACGAACGCCGGGATGATCCGGCCGAACCGGCTGAACGGCGGATCGTCGGCATTGCCGAGCAGCACGTTTTCCGACAGGGAGAAGTCGAGGACCAGTCCCCGGTTGTGGCGATCTTCGGGGATATAGGAAAGCCCGGAGCGGCGCCGTTCGTGGGGACCGGCGAATGTCACGTCCTTGCCCCGGAGCAGCACTCGGCCGGAAATTGGCTTACGCAGGCCCGCCAGCGTTTCGACGAGCTCGCTTTGGCCGTTCCCTTCGACTCCGCTTATCCCGAGGATCTCGCCGCGACGGAGCGTCAGGCTCGCGCCCCGTAGGGCTTCCTCGCCGCGGGATCCCGTTACGTGCAGGTTTTCGGCGACAAGGACCGGGTCCCCGGGGTTTGCTGGAGGACGGCTAACCCGGAGCAGCACTTCGCGACCGACCATCAGTTCGGCAAGTTCCGGCGCGGTCGTCTCTGCCGTGATGCGGGTTCCGACGGTCTTGCCCCGCCGGATCACCGTGACGCGATCGCTGATCGCGGCCACTTCGCGCAGTTTGTGCGTGATGAAGATGACAGTCCCACCGGTTTCGCGCAGGCGCCGGAGGATCACGTAAAGCTCGTCGACTTCTTGAGGGGTGAGGAGCGCGGTCGGCTCATCCAGGATGAGGGTACGGCCGCCCTGATAGAGCGCCCGCAGAATCTCGACCCGTTGCTGCATCCCCACCGGTAGGTCTTCGACGCGAGCGATGGGATTGACCCGGAGTCCGTAGTCCTCCGCCAGCCGGGCCACGTTGGCCGCGGCCGCTTCACGGTCGAGGAGCGCGCTGTCTCCCTCCGATCCGAGGATAACGTTCTCGGTCACCGTGAACCGGGGGATGAGCATGAAGTGCTGGTGGACCATGCCCAGACCAGCTTCGACAGCCTCTCGTGGTCCGGCAAACGCGACAGGACGCCCGTCTACCCGGATCTCGCCCTCGTCGGGGTGATAGAGCCCGAAGAGGTTGTTCATCAGTGTCGATTTGCCGGCCCCGTTCTCTCCCAGCAGCGCGTGAATCTCGCCTTTCTTGACCAGGAGGTCGATGCCGTCGTTCGCGACCACGCCGGGAAAGCGTTTGACGATGCCGCGCATTTCGACCGCATAGAGTTCCTGGTCTTCGGCGTGGCCGGTTGGGGCGGTGGCGGTAGTCGGCCATGGAACTCCTGGAAGCACGGCCGGCCTGACGTCCGTCGAAGCAGGCAACGGCGCCATCGACGCCTACACGCGGAGTACGCCTCCGTTGCGGGAGTTGCCGAGATCCAGTTGGCAACGGTTGTTGCGGCTGATTCTACGGATAGACGGCGGGGGCGGGCAACTGCCCGCCCCCGCCGCATTCGTCCAGATTGGGAATAACCTATGCCGCTGGGGACGCTTCCGGGGATGCCTCGGGGCTTGCGGCCGGAAGAGCGTCCGGGGCGGTCGGGACATAGGCGGCAGCCTCGTCGTCGGTCGAGGGGACCGTGATCGCCCCGGAGATGATGGCCGCCTTGTACTGCTCGGCGATGGCCAGCGTCTCCGGGGTCACCATGGCGCCCGGGACGGTGAGATCGACGCCGCCTTCGACCAGGCCCAGGTCCTGCGGACCGGCGACGAAGGTGTCCTCGATCACCGCCTGGGTGGTGAGGTAGAGCGCATCGGCGACGCCCTTGAAGGCGGTGCAGACCTGCTGCCCCGGGGCGAGGTAGTCCTGGTCAACGTCTGCGCCGACGACAAGAAACTCCATGCCCATTTCCTTGGCGGCCTCGTAGCACCCGACGCCCGTCTTACCGGCGATCGGGAAGACGATGTCGGCGCCGTCGTTGAACTGGGCGAGCGCGTACTCCTTGCCCAAAGCAGGATCGCCGAAGGAGTCGGTGTAGGCGACGACGACCGTGTCCCCGGCGGCCTGGTTGACGCACTTAATACCGGCGATGAAGCCGACCTCGTAGCGGATTACCGGTGGGATGCGCTGGCCACCGACGATGCCGATCTTGTTGGTCTTTGTGGTCAAGCCGGAGACGACCCCGGCCAGGAAGGCGGCCTCCTGCTCGCGGAACGTCACACCCGCGACATTCGGCGCCTCGGAAACGGCGTCGATCAGCAGGAACTTGTCGTCCGGGTACTGCTCGGCAACGGCGGTGATGGCCTCGATCAAGAGGAAGCCGACGCCGACCGTCAGCTCGCTCTGCTCGGCGGCGGCTGTCAGGTTCTGGACGTACTGAGAGGTCTCGGAGCTCTCGATGACCTCGCCGGTGATCCCGAAGTCGGCGACCGCGCGATCGAGCCCGGCCTTGGCGGAGTCGTTGAAGTTGCGGTCACCAAGGCCAGCGGTGTCGGTCACCATCGTGACCGTAATCGCGTCCTGCGCGCCGGCCTGCGGCGCGCGAACGAGCGCGGCGGCGAGCGGCGCAGCCAGAGCGGTCTTGAGAACCACACGGCGCGAGACGAACGAGGCGAAGCGATCGGCTACCAATTCGGTCATGGGTTTCCTCCGTACGGCACGTTTCACTGACCCGCCAAGAAGCGCCCGGGTGCCGTGATACAGCCATCCACTCAAGCGCAACGGATGGTAGCAGGAACCAAAGGTCCTGTGCCGTATTCGGGAGATATGCACGGGCCGCGCCGGTCGATTCCGGGCAACCTGCACATGGATGGAGTCTATTCGGGCGGTAGCGTGGACTCGTTGTAGAGACGGTCCTCGCCGTCGGCCAGGAGGTGCTCCGGCACGAACTCGGCATCGGGCGCTGGGCCGTACTCGTACTCGTCGTACTCGGCTCCCGGCTCAGGCACCGCCTGCGTGTGATGGCGACCGAAGGACCGGCCCCGCCGCTCGTCGTGGCGCCGGAAGGAGAAGCGTCCGCGGTTGCCACTGCTTCGAGGGCGGGGTGCCGGTTCGGCCGGATACTGCTGCGCTTCGATACTCGCGATCGCCGACCCGATGTGCTGGCGTAGGGCCGTGCCATTTTCGTCGACATTCTGGACGAGGTTGGAGGCGGCGTAGAGGTACACCAAGCCCTCGTCGAGATGCCCCTGGGAGGCCACCAGGGTGCCGAGATTGAGGCGCATGAGCGCTTCGCCGGAGACATCGTTGAGTTCGTGCGTCTGGGCGATGGCGATCTGGTAGGCCTCAATCGCTTCCGGGTCATTCGCGGCGTGCAGGGCCGTGGCGTAGTGTTGGACCGCCTTCGAGAGAAGTGCGGGGCGGCCTGCCTGGCCGGCGTGCTCGACGGCGCGACGGAAATGATCCAGCCCAGCCGTGATCTCGCCCCGGCGTTGGGCGAGGCGGCCCAACTTCCCGTGGATCTTGGCGACCTGTCCGTGATCGTTGCGTTCGGTGGCGATGCCAATGGCTTCGGCGTACAGCGTCTCGGCTTGCTCTGGCTGCCCGGAATCGATCGCCAGGTTGGCCAGGGCAGACAGGAGCGCGACGACTTCGCCCGGCTGATCGAGCCGCCGGTAGAGATGGAGCGCCCGGCCAAAGTTCTCCCGTGCCCGGGTCGCCTGCTTGGAAGCGGCGTAGATCCGTCCGAGAAGCGTGAACATCGCCGCCTGGAGGTCAAGATCCTCAAGCCGGCGGGAGATCTCGAGCGAATCGAGCGCCGACTGGATCGCCTCGTCCTCCTGGCCAAACGTCCACATCGTCTGGGCAAGGCTGGCGAGCCACTGGGCTTCCCGGGGAAGGTCGTTCGATCTCTGGGCCAATTGCAGCGCCCGATTCAGGTGATCGAGCGCCTCGGTCGAGTGCCCAAGCGCGGCGTGCGTCACCCCAAGACCGCCCAACGCCCGCTGCTCCAGCGCCAGATCACCCAGCGCGAGCGACAGGCTGTGGGCACGCTCATAGGAGTCCAGGGCTCCGCCCGTGTCGCCGAGTGAGAGCAGGGACGATCCGAGGTTGACCGCCACTTCCGCCGCAGCGGGCCGGTTCCCCAGGCGCTCTTCCAGCACAAGCAGGTCGCGCTCGTATTCCGCCGCTCCGGCCCACTGGCCCAACCTGCGCTCGGCCTTGGCCAGAGCGGTCAGGCATCGGGATTCCAGCGACAAGTCGCCGATCTCCCTGGGCAATCTGCAGCCCGGAGACGAGTTGGTCGACCGCATCCTCCGGCTTTCCGCCGCGGGAGAGCGAGTCGGCCAATCCGGCCGCGATCTTGCTCTCCAGCACCCGGTCGAGGGTCTTTTGAGCAGCATCGAGGGCTTGACGCTGCATCGCGGCGCGAGTCTTCGACCGACGTACCGGGCGGCAGCATTTCGGTTTGGCGCTGCAACGCCTCGGCGATCCCGCGGCTGTAGTCCAGGCGCTGAGCGGATCGACCCGCCCGGCGATACAGCTCCAGCGCCGTCGCGGTGTCGGCGTCCCGGCGGCAGAGATCACCAAGCTGAATCGCGACATCGATCTCAGTCTGGGTATCGTGCTCTTCGCCGGTGATCTCGAGTTCCTGCTTGAACAGCGCACGGGCGCGCTCCGTGTCACCGCTCTCAAGGAAGCGTTGGGCCAGACGCGCCAGGGTTTGACGCCCGCCCCGGATGTAGCCGGAGCGCTGCGCCGCCGCGTACGCGTCGCGAAGCAGCTTTTCCCGCTCCCGGTTGGGATCATCCGCCGGCAGCAAGGGTTCCAGCCTGAGGGCGCTATCCACCGTCTGGCGATCGAATCCCTTCGATCGGGCAGCGTGGTGGGTCAGCCGCGCCAGCACCGTGGCGAACTCGCGGTCGCTGATGACTCGCTCGGCCACGGTCACCTCGAGAAAGGCGAAATCCGATTCGGACAGGGCGTCGAGGACGGACGGATGCCGGACCTCGTTCAGCCCGCCCTGGAGCGAACGCCGCCGCCCTACGATCTCGCGGGCGGTGTTGATCAGAATTCCGGCGCCCCCGTCGCGGGTGCGTCCCCCCTGAAGACGTCCCAGCCAGCCCGTCACCACGCGCGCTCCTCATTCATTGCCTGGCGCAGACCGTCCAGAGTCAGATTTCCGCCGGTGATGACGACGCCGACCTTCTGCCCAATTAATTGAGCCCGAAGCGCGTACGCCGCGGCGAGTGCAGCAGCCCCTGCACCTTCCGCAAGTTGTCCGGTCGTTTCTAACAGGGTCAGGATTGTACGGCGCAATTCGGAATCGGACACGAGCTGAAAATCGTCCAATCCTGGCCAGAGAATCTGGGCTGGAAGGGCGAATGCGACCCGGGTTGCCATCCCGTCCGCAAACGTGTCCATTTGTTCGAGCGTCAACAGTTCCCGGCGACGCCAGGACTCAAAGGCGGCCGGTGCCCCAAGGGACTGAACGGCGACCACCTTGAGCTTCGCACTCGTTCCTTTGCCGGCGATGACGGCGCCGCAGGCGCCGCTGCCTCCGCCGACAGGGACGAAGAGCACATCGAGGTCCGGCACGGCGTCGAGGATCTCGAGGACGTAGGTGGCAACGCCGGCGATCAGGGCCGGCTCGTTGGCCGGGTGAATCAGGTAGGCGCCTTCCCGATCCGCCGTCTCTTCGGCGGCGGTGCAGGAGCCTGCGAAATCCAGGCCGGCAATGACGACTTCACCGCCCATCCGCCGGATCGCCGCGACTTTGCCGGGGTTCGCGCCTTCCGGCACGAAGACGCGCACCCGCACGCCGAACTCACGGCCGGCATAGGCGATGGACTGGCCATGATTGCCGGTCGAGGCGGTAACGACCCCGCGCTCCCGGATCTCGGCGGGCATTGTGTTGAACAGGTTGAGACCGCCCCGGACCTTGAAGGCTCCGGTCGGTTGTAGGTTCTCGCACTTGACGTATACGTCGAAACCGAGGCGCTCGGCGAGGGCCGCCGGCCGGAGCAGGGGCGTGGGCGGAAGAAACCGTGCCACGACCTCCTGGGCGTCGTAGACATCGTGGAGGGTTGGAACCCACTCGCAGCCCGGCACAAGCGGTTGTCCCGGGGGTCTGTTTGGGACAGGCATATGGGTGCTCGCTGCTGTGGACAGCGTCATCCAGTCAACTCCTCGTACGGCCCGCCAACCGACGAGCCCGTCATTTCGCATCACCGGCACGGTTTCGAAACGAGCGCGAGCGCGTGGTGGTCACCGGTCAGTTGCGAGGGGAGCGGGACCCGTATCGCACCTAGTCTAGCATTCCCATGGACCTGGCGGGTTGTCCGGACTCCGGCGATGCGGTACCGTCATCCGGACGCCCGATGGTGCAGTTAAGAAGGGAATAGGATGGCGGGGGAAGGATTCCAGGATCGATTGCGGGCAGCGGAAGAACGCGCCAATTCACTCATTTGTGTGGGTTTGGATCCCGATCATCGCCTGTTACCCGGTGTGTTGGACCCCGGCAGCGACCCGGCTGCCGCCATTGTGAAGTTCAACCGGGCGATCATCGACGCCACGAGCGATCTGGTCTCGATCTACAAGCCAAATTTTGCCTTCTATCTACCGTATGGTCCCGCTGGCGTCGACGCGCTTCTACAGACCCGCCGGATGATCCCTAGCCAGATCCCAGTCTTGCTCGATTGCAAGGTGACAGATATGGGTCCAACCGCCGAAGCCTATGCCCGCGCCTTTTTCGTCGAGTGGGGCTTCGACGCCATTACCGTCAGTCCGTACATGGGCGAGGACGCCCTGGCACCATACCTCGCATACGAGGGGCACGGCGTCATCTCGATCTGTAAGACCAGCAATCCCGGCAGCGGCGATTTCCAGGATCAGCAACTCGCGGCCGGCGGCACGCTCTACCAGCAGGTTGCCAAGCGCGCCAACGACTGGTCCGAGCGCTACCCCGCGACGGTCGGGCTGGTGGTTGGTGCGACCTACCCAGACCAGTTGAAAACGGTCCGGCGGTTGTGCCCCTCCCTGCCGGTTCTCCTTCCTGGCGTCGGGTCTCAGGCCGGCAATGTCGAAGACTCCGTCCGGGCCGGCATCGACGACCGGGGCGGCAACCTGATGGTCTCGGCTTCTCGATCCATCATTTACGCTAGCGACGGACCGGACTTCGCCGAAAAGGCTAGGGAGGCGGCGATCACCCTGCGTGAGCAGGTCAATGTAAGCCGGACAACAGCTAATATCACGACCAATCCATAGTTTTGCGGGAAATAGGGCGAAGTTCCCTAGCGACGCGAACATAATCGTGTTAGCGTGACCCGGAATTGGCGCGACGCAGCGGAGCGCCCCGCGCCTGGGTGGGATCTGGCGGTCATCTCGAGCCGCCAGTGCGGTCAAGCGATGTGGAGCAATGCACGATGGGGGAGGTCCACCGGTTGCAGGGGCCATTGGTCAACGTGCGGCAGCGGCCGCGGCTGGCCCTCGGCGCTGCGGCAGGAGCACTTGGCGCCGTCCTGGGGGGACGGAACGTGATCCGGGCTCAGGAATCTCGGGTTGCTCCGGTCGCTATCGCGGCCGTTGATCAACTCCCCGCCGAAGCGCTCCCGCTCGACGTTGGCCAGACCGAAAGGCAGGTGTTTGTCCCTGAGACCGGGCACACCCTGCGAGGCACGTTGCTCGATTACTGGCGGGCAACCGGAGCTGCGTCCGTCTACGGACTTCCGATCTCGGAGCCGTTCGCGTCTGCAGACGGGCTGTACAGCCAGGCCTTCGAGAACGCCATCCTGCAATACCGTCCCGATTTCCAATGGACCGATGATCCGACCGTGCGCCTCTTCAGCCTTGGATCGGTTGCAATGAAGTCCCGCCTTGGTGGGTTTGGGCCCGATGAGCGGCGATACGGCGGCGGTGGCGACCGCCGCGACTTCGCCTTCCGGCCCGTTGACCCCAACGGAAGCGCCGCGGCCAACGCCTGGAACTCCGGCGGGACGTACGTCGAAGAGACCGGCCACACGCTGACCGGCGAGTATCTGACCTTTTGGCAAGACCACGAGGGCTGGTTCTACCTGGGCAATCCCATCAGCCAACCGTTCCTCGATCGTGGCAAACGGGTGCAGTACTTCGAAGGTGGCGTTCTCACCTCGGACGGTGACGTGGCCAGATTGGCGCCGATTGGCCGGCAATTGGCGGCGGACCTTGGAATCGACACGACCCCGGTCGACGGCGGCAACCTGCCCACCTTTGACGAGTCGCTGTTTTTGACGGCGCCGAATCCGGTTCAGGAGTTCGACCCATACGCTCCAGGACCGAAGCGGATCGAAGTGAGCATCACCGAGCAGCGCCTCTGGGCGTACCAGGGCGATTCGCTTGCGCTCACAACGCTGGTAAGCACCGGCCTCGCTCCTAACGATACCGAAGAAGGCCGGTTCCACGTCCGAATCAAATACCCGAAGCAGGACATGGCCGGCTTTACCGACAGCACTGGGGAGGTCCTGACGGTCGGTGAGGACCAGACGCCGGAGGCCCAGAGCGGTAGTCGGTATGAAGTGACCGATGTCCCGAACGTGATGTACATCAACTTCGACGCGGAAGCCCTGCACGGCGCCTACTGGCACAGCAACTTCGGCCAGCGGATGAGCCACGGGTGCATCAACCTGCCCCTCGATGTGGCGTCATTCCTGTACGGCTGGGCGCCAATCGGGACCCAGGTCTGGACCCACAAGGACAACGGTTCGTAGCCACCATCTGGCGTGATACCATCGGCACTGGCGCTGACTCGCTGCGTCGAGAGGGGGCGCGAAAATGGCGACATCACTGCGCTCGACGACCCTGGCGGAGTTCCTCGCGGACCCAAGAACATGGGACCGAATCGAGGTCTTCGATGGCGTGGTGGCGGAGGTCGACGGGGTGGGGATCGAACACGGTGGTATCGCGTTCGAGTTTGGCCGCCTCGTCGGAAACCACGTCGCCGAGCGGGGACTTGGCCGCCTCTTTAGCTCTGACACGCGCTATGTCCTGCAAACCGACCCACTTCGCGTCGTTGCGCCGGACTTTTCGTTCGTGCGGTCCGACCGGCTGCCCGCTCGACGCGAGTGGGGCCGGCCCTTTCTCATCCCTCCGGATTTGGCCGTCGAGATTTTGTCTCCGTATAGCAACGCTGCCCGTACGAGCGAGAAATCCAGTACTACCGGGATGCCAGAGTCCCGTTGGTTCTGCTGGTAGATATCCGGCGCCAGTCAATCGTCGTCCACACCTCTGGGGGCGCCACGCGGGTATACGAGATTGGTAACGACTTCGACGGAGGAGCTATCTTGCCAGATCTACGAATCCCGGTCGCGGATATCTTTCGCTAGGAAGCAATGGTGTGAGGTCGTATTAGCCCCATACCAAAAGCAGCTGTATGTAGGGGTGTCCAGACTGGACACCCCTACATGTTGTAGTACCCGAGGTGCAATCGAGACGAGCACTATTGTCCGGACGGGCGGCGCGTGCTACCATAATCGATCAATCGGACTCTTCCACCTCAATTGATGGGCAGCCCGAGGACGGGCGCGTCGGGAGCGGCGAATCGGCGTTGAGCGAGCACGAAACCGAAACGGTTCCGGCGCGGATCGTGGCATTCGCCAACCAAAAGGGTGGCGTCGGTAAAACGACCACCGCCGTCAGCACGGCGGTCTTGCTCGCCCGGCAGGGCTACCGCGTCCTCCTCGTCGATATCGATCCCCAGGGCAACGCGACGTCTTCTCTCGGCGTCGAAAAGCAGGATCTCCTCTACACCGGCTACGATGTCCTTGTCGATCAGGTTCGTGTCGGACAGGCCGTCGCGGTCACCGATCGACGCAACCTCGATCTGGTTCCAGCCACCGCCGCTCTTGCCGGGGCGGAGGTTGAATTGGTCGATGTTCCCGCGCGGGAACGCCGGCTTGCCACATCCCTGGCTCCGGTCCGAGACCGGTATCACGTCGTGCTGATCGACTGCCCGCCCTCCCTCGGCATGCTTACGGTCAATGCCCTGACCGCCGCCACCGACGTGATCGTCCCGATCCAGTGCGAGTTCCTGGCATTGGAGGGCGTGAGCCAATTGGTGACCACGATCGATCTTGTCAAGCGCCAGCTGAACCCCGGCCTGGACGTGCTCGGGGTGTTGATGACCATGTTCGACGCCCGAACCCGGCTTTCGGCTCACGTGGTCGAAGAGGTCCGGCGGTACTTCCCCGATCGTATCTTCCAGACGGTCATCCCCCGCTCGATTCGGCTGGCCGAGGCGCCGAGCTACGGCCAGAGCATCGTCGAGTACGACCCCAACTCCCGTGGCGGGGTTGCCTACCGGGAGATGACGGATGAATTCATCGCGCGGCTTGGCCTGCCGGCTCCGGCGGGCGGAGCGTCGGCAAACGGCTCCGGTTCACGGAGCACAGCCAGTTCCCCACCACAGACCCCGTTGGCCCCAATCGAGAATGGCTCCGAAATCAGGAGCCCACCATGTGCCACCGGTGGCGATGGCAGTTGATTCCCCGCAATGACGCGGTAGTTGGTTCGCGCGTGCCGTTGTCGTCTGGTCGGTCACCAGTTCGGGCAATCCTGCCCACACGCGCAAAGACGAACAGCCAGCGGCAGTACATCCGGAATCGGCGATCGAAAAGGAGTTGCAGGGATGAGTGTTACGCACGAAGCGGTCGCCGCGAACGGAATGCTGGCGAATACGAAGCTGAACGGCCATTCCGAATCGCGGGCCGAGATGCGTGACGACAAGTTCACCGGGCTTGGATTGACCTTCGACGACGTCCTGCTGCTGCCGGCCCGCTCCGAAGTGTTGCCGAACGAAGTCAAGACTGGCACCCGGATCGCCGGGGATATCGAACTCAACATCCCGATCCTGTCGTCTGCCATGGACACGGTCACCGAGGCGCGCCTCGCGATTGCCCTCGCACGCGAAGGGGGCATCGGGGTCGTGCACCGCAATCTGTCGATCGAAGACCAGGTGTCCGAGGTCGACAAGGTCAAGCGCTCCGAATCCGGCATGATCGTCGAGCCGGTAACCCTGGGGCCGGACGCGACCGTCCGCGAAGCTCTGGCGGTCATGGAGCATTACCACATCTCTGGCGTGCCGATTACCGAGGACGGCGGGCGGCTCGTCGGCATTCTCACCAACCGCGATCTCCGGTTCCTCGTCAATGTCGATCAGCCGGTGCGGGAGTTGATGACCAGCGAAGACCTGATCACGGCCGAGGTCGGCACCACCCTGGAGCAGGCCGCCGAGATTCTCCACCGGCACCGTGTCGAAAAATTGCCGGTCGTGGATGCCAACGGCTATCTCTCCGGGTTGATCACCGTCAAGGACATCCAGAAGAAGATCCAGTTCCCGAATGCCTGTAAGGACGCCAAAGGCCGCCTCCGGGTCGCCGCGGCGGTCGGCACTGGTTCCGACGCCTTCGAGCGCGCCGCCGCACTGGTTGAAAAGAACGTCGACCTGCTGGTCGTCGATACGGCTCACGGCCATTCGGTCGGCGTGCTAAAGGCGGTCGAGGCGATGAAGCAGCGCTTCTCGGTCCCGATCATGGCCGGAAACGTCGCCACGTACGAGGGGTGCCTCGCCCTGATCGAAGCCGGTGTCGACGCCGTCAAAGTTGGGGTAGGTCCGGGCTCGATCTGCACGACCCGCGTCGTGGCAGGCACAGGCGTTCCCCAAGATCACGGCGATCTACAACTGCGCCCGGGCCGCCTCCCGTCACGGCATTCCAGTCATCGCCGACGGTGGCATCCAGTACTCCGGCGACATCGCCAAGGCGATCGCCGCCGGAGCCGACGCCGCCATGCTGGGCAGTCTTCTCGCCGGCGTTGAAGAGAGCCCGGGCGAAGTCGTCCTCTACCAAGGTGAGCGGTTCAAGGAATACCGGGGTATGGGATCGCTCGGCGCGATGAAGGCCCGCTCCTTCTCCAAGGACCGCTACTTTCAGGAGGGCGTTGGCAACATCCAGAAGCTGGTGCCGGAAGGCATCGAGGGTCGGGTGGCCTACAAGGGCCCGCTGTCAAACCTGATCTACCAGCTCGTTGGCGGACTGCGCTCTGCCATGGGGTACGTCGGGGCAGCCGATATTGGTGCCCTCAAGAACGACACCCAGTTCGTTCAGATCACCGCGGCCGGGCTTCGCGAAAGCCACCCGCACGACGTGGTGGTAACCAAAGAGGCCCCCAATTATCGGGTGAGTATCTAGATCTGTAGGGGCTGTCGCCGCGAGCGCGAAACCGGGCACGCATCTTGCCTTGCGAGAGGTGAGTCGGATTCGCTCAAGGAGGACGAACCCATGACCGACAAGGAGATCATCGCCGAAATCGAAGCGAACGAAGCGCGCGAGGCCGAGGGCGAGCGCATCCAGCGAGAGGACGAGCCCGGAAACGTGATCACCGACGCCATCGGGTCGATTTTTCTCCCGACGTTGAGGATCGCGTCGACGACGACGAAGAGATAGCCCGCCGCGCCGAAAACGACGCCGAGCAGCGCCCGGAGTAACAACGAGCGTCATCTAACAGCAACACACGAACAGCCGCGCGGAGGAATCTCCGCGCGGCTGCCTCGTTTTCCGGTGTCGATTGTCCGAACCGAACTGGACCGGTCGCTAGCGCTCGTCGGGACAGTTGACCGCGTGTCCCCGGCCGCCCGGGGCTCACGGCCCAAGGTTGGCCCGGGCTCAACCGGACAGCCGCTCAGAGGCGAGCGGCGACGGCGGCCACGGTGTTCGATGAGCGCATTAGACGGCCAAACTCGCCAGTTCATTGGGCCCACTTCAAATTATCGCTCTTTCGCATCCTGGCCGAGTCCGTACGTCGATGTGCTGCGAGAATCTTCACGTTACCCATGGACTGCGGTGCGGGCACCGCACAAGCGCATTGCATAGCAAGAGCAGGGCACCTATGGGGACGGCACGATGGATACCCGGCGAACCAGCCATCGCCACGAAGCCGACTCTACGGCGGTCCGGCTACGTCGTTCCGGCGCATCAGGTACAGGCTCGTCTCATCGGCTTGCAACCATTGCGAGTAGTCCAACTTGTAAAGGACGGTGTACCCGTCCACCGGCCCACCGGCAACCACGTACGAGGAATCCGTGGCCGGGGCATAGGTATCGGTCCACCAGGTTCCATAGGGCGGCGGCGACTGGATCGGAATGGCATTCTCGTATCCATATTCCCAGAGGTGGTAAGAATCCCAGGCGTAGCCCGCGTCCAACCGGGTATTCGGGATGCCGAGTTCGTTTGCGAACTCGGCTATCCGCCAAACGTTGCGCTGGAAGACCAGTGCATCCCGGGTGCTGGAGATCGAAATCGCCGCCAGGATCGCCAGGAGCGTCCAGGCGACCGGCTCGTTGAGGCGCATGTCCTTCAGCGCCCACAGGGCAAGGGCGATCGCGAACGGGAGCAGCGGGACGAGGTACCGGTCGAGCGATATGACCCAGTTGCGGAACAGCAGCGATTGCGGCACGACGCCGCCCGCCTGAAGCACGCCCAGGATCAAGAGAAGTCCGGCTGGGCCGCCGTTTCGTGGCGAACCGGGTTTCACCTTCCGGGCCAGGATCACCGCCAGAACGATCGACGAGATCGCGCAGACCGCCGTGAGGCCGTTCCAGAACCAATCACCGACGACATCCGGCCGAGCGTGGCGGAGATCACCTGCGCCGAGGCCGGCTCGACCGAGGAAATGGGGGATGTATGGCATCACGTGCCGGGTGCGGTCGAGCACCCACGTGTCGTCGTCGCCGAAGTAGCGCAGCCCCAGGATCAGGATGCCTCCCCACACCCCGACGATCGCCCACGCCCACGGCCAGCGGAACGCAATCCGGCCGCGAAATCCGGCCAGGGCGCCGGCGGTGATCGGGAGAGCAAAGAGCCCGCCGTACATCAATTCGAGGAACGACAATCGCTGGACGAGGAGCCACGCCTCGTCGAACCAGGCGTCCTGGGCATGGCCCCAGAACAGATCCTGCTGGCTCGGAAGTCCGCGCGCAAAGACGAAGTAGTACCAGAGGGCGGTGAGCACCGGGAGCAGTCCGAGTTGGAGGAGGACAATGCTTGACCGCTTGGCTTTCACCCTGCCGGTGATCAGCAGGTAGATCACAGCTCCCAGCAGGATAAGGAGGCCGTGCACCCGCACGAGAAACGCGCAGGAGATGACGACCGATGCCAGGATCGTGTAGCCGGAACTTGGTTTGTCCGGCCTGAGGCCCTTGACCAGGTAATAGGTGCTGATCGTGAGCAACGCCATGAAGTAGGGATCGCTCATGAAGGAGTAGCCGAGGACAAACGCGAGCGGATTGAAGAGGTAAACGCCCGCTCCCAGAGCGCTCCGGCGCTGATTGATTCCGAGTTCGCGGCAGAGACCATACATCGCCAAGCCGCTGGCAAACGTGAGCACTACGGTGGCCAGCCGCACGATGCCCAAGCTCATCCCGAACACCTCGGCAAACAGCCCCGCCCAGAGCGTTTGGAACACGACCGCAGCGGCCGCAACGGGCAGCACCTTCAGTTCGCCGGTGTCGTGCAGGATCTCGACGCTGCGGACGTAGGTCCAGTCGTCGCTAATCGCTACGTCGGCCGTGGTGGGGATGATGAATGCCGCCAGGATGTAGAGCCCGAGGACGGCCGCCAGTGGGAGCGGCGGGCCGTAGCGCTTGACGGCGACCCGGACCCGGGAGAATACGTCCTGTTCGTCGTAGGCCGCGGCGGCGCTGGTCATGGGTACGGCTTGTTGGGGGCTGGGATGGAGTTCCGCCGATGTCGTGGAGTGGATGTCGAGACCCACGGGCCCATTTTCCCCAATCCTGAGCAAACCCCGTTCCTGCCGCATAGAGAGAAGATTCCTCGAACAATTGCGCAACGCTCCGCGGAGCCGTCAAGACCGGGCGAGTATCACACGCGTTGTTGGCACGAAACCAGCAAGAGACAGCCTGGGCTGTTCGCCGGGTGAGACGGATCTGTCTACCCGCTTGGGCCCGTGGAGTATAGTTGCCGCCGAATGGAGAGAGTCCCGCGGATTTTGGGCTGCCAGTTTTCCAGGCGATACGTGCGTCGTGTGACTCGTCTGGGGCAAAACCGGCGGGGCGGTGGGGAGTGAGTACAGGCTGATGGAGCCAACGTTCTACGAGACGTATTATCACCACGAGAACAGCCATTGGTGGTTCCGGTGGCGATACGAACTCATCACGGACTTGGTCCGATCGCTCAATCCTTCCCCGGATTGCCGCATCCTCGACGCCGGCTGCGGAACCGGTCAGATGCTCCGCCATCTGGGTCAGTTCGGCCGGGTCGTCGGGGTGGACTCATCGCCGGAAGCCATTCACTTCGCCGCCTCGCGGGATGTCGACCGGCTGGTCCTCGGCTCCATCTTCAATCTGCCCTTCGCACCCGAGTCATTCGATTGCGTGCTTTCGCTCGACGTGATCGAGCACGTCGACGACGATCGCCAGCTCGTCAAGCATCTCTATTCGGTGGTCAAGCCGGGCGGCTATCTCATCGTCACGGTGCCCGCCTTCCAGTCGCTGTGGTCGGAGCACGACGAAGTCAACTGGCATAAGCGGCGATATCGCTCTACTCAGCTCGAACACCTGCTCAAGGAGACGGGTCTGGAGATCGAGCGGATCACGTATTGCAACACCGCCCTGTTTGTTCCCATCCTGGCCGCACGGAAGCTGAAAAACCTCAAGAATCGCTTCTGGCCGCGCCACGTCGAAGACGACGTGCCAGGCTCCGATCTGAACGAACTGCCGAAGCCGCTGAACGAGAGCCTGTTCCACCTTATGCAGGCCGAGCGCCGGGTCATGACCCGCTGGAATATGCCGTTCGGCGTCTCCTTGCTCGCCATCGGGCGCAAGCCGCTGACCGCCCTCGCACCCGGACCGGCGCCGGCGCCGGAAACCGGCCGCGATCACCTCGCCGTCGCGGCGGACTAGCGCCTTCGTCGGAACGGTTAACCGCGCGTCCCCGCCGCCCGGGGCTCACGGCCCAAGGTTGGCCCAAGGTTGGCCCGGGCTCAGCATGACAGCCTCTCCGAGGCTAGCGGCGACGGCGGACACGGTGTTCGACGGTCGGACTAGGGTTATTCGTTCACCTGGACGTCCGAGGGCATGGGAGGTGCACCGGCGCCCCCTGTACTGTTTCTCCAACGTGGCCGCATTTGCCGGAAAACGCTCCCGGTCATCGTAGCCTGCGATCCCGTATCATCCGCCGATGTGGGAGTGTTCGAGGTTCGCGGGGGTGGGAGTGGTGTTTCGGCGTGTGCTTGTGGCAAATCGGGGCGAGATTGCCGTCCGGGTCATCCGGGCATGCCGGGAACTCGGCGTATCGACCGTGGCCGTCTACGGCGATGGTGACGAGGAGGCCGCCCATGTCCGCATGGCCGATGATGCCTATCGCATTCCGGCCGGTTCCGGCCTCCCGTACCTCGATGGCGATGCCATCATCGCCATCGCCCAGCGGGCGGGCGCCGAAGCCCTCCACCCCGGTTATGGCTTCCTTGCCGAGAACGCTGCGTTCGCCGAAGCGTGTGGCCAGGCTGGCATCGTCTTCATCGGTCCTTCCCCCGCCGCAATCCGGGCAATGGGCGACAAAGTCGCCGCCCGGGAGATCGCCATTGCCGCCGGCGTGCCGGTCGTGCCGGGCAGCGATGGACCGGTCGCGGATGTGACCGAGGCGTCCGCCTGGGCCGGCCAGCACGGCTACCCCGTGGCCGTGAAGGCGGCGGGCGGCGGGGGAGGGCGTGGGTTCCGCGTCGCTCGTTCAGCAGACGAGCTTCCCGCCGCTTTCGAAGGCAGTTCCGGTGAGGCCGCCCGGTTCTTCCGCAACCCTACGGTCTACCTGGAGCGCTACCTGGAACATCCGCGCCACATCGAGGTCCAGGTCTTCGCCGATGCGCACGGGACGGTGCTGTCGCTCGGTGAACGAGACTGTTCGATCCAGCGGCGTCATCAAAAGCTGATCGAGGAGACGCCATCTCCGGCGGTCGACCCTGGACAACGCGCGGCCTTGGGCCACGCCGCGGTGCGAGCTCGCCCGCGCCGTCGACTACGTCGGGGCCGGCACGGTCGAGTTCTTGCTCGATGCCGACGGCACCTTCGCGTTCCTGGAGATGAACACCCGGATCCAGGTCGAGCATACCGTGACCGAGATGGTCACCGGAATCGATCTGGTTCGGGAGCAGATTCTGGTGGCTGCGGGCGCTCCGCTGTCGTTCGAGGTCGGAGATCTGATTCCCCGCGGCCATGCGATCGAGTGCCGCATCAACGCCGAAGATCCTGGCCGGGATTTTGCGCCCGGCCCGGGAACCTTAACCACGTATCAGGAGCCGAGTGGTCCAGGCATTCGGGTCGATGGCTCGCTCTCCGCCGGCGGAAGCATCAATCCCGCCTACGACTCAATGATCGCCAAGCTGGTTGTATGGGACCGGGACCGGCAGTCGGCTATTGCGCGCATGCAACGGGCACTGGCCGAGTTTAGGGTCGAGGGCGTGCCGACGACGATCCCGTTCCACCAGGCGGTACTGGGCCACCCCGCCTTTCGTCATGGCCTCGCCACGACGACCTTCCTCGTCGAATACCCCGATGTGCTGGCTGGGTTCGCGCCCGCCGCCGCAGCGGTCCCAAACGCAGATCCAGACGAATCCGCGCCGCGACTCATCGACGTCGAGGTGAACGGCCGGCGACTCAAGGTACGGGTGGAGGGATTGGCGCCTCTTAGCGCAGGCAATTCAGCCATCCGGAATCCACCCAGCCCGGGTCGTGGCCGACAGTCCGGCGCTGGGCGAGGAAAGAGCAACAATGGGACCGGACCTGATATCTCTAGCCCCATTCAAGGAACCGTGTTGCGGCTGCCGATCGCCGTGGGTCAGCCCGTGAATGCCGGCGATGTGCTTGCGGTCATCGAGGCGATGAAGATGGAGAACGAGATCGTGGCCCATACGTCCGGCACGATCAAGGCGCTTGGTGTCGCGGTCGGCGATTCGGTCAAGATCGGCACGCTGCTGGCGTCGATCGAGGAGACGTCGTAGGGATCGTGGGGATGGGTGGCCGCGTGTTGGCGTCGCCCGGGGCTTACGACCCAAGGTTGGTCCAGGGTTGGTCCATCGTTAGCCCGGGCTAACAGAGACAGCCTCTCCGAGGTATGATCGTGCTCAGTCCCGGAGGGACTTCGTAGGTTTAGCCCCGGGTTTCAACCCGGGGTCTGTTTTCGCACGCGCTGCATTGGGTTTCAATCCATGGCCCGTCGTTGCGCGCTTTGCCCCGGGTTTACTCTCTTGTTCCGATTTTGCCCGCTTTGCTCCCGGTTTCAACCTGGAGTCCGTCGTTGCTGGTTTGGCTCCCGCGTTTCACCCCTTGTTCCGTCTCTGAAATCGTTACTACAGGATTCACCCCGGGGACTGTCGCTACACGGCTTGCTCGAGATTTGACCTGTTGGATCGTCTTTGCAGGCGCTACTTCGGGTTTCGCCCCGGTGTCCGCCTTAGTACGCGTTGTACCAGGTTTCACCCCGGGTTCCTTCTTTGGACTCCTCGTACCAGGTTTCCCTACAGGGTCCGGCTTTGAACGCCTTGTTCCAGTTTCCACCGCAAGGTCCGCTTTTCCCCGCACTGCCCTTGGAGTCGGCCCTGTGTCCGTCTTAGCCAGCTTTGCTCCGGGTTTCACCCCGGTGTCGGCCTTTGCCCTCTTAGTCCCGGGCTTCACCTCTTGATCCGTCTTTGGAGGCTTTGTTCCGGGTTTGACCTTTGGTTCGGACTTTGGCCGACTCATCTCGGGTTTCACCTCGGCGACCGACTTCGCGCGCGTTGTCCTGGGTTTCATCACTGGGTCAGTCACTGGACGTTTAGCCCCGGGAATCGGCGCCGGAGCCGCCGTCGAGTTAGTCTCGAAGCGTCGGCGTGTCTTGGCAACCGTCGTCATCCCCGGGAGACGCGATTCCACGGTCTGCGGCTTCCTGCGGACGGATTTGCGCTCACCCGCACCGGGGGCGTTGCCGGAAACCGGCCGGACCACCTCCTCCGCTACGTCGTCGATGCCGACGTAGAACGTGTAGCGCGGAATGAAGCCGACGCCGCGGACGGGCATCGGGGGAGCCTCCTTATCGGCCGCAAGTTCGGCCGCGTCCTCCGGGCTCGTGATGCACGTCTGCGCTGGGCTGCCGAACTTGCGGGCATAACGCTCAAGGGCGTCTTCGAGCTTGTAGCGGGCCGGGGTCTTCTTGTCGGGATCGTACCAACCCAAAAACACGAGGGGCCTCCTTACAGGCGGATCTGTTCGCCTGTTCATACTATCAGAACATGCGTTCGTAAACAAGCCGATTGTTATGCGAAATCCGCGTACGTTCGCGCAATCCAGACGTCTGGACAGATCGGCATCGACCGGCTATCCTGTGGACAACGGTGGGGAAAAGTGGGGATAAGTGGTGTCCCCGGTGGATAAGTGGCTCAGTCCCGGTCCGCCTTCCCCCCGCTCTGATGCCCCGGTCCCGCGTGTATCGCGCTCACGAGCGCAGTTTTCGATAAGAGCCGCTGAACGGCTCCGCGGGAGTACAGCCGGGTGTTCCTTGGGCGCTACGCGCATACGATCGACGCAAAAGGGCGCATCGCCGTGCCGGCGAGATTCCGCGAGGAACTCGCCGGAGGGGTTGTGCTCACCCGCGGAATCGATCGTTGCCTTGCCCTGTATCCGATGTCTGCCTGGCAACCGCTGGCCGAGAAGGTCAGTGCCCTGCCGATCAGCGACCCCGATGCCCGCATCTTTCGCCGGATGGTCTTTGCCGAGGCAATCGACCTCGAACTGGATGGCCAGGGCCGGATCTTGCTCCCGCCGGACCTCCGTCGCTACGCCGACATTGAGCGGGAGGCCTTCGTCGTCGGCGTCAACAGTTCAATCGAGATCTGGAGTCCTGCCCGCTGGGAGAGCGTGACCACGGTGATGGACGCCGACGGGGCCGCAATCGCCCAGCGCCTCGCCAGCCTAATCTAGGCTGCGGTAAGGTTGCACCGACATTGGCCGGCGGCGACTGCCGGTCACAGCCGGTTAGGTGTACGGGACGGACAGTGGGTGTGGTGCAGACGGACAGCCGCGCGAAGAGGGTCATGCCTGCAACTGTCCCTTCGGCCAAAACAAACGCCTCGTCAACCTCTTCCATGCAGACCACTCCAGGTCCCCAAGGCGGTCCGGCCGGCGCCGGACACGTCCCGGTCCTCCTGCGCGAAGCGATTGAGTTCCTGGCGCCACGGCCAAGCGGCGTCTACGTTGACGCGACGTTTGGTGGCGGCGGACACACGCGAAAAATTCTGGAATCCTCGGCGCCGGATGGTCGGGTGCTTGCGCTCGACGCGGACCCGGAAGCCGTGCGCCGGGCAGAGCGCCTCATGGCCGACCCCGGTATCGGCAACCGGCTTCGCATCGTCCATGCAAACTTCGCCCATCTGGGCGAGGTTCTGCGGGAAGCCAACGTTGGGCCGGTCGATGGTGTCTTGTTCGACCTGGGTCTGTCCTCGTTCCAGCTCGATGACGCCGGCCGGGGATTCTCTTTCCGCACCGGGGGCCCGATCGATATGCGACTTGACCCCGGCGAGGGCGCGCCGGTCGCCGAGATGGTAAACACCCTTCCTGAGGTCGAACTCGCCAACATCATCTTCGAGTATGGAGAGGAGCCGAAGTCGCGCCGGATCGCCCGGGCGATCGTGCGCGAGCGGGATCGTGCCCTCATCACCCGCACCGACGTCCTGGCGGAGATCGTGGCGAACGCGGTCGGTGGCCGCCGCGGGGCTGATACCCACCCGGCCACCAGGACATTTCAGGCGCTGCGGATCGCCCGGAACCGTGAGCTCTCGGTGCTGACAGATGGTCTCAACGCTGCTCTGGATGCGCTAGCGCCAGGAGGGCGACTGGTGACGATCGCGTTCCATTCCCTGGAAGACCGGATTGTCAAGCAGTTCATCGCCGCCGAGTCAGCCACCTGCGTCTGTCCGCCCGGACTCCCGGTCTGCGTCTGCGACCAGCAGCCCCGTCTGCGCAAGGTGACGGGCAAGGCGGTCAAGCCCGGCGCCGACGAGGTCTGCGGCGAACCCGCGATCTCGGTCTGCGGTGTTGCGAGCCGCCGAACGGCTGCCCTTTGAGCACATCCATGCTGTTGCACCTGAGAATCGCGGAGCCGGCGCGGGAGCGGAGCGTAGATCCCGATGAGCATGGTGTCGCTTGGGACGCTCCTGGCCGACACGGGCGGGGAGCTGCGAGGCTCTCTTCCGCCGGAGACGGAATTCGACCGGATCGAACGGGATTCGCGCCGCGTTACCGACGGCGACCTGTTTATCGCGGTCCAAGGCGAGCGGTTCGACGGCCACGACTTTGTCGAATCGGCCGCGCAGAACGGCGCCCTTGCAGCCCTGGTCAGGCGTTCCTGGGCCGACGGCCATCCCGATGTGGCGCTGCCGCTCATCGTCGTCGCAGAGCCGGTTCTCGCGCTCCAACAGTTGGCGGCTGCCCGGCGGTCCCGGATGACCGACCTCACCGTCGTGGGGATCACCGGCAGCGTCGGCAAGACGAGCACCAAGGAAGTCGTCGCCGCCGTCCTGGGGGCCAGATTCCGCACATATCGCAGTCCGGGCAATCTCAACACCGAGATCGGCCTGCCGCTTTGCCTGATGGAGTTGCCCGACGACACCGAGATGGCGGTCCTCGAGATGGGGGGCGCTTATGCCTTCGGCGAGTTGGCCCTGTTGGCCGCCATCGCGAAGCCGAACGTCGGTGTTGTGACCAACATTTTCCCCGTGCACCTTGAGCGGATGGGATCGATCGAGGCCATTGCCGAGACAAAAACCGAACTCGTCGAGTCACTGCCCGAAGACGGGATTGCGGTGCTCAACGGTGACGATCTCCGCGTGCGGGCGATGATCGACCGCACCAAGGCCCGGGTCGTCACCTATGGACTCGGTCAGGCCAACGATGTCCGCGCCGACGAAGTCTCCACCGATGGCCTGGCGGGAACGAACTTTCGGCTCCATCTCGACGGCGAGACCTTCTACATCAAGGTGCCGCTCATCGGCGGGCACGCGGTCCAGCTTGCATTGGCGGGAATCGCGGTTGGCCATGCCCTTGGCATGCACATTTCTGAGATGCTACCCGGATTCGACGATCCCAACATCCAGGTTCGCCTCCTGGTCATGCCAGGGCCCAACGATTCCCGCCTGATCGATGATACCTACAACGCCAGCACGCCTTCCGTCCTCTCGGCGTTGGGGTTGCTCGAAGAGCTTGTCCCAACGCGGGCGATTGCGGTCCTAGGCGAGATGCGCGAGCTCGGATCACTCGCCGAAGAGGAGCATCGAATCGTCGGACGGCGAGCCGGTGAGGTGGCCGACGTCCTCGTCACCTTTGGTGAGCTTGCCCAGATTGTCGCCGCCGAGGCGATCGTGGTGGCCGAGCTCGGCGGTCGATCCCTCGATGTCCATACGTTCGGTCTCGATGAGCGCGAGGCATTGATCGAGCATCTGCGCGAGACATTGCGACCAGGCGATATCGTCCTGCTCAAGGGATCGCGCGGGCTGGAGATGGAAAACATCGTCGCGGCGTTGCGCACCGATACCAGGAGTGACGTCGACGGTCCACCTGCCCCGCTCGCGCCCGAAAACAAGGCATGATGACCGGACTCGACGTCGCGGCGCTTGCGATTCGGCAGGCGCCGGCGACCAGCAGCATCATGCCAACCGACCCGAACGAGAACATGGCTGTCTCGTTGGCCCTGGCCGGACTCGCGTTCGTCGTCACGGTCATTCTGGGTCGCCCGATCATCAATTTTTTGATTCATCACCGGATCGGTAAGAAACTGCGGATGGACGGGCCGAACACCCACATCGGCAAATTGGGCACGCCGACGATGGGCGGCGTCATGATCTCGTTGACCGTGGTTCTTATCACGCTTGTGTTCAATACCGTTGGGCGACTGTCGATGCTTTTGCCGATCGGGGTGTTGCTGGCGGCCGGGGTCCTGGGCGCGCTCGACGACCTGATGACCCTGGTTCGCGGCGAGACGACCTGGCTCCACCGGAGGCTGAGCTTTCTCTCCTCTGGAGGCGCCTTCGGCATGACCGCCCGGATGAAGTTCGCCTGGATGTTGGGATTCGCGGTGGCCGCGGCGCTCATCCTGCGTCTGCCAGACCCATGGGGCCTGGGCCTGCACCATGTCTACGTGCCGTTCTTCGGCCAGTACGACTTGTCCATCCTCTACGTGCCGATGGCAGCCTTCGCGATCATCGGCATGTCGAACGCGGTCAATCTGACCGATGGGCTCGATTCTCTGGCGGCGGGAACGGCGGCGATTGCCTTCGTGGCCTACGGGATCATCGCCTACCAGCAAGGCCAGGTCGGGGTGGTCACCTTCTGCTTCACCATGGTGGGAGCGTTGATGGGCTTCCTCTGGTTCAACGCCCACCCCGCCCAGGTCATCATGGGGGACACCGGTTCGCTGGCGATCGGCGCGGCGCTGGCGACCGCCGCCTTCATGACCGGCCAGTGGCTTCTCCTCCCGATCGTCGGCTTCGTCTTCGTGATGGTAACGACCTCCGTCATGCTCCAGGTTGCCTGGTTCAAGTGGACCCGAAGAAGGTACGGAACCGGCAGGCGGCTGTTCAAGATGACGCCGCTCCATCATCATTTCGAACTACTTGGCTGGTCGGAGACGCAAATAACCGTCAGGTTCTGGATGCTGGGGATGATGGCCGGCCTTATCGGCGTCGCGCTCGCATTACTCTAAGCTGAGACATTCGGTGAAACCATGATTGCTGGACCGTATTGGAGATGCAGGCAACGATGACTGGCTCGTATTCCGGTGTTCGCGCGACGGTGATGGGCCTCGGCACACGCGCGGGCGGTGTCGGGGTGGCCCGCTACCTCGCCGAGCAAGGAGCAATGGTCACCGTCACGGATCTGCGGTCCGAAGAGGTCCTCGCGCCGTCTGTGGCGGATCTCGATGGACTTCCGATCCGGTTCGTCCTCGGTCGCCACGATGAGCGTGATTTCCTGCCCGCCGGTGCGGACTTGATCGTCCGCAATCCGGGCGTTCCGCGCCGGGCGCCCTTGCTCGTCGCCGCGAGAGCGGCGGGTGTCCCGGTTGAAATGGAGATGTCGCTCTTCGTTCGTTCCTGCCCTGCTCGATTGATCGGCATCACTGGGACGAAAGGGAAGACGAGTACGTCCTCGATCTGCGCCAGCATCCTACGCGCCTGGGATTCATCGACCGTGCTGGCCGGAAACATGGGGGTGACGGCCCTCGGTCAACTCGGCGCCATTACGGAGGACACGCCGGTCGTCGTCGAACTCTCTAGCTGGCAATTGGAGTCGCTGATCGAGCACGAGTTGGCGCCCCAGATCGCCGTATTGACCAATATCTCCGAAGACCATCTCGATCACTACGACGGGTTCGACGACTATGCCCAGACCAAACGCGGTATCGCCCGGTTCCAAACGCCCGATGACGTGTTGATCGTCAACGCGGACGACCCCGAAAGCTGGCGGGCCACCTCACAAACGGCGGCTCGGGTGGTGCCGTTCGGACTGGCCGATCCGGGGAACGACGGCGCCTGGTGGAGCGGAAGACAGTTCATCTATCGCCGGGGTGGCATGCGGCACGCCTTCGATCGCCCGGCCAATCCCGCCTTGCGTGGGGAACACGGCAGCGCCAATGTCCTCGCCGCCATCACGGCGGCAATCGAGCGGGGTGCGCCCCCTGAGGCCGTGGCTCGTGGTCTGAACGAGTTTGCGGGGGTGCCCCACCGCATGGAGTTCATCTCCGAGTTCCAGGGCGTGACGTTTGTCAACGACACGGCCGCGACGGCGCCGGCCGCCGGGATCGCCGCCCTGCGGGCGTATGCCGACCGGCGGATCCATCTCATCGCCGGAGGGGCGGACAAACGGACCGACCTGGCCCCGTTCGCCGCGGCGGCGGCAAAGACCGCGGCGAGCATCGCCTTGCTCGACGGTTCGGCGACCTCGGGTCTTACGAGGATGCTCACCGCGGCAGGGTCGACTCCCGATGGACCATTCACCACGATGTCCAGCGCGGTGGAAGCCGCCTTTGTCCGGGCACGCGCAGGGGATGTGGTCTTACTGTCCCCAGGCTGCGCCAGCTTCGGCCTCTTCCGGGACGAATTCGACCGGGGCGAGCAGTTTCGGGCAGCGGTAGATGCGATCGCTCGGCAACACTGAGATCATGGAAGAACGCACCCGCACGAGCGAACGACTGAGAAGGGCGAACCAGCACACGTGATGACCAACCTGCAACGGCCGCCGATCGACATCGATGCTCTTCCCGAACCGCCTGCCCCAGTCCATTTCGTCGGGATAGGCGGGATCGGAATGAGCGGGTTGGCCCGGATCCTCCTGTCCTGGGGGTATCGGGTGACAGGCTCGGACTCACAAGTCTCCGACCAGACGGAGGCGCTTCAGGCGCTCGGCGTCCCGGTGAACATCGGCCACGGCGCGCTGGCCGAGGCGTCGTCCGCGGCGCTGGTCGTGATCACGGCGGCCGTCCGGGAGACCAATCCCGAGGTAGTCGCCGCCCGGGGGGCCGGCGTGCCGGTGGTCAAGCGTGCCGACCTGCTCGGACTCCTGGCAACGGCCCGGCGGTGCGTGGCGGTGGCCGGGTCTCACGGCAAGTCGACCACGAGCGGGATGCTGGTCGTCGCGCTTCAGCATCTCTGTGCCGATCCCAGCTTCGCCGTCGGTGCAACTATCGGTCCGGGTGGGGCGAACGCTGCCCCCGGTAGGGGTGATGCCATGGTGGTCGAAGCCGACGAGTACGACTACTCATTCCTGGCGCTACGGCCCGAGTTCGCGATCATCAACAATCTCGATTTCGACCACCCAGACATCTTCCCAGACCAGGACGCCTACGATGCCGCCTTCGCCGCATTTGCGTCGCAGATCAAGCCCGAAGGCGTCCTCGTGATTGCCGGCGACGATCCGGGCTGCGTCCGGATTTTGGCGCTCCGGCCGATAGCGGCCCGGGTTGTCACTTTCGGCGAAGGCCCGGATGTCGACTGGCGTGTAGAAGAGGACGGTTCAAACTGGACAGTGACCGCGCCGGACGGCGATCCAGTGTCGCTTACGCTCAACGTGCCAGGTCGTCATAACGCCCGGAATGCGACCGCCGCCCTGGCGATCCTGGACGCGATGGGTTTCCCGCGCGCGAAGGCGGCCGAGGGTCTGGGCCTGTTCACCGGGGTCGGTCGCCGGTTCGAGGTGAAGGGCGAGGCCAATGGCGTGACCGCCATCGATGACTACGCTCATCACCCTCGGGAGATCGCGGTCAACATTGCCGCTGCCCGTCAAAAATATCCAGGTAGGCGGATCTGGGCCGTCTTCCAGCCGCACACCTTTAGCCGGACCAAAGCGCTGCTGGACGACTTCGCTGCGGCCTTGGCGGACGCCGACCGGGTCGCGGTGCTCGAGATCTATGCTGCCCGCGAAACCGACACCCTCGGCATCTCGTCCGCGGACCTCCGCGCCCTTCTGCCGCCCGACACGCTCGCGACCACTGGGCCGGCAGAGGCGGCCCAGATGTTGGCGCGCCGGGTACGGCCAGGCGATGTCGTGCTTGGTTTCGGAGCCGGCGACATCACCCAGATGGGCCCGAAGCTCCTCGAATTGCTCAGGGCTCGCGGCAATGGCGCCGCACGAGCTGGACGTGTTCCGGCTGGCGAGACTGTTCCCGGCCATCCCGACCTCAAAGTCAGCCGAAACGCTCCTATGTCCTCATGGACGACCTGGCGCGTTGGTGGACCTGCCGACGCGTTGATTCGGGCAGCCACCGCCGAGGCCCTCCGGGCCGCCATTGAGTGGGGGAAGTCCGAAGGACTGCCTATCACCGTGATCGGAGGGGGCAGTAACCTCCTCGTCGGTGACGGTGGTATCCGTGGGTTGGTCATCCTGGCGAGGACACCGGGCGAGCGCGCGGAGCATCTGGTCGAAGCGACCGACCAGGGCGACCATGTGATCCTCCGCGTCGGCGCTCAGGCGCCCCTGTCATGGGTGGGCCGCTACGCCGCCGAACGAGGTTGGTCCGGTCTGGACTGGGGCGTCGGATTGCCTGGAACGATCGGTGGAGCAACGGTGAACAACGCCGGAGCACACGGGACCGAACTAAAGGATGCACTTACTGAAGTTGTCGTATACGACGACACACTGTCTGTGGCGAGGTTTGGCCGAGAGTGGCTCGATCCGTCCTATCGTCTGACCCGCCTGAAGCGGGAGCCCAGGCCGCGATCAATGACGGTCATCGAGTCTGTTTTTCTCCTTCAGAAAGGCGATCGAAACAAACTGGTGGCGCTGGCCGACGATCATGCGCTGTTCCGCAAGCGCACCCAACCGACTGGAGCGTGCGCGGGATCGACCTTTGCCAACCCGTCGGACGATTTCGCCGGCCGGCTTCTCGAGGAGTCTGGCCTCAAGGGCTACCGGATCGGCGGTGCCCAGTTCTCGCCCAAGCACGCCAACTGGATCGTCAACATTGGCGGGGCGACCGCTGCCGATATCCGCTCGTTGATCGCCCATGCCAGACAGACCATCCTGGACCGCTACGGGATCGATCTTCGCCCCGAGGTCGAGGAACTCGGCGAGCCGTAATGCAACTATTGTTCGACGCGACAACAAGCGCTGGTTCGCAAAACGTCGCGCAATCGTAAATCGCGTTTGCCGAACGAAGGGACCGTATCGTGACCAACCACGCAGGCGACAAACCGAATCGGGATGGCGACAACGCTCGGATCCGCGTCGCACTTCTGTTCGGCGGACAATCCGAAGAGCACGACGTGTCGCTCCGCTCGGCGTTGACGGTCATGGGAGCACTCGATCCCGCCAAGTACGAGGTTGTCCCAATCGGTATCACTCGCGACGGTAGCTGGCTGAGCGGTGGCGATCCCATGCGCCAACTCACGGCGCAGTCGCCGTTGTTTGCCCTGGAATCGGGCGAGCAGTCCGCGACGAACCAACCGCCAAGCGGGGTTGCTTTCGGCGTCAGCAACGAGATCGCGCCGGCGGCCGGTCCGGCCGTGCTCAACGGGGGCGTCGATGTCGTCTTCCCTGTGTTGCACGGTCCCCGCGGAGAGGACGGCACGGTCCAGGGCCTCCTGGAACTAGCCAACCTCCCTTACGTCGGTTCCGGCGTGCTGGGATCGGCCGTCGCGATGGATAAGGCGATGGCCAAGACCGTCCTCCAAGAGGCAGGGATCGCGCAGGGTCCGTGGGAGTTGGTGACCCGAGCGGAATGGCGACGCGACCCCGGGGCGGTTGCTGCCAGGATCGAAGAGCGGCTCGGGTATCCCTGTTTCACCAAGCCGGCCAACCTCGGCTCCAGCGTCGGGATTACCAAGGTCCACGGCCCAGAAGAACTTGCCGCCGCCCTGGACACCGCCGCGCACCTCGATCGCCGCATCGTTGTGGAGAAGGCTATCGATGCCCGTGAGCTCGAGATTTCGGTCCTGGGCAACGACTCGCCGATCGCCTCGTTGCCGGGAGAGATCGTGCCTTGCAACGAGTTCTATGACTACAGCGCTAAGTACGTCGACGACGGATCCGAATTGATCATTCCGGCGGATGTTCCGGGTGATGTCGTTCACCGCATCCAAGCCCTGGCCATAAGGGCATTCGCCGCATTGGACCTCGCTGGCCTGGCCCGGGTCGACTTCTTCTTGGAGCGCGATACCGGCGAGCTTTACCTGAACGAAGTCAACACGATACCCGGCTTTACGTCGATCAGCATGTATCCAATGCTCTGGGAGGCGAGCGGCGTTCCGCTGGCTGACCTTGTCGATCGGCTGATTGCCCTGGCGATCGAGCGGCACAGTGCGTAAAACGTCTCACGGGGCGCGCGTCGTCGCACTGTTCGTACGCTTTGATCGTTCGGCGCAACAACAGCACTGCCCGAGGGGTAGATTGGCGTTTTGCGTGCTATACTGGCGCAACGCCACCGCCGTGCGGCGCGAGCTGTGCGTTTCGCAGGATCGTCCGCGACCGACCAGACATGACGTCCTGAGGGTACCGCTGCCCGATCCGGACTCGTGTAGTCTGCCGGTCCGTGGGATGCGGTTTTGGGGAGCCGTACCCGGAGTGCGGTCCACCTGTCGGTCGTGTCATGTCGAAGTCGCCGGTTGCGTTAACCGGGTGTCGCCCACCATAGTGGGGCGGGATGGGAAGAGCGATGCAACAGTCCCGAGGACAGACTCCTGGCCGGGGTCAAGGTATTCGGGTCCACGGTGTTGCAGATAGTTCGGTTGTCGGACGGGGCCAAGGTCGTCAGCCTATGCCCACCGGCCCGAATGGAGCCGAACCGATGCCGAGTAGACCGATCCGGCAGGATCCAGCGATGCTGAACGCGCCAGTTTCCTTTGCCCGGATCAAAGTTGTCGGGGTGGGCGGGGCCGGCGGCAACGCCGTGAATCGCATGGTCGCGTCGGGGGTCGAGGGGATCGATTTCGTCTCGGTCAACACGGACGCCCAGGCGTTGCTGACGTCCCAGGCCCCGCTCGCGATCCGCATCGGCGACAAGCTGACCAAGGGTCTCGGCGCTGGTGGGCGCCCCGAAATCGGCGAACGCGCGGCCGAGGAGAGCTCCGAGCAGCTCGTTGAGGTGCTCCATGGTGCCGACATGATCTTCATCACCGCCGGCATGGGCGGAGGCACCGGGACAGGAGCCTCTCCTATCATCGCCAAGGCAGCTAAGGCGGCCGGGGCGTTGACCGTCGGGGTGGTGACCAAGCCGTTTGAGTTCGAGGGCGGTCGCCGGCGCCGGTCGGCTGAAGAAGGCGTGGCCGCGCTCCGCGAGGTCGTCGACGCTCTGATCGTCATTCCCAACCAGCGGCTGATTCATCTCGTCGACGCCAAGACTCCCATCACCCAGGCATTCCAGTACGCCGACGATGTGCTCCGCCAGGGCATTGCCGGCATCTCCGACCTGATTACCAAACCGGGAGTGATCAACCTCGACTTCGCCGACGTCAAGACGATCATGCAGGACGCCGGTTCGGCCCTGATGGCGATCGGGTATGGCTCCGGCGATAGCCGCTGTGCCGACGCCGCCCGCAACGCCATCGAGAGCCCACTCCTGGAGATGAACATCCAGGGCGCGACCGGGGTGCTCTACAACATCACCGGCGGCGAGAACCTGAGCCTGATGGAGACGAGCGAAGCGGCGGAGATCATCCGCGCCGCGGCCGATGAGGACGCCGAGATCATCTACGGCACCTCGATCGACGAGTCCTTGGGCGAAGAGGTCAAGATCACCCTGATCGCCACCGGCTTCGACGATGTCGATTCAGGCTATGGCCAGCGGGGCTACCCCCCCCAGATGACCTATACCCCGCAGTCGACAGTCCGTGATGCGCGCGACTACCCGCCACCGGCCTACCAAGACCAGCGGCGCGAGCGGGGCGGCGGGGGACAGCAGTATCGCCAACCGGTTCAACAGCAGCCGAGCCAGCCCGTGATGCCCGACGAGGACTGGGACAACGAGTCTTCGATCATCCGCTTCTTGCGGGATGGAAATCGGGAATAGCCATCAGGCGCCAGCTATCCGCTGTCGGCCGATTGCAATTGCTGATTTCGGCCAGTTGAGAAACTACGAGGCGCGAGGGGGCGATGCATGCATCGCCCCTCCGTCATTTGCCAGTCGCCCGACGCCTGAACGCTGACGACTGATGGCTGACAGCTGAGAGCTCTGTATGCGATGTCCATTCTGCCAACACAACGACTCGCGGGTGGTCGATAGCCGTGAACTCGACGACGGCGATGCCGTCCGCCGTCGCCGGGTCTGCCCCGAGTGCAACCGCCGGTTCACAACCTACGAACGGTACGAGTCCGCCGGGTTGATCGTGATCAAGAAGGACGGCAGGCGCGAGGAGTTCAAGCCGGAGAAGCTGCGCCAGAAGGTCCGCGTGGCCTTGACCAAGCGGCCGATCGGCGAGGACGCCATTGATGCCCTGGTGAACAGGGTGGAGGGGCAACTGCTCGCCGAGGGTACCCGCGAGGTGCCCTCGATGAAGATCGGCGAGCTGGTTCTCGAGGAGCTGCGCGAGCTAGACAAGGTGGCCTATGTCCGCTTTGCCTCCGTGTACTTCCAGTATTCCGATCTGGATGAACTTCAGCGGGCGGTAGAGAGCCTGCGGGATCGACAGGGCACGACCGCGTTGGGGACGGGGACCTGACCTGTTCGTTTCGTCGCAACCAGGGAGCGCTCGTTCCTTGCCGCCCGGGGCTCACGGCCCAAGGTTGGCCCAGGGTTGGCCCGGGCTCAACCGGACAGGCTCTCCGAGGCTCACGGAACCGGGCTTGCTAGCCTCGAAGAGGCTGTCACGTTCAGCCCGGGCCGTGAGCCCCGGGCGACAGCGGAGATAAGGTCCCAGTCAGGATGGGCGTTCAAGTCGAGTGCCATTCGCACACATGCCAAAACGCCGGAGGCCATTTGGCCCCGGCGTTTCAGTGTTTGGCGAAAAAATGGTAAGCGCTAGCTCACGACGACCGGGTCCATGTGGCGCGAGACCACATCGACGATCGACCGCTTCGGGTACGCGCCCACGATCTTGTCGACCGGCTGGCCGCCCTTGAAGACGACCATGAAGGGCACGCTGGTGATTCCGAGGCGGGCAGCGTAGGCCTGATCCTCGTCGATGTTGACCTTGACCACCTTGAGACGGTCCGGGTTCTCCGCGGCGATCTCCTCGAGGACCGGAGCGATCGCTCGGCACGGTCCGCACCAGGACGCCCAGAAATCAACCAGAACAGGCGTCTCGGCCTGGAGCACTTCCTGCTCGAAAGTTTCGTCGGTAACGTGCTGAGTCTTACCCATGGATGCCTCCGTCCCCGACAATTGGGGAGCTTCAATACTTCCCAAATGATAGCATAGACCGCCGGTATTGTCGCCCTCCCCTGTTTAGCAGGCGTAGCGGGGACTCATGCCGGGCGGAACGGGTCCCGCCTCGCGGTTCCGGCGTCGGGAATCGGGGTAGCACCGTATATACTACGCCGCCCTTCCCCGGGCAAGGCGCCGGGCAGGCGAGGTCGATCTCTATCGGGCGCCAAGGAGTTCGAGATTGCGGGTTGCGATCGACGCCAGCATTCTGGCACTTCCCCCATCTGGGACCGCGACCTACGTCCGCGCCCTGAGCGCCGCACTGCGGGCCTCGTGCGATGATCTTGACCTGCACCTCCTGGAGCCAGCGTGGGGCGACTACGGCGGATCTGGGTTGCTCAGTCGGCTCCGCGACGACCGTCGGTTGCGGCGACTCACCTGGGACGCCTGGGGGAGTGCCCAGGCGGCGCGTCGGGTCCGCCCGGACGTTCTCCATGTTCCCCAGCTTGCGGCGCCATTATGGGTGTCCTGCCCGGTCATCGTGACCATTCACGACGCCATCCCCTTCCTGCTGCCGGAGTACCGCGGGTCCCGCCCCAGCCGTCTCCATGCAAGCCTCATGCAGCGGACGACCCAACGGGCCAAGCTCGTGCTGACGCCGTCTCGGGCCGCAGCTGGCGACCTCCATCGCGTCCTTGGCATTCCGATGGAGAAGATCAGGGTCACGCCCGAGGCGGCTGATCCGATCTACAGCCCCGGCGGTGACTCCGTGACCCTCACGGAGGTTCGCAACAGGTTTGGAATCGGAGAGCGGTACGTCTTCAATGTTGGGGGCCTCGACGTCCGCAAGAATCTTCCGCTGCTTGTCGAGGCGTTCGCGCAGGTAAACTCAGCGCTGTCGGAGTCGGTCGATCTGGTTATCGCCGGTGCGGCCCACACCGAGAATCCCGCCGTCTATCCGCCCCTTCAGCCCGTGATCGACCGCCTTGGAGTAAATGAGCGGGTCCGGCTCGTCGGCCGCATTTCCGAGGACGACAAGCTGGCCCTCTATCGCGGTGCATCGCTGTATGTCACACCGTCGCGGTATGAAGGGTTCGGGCTGACCGCCCTCGAAGCGATGTCGTGCGGCGTACCGACCATCGCAGCCGCGCGCACAAGCCTGCCCGAGGTCGTCGGCGATGGCGGACTGCTCGTCGAACCCACGGTCCAAGAGTTGGCGATGGCAATGAGATCGGTATTGACCGACCCAGACCTCGCGCAGCGGCTGCGCGGACGCGGGCTCGTGCAAGCAGCGACGTTCTCCTGGGAAGAAACCGCGCGCCTGACCCGGGCCGCCTATGACGAGGTCGTCGCCAGCCGGACGCACCATTGAGAGGACTAGATGGCCGCCAAAATCGAACGAGAGAAGAGAGATGCCCTGCGGTTGCTCGTTCCCGGGCCGTTGGCCCTCCTGACGACGATGTACCACGACCAGCCGAATGTGATGACCGCGGGCTGGCTTCTGCCGCTCAGCCTCGACCCCGTGCTTATCGGCGTGGCAATCCACCCCGGCCGACTGACCCACGAGTTCGCGACAAAGAGTGAGGTCATTGCCCTCAACATCCCCAACATGGACCTGGTCGCCGCCGTGCACGCCTGTGGCATGACCTCAGGTCGCGACGCAGACAAGTGGGTTGCCACCGGACTAACCCCGGCCGAGGCGGTCGAGATCGAAGCGCCGCTCGTCACCGAGTGCGTTGCCCACATCGAATGCGGGCTCCTTGATCGCCGGATGTGGGGGGACCACGACCTGTTCGTCGGCCGCGTCCTACATGTCCAGGCCGACGACGAGGCATTTGCTGGATTTTGGAACATCGAGTCGGACCCGGGGCGGATCCTTCATCACCTTGGGGCCGACCGGTACGCCGGCCTGGGTAAGCCCTACCGCGTGCCGGAGGAGGACGAGGAGCGCTAGTGCCCGCCTCCGACTAATGCGCTCGTCGAGACGGTTGGCCGCGTCTCCCTGCCGCCCGGGGCGCACGGCCCAAGGTTGGCCCGGGCTGAACATGACAGCCTCTCCGAGGCGAACGCGCCGCGTGCTGCAGCCGGTTGCAACCGGCTTCCGTCACTCAGCCCGGGACGTAGAGTCCTCTAACAGCGGGCGACACGGGCGGCAGGCCAACCTTTATGGCGAGCGCTCTAGGTGTTCGGGTTGCAGCCCTGGTAGAGCAGGAGGCTCATCTCGACGCGGCCGGTGGGCTCGGCGATGTTGGCGAAGGACTCGTAGGCGTCGGTCTCGAACATGGCGGGGTACTCGTCCTGCAGGATGGCGAAGATCGCCTCGGCGAGGTCGTTGCCCTCGCCGATGGTGTCGGCGTAGCCGCCGATGATGGTGAACCCGACCCGGCAGGCGAGGTAGGGGGCGAGGACGGCGTCGAGCTGGGCGATCGCGTCCTCGCGGGCGCCCTCGTCGCCGCTGAGGATGCCGTCGAGCGAGACGTCGATGGTGAGGTTGATCTGGTTGGGGTCGAGGGCGCTGTTGGCGGCGGCCTCGGCCAGCACGGTCGCGGTGGCCGCGGCGGCGGCCTGATCCTCCTCGAGGGATGCCACCGTTGTCTGGACAACATTGACCCGGGCCTGAGCGGTGGCGAGATCCTCGTCGGCCGAATCCTGATCCGATTCCAGCGCGTCGATGGTGGCCTGTGCGTCGGCGGCCGCCGCCTCAGCGGTGGCCAGATCGTTGGCCCCGCTTTCTGCGTTCTCGGTGGCGACCGCGGCGATCTCCGCAACTTCGGTCGCCTGCGCATTCGCGGTTGCCAGGGCATTGGCGCCGTTCTCGGCGTTTTCGGTTGCAATTGCGGCGACTTCGGCCTGGTTGGTCGCCAGGGCCGCGATCGTGGACTCGGAGGCCGCAGCGTCCTCGGTTGCCTCGAATGCGGCGGCGGCTTGCGTGGCGGCGAGATCGTCCAGGTCATCCTCGCTGGCAGCCTGCGCGGTCGCGAACGCCGCGATCGTTGCCTCGGCGGCGACCGCGTCCTCGGTTGCCTGGGCGTCGGCTGTGGCCCGCTCGTCGGCTGATTGCGCCGCCCGCGTGGCCAGGGAGTTGGCCGTCGCCGTTGCGCCCTCAGCCGCCTCGGCGTCGATCGTGGCGGCTGCCTCCGCGGTTTGCCGCGCGGACTCGGCCGCCTCCTGAGCACTTTCGACGTCGCTATTGAGAGCAGCCAGGCTTTCCGCATTGGCGGTTGCAGTGGCGGCGGCGCTTTCGAGATCGGCCTGGATGGCGGCGTTCGCCGCTTCCGAGGTGGCCAGCAGGTTGGCGGTCGGTGGCGGAGTTGCCGTCGGCGGCGCTTGCCCGACGGTGTTGGCGGTCAGGAAGAGCATGGCCAGTCCCAACAGCAAGTCAGCAAACAGCCAGCCGCCCAGGACGATCATGTCGCGTTGTGACCGGGGTCGCCGGGGACGAAATCGCCTCACGTGCAGGAGCCTCGAATCTACGGAGAACCGCTAGGAGTCCGGCGCCAAACGCCGGAACTCGGAGTATGACGCTTTGCTACGACGGGGCGGGGATGTCGTAACTGAAACACCGGCTGGACGTTCGCCGGGAGGACATCGATGCCTTTGGGCCGTCTACTGCCCACCTGGCCTGCGCTGGTTGCGATGGAAGAGCCCACCGGCGCGGTCACCCGAGCTTCGGCCCTCGATCGCCTCCGCGATCAATTCGGCCTGCGCACTCAACTCCGAGCGCAGGGCCGACTGGAAGGCCCGCTCCAGCGACTCCGGTGAGGCGGTTGCTGCCGACCGGCCGAGCGTGTTCGTCAATTGTTCGAGTTGGGCTAGCAGCTTGGCGAGATTGTCGTTCACCTCCCGCTGGCGCTGGGCGGTGACGATACTAACCTTACTGACGTCACCCGAGGACTGGGTCAGGCCAGCGGCGATCTTGCTCTGCTCGCTCAGAAGCGCCCGCAGCAGATTGGCCTGGTCCGCGGTCTGGTGGGCCAATCGCTTGAACTCGTCTCGCAGTCCAGCCAGCCCGTCGCCAATCTCCTCCAGCCGCTTCGTGCTGCCGGCAACCCCACCAGCGGAACCGATGAGAGCATCGGCCAGGCGGCTGTTTTGCTCGGATTCGCGGAGCACTGCCTGCTCCATCCGTCCCTGGCTTTCGGCAAGGCGCATCGTGATGTCTGCGATGCCTCGCACGGCTTCCGCCGCCACCCGTCCGGCGTGGGCTGCTTCCTGGGCGCCGGAGACGCTCTGGTCGGCGGCGCCGGTGAGGGCGTTGGCCGCATCGGCGAGCTGGCGAGTGACGGCGTTATCGCTCTGGATGCCGGACCCGACGATCCGCTCTAGGCTGGTGACGGCCGTCAGGAGGTGCCGGCTCTGGTCGCCCGAAACCCCGACCTCGCTCGTCAAGTCCTCCAGGGCGGTTTGCAAGCCCTTAGAGACCTGGCGGAGATCGACCAGGAGGCGGTGGGTTTCCTCCGCCCCAGCGCGCATACCACTGGCGAAGACGCCAAAGTCGTGGAATTCCCGCTCACGTCGCTGGGCAATTTGCTCGAGCCGGTCGTGCTCGACGCGCAGACGGTTCAGCAACTCCTGGCTGTTGCGGTCGAACCGGTCAGCCAGCCGCTCGACATTGCGAGAGAGCTGGGCGGGCCGGCTGCCGCGGTCGGCACCGAGCGCCACAGTTGCCGCGGCCAGGACATTGTCGAGGTCGGTTTGAAAGCGCTCCGCGACCTCGTCGATCCGATCTTCACGCGCCTCCTTACGGCCATGTGCGTAGAAGGTGAGCAAGATGATCAGGAGAATAATCGCGGCGTCGATAATGGCAACGGTCGAGAAGGTGGGCGACAGGCTGCCGAGTTCGCCACCGAACCCTTCTTGCCAGAGGAGGAGAAAGGGCTTGCGCACTTCGTCCGGGTTAGCGGCGATGTAGCGAGAGTATGCCCGGGTTGCCTCATACAGGGCGTACCAGGTGAGCAGGATCGGGACGAGCACCAGAACCTGGCGGGCCCTTTCGGCGAACTCCAATGCGCCTGAGGCAAAGTTGCCTTCGCGCCGTTCGGCGTACGCTGCTGCCAGCCTTTCAGTATTGAACGCCTGGCGCAGATCAACATCCGCCCAGCGAATACGGCCATCTTCCGTGCCGATCGACCCGGCCAGATCGCTCAGCCGCTCGGATGACCGGGGATCGACTTCCCCGATCGTTGCGGCCATGCCGTCTAGGTCTTCGGCGAGTTCGCGTCGCTCAAACAGGGGATCGGTGACGACGTTTCCGGTTCGGCGGCGGCCGCTTCCGATGGTGGGAATCCTGGCGGTCGATTGTCCGACTGTGCCCGTTCCCAAAGTCTCGTCGTCGGAAGTGGCGCCATCTTTCGGCGTTTTCGACGATGAACGTAGTTGCACCGCTTCGGCTCCTGCTACTCTCGAATAGGGGTTGCTGGGCGGATCGATGGCTCTGGGCTACTCTGCCTACCCAGCGGAGTCCGGTGCGGGGACTATGCCACCTGGCGCTCATTGAGGCGCGTCCATCCCGGCAAGAATGAACGGCTCGCATGGACGGTGCTGTGCTCTACTGTACCACTCGAACAATTTCCAGTTCGTTTGCTTGCAGGCCTTGGTCCTGGTCGGTGCTTGCTGGTTGGTAGGATATTAAGCACGACTTGGAGGGTCCAATCCCCATGCCAGCACTGCAAACCCTCGATCAGGCGATGCTCCACGCTCCAACCGCGCTCCCTATCCTGGGCCGGATCGGCGGTGGCCAGATCGCCCTGGTCGACGGGCGCCAGCCCTGGCGGATGGTGGGCATGGACAACGCAATCTACGTCCTCCGGCAGCCGGCCGGCCGCATGCTGGCCTTGCGCGTCCCCCTTGCCGACGCGGTCTCGCCCGCTCTGGCGACCCACTACGCCGCTTTGGCGAGTGATCAGCGGTTGTTACCGCTGAAAAATGCACCGGGAAGCCCAATTCCGGCCCGTGCGGCGTGGTATGGGGACGGTCTGTCCCTGCCTGCTCGCGACCTCCGGTCCGTCCGTCACCCGATCGTGGTTCTTGATTGGATCGATGGTCCAACACTGATCGCGGCGGTCGACCGCTCCTGCCGTGCCAACGATGGATCCGCCCTGGCCGGACTGGCACATGCCTGGGTCCAGACAATTGGGCTGTTATCGGCCCACGGCTTCGTCCACGGCGATCTTGCCGCCGACAACGTGATCGTTCGTCCCAATGGCTCCCTTGCCCTGATCGACTTCGACACCGCCATTTGGCCGGGTAGTCCACCGGCATTGCCCGCTCGGCCAAACTCGGCCTACGGTCACCCTGGAGGGCATCTACATCCGGAACCAGGACGGCGGGACGACTTCGCGGCGCTGCTGATCTACGTCTCGCTCCGGGTCCTGGCGGAGCGGCCGGACCTCCGCAATCAGTTCGGCGACCCGACGAGCGAGCCCGGCGGCGCGCTCCTCTGGAAGCACTGGGATCTCACCCATGCTCAGAAATCGCCGGTGTTCGCGGCAACCTCGAACCTGTCTCCCGACGTCGGGCGCCTCGTTCAGATTCTGCGCCAGGCGATTGCCGATCCCGTCGAGCGAACGCCGCGCTTGAGCGACCTTGTCTCAGGTTTGGGGGCGATTCGCCGGCCGGAACCGGCCCCGACGCCACTGAATCCTCTGGGCACTGTTGCTCCACCGAGACCACCGATCCCGCCTCGGCCACCGATACTATCCCACTCGCCGCCGTCACATCCGCACGTGGCGGTACCTCCTCCCGTCTATCAGCCGCGCAGCGCCGTGCCCGTATCGGGACGGCCACCGGATGCGACGGCGACAGCGCGTGGCCTGCAGGGCTTATTGACGCAGCTGAACGGGTTTCTTCTCTCCGGCGACGATGCGCGCACACTTGCCTTTTGGCGAGAGAGCGGATTGAGCCACGACCCTGCTGTCGTTCGGGAATACGCCGCAAAGATTCGGGAGGTCGAGCATCGCCAGGCGGCAGCGCTCATCCAGGCAGCGGCGGAGAAGAAAGATTCACTGGGTGTTCTGCGCCTCTGGCAATCGTCAGGGCTCGATGGAACGCCGATCGGCAGGACCATCTACCCGGTCGTCGAGCATGCGCGGCTCCGGGTCGCCCAGGCCGAGCGGCTTCGGTCCGCCCTGGCGGCCAATGATCGGGACCGGGTCTCGGCCCTCTGGCAGGACCTCCGGGGCGATCCGCTGGTGGCGATGGAGACGGCAAGGGTCTCAAGCCTGCTCGGTCACTCGATCGTCGAGCAGCTCAACCAGGCCCTGTCGCAGAAGGACGATCGCGCGATCCTGGCGGCGGTCGCGGATGCCGAGGCAGCGGCAGTCCCGATCAGCCCAGATGCTCGCCATGCCAGTCGGGCGGCGCAGCGGCGCGAGGCGACCCGATCGATGCTTGCCGCCGCTCAGCGCGATAGGGATGACGCTGCCATCGCCGACCTTGCTCTGACAGGACGGCTTGACGAGCTGGGCCGCCTTGATCAGGCCACGACCCGGTCCGCCCAGCGCGCCTTGCATCGTGCAACGCTGGCAAGTGCCCTCGAAGGCGACGACGATTGGGTGATCGCGTCGGTCTTCGAAGCAGACGCGGGCCTCTATGAAGAGGGAGACCTGACCCCGGAAGAGCACGAGCGTATTGAGCTTGCGCAAGCCCGGTTGGCCTGGCTGGCGGAGGTACGGAGCGCCCTGCGCACGCGCGATCTTGACACCCTCAAGGCATCGACGCGGGCGGCACCACGGGGTGCGGTGGCGAGGCTGAGCGATGTCGAGCGGGGGCGCATCGAACGCCTGAGCCGCCGGGATGTCGCGGTTCGCCGGCTAGAACGGCTCCTCCGCGAAGGGACGGACCAGGAGATACTTGCCGCCCTGGCCGAGATGAAAGAGACCGGCGCCGAATTCCCACAGGGATTTGACTGGGCGCAGCTCAGGGCGGTTGAGGAGCGAATCGAGTTGTCCGAGGGGATCATGGCGGCCCTCGCCGCCACTCCGCCCGACCTCGACCGACTGTCGACCCTGCTTCCAGCCGCCAAAGCCGCCGCAGAAGCCGGCAATCTGCCAAAGTTCCCGGGCACGACTCTGGAGCAGATCGAGCTCGATACGCTGCGTGCGGCGCGTGTGGCCAGAATCCGGGATGCAATCGCGGCCAATGATGACGATGCCATCCGCGCCGTTGCCGTGCCGGATACCGACAGCCTTCTGGTGATGCTCACGGAAGGCGAGCGCGACCGCGTTCGCCAGACGCTGGGACGAACGCTCGTAGGTACCTAGAGCGTTGCACGAAGTGGCTGGCGCCGCGTCCTTGTCGCCTGGGGCCGATGCGGGGCGCCGCGGTGGCGTCGCCCGGGGCTAAAGACCCCGGGCTGATCCAGATAAGCCGGCTGCCACCCGTCTCGACCGGCGGAGAAGTACGACGTTCCTAGCCTCGCTGTTTCAGCCCCCTTCAGGGGGGTTATCGGATTCAGCCAGGGGTCGTTAGCCCCGGGCGACAGCGGAGACGGCGCCGCAAGTCCCGCGCGGTACCCGTGAACAATTCCAGGCTAGACGGTCGCTGGTGTCTCCCATGTGCCGGACGAGGAGGACCGCTCGACGGCATCGAGGACAGCCTGGCAGTTGTAGCCGTCCTTAAAGGTCGGGGCCGGGGACTTCCCGGCCTTGATGCCGTCCAGCAGTTCCTTGATCTGATGAACGAAGCTGTGCTCATAACCGATGATGTGTCCCGCTGGCCACCAGGCAGCGGTGTACGGATGAACACCATCGGTGACCTGGATCATACGGAACCCCTGCAGCCCGCCGGGATCGTTGGTGAAGTAGACCTCCAGCTCGTTCAAGCGCTCGAGGTTGAAGCTGATCGATCCTTCGGAGCCGTTGATCTCGAACGAATTGTAATTGCGCCGCCCTGGGGCCAGCCTCGTTACCGCGAAGGTGCCGGAGGCGCCGTTCTCGAACTTCGCCAGGAAGGAGGCGGAGTCGTCTACCGTCACCTTCCCCATCTCGTTGGCGGCCGTTGCCGTGAGTCCGGCACCGCCAGAAGACGCCGTCTCAAGCGGTCGCTCTTTGATGAACGTATCCAGCGCGCCGACGACGCTGGTGATCGGCCCGACGACGTAGTGGGCGAGATCGACGATGTGGGCGGCGATATCGCCCAGAGCGCCGGTTCCCGCCAGGTCCTTCTGCAACCGCCAGACGAGGGGGAAGTTCGGGTCGTTGATCCAGTCCTGGAGGTAGACCGCCCGCCAGTGGCGCACCTCGCCGATCTTGCCTTCCGCCACAAGCTGGCGGGCGAACTCGACCGCCGGCACGCGGCGGTAGTTGAAGTTGATCATCGAGACGATGCCCTTGGCCTCGGCCGCCGTGGCCGCGTCGTGCATCTCCTTGGCTTCGCTCAGGGTGTTGGCAAGCGGCTTTTCACAGAGCACGTGCTTGCCGGCCGCCAGCGCCTCCATCACGATGTCGTGGTGAGTGTTGCCAATCGTCGAGACGTCGACCAGCCCAATGTCATCGCGCGCGATGAGCTTGCGGTAGTCGGTCTCATAACCCTCCCATCCGAGCTGACCGGCGGCAGCTTTGACGCCCGCTTCATCCCGCCCACAGATCGCTACCATCTTTGGTACGGGATCGACGTCAAAGAAATGCGCCACCTGGCGGTACCCGTTGGAATGGGCCCGCCCCATGAACTTGTACCCGACCAATCCGACGCCAATTTCGCTCATGGAGCCCTCCTTTTCGGAGGGGACACGGCTATCGCCGTGAGGGGGAGAAGGGGAGGGGGAGGGACGAGGCCGTCTCCCCCTCTCCCCCTCAGCCCGCAGGGCTGTCCTCCTCACGGCTTAGCCGTGTCCCCCTCTCGTCTCGTCCTAGACCCACCACGCCTCGCCGGGCTGCTCCGTGATGACGGTCTCGGTGAGGAACTTCGCGGCGCGGGTGAAGCCTTCGTTGATGCTGAGGATCGAGTCTTCGTGCTCGATCGAGAGGGCGCCGTCGTAGCCCGCCAAACGCAGCTCACTGATGAATGCCCGCCAGAACTCGGTGCCGTGGCCGTAGCCCACCGTGCGGAAGATCCAGGAGCGGTTCTTCTCGTCGGTGTACTGCTTCGTGTCGAGGACGCCGTTGCGTTTGATGTTCGGCTCGTCCAGCCAGGTGTCCTTGGCGTGGACGTGGAAGATGGAATCGCCCAGCTCGCGGACGCAGACGAGCGGGTCCATGCCCTGCCAGAAGAGATGGGAAGGGTCGAAGTTCACGCCGATTGTCTCGCCGCCGATCTCGCGCAGGCGGAGGAAGCTCTCGGTGTGGTAGGCGATGAAGCCGGGGTGCAGTTCGATCGCGATCCGGACCCCGTGATCCTTGGCGAACTTGGCGGTGTCCGACCAGTACGGTGTCGCCTTCTCGGCCCACTGCCACTCAAGGATCTGGCCGTAGTCCGGCGGCCAGGGGCAGGTGACCCAGTTCGGGTACTTCGAGCCTTCGGAGTCGCCAGGGCAGCCGGAGAAGGTGATCACGTTCTGGACGCCGAGCTCCGCCGCCAGTTTGACGGTGTCGCGGAAGGTGGCGTCGTGTGCCCGGGCGATCTCCTTCTGTGGATGGAGTGGGTTTCCATGGCACGACAGGGCGCTGATCTCCAGTCCACGGCTCGAGATCGCGTCCTGGAATCTCTTCAGGGCGCCCTTGTCGCCGAGCAGCTCGGATGGCTTGCAGTGGGCATCTCCTGGGTAGCCGCCGGTGCCGATCTCGACGGCGGTGCAGCCGGCCTGCTTGACGTAATCGAGCGTCTCTTCAAGCGGACGCCCCGAAAACAGCACGGTGAAGATCCCGACCTTCATATGGACTCCTTCTCAACTCCGAGAACGATCATCCCCGCCGATTGGCCAACGATCTTACCGCAGGAAACGAGAGCGGAGTGGGGGTGAAATGCCGCCACTCCGCTTTCCGCGCAGACACCTCGCCAGCAAGATGCTATTTGGCGGCGTTCAATTCGGCGACAAGCGCAGGGACGACCTCGAAGAGGTCGCCGACGATCCCGAACGACGCGATCTTGAAGATAGGAGCATCCGGATCGCGGTTGATGGCTACGATCGTTTCCGACCCCTGCATGCCGACCAGGTGCTGGACGGCGCCGCTGATGCCGACCGCGATGTAAAGCTTTGGCGATACCGTCCGGCCGGTCTGCCCCACCTGCTCATGGTGCGGCCGCCAGCCGGCATCAACCACCGCCCGCGACGCTCCAACGGCCGCGTTGAGCGCACCGGCCAGGTCCTCAATCAGCGAGAACTTGTCCGGCTCCTTTAGGCCGCGTCCTCCAGAAACGATCACCGGCGCGGAATCGAGACTCGCCGCGCCTGCTTCGGCATCGGAAATCCCGGTGACCGTCACCCGGAGATCGTTCGGATTAAGGGAGACGGAGAGTTGTTCCGTCTCGGCAGTTCCCCCGCCGCCGCTGGCCTTCTCGAAGCTTCCGGGTCGGACCGTCGCCATCTGTGGGCGGCTACCGGGCATACGCACGGCGGTCTGGACCTTGCCGCCAAGCACGGGGCGCACCGCAACCAGATTGCCGTCCTCGACCGAGAGCTCGACGCAATCGGCCGCGAGGCCCACGCCCAACCGAGCGGCGGCGCGCGGCGCGTAGTCCCGGCCCGAGGTCGTTCCCGGAATCAGGACGATGCCAGGCGATACCTGCTGGATTGCCGCCACCAGGACAGCGGCGGCTGATTCGCTGGTGATATGGGTGAGCCTGGCGTCGTCGGCGACGAGCACCCGGTCGACTCCCGTCGCGCCAAGCGAGGCGGCAGCGGCGGCAATGCCCGAGCCCATCACCAGGACTGTCACCGGTCCGCCCGTGGCGGCCGCGATCTGCTTTCCGGCAGTGACGACCTCGAGCGAGACGGGGCGGAGATCGCTACCGGTCGTCTCCGTCACCACGAGGACATGCTTGTTCGAATCGGTCATGGGTGCTCCAACTCTGGGTCGAAGGGGCGGCTCTAGGAGGTTCAAAGTAGGGTTGTCTAGACCGGCTAAACCAGCTAGACCAGTTTGCGCTCCTTCAGCCAGGAGACGAGTTGCTTGGCGGCGTCGGCCGCCGGTACGTCCTGGAGGATGACTCCCTGGACCGTGCGCTCCGGCACAAAGGGCTCGCTCCAGGTCACGCGGTCCGGTGCCGCCTCGATCGCCAGCGGTGACTGCTCGATCGGCTTCTTCTTGGCCGCCATGATGCCTTTGAGAGATGGGTAGCGCGGCTGGTTCAAGCCGGTCATCGCCAGCACGACTGCCGGCAGGTCGAGTTCGACGGTCTGCTTGCCATCTTCAGTGTCGCGCGCCGCAGTGAGGTGGTTGTCGGTCACCGAGAGCTCTGTGACCGACGAGATGCTCGGCAGGCCGAGGAGTTCGGCCAGTTGCTGGCCGACATGCCCTGTAGTTGAGTCGTCCGAGTTCTGGCCGAGGATGACCAGATCGAACGTGAGTCCCTTGAGCGCTCCAGCGAGGGCGGATGCCAGCGAGAGCGTGTCTACCTTGGACGTGTCGCTGGTGAGTAGATGGACTCCCTTGTCGGCGCCCATGGCAAGCGCCCGGGTGATCGCGTCTTTGGCTGATGCCGGTCCGGCGCTGACGACCGTGACTTCGCCGCCGTGGGCTTCTTTGAGCCGGATCGCCTCCTCGATGGCGTACTCGTCAAAGGAACTGACCACGAGCTGACCGCTGAGCACCGGCTTCCCGGAGGCGCGGTCGATCTTGACCGCGTTCATATCCGGGACCTGTTTGACGAGCACTACGATGTTCAATGGGTTCCTCCGAGACGTGAGACGTGAGACGTGAGACGAGAATTAGGAGCCTGTGAAGGCGGGCTTACGCTTTTCGAGGAAGGCGGTCATGCCTTCGTGTTGGTCATGCGTGGAGAAGGAGCGGGCGAAGAAGTCGAGCTCGATGGCGAGGCCCTTGCCGGATTCGCCATAGGATGCAGCCATGGCTTGCTTGGCCGCCGCGATCGCCATCGGGCTGTTGGCCGCGATCTGGTGAGCCATCTCCTTGGCCTTATCGATCAGCGTTTCGGCCGGGTAGACGGCATTGACCAGGCCAATCCGGAGCGCTTCCTCGGCGATTACCCTCCGCCCGGTGAAGATCAATTCGGCGGCGATTCCAGGACCGACGATTCGAGGGAGGCGCTGGGTTGCGCCCCAGCCGGGGCAGATCCCGAGCCCAGCCTCAGGCTGGGCAAAGACGGCATTCTCCGAGGCGAGGCGGATGTCCGACGCCAGCGCCAGCTCGCACCCTCCGCCGAGCGCGAAACCGTTCACCGCCGCGATCACCGGCTGCGGCAGGGATTCGAGCGCGTAGGCCGCTCCATGCCCCAGGCGACCGAACTCCCGGCCGGCCTCGTGGTCCATCTCCCGCATGGCGCGGATATCGGCCCCGGCGGCAAAGGCGCGGTCGCCAGCGCCAGTGAGCACGACGGCTCGGACTTCCTTGTCGGTGCTGAGATCCCGGAACACGGAGATGAAGTCGCGCAGGTGCTGGGCGTCGAATGCATTGAGCGCTTCCGGTCGGTTGATCACCACGACTGCGATGCGGCCGTCCTCGTGGATCTCGATTGGCATGCGTTTCCCCCACCGGTTGACGCGCCAGGCCCGCGACGCGCGTGACCAACGAAAGATGAGCTTCAATCCAGCGTCGTTACGATTCCTCCAGAAACTCACCGCTCGGCGATTCGTCTTCTGCCTCATTCGTCACGTCCGCGATGATCTGGCGGAACATCGCTCCGTTGCGCGCGTACTTCGCCGCAATGGAGTCCAGTAACGCCTTGCGCTCGGGTGCCAGCGGTCCGCGATCCCGAGCGGGAACCCCCATCATCGTCGTACCAGGAGCTACTTCAGTCCCTTCCGGGACGACCGCCCCGGCGGCGATGACCGCCCCGGCGCCGACGGTACAGTTGGAAAGGACGATGGCTCCCATGCCGATCGTTACGCCAGGTTCGATCACGCTGGCGTGGACGATCGCGTTGTGGCCAACCGTGACGTCATCCGCGATGACGCACGGAACGCCGCCGTCCACGTGGATAACGGAGGCGTCCTGGATATTCGTGCGGGCACCGATCCGAATCGGGGCGACGTCGCCCCGGATCGTGACATGGAACCAGACGCTGGCCTGCAAGCCGATCTCGACATCGCCGACAACCACGGCGCCGGGAGCGACAAACGCGTCGTCGGCGATCCGCGGCCAGACGCCGTTGAAGGGCAGAATGACCGGCCGGAGTTCTGCCGGGGTCGTGAGACGTGAGACGTGAGACGTGAGTGATTCTTGACGATCGGCTGCCTTGCCGTCCCTTATCTCACGACTCACGACTCACGACCTTCGACCTGGACGATCAGGGCGTCGCCCTGGCCACCGCCGGAGCAAATGGCCGCCATTCCGATTCCGCCGCCCCGCCTGTACAACTCGTTGACCAGCGCCAGCGTGATTCTGGCGCCGCTGGCACCGATCGGGTGGCCGAGGGCGACCGCGCCGCCATTCACGTTGACCTTGTCCGGGTCGACACCGAGTCGCCGGGCGGCGGTGATGGCCACACTCGCGAACGCCTCGTTGATCTCGACCAAGTCAAGGACGTCGACGGTGAGCCCCGCCCGTTCTAGGGCGATCCGGCCGGCCATCTCCGGCGTGAAGGCCAGATACGGCGCGTCCCATCCGGCGACACCCCGCGCCAGGATCGTCGCCTTGGGGGTGATCCCGTTCTCCTGGGCCCAATGCGCGCTCGCAACCACAACCGCCGCCGCGCCGTCGTTGATTCCGGGCGCGTTGCCGGCCGTCACGGATCCGTCCGGTGAGAAGACCGGTTTCAAGCTCGCGAGGGCTTCCAGGCTGGTGTCCCGGCGGGGAGCCTCGTCGGTGTCGACGGTCATCGTGCCTTTGCGCACCTGGACGTTGACCGGGACGATCTCCTCAGCCATCACCCCGCGCCCTTTGGCGGCGAAGTAGGTTTCGTGAGAGCGCAATGCCCAGGCATCTTGCTCCTCGCGACTAACTCCCACCTCCTGGGAGACGTTGTCGCCGTGGGTGCCCATCTGGACATCGCATACGGCGCAGAGCAGGCCGTCCTTGATCATGAGGTCTTCGAGGACGCCGTTCCCCATCCGGTAGCCGCCGCGGGCTTTGGCCAGGGCATACGGGGCATTCGACATGCTCTCCATGCCGCCGGCGACGACAACGTCGTAATCGCCCGCCCTGATCAGCAGGTCGGCCTGCTCGATGGCGAGCATGCCGGAGCCGCAAACCCGGTTGACCGTTTCCGACGTCACCGTTCGGGCCAGGCCCGCGCCGAACGCCGCCTGTCTGGCCGGATTCTGACCCGCTCCGCCTTGCAGTACCTGACCCATGACGACGTGATCGACCGAGCGCGGATCGACACCCGACCGCTCGAGCGCCGCCCGAATGACGATCGAGCCGAGTTCGGTCGCACTCTTGGTCGAGAGGCCGCCATTGAGCTTGGTGAACGGAGTGCGAACACCTCCGAGGATAACGGACTGGTTGGGGGGAGGCATTGGATGGTCCCTTCTGGTCCGGAGAGTTCTGGTTGCCCGGAAGTTCCGGGAGGAACGCCAGGTTGCAACCTGGCGCTAAACCTACGAAGTCCCTCCGGGACTGACGACTGGCTGGTTGATGAATTCGGGTCGGTCGATGAGCTCGAAAGTCGGGAAGAGGTTGTTCTCCGCGTGATGCCTCTCCTGGTTCTCCACGTACGAGACGATCATCGGCAGCGAGCGCTCTCCAAACGAGATGACACCGTACTCTCCTTGCCAACCGAACCAACCGGTCGAGCCTTCGCGGCTGTCACGGGTCAGAAGGTGGCTTGTCTCGCCCTTGAGTTCTTTGACGAACTCCGAAATCGCGCGACTCGGGGGGATCGAAACAGCGACGTGAACATGTTCTGGCATGATCCCAACGGCATGAACGACGGCTCGACGGTCGTGGCAGATGGAGCGCAACGACCGCTGGATCACATCTGCGCGATCACGGTCGATGATCGTTTCACGCCCTTTCGTCGCCCACACGAGATGGTAGTACAACTGCCAAAACGTCACCCCCCACCTCACTCCATTGCGCGCCGCCGGTCCGTTCTCAGTCCCGGAGGGACTTCGTAGGTTTAGCCCCAGGTTTCAACCTGGGGTCCACTTCGCCGTCGAGCTGCGCTACCCGTCGGCCAGCACGACCTCCCGTAGTTCGGCGAAGCCGGCAGCCGGCGGCTGTGGCATGCGCAGCGGCTTGTCCTGGCGGTATCCCAGGGCGTATTCGGCCTGGAGCAGCGTGTGGATCTCGCGGGTGCCTTCGTAGATGACGGCGCCGCGCGAGTTCCGCCAGAACCGCTCGACCGGGTATTCGTTGGAGAAGCCGTATGAGCCGTGAATCTGGATCGCATCGTCTGCCGCCTGGAGGGCGGCGTCGCAGGCGAACCACTTCATCATGCTGGTTTCGCGGGTGTTGCGGATACCGCGGTTCTTGAGTTCGGCTGCCTTCATCGTCAGCAGGTATGAGGCGTCGTAGCCGGCCGCCATCTTGGCGATCATCTGCTGCACGAGTTGGTGCTTGCCGATCGGCACACCGAAGGTTTCGCGCTCGTTGGCGTACTTGACGCTCGCATCCAGGCAGGCCCGGATCAGACCGACTGCCCCGGCGCCAACCGTGAACCGGCCCTGATCGATGCAGCTCATCGCGATCTTGAAGCCCTCGCCCTCTTCGCCGATCCGGTTCTCGAGCGGAACCCGAACATTGTTGAAGGCGAGTTCTCCCGTATTGCCGGCCCGCACCCCGAGCTTGCCCTTGATGGTGCCGGTGGTGAAACCCTCCATGCCGCGCTCGACGATAAAGGCAGTGAGGCCCCTGTGCTTCTGGGAGCGGTCGATGCTGCCGAAGACGAGAAAGTGATCGGCGACATCGGCCAAAGAAATCCACATCTTGGCGCCGTTGAGGATATAGGAATCGCCGTCCCGGGTGGCGGTGGTTTCGATCGCACCCGCGTCGCTGCCCGCGTTGGGCTCGGTCAATCCGAAGGTGCCGAGTTTCTCGCCAAGGGCCTGAGGTGTCAGCCAGCGCTGCATCTGTTCCTCGGTCGCCCACTGGAGCAACGCCAGGCTGTTGAGCCCAACGTGGACGCTCATCACTACACGGAGAAAGGTGTCGACGTACTCGAGTTCTTCGCAGGCCAGGGCGAGACTGACGTAGTCGAAGCCGGAGCCGCCGTACTCCTCCGGGATTGGGAGACCCAGGATGCCGAGTTCGCCCATCTTGGTCAGCACCTCGCGATGGAACTGACCTTTGGCGTCCCACTCCTGGATGTAGGGGGCGACTTCGCGGGCGGCGAACTCGCGCACCATGTCCCGGACCTGGATCTGTTCCGCCGACAGTTCGAAATTCATCTGCTCGTGCTTCCTTCTGGCTGAGAGGGGTGGGCCGTGCGTCGCTGCATCAATTCGGCCCGCACCGGGGCGATTGGGACCTGAACCGGCTGAGTATATGCCCGTTTCAGCAGGCGACACAAGGCGAGCGCGCCACTGAAAACTGGCGGAACTCGCCATCCGAATGGGAGATCCAATGAGCCAATGGCGGAATCAGCCGTTAGTAAGCCCGGGGCGTGGTCCACGGGTGAGGTCGCCGGCAAAGACCCTGATCCTCTCGCCATCGTCTCCACGGAGAAGAAGCGCGCCGTGCTGATCGATCCCGATCAACTTTCCCACATGTAGCTCCGGCCCGTCGGATACCTGTACGCGCTCGCCGATGAGCGCGGCCCGGCTTGTCCAGCCGTCCAGATTTGGTTTCCCTGCTGCGCTGATGAACGCTGAGTAGGCCGTATCCAGCCGCGAGAGAACGATCTGCAGGAGATCGTCGCGAGGGACGATCTCACCGACGGCCGCGCTCAGGCTGGTCGCTCCGGGAGGCAGATCGGAAGGTTCGATAGTGACATTGATGCCGATCCCCAGGACCGCGGTGATGCCTTCGGGTCCAACCCGGGTGTTGACCAGGACGCCGGCCACCTTACGGCCTTCCAACCAGACGTCGTTCGGCCACTTCAGCTTCGGAGATCTCCCAAACTGCTCGAGCGCCTCGGCGACGGCAACGCCGGCCACGAGGGACAGGGTCGACAGCCGTTCTGGTGGGACAGCCGGACGGAGGAGAACGGACAGCAGCAGGCTCGAACCGGGCGGGGCAAGCCATGGGCGCCCACTGCGTCCGCGGCCGGCGGTCTGGACATCGGCCACGACGACTACGCCTTCGTCGGCGCCGGAGGCTGCCAATTGGGCCACCTCGTCCATGGTGCTGGTAACGACGCCGAGGCGAACGATCTCGCGGCCGATCACTGGAACGCCCAAGGGTGCCTCGCTCGCTCACGGAGCCAGCAAGATAGGCATCCAGTTTCGCAGTCGTAGGGGCGATGCACGCATCGCCCGATCGCCGGATGCGTGCGATCGAATAGGAATCTCCGTTCGCCGAGCAGGGCGATGCATGCATCGCCCCTACGCGCAGAGTCCGGGCGGGAGATCTCGGCTATCGCTCCATTAGCCGTCCTCGTCGCCGTCATGCTCGGCTTGTGGATCACGGCCGTTCAACTGTTCCTGCTCGGACGGCACGATATGCCGGGCCATGCGCAGGCGCCGGACCCGGCGACCTTCCACTTCGATGATCTCGCCTTCCAGGCCAGCGCCCGCGAACTGGTCCCCTTCTCGTGGTACTCGTCCGAGCACGTTCTGGACGAACCCGCCCACCGTCTCGAAGTCGGCGTCTTCCGGGAAGGAGATGCCGAAGAAATTCTCGACGTTCTCTAACGGAAGGCGGCCGTCCGCCAGGATCTCATCGGGACCCAGCGGATCGAACAGCGGTTTTTCTGTGTCGTACTCATCCTGAATCTCGCCGACGATCTCCTCGAGGATATCCTCGATCGTCACCAGGCCGGCCGTGCCGCCGTACTCGTCGGCGATGATCGCCATGTGCACCCGGGTGCGCCTGAGTTCTCTGAGCAACACGTCCAGATGCTTCGACTCTGGCACGATGTGGGGCGGGCGGAGGTGTTCGGCGACGACGAAGTCTGCACTGGCTGTGAGAAGGTGAGGGAGCAGGTCCTTGGCGTGCAGCACTCCCACGATCTGATCGATCGATTCCTCATAGACGGGGATGCGCGAGTGACCCGCCTGGACGATGACGTCGATCAGATCGGGGATGGGGATGTCGACCTGGGCCGCGACGATGTCCACGCGGGGAACCATGATCTCGCGGGCGGTCAGTTCCTCTAGCCGCAACGCGGCGTCGATCATTTCCCGCTCGTCGGGGTCGACCATGCCCACGGGGCCGTCGATGCCGATGAGGGAACGAAGTTCCTCCTCACGGGTCATTGGCTCGACCGGCGCGGCAGGCAGCAAATCCGCGATGACCCGCCCAAGCATTTCGGAGAAACGGACCAGCGGACGGACCGGCCAGATCAGCCCCTGGGTGAGAACATGCAGGACGCCGGTTGTCTCGTCGAAGCGGTGCCGTGTTAGGCCGCGCGGAAGCGCCTGCCCGAGGATCAGATACATCGTCACCACAATGACGGGAGTGAGGATCCAGGCGACCCCTTCGAATTCACGGCGGAAGATCGCGTCCAGACCGAGCGTGGCGATCACCAGGGCAATCGCCTGGAGGATGAAGAGGGAGGTCGTCAGGTTGCGCCGGGGATCGATGATTCCTTCCAGCGTCCGAAACCGGCTGGAAATGTCTCCGCCTGGAGCTGACCCGCCTCTCGCCTTGCTGGGCGGGACGAAACCTGTGATCGCTTCGAGGACCGCAGTCAGACCGACGACAACGAGCGCCGCCCCGGCAACGATTAGATCTAGCCAGCTTTGGCTTGACATCCGCATCCCCTAGTCGTGAGACGTGAGACGCGGGAGGTGAGTAAAAGTAGCCGTTCTACTCACGTCTCACGTCTCACGTCTCACGTCACTTAGGTGAACAACGCGCTAATGCTCAAATCTTTATGGATGCGCATGATCGCTTCGGCCAGGAGCGGAGCGACGGTGATGGTCGTCAGGCTCGGGGTGATTGGCTGAGTGGGGTGCGGGACCGTGTCGCACACGTAGATGTTCTTGATCGGTAGCAGGCTGATCCTGGCCACCGCGTCGGCCGCGAAGATGGCATGGGTGGCCGCGACGTGGATCTCGGCGGCGCCGCGCTCGTTCAGCAGCGTCACCGCCTGTTCCAGCGTCGTGCCGGTCGAGATCATGTCGTCAACGACAATGGCCACCTTGCCGGAGACATCGCCGACCATCTCCAGGCCTATCCCGTCGGGCGCTGGCTCATGTTTCGTGACGATGCCGAGCGATCCACCCGATCGGGACCGGAACTCTTCGGCCCGCGCTACCCCACCGGCATCCGGGCTGACGACCACTGCGCCGTCCCTCGCCAATCGGCGGCAATGACCGGCCAGCAGTGGCGTTGCCCGGAGGTGATCGACGGGAATGTCGAAGAACCCTTCAATCGCGGGAGCATGCAGGTCGACGGTGAGCACACGGTTCGCCCCGGCGACCGTGATCAGATTCGCGACCAACTTGGCTGAGATCGGTTCGCGCCCGGTCGTCTTCTTCTCCTGCTTGGAGTACCCGTAGTAGGGAATGACGGCGGTGATCCGGGCGGCGGATGCGCGTCGAAGTGCGTCGATCAGGAGGAGCAGTTCCATCAGGTGATGGTCGTACGGCGTGCAGATCGACTGAATCACGAATACGTCTGAGCCACGAACGTTCTCATCGAGCTTGATCTTTGTTTCGCCGTTCTCGTACTCGCCAACGATCGCGCGGCCCAGCGGGCTTTCCAGTTCCTGCATGATGGCGGCGGCCAGTTGAGGGTGCGAGTTGCCAGCGAAAATCTGCAGCCGACCATCCATTGCTAACGATCTCCCCGGTGCTCGTCTGAATTGCGTTGTCCACGAAGAAGCGTGCGTGCCGGGACGCCCACAACGGTTTCGCCATCGCCGACATCGTGGGTTACGACCGAACCGGCGCCGGTCGATGCTCCATTGCCAACCCGAACGGGAGCGACGAGAACCGTATCGCTGCCGATGAATGCTCGGTCGCCGATGACCGTCTGAAACTTGTTCGCGCCATCGTAATTTGCGGTGACGACTCCCGCTCCGATGTTGACGTCGTCGCCGATGGTGACGTCACCGAGGTAGGAGAAGTGGCCGACCCGGACGCCTCTGCCGAGTGAGGCCCGGTTGATCTCGGCGTGGGTTCCGATCCGCACGCCTGCCTCCAGGCGCGAGTTTCCGCGGATCAACGCGTATTGCCCGACGTGAACGCCTTCTCCGAGATACGAGTCCGTCACGGTAGACGACCCAACGACCGCTTCCTCAGCGAGCGTTGCCCCACTCAGGATGGCATTGGGTCCAACCGTGCAGCCTCGTCCGATTCGCGTGCCTTTAGAGAGCACGGACCCCGAGAGTATGGTGGTGTCCGGTTCGATCGAGACGCCGGCGTCGATCACCACGGTTTCGGGAGCGACGATCGTGACGCCCACGTCAACCATGAAGTGCTGGCGGATACGGTTGCGGAGCGACTGGTCCGCCACCGCCAGTTGGTGGCGATCGTTAACGCCGGCAGCGGCTTCGGGCGGAGCCTTAACCGTCGCAACGGGCCAGGCGCCGTCAGACGTGAGTCCGTCTCGTACGGCGATCTCGATCAACTCCGTCATGTAGTACTCGCCGGTGGTGGCGCTTCGCAAAAGGTGGACGATCGCGTTCCGCAGCCAGCCGGCGTCGAACAGCATCATGCCAGTATTGACCTCTGTGATGCCTTGTCGCTTCGCCGGATCGTCGTCCTTTTTCTCAATGATTCGTACAGGCTGCCCCTCGTCGTTGCGGGCAATCCGGCCGAACGCGCCGGCCTCGGGCATTAGGCAAGAGAGCACGCATACACGTGCGCCCGCGACCTGAGCGCGATCCAAGAAGTCCTGGACCGTCTCGCCGGTGAGGAGCGGATGGTCGGCGAAGAGAACCATGACCCAATCCACGCCTTCGATGGCGGGCAAGGCACAGGTAAGCGCATGGCCGGTGCCCTCTGGCGCGGGCTGGCGCACGCTGATGAGGTCGTCACGTCCGATACGTTCGGCGAGATTATTGGTGGCTTCGCTGACGACGAGAATCGTCTTTGCCGGCCCGATGGCAGAGGCCGCGTTCAGGACGTGGACCACCATCGGAACACCCGCAACAGGGTGGAGCGGCTTGGGAAGCGTGGAGTACATTCGGCTGCCCTGGCCGGCAGCGAGAATGACGACGGCGACCGTCCCGCGATTCAGTCCGGTCGCCTGCCGTTCGTCCGGCTCAGCCATGGGCATCAGACAATGCCGTACGCAGCCGGTGAACAGACCTCATTCGTGAGAAATGAAGTGGTGAATTCTTTGAGGGGATTTGCTTCATGAGGTGCGGTCCATAAGGCTGGCGGGCCAGGATTCGAACCTGGAACAAAGGTTCCAAAGACCCTTGTGATACCATTTCACCACCCGCCATTGTGGCCCCGAACGTACTGATCCTACGTGCCGCCGGAACGCCGTGTCAAGGCATGCCCATCCCTGGCTGGCACTGCCGTGCCGCGGCGCCATCGAGCGTTCAGGCCGTGTCTATACGCCCAGGGCGTCCTTCACCTTGTCAAAGAATCCCCGGTGGGGTTGCTGGGTCACTTCACTGCCCAGCGTATCGGCAAGCTGCAGGAACAGCTCCCGCTGCTCGTCGTCTAGTTGCTTGGGAATCACCACCTGGACGGAGACCAACTGGTCGCCCCGGTCGCCGCCGCGCAGGTCCGGCACACCTTTCCCGCGCAGCCGGAACTGCTGGCCGGATTGGGTGCCCGCCGGAATTTTGAGGTTGACTGGACCGTCCAGTGTCAGAATCTCGATCTCGTCGCCCAGTGCCGCCTGGGCGACGTTGATGCCGACGCCGAGATGGATTGTCTTGCCGTTGCGGGTGAATGTCGGATGCGGCTTAACCCGGATCTTGATGAAGAGATTGCCGGTGGGTCCGCCGTTTGGTCCGGCTTCGCCCTTACCGGGCACCCGCAGGGTGGCGCCGTCGTCGACGCCGGCCGGCACGGTGATCGAAACGGTCCTCGACCGGTTGACGCGACCCCGTCCGCGGCAGGTCGGGCAAGGATCGGTGATCTGCACCCCTTCGCCGTTGCAGGCGGAGCAGGGCGCCGCGGTCATGAACTGGCCCAAGATCGTCTGCTGGACCCGGCGGACTTCGCCACTGCCGCCACAGATGCTGCATCTCGCGGGCGTCTGCCCGTCTTTCATGCGGGTGCCGTGGCAGTCCTCGCAGGTTTCCAGGCGGATGACTTCGACGTCGCGCTCTGCGCCGAAGACGGCCTCCTCGAATGAGAGTTCGATGCTCTCCTGGAGGTCCGCTCCGCGCTGAGGGGAGTTCCGGCGACGGGAGGCGCTGCTGGCGGCGCCACCGAAGAAGTTCTCGAACAGGTCGCCGAAGGGCGATCCGCCGAAGCCGCCGAAGGGATCCCCGCCACCCATGCCGTTCGCGGCGGCATGTCCGAATCGGTCATAGGCTGCCCGCCGGTCCGAGTCGGACAGAACTTCGTGCGCTTCGTTGATCTCTTTGAAACGCTCTTCGGCGCTATGGTCCGAACTGATGTCAGGGTGGTACTTGCGGGCAAGGGTTCGGTACGCCCGCTTGATCTCGTCGGCGGACGCGGTTCGCGACACGCCGAGGACCTCGTAGTAGTCGCGTTTTTCGGCCATCGTGTCCATATATCCAGGCAAGGGAAACGCCGGTACCGGCGTAGATCGGTCAGGAAGCGGGATGCATGCGTGCGGTCGGCGGGGCGAAACTGGGTTTGACGCAGTGCAATCGAGGGACGATCCGGACTCCCGAATCGCTCTCGCCCGAGCCGCCACATTGCGGTCGAAGTCTAACGAGAAGTATATCGGGCAGAATAAGAGCGTCAAGCGGCATTTAGCACTCGGTGAAAGAGAGTGCCAAACTTGGCTGGTTCTGGGGAGGCCGCGTTGTGATCGACGGGAACCTCGTTTCGCTACGGCCGATCCGGGCCGCCGACCTGCCCGTGATGCGGTCCTGGTTCGACGATCCGAAGGTGATGCGGTTTTGGGGGCAGCGGCAGACCGTCGTCCGCGAGGACGAGTTCGAGTCGGATCTCCGCGGCCGATTTTCCCGATTCGATAGCAATGGCTACTTTGCCGTCGTCCCAAAGGCCGCCCAGGGAGACTCGCCTGATCGGCCCGACGTTCCAATCGGCCGTGTCGAATGGGAAGGACTGGATCCTCAGGCACGGTCGGCCGAGGTCATGATCCTCATCGGAAATCCTGACTACTGGGGCGGCGGATACGGCACCGACGCAATGGTGGCCTTGCTCCGCTACCTCTTTTGGTCCCGGAATGTGCACAGGGTCTCCCTCAGCGTCCTTTCCTGGAATGTCCGGGCAATCCGGTCCTACGAGAAGGCCGCGTTTGTGCGCGAAGGCGTGCTCCGCTCCGATGTCTTCGACGGCGGCCGGTACCACGACCAGGTCGTGATGGCAATCCTCCGTCCGGAGTTCGAGGCCCGCTGGGGATCGCCGCCGGAATGACTGCCCGAACGATTGGCGTCGGGGCGACCGGCCGGGCATCGCGTATGCTTCCGGCGCTCGGTGTTCAAGAGGCGATGAGTCGCGGGGTTCCCCGCGTTGGCGAGGACAAGGCTGCGAGATGGCGGTAGAAGCGCAATACGACGTTCCTCGCGGTCAGGTCCCGTGTTCATACCACCCCAAGACGATGACCGGCCTCCGCTGCTCCCGCTGTGGCAAGCCGATCTGCCCGCAATGTGGTGTACGCACGCCCGTCGGACTGCGTTGCCCCGAATGCGCCGGGGTGCGAGGGCTGCCCACCTACCAAACCAGCTCCAACGCCCTTCTGAAGGCCGGGGCCGCCGGATTCGCGGTCGCTGTCGTGGTCGGGGTGATTTGGGGATTCATTCCTGATTGGGGGTTTTACCTTTCGCTCGCCCTTGGTTTTGGCGTTGCCGAGGCGATGGCCAAAATGGCCAACTACAAGCGTGGTCGCGACCTGCAAGTCGTCGCCATGGCCATGGTCGCTCTCGGACTTGTTATCAGCCGCTTTGTGCTGGCGCAGCGCCTGGGGATCACTGCTGAGCAGATCAATCAACTCGACCAGATCGTCTTCAGCCCGGCGATCCTCGATGACTTCGGTGGGCCGGTGCAGGTGACGACCGCCATGCGCCTGCGGATCGTCGATCTGATCTTTGCCGCCATCCCGTTCGTGATCACCTGGATCCGGTTCAAATAGGTGCGCGGCAGCAGGCGGTCGTGATGGACCGGGCTTCGGTTCCGGCAGAGCCGACAAGTGAGGAGGGCGGGGGCGCCGTCGTCGGCCGTGGAATCGCCGCGGCCGCGATTCTCCTCATGTTCGGCACGGTGCTCAGCCGGGTGCTGGGACTGGTGCGAGAACAGCTTGCTGCCGGCAAGTTCGGAACCGGCGACGAGATCGCCGCGTTTACCGTCGCCGACAACGTTGCGACCCTCGTCTACGACCTGCTGGTCAGCGGCATGCTCCAGGCCGCGCTCATCCCCGTTCTTGCCCAGTGGGCTATGCCGAATACGGCGGCGCGCGCCGAGCTCCGCCGCATTTCCGGCGCTCTCCTGACCGTCGTCCTGATCGCGGTCGGGACGCTGGCCGGGCTGGGGATCATCTTCGCGCCCGGTGTCGTTGAACTGATGACATCGATCGGCGGGCAGGGGGACGCGCGCGGAGCCGAAACTGTCGAACTGACCGTGTCCATGGTCCGCTGGATTATGCCTTCGGCGGTTCTGCTCTGCGCCGCCGGGGTGTTGATGGCGGTGCTCCATGCGATCGGCCGCGTCGAAGGACCGTCCCTGGCCCTCGCGGCACGCAACGCCGTCGTCATCGTCGCGATCTTGGTGGCGAGAGAGTCGCTCGGAGTCAAGAGTCTGGCGCTCGGATCGGTCGCCGGTGCGGGCGCAATTCTCCTGTTGCAGATCTGGCCGCTCATCCGGGCCGGAGCGCTCCCCAAACCAAATCTTGCCGTGAACCATCCCGCGGTGCGGGAGGTGCTCAGACTGTATGGGCCGGTCTTTGCGGGACTGCTCGTCAGCACGGTCGCCGTGGTGGTCGATCGCAACCTGGCCTGGGGCGCGGGCGAAGATGCCCTGGGCGCCATGCGCTATGCCACGACAATCGTGCAGATGGTCCTCGGTGTGGTGGCCGCCGCGATTTCACTGGCGGCGCTGCCTTCGCTTTCGCGGCACTTTGGCCGGGGAGACGAGTCGTCGTACCGAGCTACGCTCGACCGGGCGGTCATGATGACGGCCGTCTTGATTCTGCCCACGACCTTTGGTCTCGTCGCGATCGGCATGCCGGTCGTCGATCTCCTCTTCCAACATGGCGCCACCGGCGAGACCGGCGCTCGCGAGATCTTGATCGCCCTGCTTGGTTACTTGCCTGGGACACTGGCGGCGGCGTTCGACCAGATCCTGATATTTGCGTGCTACGCCCGGCGCGACACCAAGTCCCCGGTCATCGTCGGGATTGTCTCGGTTGGCATCTACTTTGTGATCGCCTTCGCCCTGGTGCAGCCGATGGGGATGCTGGGCCTGGTGCTGGCAAACTCGGCGCAGTGGGTTGGCCACGCCCTGATCATGTGGTTAATTGTGCGCCGCCGCCTCGGACCCGAACCTGGTGGATCACTCCGGCGGACATCGCTCACGGTCGGGTTGGCAGCCTTGGTTTCGGCCATCGCGGCTGCCTGGGTTTGGCTTGGCCTGGACGCTACTCTGCCGGAGGCGTCGTCAACGACGCTCAGCGTTGTGCGGGAGCTCACGATCGTTGGCGCGCCGATTGCCGTTGCCGGAGCGATCTATGTGGCGATCCTCCTGCTGCGCCGCGTCGATGAAATGTGGATCTTGCTCCAGGCTACCGTTGGGCGTTTTGTCACCCTGCCGCAGGGACTTGGGCCGACACCCAACCCCTAGTCACCAAACTGCCACTCGGTGGTGCTTCGTGTCACATCCTGATCGGAGGCCCGGCGTCGATCAGTCGCCTGATTGCCCAGTACTCCTCTTCGGGGGCGACTGTTTGTAACCACCACGTGACGCCCGCTTCACTCAGGGCCTCGATGCTGGCGCGCAGTTCAGATTCTGGAACGCCGCGTGATTCGGCGTGGACGATGACGTCCTGGGGCATGCCGGACTGCCGGTATCCGGCGATGTAGGCCAGGATCTCCCTGATTTCGTCGGGATTGGCCGCGAACGACTCCCGCTCGACGATCGGGAAAACGCCATCCCACCGTGCCGCCCGCCGGAACGGAGCCTTGTTCGGCCACACACCGGCCACCCAGATCGGAATGCGCGGTTGCTGGAGGGGCTTTGGCAGGAACCGGACATCGGTCACCTGATAGTGCTGGCCCTGAAACGTGAAGGGTTCGCCGCTCCACAGTCCGGCGATGATTTCGACTGCCTCATCGAGCATGGCGCCCCGTTGCCTGGTGCTGCCCTGCTCGCCAAAGTCGAGGTATTCGCCGTTCCAGTCGCCGCCAAGTCCGATGCCGAGAACCAGGCGCCCGCCGGACAGGTGGTCCAGTGTGACCGCCTGCCGGGCGACCTGCCACGGTCGCCGGCGGGGCAAGGGGGTGACCAGCGGGCCGATCCTGATCCGCTCCGTCCTCAGCGCCATCGTCGTGGCGGAGATCCACGGATCCGCCAGCGGCATCGACGGATCCGAAGGTCGGAGATGGTCCCAGACGAAGCAGCCGTCCCAGCCGGCGTGTTCGGCCGCTTCTGCCAGATCACCAAGCTTGCGGGCATCGCCAAAGTCGCCGAAGTTGGGAATGGTGACGCCGAACTTCATCGATTGGCCGGTGCTCATGCGGACATCCTCCCGCCGACATAGACCTCACCAAGGCGGGCCGCTTCGTTCCAAACCTCGCGAATCGGGATCTCACGGGTTCGGGCGATGGCCAGGCAGTCGTCGTACTCGGGCCGCGCATCGAGCACCCGGCCGTTCCAGCCACGCAATTTCACGCGGACATCGCCCCATCGCGTGGTGACCGACTCAATGCGCCGGGCCGCCTTGACGCGCTCGATTGTCCGGGCACGTACTCCTAATGTGGTCGAGTTGACGATCAAGACGTCCTCGAGTTCGCGGCGGGACCGCCCGGCCGCGATCACGCTCACCTGGGTTGCTGGGCGCCCTTTTTCATCGTGATCGGCGTCAACCAGACGTCCAGTGCTCCCGCCGCAAACAGGCGGTCGGAGAGTAGCTCGAAAAATTGTGGGTTCATGTCGTCGATATTGGTCTCGAGGAGGATGTCGCCGTCGTCATCGCCTTCGCCCTCCCCTGCCATCTCGCCAATCCAGACGCGCAAGGCATTCGGCCAGGGGAGATCTCGTGTGCCCAGGCCGTAGCCGATCGCGCTTGGGACGAAGTCGGGCCGGCGGAACTCCGCAAGGGTTGTCAGGATCGCCGCGCCAGTTGGGGTGAGCAATTCGGCCTGCACGGCTTCGGTACCGGGGTCCGGACCGGCGGTCGGCGCGTTGGCGCGGGCAAGCAGGGATGCCGTCGCCGGAGCCGGCACCGGCAGGAGGCCGTGAGCGGCGCGCACGAATCCCGAGCCCAGCCGGGGCGGACCACTATAGACGGCCTCGACCCCGAGCAATGCCAGCCCGATGCAGGCGCCGCAGATATCGACAATCGCGTCGACACCGCCGACCTCGTGAAAATGAACCTCTTCCGGCGAGGTGCCGTGGACGTTGGCTTCAGCCTCCGCCAGCCGGGAGAAGACAGCCAGGGCTGCATCGCGCACCGGAATATCCAGGGCTGATTCTTCGATCATCGTCCGGATGTCGCTCCACTGCCGGTTGGGTTGATCCTCGGCGGGGGTGACGGTCACGTGGATGCCGGCAATACTTTGGCGCTCCGTCCGGCGGACAGTCATCGCGTAGCCGGGAAGATCGATCCTGCCCAGATCACTGCGGAGCGCGGCCTCCGAGAGGCCCGCGTCCAGCAGGGCTCCCAGAACCATGTCGCCGCTGGCGCCGGAGAACGGGTCGAAGAAGGCAATGCGCACGCCGGAGTACCTCCGTACCGAGAGGGATTGATCACCACCGGATCATTGACGCATCTTAGCAGCGGGCTTGGCCGCGTTATGATCAATCGGACAGACGTCGGCTACGGATTACAGGCTTGGTTTACAGGTTGGGTGCGGCCTGGAGGAGCAATCGATGACGATAGCGGAGACGACGTTGCGGACCGGGACCGCCAGGCGCTACGGCGGGCATTCGATGTCCGCGACCCTGCGGACGGTGATGGTGCGGCAGCCCGCTCCTCCCGCACGTGACGACGACTGGCAGTGTTACGGTTATCTCCACCCGGTCGATGTCGCCAAGTCGGCGGCGGAACACGCCGCCTTTCGTCAGATTCTCGCCGAGGAAGGCGTCGAGGTCGTCGCCGCCGGGCCGGATCCGGCCGGCGAACTCGACGCGATCTTTGCGTATGACCCCACCTTCATGACCGACGGCGGCGCGATTCTGTCCCGAATGGGCAAGCCGGCCCGGCTGGCTGAGTCTGACTACGCCGCTCAGTCCTACATCGAATTGGGCATCCCCATCCTGGCCAGGATCGAGGCGCCCGGCACGTTCGATGGCGGCGATGCCTTCTGGCTCGATGCGCGAACCCTCGCCGTTGGCCGTTCCTATCGGACGAACGACGCCGGAATTGCGCAGCTCCAGACGATCCTGGCCGGGATCGGCGTTGGTATCGTGCGCGTGGACCTGCCCCACTGGCATGGACCGGCCGAGTGCCTCCACCTCATGTCGATGATCAGCCCTGTCAGGGAGGATCTGGCGGTGGTCTACCTGCCGCTCTTGCCGGTTCCCTTCGTTGAGCAATTGCGCGAGCGAGGCTGGAACTTCGTCGAGGTCCCTGACGAAGAGTTCCTGTCGATGGCCTGCAACGTTCTGGCCCTTGGACCGAGTCGCTGCCTGATGCTCGATCAGAATCCGCTCACCCGCACTCGCCTGGAAGCGGCCGGATGCCAGGTGCGGACGTACAAGGGCGATGAGATCTCCCGAAACCGCGAGGGCGGCCCAACCTGCCTCACCCGGCCGATCTGGCGGGCGATGTGAGCGTTCGGGCCCCGCTGGAAAGTGGGTCCGTCGGATGACCGGTTCTTTTCCTGGGCCGGGCGCGATTGAGCTTCGCGATGTCCGCAAGCGGTATGGCCCGATCCGGGCGGTGGATGGGATTTCGCTCCAGATCGAGAGTGGTGAGTTCCTGACGGTACTTGGCCCATCCGGATGCGGCAAAAGCACGACCCTGAAGGTGATCGGCGGGTTCGAGCCGCCGGATTCGGGGGACGTCTTGCTAGCCGGCAGATCGCTTGGCCGCACCCAGCCGCACCGGCGGCCGGTGAATACCGTGTTTCAGGACTACGCTCTCTTTCCCCACATGTCGGTCGAACAGAACATCATGTTCGGACTTCGGATGGCGGGAATCTCCCGGGACGAACGGCAGCAACGGGTCGATGCGGCCACGAACTTAGTCCGACTCGACAAGGGCGACCGGCGAAAGCCCTTTGAACTCTCGGGTGGCCAGCAGCAACGCGTCGCCCTCGCCAGGGCGCTCGTGAACCATCCCGCCGTGCTACTCCTCGATGAACCTCTTGGGGCTCTGGATCTCAAGCTCCGCACGGAGATGCAGCGCGAACTCCGTGAGCTCAACCGGAGATTGGAGACGACGTTTCTCTACGTCACCCATGATCAGGATGAAGCCCTGGCAATGTCAGACCGGATCGCCGTGATGAACCGCGGCCAGATTCTTCAGGTCGGGACGCCGGCGGACATCTACGACCGGCCGCGAACTCGGTTTGTCGCCGACTTCATCGGCCAGGCCAACATTCTCGCCGGGACGTTGGTCAGTTGCCGGAACGGCGTCGCCGAGGTTGCGGTGGGCGGCCTCGGAACGCTACGCGCGACGCTGCCGGAAGGCGTGGCTGCTACGGCAGCGAGCGTCGTCTGGGTGGCGGTGCGTCGCGAGAACATCGAGATCGGATCGCAGCGGAACGGAACCTCCGCGGTCAACGTCCTGTCCGGCGTCGTGGTCGAGTACATCTACTTCGGGAGTCACAGCCAGGTCGTCGTCGAGGTGGCTGGCGGCACCCGGGTCACCGTCCACGTCCCGAGCGTTTCGGGCTCGATCCCTATGTTCAGTGGGGGGCAGGCCGTCGAACTGTCGTTCGCAGTCGACAATACGGCCGTCCTGCTCGACTAGGGTTCGGGTACTCCGTCTTCCTCGATGTTAATCAAGTGGGTCGGAACCGCCGGGAGATTGGCGATTTCGGTGCGCAAGAACATGGGATACAGTCGGACAGCCGGTAGATCGGAGATTGGAAACCAGCGGAAGATCAGCTGAAGGTCCTCTCCCTCAATCCCGGTGTCAATCCCGGTGTGGATTTGGTCCTTGGCGAGCGGTGACGACCCAACGGGCAGTTCGAACAGGTAGACGCAGGCCAATTGATGGACCTGCTCGTCCGCATTGCCAAAGAAATTCTCGACGAACCACAGGAGCCGAGTTATCTGGACGGCGACGCCAAGCTCCTCGCGGAGTTCCCGTTCAATCGCCTTGTTTGACGGCTCGCCCATGTGACAGCGACCACCCGGAAGGTTCCAGGATTTATCTGGCACCGCCCGATTGAGCAGTGCGTAGCCGTCGTGGACACAAAGTCCTGCCACCCTGAAGTTGAATCTCCGGCTTCCTCGGCTGAAATCAAGGTTGTGCATAGAGATGCTCCCGATATCCGTGATGCGTGGAACGTTGGAACGAAAATCGCATCTGGAACGTGAGATGGTATGTCTCTTGCGGCAAGTGGGTCCCGGATGATCGACGCCGATCTGTCCAAATCGTGTCCCGACCGGCGTGTGCCGGTGCTTGGGATGCTCGCGGCGTGGGCGACGGCTTACCGATCTTCATGATTGAGACCAACGAGTGAGCTTCGACACCCAGAGAGCGTGCATTGTTGCGGCTGGATTCCAGCCGGATGGTAGCAATTCCATTCAGCGGCACGCGTGGCTTCCCAGACAACACCCAATCGGGCGAGATCACCACATCCGCGGAGCGATCGTTCCGGCCGGACATCGAAGGCTTGCGGGCAATCGCGGTGCTCCTGGTCCTGTTCGATCACGCCGGCCTTGCCCTCCTGAGCGGCGGTTACGTCGGCGTCGACGTCTTCTTCATGCTTTCAGGATTCCTCATCACCGGCATTCTGCTCAAGGAGCAGGAGCGTAGCGGCCGGGTTTCGCTCCCTCGCCTCTACGCTAGGCGTGCCCGCCGATTGCCGCCGGCCGGATCTCTGGTCCTCGTATTTACTGTGATTGCCTCGTTTCTGTACCTCGGCGAAAGCCGCGCTAACCGGGTAGCGGAAGACGCCAGGTGGGCGACGCTCTTTGCCAGCAACGTTCGCTTTGCCCATCAGGGGACCGATTACCTCAATGCCCAATTGCCGCCATCGCCGTTGCAGCACCTGGTCGCTGGCGGTTGAGGAGCAGTTCTACTTTGTCTGGCCAGCCCTGATCATCCTGGTGGCTCTGGTGGCGCGCCAGGTTTCTCTGCGTCTCAAACTCGGGGTCGTTCTAACGGCCGTCATCGCCGGGTCCCTGCTTTGGTCAATGCACCAGACTCGGGTCGATGCGACCGCAGCCTGACTTTTCGCCGTTTCCCCGGGCGTTTGAGATGGGAGCGGGCGCCCTGCTCGCTGTGACTGCGCGTTGGCTGCTGCTCCTGCCCCGCAATCTCGGCGTGGCGATAAGTTGGGCAGGCGTTGCCACAATCCTGGGAGCCAGCGTGGTCTTCGATTCGACGACCCGGTTCCCGGGCTACGCCGTGGCGATACCGGTCGCCGGTTCAGTTCTGGCGGGTAGCCACTCAGACGGGCGTCAGGTACGTCGACACGATCCCTTGGTTCTGCAACGAGACGACCTGCCCCGCCGTCGTTGCCGGGTTGACGACACACCGTGACGACATGCACGTCGCGGAGAACTCTGCCGTCTGGCTCTCCGGTGTGCTTGGTGTTGCAACCGGACTGTTGCCTGAAGGGGCGCAGTTGCGCCCGATGTAGGCCGCTTTCGCGACTCGAGTTCCATCCGACTCGAACCGCTCTCCTGGACGGGACTCCCCGACTATGGGCTCCGCCCGAGCGCATGCTTTAAAGTTGGTGGCCCTGTCCTCGGTGCGGCGAACCCAACGGTGGGTTAGGTTCCAAACCTGAAGCGGCCGATCGAGACGCGGTGAGCGGAAAGGGAGCCCAGATGGTCTTTGCCCCGGCTCGTTTTCGTGGGGTGCGGCGGACGCCTATGAAGCGTACATGGGGCGCTGGAGCCGGCCCTTGGCCCAGGCCTTCGTTCCCTGGCTCGGCGTTGCCACCAAGAGGGATTGGCTCGACGTAGGCTGCGGCACGGGCGCCCTCTCCGCGGCCGTGCTCGAACTGGGTGATCCAGCGACCCTGGTAGGCATCGATCCGTCGGCCGATTTCATCGCGGCCGCGGCGCGTCAGGTGACCGATCCCCGGGCCAGCTTCGACGTCGGCGATGCCCGGGCGTTGCCGATGGACGATAGCAGGTTCGACGTGGTGGTTGCGGGACTCGTCTTGAACCACATTGCGGACCCATCCGCCGCAACGGCCGAGATGGCGCGAGTGGCGCGTCCGGATGGAACCGTTGCCGCCTACATCTGGGACTACAGCGGCGAAATGCAGATGGTGCGGTTCTTCTGGGAGGCGGTGGCAGCCACGGACCCCAACGCGGCCGACCACGATCCGCGCTCGCACTATCACATCAGCCACCCGGAACCGCTTGCAGCACTCTTCGCAGATACCGGCCTTGGCGACGTGGTTGTCGAAGGGATCGAGGTACCGCTGGTGTTTCTCGACTTCGACGACTACTGGGTCCCGCACACCCTATTCTGGACCTGCAGCACCGCAGCGGTATGTCGGCGGTCTTGATGATGAGCGCCGGACGGCGCTTCGCGAGCAACTCAGATCAACGCTGCCGATCGAAGAAAATGGCGCAATCGAGCTCGTCGGAAGAGCGTGGGCGGCCAGAGGTACGAAGCCAGGACGATAGAACCCGCGGAGGCAGAGTCAGTTCTGCAGGACTGCCGAGAAGACCAGGGATGCCCGCCACTTATCGTTGCTCATGGCGGCATCGTCGCACATCGCTGAGAATGGCGGCCTTCGACGGAATCGACGATGTAGAGGGCGCTTTCCCGCAGACGACGACCTGCTCTCGACGGCAGAGGCGGCGGCCATCCTCGGCATCACCCGCCGGTCCCTCACTCGCTGGGCCCATGAGGGCACGATCGCGGCGTCCCGGGTCGGCGACCACCTTCGGGCGCCGAACCGTTAACGGCGCGGCGAGGTGGTCGCGCTCGCCGCGCGGGCGGCGGGTCCGGCCGCCGCGGCGCCGAACCCGCCCGAGCCGGGCGACCGGTCCGTCGGCATCGCCCAGCCCGCGCGCATCCTTGGGGTGACCCGGGCGACCGTACTGAACTGGGCCAACCGCGGCGCGTTCCCGGCGATCTCCTACCGGGTCGAGGGGCTGTCCGCGACCTACTGGTTCGAGCGCGCCGACATAGATGCGTTCGTCGAGCGGTCGCGTCTCCGATCGATCGGACAGGCGGCGGGCGAGTCGGGGCCGTCCGCTGGGCGAGCCGTCCTCCGACCGCCCCACGGGTCCACGGGGCAAGATCCTAGGACTAATTGGCCGGGTCGCCCCCCTACCTTTAGACTGTGCCTACTGCTACGATGCGCTCACCGCCACACGCCAATAGACTGGATGCATTGTTGGATCCGAACCGCTTTGATTCCCTGGCGCGAGCGCTCGCGGCGCCAAAGACGCGCCGCGGCCTCCTGGGGGCGCTTGCCGCCGTGGGGGCCGGCCTGCTCCGGGCGAGGGCCGGCCGCGCCCAGACGACCTGCCCGCCCGGCCAGACCGCCAACAAGAAGGGCGAGTGCGGGTGCCCGGGCGGGACCGACGCGTGCCCCACCGGCTGCGTCGACCTGAAGCGCGACCCCGGCAACTGCAGCGCGTGCGGGCTCGTCTGCCCGCCGGGCGCAGAGTGCCGCGAGGGCGAATGCCGCTGCCAGGGCAGGCAGGTCCTGGACCCGGTCGCCGGGTGCGTCGACCCCGCCGCCGCCACCACGACGGCGGCTCCCACCACGACCACGACCGCCACGCCGATTACGTGCGGCGGTCCCTGCAACCCGCACCTCGGCCTCGGCTGCCCGGCTGGTTGCGTCTGCGACGGCTTCGCACACGGGACCTGCGTCGCCGCCCCGCCGCCGGGCACCTGCGGTGGCACGTGCTGGCTGAGAGAGTTCATCGGCTGCCCAGACGGCTGCCTCTGCGACCACGACGGGACCTGCGTCGCCCCGCCGCCGCCGGGCACCTGCGGCGGCCCCTGCTCCCTATTCTACGGAGTCGGCTGCCCAGAGGGCTGCGTCTGCGACGACGCCTTTAACGGCGCCTGCGTTTCCAGCGGGCCGGACGGCTGTGGCGGCGGCTGCTCCCTGGACGATGAAGTCGGCTGCCCGGCTGGCTGCGTTTGCGACCGTACCAAAGACGGGACCTGCGTGGCCGCCCCGCCGCCGGGCACCTGCGGCGGGGGTTGCGACTTCGAGTTCGGGTGCCCAGACGGCTGCGTCTGCGACCGCTACAGTGACGGTCAGTGCGTCGCCCCGCCGCCGCCGGGCGTGTGCGGCGGCGGGTGCTCCCCGGCCAACGGGGTCGGCTGCCCAGCGGGCTGCGTCTGCGACCACGCCTTTGACGGCGCCTGCGTCGCCGCGCCGCCGGGCGTGTGCGGCGGCGGGTGCTCCCCGGCCAACGGGGTCGGCTGCCCAGCGGGCTGCGTCTGCGACGCCGCCGTTGACGGCACCTGCGTGGCCGCCCCGCCGCCGGGCGTGTGCGGCGGGGGGTGCTCCCCGAACTGGGAGATCGGGTGCCCAGACGGCTGCGTCTGCGACCGCTACGTTGACGGTCAGTGCGTGGCCCCGCCGCCGCCGGGCGTGTGCGGCGGAAGCTGCTCCCCGGCCAACGGGGTCGGCTGCCCAGCGGGCTGCGTCTGCGACCGCGCCGTTGACGGCGCCTGCGTGGCCGCGCCGCCGCCGGGCGTGTGCCTCGGCGGCTGCTTTGCGCGCCGGGGGGTCGGCTGCCCAGACGGCTGCGTCTGCGACCCCGGTGACCACGACCGTGACGCCGGCACCTGCGTGGCCGCGCCGCCGCCGGGCGTGTGCCTCGGCGGCTGCTCCCCGCACCGCGGGGTCGGCTGCCCAGCGGGCTGCGTCTGCGACGATGCCTTTGACGGCGACTGCGTGGCCGCCCCGCCGCCGGGCACCTGTGGCGGGGGGTGCTCCCCGGCCAACGGGGTCGGCTGCCCAGAGGGCTGCGTCTGCGACCACCACGGTACCGGTCAGTGCATCGCCGCGCCGCCGCCGGGCACCTGCGGCGGGGGTTGCGACTTCGAGGTCGGCTGCCCAGCGGGCTGCGTCTGCGACCGCGCCGTTGACGGCGCCTGCGTCGCCCCGCCGCCGCCGGGCGTTTGCCTCGGCGGCTGCTTGCCGCGCCGGGGGATCGGGTGCCAAGAGGGCTGCGTCTGCGACCGCGGTGACCACGACCGTGACGCGGGCACCTGCGTGGCCGCCCCGCCGCCGGGCGTGTGCCTCGGCGGCTGCTCCCCGGCCAACGGGGTCGGGTGCCCAGTGGGCTGCGTCTGCGACCGCTACATTGACGGTCAGTGCGTCGCCCTGCCGCCGCCGGGCGTGTGCGGCGGCGGCTGCTCTCCGTACCACGAGGTCGGCTGCCCAGAGGGTTGCGTCTGCGACCACGCCACTAACGGCGCCTGCGTGGCCCCGCCGCCGCCGGGCGTGTGCGGCGGCGGCTGCTCTCCGTACCGCGGGGTCGGCTGCCCAGAGGGCTGCGTCTGCGACCAGCACGTTATCGGTCAGTGCGTCGCCCCGCCGCCGCCGGGCGTGTGCGGCGGCAGGTGTTCCCCGCACTGGGGGATGGGGTGCCCAGAGGGCTGCGTCTGCGACCACGCCACTAACGGCGCCTGCGTGGCAGCGCCGCCGCCGGGCGTGTGCGGCGGGAGATGCTCCCCGCGACTGGGGGATGGGGTGCCCAGAGGGCTGCGTCTGCGACCGCGCCATTAACGGCGCCTGCGTGGCCGCAGCACCGTAGACGGCATCGCGGGCGCTGGGGCGGAGGCAGTGCAGCCCTCGCCTCCGTCTTGCGGGCGAACCGACCCGGGCGGGCCCGGGCCGGTTCGCGGATCAGGCGGCGGAGGCGGGGGTTACGCGCCACTGATTCGCGACCCCGTGGGCTCCAGATCTGCATGGTAGGCCCGGTCCATCTGCCGGCCCGCCGGAAGTCCGACGTGCGAGAACCCCGACATTCGACGCGTTCGACACAATTGGGGAGGTGGTTCCCCGGGACGACGACCTGATCGGGACGGCCGCGGCCGCGGCTCTCCTCGGCGAGGCCGCGCACGCCATCCAGCGCTTGGGCCGCCAGACGCCCGCGTCATCGGCTCGTCCGAAGCAGCCGACATCCTGGGGTCAACCGGGCGACCGTGCTCAACTGGATGAAGCGAGCGATGTTCCCGGCAATCCGGAATTCCGCCAGCGGACCGCTGGGCCACTATCGCCTTGACCGCGCCGACATCGCGGGGATTGTCGAACGGTCGCCGCCGACCGCGGTCGGCGGCGACGAAACTATGCCGCCCGATGGGTAAGGGTCTCGACCGGAAGCCGCTGCTATGGATTCTTGCGAGTGTTCGCCCGGGATAGCGCCAAATCAATGCCGCCCCGAATGGGGGATGAGGGCGTCCGCCGGCCAGTTCAACCACCGTCCCGCAGCAGGCGAGGCAGTTCACCCGGAACGTCCTGCCCGCGAAGGTCGCGCTGGCCTTCGTGTGGTAGCCGCGTCCATCGCACCGCACGCAGTCCGAGGCGACTCCCGGCGCCGGATCATGCTCAGCCAGCGCGCAATCTCGGCGCTTCGGCTGCACGGAGATCGACATTCATTCGCCCGGAAAGCCGCCGGGGACAGCTGAAAGGACCAGGGCCTGGTCTTCTGCAACGCCTGCGGTGGTTCTCTCGACCCATGCTGGCAGCGCCAGCCGTTCTACGATGCATTGGAGCAGGCTGGGCTGCCCTCGGTGCGGTTTCACGGCCTTCGCCATACCGCGGCGACGAACCTGGTAACTCAGGGCGTGCACCCCAAGGTGGCCAGCGAGATGCTTGGCCACACCGCAATCACCCTGACGCGGGACACTTCCTCCCGCCTGATGCGGGCAACGCACGCCCAAGCCGCGGCCACGATGGATACCGTGCTCGACGACCACGACTCGGATTTTCAGAAGTTGGGGTAGCACATCCGGAGACCGCCGGAAAGCGCGCAGAACAATTGCCCGCCTAGTGCCGGTTTTTCCCGCAATTCAGGAGGTTGATTGGCGAGGGCGCATGGGAGTCGAACCCACCGGCGCCGGGTTCGCCGACGCCCACACGGTTTTGAAGACCGGGGAGGCCACCGGGCCCCTTCCGCCCCCATGGCGACGATTCCTCGTTGCGGCGGGCTCGCCGAGTCTAGCATAGGGAACCAGGCAGTCCTGCCGGGCACCTGCTCCCACGTGCCGCTTTGAGGTTGACGCTTATCCGGCGATCCTCCTACCATCAGGAGGGATGTCCAGATTTGCGCAGATTTGGAAGATTTCCCTAGATATTGTTCGCATCTCACTGGCATCTAGGGGAAGAATGCCCGCCCACATGTCGCACGGCAATTCAGCCTATCCGATGGGCGCACCGGCCGGGTCAGCCCAGGGCCTTGTCCGGTTTGGGACGCGGGGCAGTGCCCTGGCGCTCGCGCAGACCGACCACGTTGTCGCGGCGCTCCGACACGTGCATCCTGAGATCGCGGCCGAAACGACGATCATCCGCACCGATGGGGATGTTGATAAGTCGTCCCCGCTGACGGTCATTGGCGGACGCGGTGTTTTTACCTCGGCGTTGGAGGAGGCGATTCGCCGCGGTGTGGTCGATGCCGCCGTCCACTCCGCCAAAGATCTCCCATCCGACTGCCCGGCTGATCTGCAACTGATCGCCTTCTTCAATCGCCAGGATCCGCGCGACGTGCTCGTCTCGCGGCATGGTGTCTCCTTGATGGAATTGCCCGACCGGCCGGTAATCGGGACGTCTTCCCGGCGCCGGGCGGCTCAGGTGCTCGCCATGCGCCCCGACGCTCGCATCGTCGAGCTGCGGGGCAACGTCGACACCCGCCTGCGTAAGGCGGCCGAGTGCGATCTGGACGGGATTGTCCTTGCGGCGGCCGGGGTGACGCGGATGGGATGGCAGGATCGGATCGTCGAGTATCTGCCGCTAGAGCGGTTCATCCCCTCTCCCGGGCAAGGCGCCCTGGCGATCGAAACGCGGGCGAACCCGAAGCCACCCGTTCAGTCCCTTGCCGATCTCGATGAGCGCGCGGTTTCGCTGCCGGTTCGGGTCGAGCGGGCGTTCTTGCGAGGGATCGGAGGAGGCTGCTCTACGCCGGTCGGTGCCCACGCCGAGTGGACCGGAGAGTCGCTCCTTCTGCGCTGCATGTTGGCCCGGGAGGACGGGACGAACGCGATCTGGGCGAGGGAAACGCTACGACCAGATGAGGCCGAGGTCCTTGCGGCCACACTTGCACGGGAGATGCTGGCGGAGGTGGGCCAGCAGCGATCCGCTGCACAGTTGCCGGTTAACGGGCGACCACTTGCTGGGCTCAGTGTGCTGGTTACCAGGCCAGGAACGTCGGCGACCTCGTTCGAGTCGGATCTGGTGGCGGCCGGCGCGTCGCCGGTATCGGCCCCGACGATCAGGATCACCCCGCCGGCGGACACCGCACCGATCGATCGGGCGATTGACGAGATCGGCTTTGGCGCGTACGACTGGGTCGTTTTCACCAGCGGCAATGCCGTCGACGGTGTCCTGCGCCGGATTGATTCCACGGGGCGGTCGCCGGTCATCTTCAAGGCAACCCGGGTTGCCGCTGTCGGTTCGGCGACGGAGCGGCGGCTGGCAAACGCCGGGGTGGCGGTCGATCTGGTCCCCGCCCGGTTCGACGGTGAGGCAGTTCGGGATGCCCTGATCGAAGCAGGGGTCTCCGGCAAACGCATATTGCTTCCCCGAGGCAATCTCGCTCGCGAGGTGCTGGCCGAGGGGCTTCGTGGGGCCGGGGCGGCCGTCGATCTGGTTGAGGTCTATCGCACGGAACCAGTCACTTCGATCGATCCGGCGATTGTCGCGGCAATCGAGACGGGTGAGTTCGATGTCGCGACCTTTGCCTCGTCCTCCTGTGTCCGCGCGCTCGCGTCACTGCTGCCAAACGGACTGAGTAGCTTGCTCGTGAGCGCTGTTGCATGTCTGGGTCCGGTAACGGCCGAGACTGCTCGCGACTATGGGCTACGCGTCGATATCGTCGCCGAGGATGCCACTATGGCCGGTCTCGTCCAGGCACTGATCGACAAGCGTGACCGCATCGACGCCGTTCGCGGGCAACGATCGCAGCCCCTGATCGGGGCGCACGGGAGAACGGACTCGATGACCGCGAACGGCCACCGCGAACCAACCAACCACCATCCCAGTTTTCGACGGATGCGACGCCTGCGCCGCTCCGAAGGGGTCCGCCGGCTGGTGCGCGAGACCGTTCTCGCCCCAGCGGACTTCATCTACCCCTTGTTTGTGACCTTCGGCGTCGGGGTGCGACGGCCGATCGAGTCGATGCCGGGCCAGTTCCAGCTCTCGGTGGACCAGCTTCCGGCTGAACTGGATGAGCTGAGCGACCTCGGCATCGGGGCGGTGCTTCTGTTCGGGATTCCCGCCGAGAAGGATCCAGAAGCGACGGGCGGGTACGACCCACAAGGACCGGTGCAAGAAGGTGTCCGGGTCATCAAGCGTCATTCCCCGTCGATCGTGGTCATCACCGACGTCTGTGGCTGCGAGTACACCGACCACGGTCATTGCGGCATCGTGGTTGGCGATGAGGTGGACAACGACCGGACGCTAACCCTGCTCGCTCGAATCGCGCTCAGTCACGCGGAGGCCGGGGCCGATGTCGTCGCTCCGTCGGACATGATGGACGGCCGCGTGGCCGTGATCCGTGCGGCCCTCGATCGGGCTGGGTTTACGAACCTGCCCATCATGTCCTACGCGGCGAAATACGCTTCGGGCTTCTATGGACCGTTCCGCGAGGCCGCCGCGAGCATGCCGGCTTTTGGCGACCGCCGTTCCCACCAGATGGATCCGGGCAATGCCCGCGAAGCGATGGCCGAGATCGCGATCGACATCGAAGAGGGCGCGGACATGATCATCATCAAGCCCGCCCTACCCTATCTCGATATCGTTCGACGCGCCCGCGACGCCTACGACCTACCAATCGTCGCCTATAACGTCTCCGGGGAGTACGCGATGGTCAAGGCTGCCAGTCAGCTTGGCTGGATCGACGAAGCGCGCGTTGCTGTCGAAATCTTGACCTCAATCAAGCGAGCCGGCGCCGATCGCATCATCTCCTACCACGCCAAAGAGGTGAGCCGGCTGTTGCGCGACGCGGCCCGGCCGGAGGCCGCCGCCCTGGGCTTGCCGCGATAGCGCCAGAGAAAGCGAGTAAACACGTATGACAGATCACCACAGCGGAGCCGATGGCTCGTCCGATCCGACCGGGCCGATGGCTCATCAGCCGGGCAAGCGCCAATACGTCAAATTCACCTTTTACCGGGTCGCGCCGGAATGGCGTCGGCTTGATCCAGCTCACCCGCGACCGGCACAAAGCCGAGTTCCGCGAGGTCGTCGACGAATGGTCAGAGCGCAACCTCATCCGGTGCTACTCGACCGTTGGTACTCGGGGGGACGTCGATTTCCTCATCTGGCAGGTCAGCTACGAGCTGGACGATCTTCAGAAGATGGCCGGTGAGTTGCTCGGCACGCAACTTGGCGGATGGTTAGAGACGCCCTTCTCGTACCTTTCCCAGACGAAGCACTCCAACTACGTTGAGAAGTACTCCGGACCGGGACGGGACAAGTTCACCCGCCTGTCCCTCGCGCCGGGTGAACACAAGTACCTGTTCGTCTACCCATTGACCAAGGTGCGGGAGTGGTACGGCCTGCCGAAGGAGGAGCGGCAGCAGGCGATGAACCAGCACATCGCCATTGGCCACACGTATTCTTCGGTCAAGCTCAACACGACATATTCGTTTGGACTGGACGACCAGGAGTTCGTGCTGGCGTTCGAGACCGACGAGCCCGGCGACTTCCTCGACCTTGTCCAGGAGCTGCGCGGGTCCGTATCGAGCGCCTACACCCTCACCGACGTGCCGATCTTTACCTGCGTCCACACCACCTCCGCGGAGATGCTCGAGTCGGTAGCGAGGTCGCGGCAGGCGGTCGCGATCGGCGGATAGGATCGACCCGTCACGCGGCTGCGATCTACGCGGCAATCACGGGGAAGTACGTTCAAACGTGACAACCCAGACAATGACCGGGCGTCAGCGCCTGCTGGCTGCCGCGCGTCGTCAACCCGTCGATACCACCCCGGTCTGGTTCATGCGCCAGGCGGGCCGCTGCCTACCCGAGTACCGGGCCCTGCGCAAGCAGTACGACTTCATGACGGTCGCGACGCAGCCGGAACTGGCCGCGCAGGCGACCCTTATGCCAGTGGATCGCTTTGGCGTCGATGGCGCGGTTCTCTTCGCCGACATCATGCTCCCGCTCGATGGAATGGGCATCCCGTTCCGGATAGACCCGGGAGTCGGACCGGTGATTGACGCCCCGGTTCGCTCGGCGGCCGACGTTGCCCGTCTGCGCGTCGTAGAGGCCGAGGAAGCGACACCCTACGTTCTCGAAGCGCTGCGCCTGCTTAAGGTGGAGCTCGGCGAGCGGGCCGCGCTTCTGGGGTTCTCGGGGGCACCGTTCACGCTGGCCTGCTACATCGTCGAGGGTCGGTCGTCTCGGGAATACCCAAAGACGAAGGCACTCATGTACGGCGATCCCGTCACCTGGCACGCCCTGATGGACACCCTGACGGAGGTCGTTATTCGGTACCTGAGCGGCCAGGTGAGTGCGGGCGCCGATGCGGTCCAACTCTTCGACTCCTGGTTGGGATTGTTGAGCCCGGCCGCCTATAGGGAGTACGTCGCGCCGTACACCACGAGGATTTTCGCTGCGCTGCATGGGTTGGCCCCGACGATCCATTTCAGCACCGGTACGGTCTCGCTGCTGGAGCAGATTGCCGCTACTGGTCCCGATCTCGTTAGCGTCGACTGGCGTTTACCGCTGGATGAAGCCTGGCGTCGGCTCGGCCCTGACCAGGGCATTCAGGGAAACCTGGATTCCACCCTGGTTCTGGCACCCTTCGACGCGGTCGCGGCAGGAGCGAGGGATGTGCTGATGCGTGCTGGCGGAAGGCCGGGGCACATCTTCAACCTGGGCCATGGGATTCTTCCCGAGACCGACCCTGATGTCCTCACGCGCCTCGTCGAACTCGTCCATGCACATCCCGATACCTGATCTTCCCCATCGATGGTTGAATTGTTAACGCGGGTTCACCCGCCTGCGGACCTGTGGTCGCTATACTCCGAAACGTAGGTCCGTAGACAGAATCGATGGTCGCGGTCTTTGGGGGACGACACTCAACGTGAATGCCATCGACGAACGCCCCACACAGGTAGGTTCGGAAACCCGGCGCATCCTCGTCGTCGATGACGAACTGACCATCCGGGAGATGGTGGGCTACAACCTGCGCCGCGACGGCTTCGACGTCGAGGTGGTCGAAGATGGCCGGGAAGCACTGGTCGCCGCGCGGCGTACGCCACCCGATTTGGTCGTCCTCGACATCATGCTCCCTGGGCTCGATGGCTATCAGGTTTGCCGAGCGTTGCGCCAGCAATCAAACGTCCCCATCCTTGTCCTCTCGGCCAGAGGGGAAGAATTCGATCGAATCCTCGGCCTCGAACTTGGCGCCGATGACTATCTGACCAAGCCCTTCGCTATGCGGGAATTACTCGCCAGGGTGCGCTCGCTGCTTCGCCGAGCGGAGCTTCCTCCGACACGCAGCGAGGTTGCACCGCAGGCGGCGCCAAACAGCCGGGAGGATGCTCCGGCGACGCGTGCCGGCGCTGGCCAGGTGCTGGTCTCTGGCAACCTGGAGGTCGATGCCGCCCGCCGGCAGGTAAAGCTTGGCGGAGAGATCCTGACCCTTAAGCCGAAGGAGTTCGACCTACTCCACTATCTGGTGCGCCACCCGGGCATCGTTCTTTCGCGGGACGCGTTGCTCCGCGAAGTCTGGGGGTACGACTTTCCGATCGACACCCGCACGGTTGATGTCCATATACGCTGGCTTCGCCAAAAAATCGAAGACGACCCGAGCGAGCCAAAACGCATCGAGACGGTCCGCGGATTTGGCTACCGATTCCTCCCAGAAGCCCGTTAGTCCGGACATGACGACGGTGGACGGAGTCGGCCCGGAGCCGGCGGGGCGTGGCGGCCCCCGGTCGCTGTTCTGGACCCTGCGCTGGCGGTTAGCGCTCCCCTATATGCTGATCATCGTCGTGGTCATGGCGATACTCGAAATCTGGATTGCGATCGTGGTACGGGACGAGTATCGCGATCAGCTCGGGGAGAGCTTGACCGATCAGGCGACGTTGGTCGCCCAGCTCACTGGGCCGGCGATCGTGCGGGGCGAGAGTCGGGAATCGATCGACCAGCTCATCAAGAATCTGGTCGGTGAAATCGATGCCCGCGTGACGGTGATACGCAGCGATGGCGTCGTCCTTGGGGAAACCGATATCAGCGCCGCCGCGATGGAGAACCACTCGTCGCGGCCGGAGTTCATCGAAGCACTCTCGGGCGAAACAGGTCAGGCGGAGCGGTACAGCACCACCGAGGGCGAACAACTCCTCTATGTCGCTGTACCCGTTGGTGATCCCCCTTTTGCCGTGGCACGGGTGGCTGTCCCAACCGACCGCGTCAACGCGGCCGTTTGGGACCTCCAGCGAGGTTTTCTGTTCGCCACCGTGTTGGCCGCCATTTTGGCGATGGCCTTTTCGCTCTTCGCCGCCGGCCGCATCTCGACGGCGCTCGACCGGCTCCGGCGGCAGGCCCGGGCCGTCGCCGTCCGGCCGGCTGGACGTCATGGTCGACCCAGACCCGATTCGCGAAGTCGGTGACCTGGGACGCGCGTTCAACGCCATGACCGGCGACCTGCGCCGGCTCGTCGACGAGATTGAGTTGGCCCGTATCCGGCTGGAGGCTGTGCTGGCATCGCTGCAAGACGGTGTCGTCATTACGGATGCTTCGGGAGAAGTTGTTCGTCTCAATGCGGCGGCTGGCCGCATGCTGAAGATTGATCCCGCCGTGGCCACCGGTCAGCCGTTTGTTGTGGTGAGCCGGGATCATGAGCTCGCCGATCTCCTCCGGCGGGCACTCGCGGGGGATACCCGCCGGAGCGCCGGGATCGAGGTCGGTCTCGATCGGCGGATTCTCGAAGCATGGGGTAAGGCGGTCATCGGCACGCAGGAAACGCTGGGACTGGTGGTCCTGCGCGACGTGACGGAACTGCGTCGACTCGAGGCGGTCCGCAAGGAGTTTGTTGCGAACGTCTCGCACGAGTTGCGCACGCCCCTGACCTCGATTAGGGCGCTCGTCGAAACCCTCGAAGCCGGCGCGATCGATGAGCGGCCGATGGCGATCGATTTTCTGGCGAGGATCGTTGGCGAGGTCGATCGCCTGGCGGCTCTTGTGGATGAACTGCTCGATCTCGCCCGGCTGGAGTCCGGCCGGATCACGCTCCGGCTCGAGCCGATGAACCCGGACGATCTTATCGGCCGAGCGGCGGAGCGGCTCAAGCCCCAGACCGAGCGGGCGCGGCTGAACCTGGTGATCGATGTCCCCCCCGGGCTCCCCATTGTTCGGGCGGATCGTGCACGGGTCGAACAGGTCCTGCTCAACCTGATCCACAATGCGGTCAAGTTCACCCCCGCCGGCGGCACGATCACGATCTCCGGCTGGATCGACGGCGACTCCCTGTCGGTCTCTGTCCGGGACACAGGTGTCGGGATCACCGAAGAAGAACTTCCGCGGATCTTCGAGCGCTTCTACAAGACCGACAAGGCCCGTAGATCGGACGGAACCGGGCTCGGACTGGCTATCGCCAAGCACATCGTGCAGGCCCACGGCGGCACAATCGGGGTTGAAAGCAAGAAGGGCGAGGGAACGGTGTTCACGTTCACGTTGCCACTTGCCCCGAGTGTGACGGAATCTTCTCCCCCAGCCCAGCGGCGATTTGTGCGAGTTCCGAATTAACTTCGGCGCAACACCTTTACCCCATATTACAGATAAGATGAAGTCAGAAATGCATTGGTGTGACTAGCATCAGCAAGCCTGTGGGGTACCGTTTCTCCATGTTGCAGCCTGGGACGAACGCCCTACTCATTGCAGACGAGCCAGCTGTCCGCGCGGAGATTGTCGCCGGGCTGTCCCAGGCCGGAGCGGAGGTCAAGGCCGTGGCGGATGGCGCGTCCGCGGTGCTGCTGGCATCGAACGGATGGCGACCCGATATCATCGTGGTCGATCTGCTCCTCTCGACGCGAGATTCCTACGTCACGTATCGTGCTTTGCGGTTGGCATTCGGCGCGCCGATCATCGTCGTCGCCCCGAGCTCGAGGCGGTTTGGCGGCGAGGTCGATGATGTCGTACCCCGGCCTTACCAGGTTGGCGACCTGCTTTCCGTGATCGAAGCGCGGTGCGGCGCCACAGTTCCGTCGATCGAAGTCGTCCGGGCCGGCGACCTTTTGCTGATGCCAAGGGCTGGCAAGGCGTATGTCGCCGGCGATGAGTTGCTTGTAAGCGCGGACGAACTTTCGCTCCTGACCTGCCTGGCCGTGAACGCCGGCCAGGAGGTGCGCAAAGACGAGTTGCGCAGCGTGTTGCGCGGAGTGACCGCCGAAGTCGATCCAAGGATGGTCGACGTCCACCTCATCAGGGTGATGGTGAAGCTGGAATCTGCTCCGACTGTTCGTCTGCGTCGCACCCCGGCCAACGATGCGTATGTCCTCTCGGTCGAACCGGCGACCAGCATGGCGGTGCCGGCGTGACCATTAGCAGCCAGTTTGAAACGCCGCGAACGGTACACGGTGTTGGCATCTCCCGAGGCATTGGTGAGGGCCAAGTGGTCTATCGCCGCCGGCTTGATCGATCTGGCTTCGCCGAAGCACAGGGTCGGGTCGTCGTATGTGATGCCATCGGGACTTTGAGGCCGTCTTGCTCGTGCAGACCAGGCCGGCCGCGGTCGTGATCACCGGCGCGATTTCGCACAGCATCGTCGCCTTGTTGCGGGATGCCCGGGTTCCGGCCGTCGGTGGAGTCTCCCTGGCATCGCTCAATCTCTCAGGTGGCTCCGGCGTGATCGTCGATGTCGGCCGAGGACGCGGCTGGCGCAATGCGCTGCTGGTCTCGGCCGACGTCTCGCGGAGGTAACACCTGAAGCCTGCCCTCCCCATTTTGCTCACTTCCCCCCACCCCCACCAAACCGTCCGGCGGCCGAAAGGCCGCCGGACGGCGTCTTCGGAGTGAGCACGTCCTGGCTAGCACGGTGCGGAACCCTTCGCGCAGACGCCGCGCTGCCCGGTGTACACGGCGGCGCCCAACGGCACCCCGCGTCCCGGTCGCCCGGACTTATTCGGGGCGCCGCGTCCCGGTCGCCGGGGCCGATTCGGGGCGCCGTCCCGGCGTCGCCCGGGGCTAAAGACCCCGGGCTGACCCCAATAACCCCCCTGAAGGGGGCTGGAACAACGCGGTGAAGGTCGGATTCTCCGCCGATCGAGACGGGTCGCAGCCGGCTTCAGCCGGGTTTGTGGAGGTAGCCCGGGGTCTTGAGCCCTGACTTGTACCCACATCTCGGACCCTGAAATCGGACCGTCGAAAGATGCCCGTAACCACGGGAAAACGCCCGTACGGCCGGCTTTTCCTGGACGTCAAACGCGGGGGCGATGCTGGCGGATGCCGCCGGATGTTCCCCGGTCTGCCGGCGGAAGCGAAGCGGTCTTGGAGATGTGGGTACAAGTCAGGGTCTTGAGCCCCGGGCGACGCCGGGACGGCGCCAACCTTTTCGTGCAACGCTCTCGCTGGCTAGCGGCGGCTGGAGCGCGGATCGAGCGCGTCCTGGAGGCCGTCGCCCAGGACGTTGAAGGCGAAGACGGTGAGTGTCAGGGCGAGGCCGGGGAATGTGGTGTACCACCAGGCGTCGCGGAAGTAATTGCGCGCGTCCGCCAGCATCGTGCCCCACTCCGCCGAAGGCGGCGCTGCGCCAAGACCGATGAAGCTCAGCGAGCTGGTCGCCAAAATGGCGTAGCCGACGTCGAGTGTGACCTGGATGATGACGACGGGAATCGCATTGGGGAGGATGTGGCGGGAGATCAGGCGTAGCGGCGAGATTCCAAGGCTGCGGCCGGCCGTAACGAAATCTCGCTCACGGATGGTCAAGAACTGGGCCCGGACGAGACGGGCGTACCAGGGCCAGAAGACGGTCGAAAGCGCAATCATGGTGTTGGTCAGACTGCGGCCCAGGGTTGCGGCGATCGCGATCGCCAGGACCAGGGCCGGGAACGCCAGGAACATGTCGGTGATCCGCATCAGGACCTCATCGGCCATGCCTCCGAGATAGCCCGAGATCGCCCCGACGATCGTTCCGACCGTCACCGCGAAGATCAGCACGACAAGGGCGACCTGAAGAGACGTCCAGGTGCCGACGATGATTCGGCTGAAGACATCGCGGCCAAGTTCGTCGGTGCCGAAGAGATGGCTCCAGGATGGCGCAAGCAGCTTCGATCCGGTGATGTCCTGGGCGTAGGGGTCGTATGGCGTTAGTTGGATTCCGCGCTCGTCCAAGAATCCTATTACCGACATGATGAAGAAGAGCGCGACGAGGCAGGTGCCGATCAGGTTGAGCCGGTTCCCCACCAGGAAGCGGTGCAGATTGCGCCTGAGATGGCTGCGCTCAGGCGATCGGGAGGCAGTACCGAGCGTCCGATACCCCTCGTCCGGGTCGGTTTCGGCCGCCGGAACCGGGAGCGACAGCGCCCGGTTGCTGATTTGCTCAGCGCTCATGCGTAGCTGATCCGGGGATCGAGGAAGAGGTAGAGGATGTCAACCACGAGGTTCATCACGACGAAGATGGCGGCGATCACCAGCGTCGTGGCCATGATCCCGTTGTAGTCGATCTTCTCGATCGCGGAGACGGCGTAGCGGCCGATCCCCGGCCAGGAGAAGACGATCTCGACCAGGAATGCCCCGGAGAGCAATAGGCCGACTTGCAACCCGATCGACGTCACCGTGGGCAGCATGGCGTTCTTGAGCGCGTGCCGGAAGATCACGGAGCGCTGTTGCAGCCCCTTCGCCCGGGCGGTTCGGACGTAGTCCTGATTGAGCACTTCCAGCATTCCGCCGCGCACCATCCGGGTGATCACGGCCAGCGAGCCGTACGCGAGAACGACCGCCGGCAAGATCAGGTGCTCGATGGCGACCCCGAGGACGTCCCAGTTGCCGGTCAGGAGAGCGTCGACGGTGTAGAGGCCGGTGATCGAGGTGGGAGGATCGACGCTCTGGGGAAGGCGTTCGCCGTCGGGCAGCCACCGTAGCTTTCCGAAGAAGACGTATTGGGCCATGATCGCCAGCCAGAAGACCGGTAGCGCCAGCCCTGATATCGAGATGAAGCGGCTGATGTTGTCGATCCAGGAGTCGCGGTGGACGGCGGACAGGACCCCGAGGGGCACCCCGATGACCGTCGCAAGGATGAAGGCCGCCAGTCCGAGTTCGACCGTCGCCGGCAGGTAGCGCTTCAGGTCTTCGGACACCGGGCGGCGCGTGGCCGTGGAATCGCCAAAGTCGAACCGGACCGCGTCGGAGACGTAATTGATGTACTGGACCGGGACCGGGTCGTTGAGGCCGTAGCGCTCACGGACCGCCTCCAACTGGGCTTTGCTGGAGCGCGGTCCGGCGATCATCCGGGCTGGGTCGCCCGCCACCAGGCGGGAGAGGCTGAACGTGATCAGCGACAAGCCGAAAAGGACGAAGACGAGGAAGAATAACCGCCTGACGATGAGCCGAACGACCATGTACGCCCCCTTCTGGCGAGGCGGTCACGCGAGCCGGAACGCTGAGGAACAGCCAGACTACGACGCGGCCCGGGACATCTTGTAGAAGGGGTACGATCCAAGGTAGAGCGGGTTGTTGAAGTAACCCTGAATGTCGGCGCGCAGGATGGTGTACATCAGGGACTGACCCTGATAGATGCACGGGGGGTCTTGCTCGGTCAGGATGTTCTGAGCCTCGACCATGAGTTCTTGCAGGCGGGCTTCGTCGGTGTAGGTCGCGGCTTCAACCATGATCTCTTCGAACCGGGGGTGGATCCAGTCGCCGGCGTTACTTCCGCCGCCGTCTGTCGCCACCTCGGTGAAGTTCGGGTAGAACTGGTTATAGGGATCGTTATAGTCCGGCCACCACGCCCAGGATCCGATGAAGTGCGGCTGCTCCTCGGCGGCCATATCGCCGTAGACAAGCTCTTCCTGGGCTCCGCCCTCGACCTCCGTAATCTCGAGCTCAAAGCCGATCTGCTGGAGATTCGCCTGGAACAGTTGCGCGGCGGTCCGCTCGGGTTCGTCGCCGGCCGTGAAGATGTATTCGAAGGTATCGCCCTCGACGAATCCGGCGGAGAGAATCAGCTCCTTCGCCTTCGCAAGGTCCGTTTGGTACAGGAAGACATTCGGATCGAAGCCCCGCACGGTGTCGGGTAGTGGGCCCGATCGCTTCATGAGTCCCTTGTAGACGGCATCGATGACTTCTTGATAGGGGTAGGCGTAAGAAAATCCCTGCCGAACCTCTTTGGTCTTCAGGCGCGGCACGTTCATGATGATCCAGGCGACCCGGGTCGTGTCGTACGTGAGGACCTGGAGATCCGGGTTTTGCTGCATCGCGGCCACGTCATCCGGCGTCAGGTCGTACGTCAGGGCATCGCCCTCCCCCTGCTCCAGGAGTAGACGCCTGGTCGCGTTCTCGGGAACGATCCGGATCACGATCTCCTCGAACTCTGAGCCGGTGAAGCCGCCGTGGTATTCGGGAAAGCGAGTGAGAACCTGGCGTTCTCCGGGCAAGTTCTCACTCAGGGTGTATGGACCGGTCCCTGCGCCGTCCATATTGAACTTCAACCATTCGTGCGCGTACGGATCGTCGTCCGTCCTATTTGCGTCGATGACCCGGGGATTGACCACGAACGGGCCGTATTCGGAGGCCATTGCCGCCAGAAAGAGGGGCTGAGGTCGGCCGAGGTCGAACCGGATTGTGGCCGCGTCGACGACGACCATCTGCTCGGGATCGGACATGAATCGCTTGAGGACGTCCGCCACGGCAGCGCCCATCTCGATGTACCGGGTGTAGGAGTCTTTGACGGCCTGTGCGTCGCAGGACGAGCCATCGTGGAATACCGCGTTTGGGGCCAGGTGGAAGGTGTACGAGGAGCCGTCTTCGTTGCTCTCCCAGGACTGGGCAAGCATCGGATCGTACTGGTCGGTGAAGCTGCCTTTGTATTGGATCAGCATCTCGTACGTCGCCAGGAAGATCAGCGACGCCCGACTGCTGTAGGAATAATGCGGGTCGAGCTCGGCGACATCGATCCCGTTGATGACCGTGAGTGTGCCGCTCCCGCCTTCCTGCCGCAGCGGCAGACCGCGACCGCTCGCCGCCGGTCCGGCCGATGCTTCCGGCGCCCTTGCCATCAGCGCCGTGATGACCGGCGTCGCCAGCCCGAGTTTCAGGCCCTGGGCGAGAACAGTCCGGCGGTCGAGCCTTCCGGACAACGCCGACGCAAAGAAGCCAGTCCGGCGGAGATCGGTCATGCAGCCCTCCTGGTGCCTAATCGCCCGAGTAGGTCAACGAATTCTGGCGCGGTGGAACAGGGATCCGTGGGACAATTACCGTGGAACTCGTCGGTAACGAGGCAACGACAAGTCAGCCGCAACCGTTGGGGGAAACTGCAACTGCCCCTTCAACGTCGTCGGAGTCTATAGTGGGGTCGCGGTAAGCCGCGACACTATAGAATGTCGATTTACACCGTGCAAGGATCCGCCCCACAGTTCGATCCAGAAGTACTGTGGCAGATGCACAAAGAATGGCCTACGGCGCTGGTGAGCCGGGCGTGCTGCGGACTGCCGGTACGGTTCGGGGATCATAATCCGGCGTTGGCTCGCCCCGTGCGGCAGAACGGGGAAACGTCTCCGGTGCAAACCTCCAGAAACCGACCCCCGCGATCACGGAGAGAATCGTGCAGAACCAGAGCGCGGACTCTGGCGATATCACGTCCGCAATCGCGCCAAGCAGCAGCGGGCCGAGCACATAGCCGCTGTCGGCGATCATCCGGTATCCGCCCATGGTTGCAGCGGTCTCGCCGGCCCTGGCCGTGTCGGCCGCGTACGCTGCTGGGGCCGCGCCGCTGATTCCAGAGGCCGTTCCCCACCAGGCGCATGCCACGATGTACCAGGTGAAGTTCGGCGCGAAGGCGAAGACCAGCATGGCCGACGCCGAGAACAGCGCCGATGGGACGATCACCGGCTTGCGTCCCACCCTGTCGACAAGGATTCCTGCCGGGATCGTAAAGAGCAAGCCGGCGATGCTAATCAGGCCCAGACCAAACCCAATCTGACCGGGCGAGAGGTGCATCTCGTCTTCAGCCAGGAGCGGCACAACGTTGAACAGGCCGCCGGTTCGGGCGAAGAAGGCGGTGAAGCTGATGAACCCGATCCAGAGAAGCCCGGGCGTCCCCCACACGATCCGCATCTGCTGCCAGAACGGCGTTGCCGCGGCCGCCATCGATGCAGCGGCGGTAGCGACGGTGCTCTTGCGCAGATCCCGCGTCTCGGGAACCCGGTACCAGGCTAAGAAACTGACGAACCCTGCCAGAATCGAGTAGGCGATAAATGGCGTTTCTAGGCCGAATCGGCTGGCGAGGAATCCGCCCGGGAATGCCCCCGCACCAACCGCGAACAGAAATACCCCCTGGTAGGTCGCCATCACCCGCCCCCGGACCTGGGGCGGGGAAATATCGGCCAGGATGATCTGGCCGCCGATCAGGACCATCGAGGCCCCCGCTCCGGCGACGAACCTGGCCAGGAGAAACATCCAGTAGTCCGGTGCGACCGCGCAGGCAAGATTGCCAATCACGGTCAGACAGACCGCCCAGGAGAAGCGTCCAGCGACGCCCGTACTGGTCCGCGATTCGGCTGGCCGGGAGGGCGATCAGGAAGCGGGCGAGTCCGTAGACGGCGATGGTGATGCCAATGGCCGTGGCGTCGACCCCGTAGCTCTCGGCGTACAGCGGAACCACGGGCACAATCGAGCCGAAACCGAGCTGGTTGACGAAGATGAGGAGGCAACTCCAACCGAAGATGGCGCGTCGCTCCCCTTCGAGCGGAATCGACGGGAGCCTGAGCCGCGGCATATGGAGTTGACCCCTGACCGTAACCTGACTGTTTGTGTCTCCGGGTGATAGCTTCCCAAACTTTGGGTTCGACCGCAAAAGGTCGCTGCCGAGGAGGTGGCGTTGGAGTTGCGTAGACCACTGTGTCGGGTCACCCTTGACGGTTTGGGGTTATCCGCGACCCTGATTCAGGGTGCTACGCGTTCATGTAAGCGGTGGGAACAATAGTGTGGTGGATCTGTGACGGATAACGGTCAGAGGAATTACCCGGGGCCACATGGTTCCGGGACCCGCGGATGGGCGACGGGCAAGCGGTTCGGCGACCGCTACCTTGTCGGCCGGCTCATCGGCGAAGGCGGCTGGGCCGAGACCTACGAGGCGCAGGACCTTCTCCTCGGACGCACTGTCGCCCTCAAGGTCCTGCGGACTCAGTTCGCGGCGGACCCAGCACTGGTCGATCGCTTCGAGCGCGAAGCGCGCATTTCCGCTGCCGTCAGCCATCCAAACGTGGTTGCGGTTTACGACTACGGCACACAAGACGGCAGTTTTTACATTGCTCTGCAGTACATCGCCGGTGAGGACCTCAAGCAGGCGATAGTCCGCCGCGGCCGGATTCCCATTCCCGAAGCTATTCACGTCATCCGGGAGATCCTGCGTGGCCTGGACGAGATCCACCGGGCTGGAATCGTCCACCGGGACGTCAAGCCACAGAACGTGCTTCTCGGCAGGGACGGGCTGATCCGGATTACCGATTTCGGTATCGCCCACCAGGAGCTCGCCACTCGGGTGACTACCCACGGCGATGCAATCGGCACGGCGTCCTATATGGCCCCGGAGCAGGCTCAGGGCGAAGACGTCACGCCGGCGACCGACGTCTACGCCGTGGGCGTCGTCCTCTATGAGTTGCTGACGGGAAGGCTGCCGTTCAATCGTGGCCACGCGATGGCTATCCTGCTCGCCCATATCCAGGAGCAGCCAATACGGCCCAGTGTTGCCGCACCGGACGCGGGGATTCCGCCCTGGCTGGACGGGATCGTGCTGCGGGCGATGGAAAAGCTGCCGGAGGCCCGGTTCGCGACGGCCGCGATGATGATCGATGCGCTGGCGGGCGGCAACCGCGGAAACAACCACACCGCACCCATCCGGATGGCCTTAGGGACTGTGGCGGCTGGGGCCGCGACCACCCTTCCCTCTCCGGGCATCGCCAAAGTACTCGGTGAGACGGTCGTACCCCCGCCCGATGGAGAGGCGTTTCGCCGCGCCAAAGGGGGAGCCCCTCCACGCACCCCGCCACCGGTGTCCCGGTCGCCTGGGGACAGGTTCCAACCGTCTCGTTGGAAACGCAGCCTGGCACTATTTGTCGCCCTGTTGGCCGTGTTGGCAGTCGCCGCAATCGCGGTCGCCAGCATGATGGACGATGACCCGTTCGGACTTATGGGCGGCGACGGCGATTCCGATCCAACGGCCACGGTGCGTAGCATCCCCGCGTTGCCAACTGCCACCGAAGAAGGATCAAACGCGAACGACGACGAGACGCCGGAGCGGACCGATCCCACCGCGACCGAGGGACCCGAGGACGAATCTACCGAGACGCCTGCGCCGACAAATACCCCGCAGGCCACGGTTGCGCTGCCGCCGCCGCCAACGACCGTGCCTGAAGAGCCGCCTACTGAGACGCCAGAGCCCACCGAAACCCCAGCGCCGACCGAAACCCCTGACCCGCCAACTGAAACCCCGGTTCCGGTCGAGGAGCCCACCGAGATCCCGGATCCTCCGACCGAACCAGTCGAAGAATTAGACCAATCAGCTGGCGGAAGTGGTGGCCGACATGGCCGAGATCATGATCCCCGCCAACCAGTGGACGGGGGGAGCAGGAACCCGCGCTGACGATGACGCCAGCGACGGCGGCGACGGTGAGCCCCGTGATGTGACCGAAATCGACACGTCATCCGCCGACGATGCCGTTGCCACCGCCGTCTTTAGTCTGGTAGAGGTACCCAGTGACGGAGTGATGATCGAGATCGAAGTTCGGCTCGATGACGCCGAGGCCAGACCCGGCGCCCTCTCGGTCGCCGTCAACGACGCCAAGATGAGACAGCCGGTCGACCTCACGGCGAGCGGCGACCGGTGGGGAGTTGTCGAAGTGTCGGTTCCTGCCGAGGCGCTAACCACTGGCAATAACCGGATCGTTGCCACGGCGATCGACCCGAGTGGAAACGCCGATGGCCGTGCGATCATCCTGCTTGGTGACATAACCGTTCGGCCTGAGGGAGTCGCTGCAAACACGGCGATCTCAACGGATGGTGCGGCGCGGACGGACGAAAATGATGGAACAGGACCGATTGTAGTTGATGAGGATTCGCAGGCTGCCGATACAGGTCAGACAGAGCCGACAATTGCCCCTCGTTAGCTTTGGCATGCAGTCTTTCCTGGATCAGAAGTAATCTGATTTTGCGCATCCGTGATCGAATCGCACCGGCAGTGGGTGGTACCCTATAACTCTCGACAACCGATCCCGCTGCCGATAGCGGGCAGCCTCGGTTTTGCGTCGACTGGGACTGGGCTACAGGGGAGTTCCGGGGTGCGGAAGCGGGGCCAACCGGCAAACGGTCCAGCGGTCTCGGTATGGTCCAGGACCGCTGCTCTGCTTGCTGCCCTGTTCCTCTTGATCGCACTTGCACCACCTCTCCAGCGAACGGTTGGCGCCTCTCCTGCCTTACCCGCATCCCGAGCCACTGCACACCTCGCGCAGGCGATTCCAGGGTGGCTCAGCGCCGAATCCGCGGCTCGACTCGATCTCGGCTTCTCAGTGCTGGTTCCGGCTGCGGTCCCGAGTCCGTTTGGGGGTGAGCCAAGTCTTTACGCCACCGGTGGCTACTACAGCCTGTACTGGGTGATCTACGGCGGCGCACCGACCTTCCTCGAGATCAGAGGAGAAGTCGGTGGCGACATCCCCGATGGCTCGGTTTATGACCTGAATGTCCCACTGGTTGTCAACGCCAGTGTTCAGGGCAGCGAGGCTTATCGGGACCTGACTCCCATCTACGACACGGTCTGGTGGGCGTCGGGCGGTGTCGTGTACATGGTCACCAGTCGGGGGCTGAGCGGCACGGATAGCCTGGCGGTCGCCAACGCCCTGACGCAGTTGATTCCACCTGCGCCCTCCGAGCCCCCGACCGGCGGAACCGGTGCCGGTACCAACACCGGGGGCGGGACCGGTCAACCGAATACCCCGGACCCCGGCGGTGCTCCGGGAGGTGGCGACCCTGGAACCACCGCGCCGGTGCTCAACCCGATCGTGGTCGCGCCGGAGGTCGTGGTCTCCGGCGAGGCGACCACGATCGCCGTCGAAGGCATCAGCGGCGCGACCTTACAGGCCGATGCCGGAGTCTTCTCGGAGACAGGGACTCGCACCTACGCCGGTGCCGGTGGATTCTCTGTCAGTTGGGAAGCTCCCATCGTGCAAACAGATCAAACGTTGAGCTTTGTGCTCCTTGACCCGGACAGTGGGCAGTGGCTGGCAACGGCTTCGACCCAGGTTCTCGCATCCGGATCAACCGGCATCGCTCCGGATCCTGATGGTGTCGCCGGGACGAACATGTCGTCGCCTGGCGACGATGAAGGCGACGGCACCGGCAGTACGGCGCCGGGACCCGTTAGCCCGGGCATGACGACATCCAACCTGACTGGCGACATCGCGATGAGTTGCCCGACGGTCGCCTACAGCGGCCGACTGATGCCGATCAAGATCGAGGGCGCTATTCCCGCGATTGTGAACTCGTCCCTTGGCGGCTGGCCGGACGAGCCGGGCAACCGGGCTTTTGATCCAGAGGTGGACGGCGGACCGGCGCTCATCGGCGGCGTCGAGCGGGACGACAGTATGTTCCTCCATTGGCGCGCGCCAACCGTAGGCGATGCCACCGAAGGCCGGTTCTTTCTTACCCATCCCGATGGCACTGCCTTGGCCGAGTGCACAGTTACCATCCAGCCCGGAGATCCGCCGGCAAGACGGCCTTTGCCCAAACTGAACGATCGCCTAGAGCACGATGGCACCGGTGGGCCGTTCCCCTTCGGGCATCCTGACACCGAGTCTTCTGCGGCAGGAGAGGACGGTCAAGTGCTGGGCCCAATGCCCGATGGTGACACCGGCGATGGATCCCAGGGCCCAATGATCCCGGGCAGCGACGGCTCCGGCGGCCAACCCCTCCCGGCACCGGACGGTGACGGATCACAGGGTCCGGGGAAGGCGTGGTAGCGGCTCGCGGAGGCCACAGCCTGCTGTAGCGTTCGTCGCACCAACCAACGCATCTCTTGTCCTCGAAGGAATTCCGTCATGAAGTCCTGGACCGGAAGTCGCAGGCGGCCCCAAGACGCAGTCAACCTTTCCGACGCGAGCTGCGGCCCAGGATCTGGTGGAATGGCTTATGCCCGGCCGGTTTCGAGCAAGTCGCCCTTAATAATCTCCGCCAGCGTCTGGATGCCCGGCTCGATCTGGTCGTCCTGGGCGTAGGAGTAAGACAGGCGGATGGTATTTGCGCCAGTGTCAGAGACGAAGCAGCCTCCGCCTGGGAGGATGACGACGCCGCGCTCCTTGGCCTGCGTCCCCAGCACCTCGCCGTCAAGTCCTTCCGGCAACGTCACCCAGATGAAAAAGCCGCCTTCGGGATTGGACCAGGTGACCCCCTCCGGCATGTGCTTCTTCAGGGCGGCGATCATCAGATCGCGGCGGCGGTGGTAGATTTTGCGCAGCTTTTCGATATGGCTGTCGAGATGCTCCGGGAGCCATTCGGCGGCGACGTGGGCTCCGAAGACGTTTGTGCCGCCGTCGATCTTGAGGACGGCCAGGCGCTGGATCAAGTCGGCCGGACCGACAAGCCAGCCGATCCGCATGCCGGCGCCCATGATCTTTGACAAGGTGCCCAGGTAGAGGACGCTGCCGCTGTCATCGAGCGCATAGAGCGGCGGCAAGAATTCGCCTTCAAAGCGCAGATCGTAGTAGGCGTCGTCCTCGAGGATCAACGTGCCGTATTCCTGGGCGAGCGCGACGATCTTCTTGCGCCGCTCCAGGGTTGTGGTCACGCCGGCCGGGTTCTGGAAGTTGATGATGATGTAGATCAGCTTCGGGGTAATCCCCTTGGCCTTGAGGTCCTTGAGCACCCCTTCCAGCGCGTCAGCATCCATGCCCTGGTCATCGACCGGCACGGCCACTGGCTGTGCGCCGACGTTCTTGAATGCCCGCACCGCACCCATCCAGGTCGGCTCTTCGGTGATGACGGTATCGCCCCAGTCCACCAGCGCATCGAGCACCAGCTGCAGGGCCTGCGAACCACCGGCGGTGAGGAGAACGTTTTCGCGATGTGCATTGAGCCCCTGATCGCGGTTGAGCTTTTTCGTCAACTCATCGATCAGGCCGGCGTATCCCTTGGCGTCGCCGTATTGCAGGGCTTCGTGCCCCCGCTCTTTCAGTGCTCGCACCGTGGCTTCGGCCACCTGATCCGCGGGGAGGGAGGTCGGGTCAGGGAAGCCGTAGGTGAACGAAATCTGGTTGGCTGCCTGGGTTGCATCTAATCGAGGCTTTGACGGGAGGTCCGCCGCGCGCTTGGAGAGTAGATGCTGGAGCCGGGTCGAGCGATCGGCGACCTGGGACATCGGTGCAGGACCTCCTCGGTGTACGTTTAGGCGGCGCGCCATGACCGGAGAGCACCGGTAGCGGGTTGCCGGTTGCGCGATACAGGCATGCGACCGCCCGATTGTACGGGTGGCCCGAACATCGCGGCAATGTCCACTACGGCGATGGCCATCACTCCGCGAAAACTGCTGGGTACCTCTGACCCCGATGGTACGATATGCGCTGACCGTCCAGTCTTGACATGTCCGTGTGGAGTTTCGGGCCATAGGGCACGGTCATATATTCCGCGAGGAGATCTCAGTCGTGTCCACTTTGGCAAGCAACGGCGCTGGTGATCAGGCCCGCCTCAATGGGGCCGATTCCCGCCAACCCAGCGACATCTTCGATATCAGCATTATCGGCGCCGGACCGACCGGTTTATTTGCAGCGTTCTATGCCGGCCTGCGCGGCGCTCGCACCCAGGTGATCGATTCGCTGGAAGAGGTCGGCGGTGCTCTAACCGCCATCTATCCCGAAAAGTACATCTATGACGTCATCGGATTCCCGAAGGTACTGGCGAAGGATTTCGTCGAGCAATGCGAACTGCAGGCGCAGCGATCCGATCCGGTGATCAGACTCAACGAAGAAGTCCTCGAACTTGAGCGGACCGAGGACGGCCTGATCCGACTCGGCACGAGTAAGGGCAATCGCTGGAGCCGGACGGTTATCGTCTGCGCCGGAGTCGGTGCCTTCGAGCCGAAACGAATCGAGGCGCCCGGCATTACCGACCTTGAAGGCAAGGGCGTTCACTACTTTGCCAAGCGGGTGGCAGACTTCGCGGGCAAGGAGGTCGTGATCGTCGGCGGCGGCGATTCGGCGGTCGACTGGGCGGTGACGCTTGAGCCGGTGGCAAGCCACGTGACCCTCATCCACCGTTCGAAGTTCCGCGCCCACGAGAAGACCGTTCAGGAGTTGGAGGCCTCGACCTGCGACCTGCGTTACCCGGGTTGCGAGATTACCGCTGTCCACGCCGGCGAAGACGGCCGCTTGGCCGGAGTGACGTTCAAAGACGGCGAAGGCAACGAGGAGCGTATCACCGCGCACGAGCTGATCGTTGCGATCGGCTTCGTTGCCGACCTCGGACCGCTGAAGACCTGGGGCTTTGAACTGCAGCGCAACCAGATCGTGGTCGATCCGATCACGATGGCGACCAACATCCCTGGCGTCTACGGGGCGGGCGATATCGTCGCCTACCCGGCGAAGTTCAAGCTGATCGCGACCGGCGCGGCGGAGGCGGTCACTGCCGTCAACCATGCGGTGACCTTCTACGACCCGAAGGCCCGCCTGGACGCTGGTCACTCCACGACGATCATGGAGAAGCGCGACAAGGTCGCGAGCGCGGCACTGGCGGGCGCGACGGCAGGCTGACCGAAGGTTCAGCCTGCCCACGCCGGGGCCAAGCATCGCGTGCGAACGAGAGCCGCCGGTGGAAGACCACCGGCGGCTCTTTTCGATGTGATTTGGATCGTTACGCGTCCGGCCTGGCTCGGGCAGCGCTACACGGCGATGCCGTCGATGCGGAGGATCATGCCGGCCGGAGGGCCCATGCTGACTGTGCCGACGACGACGTAGAGATTGCCCGTGGCATCGAATGCGATGCCGTTGGGGAGCATGAGGCCGTCGACGACGACCTCCTGGGTGCCGTCGGCCAGGACGCGGACGACGTTGCCGGGGGCGGGGATCTCAGCCAGGAAGTTGGTCGAGAGCTGGCAGGCGTAAAGTTGGCCGTCCGGGCCGATCTTGACATCGGCCACCATCGTCAGCCCGCCGGCGAGTTCGGTCACGGTGCCGTCCTCGGTGACGGCCATGATCTTCGCGGCGCCCGGTGGGAATGGACCGCCGCCGAGGAGCCCGACGTAGACACCGCCAGCCGGATTCTCGACGATACTCGTCGGCACGGCCTGGAGCGTCGGGGGACCCTGTGCGCCTTCAGGCAAGGGAACGTTCTCGAAGACCGCAAGGACCGTGAACTCACCGGTCGCGGGATCGACGTTGTAGACGGAGTTGCCGCCTGCGTCCGCAACGCGGATGGTTCCGGTGGGCGAGATCGACAGTCCGTAGAGGTTGGAGTCGACGGTCGTGCCGTCCGGGTTGTCGGAGCGCTCGAAGGCGCCGATGTCGGAGATCGGCGTCAAGTCGCCGGTGGCGGGGTCGATGGCGAGCACGGAGTTTTCGTTCGGAAGGGGGTCGACGGAGGGCGTCACCGGCCCAGCGCCGCCGACTGCAAGGATGATCGCTCCGTCCGCGGCCAGCGCGATCCCGTTCGGGCCGGTCGGACCTTCAACGTTGTACGAGGGAAGGCCAGTCGCCACAACGGTGACGGTCCCGTCCGGCGCGATCGCCGATACCTGCCCCGTGAACCCGCGGCTGCCGATCGGCTCGTCCGCGACGGGCGAAGCCGCTGGCGCGGTCGCCTCTGATGCCTCTGGCGACGCGGCGGACTCTTCACCCCCGGCCGGTTCGGTGATCGGTTCATCTCCACCGGTGCCGGACTCCGAGACGTAGAGGGTTCCGTCGACGCCGATCGCGATGAAGCGCGGGTTGATGAGTCCTTCAGCGACGACGGTCGCGCCCTCCGGCAGGGGCGGCGGTCCGCCCTCGACGGGTGTGGCGTCCTGGGCCATCGCGGGCGAATGGCGGAGCGCAACGGCCCCGGCCGCGACCAGTCCGGCGCCTGCTCCGCCGCGCACGAGCATGCGGCGGCTGAGTTGGGCTGCCAACCGATCGACGATCCGTATGTTCTTGGTGCTCGGCTCGATCACAGACCCCTCCTCCAGGAAACGGGCGTACTCCACGGTACACATCGTACCGACGCTAAGAATAATGCAGATTTGAGGCTTTTCTCGTGGTCTCGGCTGAGATTAGGCGACATCGAGCTCGTCGACGATCTCGCGGGCGGCGTGGAGCCAGCGCTCGTCGGTGTCGTCGGGGACGGAGCAGCCTCCGGCCAGGATCAATTTTCGGCTACCCGTCTGGGCGACGGCGTCAGCGGCTTCCTCCCGGATCGCCTCCTCGGGGCCTTTAGAGAGCGGCCCAAATTCATGCCAGCCGCCCATCAAGCATTTCGATGTGACGGCCCTGGCCTCTTTCAGGCTGGGACCGGCCATCCTGTCCGACCAACTGAGGACGTCCACGGGGTAGTCGAGCACGGTCTCGAAGTGCAGGTCTTTCTCGCCGTGAATATGGAGGACATTCAGCCATCCATTCGTCGCGCCCTGGAGTGCCAGCAAGTCGTACGGTCGGCCGAACTCTCGGTACTGCGCCTCGCTCATGACCTGCTGCCGTCACGCCCTGGAGCGCGAAGAAGACGCCGTCCGCACCCGCGGCGATCACGTCCCGGATATGGGCCCGTAGATTCTCCGCGATGGTGGCGAGTGCCTCGTGGACTACGGGTCCGGCCTCCTGGGCATGGTGCAGAAAGTGTTGGTGGTCAACCGCGGCGTAGAGCGCTTCGGTCAATGGGCTGAACAGCGTGACGACGATCGGAGTGTCGAATCCTAACTCGTCGCGGAGGGCACTTACCGCTTCTACACGCTGGGAGAAGAACCGTGAGCGATCTTGGTCGATCGGTTCGAACAGACGCCATTGCTCCACATTCGAGATGGAGCGATTTGGAAACGGATAGGGGACATCCGGCATCAGCTTGAGGATGTCGAGGTCGAACTCTTGGTCGAAAAAGGCCAGGCTCGCCTCGGCCAGCTTGCGGCCGGAGCCGTGCGGCTGGAAGTGATGCCAGAAGCAAACGGGCAGGCGGTCGACGGGCTCGCCGCGAACCGCCGCCATGACGCGTTCAGTCCGAGTCATCTCCTCGAAACGAAGTCCCGCCGCCCCTCGCTTGTTGCCCGCCCGTGCCGCCATTGGTTGCCTCCTCAGGCCCCGATGCTTGCCGAGCCGAGGCCGATGCGGTCGCGGGCCAGCTCCATCTTGGGGGCCGCAAATTCCCGCGCCCGGTCCGCCCCGGCCGCGAGGACCTTTGCGGCGATGCTTGGGTCGGCTTCGAGTTCGAGCAGTCGCTCCTGGATTGGAGAGATCGCCGCCACGACGATCTCGGCGAGGTCACCCTTGAAGGCGCCGTATCCCTTGCCGGCGTAGCGCTCTTCGATCTCGGAGATCGGCTCCCCGCTGAACAAGCTATAGATGGTTAGCAGGTTGGTCAGAGCGGGCTTTTCGGGCGTCGCACGGACTTCGCTGCCGGAATCGGTTACGGCCCGCCGCATCTTGCGGCGGATCGTATCGGCGTCGTCGGTCAGCGCGATGAAGCTGGAGGGATTCGGGTCGCTCTTGCTCATCTTCTTTGACGGATCATCCAGTGACATAATCCTGGCGCCGTCCGGCTTGATGTCCGGCTTCGGCAAGACGAACGTCTCGCCGTAGCGCGCGTTGAACCGGGTGGCGATGTCGCGAGTAATCTCGATGTGCTGCTTCTGGTCCTCGCCTACCGGCACCAGGTCGGCGTCGTAGAGGATGATGTCGGCGGCCTGAAGAATCGGGTAGGTGAAGAGCGCCGCCGAGACATTGAGCCCCTTGCCAACCGACTTGTCCTTGAACTGCGTCATCCGTTGAAGTTCGCCGAACTGCGTCACGGACGATAACAACCAGCAGAGCTCCGAGTGCTCACGGACATCGGACTGGACAAAGAGGATCGATTGCTCGGGATCGATCCCACAGGCAAGGAGCACGTTCGCCATGCCGCGGATCTGGGCGCGGAGGTCGTCGCGATTGGTCGGGAGCGAGAGGGCATGGAGATCGACGACGCAGAAGATGCTGTCGTATTGCTCCTGCTGCCGGACCCAGTTGCGGATCGCGCCCAGGTAGTTGCCGATGTGGGAGATGCCCGACGGTTGAATGCCCGAAAATACGCGGAGCCGGCGATCCGGCGCGCTCGCGCCATCCCGCTGCATCTCCGTCTGATCCAACTGCGCCACCATGTCCAGTCCTCGCTAGTCGCTTTTCCGCGTGAATCTCTCGTGCGGCAGTATACCGATCATGAGCGCCGCACCCGATCGTCATATCCGGGCGTAGAATCGCGCTGGCTCGCCGTTAGCGGCCAACGGATTAGTATCCAGAACGCATCTGAGGGGAGATTGCAAGTTGGGGACGAACAATGACGCCGCGCTCGTTCGCGAAAAAGTCGACCAGGCGATCGGTGTCCTGAACGAAGAGGGAATCGACGCCTGGATCCTGCTTGGCCGTGAGAGCGATGTGCTCGGGGATCCAAGCCTGCCGTTCATCGCGGGCACGAGTGTGACCTGGGAGTCGGCATTCATCCTGACCGCGAACGGCGACCGGGTCGCCATCGTCGGCACTGCCGATGTCCCCAACGTCGAAGGCACCGGCGCCTGGGCAGAAGTTATCGGCTATGTCCAGGGGCTGAGCACGCCATTCCGGGAGACGATCGAGCGGCTCGACCCCGCTCGATCGCCCTGAACTTCTCGCCCGGCAACTACATGGCCGATGGATTGACCTACGGCATGTGGCTCAATGTCCAGGGCTGGTTGGCCGGAACCCCGTACCTCGATCGGGTCGTAACCGGCGAGGACATCGTGACGCGGGTCCGCGGCAGGAAATCGGCCGAAGAGATCCGGCGAATCCGGCAGGCCGTCAACACCACGGTCGAGATCTGGGACGCCCTGACGGCTTGGCTGCGCCCCGGATTGACCGAACTCGAGATCCAGGCCTTCATGCACGCCGAGTGTGAGCGCCGCGGGGTCGGCACCTCCTGGGACCGGCGCTACTGCCCGACCGTGACCGCGGGTCCCGAGTCTCCAGTCGGGCACACCCTCCCCGGTGAGTTCAAGACCGCGCCAGGAGAACTGCTGCGCATCGACTTCGGCGTCAATCAGGAGGACTACACCTCCGATATGCAGCGGACCTTCTACTTCTTGCGGGAAGGTGAGACCGAGGCGCCCGCCGATGTACGCGAGCAGTTCGCCTACATCGACGCCGCGATCCAGATGGCCGCCGCCGCGATCAAGCCAGGCGTCGTCGGTTGGGAGATCGACAAGATTGCCCGCGACTACTTCGCCGAGCACAACCTGCCGACTTGGAACTACGGTCTCGGCCATCAGATGGGCCGCGCCTGCCACGACGGCGGCGTGCTACTCGGCCCACGCTGGGAACGCTACGGCGAGCTCCCGAACCAGGTCGTCGAAGAGAACCACGTCTACGTCCTCGAGACGGGCTTCAGCATTCCCAACTACGGCCTGGCGGTGATCGAGGATGACTTCGTAGTGACGGCGGACGGGATCGAGTGGCTGGCGCCGCCGCAGCGCGAGCTCATTCTGATTGGCGGTAACTAGTCCTCTGTCAAGCCTGATGTGCCGATCTCGTAGGGGCAGGACTTGCCCTGCCCGGTTGCCCACCGCGACGCCCGTTTTCGGGAACCGGGCACCGCAAGCGGGGGCCCCTACCACCCCAATCCGGCACGCGAACGAGTGTTGACGGACCATTAGCCTGGCATGTCCCCGTCCTGCTGGGCGGTGCTGGACGTGTCGCCCAACCGGCGGAGGATGACCGCCGTCTCGCGGTCGGCGGGGAAAAACGACTCGATGGTAAGGCCCGAGAGTGTGACTTCCACCGCTGAGCCGAATACGGTCGTCGTATAGAGGAACGACATCAGCCCATGCTCTGTCCGCAGCCTCAGCGTCGTGGCGATGTCGCCCGCGGGAAGGGCATGTTCGGCCAGCGCGTCCACTGACTCGTCGGGGGCGGGAAATGCCCACAGCTGATCGAGCAGCTCGGCGAAGGCGGGGTCACCCGTGATGGTCCCCTGGCGGTGGACACGACTGAGGATGGTCGCCCGCCACTCGGCGTAGTTGACGATCCGACGTGCTAGACCACCTGGGTGGAGGCTCAGCCGGAAGACGTTAACGGGCGGCTGCATCAAGGCGGCCGGGATTCCCTCGAGAAAGAATCCGATAGACCGGTTCGCCGCGAGGAGATTCCAGTAGCGATCGACCGCCACCACTGGATACGGTTCGTGGCCGGCAAGCACTTTGTCGACTGCATCTCGGGCGAATTCCAAAGGGGAGTCGTCCAGCGAGTTCGTTGCGAACGCCGGAGCATACCCAGCCGCAACCAGCAGCCCGTTGCGATCGGCGAGCGGAATCTCGAGCTGTTCGGCGAGGTGGAGCAGCATGTCCCGGCTCGGGCGGGCGCGGCCAGTCTCGACGAAGCTCAGGTGCTTCGCCGACACCTCGGCCTCCGAGGCCAGACCCAGCTGGCTGTACCTGCGCCGTTCTCGCCAACTTCGTAGAAGTTCCCCAACAGGGCGGTGCGTCGTAACCATGCGCTAACGATAGCCGACCCAGACCGAGATTCGATTACCTGCCAGGTAATAGCGTCATTGCCGCGATTTCGTCACCATCGTCGTCGCCGGATGTGACCGGCACCGCTCGCCGCTCTCGGTGAAGCGATTCGAGGTGACCGCGACACGAGGTGACACGAATGGACAACATCTCCCAGCTTTTGGCACGGTACTTTGCGGTCTGGAATGAGCGCGACCAGGAGCGGCGGTGTGCCTTGCTCGCTCAAACCTGGGCAGAAGACGGCTATCTGTTGGGGCCGCTGTTTCGGGCCGACGGTATCGACGAGATCAACGGCGTGGCGGCCGGACTTCAGGAGCACTTCTCGGCGCACGAGTTTCGCATGGCCGGGGAGCCAAGCGCTCACAACGACGCCGTCCGGTTTGCCTGGGAGATCGCGCCGGTTGGCGGGGACTCGCCCGTCGCGGCCGGCGTCGACTTCGGCAGACTGACGAGCGACGGCCGGATCCAATCGATCGTGAGCTTCGTCGACCTGTTTCCGGCGGGCATAGAAGCTCACGGGTAGCCGCCACGAACGTAAGGAGTATGGCCAAGCAACGAGGAACGCCCCGCCGGACCGGTCCGACGGGGCGTTTTCTCGTGGACAACCTCAGGCTTTTGCTAGTCTCCCAGCGAGCACCCCTGGGCGTGATGTTGATCATCGCAGTCCTCGTCGGACAGCCAGTGCAGCCCGAATTCGCGCATGCTCTCGATGACCGGGAGGAGCGCATGCCCCTTGTCCGTCAGCGAGTATTCCACCCGTGGCGGTACTTCGGCGAAGCAGCGGCGCTCGAGCACGTGGGCCTCCTCGAGGCGCTTCAGCCGCTCGGACAACGTCTTCGGACTGATGCCGTGCAGTGATCGTTCCAGCTCGCTAAACCGGCGCTGCCCTGTGGCGAGGTCACGAACAATGAGGGGAGTCCACTTGTTGCCCATGATCTGAGCGGTTCGAGCGACCGGACAACCGTAGCTGTCTACCCTGGCTACCGTAGTCCTTTCGATCTGGGGAGCTGATTCCAGGGTCGCTGTTGGAGACGTTCGAATCTGATGCATTGTTGCCACCCCGTTGCCAACTGCCATGCCCACCGCTACGGCAGTTGACCATAACTGTCAAAAGGATAGCACAGGATCGGGCCGCGCCGTAGGTCGTTTCCCTCGCTATACTCAGTCCGACTGAATACTGCGATGGTGTGGGGGTGTGCGGCGAGATGAGTGATGAGGCAAGGGGGCTCGATCCCGCATCGCTCGTGCAGGGCTGGTTCGAAGTCCGGGCACCAGAGCCCGGAATATACACGATCGTCGAGCCGCTGCATTCGGAAGAGGTGAAATCCAACCTCATCGTCGGCGACCGAGCGCGCGATGCTGATCGACACCGGCATGGGCGTTGGTGATATCCGAAGCATCGTCGAAGGGCTGACCGACCGGCCGGTGTTCGTGGTAAATAGCCACGCCCACTGGGACCACATCGGCGGAAACTGGCGCTTTGACGAGATCTGGATCCATGAGGCCGAGGCCCATTGGCTTCCCCAAGGCGTTGGGAACGAGCGCCTCCGCCGAGCCTTCGCCCCTGAGCACCTAAGTGGTCCGCTTCCGCCCGCGTTTGATCCCAACACGGCCACAATCCCCCCGTCGCACCCGACGGGGATGTTGCAGGGCGGAGAGGCGTTTAATCTTGGCGGCAGGACGCTGGAGGTGATCCATTGCCCAGGGCATTCTCCGGGCGGGATCGCTCTCTTAGATCATGACTCAGGTGTGCTTTTCAGCACTGATGTCGCGTATCCATGCGCCCTCTACGCGCATTCCTCCGAGGCCGACTTGGAGGCATACCACCGGTCGCTGACGAGGTTGGCATTGTTGGAGCCGGTGCTCCGGACCGTCTACCCCTCCCATTGCGCCAGCCCGATGGATCCTGCCTTGCTCCCGGCAATGCGTGACGCCGTCGGGGACATCCTGGGCGGCAGGCAGCCGGATCGGCTCGACGGGGGGGTCGCCCATCACGAGTTCGACGGATTTTCGGTACTGACCGCTGCGAAGGGCGGAGCCGGGTGACGAACCGACTCATTGCCTATCTGATCGGCAGCGCCTTCGCGGTGCTCATCCTCGCGACCGTCTCCAAGCGCCTGATCCGCTACGACGACGCGACCTCGGTCATGATCTTTGCCATCGTCGTCGGCCTCTTGAACGCGTTCTTGTTGCCGGCGATTCGGATGCTGACATTGCCGCTGAGTTGTCTGACACTGGGCCTCTTCACCGTGGTATTGAATGCCTTGGTGTTTGCGCTTGGCGCGGTGCTTAGCGTCGGCGTGACGATCAGCCTCTGGGGTGCGGTGCTTGGGGCGGTCGTGACGAGCATCGCCAGTGGAGCGATCTATTCGGTGATCGACGAGCGGCCGACGATCTAGACCAGGCTCAGAGCCGGTTGAACGGACGGTATCGGCAGGACAACGGGAGGACAACATGGCGGAACCACAGGTACCAGCAGGCGTCTTCGCACCGGTCGCAACCACCTTCGGGGACGATGGAGAACTCGACCTCGATGCCTTCCGCGGCAACATGAACTGGTACGCGACCTCGCCGCTGGATGGCGTCGTCCTGCTGGGATCGAATGGCGAGTTTGCCTTGCTCGATGGCGATGAGAAGCTGCGCTTGATCGAGGCGGGCGTCGAAGCGATCGGCGGCCGCAAGGTGGTCATGGCCGGGACCGGGACCGAATCGACCAAGGGGACGATCGAGCTGACGAAGCGCGCGGCCGCGCAGGGGATCGACTATGCCCTGGTCGTGACGCCACACTACTACAAGCCTCGCTATGACTACGCCGCCAACCTCGCCCACTACCATGCCGTTGCCGACGCTTCGCCTGTGCCTGTGATTGTGTACGTCATGGCGGCCTACACCGGGGTCGATCTGGCCACCAATCTGGTCAACGAACTCTCCGCCCACCCGAACATTGTCGGCGTGAAGGACTCGGGCGGCAACGCGCCGAAAGTGGCTGAGATGGTCGCGGGCGCCGCGCCGAACTTCGGTGTCCTGGCTGGCTCCGCCAGCTTCCTCTACGCGGCCCTCTGCCTGGGGGCTACCGGAGGCATTTTGGCTCTCGGCAACGTGGCGCCAGATATGTGCGTTGAGCTGGCTCGCCTGTTCCATGCCGGCGAGCACGATGCCGCGCGCGCGCTCCAAGCTCGCATGCTGGCCCCGAACGCGGCGGTGACCTCGCGCTTCGGTATCCCGGGTCTGAAGGTGGCGATGGAGGCGGTCGGTCTCCGGGGCGGGTTGCCCCGACCGCCGATGCTGCCCCTTTCTGACAAGGAGGCGGACGAAGTCCGCCGAATCTTGCGTGCCGCCGACATTGGAGCCGTCACGACGGGTGATTAGTGCGTTGCGGTTCCAGCCTTCGCCCGAACGGACCTTCACATCACCGATGGCCATCGGCGTCATCTCCGATACCCACATCTACCTCCGGGGGGCTCGGCGACTGCCTCCCGAGGTCGTCGACCTCTTTATCCGCTTCCAGGTGGGATTGATCCTGCACGCTGGAGACGTCAATACCTCCGGCGTGCTTCTGGCGTTGAGCGAGATCGCGCCCGTGCTGGCGGTACAGGGTAACAACGACGACGCGGTCCTCAAGGAGAACCTGCCGGAAACGGCCGAATTCACGGTCGGTCCGCACCGGTTTGGGTTGGTACACGGCCACGGCGGGTCATCGGCCCGAAGCGAGGCAAAGCGGCGTTTCGCGGGGCGAGTCGATTGCGCCGTCTACGGCCATAGCCATATCCCCCTGATCGAGCGAGACAGCGGCACGATCCTGTTCAACCCGGGTTCGGCGACCGATCGCCGCTGGGCACCGCATTTTGGCGTTGGTCTGATCCATGTTTCGGACGGCAAGATCGACCCGGATCTCGTCCTTTTTAGCGATCCGCGGCACCTGACGAGCATCAAGTCCGAATAGGGCTGACTATACTAACTGGGCGGGCCGTCGCGCCCCTCCCGCGGGAGGGGTGAGGATTGAAATAAACAAACAAACGAGAAAGTGCGACCGAGCATGCCAACCAGCCTCAGAATTCCAGGGCCAACGCCCGTCCCGCCAGCCGTGATGTCCGCGATGGAGCGGGAGATGATCCCCCACCGGGGACCGGGGTTTAAATCGCTCTATACCGAGACGTTGCGCATGGCGAAGCTGGCCCATCGGACGGACGGCGACGTTCTCACGTGGGCGGCGTCGGGGTCTGCCGGATGGGAAGTCGCGGTCGTCAACCTGTTCTCGCCCGGTGACCCGGTCCTCTCGACCGTCTGCGGCGATTTTGGCGAGCGGTTCACCAAGGTCGCGAGGGTGTTCGGGCTCGATGTTCGCACGCTCGAGGTTCCCTGGGGACAGGCCGTGACGCCGGAACTCCTGCGTGACGCCTTAAGCCAGAACCCGGACGTCAAAGGCGTCTTTCTCACCCACAACGAGACCTCGACCGGAGTTACCAATCCGTTGCCGGAATTGGCGGCGATTGTCCGAGACCACGGCGCGCTCGTGGTGGTTGATTCCGTCAGCGGCGTTGGCGGCCTACCCCTGGAAATGGACGACTGGGGAATCGACTTTGTCCTCTCCGGCTCCCAAAAGGCGTGGATGTGCCCGCCGGGCCTGCTGATCTGCGGGATAGGGCCCCGGGGGTGGGAGGCGACCGAGCGTTCGACCTTCCCCAGGTTTTACTGGGACCTGCGCGCAAACCGGAAGGCCGCCGCGGATGGGATGACGCCGACGACCCCGTCGCTCACGCTCGTCTACGCCTTTCACGCGGCGTTGACGCAGATTCTGGAACAGGGCTTGGAATCGGTGTGGGAGCAGCACCGGCGGTGGGGCGAATTCACCCGGGCGGGGGTTCGGGATCTTGGCCTGGAGCTCTTCGCCGATTCGAACTACGTGTCCAATACGGTTACCGGCATCGCCCTGCCGCCGGAACACCCGGGCAAAGCGCTGGTGAAGAGCGTCCGCGAGGCGACCGGGATCGAGATTGGGGCGGGTCAGGGACGCTACGCCGATGCCATGCTCCGGATCGGCCATATGGGCTGGTGCGACGAGGAATCGCTCCAGCTTACGCTCGACGCGCTGCGCGCTGCATTGCGAGAGCGGGGGTTTGGCTCATCGGCGGTGCCAACCGCCGTTGCGACCGCGGTATAGCTCACCCTAAACCAGTTGCCGGAATTTCTGGCCCGGCGGTATACTAACGGATACATCTCTCCTGGCCTGCCGGTTCCAGAACGGAACTGCATGGGCAGGGGAGTCCGCGCGTTTCTGTTGGTACTAAGGAAGGTGTATGGACGGTTCGGAGATTCGCGAGCAAGAGGCCCAGGCCGGCGCTGATGCTGCCACGGCGACGGATGTCGCTACGGAAAGCAACGGCGACGTGTTCGGGGCGTCGCTCATGGAACAATTCCTCAATGATCCCAGCCATGACTATAAGACCCTGAAATACGGGGATGTCATGGACGGGACCATCATGCATATCGACCGCGACGAGCTCCTGGTCGACATCGGGTCGAAGGCGGAGGGAATCGTTCCGGCGCGCGAGTACTCCACGCTTTCCTCTGAGGAGAAGCAGGCGCTCACGCTCGGGGACCAAATCCTGGTCTTTGTCGTCCAGCCCGAAAACCCTGAAGGGCACCCGGTCGTCTCCATCGACCGCGCCCGCCAGGAAAAGAGCTGGCGGCGGCTGCAAGATCTGCACGAAGCCAACGAGGTCATCGAGGCCGAAGTCACCAACTACAACAAAGGTGGCCTCCTGGTGAATCTCGACGGGGTCCGGGGATTCGTCCCGGCCTCTCAGGTGACGGAGATCCGGGGCGGCGACGAGGCGAGCAAGCAGGCCGACATGGCCCGCCTGATCGGCACCACGCTTCCGCTCAAGGTCATCGAGATCAATCGCCACCGGAACAGGCTGATCCTTTCTGAGCGTCAGGCGATTCAGGAACGCCGCGACGTGATGAAGGAGCAGTTGATCCAGGAGCTGAAGGAGGGCGAGGTTCGCAAGGGTCGCGTCTCCTCCATCTGCGACTTCGGCGCCTTCGTCGACATCGGCGGGGCCGACGGGCTCGTCCACCTTTCCGAGCTCTCCTGGAGCCGTGTCCGCCACCCAAGCGAAGTGCTGCGGGTTGGTCAGGAGGTCGATGTCTACGTCCTGGGGATCAACTCTCAGGAGAAGAAGATCGCCCTGTCGATCAAGCGGACCCAGGCCGAGCCTTGGAGCCGTGTGGCCGCCAAGTACGAGGTCGGGCAGTTGGTGCGCGGCTCCGTCACCCAGCTTGCCAACTTCGGTGCCTTCGCCCGGATCGAGGACGGGATCGAGGGTCTTATCCACGTTTCCGAGCTGGCCGACGAGCGGATCACGCATCCGAAGCAGGTCGTCCACGAGGGCCAGCCGCTCTTGCTCCGCATCATCCGCATCGATCCCCAGCGCCGGCGCATGGGCCTGAGCCTCCGCCGCGCGCTGGATACTCCGGATCCGGAGCTGGTCGCTGCCTTCGGTGAAGAGGGTCTGGCCGAGCGCGACGCGCTGCAGCAGGCGCTCCGGGCGGCGATCGAGGCCGAGGGCATCGAGCCCGCACCGGCGCGAGATACCTCCGGAGAGGAGACGGTCACCACCGAAGAAGGGCCGCAGTCCGAGGATCTGGGCGCCGCCGCAATTGCCGGCGACCCGGCGTCCTCCGAGCAGCGCGACACCGAGGCCCCGGTCATCGAGGCCGAGACCGATGCCATTGTCCAGGCGGTCGCTGGTACGCCGAGCCAGGACGTCGCCGAAATCTCCACGCCGCGTGCGCCGAAGGCGGATCGCCGGGCTTCCCGGACTCGCCCGGCGCCGGAACTGCCGGTCGACCTCCAGGACGAGGAGCTGTCGGCGATGGCGATGGCCTTCGCGATGGCCGGCGCTCCAGACCTCGTTGAAGAGGTCGTCGGTGGCGATGAGCCGGCCGTAGCAGAGGGGGCTCCGGCTGAGACTGCCGCCGAGGCCGCCCCGGTCGAGGCCGAGGTCGCAGCGCCGGTCGAGGCCGAAGCAACTGCTCCAGCTGAGGCTGCGGTCGCCGAGGTCGCTCCGGTTGAGGCTGAGGTCGAGGCCGAGGCTTCTGCACCGGTCGAGGCTGAAGTCGCTGCTCCGGCCGAGCCAGAATCTCCGGCTGAAGAGCCGGCTGCTGCTGAGGCGGTGGTCGAGGAAGCCGCTGTGGCAGAGGCTCCAGCCGAAGAGCCTGCGCCAGTCGAGGCGGCCAGCGAGGAGCCCGAATCGTCCGCCGAGGAGACGGCCCCGGTGGTCGAGTCAACCGCGGACGACGAAGCGGTCCCCGCCAACTCGTGATGGGCGGCGGGTCGGGTTTCGCCCGGTTCGCAATCCCATTGGGTCTTGATTGTATAAAGATCGTGACGACGGCGGGCGCTCATGCGCCCGCCGTCGTCTCTTTGCGAGAAGTTGCCGTATACTTGGGTAACCGGTTGGAAAGCCAACCCTCGGACGAGGGCGCTCGCGAGGGCGCCTGTGTTTTGGCATCCCCGGACGGTGTGACAATCAGGGTCCGTCGTCGTCTTAGATGCACGCGGATCCCTGCCCCTAGCCGGACGGGCAGTGTTCCCGGCCGATTGCCGCGGACTACCCTCGATCCGATCGTATCGGGAAAAGGTGAGGATGGGCCTTGTCCTGGAACGGAATCGGCGGTAATAGGTAGCAAGCAGGCGTAGCAGGCGTGCGCGCTGGCCCCGGGTACGATCGGGGGCGGGCGCGCGGGCCGGTTACCGAAGGACGCCAACGACGGCTCTCCAAGATCGCCCCGTACCGATCGACTCGGTTTCGTCTCCCTTTTGGGGTGCCTACCGGAGGACCTCCATTGCAGGGAGTGCTACTGGTCCGGAACCACTTTCCATTCCGTAGTGCTATCGTAGAGATGGTGTATCGGGGCGGCCGCGGGGCCAGACGTCCCTTGAACGCACCGGGAGATCCAGGATGGCGGACAAGTTCGACAAATTCACGGAGCGAGCCCGCAAGGTCCTCACCCTGGCCCAGGAGGAGGCCCAACGCTTCAACCACAACTACATCGGCACCGAGCATCTGTTGCTTGGACTGGTGCGGGAAGGTGACGGCGTTGCGGCGCGCGTGCTCGGCAACATGGGCGTGCAGTTGCCCAAAGTGCGTTCCGCGGTTGAGTTCATCATCGGCCGCGGCGAAACGATGATCACTGGCGAGATCGGGCTGACCCCACGCGCCAAGAAGGTGATCGAGCTCGCGGTCGACGAGGCACGTCGCCTTAACCACCACTACATCGGGACGGAGCACCTATTGCTCGGCTTGGTCCGGGAGGGCGAGGGCATCGCCGCGGGCGTGCTGGAGAGCCTTGGCGTCAACCTGGAGAAGGTGCGCGCCCAGGTGATGCAGGTCGTCTCGCAGTCCTCGTCGTACCAAAACCAAAGCAAGCAGCAGACCAAGACCCCGTACATGGACGCGCTCGGATTCGATCTGACCGACGCGGCCCGCAACAGCAAGCTCGGCCCGTTGGTGGGCAGGTCGATGGAGATCGACCGGGTCATGCAGATCCTTTCCCGGCGCACCAAGAACAACCCCGCCCTCATCGGCGAGCCTGGTGTCGGCAAGACTGCCATCGTCGAAGGGCTGGCCCAGCGCATCGTCAGCGGCGATGTACCGGAGCAGCTCCAGAACAAGCGTCTCATTGCCCTTGATATTGGCGCTCTGGTCGCGGGGACGAAGTACCGCGGCGAGTTCGAAGAGCGCCTGAAGAAGATCGTCGCCGAGGTCAAAGAGACCGGTTCGATCCTCTTCATCGATGAGCTTCACACCCTAGTAGGTGCCGGCGCTGCAGAAGGTGCGGTCGATGCCGCCAATATCCTCAAGCCCGCCCTCTCTCGCGGTGAGCTGCAGACCATCGGCGCGACAACGCTGGACGAATACCGCAAGTACATCGAGCGCGATGCTGCCCTAGAGCGACGCTTTCAGCCAGTCCAGGTCGATGAGCCGAGCGTCGAAGAGACGATTCTCATCCTTACCGGTGTCCGCCACCTCTACGAAGAGCACCACAAGCTTAAGATCAGCGACGAGGCCCTTAAGGCGGCGTCCAACTTCGCCGCCCGCTACGTCACCGATCGGTTCATGCCCGATAAGGCGATCGACCTGATCGATGAGGCTTCCTCCCGGGTCCGGATGAACCGCTCGGCTGCTCCTCCGAGCCTCAAAGAGGCGCTTGCCGGGTTGCAGGCTGTCCAACGCGAGCTGGAAGCCGCGGTTACCGGTCAGGAGTTCGAGCGAGCGGCCGAGCTACGCGACCGCGAGCACAAGCTCCGCAGCCGGATCGAGGATCAGGAGCAGGAGCTGCGCGACCAGCAGTCCGGCGACGATCTCTACGTCACCGAGGAAGACATCGCTCAGGTCGTCTCGATGTGGACCGGCATCCCGCTGGCTCGGATCGCGGGCGAGGAGTCCGAGCGGTTACTCCACATGGAGGAGGCGCTGCACCGCCGGGTGGTCGGCCAGGAAGAGGCGATCGCCACGCTCTCCAAGGCGGTCCGCCGGGCGCGGGCGGGTATCAAGGATCCGCGGCGGCCGATCGGCAGTTTCATCTTCGTCGGTCCGACCGGTATCGGGAAGACGCACCTGGCGAAGACGCTCGCCGAGTTCATGTTCGGCTCGGAAGACCACCTCATCAAGATCGACATGTCGGAGTTTATGGAGCGGCACGCCGTCTCCCGCCTCGTCGGGGCACCTCCGGGCTATGTCGGCTACGAAGAGGGCGGCCAGCTCACCGAGGCCGTGCGGCGGAAGAGCTACTCGGTCATCCTCCTCGACGAGATCGAGAAGGCCCACCCAGAGGCATTCAACATGCTCCTCCAGATCATGGAGGACGGCAATCTCGCCGACGCCAAGGGCCGCAAGGTCGATTTCCGCAACACGATCATCATCATGACCTCGAACGTCGGGTCTGATCAGATCTCGCGGGATCTCAACTTCGGGTTCGCCTTCAAGGAGGACGAAGCGAAGGCGCAACAGCGCGATTACGAGAAGATGCGCGAGAAGGTCATGGGCCAACTCAAGCAGACATTCCGGCCCGAGTTCCTCAATCGCCTCGATGGTGTCATCGCGTTCCACTCTCTGACCCAGGAGCAGATCCGCTCCATCGTCGAGCTGGAGTTGACGCGGGTGCGCAAGCAGCTCGCGGAACAGGACATCGAAATCGAGGTCACGACCGCGGCGATGGACCTTCTGGCGGACCGTGGCTACGACCACACCTATGGTGCGCGGCCACTCCGCCGGATCATCCAGAACCTGATCGAGGACCCCCTGGCGGAAGGGCTGCTCAACAGCCGCTTCCAGGCCGGGTGCACGGTTCGCGTCGATGTCGAGGACGATCTCCTTAAGCTCGAAATCGTCAATGTGCCGGAGCTGGCGGGCGTCTCGTAGCCAATCGGTACACAGCAAACGTCGGATGCGCGGAGGGGGTGGAGTTAGACCACCCCCTTCGTCGTCTCAATCGCAACGGTGAAGTATGGCGAAGGCGAAGACATCATACGTCTGTCAGCAATGCGGCTACGTCAGCCCGGGGTTTCTCGGGCGCTGCCCCAATTGCTCTACCTGGGGATCGATGGTCGAGACAATCGAGGAAAGACGGGGCGGATCGACTGGCACAAGCAGAATCAGGGCAACTGCCCGGGCGCAGCCGCTGTCGTCGGTCGGGTCCGCCGCGATCGACCGGATCAGCGTCCCGATCGAAGAACTCAACCGGGTGCTGGGCGGTGGATTGGTGGGAGGGTCGCTGGTCCTGATCGGTGGCGATCCGGGAATCGGGAAATCGACCCTCGTTTTGCAGACGGCGGCGGCTCTCGCCGGGCAGGTCGGCACGGTCCTCTACGTCTCCGCGGAGGAATCGGCGCAGCAGATCCGATTGCGGGCGGACCGGCTCGGGCTGCCTCAGGACGACCTATGGGTCCTGTCGGAGACCAATCTGGTCGAAGTCCTGGCGGCGGCGGACGAGCACGCGCCCGGATTGCTGATCGTCGACTCGATCCAGACCGTATACCTGGATGAACTGACCTCCGCGGCCGGCAGCGTGTCGCAGGTGCGGGAGTGCACCGCCCGGTTGATGCAATGGGCGAAGCCGCGCAACATACCTGTTCTGATCATCGGCCATGTCACGAAAGAAGGAACCATCGCCGGACCGAGGGTGCTCGAGCACATGGTCGATGCGGTGCTCTACCTGGAGGGCGAGCGGTTCCACCAGTATCGGATACTGCGGGCCGTGAAGAACCGGTTCGGCTCGACGGACGAGGTCGGCGTCTTCGAGATGGCCGACGCCGGTATGCGTGAGGTCCGCAACCCTTCCGAGGCGTTTCTGGAAGAACGTAATCGCAGCGCTTCCGGCTCGACTGTCGCGGTGACGATGGAAGGAACCCGCCCGATTCTGGTCGAAGTCCAGGCGTTGACGACCTCGACCGCTTTCGGTCTGCCCCGCCGGAGCGCGAACGGGCTTGAGGCTAATCGATTGCAACTCCTGGTCGCCGTCCTGCAAAAGCGGGTCGGCTTGTCTCTCGGCGGCCAGGACATCTACGCCAATGTCGTCGGAGGCCTGAAAATCGCCGAGCCTGCCGCCGATCTAGCGGTTGCGCTGGCGATCGGCTCGAGCTTCCGCGACCGCCAGGTCGATCCCGGGACGGTCGCCGTCGGCGAGATCGGACTGTCAGGAGAGCTACGGTCCGTGAACCAGCTCGACCGGCGGGTCAACGAAGCCCGGCGCCTAGGATTCTCCCGGGTCATCGTGCCGACGGCTCCCGGTCGGCGTGCGCAGTCAATGCCTGAGGGAATCGAGGTCGTCCGCGCCGGAACCGTCGGTGAGGCGATGGAAGCCGCGATGGAGAGCTAGCGAGCGCCGCCTGGCGGACGACCGGCGAGACGCAGTAACTCGTCAGCCACCCGGGCTGCCGCGTCATGGTGCGAGCGGGTGCGTGCCGCCGCAGTCATTCGGGACCGGCGATCACTGTCCGCTAGAAGCGCCATTATCTCCTGCCCAAGCCGCTCCGGCGTGGCGTCGGCCTGGGGAATGAGGACCGCCGCGTCGATGTCGCTGAGGACTCGAGCGTTGCAGGTTTGTTCGTCTCCGCCTGCACCAGGGAGCGGTATCAAGATGGCCGGCGGGCCGTACGAGGCGATTTCGGTGACGGTGCCCGCTCCTGACCGGCTGATGACCAGGGTTGCGGCCGCCATGACATCGGCCATCTCTTTGCCGATGACGTCGACGACCCGGTAATGGCGTTTTAGCTCGTCGGGCCAGGATTGCTGGACGGCTTTGAGTTTTTCGGCATCGCCGTTCGCCGAGGCTGGGCCGGTCTGGTGGATGACCTGGCACGTCTCAAGGAGACGTGGCAGCAGTGCCGCGATCCGGTCGTTGAGCGGGGTCGAACCCCGCACGCCCCCGGTCACCAGGAGAATCGGCAAATCCTCCGTGAACCCACAAAAGGTCCGTCCAGCCGCGGCGTTGCCGCCCGCCATGGTTGCGCGTACCGGGTTCCCCGTGACCACGACCTGGCTATGGACAGCGCCGGCCGCGGCTGCGGTTTGATCGTGAGAAACCGCAAAGACGTCGGCAAAGCGGGCGTTGATCCGGTTTGCCAATCCCACCACCGCCGTCTGCTCGTGCGTCAAGATGGGGGCAATCCGGGCGGCCGCGGCTACCGTTGGCACGCTGACGAATCCCCCGGTGGAGAACACGACTTCAGGTCGGTAGGAGCGCAGAATGCGCCACGCCTGGCCAGTACCGACGGGCAATCTGACGGCGTCGGTGACAGTCTGAACGGAGAAGTAGCGACGGAGTTTACCCGTCTGGATCGCCCGGAACGGGATATCCGCCTGGCTGGCTCGCTCGCGCTCGATCCCGTCACGGCTTCCGATCCACAGCAGGTCGAGCGGGAGTGTGCGTCGCCTGAGCTCGTCGACGACGGCAATCGCGGGAAGAACATGACCGCCGGTGCCACCGCCGGCGATGACCAGTCGCAATGGACGAGACTCCAACCAGAACCTCCCCTTACGTCACGTCGATCGGGGCGATAAATGCCGGGAATACGGCTGCCAGGCCGGGTCCTGGCAGACAGCTTGCTATTGAACCGGGCACCAGAGGTAGCCCAGATGCTGTGCTACCATCGGTTTCCAGAGGCGCCGAGTGCATGTCCTGCACGCGACGACTGGGATGTGCACACCACTCCGAACGCTGGCTACCGATCCCCCAGGCTCCGGTGCCTCGGACGGCACCAGCGCTTCGGCACGCGAAGGCTGCTGACAAACATGATTGCTGCGAAGAAGCTCAAATCCATGCGTGCATCGCTCGACGAGCGCAAGGTTACCACCGAAACCGAACTGGCAAACCTCCAGGAGGAGTTGCGCGCCCTCGGTGGAGACTCTGACGACGAGAACGGCAGCGTCGGCAATCATCTTGCCGACGACGGCAGCAACGTCCAGGAGCAGGAGCGCATCCTGAGAGTCGAAGCCGATTTGCGATCCATCCTCGGCCAGATCAACGACGCGTACGGGCGGTTGGACGAGGGCACCTTTGGCATATGCGCCCGCTGTGGCAAAGAGATTGCCGAGGAGCGGCTGGAATATCTTCCGTTCGTGGCATATTGCATCGATTGCCAATCCAACATCGAACGTCAGAACGGGGGCAGGTAGCTGAAGGGCGAGTCTACAGAACGCGGGAATAGGCCCGGGGGCAGCCTGTTAACCTGGCGTCGCCCTGCCGCTCATCGTGGCCACGCTTGCTATCGCCGCCGATCAGGCGACCAAAGCCATAGCGTCTGCGTCACTGGGGCGGGACTCCGGGTCACACCGGTTCGAACTTTTGGGATCGCTCTTGGCGTTCGAGTACATCGAGAACACGGGGGCCGCGTTCGGTGTCCTTGAAGGGCAGGGTGTTTTCCTCACGCTGATCGCCGGGACCATCATCGCGATGTTGATCTGGCGGTACCTTCGCGCCGGGCAGCCGTCTCTGCTGATGGCGACGAGCCTGGGTTTGGTCGTCGGCGGCGCAATTGGCAACGTCATCGATCGATTACGGCTCGGCTACGTCGTAGATTTCGTTGCGATCGGGGTTTGGCCGAAGTTCAACGTAGCCGACTCGGCGGTGGTGATCGGCGTTCTGATGCTCGCCTGGTCTATGTCTCGTGCAGACCATGGCGCTCGCGATGTCGCAGTCGAACCTTCGGCCGATTCCGATGCGCATCTGGCCAAGATGAGCGGTGGGCCGATTGCGAACCGTTACGTTGAAGGTGGTTAGTCCGGCGATGGAGTCAAGCAACGACGAGATCTTCGACGATGACGACGGGCTGGACGCGCAACCGACACCGTCTGGCATGATTGAGCTCCGCCCCGATGACGAGCACACCAATCTTCGCCTCGACCGGTACGTCACGGACGAGTTACAGACCTTGAGTCGCGCCTACGTGCAGAGCCTGATCGACGATGGCGCCGTGCTCGTCGACGGCGTCCCGCGGCGGTCCTCGTTCAAGCTCACGCCCGGAGAGGTGGTCAGCGTCACCGTACCGCCTGTCGAGGAGATCCACCTCGAGCCGGAGAACATCCCTCTCGACATCGTCTTCGAAGACGAAGACATGATCGTGCTCGAGAAGCCGGCCGGACTTGTCGTCCATCCAGCTCCCGGGCATCCCCGGGGAACGCTCGTCAATGCCCTGCTGTATCACGCACCTCAGATCTCGATCGCGGGGTCGAACCGGCCCGGCATCGTGCACCGACTAGACAAGGACACGAGCGGCCTGATGGTCGTCGCCAAGAGTGATGCGGCGCACCGGTCGCTTCTCGAACAGTGGGCCAACCGCTCCGTGCAGAAGGGCTATCAGACGCTGGTCGCGGGCATTTTGGAAGACGACGAAGCGACGATCGATGCGCCGATTGGTCGGGATCCGCTCCAGCGCCAGCGGATGGCTGCGCATGCCAAGGGCAAACCCGCCGTGACCCACTTCTCCACCAGGGAGCGGCTGGCGACCACCACGTTCGTCGACGTGGAGATCGAGACCGGACGAACCCATCAGATCCGGGTGCACTTCGCGTTTATCGGGCATCCCGTCATCGGAGATGCGATCTACGGGCATGACCGGGCGTCGGCCATGCGCCGCAATGAACCCTGGCTTAAGCGCCATTTTCTCCATGCCCACAGGCTCGGGATTCGCCTCATGGATGGACGAGCCGTGCTGTTCGAATCACCTCTGCCTCCCGAGCTAACGGCGGTCCTCGACACGCAGCGTCGAGTCGCCCAGGAGTGGGCGGCCGAGCCGCCAATTCAGAATCCTGATCGGTGAGGAGCACAGCGGGGCGATGGATGCCGACGCCGAATTGATTCGTTCCTGGTTTGCCGGCGCTTTGCGTGCGGTCGATCCCGAGCGGGCGGTCCGCCGCAACCTCGCCGCAGACGGCCAGCTGATAACCGTTGGCGAGCACCAGCTTGCAGTGCCAGGGCGCATCTGGATAGCGGCGGTTGGCAAGGCGGCCTGCGGCATGGCCCGGGGAGCTCAGGCCACGCTCGGCGATCGGGTTGCCGGCGGTATTGTCATCACCAAGGACGGGCATATCGATCAGCCTGTTAACCCACCGCTCCAGGTCTACGAAGCGTCACATCCGATTCCCGACGAACGGGGAGTCGCCGCGACCGAGGCGCTCCTCGCGGTCGTCGAACAGGCGACTGGAGATGACCTCGTCCTGGCGCTGATCTCTGGGGGCGGTTCGGCCTTGATGGAAGCGCCACGGGCGCCGGTGACGCTCGATGACATGGCGCGGACGACCGACTTGCTCCTGCGCGCCGGCGCGCCAATCGGGGACCTCAATGCAGTGCGCATCCCGCTGAGTCTGGTCAAGGGCGGGGGTTTGCGGCAGGCAGGACAAAAAGCCAAGTTCGCTACCCTTCTGCTCTCTGATGTCCTCGGCAACGACCCCTCGGTGATCGCTAGTGGTCCCACCGTCGCATCAAGTGCCACGGCGGAGAAGGCGCTCTACATCCTGGAGAGGTACGGCCTGACTGAGCGTGTTCCGGAGAGAGTTCGCGCCGTCCTCTCTCTAAAGCCAGCCCAGCCCGCAACACCGGTCCCGAGCGGCGAACCCGTTGTCGTCGTAGGTGACAACGCTCTGGCCGTCAACGAGATGGGCATGCAGGCGGAGCGGGCAGGGCGGCGAGTCTCGGTTGCGTGGACGAACGTCGAAGGTGAAGCATCCGTTCTTGGGGAGCAGTGGATCTCCGAATGCCTTCAGGCGCCCGAGGATGTCGATGTTCTCCTCGGAGGCGGGGAGGCGACGGTAACCGTCCGGGGAGACGGCCTCGGCGGCCGCAACACGGAGTTTGCCCTTGCCGCCGCGATCAGCATGGAGGAGCGCGGCGTCGACGGCTGGATCGTGGCGAGCCTTGCGACCGATGGCCAAGATGGACTCACTGGTGCGGCGGGAGCGATCGCCGACGCCGGAACGGTCGGGAGGGCTAAGGCGGCGGGAACCGATTCCCGGGCTGCACTTGCCCGCAACGATAGCCTGGCAGTGTTCGATGCCGCCGGCGGAACCGTGCGAACCGGACCGACCGGCACCAACGTCAACGACCTCTACGTCGCGGTCCGCCGCAGGTAAGCACGTCCGACAGGAATTGCACGACCGATCCCGGCTGGTGGGCTGGTATAGTCACCTGCCTAAGGTGGACGTGCCCGTAGGTTGAACTCTGGGAGGATCCGGCGATGCAGGGAGCCCGCGCGCTTACCCGGGTGCTGATCGAGAGCGACGTTACTCATATTTTCGGCCTGCCGGGTGATACCGGCGTTGCGTTCTACGACGCCCTTCGCGACGAGCAAGATCGTGTGACACACGTGATGACGCGCGATGAGCGCTCTGCATCGTTCATGGCCGATGTCTACGCCAGGGTCTCCGGCAAGGTGGGTGTCTGCGAAGGGCCGAGCGGTGGAGGCGCTACCTACATCGTTCCCGGCGTGGCCGAAGCGCAGGGTTCGGCCATCCCCCTGGTCTGCCTGACGTCGGATACGCCGGTTGGGCAGCACGGCCAGGGCGTGCTCACCGAGTTGGATCAGGAGACGTTGTTCCGCCCGGTTACGACCTGGAATACGCGAGTCAACAGCGCTGAAACACTGGCGGCGGCGACACGCCGGGCCTTCCGGATGGCGACCTCGATCCGCCCCGGCGCGACGCACTTGTCGCTGCCGGCCGATGTCCTTGAAGGCGAAACACCGGACGCCAGCGTCTGGGGTGTCCCCGAGTTCGGCCGGGCGCCGGCCCTGCGTACTCGCCCCGATCCAACCCTGGTTCAACGCGCGGCGGACGCGATCCTGGCATCCTCACGTCCCGTCATCGTCGCCGGTGGCGGCGTTGTGACCGCCGGCGCCTGGGACGCGCTCACCGCGCTGGCCGAAGCGCTCAACATCCCGGTTGGCACCTCGATCAACGGCAAGGGCAGCATTGCCGAAACGAGCCCCGTCAGCCTCGGAATCGTCGGCGGGAACGGTGCCCGCTCCTACGCCAACGCCTGGGTGACCGGTGCCGATCTCGTGATCTACGTCGGGTCCCGGACCGATTCGACGACTACCCATCACTGGACGGTTCCGAGTCCTACCGGCGCGCAGAAGGTCATCCAGCTCGACGTCGAGCCCTGGGAGATCGGCAACAACTACCGGCTTGTCGCGCCGCTGGCCGCAGATGCCAGGCTGGGACTGGAAGACATCTTCGAAGCGATCGACCCGGCCGACCGGGCACGGTACAAGGCGGGACAGCAGAAGCGGGTCGACGCGCTCTTGGCGGAGCGCGACCGCTATTGGGCCCAGATCGCCGAACTGGCGAAGAGCGACGCACAGCCCATCAAGCCACAGCGCCTGGTGCGGGCCATGCGCGAGCAGATCGAGGACGACGCAATCATCGTCGCCGATCCCGGCACACCGACGCCGTATCTTGGCGCTCAGTACGAGCTTCGGCGGGCGGGCCGCACGACGGTCATTCCCCGGGCGCATGGCGGTTTGGGATACGCGATTCCCGGCGTTGTCGGCGCGGCGATGGCGGCTCCCGGGCGCCGGGTGGTTGGCATGACCGGCGACGGCAGCTTTGGCATGTCCTGCGGTGAGATGGAGACCATCTCTCGCTTGAACCTCCCGATCGTCATCATCCAGTGCTCGAACGGCACCTACGGCTGGATCAAGCAACTCCAGCACATCCATCACGACGATCGGTACTTTGGCGTCGATTTCACGTCGGTTGACTACGCCGCCATTGCCCGGGGCTTCGGGTTCCGCTCCCGGCACGTGGTCGATCCCGCCGACATCGATGGGGCGCTGGCCGACGCGCTGGCGGATGGAGGTCCTTACTTTCTGGACGTTGTGACTGAGGCTCAGATGACAGAAACGCCACCGGTGGCCGGCTGGGAGTCGGCGGAGGCGGCGCGCAGCCAGGCGATCGGAACACAGCGATGACGACGCCGATCATCCTCGACGTCGATACGGGGGTCGATGATGCGGTCGCCATTGCCATGGCGGTTGCCGATCCAGAGATTGAGCTGGTTGCCTGCACCACGGTGGCGGGCAACATCGACATCACCAACGCGACCAGCAATACCCTGGCGGTCCTCGACTTCGTGGGTGCTGACTATGTGCCTGTTTATCGAGGTGCGAGCCGGCCGATCGCTCGCCCGCTGTTCATGGCGGACTATTTCCACGGATCCGACGGGCTCGGTGAGTCCAACCTGCCGAAAAGTTCCCGTGGTCCCGGCGAGCTCCGCGGACCGGCCGCGATGATCCGCTATGCGACCGAGCGGCTCGGCGAGCTGACGCTTGTCTGTGTCGGGCCGCTCACGAACCTGGCGATCGCGCTCAACGTGGAGCCGCGCTTGCCGGAAATGGTCGCCGGCGTCGTCATCATGGGCGGCGCCTATCATGTCCCGGGCAACGTCCGGCCGTGGGCGGAGTTCAACATCTTCTGTGATCCCGAATCGGCCGGTCAGGTCTTTGAGGTTGCCCCTCAGTTCAAGCGCATCGTCGCGGTCGGCCTGGATGTGTCTATGCAGGTGGCGATCTCGCGGGCCGGCTACGACGCGGCGATCAGCCATCCTGGGAAGGGGGCTGAACTGGTCCGGCATGTTGCCCGCCGCTCGTTCGAGGAACGCCAGATCACCGAGTTCCACCTCCACGATCCGCTGGCGGTTGCGGTAGCCGCGGCACCCGGCATTGTCCAAAATGAGCTGTCCGCTGTGGTTGTCGCCGTCGACGAGGAGCACAGAGGGCAGACTCGGGTCATAGGACCGGGCGCCGTCGAGATCTCCCGGAGCGTCGATCGGCAAGCGTTCCTCTCCCGCCTCCACGAGACGCTGGATCTGCCGAGCGGGTAGTCAGGCGGCCTCCGCGGCGGCATTGAATCCTGCATTCGGTTGCGCATCCACTTTCAAGTGCCGCCGTTGTGTGCTATGAAGGACTCGTCCCCCGCCGCTTTGCCCTTGGTTGAGGGGCCATTCCTTCGGAGGTCCGCAGGATGGGCGATGCATCTTCATTGATCGACCAGGCTCCAGTTCAAGACCGTGACCTGCTGCAGCGACTCAGCTTGTACTTCGACGGCTTCGATTCCCGTCTGAAGCAGGGCCAGGGGTGGTTCATTTTCAACGCGGTCCCTGGCCGCTCGAACAGAATCTCGGAGTTCATCCGGGCACGCCTGCAGGAGGTCCAGACTTCGGTTTCCAGCACGATGGTGCCGTGGCGGGATTTTGCCCTCAGCGCCTATGTACAGGAGATCGGACTGCGGGAGTTGGCCCCGGCGGCCGAGACCGGCCGGGACCCCGTTCTCAAGCACGAGTACGACCTCGCCAGCATGGTGACGAAGGACTCCTTGGACCGGTTCTTGTTCTCCGATGTCTTGGTGTTGATCGGACTCAAGCCCGAGCACGCCTACGAGGCCATGTTTCTCGACAGGGCGATCGACAGCCGGTATCAGAAGCGCCTGGCGACCATCTTGCTGACGCCGGAGATGCCGGACGCCCTTGCGGCGGAGTTCGCCAGCGTCGACCCGAGCCGGACCTATTGGGACCGCCTCTTCCAGAGGATGTACGAGACGAGCCTAGTTGCGTTGTAGGGGCTGGTAGGAGCCCGCAGAGTTTGGCCAGCGCGCGGTGCGGAACCCTGGCGCGGGCGCCGCGTTGCCTGGGGCACACGGCGGCCGACGGCACGCCGCATCCCCGCCGCTCGGGGCCGATGCGGAGCGCCGCGTTGGCGCCGCCCGGGGCTAAAGACCCCGGGCTGACCCGGATAACCCCCTGAAGGGGGCTGCAAATTCGGGGCCGTGGTCGGACCTCTCCGCCGATCGAGTCGGGCGGCAGCCGGCTTTAGGAATGGTTCAAAACCGGCCGCGGTCGCTTGGCGGTGTCCGCGCCCGGGGCAGCGCCCGCGCTCCCCCTTCCCCCCGCTGCGGGGGGAAGGGGGGCCGGGGGGGTTAGGGGGCCGCTCCGGCGCCGACCGAGACTGTCAAGCACGGTTGAACCACCCTTTAGCCGGGTTTGTGGATGTAGCTCGAGGTCTTTAGCCCCGGGCGGCGCCAACGCGGCGCCAACCAGTTCGTTCAACGCTCTAGAACGTCCGGCTCGTGGCGATATCCGCGACCTCGGCAAGCATGTCTGCCGTCCCGATGTCGGGGACGACCGACAGCCGCCGCTTCGCGCTGGCGGCAAACTCTCCGGCGACCTCGGTGGCGGCTCCGATCGCTCCCGAGGCCCGGATCGAGGAGACGACGGCCGCGATATCGTCGGGTGCTTCCGAATCCCCGGTGACGATCCGCTGGAGGCGGGACATGTCCTCGCCGTCCGGATCCAGCGCCTGGGCATAGATCATTGTCGGCAGTGTGACGGTTCCCTGAAGGAGATCGTTTCCAGCCGGCTTGCCCAGGTCCGCCGTCTCCTCACGCAGGTCGAGGACGTCATCCATGATCTGGAAGGCCATGCCAAGGTCAGCGCCGTAGCCGCGGAGCGCGGTGATATCGGCCTCGGGAGCGCCACCGAGGACGGCACCCATCTCAGCGGCGCCCGCGAAAAGCGCGGCCGTCTTTCCGTAGATCCTACGCTCGTACTCTGCCCGGCTTTGCTCGACCCGGTGCGAGTCGATCATCTCCCGAAGCTGCCCGTCGCAGATGTCGCCCAGTGAGGAGGCGAAGATCCCGACCACACGCGGGCTCTGGGTTGCGGCCGCCAGGATCGCCGATTGGGCAAAGAGGAAGTCGCCGATGAGGATAACGGCGCCGGAGCTCAACGACGCATTGAGGGTTGGTCGGCCGCGGCGCAGGGCCGCCCGGTCGATGTTGTCATCGTGGACCAATGAGGCGGTATGGAGGAGCTCCACGCCGGCAGCCGCCGTGACCAGGTTGTCGATGTTGGAGGTGTATGCGCGCCCCGCGAGAAGAAGGACGAGTGGGCGAAGGCGCTTACCGCCTGCCTTGACAAGATCCTGAACTAAGGCCGAGACGCCGGGAAGATCGATGTTGGCGGCGGCCATGAGCCGCGCTTCGACCAGGTTCAGGTCGGCTTGCATCGTTTGGAAGACGTGGGCCGACTGAACTTTCACTACACCTGTCCTGAGCGTGCTGAAGTTCGGTGCGGACGCTACCGCAGTTGTGAAAAAGGGCACGCACGCATGAGATAGTATCCCCGCGCCTTTCCACCGATGTCAATTCAACCACCTTCGCGTTTATAGTCCGTGTGATACACTCGAAAACGCCCTGCGATCGGATCGTCGTATCCCCGAGAGGACCAGGTGTTTCGCGGCTTCCCGTGCGACGTCTGATGTCGGAATGTGACCGTGGACTGCAGGTGTGTTCGTCGTCGTCTTCCGGCGGCATCGTCCTAGCAGAGGATGGTGTGACCTGTTCGATTCGAATCGTAGACCGCTCTCGTTGTCCCGCGTGGCGGGAATGCGTCGTTCCCCCGCAATCGGTTCACCCCGGATGGGACTGACTAACGCCCGGCTACGGCCGTGGAACTCCATCAGTTGGTGGTATTCCATTCTTTTCGTCATACCAGTGGTGATCATCGCCGTGCGATTTTTCGTTGGCGGCGGGTCAGATCCCGATCCGGTGGTTTTCCGCGTCGTTGACCAATTCACTGGACAACCGCTTTCGGGCGTCTCTATATCTGGGGGAACAGTCGCGGCCACCAGCGATGGAGAAGGCGCCATCCAGATCAACGAGCCCAGCGAACCATTTCAGCTCACGGCGACCATGCCTGGGTACGCTCCCTTTACGGTGGATGTCGTCCCAGGGAGCGAGGTCCAGGACACCACGCTCCATCTTGTCCCAACGACGCTCAAGGGTGTAGTCACGGACGCAAACTCCGGAGCGCCGATCGAGAACGCTGACGTAGCGCTGACCGGTAGCGACGGCTCGAAGGTGGAAACCCAAACGGGCAAAGACGGGACGTATTCGTTCGAGAACGTCCCACAGGGCGCAACCCTTTCGATCGATGCCGGTGACTATGGCACAAAGGAAGAGGCCGTCGGCAACCGGACGGTCGCCGACTACTCATTTGCCATTTCCACGCTGACTGGCCAGATCACCGACAACCAGGGCGAACCAGTTTCGGGCGCGGTGATCTCCGCCGGTGATGCCCGGGGAGTTACGGACGACGATGGCGAGTTCAAACTTGCCGGTGTCACCGACGGGGTTGACGTCACGGTTGGGGCTCCCGGATATCTGGACGCGACCAGCCCGCTGCCGGCCGAGCGCACCCTCAATCTGGCGCTCGAACCGATCATGATCAAGGCGATCTACGCCAGCGCCTTCAGCCTGGCGGACGAGGACGAAGTTCAGCGTCTGATCGACATGATCGACGATACCGAACTCAACGCGATTGTCCTCGATATCAAGGAAGACACCATCTTCTACGATTCCCAGGTGCCGTTCTTCCAGGACGTTGAAGGGATGATCACCCCGAAGTACGACGTTGGGGCCCTTGTCGCCGAGTTGCGCGATCGGGACATCTATACCATCGCCCGGATGGTTGTCTTCCAGGATCCACTCGTGGCAGAGTCCCGGCCCGATCTGGCCGTGCTCGATGACAACACCGGAGACCTGTGGCGGAACCAGAACGGCGTTGGCTGGGTCAACGCGTTCAACGAAGAGCTGTGGGACGCCAACATCGATCTCGCCCTCGAAGCGACGAAGTTCGGGTTCGACGAGATCCAGTACGACTACGTGCGATTCCCTTCAGATGGCGACCTCACGGTTGCCGATTTTGGCCGTGAGTACACCGAGGAGGCTCGTGTCGGCGCTATTACCGAGTTCATGAGCCGCAGCTACGATGCAATCAAGCCGACGGGGGCGAAGTTTGCCGCCGACCTGTTCGGGATCATCGGACTCAAGCCGGACGACCAGGGCATCGGCCAAAAGCTGACGGCGCTGGCGCCCTACATGGACTACATCTGCCTGATGATCTACCCGTCGCACTTTATCGAGGGCAATATCGTTTCTGCTCCCGGGCATCCGCAAGACTATCCGTACGAGTCGATCCTGGAGAGCCTGGAACGGGCCCAAGAGCAGATTCCGGACGAATCGCGGCTGAAAATGCGGCCCTGGCTCCAGGACTTCTATGAGTATGGCCCGGACGAGGTCGGCGCTCAGATTCAGGCGGCCGAGGACTTTGGGGCAAGCGGATGGATACTGTGGGATCCGGCCAATGTCTACACCGTCGATGCCCTTGACCCGGCCTAACGTTGACAATTCAATCGCAAGAGGGGAGGGGAGCGCCGATACCGGCGCTCCCCTCCCCACTTGCGGACCTCCTTCGCCGTTCGCGTTCCTGCATCGTGACGCGGATTTGGTCGCAATTCGCCCGGCAAAGAACGAAGATATAGGCAGGCCTGCCACGTCTAGTTGCCACATGGACGCCACGGCCGGACGAGCAGCGCCAACGTTGACCACGAGATGAACACCTAGCGGGTGAACATGACCTCGACTGAGACCGATCCCATCAACACCAGGATTCACCCGCGAACCCTTAACGGCCGCCGGATCGCCCTCGGGATCGGGCTTCCGCCGCTGCTGCGGGCGATGCGACCTCACCAGTGGACGAAGAACGCGATTGTCGGAGCAGCGCTGATCTTCGACAGGCGCCTGTTCCAACTGGATCCGTTACTGCACGGGATCGCCGCAATTCTGTGCTTTTGTGCCGTCAGTTCCGCGATCTACATCATCAATGACCTGCGCGATGTCGAAGCGGACAAGCTCCATCCCGCCAAGCGGCTGCGGCCGATCGCCGCCGGCGAATTGAGCCCCCGACTCGCGGGCGTAACAGCGGGAGTTCTTCTCGCTCTCGCACTCGTGGGCGCGGTGCTTGTGGACCTTGGATTTCTGGGGATCATTGCCGGATACGCCTCCTTGATGATCGCCTATTCCGCGGGCCTGAAGCGCATGGTCATTCTGGACGTTTTCGCCATCGCGGCGGGCTTTGTCCTCCGCGCGGCCGGTGGCGCGATCGCGATCGACGCCCCCGTCTCCCCCTGGCTCTATGTCTGCACCTTGCTGCTGGCGCTGTTCATCGGTTTTGGCAAGCGTCGCCACGAGCTCACCACGCTTGACGGTGCGGCCGCCCGCCACCGCGCCAATCTCGACGCCTATTCCATCCCTCTCCTGGACCAGCTCATTGGAATCGTCGCATCCGCGACGGTCATGGCCTACTCGATCTACACCTTCGATGCCTCGAGCGTGCCCCGAAACCACGCGATGATGCTCACCATCCCATTCGTTGCCTACGCCATCTTTCGCTACCTCTATTTGATTCAACGGCGCGACCTCGGTGGAAGCCCGGAGGTGTTGCTCTTCACCGACCGGCCGCTGCTGGCGTGCATTGTCGGCTGGGGAATCGCCAGCATCCTGATCATCTATTTGTGGACGTGAGCCGTTGCGACGGCGCTCCTTGGCGCGACCGCTAATCGGCAAAACGGTATCCGGCGACGAAGTGCTCATCAGGTCTTATACGATCCGTAGCAAGTTATCGTCCCTTGCGATATAATCATGCCACCCACTCCGGTACTGTCCGGTTTGGTCGAGCGGACGTCCGCCGGAGAGAAGAAGGAGTGCGGATGTTTGTTGTTCGGCGCGCCTCCACCCGGGATCTCAACCGGGTCCAACAAGAGATGGAAGAGATGTTCCGCTCCCTGATTCCTGGGCGGCCGTCGGGCGGCTCGGGGCAGGGGAGCCGCTGGCGACCTCCCGTTGAGGTGTATGAAACAGAAGACGCCCTGGTCGTTTGCGCCGAGATCGCAGGCATGAGCGAAGAGCACTTGCAGGTGGTGATGGATGGAAGTGTCCTGTCCATCCGCGGCGAGCGGCCAGATGCCAACCAGCACGAGCGTCGTTCCTACCATGAGGCTCGTATTCCGTACGGAGCCTTTGGAGCGGACGTCTTTGTGCCATTCGCGGTAGATAGTGATCGGACCGCGGCCGAGTACCACAACGGGTTCCTGCGCATCGTCCTCCCCCGGGCAACCGCACGCACGATCGTGCCGCGCCGCCCGGATCATAGCGGTGGCTAAGGAACAGGAGTTGCACCTCACCATGACAGAAAACACTAATCAACCAGAACAGGACGTCCAGGTTCCCGAAGACGAAGCCCCCGAGACCGAGGCCGCCGTCGTCGCCGAGTCTGCCGCGGCGACCCCCAACTATGATCTGGAGCAGGAAGGCGACATCCTAACCCTGCCTTTGCTCCCGCTGCGCGGCACCGTTGTCTTTCCCCTCACCGTGGTTCCCCTGGCCGCTGCCCAGCCTCGCTCACTTCGCCTGATCGATGAGGTGATGTCCGGAAATCGGACCGTCGCCCTCGTGATGCAGAAGGATTCCGAGCTCGAAGGCGCGGGCCCCGGCGATGTCCTCGAGATCGGGACGATCGCGACCATTCACCAAATGATGCGCGTGCCGGACGGCAGCGTCCGCCTGGCGGTCCAGGGCATCGAGCGGATGCGCATCTTGGAGTTCGTCGAAGAAGAACCGTTCCTGGTCGCCAGAGTCGAGAAGGCGCCGGAAGTTCTGGAAGATTCGGTTGAACTGCAGGCCCTGACCCGCAACACGCTGGAGCTCTTCCAGCGGCTCGTCAGTCTTGTCTCGCACCTGCCAGATGAACTGGTCACGGCCGCGCTAAACGTCGACGATCCGCGGCACCTGGTCTACCTGGTGGCGACCAACATCCGGATGGAGGCGACCGAGCGGCAAGAGCTTCTCGAGTTGGACTCTGTCCTCGAGAAGCTGACTAGGCTCAACGCGTTCATCGCGAAGGAGCTCGACGTTCTCGAACTCGGCAAGAAGATTCAGACAGATGTCCAGGAAGAGCTGAGCAAGAACCAGCGCGAGTACTACCTGCGCGAACAGCTCAAGGCGATCCAGAAGGAGCTTGGCGAGGGCAGCGAGACGGAGACCGAGGTCAACGAGCTCCGCGCCAAAATAGAAGAGTCCGGTATGCCGGAAGAAGCCGCCAAGGAAGCACGGCGCGAACTTGACCGCCTGAGCAAGTTGCCGCCGGCCGCGGCTGAGTATGGGGTCATCAAGACCTACCTCGACTGGCTGACGACCCTGCCCTGGAACAGGAGCACCGAGGGCGAGATCGACATTGCCAAGTCTCGCCAGATCCTGGACGAGGACCACTACGATCTCGAAAAGATCAAGGAGCGGATCCTCGAGTACTTGGCTGTGCGCAAGCTCAAGCGGGAGATGGCTGCCGCCGAAGGCGAGAGTGCCAGCGCCGAACTCAACCGCGAGCCGATCCTCTGCTTCATCGGGCCTCCGGGCGTCGGCAAGACCAGTCTGGCTCAGTCAATCGCTCGGGCACTGGGTCGCGAATTGACCCGCATGTCGCTCGGCGGCGTGCGCGACGAGGCGGAGATCCGCGGACACCGGCGCACCTATGTCGGTGCTATGCCGGGCCGAATCATCCAGGCGATTCGCCGGGCCGGCACCAACGACCCAGTCTTCGTTCTGGACGAGGTCGATAAGGTTGGAAGTGACTGGCGGGGAGATCCGTCGTCAGCACTCCTTGAGGTCCTCGATCCCGAGCAGAATTCGACGTTCCGGGATCACTACCTGGATGTCTCGTTCGACCTCTCGAAGGTGATGTTCATCGCCACCGCGAACATGCTCGATACCATTCCGGCGCCGTTGCGGGACCGGATGGAGATCTTGGAGCTGAGCGGTTACACCGATGAGGACAAGCTGAACATCGCCAGGAAGTACCTAGTGCCCAAGCAGATCAAGGCGCACGGCTTGGCCTCCGATCAGTTCGAGTGGACCGACGAGGGTTTGCTGGCGGTCATCCAGGGGTACACCCGCGAGGCGGGTGTCCGTAACCTTGAGCGGGAGATCGGCAGCATCTGCCGGAAGCTCGCGACAAGAGTGGCCGCGGCGCAAGAGGTCAGCCCGATCATCGGGCCGGCCGAAGTCCGCGAGTACCTCGGCCGACGCCGCTTCTACTACGAGGAACTCGCCGAGCGGACCGCTCTACCCGGTGTGGCGATCGGCGTCGGCGTCAACAGCTTCGGTGGGGACATCATGTTCCTGGAAGCGACGCGGATGCCGGGCAAAGGATCAATGACCGTGACCGGCCAGCTCGGTGACGTGATGAAAGAGTCGGCACAGGCGGCCCTCTCCTTCGTCCGATCCCGCACCAAGGATCTCGGCATCGATCCGGAGTTCTACGCCAATTCCGATCTGCACGTGCACGTTCCCGCCGGTGCCGTGCCCAAGGACGGTCCTTCCGCTGGAGTCGGCATGACGACTGCCCTGGTATCGCTGCTCAGCGGCGTTCCCGTTCGAGAGGACGTGGCGATGACCGGCGAGATCACGTTGCGCGGTCAGGTCCTGCCAGTCGGCGGTATCAAGGAGAAGGCACTTGCGGCTCGGCGAGCAGGCATCAGCCGGTTCGTGCTACCGCAGCGGAACGAAGTCGACCTCGACGAGTTGCCGCAGGTCTTGAAGGACGACATGACCTTCATTCTGGCGTCGACGATGGACGACGCCCTCCAGGCAGTGATGCCGGCGGAGTTCCACAACCGGTCGGCCAGCCCAGACGTCCTGATCGACGAACGGGCAATGGCGGAGGACCCAATCGTGGCCCGGGCCTAAGCAGTTCATCAGGTTCGGCGTAATTAGAGACCGGGCGGCGCCCAGTGCCGCCCGGTCTCCTTTTGTGAGTTCGAAGACAACTGGCTAGCTTCCAACCGGGGACAGCCGCCGCGCCTTGGCGGCTTCGACGAGCGACTGGAATGGAGCTAACTGTTCTGGATGACGCTCGAACATCATCTCCGGGTGCCACTGCACCCCAAGTATGAATCGGTAGCCGGGGACCGAGACGGCTTCGATCAAGCCATCGTCGGACACTGCCTCGACGACGATTCCTGCGGCAACATCCCGAATCGCCTGATGATGGAAGGAGTTCACCCCCACGGGGGAGTGGCCGAAGATCTGATCCAGCTTTCCGCCCGGGGTCGGCACGACAGCATGGGCGATCTCCTCTTTGGGGATGCCTGCCTCATGTTGGCGATGAGGAGTTCCGGACGGGACCTGCGCTGGAACATGCTGGTAGAGCGTTCCGCCCAAAGCCACGTTGAGGATCTGGATTCCGCGACAGATGCAGAACACGGGCAAGTCCCGTCGCTGGGCGCCAGCGATTAATTCAAGTTCGAATGCGTCTCGCAGCGGATCAACCCCGTAGGTGTCGGGGTGAGTTTCCGTGTCGCCATACCGCGAAGGAGCCACATCGGCGCCTCCACTCAGGAGCAGGCCATCGATCGCGTCCAGCAAATCCTCGGCGATGCCAGCTTGCGGAGGGAGGACGACCGGCACACCGCCCGCGGCCGTGACCGCCCGAACGTACGTATCGGACATGGCGAAGCGATAGAAGTTGCCGTGAGAAAACTCGTCGTGTTGGGGGGAAGGCGTTATCCCGATAACGGGTCGCATCGATGTAGTCCTCCAGGGGGCGGCAGCCAAGAGTTGACTCGAACAGTGATAGTTTCATTCTCTCGCCGGATTCTCACCAGCACAAGAACCTGACGATACTGGTTGAAACCGCCGGAATCCCGATGTGTAGCACGAAGAAAGGGGTGTGGGAGAGCGTGCCGATGACTGTCTCCGGACGATCGATGCGGCAGAATCACCAACAATCTTGTTCAGCGCGCGCGGATTGCCTTGACAGGGGTTTCAATGGTCATTAGTATTCCGCCTCGCACCCAAGACCTGAGGCGTGGAGCGACGGTCGAGAGACCGGTCCGGACCACCAACCTTGAGTGTCAAGGGGGCACATTTCGCGGGACAGATCCGCAACGGATCCGGAGCGATTCGGATCACTCAAGCCACGGCGGGCTCAAGAAGATTGGGTTGACGCGGGCGTCGAAGTTGCGGTAAACTGCGAAGCGCTGTCGGTGACTGACTGGCAGCGATCCCCGGACTGGAGGCCAGAGTGTCGTAGGGCGTCGAAAGACGACTCGACCACGCGTTTGAGGGAGAGATCCTTCAAGCCGAACTGGCATCCGCCCCCAGAACATGGGGGCGGTTCTGTGTCCGGAGCACCTTAGAGAAGCTGGCGCGGCGGCCCGTGGGGACTCCGAGGGGGGGCCGACGGGCGGGGGCCGGGCCGAAGACGGAGCGGGCGGGTCTGGTAGGGGCCCGCCTGGATGGGTGCGACGTACACACGCGGCACTTAACGCCCCCATTTCGGGGGGGTCTTGGTGGAGAGTTTGATCCTGGCTCAGGATCAACGCTGGCGGCGCGCCTAATGCATGCAAGTCGGACGGGCCGTGCTTCGGTACGGTCACGTGGCGGACGGGCGAGGAACACGTGGGCAACCTGCCCCGGGGCGGGGGGTAGCCCCCGGAAACGGGGGGTAATTCCGCGTACGCTCGCCGCGCAGTGGGCGCGGTGAGGAAAGGCGCGAGCCACCCCGGGAGGGGCCTGCGGCGGATTAGCTAGACGGCGGGGTAACGGCCCACCGTGGCGGTGATCCGTAGCTGGTCTGAGAGGACGGCCAGCCGCAGGGGGACTGAGACACGGCCCCCACTCCTACGGGAGGCAGCAGCAAGGAATCTTCCGCAATGGGCGCAAGCCTGACGGAGCGACGCCGCGTGGGGGAGGACGCCTTTCGGGGTGTAAACCCCTTTTCTCGGGGAAGATCGAGACGGTACCCGAGGAAGAAGGACCGGCAAACTACGTGCCAGCAGCCGCGGTAATACGTAGGGTCCGAGCGTTGTCCGGAGTTACTGGGCGTAAAGCGCGCGCAGGCGGTCCCGCGCGCCCGGCGTGAAAGCCCCCGGCTCAACCGGGGAGGGTCGTCGGGGACGGCGGGACTTGAGGGCGGTAGGGGCCGGTGGAATCCCTGGTGTAGTGGTGAAATGCGTAGAGATCAGGGGGAACACCCGTGGCGAAGGCGGCCGGCTGGGCCGACCCTGACGCTGAGGCGCGAAGGCGTGGGGAGCGAACGGGATTAGATACCCCGGTAGTCCACGCAGTAAACGATGCAGACTGGGCGTGGCGGGCCTTGACCCCCGCCGTGCCGGAGCCAACGCGGGAAGTCTGCCGCCTGGGGAGTACGGCCGCAAGGCTAAAACTCAAAGGAATTGACGGGGGCCCGCACAAGCGGCGGAGCGTGCGGTTTAATTCGACGCAACGCGCAGAACCTTACCCGGGCTTGACATGCCCCTGCAAGCCGCCGAAAGGCGGTCGCCTTCGAGGGTGGGGCACAGGTGTTGCATGGCTGTCGTCAGCTCGTGCCGTGAGGTGTTGGGTTAAGTCCCGCAACGAGCGCAACCCCCGCCGCCAGTTGGACCTATCTCTGGCGGGACGGCCCCTCGCGGGGAGGAAGGAGGGGACGACGTCAAGTCAGCATGACCCTTACGTCCGGGGCGACACGCACGCTACAATGGCCGGGACAACGGGTCGCCAAGCCGCAAGGCGGAGCCAATCCCCCAAACCCGGTCCCAGTTCGGATCGGGGGCTGCAACCCGCCCCCGTGAAGCCGGAGTTGCTAGTAACCGTGGGTCAGCACTACCGCGGTGAATGTGTTCCCGGGCCTTGTACACACCGCCCGTCACGTCACGAAAGCCGGCAACACCTGAAGCCGGTGGGCCAACCCGGGTTCGCCCCGGGAGGCAGCCGTCGAGGGTGGGGCGGGTGATTGGGACGAAGTCGTAACAAGGTAGCCGTAGCGGAAGCTGCGGCTGGATCACCTCCTTTCTAGGGATGCATCCGGGTGGGTCACCACCCGCGATCCCAGGTCAAGCCGGGGCGCGCAGGGCCGATCCGTCGGCCCGGAAGGCGCGATCTTGCGGGCACCGGGTCCGGTCTCGCTCCCCCCGATCCGGGGGTCGAGCGGGCGGCGGGGCCGCCGCGGGGTCGCGCCGAGCGGCCCGGTTCGGGGGCGGACACGCCCCCACGGGGGGGACACGCCCCCCAAACCGGGAGCCGGCGGCGGCCGGTTCCGCGTCACGTCCCATCCGGCGGGGACCGCCCAGGTCCCGCGCGCTCCGTCTTCGGCCCGGTTGCCGGCCCTCGGCCACCGGTCGCTTCGGCGACCGGGGGGATGGGGGATCCGTCGCGTGCGCGAGCCGGCCTGCGCGCGGGCGCGTAGCTCAGGCGGTCAGAGCGCGGCCCTGATAAGGCCGAGGCCCCTGGTTCGAGTCCAGGCGCGCCCACCCGGCCCCGGGGCAACCCGGGGCGGGGGCCGGCGCCGCCCGGGGATCGGGGCGGGGGGCCGTAGCTCAACCGGGAGAGCGCCGCCCTTGCACGGCGGAGGTTCGGGGTTCGAGCCCCCGCGGCTCCACCCGGGGCCGGCCGGGCCGGCGCGCGCCGAGCGGTAGCGCGCGAAGCACCTTGACAACGAGCCGCGCGGAGGTCCGACCTCCGCGGGAGCGGACCGGGGGGAGACGCCCCCCGGCCGCGCGCACCGCGCCGGGGACACCCCGGCGGCCGGCGCGTCCCGGGCGACCGTGGGCGCGTGCGGCGGCGGGTGCGGCAGCAGCACGTGTGTGTGTGTCGGCGTGAGTGGCAGGGAAACGTGGGCGCGACGCGCGGGCCCGCCCGGCGGGAGCCGGGCGGGGATGACCGCAGAGACGGGCGCACGGTGGATGCCTAGGCGCCGCGGGCCGACGAAGGGCGTGGCCACGCGACGAAACGCCCCGGGGAGGCGCTGGCGGCCGGCGATCCGGGGGTACCCGAATGGGGCAACCCGCCGGGGGTGATACCCCGGCACCCTCTTCGGAGGGGGGGCACCCGGGGAACTGAAACATCTCAGTACCCGGAGGAAGCGAGAGGATTCCCTTAGTAGCGGCGAGCGAACGGGGAGGAGCCCAAACCCCAACGGCGGCAGAGGCTGCCGCCGGTGCCGTTGGGGGGTAGGACGGGGGGCGCGGAGGGGCCGGCAGGCCCCTCGCCCCAACGACCCAGTCAGCCGAAGGCCGCTGGAACGGGCCACCGGAGGGGGTGAGAGTCCCGTAGGCGACGGCTGGGCGCGTGGGGTGGCGTTCCTGCGTGAGTACCGCCGGACACGCGGAATCCGGCGGGAAGCGGGGCGGACCACCGCCCAAGGCTAAATACCCGCGGCGACCGATAGCGAACCAGTACCGTGAGGGAACGGTGAAAAGCACCCCGGCGAGGGGAGTGAAAGAGATCCTGAAACCGTGCGCCCACGGCCGGTCGGAGCCGGGCATTATGCCCCGGTGACGGCGTGCCTTTTGTAGAATGAGCCGACGAGTGACGCCGCGTGGCGAGGCTAAGCCGGGCAACAGGCGGAGCCGGAGCGAACGCGAGTCCGAAAGGGCGCCGGGGGCAACCCCAGGAGTCGCGCGGCGTCGACCCGAAACCGGGTGAGCCACCCATGGGCAGGCTGAAGCGGGCGGAACACGCCCGTGGAGGGCCGAACCCGGACACGTTGCAAAGTGTCGGGATGACCTGTGGGTAGGGGTGAAATGCCAAGCGAACCCGGAGATAGCTGGTTCTCCCCGAAATGCATTTAGGTGCAGCCCTGGCGGGAGGCCGCCCCGGAGGTAGCGCGCTGGATCGGCGAGGGGGCTTCCCGCTTACCGACCCGAACCAAACGCCGAATGCCGGGGGGGTGCGCCGGGAGTGAGACCGTGGGAGCTAAGTTCCATGGTCGAGAGGGAAACAGCCCAGACCGCCGGCTAAGGTCCCGAAGTCCGGACTAAGTGGGCAAGGTAGTCGCGGCGCGGAGACAACCAGGAGGTTGGCTTAGAAGCAGCCACCCTTGAAAGAGTGCGTAATAGCTCACTGGTCGAACGTGCCGCGGCGCCGACAATCCACCGGGGCTCAAGTCCGGCACCGAAGCCGCGGATGCCTTAAGGGCGTGGTAGGGGAGCGTCCCAGTCGGCAGTGAAGGGGAGGCGGGAGCCGACCTGGAGCGGCTGGGAGTGCGAATGTCGGCATGAGTAGCGCGAGGGGGGTGCGAATCCCCCCCACCGGATGCCCGAGGGTTCCGCAGCCAGGCTGATCCGCTGCGGGTGAGGCGGGCCTAAGCCGAGGCCGGAAGGCGCAGGCGATGGACAACGGGTTCAGATTCCCGTCCCGCCGCCAGGCGTTCGAGCGACGGAGCGACGCGGGGGGGTACGCCCGGGGGCCGAGACGTGGCCCTCCAAACCCGTAGGGAGTCCCGGTAGGCAAATCCGCCGGGGCGCTGACCTGAGGGGTGACGGGGAGGGGAGGCGTCCGCGCCGAACCGAACGGGCCGAACCCGGACCGCCGAGAAAAGCTCCTAGCGAGTCTGGCGGCGACCGTACCGCAAACCGACACAGGTGGGCTGGTAGAGCATACCGAGGTGGACGGGAGAACCCCCGCCAAGGAACTCGGCAAATTGGCCCCGTAACTTCGGGAGAAGGGGCACCCCGCGTAGCGTGAAGGGGCTCGCCCCCGGAGCGCGAGGGGGTCGCAGAGAGCAGGCCCAGGCGACTGTTTACCAAAAACACCGGTCCCTGCCAACGCGATTGAGCGCGGACGCATAGGGGCTGAGACCTGCCCAGTGCCGGAAGGTTAAGGGGAGGGGTGCGAGCCCCGAGCCGAAGCCCCGGTAAACGGCGGCCGTAACTATAACGGTCCTAAGGTAGCGAAATTCCTTGTCGGGTAAGTTCCGACCCGCACGAAAGGTAGAACGATCTGGGCGCTGTCTCGGCGGGGGACCCGGCGAAATTGCAGGGCCGGTGAAGATACCGGCGACCCGCGGCAGGACAAAAAGACCCCGTGGAGCTTTACTCCAGCTTGTCGCTGGGCGCGGACGCGGCTTGTGCAGGATAGGTGGGAGCCGGCGAACCCGGGGCGTCAGCCTCGGGGGAGGCGACGGTGAGATACCACTCTGGCGGCGTTTGCGTCCTCACCCTGGTGGGCTGACCCCACGGGGGACCGCGGCTGGTGGGGAGTTTGACTGGGGCGGTCGCCTCCCAAAAGGTAACGGAGGCGCCCAACGGTTCCCTCAGGCCGGAAGGCAATCGGCCGGAGCGCGCAAGGGCACGAAGGGAGCTTGACTGCGAGGGGGACAGCCCGAGCAGGGACGAAAGTCGGGCCTAGTGATCCCACGGTCCCGGGTGGAAGGGCCGTGGCTTAACGGATAAAAGCTACCCCGGGGATAACAGGCTGATCCTGCCCAAGAGTCCACATCGACGGCAGGGTTTGGCACCTCGATGTCGGCTCGTCGCATCCTGGGGCTGGAGAAGGTCCCAAGGGTTGGGCTGTTCGCCCATTAAAGCGGTACGCGAGCTGGGTTCAGAACGTCGTGAGACAGTTCGGTCTCTATCCGCCGCGGGCGTTGGGAGATTGCGGGGGGCCGTCCCTAGTACGAGAGGACCGGGATGGACGGACCGCTGGTGGGCCAGTCGTCCCGCGCGGGGCGCCGCTGGGTAGCCACGTCCGGACGGGCTAACCGCTGAAAGCATCTAAGCGGGAACCCCTCCCCAAGACGAGTCTCCCCACTCTATGGAGGTAAGGCCCCCGGGAGACCACCGGGTTGACGGGCGGCGGGTGGACGGCGGGCAACCGACCGGAGCCGAGCCGTGCTGATGGCCGAGGGCGGTCACCCCGAACAACCGGGACCGCGCCGCGACGCCCACCGAGACCCAGCCACCGACCGCCACACACACACACGCCGCCGCCGCCGCCGAGCCGCCGAGGCCGCCGGGGACGAACCCGGGGCGGGCGCGCGGCCGGGGGGGGGACCGCCCCTTCCGGCCCGTTCCCGGCACCGCACCAAGACGACGCGACAGCGCCGCGCCGCCGGCGCCCCCAGGTCGGGGGGCCGGGGGCGCCCGTGGCCGAGAGCGCGCTGGCCCCACCCGGTCCCATCCCGAACCCGGTCGTGACCCAGCGCAGCGCCGGAGAGTACTGTGGGGGCGACCCCACGGGAGGCGAGGCCGCCGCGGGCGCCCCCGGCCCCCGGGACACCGCCGGGGGACCGGGGCACCGAGACCCGAGCACCAGGAACCAGGACGGCACCGCCCGTCCGCCGCGGGGTGGAGCAGCGGCAGCTCGTTGGGCTCATAACCCAAAGGTCGGGGGTTCGAATCCCCCCCCCGCTACCACATCATTTTCCTACGAAACGCCAGCCGGATTGGTTCCGGCTGGCGTTTCCGCGTTTTTCGTCCATTGGTCTCGTCCGCTTTCCTTGACGCCGCTTCGTGAGGCACGTACAGTCGAGCGATTGGTCGCCAATTTCCTGAGGCGGTCACCACATAATCGCCCCCACTTTTTGCTCCACGGAGTCGACCATCCTCATATGGGAGGGATCCAGCCGAGCACCAGGAGACTATTTTCATGGCACAACAAGGTCGGATTCCGACCGTCGACAAGCGACTCGCTGCCGCTGGAATCATGATGGGTGCCGCGGTCGGCGCCTGGGCAGGCAACAAAGCCCGCTCATACGCCGCACGCGAGCGTGATACCCGCTTGATCGACTGGGAGCGGGCCCGCGCCATTGCGATCAACATGAATCGAGGCAATGCCCTCACGACGGTCGAGCGCTCTCGCCTCGACGCGTACTACCGGGCGTTGGTCGAACGTTGCGTACCGGTTGTGGCGGCATACACCGGATCAGAGCTACCCGACTCGGTCGAGCGGACCTTTGCCTTCGACCGGGTCGACTGGATCAATGCCAACCTCGTCGCCTTCCAAGGGCTCTTTGCGCCGCTGGAGGCGCTAAATTCGCAGAAGGGCGAGAGCTCAACTGTCGTCTCGGTCCTCTGGGGGGAGCCAATCGAGCAGTCGTTAGCGCCGAGCTCGGCGTGCTGCTCGGGTATCTCGCTCGCCGGGTACTCGGCCAATACGACATGGCGTTGCTCGGTCGTGAGCCAGTGGACGCCGGCAAGCTGTATTACGTCGAGCCAAACATTGCCGCGGTCGAACAGTCGCTCAGCCTTCCGTCCGAAGACTTCCGGATGTGGCTTGCCCTTCATGAGACAACCCACGCCTTTGAATTCGAGGCGTACCCCTGGGTCAAGGCGCACTTCAACGGCCTGCTCACCGAGTACATGGAGTTCCTCAAGGCGGATGCCGAGCATCTAAACAAAGGTTTCCGCGGTATCAAAGTCTTTGTCGATCGGGCGCGGACAAAGAGTGATGAGCAGGCATCGTGGCTTGAAGCGATAATGACGCCTGAGCAGCGGGCGCTCTTCCAGAAGATGCAGGCGCTCATGTGCATTATCGAGGGCTACTCAAACCACGTCATGAATGCCGTCGGTCGCGATCTCCTTCCGAACTATGAGCGAATCGCCCGCCGATTCGAGGCGCGTCAACGCCAGCGCACCGTCGCCGAGCAGCTCTTCGCTCGCCTCACCGGCTTGAACCTGAAGATGGAGCAATACCGCCTGGGCGAGATCTTCATCGATACGATCGCCAAAGAGCGCGGACATGACGTCGCCCAGCGCGTCTGGGATGGCCCAGAGTATCTCCCAACGATGGAGGAAATCAGGAATCCATCCCTTTGGCTCCAACGATTCGATGCGATGAGCGCCGATCAGGTTGTTAGTGTCGGAAGTGCCGCGTCCCTGTAAACACCATTGCCATGTCGGCGGCGTCTGCGGCGGCAATCACGCGCTTGTCGCGCATGGAGCCGCCCGGCTGGATGATCGCCCGGACTCCTGCCGCCGCAGCCGCCTCGATCCCGTCTGGAAATGGGAAGAACGCGTCGCTGGCGAGGACGGTACCGGGAGCGCGAACTCCCGCTAGCCGGGTGGCAATCCCGACACTCTCAAGTCGATTGGGCTGACCGCTTCCCACGCCGCTAATCGCTTCATCACGAACCAGGACAATCGCGTTCGATTTGATTAGGCGCACCGCCGACCATGCGAATTTGAGATCTCGTATCTCGTCATCGGTCGGTTGACGGCCGCTTACGACGGTCCATGCAGCTTCGTCATGGGAGCCGGTGTCGGCATCCTGGACGAGGAGACCGCCAACGATGGGTTTGATGTCCCAGGTGCGTGCTTGATCCACGGCCGAAACTGGCAGACGAAGAACGCGGAGATTCGGCTTGGCGGACAGGATCGTCCGGGCCGCCGGCTCGATCTCCGGAGCGACGACGACCTCGAAGAAAGTGGCGGCAATCTTCTCCGCGGTGGCTTCATCCAGCGTGGCATTCATGGCGACGATTCCGCCGAATGCCGAGACCGGATCGCCCTCGATGGCCGCGTCGAATGCCTCCGTCAGCGTGCTGGCCGCCGCAAGGCCACACGGAATCGCGTGCTTCACAATCGATACGCATGGCCGTGCCGTAATCCAGGCTGCCTGCCAAGCGGTGTCAGCATCGACGAGATTGTTGAACGACAGTTCCTTGCCGCCCAGCTGCTCGGCATCGAGGATTCCCGCGGCAGGCTTCCCTGCTACCAGTCGCCGATATGCCGCCGCTCGTTGGTGCGGGTTCTCGCCGTATCGGAGGGTCTGCGTCAGCCGACCGGCGAAGGAAATCTCCTCGGGGAAAGACCATGTTCCGGCGCTCGTGTCGCCCTGAAGGTATGCCGCGACCAGGGAATCGTACGCCGACACATGGGCGAATGCCTTTGCCGCCAGCCGCCTCCGTGCGTCAACGGTCACCGTACCGGATTGGAGTTGCGTCAGAACGGAGTCGTAGTCTTCCGGGTCGGTAACAACGATCACCCCTGAAAAATTCTTCGCCGCGGCGCGGATCATTGCCGGACCGCCGATATCGATTTGCTCGATCGCGTCGTTGTCCGAGATCCCAGACGTCTGGATCGTTCGTTCGAATGGGTAAAGGTTGCCGACGACCATGTCGATCGCGCCGATGCCGTGAACGTCGAGTTGCGCGAGGTGGTCGGCGCGGTCCCTGCGGGCAAGGATGCCGCCATGAATAGCAGGGTGAAGCGTCTTGACCCGTCCGTCGAGCATTTCGGGAGAACCGGTGAGGTCAGTGACGCTGGTGGCATTCAGTCCGGCCTCGACAAGTGCTCGGTGGGTGTTTCCGGTAGAGACGAGCTCCCAACCGAGCTCGACGAGCCCGCGACCAAACGATTCCAGCCCAGCTTTGTCGTAGACGCTGACGAGCGCCCGCATGAGTCATGACCTCCAGATAGGTTCGATGAACGCGAATCAATGTTCCGCTGGCGATGATACCAGCGGAGCGGAGGTGAATATGCCTTGGCAGGGCGCTCGCTATGAAACTGAAAAGCTCAGTTTTGTGGTCGAACGGAAAACCTTCCCCGGACGCAGGACCGTGGATGGATATTCTGGCCGATTTGGCGAGTCCGGAAAGTGCTGGGTTTCGAGAGCGATTCCATCGCCTTGCCGGTACGCCCGACCGCTTGTACCGACGACGGAGCCATTGAGTTGATTGCCGGAGTAGACCTGGACTCCCGGCTCCGTCGTCGACAGTTGGAGCGTTCGCCCGCTCGCCGGATCACGCAGGACGGCGGCAAGCCTCAGCGAGACATCATCAGGCGACGGGCGATCGACCACGAAATTGTGGTCGTATCCGAGTCCGAACTGCAGCTGCTCGTGTTGGTGACGGATGCGGTCGCCGACCGGCTGGGCGGCGGTGAAATCGAACGGCGTGCCGGCTACCGGGACCAGATCCCCGAGAGGTATGGAAGTAGCATCGGTCGGGGTATACCGAGACGAATTCAGCAGGAGTTCGTGATCGTAGATATCTCCTGAGCCCTCACCGGCGAGGTTGTAGTACGTGTGATTGGTGAGGTTGATGATCGTTGGCGCTGTCGTCTCGGCCGCGTAGTCGATAGACAGGTCGTTGGTTGGAGAAAGGCGATAGGTGACCGTAACCGATAGATCACCGGGATATCCCTCCTCGCCGTCCGGGCTCACTCGATGGAGCCGTACGCCGGCACCTGCATCATCATGCATCGCTTCTGACCGCCACACGAAGCGGTCAAACCCGCTATGGCCGCCGTGGAGGGCGTTTGGACCGTTATTCGTTGCCAGTTCGTAGGTTGTGCCATCAAGCGTGAAGCGGCCACCGGCAATCCGATTCGCATATCGGCCGGTGATACAGCCAAAGAAGGTGCGGTACTTGACGTAGTCGTCGAGCGTGGCAAAACCAAGGACAACGTTCTTGGCGGCTCCATCCCGATCAGGAATGTCGATCGACTGGATGATTCCGCCGAAGTCCAGAATCCTCACCGCCATGCCGGTCTGATTAGCCAACGTCCATGCTTGGACGGTTTGTTCCCCGACCGTTCCGGCGACGCTGGACGTGACGACAGGTTGGGATTTCGACTCTGATGTACTCATCGGGGAGCACCCTCCAATCGATCCTTCGCAATAGACAGCGCAGCCCGAACTCGGAGCGACCCTTTGGATCTGCCGGTCCGCCGAAGGGTCAAGAGTGATCGAGGCCGAGCAAGATCCTATCATCCGGTATCAGGCGATGGGGCTCATAGGAAATCTGGACCAATGACGTAGAGCTACCTGCGTCGGGTCCGCGGGTCGAGCGCGTCGCGTAGACCGTCGCCTATGACCGTGAACGCCAGCACTGTCAAGAAGAGGAACGATCCTGGGAACACCGAGATCCACCAGGCTTGCTGAAGCCGGGGTTGTCCGCTGCTCACCATTCCACCCCAGGTCGGGGTCTCCGGGGGTACGCCGGCGCCCAGGAAGGAGAGCGACGCTTCGGCCAGGATGCCAAACGCCACGACGAACGTTGCCTGAACGATCAGTGGGGAGATGGAGTTCAGAAAAATGTAGCGCCACAGGATGAGGTGGTCGGCGAGCCCGATCGTCCTGGCGGACTCAACATAGGGTTGCTCGCGATTCATCAACGTCGTACTTCGAACCAGCCGAGCGATGTTCGGCGCGAACACGACCGAAAGCGCAACGATGACGTTCTTCGTGGCCGGGCCGAACGTTGCCATGATGGCGATCGCCAGGAGGATGCTGGGAAAGGCCTCCAGGCCATCCATCACCCGCATCAACACCGTATCTAGACGACGATAGAAACCCGCGGCGAGGCCAATACACGATCCAAGGGTTATCGCCCCAATCATGACCGTGATACCGACGAGGAGCGATACGCGGGCCCCATAGAGCGTCTGGCTGAACACGTCTCGTCCCAGGTCGTCGGTACCGAACCAGTGATCGGACGACGGCTCCTGAAGTCGTTCGGCTGGATTGACGAAGTTGGCTTCGAATGGCGCCACGATCGGCGCGAACACGCCAAGCAGCGCAGTCACCGCTAGAAACACGACGCTCGCGACAACCGGCGGGTTCTCTAGCAACATGCGCAGCCAGTAGTACCGCGATGAGGGCGTGACCGAGGAGATGCGCCAGACGCGGGTTGCTGGCGCAATCGCGCTTCGTTCGGCGTGGGCGGTCTTAGCGAGCGCCATGGCGGATTCTCGGGTCGATGAAGACGTACAGGATGTCGACGATAAGCATGATGATTACTTCGATCGCCGCCACCACCATCACGGCTCCCTGCACGACCGGGAAGTCACGGCGGGTCACGCTCTGGACGATGAGTCGGCCCATTCCCGGTATGTTGAAGACGGTCTCGATGACGACCGATCCGCCGAGCAAGCTCGCGAGCAGGATTCCGATGACCGTCATGACCGGGATCAGCGCGTTGCGTAGCGCGTGGCGCAGGACAACATGCCGCTGAGGCAGGCCCTTTGCGTAGGCCGTGCGCACGTATTCCTCATTGAGGACGTCGAGCATCGTCGTTCGAACGATCCGCGCCAGAAAGCCGGCTCCTGAGAACCCCAGCGCAATTGTGGGCAGAACCATGTAGCGGAAATGCTGAGCTGGATCGACGCTGAGATCCTCGTAGCCGCCGGAGGGCACCCAGTCGAGCGTCACGGCGAAGAAGAGGATCAGGAGAATGCCAAAGAAGAACCCTGGAATCGCCGCTCCGCTGATCGACAGGATCATCAAGAGCCGATCAAGCAACGAGCTTGGTCGCAGCGCTGCCAGCACTCCGGATGGGAGCGCGATCAGGACTGAGAGCGAGAGCGAGTACACGGCTAGGAGAACGGTCGGTTGAACCCGTTCGAGCAACGCCTCCGACACCGGCTTGCCGATGAACAGCGAGTCGCCGAAGTCCAGCTGCAAGACGCCCCAGAACCACTCGACGAACTGAACAGGAATGGGCTCGTCTAGGCCGAGCTGCTCCCGCAGCGCCTCCTTCTGCTCGAGCGTTGCTTCCCGGCCGAGCATCATCGATGCTGGATCGCCGGGCGCCAGGTGGAGGAGCGAGAACACCACGATGCCAACGACGAGCAAAACTGGAAAGAGCAATAGCAGCCGGCGGATGATATAGGCGAGCACGCGCGGTCTCCTGGCGTTCCTGAGATGTCGCCGAACGGGGAGCGGCAACGACCGCTCCCCGTGGCTGAGAGCTAGGCGTCCTCGAGCCAGCAGTTGGCGAACTCTGGTTCGATCTCGAAGTGGGTGGTTTCGATCAAGTTCTTAACCTGGGAGGAGAGCGCCGCGATGCCGTAGTTGTTGACCAGCTTGATCGCGGGAGCCTCCGCATACCAGAGCTGCTGCAGTTCCTCGAATGCGGCAAACCGCGCTTCGGTGCTTGGTTCGGTCTGGAGGCGCTGGACAGCGGCGACCTTGGCGTCCGAGCACCACTTTCCATCGGCCGTACAACTGGCGAATGCTGGAATCAGGACTGGGTCGGGCCGGAACACGTACGCATTTGTCGTCATGTCCCAGCGGTTGTCGTCCTCCAGGTTCTCGTCCAACGTTGCCTCGTCGGTAACCTCGAGCTCGACCTTGAAACCGGCGTCCTCAAGTTGCTGCTGGGCAACCACCGCGGCGTTGTAATCGCCGAGGTCTTCCTGCGTGCAGAGGAGGCGGATGGGAGTGCCGTCGTACCCGGCTTCGGTGAGAATCTGCTGCGCCTTAGCAGGATCGCCCTGATCGTACAGCTCAGCCGAAACCTCCGAATGCCACGCGGTCTGGGGAAGCATGATGCCCGGACCCGGCTCGAAGTACCCATCGCCGTGGGTGGCCTGCCCGCTTGGAATAACCGCTATCGCAGCCTGCACCGCCTGGCGTATCTTCACGTCGCTCATCAGCCCGGCGACGGTATTGAGGATAATCACGCCGTAGCTGCGCGGGGGCAGAATCTGGACATTGACGTCGGGGTTATCCCCCAGGACCGCGATTTGGTCGGGGATGATCTCTTCAAGATAGTGGTACTCACCGGACTGGAGTCCGGCCACACGGGCAGCCTCATCTGGCACTGGAACAAACTCGATTTCGTCCAGGTATGCCGCCTTCCGACCGGCATACCCGCTCGGTTCCGACTCAACCCCGACGTATCCATCGAAGCGTTTGAAGAGCGTGAATCGATCTGCCTGCCGCTCGACAAACTGGTACGGCCCGGTGCCGATGTACTGCGCATCGGTGAACGGGTTCGAACCGGCCGCATCGATCACGGATTTGGGGTGAATCGAAAGGCCCTGCGCCTGGCGTGCCAGCATGCTGGGCAGGGCGACCAATGGGCTCGTGAGCGTGAACACGATGGTGTAGGGATCGGACTCGGTTAGCGACTCCAGGAACGGGGCGATCGCCAGTCCCAGGCTGCTCACGGGCGCCCAGCGATTGTAGGAAGCGATGACATCGGCCGCGACCATTTCAGACCCATCGTGAAACGGTACGCCCTGGCGCAGAGTGATCGTGACCGTCAGTCCATCGGCGCTCACTTCATGGCCCTGGGCGAGCATAGGGACGGTCGCGTAGGCGCCGTCGAACGTGAACAGCGCTTCGAACATCTGCCAGCCGATCATGGTGATCGTGCGCTGGTTGGTCAGGTGCATATCGAGACCGGCAGGTTGACCGGTCGCAGCCACCCGCAAGCGGCCGCCGCGCTGGCCCTCTTCGGCCTGGGCTCTGGCAGCGGTACGTGATCGGTCGGCCATTCCCGGCGCGGCATTACCGGAAGATAGCCTCGATGCGGCTGCAATTCCGGCCCCAGCGACCGCGCCAGCGCGGAGGACACCGCGGCGCGACGTCCGCGTGTTCAAGGTCGTTTGTGTCCCTCGTGTCGCTTCGTGCTCGACCTGCTCACTCCGAGTCATGCGTCTGCTCCTTTGCAGTCATCGCCTGAGACGAGCGCGTTCGAACCTCGCTCCCGAGCTATTGGTTTTGGCGGCCGGCTATGACTTGGTTCTCCTCACACGCTTAGGTGGTTCCGACGGCGCGCTGTTTAGCAGCCATCTCCTGATCGATCTCTCGCGGCCATTCCCGGCGAAGTGGGTCACGGACGGAGACTGCCAGCGTTCCGATGCCCGAGATCGTCATCTCGGCACGATCCCCGTCCTGCAGTGGGCCAAGACCCTGGTGGTTCGTCCCGCACAGAATGACGTCACCCGGCACGAGCGTCATGTACGAGCTAATGAAGGCCAGGATCTCGGGGACGGTGTATTCCATGTCCCTCGTCGAGTAGTCCTGGCGGGTGTCCCCGTTGACCGACAGCGTCACGCGCAGATTTTGCGGGTCCGGCACTTCATCGACCGTAACGATTGCCGGCCCGAGCGGCGTGAAGGTGTCGAACGACTTTCCGATCCTGCTCGGTCCGACTCGGCCGATTCCCCGGGCGGAGACATCGATTCCGCAGGTATAGCCGGCCAAGGCGTTAAACGCGCGTTCGTCGGCCGGGAGATCCTTCGCCCGGCGGCCGACAACGAGCGCGAGCTCCGCCTCATGATGGAAGATCGTTGCCGGGTGATTGGGCAAAACGACGGTACCGTTCGGGCCGATGACCGAGTCCGGACTCTCGAGGAACATGTCCTGGGCTTGGCGCTCCCGCTCAGATCCCTCGCGGTAATTGCCGAACGCCGCGATCAGCTTTGGGGGCCTCGGCACCGGCGCCTGGAGTTCGCCGGTCGGCAAGGCGTCGCCCGCCGATGCAAGATCTTCAATCTGGCTCTTGCGATCGTGGAGGGCGGCGACGACGCGCGGCATGCGGTCGGCGGCGGACCGATATCGGATGTCGGCAAAAACCGGCGAGACATCGACGAGCCCGCCATCGCGTTGCACGCCGATCCGATCGTCCGCGGTCAGTACGAGTCTCATCGGTTCGCCCCTCCCGAGCCCGCAGCGACAGGATGCTGGGCGGAAGCCTTGACTCGCTCCGCGGTCTCGCGGTCGATCCCACGTTGCCAGGCACGCTGGTGCTCGTCCCGCACCTTGATGGCGAACGATCCGATCCCGGAGACGGTGGTGATGACCTCGTCACCATCCTGCATTGAGCCGAGTCCCTGGTGGTTCGTTCCGCAGCAGATCACGTCACCGGGATGGAGGGTGGACATGGCGGAGATGTAGGCGAGCAGGTCCACGATCGGCCGTTCCATGTCGCTGGTTGAGTAGTCCTGCCGCCGTTCCCCGTTCACGTCGACGGTAACGGTCAGGTTCTGCGGGTCGGGGATGTCCTCTTTCGTCACGATCCACGGCCCGAAAGCCGCAAAGGTGTCGAACGATTTGCCGAGAAAGCTGTTAATGCCTGATCGGCCCAGACCTCGAGCAGAGACGTCGTTGAAGGCGACGTAGCCGAACACCGCGTCTATGGCATTGGAGGGATCGAGATCTTTGGATTCCCTCCCGATCACGACCGCGATTTCCGCCTCATGGTGGAAGATGTCTGCCTGGTGTGGAGGCAGGATCACCGTGTCGCCCGGCCCGGAAATCGCCTCGGGCGACTTGAAGAACAGGTCAAGTTTTTGAAGGGGGCGGTCGGTACCCTCCCTGTAGTTCCCCATCAAGCAGACTATTTTCGACGGACGCGTGAGGGGTGAGTGGAGGTTGACGTCGGCGAGCGGCCTGGCGCCGCCTGCGCGAATAAGGCGACTCAGTTCAGGTTCTAGGTCGCCATAGTGGGTGATGAGGTCGGGGAGGAGATCCGCTGGAGATAGCGGCTCATACCGATCCAGAAGGTGCGTCACGTCGATCACTGTGTCGTCTGCACCGACGACGCCAATCCGTTGATCGTCGAAGGCAACAATGCGCATCGAACCCCCTTTCAACGTTCAATTGTCAGTGAGGCCATGCCTTGCGCGTGATCCTTACATTGACCGCAGCAGGTGTCAACTCCCCTCCGTTGAAGTATGCGGTCAGGGAAGGCCAAGGGCCATGTTCCCTTCAGAAAGCCGCAGAGTGCACTTCACTCTCACTGCATGGAGAAAAAGACCACATGCGGTGATGTTACCTGGCAGATCAAGTGTGTGGACGGCAGACGGTCAGTTCGACCATTGCGTCGCCCGGTTACGTCCAAGAATGCTCTCCGCCTATTACCAACGAACGCTGCGGGGTCATTTCGTCGGACTCACATGTGCACATTCAACGCTTGCAATTCATGTACCAGGCGGGCCAAGATCTTTTTCCGGAATCTGCGTCATTGATTGCCGATCGTGACGGAACTGATCAAATGTGATGCACATGCGATAACATCAGGAAACCCAGAAATAGGACGACCACGTACAATAAGGTACCCCAGGCAGGAATCGAACCTGCGGCCTCCCGCTTAGAAGGCGGTGGGGCCCAATTCGTGGGTTTTCGGGCTAATACCTACCGCCCACTTTTCGCCAAAGCCACCACCGTCGCGGCACCTGTCGAGATGACCATCCTAGCATGGCAGACGGGACGAGGGGACAGTGTTTCGTAGGCATTGCTGTCTGGCCGATGCGAAAGGACCCGCCGTCCCCACCATTGGAGTACCGGTCGAGCTGCCGAGTTGATGGATCGAGCGGGAAGACCGCCTTGTGGCCGATGGCACAGGTGTCGAGGCGGCCCTCCGGGTCGACCGCCATGCCGAGGGTGAAGCCGCCGGTCGAGGCGAGTTCCTCGATGCCGGAGGCGTCGGGCGCGATCCAGTGACTCTCGCCGCCGCGCCAGATGAATAGGCACGGGCCATCCCCCAAGCATGCCACGCGGCCAACCATTTCGACGAGCGCACTAGTACTACAACGACGGTTTTTCGGGTAGGCTGTGGGGCGTGGACCCGCCGAGCTGCGTGAGGAGGTCAGGAGCGTGGACCCCGCCGTGTTCGCCGACGTCGGGTGGCAGTTGGCCGCCTTTCATCGGCGCTTCGCCCCCCGCTTCGGCCGCCCGGAAGCGCGCCGCCGCGGCGAAGAGTACCTGCGCGGGCTGGTCGCGCAGCAGACCGACCGCCGCAACGCCGAGAACCTGGCCGAGGCCGTCCCCGGCGCCACCCCGCGCGCCTTGCAGCGCTTCCTGACCGAGGCGCCCTGGGACGCCGCGGCGGTGGTCGCCGAGCTGCAGGGCTACCTGGGCGAGCGGTTGGTCGCCCCCGACGCCGTCTTCGTCCTGGACGAGACCGGCTTCCCCAAGCAGGGGACCCGCTCGGTGGGGGTGGCCCGCCAATACTGCGGCACGCTGGGCAAGGTCGGCAACTGCCAGGTCGGCGTCTTCCTGGCCTACGCCTCCCCGTTGGGCACCGCCCTGGTCGACCACCGGCTCTACCTGCCCGAACGCTGGGCCGCGGACCGCGCCCGCCGCGCCGCCGCCGGGGTGCCGGCGGACGTGGGCTTCCAGACCAAAGCCGAGTTGGGGCTGGCGATGCTGCGTCGGGCCCGGCAGCACGGCCACCTCGCCGGCCGCTGGGTGACCGCCGACGAGCACTACGGGCAGGTGCCGAGCTTCCGCGACGCGCTCGACGCCGAGGGGTGGCGCTACGTCCTGGAGGTGCCGCTGCCCACGCCCGTCTTCGCCGCCGCCGCCGCCGCCGCGGTGCCCGCCGGGTCGGGCCGGGGCCGGCCGCCGACCAAGCCCCGCCTGGTCGCGGGCGCCCCGCCGGCCCAGCCGAGCGCGGCGGTGCTGGCGGCGGCGGGCGAGACCGACTGGCGGACGCTGACCGTGGCCGAGGGGGCGCAGGGACCACGCGCCTACCAGTTCATCGCGCGCCGCGTCCAGGAGAGCCGGGACGGGGTGCCGGGGCGAGCCTGTTGGCTGGTCCTGCGGCGCAACCCCGACGGCACCGAGCCCAAGGCCTACCTTTCCAACGCGCCCGCCGCCACGCCGCTGGCCGAGGTGGCCGAGGTGGGGGCGCGGCGCTGGGCGATCGAGACGGCCTTCCAGCAGGCCAAGGGCGAAGCCGGCCTCGACGAATACGAGGTGCGGGGCTGGGCCGGCTGGCACCACCACGTCACCCTGGTCCTGCTGGCCGCCGCCTTCCTGCTGACGATCCAGCAGGTCTGGGGGGAAACAGCTGCCCCATCTCACGGTGCCGCAGGTGACGCGCGTCCTGCGGGAGGTGTTGCCGCGCCGCCTGTGGACCCACGCGGAGTTGTGGGGCTGGCTGGTCGACACCCAAGCCCGCAACGCCCGCGCCAAACGCTCCCACCGCACGCGCCGCCGCTCCCGTCCCCGTGAACCGTCGTTGTAGTACTAGGGCGGCGTTCCGGAGGCGCGAGGGGCATGGCTTGCCGTCATCGGTGCGCCAGGTGTGCGCACGCAGTCGCCCGAAATCCTCAAGGTCTCCCGGTACTGCCCCAGCGGAAAGGCGCCACCACCTAGCGCATCGGCGAACAGATGCGGCCGACGGGCGCCCCAGCGTCGAGGCGCCCGTCGGTGGTCCGGTGATCGGCGACGCTCTAGTAGTCCATGCCGCCCATGCCGCCCATGCCACCGGGCATGGCACCGGCCGCGCCCGCCTTCTCCGGCTTGTCGGAGATCAGCGCCTCGGTCGTCAGGATCATGCCGGCGATCGAGGTCGCATTCTCGACGGCGGAGCGGGTCACCTTGGCCGGGTCGACGATCCCGGCGCCGATCATGTCGACGCACTGCTCGGCCATGACGTCGTAGCCGATGTTCGGGTTCTTCTGCTCCGTCTGGGCGCGACGGACCATGTCGATGACGACGCCGCCGTCCTTGCCTGCATTGCCGACGATGCCGCGGAGGGGCTCCTCCAAGGCGCGGCGCAGGATGTTCACGCCGGTCTTGATATCGCCCCCGGCCTCGATGCCGTCGAGCGCGGCAATCGCGTTGATGAGGGCCACACCACCGCCCGGGACGATGCCCTCTTCGACGGCGGCGCGGGTCGCGCTCAGCGCGTCCTCAACCCGGTGCTTCTTCTCCTTGAGTTCGGTCTCGGTCGCGGCGCCGACCTTGATGACGGCCACGCCGCCTGCCAGCTTCGCAAGGCGCTCCTGGAGCTTCTCGCGGTCGAAGTCGCTGGTCGTGGTCTCGATCTGGACGCGAATCTGCTCTACGCGACTCTTGATCGCCGTGGCATCGCCGGCGCCGTCGACGAAGGTGGTGTTGTCCTTGGTGGCGACGACGCGGCGGGCGCTGCCAAGATCGGCGACCGTCACGCCGTCGAGTTTGCGGCCGATCTCCTCGGAGATGACCTGACTGCCGGTGACGACGGCGATATCGCGGAGCATCTCCTTGCGGCGATCGCCGAAGCCCGGGGCCTTGACGGCCAGCACGTTCAGGGTGCCGCGCAGCTTGTTGATGACCAGCGTGGCCAGGGCTTCGCCGTCAACATCCTCGGCCAGGATGACGAGCGGTCGACCGGCTTGAGCGACCTTCTCCAGCGTCGGCAAGATATCGGCGATGGCGCTGATCTTCTTGTCGGTGATCAGGACGAAGGGCTCCTCAAGTTCGGTTTCCATCCGCTCCGCACTGGTCGCGAAATAGGGGGAGATGTAGCCGCGGTCGATCTGCATGCCCTCGGTGTACTCGGTCTCGAATTGGAGTCCCTTCGACTCCTCGACCGTGATCACCCCCTCCTTACCGACCTTCTCCATGACCTCGCCTATCAGGGCGCCGACTTCCTTATCGGCGGCGGAGATGGACGCGACCTGGGCGATCTCTTCCCTCCCGTTGACCTCGGTCGACATGGCCTTGATGCGGGCGACGACGGCGCCGGCGGCCAGGTCGAGACCTTGCTTGAGGAGCATGGCGTTCGCGCCAGCAGCCACGTTGCGCATGCCCTCGTGGACGATGGCCTGGGCGAGGACGGTAGCGGTGGTGGTGCCGTCACCGGCGACGTCGTTGGTCTTGGTCGCCGCTTCCTTCAGGAGTTGGGCGCCCATGTTGGCGAATGGGTCATCAAGCTCGATCTCCTTGGCCACCGTGACGCCGTCGTGGGTGACGGTCGGAGCACCGTATTTCTTGTCGAGGGCGACGTTGCGGCCCTTGGGACCGAGGGTGGTCTTGACCGCGTTGGCTAGCGTGTCGACGCCGACCTTCAGGGACTGACGAGCCTCGGTGTTGAACTCCAGCACTTTGGACATGGGGAACTCCTTGCCGCGATGGCCTGAACCGGGATGCGCCTACGATCCGACGACGGCGAGAATGTCCTTTTCGGCCAGAATGAGAAACTCCTCGTCGTCGAGCTTGAACTCGGTGCCGGCGTACTTGGCGAAGAGCACCTCGTCGCCGACCGCCAGGTCGAGGGGGATCCGCTCGCCGTCGTCGGCCCGGCGGCCCGCGCCGGCGGCGGCGACCGTCCCGCGCATCGGTTTCTCCTTGGCGGTGTCGGGCAGCACGATCCCGCTCTTGGTCATTTCCTCCCGCTCCAGCGGCCGGACGACGACCCGATCGGCGAGCGGACGCAACGTGAGGGCAGTCGTGGTGACCCCGTCGGCCTTGGTTTCCATCGGTCACGCTCCTTCTGAGCACGAACGCCGTGCACCACCCGTCCCGGTCACGCGACCCGGCACCCTGATCCGTTGTAGCGGTGGTGATTTCTCAGTCTACAGCACGCGTTAGCACTCTACAAGGTAGAGTGCTAAGCGGCCTGGAACCGGTCGTGAATTCGGGTCGTCGATGACCTGCTTGAACTCTCCCCCATTCCCGTCGGACGCGATGTCCAGCCGGAGGATCAGCCCGCCCAGCTTGAGCATCCGCAGCGCCTCGGGAATGTGGGTGCCGTCGTAGTGGGCGCTGATCAGCATAACGGGGAAGTGTGCGAACCGGGATGCCACGCCGAGATCGGGTACACTGGGGTATCCCAGGACAACCCGTGCGATGGCCCCTGGCCCACTTGCTCCCCGGCCGGGTCCCCCCGAGTAGCCGCCCGTTCGGGGAGCGACTGCACACCCCCCTCGGACCGACGCGGTCCGACGCCCGCCCGAGCGCCGTCAACCGGCCTCGTCTCCTCACGCGCTCACGCGCCGACCGCCCCGTTCCGCGTCGGGGAGCAGACCGGCCGCGCCTCACCGAAGGACGACACCATGCCCACCTACGAGATGGTCGTTCACCTCTCCGCCGAGCTGGAAGGGACCACGCCCGAGTCGGCCGCGACGGACTTCGCGCGCCGCCTGCGCGGCGCGGTCGATCCCGCCGCGTCCGTGCTGGGGCTGGCCGTGTGGCGGCCCTGGGACGGCGCCACCAGGACCCCCCTGCCCGCCCCACTGCCGCAACAACTGCGGGAGTTCTTCGCGGGAGTGGAGGGGTCCGCGGCCCTCGCCGAGGCGGCCTTCCGGGTCCGCGTCGGCGAGATCATGGCGGACGGCGTCGCGGAGGATTGGCCCGTGGACCGACCCGACGTCCCGGGGGGTATCGGCGCGATGGCGCAGGAGGCCGAGATCCGATGATCGCCAAGCTTGGGCCCCGCCGCCCGGCCCCACCGGCGCGGAACCCCCTCAAGGTCACCGACCGGGCGCTCGCCGCCCTGGCCCGCCGCCGCGCCGGGGAACGTCCGCGTCACGACCAGGCGATCGGGCTCGTGTCGGGAGGGGACCTCGGCGTTGGCTTGGTTCTCGACGTTCCGGACCCGGCCGACCGGCTGCACGCGTGGCAGGGCACGCCGGTGCTGTTCGTCGCGGCCGCCGTCGCCGCGCGCTTCGCCGGGAGCGTGCTCGACTACCGGGGCGTCGCGGGCGCCGAGCGCTTCGTCGTCGTCGGGGGACCCGATCCGACCCGCGTCGCCGCGCAGGACCACGCCGACGGCCTGCACTGACGGCCGAACCGTCGGCCCGATTGCGGCGACCGAAGGAGGACCGTCCACATGCCGCTCTATTTGCTGCCCCGAGTGCGGCCACCGACCCCCCCGCACCGCCCCACGTTCTGCGTGGGGTGCGGCCACCCGACCTCGCGGGGGGCCACCCGCTGCATGGCTTGCGTTGCCCGGAGCTGGATGCGCGGGACGGAGGGGTGGGACGATCCCGCCCCCGAGCGCCAGTGGTCGGCGGGCGGGCGTCGCCGCGTCTCGCTCGCCGAGGTGCGCTGGATCCAGGAGCACGTGGGTGCCGTGTCGGTCGACGCGATGGCGCTGCGGCTGGGCCTGTGCCGCTCGACGGTCACCGGGATCCGCACCGGCAGGCACCGGCTCTGCCGGCCCGGCACCGAGCCGGTTTCCTGATTCCTTGAACAACGTGCGTGCGCACGCAATCCGTGTACACTGTCCCCACCTCAGACAGCACTATGTCCGGCGCAATCGCTCTCCTTTACGCCAGCGCGCCGGCAACGGGATTCGCGTCCTCGGCCTGAGCCCTTCGTTCGCGAAGGGGGGCCTTGATGCGCGGCCGCACGCACCACCGAACTCCCCCACCGCGATGCCTCCCAGGCGGCCGGCTCCTTGTGGAGTCGAACTGCCCCCTGCCCGCACCGGGCCGAATCCACGACGGACGGAGCGACCGTGGCCTCTTAGGGCCGCTGGTCCTCTCGTGCACCCACGAAAGGCACCGTCATGAACGGTCTTCTCTCAACCGCTGGACTGGCGCGAGCGAGTGCCCGCCGCCCCTGGCTTGTCCTCGCCGCCTGGCTCCTCTTGCTGGTCCTCGCCGGCGTGGCCGCCACCGGCCTCGGCGACGCCTTTACGACCGAAGGCGACTTCACCAACCGGCCGGAGTCGGTCCGGGCCGACGACTTGCTCGAATCCCGGCTGCGCGGCGGCCAGGACCAGGCGGTGACCGAGACCGTCATCGTCCACGCCGACGCCGCCACCGTCGCCGACCCGGCGTTCCGGCAGGTGGTCGAGCAGACCGCGGCCGACCTGCGGGCGATCCCCGCGGTCGTCGCCCAGGTGACGACCTACTACGAGGGCGTCGACGCCGGGCGCCCCGGACGCCCAAACCCTCGTCTCGGCCGACGGGCGCACCACGCTCGTCGTGGTCACGCTGGTCGGCGACTTCGATGAGGCCAGCGAGCACGTCGCCGCCTACCTCGACGTGATCGAGCGGCAGGGCGCGGTCGGCATCGAGGTCCTGACGGTCGGCGACGTCACCGTCGACGAGGTGTTCAACACGCTCGCCGAGGAGGACCTGGTCAAGGGCGAAGGCTTCGGGCTGCTGGCCGCCCTCGTCGTCCTGGTCGTCGTCTTCGGCGCCCTGGTCGCCGCCGGCGTGCCGCTGATCCTGGCGATCGTCTCGATCTTCGTCGCCGTCGGTCTGACGGCCCTGCTTGGCAGGGTGATGGGGCTCTCGTTCTTCATCGTCAACATGATCACCATGATCGGGCTGGCGGTCGGGATCGACTACGCCCTGTTCGTCGTCGAGCGCTACCGCGAGGAGCGCCGCCGCGGCCGCGCCAAGCACGAGGCGATCGAGGTCGCCGGGGGGACCGCGAGCAAGGCCGTCTTCTTCTCCGGCACGACCGTCGTCTTGGCGCTGCTGGGCATGTTCCTGATCCCGACCGTCATCTTCCGCAGCCTCGGCGCCGGAGCGATCCTCGTCGTGGTGGTGGCGGTCGTCGCCACGCTGACGCTGGTGCCGGCGCTGCTCAGCCTGCTCGGCGATAGGATCGACTGGCCGCGCAAGCGCACCTACGACGCGGCGACCGCCGCGAAGCAGGCCCAATACGACCGGGAGACGGTCCACGGCGGATTCTGGGGCGGCCTCACCCGCGTCGTCATGGCCCGGCCCGTGATCAGCGTCGTCCTCGCGGCGGGGCTGCTCGTCGCGGCCGCGCTGCCCTACCTCGCCCTCGATCGTGGGCAGGGGGGCGTCGAGTCGCTGCCGCCCAGCGACGTGCGGACCGCGTACACGCTGCTGAGCCGCGACTTCCCGGCCGGCCGGCTGGCGCCGGTCGAGGTGGTCGTCGACGGACCGCGCACCGACGAGGTCCTGGCCGGGATCGACCGGCTCGTCGCGTCGACCGGGCAGGACGAGGTGTTCGGTCCGGCCGAGCCGACCCAATGGAACGCGGCGGGCGACCTCGCGCTGGTGCGCATCCCGCTCACCGTCGACGCCAGCTCCCCGCGCGCGCTGGCGGCGGTCAATCTGCTCCGCGACGACCTGGTGCCCGCGGCCTTCGCGGGCCTGGCGGCCGAGGTGTCGGTGGGCGGCGCGCCCGCCTTCAACGCGGACTTCGAGGCGGTGGTCCGCGACTACACGCCGATCGTCTTCGCCTTCGTGCTCGGCCTGAGCTTCCTGCTCCTGATGCTGGCCTTCCGCTCGCTGGTGGTGCCGCTCAAGGCGATCGTCATGAACCTGCTCTCGGTCGGGGCCACCTACGGGCTGCTGGTGCTCGTCTTCCAGAAGGGCTACGGGGCCGAGGTCTTCGGGTTCCAGGAGACGCCGACGATCGAGGCCTGGGTCCCGATCTTCCTCTTCTGCGTCCTCTTCGGGCTCTCGATGGACTACCACGTCTTCCTGCTCAGCCGCATCCGCGAGCACTACGACGCCACCCACGACAACCGCGAGTCGGTGGCGGTCGGCCTGCAGGCGACGGCCAAGATCATCACCGGGGCGGCGCTGATCATGGTGGCGGTCTTCGCCGGGTTCGCCAGCGGGCAACTGGTGATGTTCCAGCAGATGGGCTTCGGCCTGGCGGTGGCGGTCCTGCTCGACGCTACCATCGTGCGCTCGATCCTGGTGCCGGCGAGCATGGTGCTCCTCGGGGATCGGAACTGGTACCTGCCAAGTTGGCTGCACTGGCTGCCCGACCTGCGGATCGAGGGGACGCCCACCCCGGCGGCCAGCCCGCCCGTCGTCGTGCCTGTCGTCGTCCCCCCGGTGGCGGTGTTCCCCGCCGACTGACGGCGAGGCTGACGATCGCGCATGGCTCGTCCATGCCGATCACGGCACGCTTACGCACCTGCATCAGGGAGAGGAGGTGGCTCATGGACGTTCGCGAGAAGCGGATCTCGACCTCGGCAAGTCCGTCGCCGTCTGATCTGACCACTCCCTCGCAGCCGACATCAGCGTGAACCACCTACCGCCCTGATCACCCCCCTAAGCGACCGATCCCCTGGGTTCCCTTAGCGCCACCGCCCCGTCGCTGACCTCACGATGGCCATACCGCTGCGACCACCCCGGGCCGTCACCCGGCGCCTGTCATCACCTCGAAAGGCACGTAGATGAGACCAAACTTCTCCACCGCCGGGCTTGCGCGGAACAGCGCGCGTCGCCCCTGGCTCGTCGTCGGCTTCTGGGTCCTGCTCCTCGTCCTTGCCGTCGCGGTTCAGGCCATCCTACCGGCCCGCACCACGACCGACGTCGGCCTCCTGAACAACCCGGAGGCCCAGCGCGGCTGGGACCTGCTAGAGGCGCACGGCATCCGCGATGAGCGCCGCGGTGCCGAAACCGTCATCGTCCGGTCTGCCACCACGACGGTCGACGATCCCGCGTTCCAGGCGACCGTCCAGAGCGCCACCGACGCCCTCCGCGCGGACACCCAACTGGTCGTCAGCGCCGTCAACTACTACGAGCTCAGCGCCCAGGACCCGGTGGCGGCCGGCGCCCTCGTCTCCGCCGACCGCCGGACGACGATCATCCCGGTCACCCTCGCCGGGTCGCTCGACGACGCGATCAAGCACGGCGCGGACGTCCTCGCGCTCGTCCACACCCAGCAGGACGTCGCCCCCGACTTCACCGTCCTCACCGTCGGCGATGGCAGCCTCAACGAGGAGGTCAACAGCCTGGCCGAGGCCGACATCGCCAGCGGCGAGCGCATCGGCGCCAGCGTCGCCTTCCTCATCCTCATCCTCCTCTTCGGCGCTCTCGTCGCCGCCTTCGTCCCCCTGATCCTGGCGGTCCTGTCGATCGTCGTCGCCTTCGGCGTGGCCGCGGTCGTCAGCCAGTTCACTGAGCAGACGCTCGCCACGAGCGCCATCATCCCCATGATCGGCCTGGCGGTCGGCGTCGACTACGCCCTCTTCGTTGTCGAGCGCTACCGCGAGGAGCGGCGGCGGGGCGCGGCCAAGCTGGACGCGATCGGGATCGCCGGCGGCACCGCGAGCAAGGCCGTCCTCTTCTCCGGGATGACCGTCGTCCTGGCCCTGCTCGGGATGTTCATCGCCCCCACCAACGACTTCCGCTCGCTGAGCATCGGCGCGATCCTGGTCGTGGCGGTCGCCGTCCTCGCCACCCTGACCCTGATCCCGGCCGTCATCGCCCTGCTCGGCGACAAGCTCGACTGGCCGCGCCGCCGCACGTACGACGCGGCGACGGCCGCCAAGCAGGCCGCCTGGGACCGCGAGACCATCCACGGCGGGTTCGGGGGGAGAATCACCCGGGCCGTGATGGGCAAGCCCGTCGTCAGCCTCATCCTCGCCGCCGGCTTCCTCGTCCTCTGCGCGGTGCCGTACCTCAGCCTGAACCAGGGGTTCAACTTCGCGTCGGTGCTGCCGGACCAGATCGAGTCGAAGCAGGCGTACGACATCCTCGACGAGGAGTTCTCCGCCGGGCAGAACTCGCCGGTCGAGATCGTGGTCGAGGGGCCGCTTGGGGAACCGGCGACCGAGGGCGCCATCGCCACCATCCTGCAACGCCTCGGCGAGGCGACCACCGCCGACGGAGGTCTCCTGTACGGCACGGTGACGACGACCCGCAGCGCGGACAACGAACTCGCCCTAATCTCTGTGCCCATGAACCTCGATCCCGACGTCGAGGCCGCGACCGACGCCATCCGACACCTGCGCGACGAGATCATCCCGCCCATCGCGGACTCGTTGCCGACGGGCCAGATCCTCGTGACCGGGCTCTCTGCGAACAACGTCGACTTCCTGACGCTGCTCGACACCTACACCCCGATCATCTTCGCCTTCGTCCTGGGCTTGAGCTTCCTGCTCCTGCTCGTGGTCTTCCGCTCGCTCGTCGTCGCGGCCAAGGCGATCGTGATGAACCTTCTGTCGGTCGGCGCCGCCTACGGGCTGATCGTCTGGGTCTTCCAGGAGGGGCACCTGACCGGGGTCTTCGGTTTCCAGCAGACCGACGTGATCGAGGCCGGATTGCCGCTGTTCATGTTTGCGATGCTATTCGGCCTCTCGATGGACTACCACGTCTTCCTGCTCAGCCGCATCCGCGAGCACTTCGACCAGACCCACGACAACGCCGAGTCGGTCGCGGTCGGCTTGCAGGCGACGGCGAAGCTCATCACCGGGGCGGCCCTGATCATGGTCGCGGTCTTCGCCGGGTTCGCCTCGGCGAGCCTGGTCTTCATCCAGCAGCTCGGGTTCGGCCTCGGCGTGGCCATCCTCCTCGACGCCACCATCGTCCGCTCGATCCTTGTCCCCTCGGCGATGGCGCTCCTCGGGGACCGCAACTGGTACCTGCCGCGCTGGCTCGAGTGGTTGCCGGACCTGGGGATCGAGGGCACGCCCACCCCGGTCGCCCCCTCGGTCGCGGAGCCGATCCCTGCGCCGGTGGTGGTGCCGATCGCTCTGCCCCCCATCGGCCCGGCGGTCGGCGATTAGGTAGGAATCTCGACGGCACGGTCCTGTGGCGTTACCCGAACGGCCTCCGGACTGCCAGGTGACGGCCGATGTCGGGCTACCCGTCGAGGAGCTCAGCCTCGTCCCGGTCCTGGACAAGGTTCCATCCCAGTCTGCTGCGGCCGAGCGGGCCGCGGCGGACCGGGTGGCTGCCGAATGTTCAGGTAGAGGGCGCTCCCGCCGTGCCGGTCGTCACCCCGCCGGTGGCGCCCCCGCCCACTAATCACGCGGGTTGTTTCGAGAGTGTGCGGAACGAATCTCCAAGCCAAGCAGTCCACAGACAAGCCGAACATAGGGGGAACAAAATGAACCGACGGACGATGCTTTCTTCCTCGGCGGCGCTCGTATTGAGCCCGCTCCTCGGGTTCCCGACAACCGGAGGCGCTGTGCGTGCTGCGCCACTCGCGACGCAAGACAGCGATCAACGCAAACCGCGCGCACGGGATTTGGGCGTGCCCTTCGATGGCGTGCCGGGACCCCTCAACGCCATCACTGACGTCGCCGGCGTCCGCGTCGAGCACCTCACCTTGATCGAGGGAGAGGGCGCGTTAGACGTCGGCACGGGACCTATCCGGACCGGTCTGACGACCATCCTCCCGCGCGCGGATGCGTTCCCGGTCTTCGGCGCCTGGGACGCACTGAACGGCACCGGTGAGATGACCGGCACGGAGCTACTCGACGAATCGGGCTATCTCATCGGGCCGGTGCAAATTACCAACACGCTGAGCGTCGGGGTCGTTCGTGATGCCGTGACGTCCTGGGCCTACGAGCGTCTCGGACCCGATCTCTCCTTGTACCTCAGTGCACCGATTGTTGCCGAAACGTGGGACGGATTTCTCAACGACATCAATGGCCACCACATCACAACCGAGCACGTCTTTACGGTGCTCGATGCGCTGGTCGGAGCGAGGGATGTTACTGCGGCTCCCGTGGCCGAGGGTAACGTCGGCGGCGGCACCGCGATGATCTGCCACGACTTCAAGGGCGGGATCGGCACGGCATCGCGCACGCTGGATGCAGAAAACGGTGGGTACACTGTGGGGGTGCTCGTTCAGGCGAACCACGGCTATCGTCCGAATCTCACGATCGCTGGAGTGCCGGTCGGCCTGGAGATCGCTGACCTCATGCCGGAGCTGAGCGGTCTGGCTCGCGGAGGAAGTGGGAAGACCAGTTCGATCATCGGCGTCGTGGCAACCGATGCCCCGTTGCTGCCGCACCAGCTCAAGCGGCTGGCGAAGCGGGTGGGCCTCGGCGTCGCCATCGTCGGCGGGCGAGGCGAAGACACGTCCGGCGACATCTTCCTTGCCTTCTCGACCGCATATGGCGCCGACCTGGAGAATCTAGGGAACCCGAGTGTCGTCAACGTCGACATGCTCCAGTTTTTCCTGACCGATCCGCTCCTGGATGCCACCGTGCAGGCGACCGAAGAGGCGATCGTCAATGCGCTCGTGGCCGCCGAGACGATGACGGGAATCGATGGCAACACCGTCCACGCGCTCCCGCACGATCTGCTCCAGGAAGTCCTCCGAACGTACAACCGCTTGGCGCGTTGAGCTCACCGCCGACCCAGGTTGACCTTATTGCCTGTCGGCCTACCATAGTCGGCGGTGGCCGCTGCAATTGCCGCTTGATCAGAAGGGTGACATGACGAATCTGGAATGCCACACATCAATGTGGGGTGGCCGGAGGAATCATGAGCGACTTTGCCAAGAACCTGAAAGGTCTCGCCATGCTGTGCGGGAAGAACGAGTGTCTGCTTGCACTGCGATGGCCCCCTCGGAGGGGGTGGTACCCCAGGCAGGAATCGAACCTGCGGCCTCCCGCTTAGAAGGCGGTTGCTCTATCCGCTGAGCTACTGGGGCAAGTAAAAGCCAGTTACTGAATCACAGGACGCACTATATGATGGCGGGTACGCCCGCGTCACATATCCGATCAACGTGATTCAGGCCGTTCGTGGAGGCTTGCTGTCGGCGGCATTGACTCCTGAGGTCGCTGCGGTGCGGGCGGCCCGGAGGTCCTTGAGGAACTCCGCCATTGCGGGGCCGAGCTTTTCGCCGGCGGCGTTGACGGCCACGAGCGTCGTGCCGGGCTTGCCGACGTCGGCGCGGGCTGAGACATCGCCGGTCACCCGGGGCAGGATGCCTTCGCGGCCGCCCATCACGTAGAGCTGGTCGGAGCGGCCCGTCTTTCCGGTCCGATAGCCGCGGCTCTCGAAGAAGGCCTTCGCTTGTTCGAGTACGGCCTCCGGCCGCTGGCGACTGACCGCCTTGCGCTGAAATGCCGTCCGCTTCAGTTCTTCGTTAAACGCCTCCATCTCTTGTTTCCTGCCGTTAGAGCTCGTATACGTCGTTGGGACGCATCGCCACGACCGTGCTTGAGCAGCGGGCCGTCACCAATTCTGCAAATTTTGACGCATCCTGCTCGATCGGCGGGAACGTGTTGAAGTGGCATGGGATCACGATGCCGGCGCGGAGTAACGCCGCCGCCCGGGCGGCGTCCGCGGGCCCCATCGTGAAGGTATCGCCAATAGGCAGGATTGCGGCGTCGAGGCCTTCTTCCGCGATCAGCGCCATATCCCCGAACAAGCAGGTGTCACCGGCCACGTAGACCGTCTTGCCGCCGAAGCGGATCACCAGCCCCGCTGGAATTCCGGGCGCGACAAAGGTCGTGCCGTCGTTGTACGACGAGGTATGCCAGGCAGGTGTGAATTTCGCCGTGCCGCCACTGAAGGCGATCGTCCCGCCGTGATTGCCTGCCACCGTGGTCACGCCCTGCTGGCCGAGATAGGTCGCCAGTTCGAAGGTGGCAATCGCCGTTGCCCCGGTGCGCTTGGCGATCGCGACCGTGTCGCCGACGTGGTCGTTGTGGGCGTGGGTCAGAAGGATCGTCTGCGGATTCAAACTCTCCGGAGCGACCGTTGCCGCAGGATTACCCGACAGAAACGGGTCGATGAGAACGGTGTGGTTTCCGTCTTCAAACTGGAAGGCCGAATGGCCGAAGTAGGTGATTCGCATGGGGCTTGACCTCCGAGGGCGACGTTACGCCTCGTAGACAATGCGTCCATCGATGATCGTCATTTCAGTTCGAACGATGTTCAATTCGTCGGGATCCACGGTTCGGGGGTCCCGATCGACGACGATCAGATCCGCCAGTTTCCCTGGCGTGATCGATCCTTTGAGGCGTTCTTCAAACGAGCAGTAGGCACCGTTCTGCGTGAACATCACCAACGCTTCGTCGATAGAAACCTTTTGCTCGGGCCCCATCTCCTGGCCATCGCGGTTTTTCGGGTGACGGCAGCGCGGATGTTGACCCAGGGATCGCAGGGGACGACGGGCACGTCGGAGCTGCCGGCCGCGACAATCCCGCGGTCGATCCACGCTCGGGCCGGGTAGGCCAGCGCCAGTTGCTCCGACGAGAAGTTCTCGATGTACGAGTCGCCAAGGTAGTAGCCAAATGCCGGCTGCGGGATCGCTACCGCGCCGAGCGCCACCATCCGATCGAGCAGCTCGGGAGTGCAAAGTCCGCAGTGCTCGATCCGCGGCCGAGTGTTCTCGCGTGGGGTGCGAGCATGGGCACGCTCGTATGCCGTCACGATCATGTCGATGGCGCGATCGCCGATGGCGTGGGCGGAGAGCTGGAAACCAGCGTCGTGCGCCCGCGCAAATCGATCGTCCAGGCCCTCCTGGTCATAGATGGTGATTCCCCGGTTGCCGGGATCGTTGCGGTAGTCCGTCGACATCGCCGCCGTGCGCCCACCTCCCGAACCGTCCTGAAAGACCTTTGCCGGTCCGATACGTAGCCAGGCGTCGCCAAAACCGGTCGTGAGCCCAACCGCTGCCAGATCGTCAAGAGTGTCGTCGATCAGCATCATCGTAAACGTCCGCATCGGCAGTTCGCCGTCCCGGGCGAGTTCCTCGTACGCCGCGAACTCGGCCGATGTCCGAATCGACGCCTCGCCGACGCTCGTAATTCCATACCGCAAGAATCGGGCTCCCGCGGCACGGAGGTGGTCTTTGATCTCTGCCTTAGTCGGTGCCGGGATATGCTGGCGGACCAGCGTCATTGCCCGTTCGCGGAGCACACCGGTTGGCTCGCCGGCCTCGTTCCGGTCGATCTTGCCGCCGGTTGGGTCGACGGTGGTGCGGTCGATGCCGGCCAGGCGCAGCGCCGCCGAGTTGGCCACGGCCAGATGGCCGCAGGTCCGGACCAGGAACGTCGGCCGGTCTCCCGTGACCTGGTCGAGATCCCAGCGAGTCGGGTGGCGATGGATGTCGAGCCGGGTATCGTCGTAGCCGCGACCCAGGAGCCAATCGCCGCGTCGTCCAATGCCGTTCGCGCGGCGGGCTGCAGCAAAGGAGTCCTGGATGTCGGCGAGCCGTGCCGCCGCGTCTGGGGTCGCGTCGATCTGGCCGAGCGATTCGCCATAGCTCATCGGGTGGGTGTGGTTGTCGTTGATTCCGGGCAGCAGGCTGCGGCCGCCGAGATCGACAACGCGTGTGCCCGGTCCAGCCTGCGCCCGGATGTCCTCGTTTGAGCCGGCGGCGGTGATGGTGTTACCGGTCACGGCTACGGCCTCGGGCGCCCCAAGGGCGACTTCCGGGTCGATCGGGATGACGATACCGTTGACGAAGACGATGTCCGCGGGCATATGACTCCCACCAGCGCACGGTCGGTGCGCCACTATTCCATCGCGGTAGCAGTCCTAGGTGGACTCGGCGGCGCGATCGAACGCCACCTGTCCGCCCAGGATCGTCAGATCGACCTGAACCTCGCCGATGGCCGACGGCTCGACCTCACGCAGATTGGTCTCGAAGACGGTCACGTCGCCCAGCATCCCGGGTCGCAGGCGGCCTTTGAGGTTTTCCTCGAACGACGCGTAGGCGCCATTGACGGTGTACGCCGCCAGCGCCTCGTCGAGCGAGACGCGCTCCTCGGGCCAGACGTCGCGGCCGCGGCCATCCTGACGGGTCATCATCGTCTGGAGGCCCACGGTTGCCGTCGTCGGCACCACCGGCGCGTCCGAACTCGCCGCCGCGGGAATGCCGTGCTTGCCGAAGGTCGCCATCCCGTAGGCGAATCGAATTCGGTCCTCGCCGAGGTTGGAGACGTAGGCATCGCGGAAGTGGTAGAGGAACGACGTTCCCGGAATGGGGATCGCACCAAGACGCCCAATCCGTTCGATGGTCTGCTCATCAACGATGGAGCAGTGCTCCACCCGGTGGCGGGGGTTCGGGCGAGGGTCGGCGGTCATCGCCTCTTCGTAGGCATCCAGGACCAGGTCGATCGCGCTGTCGCCGATGGCATGAATAGCGACCTGGAACCCGGCTTTGTGGGCGTGCAGGACCTTCGCCTTGAGTTCCTCCGGCGGCATCATGAAGAGGCCGACATTGTCGGTTTCGCCGACATACGGCCGGCGCATTCTGGCGGTACGGCCGCCGATGCTTCCATCGCTGAACAGTTTCAAGGGGCCGATGCGGAGCATGGCATCGCCAAACCCGGTCGTGATTCCAAGGCGCTCCAGCGGAATCAGGTTCTCGTCGAGCATCATCATCAGGTAGGTGCGGATCGGTAGGCGGCCGGCCGTGCGCAGTTGCTGGTATGCCCTGAGTTCTTCCGGACGGTCGATGCCGGCCTCGGCGGTGCTGGTAACGCCGCTGCGGAGGAACTGGTGGCCGGCCCGTTCGATGGCGTTCGCCAATTGCTCGGTGGTCGGATCGCCGATCAAGCGGGTAACGAACCCGATCGCGCTTTCCCGCAGCACGCCCGTTGGTTCGCCATGCTCGTCCCGGTCGATCACGCCGTCGCTGGGATTGTCCGTCGCTCGAGTGATGCCGGCCAGCTGCAATGCGCGTGAGTTGGCGGCGGCGATGTGATGGCACATCCGCCAGAGCAGAACCGGGTGATCGGGTGACACCGCGTCGAGGTCCGCCCTCGTCGGGTGGCGATGCTCACTGAGGGTGGCATCGTCGTAGCCGCGTCCGATGATCCATGTGCCGGGTGCCCGTGCCGTTGTTGCTTCGCCGACCATCCCGGCTATCGCATTGATCGACGGCGCTCGCCCTGCCGACACGTCGAGGTCGTCCAGGGCAAATCCCACCAGCATCGGGTGGGAATGAGCGTCGTTCAGGCCCGGCGTGGCTGTTCGTCCGGCGAGGTCGATCACCGTGGCGCCCGGTCCGCCCGCGGCCCGCGCTTCGTCGTCGGTGCCGACGGTGGAGATGACCCCATTGCTGATCGCGATTGCACTCGCGGCCGGCCGGTCAGAATCCATCGTTATCACGTTGCCGTTGACGAGAACGAGGTCAATCGAGGTCGATGCGTTGGTTGTCATTGGAGTGTGTCGGCCTCCGGGACGAGTACAGACGGTCTACGGCGAGTGATGGCGATCAAGCCACCATTTGGCAATATGATCGGCCCTGGCGATCCAGACGTCGCCGAGATCGATCGCGTAGTCCAGAAAGAGAGCAAGCGCCCGGGACGGACCGGGTCGACCGCTGATGTACGGGTGCACCGTCAGGCAAAGGAGCTTGCCTTCGTCACGCAGCACGTCGATGTCGTCGCGCCAGAACTCGGCCGTCTGTTGGGGCGTCAGCAGGTTATCTACGAAATAGGTGTAGTCGTCGTAGAAGCGGGAGGGCGGCAGCTGCACAACGGGAGGTTTGGCCGCGTCTGGCTGTGTGAAGTAGGGCAGATCGCCTCCGGGCTCATCCATCAGCCACGAAAGGCCGAGATCCTGGGCGACCGCGAAGGTATTGGCATCGTAGCGCCATCCGCCCGACTTGTGGCCAACCGGATCCGTGCCGCTGATGTGCGCAAGCGTTTCGAGGGTGCGACCCATATCGGCCGCCTGTTCTTCGCGCGTCATCCGATTGTAGTAGCGATGGTCCCAGGTGTGGAGCGCGATCTCGTGGCCTTCGGAGACGGCGCGGCGGACGAGTCCCGGACCCTCTTCCGCTACCTTGCCAACCCAGCAGAATGTCCCAGCGACATCTAGGTTCGCCAGCAGCTCGAGCAGGCGGACGGTGCCGGTGGGGTCGTACTCCGCCTGCGAAATCCAGTAGGTTTCGTCGGCCTGGCGGGAGTTGCGCTCGCCGTACGTCCCGTCCACATCGATCGAGACGCAGAGTGCGGCCCGATGCCCGGCTGGCCAGAGCGATTCATGCTGTTCTTCGGCCAAGCCCTTTCTCCTCGATGAGCGGCGGTCGGTCGGGCGGCCCGCCTACTCGGTTGCCGCCAGGGCTGCTTCCTGGGCGAGCCTGCCAACAGCCTTCGCCAGGTTGTCGACCTCTTCTTCGGTGTTCCACCAGCCGCAGGCAACGCGGGCCACCGTCGGACCCGGCGGATACGCGACATATCGAATCGTCATGCCCTGCTCGTAGAGCTTGGCGGCAACATCCTGGACGGCGATGCCCTCGACGGTAAAGCAGACAAGGCCGGCCATGATGTCCCGTGGCGTCGTGACGGTCACGCCGTCCTGCTCGCTGAGCCGATCCCAGGCGTACCGGCCCAGTGCCGCCACCCGGTTGTACAGCCAGTCTAAGCCTATCTCGTCCCGCATCCAGAGAAGGGTCTTTTCCAGGGCGATGATCGTTGGGTCGTAGAACCCGCCGATCTCGTACCGGTACGCCGCCGACGGCGGCACGATGAAGCCGTCGGCGCAGCTCTGAGCATAGCGAACGTAGGTCGGGGCGATGTCGGGAATGCGGGCCTTGCGCACGTAGAGCGCGCCGGTCGCCTCGGGGCCACAAAGCCACTTCTGGCCCGACAGGGCATAGACGTCGACGCCGGTGGCATGGAGGTCGATTGGCGCCTGACCGGCGCCCTGGGCGGCATCGACGATCAGGAGGGCGTGGTTCCGGTGGGCGAGGTCGGCGAGCTCCGCCAGTGGCATGATCGCGCCAGAGGACCACTGGACATGGGAAACGACGATTGCTCGGGTCCGGGGCGTTACCGCCTCCGCCAGCGCGGCCACGACATCGCCGCCGCCGTTGCCGATGTCGATCGTGCGGACCACCACGCCGTAGCGGTAGGCGACAAGGCCAAGGGGGTTGAAGACTCCTGGATGCTCGAGGGTGGTGGTGATGACTTCGTCGCCGGGCTGCCAGCGGATACCCATCAGCGCGGCATTGAGGCCCTCGGTTGAGGAGTGGGTGAGGGCGATTTCGTTGCCGTCAGCCCCGAAGATCTCCGCGATCAGGTCGCGGACCCGCTGATTGCGACTGAACGCGCCCTCGTAGACGCCCGGGCGGATCCGGCCCGCGTCCACCTCAAGCTGCGCCGCTTCATGGAGTGCTTCGATCGCAAGAATCGGCATTGGGCCGTTGGTGCCGGCGTTGAAATAGGCCGTTTGAGACGTTGCCGGCAACTGTTGGCGAAGGGCCGCCACTTTGGCCACATCTTCGGCACTCGCCGTTACAGAGCTTGGCGCAACAATGGTCACGCGGAATCCTCCCAATAGTCAGGCAAGAGTCCCAGCAGCATCCCGATGAGGTAACCATCGACAAACCGTAAAGTGAGTGCCGGGCAGCCAGAACGACCGATTCAAACGATCGCTATCTTCGCGTTATCAGGCGTGTGAGGCAACAAGGCCCGCCACCGAGGACGCGCCAATAGGAACAGCGGCATGAAGGGCCTGGTCGAGGTCGGCCATGATGTCTTCGACGTCTTCGATCCCAACCGACAACCGGACCAGGCCATCGCCGATGCCGATCTCGGCGCGCTGTTCGGGCGTCAGGGCCCGGTGGGAAGAGATTGCAGGGTAGAGGGTGAGGCTGTAGACATCGCCAAGGGTGGTCGCTGGCATGATGAGCTTCAGCGATTCGAGGAAGCGGAAGACCGCATCCCGGTCCGCCCCGGCGATGTCGAACGAGATCATCCCGCCCCGTCGGTCGTCGTTGAACACCGCCTCGGCGCCACCGAGGTCCTCCAACCCGGGGTAGTTGACGTGCGCGATGGCGGGATGATCGATCAGCCAGGCCGCGATTTCGGCGGCGTTCATCGATTGCCGGTCGATCCGGAGCGGAAGGGTCTTCATGCCCCGCAGCGCCAGCCAGGCCTCGAACGGCCCCAGGATCGCGCCAGTCAGCTTGAGGTCTTCGCGGAGTTCGGCGGCCCGCATCGCGTCGGTGGCGATGACGCCGCCGGTCACGTCGCCGTGGCCGGCAAGGTACTTGGTGGCCGAGTGGATGACGACGTCGGCCCCGTGCCGGGCTGGATTGACCAGGAGCGGACTCGGAAAGGTGTTATCGACGATCAGGCTTGGCGCGGTTCTTCCGGGCGATAGCGGCGAGCTCGGAGATGTCCGCCACGCGCATCAGCGGGTTAGAAACAGTCTCGCAGTAGATCGCCCTTGGCTTGACCTCGGCGACGGTACGGGCCACGGCGTCGATATCGAGGGCATCGACGAAGACGGTTTCGACCCCCAGATCAGCGAACAGGCGATTGAAGATCGCGAACGTCGCCCCGTAGACGTCGCGGGCGGCGACGATCTTTGCGCCCGCCGAGACCTCGTGCAGGATGGCGCCGTAGACCGCCGCCATTCCGGACGCATACGCAACGGCGGCCTCGGTACCCTCCATGTCGGCGACGGCTTCTTCGAACGCGGAGATGGTGGGGTTGCCATAGCGCGTGTAGACATATCCCTCACGCTCGTGTCCAAAGACGGCATCGAGGGTGGCGGTATCTTCATAGAAGAATGATGTTGCCGGGTAAATCGGAGATACCGTCGGCGTGAAGTCGGGTTGGCCGGAGCGTTCGCCCGCGTGCACGGCGCGAGTATTGGAGCCGTGGTGGCTTCGATCGGCGGACAGAGGATGATCGGACACGATGGCTCCCTCTACTTAAAGGATTCAGTGGAGTAGGGCGAAAGGAGTGACAGACAGCGAACTCCCCGACGTTGTCGGGGAGTCTAGGAAGGTATCCGGTTTCCGTCAAACTGATCCGTCTGTTCCGCAGGTGAAGGCGGACGTTACGCCGGATCGAGGAAATCCTCAGCGACCCAGCCCGGGGTCCCTTCGAGATCCTCGACAGGAATAAAGACGTTATCGCCTTCCTCCACCGGTTCTTCGTCTCGAACGATGAGTTCTGTACCTTCGTCCAATTGCGATATGACTCCAGATTCCGTAGAAGGGTCTTCGCGAAAGTTTACATTGGGGCTATTGGTCGTAACAGAATCATCCGGACAGAAGTCGAGATCGCATGGATCCTCTGCATCCGCGTTGTCTTCATCACCCGCTTCAGCATTATCTGCGTCAGCAGCGGCTGGATCCTCGTCCTCAGCAGCATTTCCCTCGGTGCCGTCCGCGGGCTGCGTTTCTTCCCCGCCGTCAGCGGCGGGCTGCGTCTCTTCGCCGGACTGGTCTCCCGCGGCTTCGGTCGTTGGCGCAGGTGAAGGTGACGGACTCGGCGCTACGGTCGCTGTCGAAATGGCGGCAAGATTGTTCGGATCGTCGTCGTCTTCGTCGCCGATAAGGGAGGCCGCCCAGAACCAGAAGAGACCGAGCATCAGGAGCAGGCCGACAACCGGCAGGGCGATCCGCAGGTAATCGGTCCAGTAACGCTCCTCAGGCTGGTAACTCACGGGCCGCTCCTGTCCCGGCATACTCCCGGGTTGAACGGGCCGATCCGGCCCGGCGTATCCCCCGGGGGCGCCCACCGCACCCCGGGATTCTTGTCCCGCGTTTGGATCTCCTCCGCGAACATTGCCGCGGCCAGTCCCGCCGGTCCTGCCAGTCCCGCTAGACGGATCATACCCACCGCCGCCGGATCCCGCACCTTGCCGGGGAGGTCGGTCGCTGCCGCCGGTTCCTCCGCCGCCGGTTCCGCCGCCTCCTCCGGACGCGGTGGCGGCAACCAGCCGTGGTTGCGGACCGAAAAGGCGTAGCGGACTGACTCGACCCCGGCCGCCAGCGGCATCCGGGAGCGCATCACCATCCGTAGCGGTCTCGATGGGTTCCCAGTAGTTGCCGACGCGATGGGCGCACTCCATCCCGTCCTGGCTGACGAGGTGGCTCTCCTGGGGAGTGTAGAGGCGAGGATTACGGCACCACCCCGAGCGCCAGATCGGCGACGGCTCGTAGTGACGGCAGTTGACGCACTTTCGTCCACTCATCGGCCGCCCGCCCCCGGGGTTGCGCATTGGCTCACGACCGCACACTCGATCCACGTTCGCGGGCACTTGGTTGCATGGCTGTGCGGCAATGAATCTACGATGGTGGCCGCGGTAGTCGATCCCAGGCGTGGCATCCTACGATGATACCGCGTGGCGCGGAGTGTAGCACGCTGATGCCGTCCGTACCTGACCGGACAGCTATCCGCGTGATTCGAAATTACCTTCAATCGAACCAAGGAGAACCAACGATTTTCCCCACCAGACGAGGGGTGCGCCTAGCTCTCGCCTTCCTTCTCTGGCTCGTCTTCTTCCACCCATGGCTGTTCAGGACCGCCAAATCGCCGGATGAACGTGCTCGAGTTCGGCGGGGCCGTGGGGTCGGTCGTTGGGCGTGTCGTGCCGCGATCGCCGTTCCCCGGAGCGGAGGAAATCGGGGCGATCGGCCGGGGGCCTTTGACCGCCGGGTTCGCAAGATTGGCCATCGCGGTCATCTCGAGCTGGCCTTCGTAGAAGGCGCCCTCGTTGATTACGAGCGAGTCGGTCACGACCTTGCCACGAACCTTACCGCTGGGCATAATCTGCAGCCGGCCCCGGCAACGAATGTCGCCGTTGAGGTCACCGGCAACGGTAACGTTCTCGGCTTCGACCTTGGCGGAGACGTTCGCGCCCTGGGCGACCATGAGCGTGCCCTGGCACTCGATTGTGCCCTTCGCCTCGCCTTCGATCCGAAGGTCCCTGCTGGAGTGGAAGGTGCCGTCGAAGGTGGAGTAGCGGTCGATCACGCTGAACGAATCGACCGTCCCTTCGCCGCGCGTGAGGTCGTCATCCCCACGACCGCCTGGATCCGCCGCGAGATAGTCGCCGGTGTCTGGATTGCGCATAGACATCGAATACCTCACCTCACCTGATGCCAGGACCGTCGCGGTCGGCCCTTGATAGAGATCGCGTCACGCGGGCGCGCCGAACTTATCGCAAACGGGCCGTGCCGTCCGTGTGGCCGGGAGAGCCTAGGCGGTGCCGCGGGTAGCGCGGCGCTGGATGACCGACGTTTTGGCGGTATCGGTGCCTTCGCCGGCGCCCATCCTGAACTGGCCGATGATCGCGGCCCCGTCGTGGACCACCAGGGTCGGCGACTGGATCTCGCCATCGACGCGACCCTGAGGCAGGACCTCGAACCGGTTGCCGCACCGGATTCCGCCTTTGACGTAACCCGCGATCACCACGTTGGCGGCGGTGATCGTCGCGTCGACGTCGGCCTCCTCGGCCACGAAGACATCCTGCTTCGCTTTGATGGTGCCTTCGACTTTCCCGTGGATGTGGATTGTCCCTTCAGAGACCAACTCACCCTTCCAGGTGGTGTCGTGCGCAACAACGCTCGTTTGGGCATCGGTCATCGGGATCGCCGGGGGGCAGGCATTGCTGGAGTGCTCATGTCGTCAAATTGCTCCTCGGCGGATTCCGGGGCTGGATAGGTTCCGTATCGTGCATTAACGTCGGGAGCCTGGTAGGCGTTTCCCGTCGACGCGGCGTAGCCGTACTGCGAAGCACTCTGCTCGCCCTCCGGGACATCGATGGGTTCGCCGGCGTATTGGTCTTGATCGCCCGCCTGGGACGGGCTTTCGTCCGGGTTTGGGCCGAGTTGTTGGCGGAGAGCGCCGATTTGCCGTTGAAAAGCGTCGAGCTTGCTATCCTTCTTGAAGACCATCGTTCCCCCCTCGTCGGAGCCCAGAAGGTCCTGCGCCCGAAACTGGCTGGGGCATGACCCCACGCTCCTTGTCTGGAGCAGCCGCGCGGGGCCGACGGCGATCGCGGACGACGTTTGCCCGCGCGCGTACTGCACAATCGTAGCACGCAACACGATTGCACAGAATCTTATGCCGTGCGGGGGTACGTACGTCGACCGCCGAGACCGTACGTACACTATAGCAGCTTTATCGGATAACGCAAAGGGGTCCGCAAAACGTCGACGAAAAGCCGGGGTGTGGTGCTCCACACCCCGGCGGCTTCGCAGCCTTGTGATGCGATTCGGAAGCGGCAAAGGCTAAGCGGCGTCCTCGATGTCGTCGACCGAGAACAAGCTGAGGACTGGGTCGCCTTCGATCTCGATGCCGTCCTGAGCCGCCTCAAGGTTGTCCGGAAACTCTTCGGCGAGGCTCAGCATCATGACGATCGCAATGGTGTCGCCGCCGTCGAGGCTGTACGCCTGCCGCAGTGTCCAGAGATCGCCGCCGCTCTCAAGCGTGTCGGCGATCAGGACGGCGCTTTCGTCCTCGGTGCTGTCGGAGCGTAGAACCTCGGCCCCTTCAGATGCGTTCTCTTCCAAGAATTCATCCGACTCCCAGAGTGCAGCGAAGTCTTCAGGCGTGGCATCGCCCGCTTCAAACATCGTCACCAGGATCAACGCGCCGCCTTCGTTGTTTAGTCCGAGGTTGTCCACTTGGGCGTCCTGGTCCGAGACCAGCAGTTCCGGGTTCGGCGACCAGTCGTTCGACCACACGACTTCGATCCCGAACTGTGGGCTCTCGTAAAGGCCGCCATCGACGAGCCCAAGATCTGCCAGGTCGCCGCTAGATTCGTCCTCTTCCTGGTCGTTGCTTTCCGGCCCTGATGGGTCTTCCTCCTCGTCCAGGTCAGGCGAAGGCCCGTCGTCGTTCTCGAACGAAGGGGCAGCATGATCGGCCAGGGCTCCCTGGTCGCTGTCATCGTCGTCTGGCTGGTCGTTGTCGTCTGGACTGGCGACGACGCTGGGAAGGAGGTTCTGGAGGGCTATGCCATCAATGCCTTCGAGGGCGACGCTGCCGTTAACGGTGACATTGGCCTGGGCGTCTGCTATGGCCCTGGCAAACGCCGTGGCCTCGGCGATGATGCTTGTGAAGATAATCGTGCCGGTCACGGTGTTGGGCTGAACGTAGGTGAACAGGCCAGCGGGAACGCCCTGGATGACGGCGGCGTCCAGTGAATACGAAACGGTGTCCGTTTCACTCCGTTCCACCGTCACAAACTCGTCGGCCTCTTCGGCGGCGGTATCGAGCCAGCCATCAAGAAACTGATTCAAATCAAACGGTATGTCGCTCTGGATTTCGCCGATCAGTAATTGGGCAAACGGAGACACGAGGCCTATCACTTCAATGTCAACACCAACTTCTTGTCCGCCTGTTTCAAGATCAAGCTCCCAGTCCCCTCGCCAATCAATGACCATTCCATCTAGGGCGAACACATACGTTGTGTCGTCTTCCTGCCCAGCCTGCTGACCTGACGCCGATTCGGACGACACAGAGGCGAGCATCGCGATGACCAATCCGATCGCCGCCGAGGACCGCAGGACCCCGCAACATCTAACCGATGTCAGTCGCATCATTGCAAGCCCCCTCCCGATATCCGATCTCGGTCGCCATCCGGCTTCTTGTCTAGTGGCAGAGCGTACGGGCGTGCTCCCAGTCTCGGCTGTGCTCCGCCCGAGTCATCCCAAGGGATGGATGTTGCGATTCGCCGATCTACGGGCACCGGCATGTCACCGCGAGCAACCCGCACGTCCACCGTCAGTGCAGGCGGCGTCAGCACGGATGCTTCAGTCTCTTGTAGGGACCGTCTTCGGATTGTAGCAGTGATCATGAGGCGTGCCGGTGCGTAGTCCCGGCCCATACTTCACGGGATGAGGTACGGCGAAGCATCCATGTCGCCGGAATTGCCGGCACTGTTCTAGCCTAACTGTGCTCCTGGGTGAAGTGGGACGCGATATCGATCAAGTAGTCGATCGTTGCGGCCTCCGCGGCTTCCTGATGAGCGAGGTCTGGGTGTTCTTCGCGAAGTAGACGATAGAGTGTTACCGTCGCCAACAGGGCACGGGCACAACCGGACGGCGAGTAGTCGCCAACAGTCTCCTGCAAGTCCGGCACGAGATCTGGGGCGATCTGCTCGATCCGGCGAACACCGCTGGGGCGAAAGCCGCGACTCTGGGCAATGAGCGGCGCCAGGACGACCCTGCGGAGGAATGCGACCTCCTCCAGGCAGGCGAAGAGCTCACCCCGGCCGAGTTTTGTCGCGCCGTTGAAGATCCAGGTCCAGAATCGGTCTTCCATCCATTGCGGGCCAGTCGAGGGCCAGTTCGCGGGGGTGCGACCCAGGGCGGCGTCGATCTGGCCATCGCGCTGCCACAGGATTCTGCCGTTCTCCACACGACGGTCGAGATCCCTGTCGGCGAGGAAGTTGATGTCGACGCGAACGGGAGGCGGTCCGTACAGGCAGAGGAGCAATCCGGGCTCGCGAACATGCTCTCCCGTAAACGCCGAAAGTAGCGGGCCAATCCTGGCCGCGAACTCCTTGGCATCCCGGCGCAGATCCAGTAGGCAGTCATCGCGGCCGACGACCATGAAATCCAGGTCCGAGTAGCGATCCATCGATGCCGTGGCCGCCGATCCGACGGCCAGCACGCCAATGACGCGAGGATCGGCGGCGGCGCTTGTCACAACGGCGTCGACGATGGGGCGGAGGACCGCAGGTGCCCAGCCATAGTCGGCGATTGCCATGTGCTCCTCCTGGCCTCCCGGCGGAATATCAGACAGCGCCACAGGGTGGAAGGTCGGCCTCCGGCCCGCCAAGTTGCTTCATCCGTGAAATGGGGAACTCTCCCCATTGGAATCGAGGTGCCCCAGGTATACGCTGGCCGCATGGTATCCAGGTTTCGGTAGCGGTGGAAAGCTGGGTCGGTCGGCGTTAGTACCGAGTTCATGGATTCCGGCGCGCGTCGCGCACTGAACATATCCCTGGACGATGTGAGACGACGCGAACTTGGGCCGTTGCGATTCGTGCGTCGCCAAAGACGACAACGGCCCGCTTGGTCGCCTGGGTTCGATGTCTCACCCAAGAAATCGCCGCAAAAGACCACGTGGGAGGACGGCACCATGGCAGAAGAGCACCGCACATGTCCAGGACCGGCGCCCACGGCGCAAACGCTGCACCAGGTGACGCGCCGCTCACTACTCCAAATACTGGGGTTCGGCACAGCGGTGGGGCTAGCAGGTACCGCCGGAACAGGCGCACATCGGTCGGCCGCTGCCCAGGAGTCCTCCGAGGCGGAACCATCGACCATCGGAACGCGCGAGGCCGGTGGGCCTGCGATCGATGATGTGCTCTGGGACCTCAACTTCGATACCGACGAGATCTTTCGCTTTGTCGCCGATGAGGTCGCATACGAGGCGTACGCCGGCGCGTTGCGCGGGGCGAAAGGCACCCAATGGGGGTTGGCCGGAAATTCGGTCGATCAGTCCCTGCTTCTGGCCGAACTCCTGACGCGGGCGCAAATCCCAGTCCGATTCGCGGTGGGTGAGCTGGACGACGAGGCGGCCGAGAACCTCCTTGCCTCGATGCGGCTCGATGCCGATACGGCCCGAGCCCTGGCGGAACGGGTCATTACCGGCGGACAGGTTGACCTGGACCGATACCCTGACCTGACGCCCGAGCAGCGCGAGGCGATGCGGGCGCCGGATGACTTACGAGAGGAACTGCTGGGGCGGGCGGGCGCCCGGCTAGAAGACGGCCTCGCGATCATCGAGCAGGCACTCGCTGGCGAAGACATCTCGCTGCCTGAGCCTGAGTTTGCGTTGCCAGATCGTGAACGTCATCAGCATGTCTGGGTGCAATATGCCGACGGTGCCGCGTGGATCGACTTGGATCCGACCATGCCGAACGCCGAACCGGGCCGGGCCTATGCAACCCAGTCCGACACCTGGGACGTACTGCCTGACGATCTCTTCCATCTAGTCACATTCAAGGCGGTCGTGGAGAAGCTTTCGGGAACCGAGGCCACCCGAGAGAACTCTTTCGAGTACGAGGCCCGCGCTGTCGATCTGGTCGGCGTACCGGTCGTCTTCGCCCACGTGGACCCCAGCGCGTTCAAAGACCTGGGCGTCACCATCACCGGGCTGATAGACGGTTCCCTACAGTATGTGCCCACGCTGCTGGTCGGAGAACATGGGGAATCCGGCACGCCTGTCACCCTCGGAGCGGGCGGCGGTGCGCTCGAGATCTTCGGGACGAGCGAATCTGATGGCCAGGCGATCGCGGAGTGGCTGGAGATCGAGGTGCTGCCACCGGACGCACCGCCGCGCCGGATCATCCGTGAAGTCTTCGACCGGATCGGAGTCGACCGGCGGGCAGCGGGTGATTTCGACCTCGAATCGCTGCCGCCGGTCGACATCATCGACACCCCGGAGATCGGGCGGACCTTCTTGCCGCTGGAAGCCGTCTGGCTCATTGGCGTTGTCGGCGGCCGGGTTCCGGCCAGCTACTTTGCTCAGGACTACTCCATCCCCGACGTCCAGGCAGACATGGCCCTCCTCGTCCACGGATATCACGCCACCCGGGACGTGCTCCAGGTCGAGGTCGCGGCCGATCGAGGGTACCGGTGGTACCACGACGAACCGAACCTTACCGCCGCGGTCGTCGTGCCGGTCGAGATCGCCGACGATCATTACCGCACCTCAGCGTCGCTGGATATCCTCCATCAGGGATATGGATTGGTCGAACTCGTTGGCGATCGGCCGACGGTCCACCCCGCGGTCCTTGCCGGCGTGCTCGCTCACGTCGCTGAGCGGGTCGGCGCAGACGCCGGAGCGGCCCTGGCGCCTGATTCCCCGCCTCCTGCCGGCAGCGTCGTGCAGGTCTTTGAGGAGGCGGCTAAGGCAGGGCTCGAAATCCGAACCTTCACCTCGGAGGCATCCGACCTCGACGGGCTTGATGTCTCCGACGTGGCCCGGGCGCGGATCGCGGAGGCACTGGCGGCGGGATACGTGGTGATCGTTCCCGAGCGGGCGGTCGATCTGGATGGGACCGACCAGGTTGGTTGGTGGCAGGTGGATCCCAGCACCGGTAAGACGTTCGACCTCATGGAAACCGGGAGAGGGGCCGCCCCAATCGGCGAAAACACCGTCATCATCGTCGGAGGCCCCGCCTGGAGAGCGGCGACGGCCTGGAAGGTGTTGTCGTTCGTAATCGGCATCATTGTTGGCTTTTCGACTGCGATGGCGATCCAGATGTACCCCAGGTAGTCAGCGTCCCGTCTCTTAGCTCAGTGGGCTGTCCAGCGCTGATGGTCCGGTTGGCGTGTCCGTAGGGGCGCATGGCATGCGCCCTCGTTCCCACCGCGAACGTGCGTGTCCGGCAACCGGGCGCATGCCATGCGCCACTACAACCCGTCATTCGACCCTGGACGGACTACTCAGGCACAGAGCGACGCCTTCCCATCTAGCCAGTTTTCGGCTCAGGCGGTTGACGTCGCGGTCCTGGCGTTTAGCTCGTCCGGCACGGCTCCGTGGACCTCGGTAAGATGCGTCAGTTCAACGCTGGGCTTCCGAGATCCAGACAGGAGAATGACGGTGGCGAGCGTACGTCAACTTCCGCGCAGTACCCCGGAAGCCGAAGGCATTCCATCGGCCGCGGTCCTTGATTTCGTCCGGGCGGTCGAGCAGCACGAACATCCCCTGGACGCGGTCCAGGGTTTCATGCTGCTGCGCCATGGCAAGGTGGCGGCGGAGGGGTGGTGGGCGCCCTATGGCCCCGATATCCCGCACTCGTTCTACTCGCTGAGCAAGAGTTTCACCTCCACTGCCATTGGCCTGGCCGTCTCCGAAGGTCTCCTCACCGTAGAAGACACCGTTATCGGCTATTTCCCGGATGAGACTCCGGCTGATCCCAGCGATACTTTGATGGCCATGCAAGTGAAACACCTGCTGGCGATGAATACCGGCCACCAAGAAGACACCACAACAGACGTGTTCCGGGGAACGGACGACAATTGGCCCCGTGCCTTTTTGTCGTTGCCGGTCGAACATCAACCTGGCTCGTGGTTTGTCTACAACACGGCGGCCACGTATATGCTCTCGGCGATCACCACGACGCTGACCGGCAAAACCCTGCTGGAATACCTGCGGCCGCGACTCCTCGACCCGCTCGGCATCGTGGGCGCCACCTGGGAGGCCGATCCCCGTGGCATCAGTCTTGGTGGGACCGGCCTCCACGCAACGACCGAGGACATCGCCCGTTTCGGCCAGCTCTACCTTCAAAATGGTTTGTGGGAAGGAAAGCGCATCATCTCGGAGGATTGGATCGCTGAAGCGACGACCGCCCACTCCGACAACAGCAACACTCAGACGAACCCCGACTGGACGGTCGGATATGGCTACCAGTTCTGGCTAAACCGGACCGGCAGCTACCGCGGCGACGGTGCCTTCGGCCAGTACTGCATCGTCATGCCCGAGCAGGACACGGTGATTGCCATGATCAGCGGCGTCCGGGACATGCAAGCCGTGCTCGATAAGGTCTGGGAGCACCTACTCCCCGCGATGGAGCAGGTAGCACTTCCCGCTATCCCTGAAGATCATGGCGCTCTTGTCGCGAAACTTGCTTCCCTCTCGCTGCCACTGCCGGAAGGCCAACCGTCGTCTCCGGTCGCACCAATGTGGACGGACAAGTCCGTCACCCTGGAAGCCAACGACTTGCATCTCGAGCGCATCGCGATCACGTTCGGCAACGATCGCACGACCGTCGTCGTGTATGACCAACGCGGTGATCATTCGTTTAATCTCGGTCATGGCGTGTGGCTGAAGGGCGGCACCGGCGTACTTGGTTTGGACGACCAACCTGTCGCGGCATCCGGCGCCTGGACAGCGGCCGACACTTATGAAGCCAGGCTCTGCTTCTACGAAGGGGAGATTTGTCCTGTCCTGCGGTTCCACTTTAGCGACGGGATCCTTCGGCTAGACGTGGATCCGAACGTCGCCTGGGGCACTCCGACGGTTACAACCATCATCGGTCGAGTACAGGGTTGACATGCTGCAATTGCGAGTCTTCTCAGATCCGGGAAAGACTGCTCGCGGGGCCTTCTGCATCTGACTGGTACACCCGAATTGACTCGAACTCATGGCCTAATGTTCCGGAGCAAAGGCGGTCAAGAACCTCGAAATAGAGTGAACCCACGTTTCCGGACCAGTGGCAGTGACGACTTGCTCCTGCATTTCATCTGCCCCGTCAGTCGGCCAGCTGCACCACGGCGAGCAGCGCGTCGCCCTGGCCCACGACCCGGCTGCGATGCCCCTTGCCGGTGGTGTCCTCGCCGAGCGTGACGCCGCCCGGCCCGAAGCGCCGCTCCTCGCCGTCGCTCGTCTCGACCTCGACTTCGCCCGCCAGGTAGAAGACGATCTGCCGCTGCGGTGTGGGGTGCCAGTCGCCGTCCCAGCCGGGCGGAGCCGACATAAATACGTACGCCATGGCCGGGTCGGGCGCCGAGAGGTTGACCGGCGGCGCCGGCGGCGCGTAGTTGATGGGTGTCAGCTCGACTTCGATGTCCTCGAAGTGCGACTCCCCGGCTCCGTCGGCGTAGATGCGCGCGTACTTCATGTCGGCCCTCCCTCAGGCACCGAGTGTGGGTCGCGGGAGGCGGGAGCAGTCTGGTTTGCCAGCAGCCGTGGCGACGTCATCCCACGGAAGCTGCATGATCCCGGCGCGAGGTCCCGCCATCGATCCGAGTTGTGTTCCAGATGGGCGAGTCCAGAGGTCGGCAGGTGCTGGACCGCGTCATTGGAGCCCGTCAGCAGCGCAACCAGATCTTCCATCCCTGGGTTGTGGCCCACGATCACCACGCAAGCGGCGGCGTCGGGCATTCGGCGTACAACGCTCACCAGTCCGTCAGCGTCAGCCCCGTAAATGTCTGATTCCACGGTGAGCGGCGCCGGGAATCGACAGCCGGCGGCGACCAGTTCCGCCGTCTCCAGCGCCCGCCTTGCGTCCGAGGTGACGATGCCATCCGGCATACCCAGCTGCGAGGAGATGTAGAACCCGATCGTCGACGCATCGCGGCGTCCGCGGCCGGTCAGCGACCGCGCGTGATCCCCGTTCGGCGCGTCCGGCTGCGCCTTGGCGTGTCGCAAGATCAACAGCGTCTTCATGGTGCGTGCGCTCCTCGGGAATCAATCCCGGCGATGCGCGGCGTTTCTCAGCGGGCTAGCCGCGCGAACGATGTTGATCGAGGATTCAGCCATAGAGACCAACGGTGTGTGATACCGGCATGGCCAAATCCCGACGGGAGTGACCTTCGCCCAGAAGTGGGAACTCCTTGGGTACGCGCGGCATGACTCGAACCTGAGGTGACTTGTTCGGGAGGTAAGTCCGGTGTCGCGGCGCGCAAATGGGGCGTTCGGAGCCGGAAATCGGCGTAGTTTGGCGATTTCTTCGAGGTCGATTGATTCCTACGTGTCACAGATTCCGGACGGTAAAGCCCTTCAAACCCGGAATTGAAGTACGAATCCCTTAGGCAAAAATATACCGGTTCCTTGAGGAAATCAAAACGTGCTCCCGATTGCATTGGACCAAAAGCCGGAACTCATTCCCACCACGTAGGTGGTTCCTACCGAGGAGATGACCACTGGATTACCAATGCGTCTTGATATGTCTGGAGAGATGATAGTCCTTGGTGGTGATGGATAGTATACCGATTCGACTCCTCGATGTTGGTGAATCGACGGATGTTTCTAGTACACGATTCTGTGGACAGACTGCATTCGAGATATACCTAGGCCGTGAGATTGGAGAAAATGGCCCACAAACCTGATCAAATACTTCATGGACGTGGGCCGACGACCTGACGTCGGTTTGCCTTAGCAAGTGACCTGCCCACTCGCGAATGTACTGGCGGTTTTCTCATCTAGCAATAGATGGGAACGCCATTCGGATAGTATCCACAAATAGTGTTGTTATCGTTTTGACTACTTATTAGAAGTATTAGCAAGCAAGTGCAAGTAAAGACGACGAGGAGGCCACCCGCGAGGCCGCCGAGTACCAAGGGCCGCCAAGAGCGGCGCTCGGATCAACGGGGCGCTCCACAAGGGAGTCGCTTGACCTCACCGCGCGGGCGTCCCGTTGGTGGATTTTGGCGGCGGCGGCATCGGTAACGCCAGGGACCTCATCATCCCGAGTCCGTCGATCGGACCGATTGGACTGCCACCTCGCGGCCGCCCAGGCACCGACGACAACGCCGATGATTCCTCCCAAGGTGGTAATGGTGGCAACGACGATCTGCGCGGTCTCGGCGCTCAAGGTGGACCCCCGAGGAGACTGGGATAGCGCAATCGACGGCGGCCCCTTGTGTACCGTCACAGGTGCGAGAGGGCCGGTCTGGGAGATACTGAAACGCCAGTCCAATGTTAGCACGTGTCGCTGAACTCTCCCGCAACCTGCATGCTTCCGAGGGGCGAGGGGCAGGAAGTCCGCTGGCGAGGTAGAAACAGGTGAGCGGCCACTGTCGCCGGACGAACCGGGCCAAGTTCTGAAGCGCACTAAGAGCGCCTAACAGAACCGTGTGATCGCGTTGAGGCAGATGAGCGAGCAGCCGAGGGAGAGGAAGGCGTCGTGGATGTCGTGGCGGCGTTCGTAGCGGATGGTGAGGCGGCGGAACTGGTCCAGCCAAGCGAACGTCCGCTCCACCACCCAGCGGTGGCGGCCGAGCCGGGCGCTGGAGTCGACGCCTTTGCGCGCGATCCGGACCTTGATGCCCCGCCGCGTCAACGCCCGGCGGCAGCGCGGGCAATCGTAGGCCTTGTCGGCGTGCAGCTTCGCCGGGCGCGTGCGCCGCTGGCCGGAGGGCCGCGTGATCGGCGGGATCGCGTCGAGGAGGGCTTCGAAGGGGGACGCTGTCGTGGCGGTTGGCCCCGGTCAGGAGCGCGGCGAGCGGGGTGCCGCGCCGGTCGACCACAAGGTGGCGCTTCGTGCCCGGTTTGCCGCGGTTCGTCGGGTCCGGTCCGGTCTGCTGGCCCCCCTTTTTGCCGGGACACTGGCGCTGTCGAGGCACGCGCGCTCCCAGTCGATCTGGTCGGCGGCCCCGAGCCGGTCCAGGAGCGCCCGGTGCAGCTTCTCCCACACCCCGGCCTCCTGCCAGTCGCGCAGCCGCCGCCAGCAGGTCATGCCCGAGCCGCAGCCCATCTCCTGGGGGAGGTCCTCCCACGGGCAGCCCGGTCTTGAGCACGAAGACGATCCCGGTCAGGCAGGCGCGGTCGGGGACGCGCGGCCGCCCGCCCTTCGGTTTCGGCGGCTCCGTCGGCAACAACGGTTCGATCGTGTCCCACAGTTCGTCGGGGACCAGGGGCTTGCTCATGCCCACGCGCGCCGCAAGCCCGGTTCCACGGTTTTGATAGACGCTCTTAGTCCACTCAGCGCTGGGTTATGTCCAACGCCCAGTGGAGCGCAGTATGTAAGCCGAACCTGGTGTCATGTGTCCGGGTTGTGTCCACGGGTTTCTGTAAATAGCGATGCTGCTTTGACAGGCGGCCATCGTCCTCCTCTCCACGATCGGGCGTGCGAACCGACCGGATCGAAGGAGTACCACGATGACCTACCGACAGCGCACCGGCGTGACCACGGTAATGCGATCCGCCCGGACCGACGATCCCGACTTCCTGCGCGTCCTCGTTGAGCGCGTCGTCCAAGCGGTGCTCGAAGCGGAGATGACGGCGCGCCTGCACGCCGAGCCCGACGAACGCAGCACAAAGCGCACCGGCTACCGTAATGGATACAAGCCGCGCACCCTGAACTCACGCGGCGGCACGCCCAGGCTGCGGGTGCCGCGGGATCGGGAGGGACCGTTCTCGACGCAACTCTTCGCGCGTCTATCAGCGCAGCGAGAAGGCGCTCGCACTGGCGCTCATGGAGATGTACGCCGAGGGCGTCTCGACCCGGAAAGTCCGCGAGATCACCGAGGCCTTGTGCGGCACCAGTTTCTCCAAGAGCCTGGTCTCCGAGTTGGCGGGACAGCTAGACGCTGTACTGAAGGTGTGGCCGCATCGCGCGCTGACCGAGACGACCTATCCGTATCTGAGCGTAGATGCCCGCTAAGAGCACGTGCGTCAGGGCGGGCAGATCGTCAGCCAAGGGGTGCACATCGTCGCGGGCTAGGGGCGGACGCGCATCGCGAGATCCTCGCGGTCGCAGTCGCCGATTCCGAGAGCGAGGCGACGTATCAACAGCTCGTTCGGGATCTCAGGGCACGCGGCCTGAGCGGCGTTCGGCTGGCGGCGAGTGATGACCATCGGGGGCTGAAGGCGGCGATCGACCGGCATTTCCAGGGCGCAAGGTGGAACAGGTGCCCAGTCTACTTTACCCGGGAACTCATCAAGATTGTCGGAGCAGGACGACGCGCGGCACTGGCTGCCGATCTGCGCGAGATCTCCGCGGCGACGACACGTGAGCAAGCAGTAGCGACTGCGGCGGTAGCCGCGCGGTGGGAATCATCGCATCCGGTGGCCGCACGCGTGCTGGAGGGGGGATTGAGGACTGCCTGGCCTGTCTCGCCTTCCCGTTGGCGCACCGCGTCCGCATCCGCAGCACGAACGGCTTGGAGCGGCTCTACGAAGAAATCCGGCGGCGCACACGAATGGCGCGCAACTTTCCCAACGCTGAGGCATGCTTGCGGTTGGTGACGGCAATGTGGGTGGAGCAGTCGGAGGAGTAGCGCAGTGGCCGAAGCTATCTCGATATGGGCTCCTTGCAGGGGAGCGCTGCGCCGTCCGTATCCCGTGACGCCGCGTTGTTGGGGCGCGCGTAGGCTGCTGCGATCTGCCCCACACGGGATGCGCGCGGATCGGCGGGGTGGTGGCGTTCCAGGAGTACGACTTCACGGTCGGCTGGCTGGCGATCCCGCCGGTGCCGCTGGTGGACGACATGGATCGCTGGACGCGCGCGGGCGGGGCGCGGGCGGGGATCAGGCGCGCGATGGGGGCGGAGTTGCTCCGGACGTTCCTCGACGCTGGGCTGCCCGCGCCGCAGTTGCGGGCGGAGGCGGTGATCGGCGGGGGGCCGGAATACGCGGGGTATGCGACGGCGGCGAGCGTGCTGCGCAACTTCCTGCCGTCGCTGGTGGCGGCGGGGATCGCTACGGAGGAGGAGGTGGGGATCGCGGACTTCGAGGAGCGGCTGCGCGCGGAGGTGGTGGCCCAGCGGGGAGTGTTGATGCAGCCGCTGACGATCGGGGCGTGGGCGCGCAAGCCATAGGACCGCTGCACCGCCGCAGGCGTGGTGGGAATTACAGAACGTCGCGGACACAACCTTCTATTTCGGAGTTTGAGGTGGTTTGAGGGCGGGAGGTATGGGCTCAGCCTGTCGCCAATCTCGTCTGTGCAGACACCTTGTACTCTGTGTTTTCTACTCATCGGCGACGGCACTGGCCCGGTTGCGGAGCTCGGCTACCTCCGTCAGTGAGCCTCGTGAGATCGGCGAGGAGGGCTCCGAACGTCTGGTGAAACCTCTTTTCGCGACCGTAGACCGAGTGCTCATCGGCCTACTGGGTGTCCATATGCGAGGACTCGGACAACCAGCAACAAGAAGTCATGATGTGTGGGCCGCTCAAAGTATTGGTGCAGAAGCGTTTTGATAGGAGACCATGATGGCAGCCCGAAGAAGAGCGGCCTATGACCGCTCTGCCTTGCAGCCATTGCGGTACGCCCGACAGGACTCGAACCTGTGGCCTCTTACTGCGGAAGAAAGAGCGCGCCTCAGGGGCGCTCGTACGCACCCTTACCCAACGCGACACCTTGAGTTTGCTACGGCGGACGCGGTTAGGCGCGCCCGCCAAGGTACGGAATCATGGTTGCTGACTTTAAAGGTTGAGCACCCTAAGCTGGGTGTTCTCGATCGACCAATGGCTGCGTACGGCCGCCAGAAGACGCGCCGCGCCGCTCCGCCAGCGAGCGTGCCCAATCTTCTGGGGAGGGAGTCAACCGCAGTGGTCGGGATCGCGATGAGGCGACCGATTTCGGCTGAGAAGACGTCTGCCTCCTTGTGGTGCTCGGGATCTTGGTGCGATTGGTGGGTCTGCTAACCCCGTAGACCTTGACTCATCCCAGGCAAGGTGCTACAAGTCGAATCATCCAAAAGCGGAAAAGTTGACACTTCTACGTAAGAATGGAAAGGGAGTCCATCAATGGAGAAGGATGTCCTCGACAGTATGCCTGCGGCCCAGCGAACCAGCTACGAGGTGAGCCGGCGCAAAGCTCTCGGAATAGCGGCGAAGTTGGGGCTGGGCGGCGCGGCAGCCGCCGCGATGGGCGCAGGACTGGGGAGCAGATCGGTCCGTGAGGCGCTGGCCGCCGGCGGGTTGCCGCAAAAGGATTACAAGTTCACGTTCGTCAACCATGTGACGACCAACCCGTTCTTCACACCGACGGTCTACGGAATCGAGGATGCCTGCGCGTTCTTCGGCTGTAGCCACCAGTGGACCGGCTCGTCAACAGCCACCACCGCCGAGATGGTGTCCGCTATGCAGACGGCCATCGCCGACAAGGTGGACGGCATCGCGGTGTGTTTGGTCGACGCCGAGGCATTCAATCAGCCAACTGACGATGCTTTGAGCATCGGCATCCCGGTGATCGGGTACAACGCCGATACGACCCCGAATTCTCGGCTCGCCTACGTTGGCCAGAGCCTCTACGAATCTGGCTACAACATCGCCCAAAGGTGGCTGCCGATGGTGAAACCAGGCGGGAAAGTGATGCTCTCCATCGCCACCCCTGGTCAGCTGAACCTGCAGCCGCGACTCGACGGATACATCCAGGCAATCAAGGACGCCGGCGACCCAGTCACGTATGACACGCTCGACTCTGGCGTCGATCAGGCCACGGAAGAGTCCCGCATCGAATCCTACTATCTCGCCAACAAGGACGTGGTGGGCATGTTCGGCACCGGCGCCACCGATTCCCTGGCTGTGGGCAAGATCTCCCAGAAGTATGGTCTGGCGGCGGAGGGAGTCATCACGGCCGGCTACGACCTGCTACCAGAGACCCTCGCGCTCATCGGCAGCGGCGACATGACCTTCACCACCGACCAGCAACCGTACTTGCAAGGCTTTATTCCCACCCTGCAGCTCTACCTCTACAAGCTTTCGGGCGGCGCGGTCTCCCCCGCGAACACCGATACCAGCTTGGCGTACGTCACGAAGGACAACGTCGACATTTACCTCAGCCCGTCCCGGTTCGAGGGCAGTACCGACGCCGCTCCGCAGTAGCGACCGAATCGTCGATCGATGGATAGGGGGCCGGCCCCCTATCCATCGCTGCGCCCGCGCGAACGACGAGCAAACCCGGACGCCGGCAATCAAGCTGGCGTCCCTGTTCATCCGGCGAATTGGCCGTCATAGGCCCGTCAATTCGGGCCGTTACGGTCGAGTTGCGGCCAACGACCACGGGTGTGGTGCCGGCGCTGCGGTGAGATCTGCTTTCACCGTTTGATGATGGTCGAAGCCGATTGCGTGATGCGCCGGTTCTCGGTACCGTCCGCGGTGGGCAATGATTCCCGATAGATAAACAGAAGTAGGGAAGATGGCACGGGGGATCGCATCCGAGACTCAGGTGGAGATGCTGGCGCGGGGCCGGCAATGGCTAGAGGCTGCCCTCGCGATCGTCGCCCGTCATCGGGAAGCGAGCATCGCCACCGTCGCGGTCCTACTCGTTGCGTATATACAGATCAACAACAGCGTCTTCCTGAGCAGCCCCGTGATGAGTGTGGTGCTGCGGGACACGGCCCGGATTGGGATGATCTCCGCGGGTATCGTCCTGGTGATGATTACCGGAGAGATCGATCTGTCCGTCGGCGCGACCTTCGCCATGGCCCCGTACCTGATGATTCGGATGAGCACCGACTGGGGATGGTCGCTCTGGCTGACGGCGCCCATCGCTGTCCTGCTGGGTGTCGCCGTCGGGTTCTTCAACGGATTCGTTACCGTCAAGCTGCGCATCCCAGCGTTGATCACCACACTCGGTACGTTCTTTTTGATAACCGGTTTCACTGTCTCGTTCGCGCACAGCCAGCCCATCCGGATGCCGGTGCAACAGCCGTTCAACCTGGTCTTCGGCGAGAATCGATTTGGTCCGCTCGACTCGGTCATCTCGTGGGACGGTCTCACCGGCTTCACACCTATCATCTGGACATTGGCAATCGTGCTGATCCTGACGCTCGTCCTTTCCCGCACCGTTTTTGGCCTTCATGTGATCTCCACCGGCAGCAACCTGCTGGCCGCTCGCGAGATCGGCGTGCGCACCGATCGCATGAAGATCGCCGCCTTCATGATCCTGGGTGGATTGGCCTCGTTGACGGGTTTGATTACTGCCACCGTCTCGGGCTCCGCGGCTCCCGATGCCGGCGGCAGCAATCTGACTTTGCTCGCCATTGCCGCCGCCGTGATCGGTGGCACCGCACTTACGGGTGGGTCCGGCACCGTGATCGGCGCCTTGATCGGCGCCTTCGTGATCGCCTGCCTCAACAATGGGTTGGTGCTTCTGGGCGCCCAAGCCACGGCGTCCAACATTTACCTCGGTGCGGCGATCATCGCGGCTATGATCCTCAACGTGCAAGTGGATGCTGTTCGGGTGCGGAGGAAGCGCTGATGGCCGATGCTGCTCCGCTCATCCTCGAGGCCGAGCATCTGAGTAAGCGCTTCGGCGCGGTCACGGCCCTGACCGATGTCAGTCTTCGCCTGCATCGAGGCGAGGTGCTCGGGCTGGTGGGGGACAACGGCGCGGGCAAATCCACGCTAATCAAGATTCTCTGTGGCTTTCACAAGCCGGACAGCGGCACCTACACGTTCGACGGCAAGCCGGTCCAACTAAGTTCGCCGATCGAGGCCCGGGCCATGGGTATCCAGACCGTTTACCAGGATTTGGCCTTGGTCAACGACCTCAGCGTCTACCACAACATGTTCCTGGGCCGAGAGCGAAAAAAACGTATCCTGGGGATCCCCTTGCTCGACAATCGGTCGATGCGTCGGCTAACTGTCGAGTATCTGAGCAATCTAGGGATCCGCATTCCCAATGTCGACAACACGGTCTCGATGCTCTCCGGCGGTCAGCGCCAGAGCATCGCCGTGGCCCGTTCCATCTATTCCAACCCCACCGTGCTGATCATGGACGAGCCACTCGCCGCGCTTGGCGTGCGCGAAAGCCGTCTCGTGCTGAACCTTGTGCTGGAATTGAAGAAGCGCGGAGATATCTCGATCATCCTGATCGCCCACAACTATGGCCAGGTGTTCGAGGTGTGCGATCGGATCAATTTCCTCAGTGGAGGCAAGATTGTGTACGACACGCGTACTGCCGACACCACTGTCGCCGAGCTCATCAATCTGGTGACCTCGGGCTACAAGCTTAGTAATCCCACTCCGGTGGCAGGCACCGCCGCTCGCGAGCTTCCATGATTCGCCCCGTTTGCCGCACCGGAGGGCAGCAGAGCCTGTGAAGGCTCGGAGTGCGCATTTGCGGTCCGTTTGCCTATTCAAAGAGCAGGCTCGGACACAGCATCAACAGTCCCTGTCCGTGAGTAGGGGGATGGTGACCTAAGCCGGGCGGCACTAAGTGCGCCAGGATTTGGCTAGCTGCCTCATCGGGTCGAGACCGCTTGCCTGCCGACAAGGATGCATCAATCCCAAATTCAACGTATGGCGACAATAGGTACTTTTTTGCCCAATTACTGTTGGTACGCCCGACAGGACTCGAACCTGTGGCCTCTTGCTCCGGAGGCAAGCGCTCTATCCGCTGAGCTACGGGCGCGTACGTACGCGGCTTACTGGAACTAACCCCTATACGCAAGGCAGGGTGACCCGTCTACTCCCTGCAGCAAACAGTATAGCAGGCAGTTAGCAGACAGAACACGGCTCGCCTACGCAAGTCCATGATCTTTGACCGCGCCGGTGATTGTGGTACGAAGCAACGGACCATTTACCGTTCGTGGTGGGGCGGCGGGAAGATCGGGACCAGGCCGATCGTCCCGGGTTGTGAGACGGCGCGCCAGAACGCGGTAGTCTACGGGCATCGCGCGCGATGGATAATGACGTCGGAATCAGTTCCTTGAACGAGGAGGGAGCGTCGTGACGCAGGACGATCGCGACGTCGATCGCGGCCCGATGGAGCACGGCGAAACGCATATCTGGCAGCCGGAGCTGATTCGGATCAAGCCGGTGCAACTGCTCGTCACCTTGGTGATTACCGTGGCCGCGCTGGCAGTGACCGCGGTGATCCTGCCGGGTGTCGCCATCGCTGACGCCGGCGGCGCATTTCTCGTCGCCCTCGTCATCGGCGTGGTGAACGCGATCGTGCCGCCCGTCTTCGCCGCGCTGCGGTTGCCGCTTACCCTCGTGCTCGGGTTCCTCCTCGCGCTGTTTCTGAACGCCTTCGCGCTACTGATCGCCGATGACGTGCTCGAAAGCTTCACCGTCGACTCATTCTGGTGGGCGTTGCTCGCGGCGATCCTCGTCGCCGCCGTGAGCGTCTTTCTCGAGGCCGTGTTCTCGGCCAACGACGACCACACGTACACGCTCCGCGTCGTACAGCGGGTCGCCCGGCGGCAGGGTGGCGCGACACCCAGCGATGTGCCGGGGATCGTCTTCCTGGAGATCGACGGACTCGCGCTGCCGGTGCTGCGGCGCGCGATGCGCGACGGGAACGCACCAAACATGGCGCGCTGGGTCGCCGAGCACACGCACTACCTGATCGAGTGGGAGCCTGATCTGTCGTCACAGACCGGGGCGAGCCAGGCGGGAATCCTGCTCGGCTCGAACGAGGACATCCCGGCCTTCCGCTGGGTCGAGAAGGAGAACGGGACGTTGGTGACCTGCTCGGCGCCCGAGGATTGCGCGCGGATCGAGCGCGAGCGGGCCACTGGGATCGGGCTGCTCGTGGACGGCGGTGCCAGCCGCGGCAACCTCCTCTCAGGCGAGGCCGAAGCCGTGATCCTCACGGTGAGCCGGATGGAGGCCGAGGCGCGCGCCAATCCAGGTTACCGCGCGTTCTTCGCCAACGGGTTCAACGTCTCGCGCGCGGTCGTCCTGTTCGTCTGGGAGTTGGCGATCGAGTGGACGGCGGCCATACGTCAATCGCGGCGCGACGTCCGGCCGCGGGGGCACCGCGGTGGCATCTATCCGGTCATGCGCGCGGCTATGTGCGTGATCGTGCGCGACCTGATCGTGTATGGCGTCCTCACAGACATGATGCGCGGGCGACCGGCGATCTACGCGACCTTCTCGAGCTACGATGAAGTCGCACACCACTCGGGGTTGGAGCGCGCAGACACCCTCGAAGCGCTGCGAAAGCTCGACGAGCAGTTCGGCCGCATCGAGCGGGCGCGTCGCTACGCCGCGCGGCCATACGAGATCGTCGTCCTCTCCGACCACGGCCAAACTCAGGGGGCGACCTTCAAGCAGCGGAACGGCTACGGGCTGGACGAGCTGGTCGAGCGATCGGTCGAGGCGACCGACGTACAGGGGGTCGCCGGCGGCGATGAGCAGCATCAAATGGTCGGTCTGGCGATCGGCGAGGCGACCGGTCGATCCGGCAAGCCAGCGAAGCGCTCGAAGAAGGACGTGTCCGGCCGGCAAGTGGTCGTGCTCGGCTCGGGGAACCTCGGGCTCATCTACCTGATGGAGGAGCCGCGCCGGCTCACGCGCGAGGAGATTGAGGATCGCCACCCACGCCTGATCCCGGCTCTGCGGTCGCACCGGCACGTCGGCTGGATCCTCGTCCGCTCGGCCGAGCGCGGCGCGGTCGTGCTCGGTCCGCGCGGCGCGCGCTACCTCGACGAGGGCCGAGTCGAAGGTGAGGATCCCCTCGCCGCCTTCTCACCCAACGCGCCGAGGCACCTGCTCCGCTCCGACGGCTTCGCGCACGTCGCCGACATGATGGTCGGGAGCTTCTACGATCCCGAACTTGACGAGGCGTGCGCGTTCGAGGAACTGATCTCCTTCCACGGCGGACTCGGCGGCCCGCAGACGCGACCGTTCATCCTCGCGCCTATCGCGCTGCCGCGGCCGGACGAGCCGCTCATCGGGGCCGCAAGCGTCCACCAGGTGCTCTCTGGCTGGCGGCGGTATCTACACGGCGACAGCCGCGCCCGTGACGTGCCCGCGGCCGAGCCGGTCGGGTTGCCGCCAGAGGTCACTTCGTCAATCGGCGCCCGATAGCTCAATAGAATGGACGACGCAGTCAGCCCAGGGGGCTCGTCCGCAGTCGACAAGGAGAAGGTCACGGCACCACGAGACCTTGGCGCGCTGGCGCGTTGAGTTCCCGGCCGACGCGCTGGGGCACAAGGTCGGATCGCAGATGACATGGGTCATGAAGACAAACCCGGTGCGCGCAGCCGACCGCCTGAAGATGCCGGAACTGGGGATGATCCGCGACCGCTACGGCCGCGCCAACGTCGCCGACGGGGCGGGGGTGGTGCTGATCGGGCTGCCGGGGATCGAGAAGCGCCTGGCCCGCTATCCCCAGCTCTACTCCCGGATCGGCTTCGTCCACCACTTCCGGCCCCTGAGCGAGGAGGAGCTGCGCTTCATCCTGGCCCACACGTGGCAGAGGGTGGGGCTGACGTTCTCCCCCGACGACGACACCGACGCCGAGGCGCTGGCGGCGATTGCGCGGGCAATGGAGGTCAACCGGCTGCGGACGATCACCGTGGAGGTCGTCGAGACAGCCCGAGAGTGCCTGATCATCGGACCATAAGCCCGCGTTCTCCTACGACACATTGCTCTGAAGACCAGCGGCAGAGCGCGCAGAAGATGTCAACCTATCCGCGCCGTCAAGGGACAACGTAGATGCACTATGCCAGACAATGGCTGTTATCTGGAGATCGAGCGAGTCGCGGGTTGCTGTCAGGCCCGCCACCACACAGCTCGTCTCCCTCGTTCGCGGTCAGGCTGAGCTTGCTGCGCTGAGGGACTCCGTCACCAGGGCGGAGGTGAAACTGTGCAGCACGGCCACCGTTCCCAGGAAGAGCGGCGCCTGGCGTTTGCCCGCGGCTATGCTCCGGAACTCAGTGAAGGAATGCGTATTAAGGCCGCCGTCTACACCGAATACGGGCCGCCGAATGTGCTGGAGGTCAAGGAGATCGAGAAGCCTACTCCCAACGACGACGAGGTCCTCATCAAGGTCGTTGCGGCGACGGTGAATCGAACGGATTGCGGGGTGCTCCGGGCGAAGCCATTCGTCGTCCGATTCTTCTACGGCCTCCGGAAACCCCGGCATGCGATCCTCGGGAATGAGTTTGCCGGCCAGATCGAATCGGTCGGCAGGAGCGTCACCTTGTTTAGGACTGGCGATGACGTGTTTGGTTACAACGACGCGACGTTCAGTGCCCACGCCGAGTACATGACCATGCCCGAATACGGCATGATGGCGACCATGCCGGCGAGTCTGACCTACGAAGAAGCCGCGCCGACCGCCGAGGGCGCGCACTAGGCGCTGAGCAACATTTGAAAAGCGAACGTTGCCAGCGGGCAGCGCGTGCTGATCCATGGCGCAACCGGCGCCATCGGTTCGGCTGCGGTCCAGTTGGCGAAATACTACGGCGCGGACGTGACCGCGGTGTGCAAGACGGAGCACGTCGATCTCGTGCGATCGTTGGGCGCCGATCGCGTCGTCGATTACACGAGGGAAGATTTCACAAAGAGCGGGCATGCGTACGATGTCGTCTTTGATGCGGTTGGCAAGAGTTCCTTTGGTGCGTGCAAGAATCTCCTCAAGCCAGGCGGGATCTACTGTTCAACCGACCTCGGCTTTCTGGCGCAGAATCCCATTCTGGCGTTGTGGACATCGCGATTTGGCAGCAAACGAGTGATCTTTCCGATTCCGAAAACCAGCAAGAACGACATGCTCTTTCTCAAAGCGCTGATCGAGGCGGGATCCTTCAAGCCGGTCATCGATCGACGCTACCCACTGGAGCACATCGTTGCGGCCTTCAGGTATGTGGAAACGGGACAGAAAACGGGAAACGTCGTCCTAACGCTGGAGCAGAACAACACACCACCCCAGGGCTCGGATACCGGATAGCCGACAGACAATGGGGACGGTACGGGGCACTGAGTCAGACTGACCGGTCAGCCGGCTCATTCGGTGACGTCGGGCAAGACCGGCGACGGTCTGCCGATTGGGTTTCGGCCGGCCGGCCGGTCATTTTCTGAGCCAAGTTTGTTGCTGACGGCAGCGTCTTATGAGATTCGGACGGCAAATCGCGCCGATAAAGTTACCCATTTGATAGCGGGGATTGACCAATGAATTGACCAATAATCGGTTGCGGCCGTCATTGATCACTCAGCACGCTCACGCAACGTACTGTGCGGCGCTCGGTTTGGGCCAACACGCAAGACGTGCCAATCGTGACCTTTTTGGGCTTCGACGACTCCCAGAAGCTGACCCTCGTCGCTCAGGGCGTAGTCGGCCGAGGCGTCGGTGGTTGGGAATTCCTGTTCTCGTCATGAACCTGTGTCCAGCATCATGGCAATCACGGCGCTGTTGCGGATCGGCCTATGTCTCAGCCACTGGAAAAACTCTTGCATCCGTTGAGGGTAAGGCTAACGGTAGCGGTCGGTGGCGCCCTCAGCTCGACCAATGACCGTCTGGTACTTGAAGAACCGGTCAATCAACGCGCCCAGCGGGAACATGGGTGCCATCGTCGCCTCCTTGAACGATTATCGATGGCCTGACCGTGCCATGGCCTTGTTCTCCAGATGAGAGTCCAACAGGCCCGTGGACGCTGGCCGCGTACGCAATCCAGTACGGGCGCTTTACGTGCCCGGGGTCGGGCAAGGCGTCAAGAGAGGGGTTTTGGCCGCATGCCAAGGGGTCTCTGTACAGGGAAGCGCGCCGATCCACGCGTGTGGGTTGTCGCAGCCGACAGGTGATGCTGAACCGACGACGGAGGTGGCCGTTCCACCACCGTCGTCGATAAGTCCAAGCTGAGCGACGGGCCGCGGCCGGGAGTTCTCACCCGTCGCCGCGGCCAACCACCGGGTTCCATTGACGCTAGGCGCAGCGCGAGGTCGATTCCAACCACTGCAGGTTGCCGGAGCCGCTGAGCGTCGTGCCGTCGAGGGCGATCGTCGTGCTGGAGTCCCGGGCGAAGCCCTTGATCTTCACGAGCACGTCGCAGCTCGGCTGGTGATCGTAAAGCGTTTCGTTAACCCGCTGTTTGGCGGCGCTGGCCACCCAGTCCGCCGAGAGCGCGACCGTCCGCGTCGGGACGACGTCGCACGTCCCGCCCTTCCCGTCGCACACCCAGCTCAAGAGGGTAATCATCACCTGTGGGAGGCCCGCCGCGCTCAGGTGATCCTGGTCCATCCAGAAGACCCCGGCAACCTCAGCGCACCCTTCTTCCGTGGCCGCTTCCATCCCGTCGACGGAGGTGACGATCCTGAGGCAGGCCCCGGAGCCGAAGCCCTTGCCCGGGCTCAACACCTCAAGGGTGATCTGCTCGCAGACCTCCGACCCCTCTTCGTTGAGCCAGCATTGCTTTGCACTGGCAAGGGCGTTGACCTGGAGATCCTTCTCCGCCGCGGAGACCTGCGGCCCGCCGGCGCCCACGACGGCAAATAGCACCGCCGCGCACAACGCGCCCAGCGTCATCGTGCGAACGACCTTGGAGCCCATGCGACACACAGTGGAATTTAAGCTCGCCGACATCAGATTCTCCTTCTACCGGTTGGGAGAGATTTTCGAAGTCCAAGGGGACCGTGATGCAGCCACGACTTCCCTTGCCCCGCCTTTGGACGGGAGCGGCATTCGCCACTGGAACCATCGTAGGAAGACAGGCACGTGGACCTCATCGGCGGAACTACGCTATCGGGGTACTCAATCGACAGAGAGCCAGCTACCTAACGCGCACGGCGAATCATTCGCCTCGTGCATTAGACGAGGCGTTTCCGGGCGCGGATCAAAGACCGAATCGTGAAGCGGTCAATGAAGGGGTCAGGTCAGGCCGTGCTCGATGGCGAAGCGGATCGCTGAACCACGGTTCGAGACGTCGAGCTTGCCGTAGATACGCTGCAGGTGGGTGTCGATGGTCCGCGGGCTCAGAAAGAGGCGTTCGGCGACCTGGGTGCTGGTCATGCCCCGAGCGACGAGACCGAGCACCTCGACCTCTCGATCGGTTAGCCCGGCAGGGTATGCCGGTGGCCGGGCAGATGTCGTCTCCGCCTCGGCCGCTGCGAGATCGCCCAGCAACGTATCCACCTCCGCGATCGCCTGGTCGAGCGTGAGCGACTGTCCCGCGGCCCAGGCCGCGCTCCATTCCGCCTCGTCCAGCCGAGCCCGGGCGGCTGCAACAGCCTTCCGGTGGAGTTCTCGGTCAGGAGTATGGACGTATATCGCGCTCTCCGTCCCGGCCAGGAGCGCATCGGCAGCGCCCCAGAGCAGCGCCGCGCGCGCAAGTTCACGCCGCGACGCAGCGATTCCGGCGAGTCCTTCCATGCAGTAGGCGGCGTTGCCGCGGTCACCGATCTCGGCCGAAAGCGAAAGAGCCTCTCGAAAATGCCGCGCGGCCCCACTTTGATCTCCGCTGACCTGCGCGATCGAGGCCAGGGTGAAGCGGGAAATGGAGACGCCGATCCGGTCGCCCATCTCCTGCGCTAGCGCCAGGGCTTCCTCAGCGAGTCGCGCTGCGGCCCGAAAATCGCCCAGTCTCAACGGAATGGCGGCCGAGTAGGTCCGAAGCATCGCGATGTGCCAGGTATCGCCGGCCACTTGGCTGCGTCTAATTGCGTTTTCCACCAGCACTACGCCGCGCTCGTAATCCTTTTGACTGATCGCGATCAGCCCCGCCATCCCCGTCGCGGTGTACCCGCCCGTTTCGTCTCCGACGGCCTCGAACAGACCGAGGCTCTCCTTGACCGCCGCCGCGGCCACATCATAGGCGGCCTGGCCGTAAGCGAGAACGCAGTCCGTCAGGAGCGCCCACGCTCGAGCCCCGGGCGGGGCGGCGAAGGTCGGCGCCAGAGTGGCCTCCATCCACCGCCGCCCCTCCGTAAAGTGACCTCGCATCCACCAGAAGAGCCAAAGGGAGAACCCGAACCGCGCCGCGCCCTCAGAATCGCGCCGCTCCAACAGCCAGCTCATCGTCGCTCGGAGGTTGTCGTGCTCCGCTTCGAGCCGTCCCAGCCACTGGACCTGCTCGGGACCTTTCAAACGCGGAAGCGCCTCGGCCGCCAGGGCAATGTAGAAGGCGGCGTGCCGTTCGCGCGCCTGGCGGGCATCATCGCTCTGCGCCAGGAGCTCCACGGCATACTGGCGAACCGGCTCCAGCAGGCGGTAGCGGCGCTCATCGCCTGCCGCCGCCGTGACCATCGATTGCTCAAGCAGATGCGAGAGCAACCCGACAACGTCGCCGGCACCGAGCAGTAGGTTGGGGCCCGAGCCCGGTCCGATGGCCTCCACCGCATCGAGGGTCCAACTCCCGGCGAATGCCGCCAGTCGCCGGAATAGCGCCTGCTCGCACGGGCTGAGCAATTCATAGCTCCAAGCGATGGTCTGGCGCATGGTTCGCTGCCGCTCCGGCAGGTCACGAGCGCCGTCGGCAAGGAGTGGAAGCGCCTGATCCAACCGGGCGAGCAGCGCCGTCGGGTCGAGCATCCGGATGCGAGCGGCCGCGAGCTCGATGGCGAGTGGGAGGCCGTCCAGCCGCCGGCAGATCGCCGCGATGGTCGCGGCGTTTGTCCGCGTGAGCGCGAACCCCGGATCGACCGCCTGTGCCCGCTCCACGAACAGCTCCACGGCGGGATTCTGTCCGACCTCCGACAGGCTTGGAATTCGCTGAAACTGGGGCAGCTCCAGTGGCCGAACGGGAAATTCGCGCTCCACCCTTAGCCGCAGTGGCGCCCGGCTGGTCGCCAAAATGTCCAGTTCCGGGGCGGTCGCGACCATCTCGGCGACATCGGAGGCGGCTTCAGTGAGGTGCTCCAGGTTGTCGAGGATCAAGAGGATCTGGCGATCGCGCAGGTAGGTGTGGACGGTATCGCGTAGGGGCACCCCGCCGACCTCGCGAACGCCCAATGCCAGGGCGATCGTCGGGACGACAAAAGCCGCGTCGACCAAAGGCGCGAGGGCCACGAATACCGCCCCGTCGGCGTAGCGGTCGGCCAGCGCACGGGCAAGCTCCGTCGCCAGGCGGGTCTTGCCGACGCCCCCGGGGCCGGTAAGGGTGACCAGCCGTGCCCCACCGGCATAGAGCTGCATAAGGTTGGCCAGGTCCTCGTCGCGTCCGATCAGTTCGGTGTGAGCCGCGGGCAGGTGGTGAATCTGAGACGGTGCGGGTTGCGGCGTGGCGCCGCGCCGCGGCACCGACGCGGCAAGTTCCTCGGTCTGCTGCTCAGTCAGCCCCAGTGCCGTGGCCAACGCCCGCACGGTGTGGGCGTATGGACGCCGGCGCTCGCCACGTTCCAGGGCGCTGATCGCATTGGGGGTGAGCCCCGCGCGGTGTGCCAGTTGCTCCTGGGTCAGCCCCGCTGCCTCGCGAAGCCGTCGTAAATAAGCGCCAAACCCGCCGTCGTGCTCTTGGCACATGTGTGCTGCCTTCCGTTCGCCGTATGGCATTGACCCGGCACCGAGTCTGTCCTCGACGTTACAAAGCGGCGGGAAGTCCCCCACGCTCGACTCACCTCCATCGAGAATGTTGGAGGCAATGTGTGAGTTGTGTTGGTGGAGTCCGCACACGGCGAACCCCACACTAAGATCCACGGCGATCCGAGATCGCCGCTCTATCGATTGCGCCGTACGCGAACGGCGATGGGACCTTGGAGTCAACGGCGATTATGACACGACACACTGATTGCGTGAACGATCGCGTACGAGCGCTCGTCTCCGGATCTCAAACAGGGGGACGGCTCGCGATGCTCGAGTTGCGGGAACCGGCTGGATGCGAGCCGCCACGTCACTTGCATTCACAGGAGGACGAGATCGTCTACGTGCTCGAGGGCCGCTTGACGTTCTACGTAGGGGAGGAAACGTGTGAAGCCGTCGCGGGGACCTGCGTAGTCCTGCCGAGGGGGGTCGATCACGGATACGTCGTCCAGTCTGGGACGGCGCGCCTCCTCGTTGCCCTTGCGCCAGCGGGCATGGAGGGGTACTTCGGCGACGATGTCGATGGGCATGGGTGCGCGGACATGGAGCGACTTATCGCGGGCGCCGCCCGGTATGGGGTGACGATCACGGGGCCGCCCCCGACTCCGGGGGACTGCACGCAATGACACGGCATACCATGTGTGATCCAGTCCGGGTGGCGTCATTGAGTCCGGCAACTTGACGAGCCGCCGACGAGACGGCGCGGTCAGCCGCCGCCGACCTGGTGGAAGCGGTAGAGATCCTCGATCGAGTCCTCCGACGTCGTCGGGTGCCACGTCCTTCGTCCCGACCCGATGAAACGCCTTGAGCTCCTTGGTATCGGGATCGGTCATGGTCGACGCGTCGCCCGTCGGGTGTGAGCGTCACCGATCGTCTCTTGAACTACCAGCCTCGTCGGCAGATGACGGACGTAGGGTTTCGTACTGGACATTGATCGACAAGGCGGCAGTCCCGTCGAACGCTTCTAAAGAAAACTCGGAGACCGCAACGACGAAGAGCGCGGCGCGCGGCGGCAACGCCTTGGCAAGCCTCTCCCGCTCCTGGCTGTAAGGGAGCGGGCTCGCAGGGACGAGCGTGTGATTGTCCGGGTGGACGACGCATCGCTGCTTGCGGCTCCGCCGAACGCTCAAGACGCGCCGCCTCACAGGCTTGTGGTCTTTTCACCTTCTTGGCGTTGCGTCGCGCCCCGCGGACGTAGATCGAGGTGGCGTCCAATCGGTCGTGTCCGAGCCATTCATTGAGCTGAACGGGGCAGACGCCGCCCTCGGCCTTGTCGGAGGCGAAGCTGTGCCGGAGCGAGTGGGGCGTCACCCGTTTGGTGATGCCGGCCACCTGTCAGTACTCTCTAGCGGATCAGGCACGCCATCTCATTGCTCAATCAGGGTACGCCGGTCAAGGTAGTCTCGGAACGGCTTGGACAAAATGACATGTCGGCCACGCTCAACCTCTACGCCGCCGCACTCCCTAATACGCAAAATGTGGCAATCAACGCGCTAGAGCGCATGGACCATCGAGCGCTGCGAGCATTCCAGTGAAACGGATCTCAACGCCCATGATGAATCGTGACCAAGCAGCGAAGAAGGGGCAAGGGGGAGGCGGCGACCACGACCAGAAACCCTGAAAGAATCGGCCTTTTGTGGTTCGACCGACAGGACTTGAACCTGTGGCCTCTTGCTGCGGAGGCATGCGCTCTAACCGCTGAACTATGGGCGCGTGATACAAGTGGATGTGTCGACCTGCGTCCATTCCTCAGGCAATTGTCCAAGCCATCCCCTCCGGCTGCGCGCAATGTCAAGTACGGGGTTTCCGCGGTCTTCGGGATTTGGTCGAGTCGACAGCTGCGGCAGCTTTGGCGTCGGCGATCACCTCTACAAGGCGATCATTCGAGATCGCGTCCAGCCGCACCGGGACGGCCGGGTAGCCGTTGTAGTGATCGGTCGTGAAAAAGATATCCGGCTCACCAAAAAGGAGGGCTTGCTTGTCGGCGTCGTTACCGAGCCACATCACAAAGATATCGAAGCGCGTTACTCTCGGACGCTTCGGGGCAATGCGTTCCGGATACGGCCAGACAAATCCTCTCGAGCCCACTCGGAAGGCGTAGTCGCCGTCTTCGACCACGTTCTCAAGGCCGAGGCACACGCGCCGCACATCGTCCTTGGTAGGCAACGCGGCTATCGCATCGTCGAGGGCAAAATCCCAAGCTCGGCCCGGTACTTGGCGACGGTCCGTCGCGCGATCCTGATTCCTTCGGCGAGGAGCAGGTCGCAGATTTTGCGGTCGGTCAGGGTTTCACCTTTCGCCTCTTCCCGCTCGATGAGCTCTTTGATCACATCTTTGATGCTCAGGGACGGAGTGAAGAAGTCGCTGAACGGGATGACCTTCCTGGTCGGCAGCATCACGTACTTCTCGGCGGTGGCCCGGCTGACGGTCGATTCGTGCACGCCAACTTGCTGAGCGACGATTGCTCTGGTCAGCGGCCGGAGTTCGCGCACGCCTCCCCGCAGAAACCCTTCCTGGAGTTCGCAGATGCATCGGCTGATGCGCAGGAGGGTATCCCGCCGCTGCTGCACGTTCGCGATGAAGAGTTTGGCCCGGCTTGAGTACTGGCGGACATGCTGCTTGTCCGAGTCGGACGTGACGATCATCACCGTGTCGTCGAGCAGGTCGCCTGCGTGGTGCCCATTGCCGTTGCCGTTCGATGCCGCCTGGGAATCCGATTCTGGATCATCGACGTTGTTTACATCCACCAGTTGGTCGTCTGGATCTATGGCAGGGGCAGCGTGATGTGATCGTCTCCGCCCGTTTCCGGAGGCCAGGCGATCGTACATCGAGTTGATGCGCAAATGGAAGTGGCGGCTATCGACAACCTCGACATCGAGCTCGCCGTCCTTCATGGAGATGATGACATCGGGAGCAACGTAGGCTGAGGATGAGGGGCTCCGCCAGGACTTGGCGATCTGTGTCTGCATCGGGAACGGGCTGAGGTGGGACCGAATGAAATCCCGCGCCTCTTCAACCTCCTCGGTGGAGAGGCCGAGATCGCGGGCAATCTGACCGTACTTATGGGCCCCGAACTCGTTCAGGTGCGTGTCGATGATCCGCTCGACCGCGGGTGGAATGTCCGATCCGCCCTGATCAAGGTATCGAAGCTGGATCAGCAGGCATTCGCGTAAGTCGCGCGCGCCAACTCCAACCGGCGCGACATCCTGGATGACCTCCAGGATGCTCGCGATCGATTCAGCCGGGCGCCTGGTCAGCCTGGCGACCTCGTCGATGGTGCAGCCCAGGAACCCACGATCATCGAGGGCGTCCACCAGGTATTCAGCGATCGGGTACTCGTCCGGCTCGAGGATCGTGCGGGCGTCGGTCAGGATTTGTTCGGGGATACTGATCTCGGCGGCAACCAGAGTCATCGGATCGAACTCGTCCGAGTCCTCCCTTAAGACCGTGGCGTTCACAAGTTGCTCGGGGAAATCTTCGTAGGCCTCTTGTTCCTGGGTGCTGGTCGAGCTGATTAAGCAGGTGGGGCAGTACGAGCCATCCAGGAGTCCGCCGCATAGGGGGCACACCTCGCCCTCTTCCATCTCTAGCGCAGGGTTTGAATTCAGCTCGGCCGAGATGACTTCCTGGAGCTCTTGACGCGACAGGCTCAGGATGTAGTTAGCCTCAATAAGACTGGGCGAAACCCATGGGCGCATCTCCTGCCCAAGATCAAAACGACTCTCCATGCCCGGCCGACCTCCCTGCGTTGGAACGATGGCAAGCATCTTGCTGTAGTGATGGTACGCCAGCAATGGTACTTAATCAAGTATGTCGAAAATAGCATGATGCGCAGTAGAGCACCGCTCTTGACTCAAGGGCCGGTTATTAATGAACGACTGTACCCAATTTTAGTTCGGCAAACGTAGCGGTGTTGACCAGGATGGGACCGGGCTAGGCCGATGGGCCTGTTCGGAAGATACCGACAATTGGTATGATTGCGCATGGACACGCATCCATCTCAGTCCAACATTCGCGCGGCGAAACAGCCTCCAGGAGCGCGAAGATCCGGCGATCAAGTTGTCGCCCCGTCTACCCGCTCTATAGGCTCGGGGTAGCGCCTAAGATATGATGCGCTCATTCACGGTCGGACAGATCCAAGGAATCGATGTGAAGGTTCACCCAACCTTCGCGCTGGTCCTTGTCTGGGTGATCTGGGAATGGGGCAATCGCTCGGGCGGAATACCCACGATCCTTTTCGGGCTGGTCCTCGTTGGGCTCGTCTTCGCGTGTGTCCTGATGCACGAGGTCGGGCACGCCGCTATGGCGCAGCACTTCGGGATCAAGGTCCACGATATTACGCTGGTCCCGATTGGCGGTATTGCCCGGATCGAGCAGAACCCATCCACCGGGTCATCCGAGATCCTGATCGCCCTGGCCGGTCCTGCCGTCAACGTCGCGATCGCGGTGGCCCTGGCGCCCGTTCTGGTGCTGATTGGGCTTGTCCAGGGAGCCGATACCTTCGGTACCTACCTCACGGAACCGTCGGTCGCCGCTCCCGGCGGCCTGATCCTTTACCTTTTCGCCACCAACATCATGCTGGTGCTCTTCAATCTCCTTCCCGCCTTCCCCCTTGACGGTGGCCGTGTTTTCCGCGCTGCTCTGCTCAGCCGGTTCGACCGCGCGCGCGCGACATCGATCGCTGTGGTCGTGGCGCAGATCCTGGCCGTTGCATTAGCGCTGGCGGGCGTATGGTTTAAAGATTTCGGCCTGCCGGTGATCGCGCTCTTCGTCTTCGTCGGCGCATGGGCAGAAAATCGGGCTGTGCGGGTCGAAGCGGCGATGCACCGGTTGCGGGTCGGTCCATTCGCACTATGGGACCACGGCGGCATGCCCCACGACCAAACGCTCAACCGGGCACTCACCGGCGGACCCCGTGATCAGGTTGTCACCGACGGCGGGAAGGTCGTCGGCATGTTGTGGCGCCAGACGCTGCTTCGTAACCTCAACGGCGGCGCCGGCAACCGCAAGGTGTCGGAGGTCATGGACACCGATGTGCCGGTGGTTGACGTGGTCGTGTCGCTCTTCGAGGTCCAGCGTCTGATGCACGACCTCAACCGCTGGGCGATTGCCGTAACCGAAGATGGTGTCTACCGCGGGATCTTCACGGCGGAGCGGTTTGCCCATATCCACCGGCAGGTGACCAACCCGCCAGATACCCGGGCCCCGGCTACCGGCTTCGTGGGTTCGGTCCATTCGACGCTCCGGGCCATGCTCCGATAAGGCGCACTCCCGGCCATCGACTCATAGGGTTCGCTCTTGCTCCGGCGAACCCACATCCCTCTAGCTATTTGCGCACCGATGCCTTACACTTCCGAATGGAAAGTGCCGATTCCGCATCGGCCGGAGGCGTCCATCCATGAAGATCTCAACTCGCGGGGAATATGGGGTCCGGGCGATGGTAGCGCTCGCCCACCACTATGGATCTGGACCAGTCTCAATCACGGCAGTCGCGAAAGAGTCGTCGGTTCCACCCGCATACCTTGAACAGCTTATCGGTCCACTCCGGCGCGCTGGTCTTGTCGAAAGCAAGCGCGGCGCTCAGGGGGGATACCAGTTGAGCCGTCCACCCGCCGCCATCCGCGTTGGCGACGTCTATCGCGTCATGGAAGGCCCGGTCGCGCCGATGGACTGCGTCTCCGAGGATCCGGCCGACCAGACATGCCCGTTGATCGACGGCTGCGAGACTCGGCCGGTGTGGATGAAGCTGCGCGATTCCATCACCGAGGCCCTCGATTCCACCACGCTTGAAGATCTCGTCAATGGCTCGGTGCGGACACGCGGTTTGGCCGCGCAGCCGACGGTCGTTTAGCGGCGATTCACTGATCCCCGGCCGCACACAGTGGTGATGAACTCACGTCCGGGCCAGAAGTGGCACGGGCGTGATTGCGTTTTCGCCGATCAGCAATGCCATTCACTGGTCTCAGGAGTGCAACGATGGTGAGTCCGCTCGTCGACGAGACGATCTATCTCGATCACGCCGCTACTACCCCGCTAGATCCGGTCGTTCTCCAGGCCATGCTGCCGTACCTCCAAGAGCGGTTTGGTAATCCGTCCAGCATCTACGGACTGGGACAGGAGACCAAGGCCGCGATCGACCGCGCACGGCGGGAGGTTGCCGAGGTCCTCGGCAGCGCGCCATCCGAGCTGATCTTCACCGGAGGGGCGACCGAGTCCGATAACCTGGCCCTTACCGGCGTCGCCTGGGCGGCCAGGTTTGCGGACCCGAACGGACCCGCGCCGCACATCGTCACGAGTGCGATCGAGCATTCGGCCGTTTTGGAGACGGTGCTCTTGCTGGTCCGGCAGGGTTTCACCAGCACCGTGGTGCCATGCAATGACCAGGGATTCGTATCGTCCCAGGCGATCGCAGAGGCGTTGCGGCCGGAGACGTGCCTTGTCTCGGTGATGTATGCCAACAACGAAGTGGGATCGATCCAGCCGATTGCCGAGATATCCAGAGTCGCTCACGAGCGCGGCGTCCTCGTCCATACGGACGCATCCCAGGCACCAGGATCGCTCGACCTGCGGGTTGACGGCCTGGGGATCGACCTCATGACGCTCTCGGCGCACAAGGTTTACGGACCAAAGGGAGTTGGGCTTCTCTACGCGCGCAAAGGCACCAACCTGATCGCTACCCAGACCGGGGGAGGCCAGGAAAGTGGTATGCGTGGCGGTACGGAGAACGTGCCCGGGATCGTCGGCTTCGCTGCTGCGCTCACTCGGGCCGAGTCGATGCGCGACGCCTACGTCAACCACTGCCGGTCGCTCCGGGATCAGCTTGTTGATGGTCTGGTGGCGGAGGTGCCCGGCGTCCATCTAAACGGGCCGCCCACTGCCGGTCAGCGCCTGCCGAACAATGCCAACCTCGCCTTTGAGGGGGTTCAGGGCGAATCGATCCTGCTCAACCTCGATATGGAGGGCGTAGCCGCCTCCGCTGGATCGGCCTGCACCGTAGGCAAGTCGGAGCCTAGCCACGTCCTCGAAGCGATGGGCTTGAGCGAGGCCGCCACCCGGTCGAGTGTCCGGTTCACGGTCGGGCGGTCGAACACGGCCGAGCAGATCGACGAGGCGATCGAGATCATCGCCGCAACGGTCGCGCGGGTCCGCGAGCTGGGGGCAGTTACGGCATAGCCTGGATTATTCACGGTTACCGCGTGGGAACTGCGGCGCCTTGTTGGCCTCGCCCGGGGCTAAAGACCCCGGGCTGATCCCGATAACCCCCCTGAAGGGGGCTGGTACGTCGGGGCCCTGTACGGATCGAAGCTCTCCGCCTCTCGAGACGGGTTCCAGCCGGCTTCAGCCGGGTTATCCGGGTCAGCCCGGGGTCTTTAGCCCCGGGCGACGCACAGTCGGCGCCGCCGTTCCCACAGCGCCCATGAATAATCCGGCCTAGGTCGTATGAGCGTCCGACTCGAGCGTCGGCTCTCCGTCCGACGCACCATCGTGCCTGAACTCTGTGGTGATTGCGGCCGCGTTGAGTGCGTCGCGGACATCCCGGCCGTCCACTTGTCCGAGCGGGGGAAGTTCTGCCAAGGAAGCCAGGCCGAAGTGCTTGAGGAAATCGGACGTCGTGCCGTATTGAATCGGATTGCCTGGCGTCGCTAGGCGTCCGACCGCTTCGATCAGGGATCGGTTGTGCAGGGTGGCAAGAACGCCCGACGAGTCGACGCCGCGTACGGTCTCAATCTCGGCCCTGGTCACCGGTTGTTGATAGGCGATGATCGCAAGGGTCTCCAGCGCCGCGCTCGAGAGTCGCGACTCCCGGTCGAGTCGCAAGAATCGCCGGACGTGAGCGGCGAATCGCGGTGCTGTTGCCAGTTGCCAGGTGCCGTTGTGCTCCTGCACGACCCAGCCGTCGCGTTCAGCCGGCCGAAGCCCCCGCAGTGTTTCTCGTGCGTCCGCTTCGCTCAGCCCCGCGCCCGAGGCGAGCTGGGCAGCGGTCACAGGCTCTGGCGCGGCGAGGAGAAGGGCCAGGATGAGGGCATCCCGTTCCGGGCCCGGCGGCGGGCCGTCGAATACGTCGAGGGGTAGTCGTTGCTCGGTCATGCCGGTTGATCGCCCAGTCGATCTTCGGAAACGTCGTCGTGTTGAGCAGCCGAAAGATCGGCTGCCGCCGGCTGCAAGGTGATATCTCCGAACGGCAACATCTGTTCCGCGTCGATTACTCCCCGCCGCACTAGCACCAGGATCGCAAGGAACGCCGTCAGCACTTCCTGGCGATCGGCGCCGTGAGAGAGGACATCGCGAAAGCGAAACTTACCGCGTGAGGAGGCGAGTCCCAGGGCTCGAGCGACGATTTCCCGGACCGTGACGATCGGCCGGGTCGCCATGATCTGGATCTCGGGACCAACCTGGGAGAAACGGCGGCGCAATGCCCGGGCGAGCGAACTCGGCTGGTGCGGCGCCAATGGGGCGAGCGCTACCGGAGCCGGGACCACGACGCCCATCCCTCGCCCGAACGCCCCGGTTCCGCGCGAATCCCGATCGCCCAGCAAGATGGCCGCTTCCTGAAACCGGCGGTAGTCCGTTAGCTGCTTGACCAATTCGTCCGGATCGACATCCTGCTCGGCGTTGACCAGAGGTCGCGGGAGGAGCGATCGCGACTTCAGCAGGATCAGGCGGGCGGCGACCGTAGCGAACTCGGCCAGCACTTCGGCCGGAGCCGACCCAATTGACGTGACATAATGAAGAAACTGATCGGTGACGGCCACGAGCGAGACGTCCGCGATCGCCAGCTGATCGCGCTCGATCAGCCGGAGAAGGACATCGAGTGGCCCTTCAAAGGTCGGCAGGCGGAGTTGGTAGCCGGGCAGCATGCCATGGTCAGCAGTCGTCATGAGAAGAGCAGTCTACGCGACCGCGGCAACACGCCGCGGTCGCGTTCGTCTTCGTGTCTCACTAACGGGCGTGGTAGTCGGCTTCGACCAGGACGCGGAGTTCCGGGTCTTCAATCGGAAATGACCGGGTGCCGTGGTGTTCGATGAACCAGGAGGATCGTGGGCTGCAGCCCAGACGGAGGGCAATCTCCGCTCCAAGCGCCGGATGATGCTCGGCGAGGACGAATCCTGTGCGCCATCCTCGCGCCGGCCGCGCCGTGAGACGAGACCAGAGGGACGGCGCAAACTTGGCCAGCGCCACCCGAAGCACGCGGTGAACCATCCGCACCCGGCCATCGGGGGAAACTTTGCCAATGTCATGGAGGAGCGCGGCGACAAGCAGATCATTCGACGCGGTTGGGTCCGCCGCTTTCACAGCACTGTACACCCGAAGGAGATGCGTCTGGTCAAAGGTCGACAGATTGAGGAATGCCCGGCGCTGCTCCGGTGAGAGGACGGCGGCAAGAATGTCATCCCGGTCAGCCGGGACACGCGCGAAGAGCGATTCAATGCCCTGGGCCAGGCGATAGCGGGTTCGAAATTGGAACGACTTGACCGCGTCCAGCGACGAGTATGGCGCCGTGCGCCTAAAGCCGGTATTCATTGCCGACGACGACCTTCTGCAAGAAATCGAGGACCGGATAGCTCATCTCCGCGATGATGTTTGATCCGAATCCCCGGCCGACGAAAATCAGGACGAGAAGAATTGCGAACCCGTACTGCTCCAGCACCGCGAATCTGGGAGTCCAGAAGTTCGGCAGGATCGCCATCAAGATCTTAGAACCGTCAAGCGGTGGAATGGGAATCATGTTGAAGGCCGCGAGCCCAAGATTCACGAGGATGAAGACGCGTAAGTAGAGATCGCCGTCGCCTAGGTCCGTTCCGTTGTTCCGGGCGATCCGGAACGGGATCGCGGCGGCAGCTGCCATGACCACGTTTGAAAGCGGACCGGCAAAGGCGATCATGCCCATGGCGATCTTGCGTTGGCGCAAATTACCTCGCAGCCTGTTTGGATTGACCGGCACCGGCTTGCCCCAGGCAAATGCCGGGTAGCCGAGGGCGATCAGCACGAACAGGAAGAAGCCGAGCGGATCGAAATGGGCGGCGGGGTTGAGCGTAATCCGTCCCAGCTGCCTGGCGGTGTCGTCACCCAGCTTCCAGGCGGTCCAGGCGTGCATGAACTCATGGACGGTGATCGCGATCAGAAAGGTGATTAGCGTCGCGATGATGACGTCCGGGTCTTGATTGCCAATTCCAGGCACGGTGGATTACTCCCGAAAACGGCGTTCGGCGTTCGGCGTTCGATTGCTCCGAATGCCGAACGCCGAACGCCGAACGCCGTCTAGATCGCCTGGAAGGACGGCTGACTTGACTGATCCGCGCCCGAGCCGGGGTAAAGGTGACAGGCCACGAAGTGGCCATTGCCCTGGTCGGCGAAGACCGGATCGATCTCGCGGCAGACCTGCATCGCGTATGGGCAACGCGTGTGAAAGTGGCAGCCGGACGGTGGGTTGATCGGACTGGGAACGTCGCCGGAGAGAATAATCCGCTCGCGCCGCTTTTCGATCACGGGGTCCGGAATCGGCACTGCCGAGAGTAGGGCCTTCGTGTACGGGTGGAGTGGGTCCTCGTAAAGCGAGTTCCGGTCCGCCATCTCGACGATCTTGCCGAGGTACATCACGGCAACGCGGTCGGAGATGTGCTTCACGACCGACAGGTCGTGGGCGATGAAGAGATACGTGAGTCCGAACTTCTCTTGCAGATCCTCAAGCAGGTTGACGATCTGGGCCTGGATCGAAACGTCGAGCGCGGAGACCGGCTCGTCGGCAACGATAAAGTCGGGGTTCGCCGCCAGCGCCCGGGCGATGCCGATGCGCTGCCGCTGGCCGCCGGAGAACTCGTGCGGATAGCGGTTGGCGAAGTAGGGATTGAGACCGACGGTCTGAAGAAGCTCCTGCACCTTCTGGGTGCGCTCGTTCTTGGAGACCAGCCGGTGGATCTGCATCGGCTCGGCAACGATGTTGCCGACGGTCATGCGCGGGTTCAGCGAGGCGTAGGGATCCTGGAAGATCATCTGGAGGTGGCGGCGCATCTTGCGCATCTCGCCCCCGTCCAACTGGGTCAGGTCCTTGCCCTTGAACACCACCTCGCCGGCGGTCGGCTTGTAGAGCTGAAGGATTGCCCGACCGGTGGTGGACTTGCCGCACCCGGACTCGCCCACCAGCCCGAGCGTCTCGCCCGGCTTGACGTCGAACGAGATGCCGTCCACGGCCTGGACCGCGCCGACTTTGCGCTGGAAGATGATGCCCTGGGTCAGAGGGAAGTGCATGACCAGGTTGTTGACGCTCAGCAGCGCCTCACCGGTGTTACCGTTGGCGGCGGCCTGCTGGGTCCCCCGGGTTCCGCGACCGCTCCTACCGGACTGGACGACATTACGCATCCTTCCTCGCCGGCGGTTCGGCGTCCTTGCTGACCTCTTCCCAGAACCAGCACGCCGAGTAGTGGCCCGGCGCGACTTCCAGCAGGGGCGGGTTCTTCTGCTCGCACTGTTCGCGAGCGTAGTTACAGCGCGGCACGAACGGGCACATGTCCGGCAGATCGATCAAGTCCGGCGGCATGCCCCGGATCGGCTCCAATTTCTCTTTGCGCTGGGCGTCCAACCGCGGGATCGACTTCATCAGGCCGACCGTATACGGGTGGCGAGGATTGGCAAAGATCTCTTCGGTGGAGGCGGTCTCGACGATGTGGCCGGCGTACATGACCTGGATCCGGTCCGAGAAGCCGGCGACCACGCCCATGGAGTGGGTGATCAGGATCACGCCAGCGCCGGTCTCGTTCTGAAGTGTGCGCATCAAGTCCAGGATCTGGGCCTGAATCGTCACGTCCAGGGCGGTCGTCGGCTCGTCGGCGATCAAGATCCTTGGATTGCAGGAAAGTGCCATCGCGATCATCACGCGCTGGCGCATACCGCCGGAGAACTGGTGAGGATATTGATCGACGCGCTCTTCGGCGTTCGGGATGCCGACCATCTTGAGGAGCTCGATCGAGCGTCTCTTCGCCTGATCCTTGTTCATGTTCATGTGCAGTTCGAGCGCTTCGCTGATCTGCCGGTTGACGGTCAGGACCGGATTGAGCGACGTCATCGGGTCCTGGAAGATCATCGCGATCTCGTTGCCCCGAATCGACCGCACCTCTTCGTCGGACATCGTCAAGATGTCATTGCCGTTGAAGAATATTTCGCCGGCCACAATCTTGCCCGGAGGATTCGGGATCAGGCGCATGATCGAGAGGCCCGTCATGCTCTTGCCAGACCCGGACTCGCCCACCACGCCGAGCGTTTCGCCCGGCATCAGGTAGAACGAGACATCGTCGACGGCCTTAACCACACCGTCCTGGGTGAAGAACTGGGTCTTCAGCCCCTTTATCTCGAGCAGCGGAGTGCCCTCTCGGGTAATTCTCCCCTGCGGTGTTCTGGCCGTTTGCGGTTGCGCCACCATCCCCGCTCCCCTGATCTCCCGGCGTCACCGAAGTCGGTGCTCTTGCGCGAGATGAAAACCGCCCGTAGTTCTGTGCCACATCAACGAAATAGTGGGCCTGCTCACGTCGGATACGGTCGTCGCGGAGGTCCACCGATCGACCCGTTGGTCGGCGAGATCGAACGTTAGTTCCTTCCTTCGCGGCTTTCCGGGACGATAACACACGCTCAATTAGTACCGCAACAGAAAAGGCGCTTGCGCCGGATACGGTCCGTTCTCGAAGCGAGGACGACTGTGCAACCTAACCAGTACGGACAGTTTCGCGCCCGCCGGATCGCACGCACTGAAAATGACGCCGAGCTACCCCCGCCGCGTTGCGCGAATCAGCGCTTCCATATGATCGAGATAGCGGCTCAGTGCGTCGCGGCCCGCAGTCGTCAACCGGTACTCTGTTCGCGGTAGCCGGCCGTCGAAGAATTTTGTGCAGGCGACGTATCCTGCCTCTTCGAGGCGGCGGGCATGGACGCTCAAGTTGCCGTCGGTCGCGCCGAGGGCTGCTTTGAGATCGCTGAACGACATGGCTTCGGCAACAGCGAGGGCGCTGACGATGCCGAGCCGCATCCGCTCGTGGATCAGCCTGTCAAGCGATTCGGCTCCGGCGGACGTGCCGGCGATCGACATGAGATCGATCCGAAAACCGTCATTGGGTTCGTCTGCGCGGGCCGCGCCGTGGGGACGTGCCATCCGAGCCTAACCTCCGTACCGGCGAACGATGATCGCGCCGAACACGATGTGTAGACCGCCGAAGCCGCAGGCGAGGATGACGTCCCGTTCGAGGCCCGGCGTCAGAAAGGCCAGGCCACCGATTGCCATGAACAGCACTCCCATCACCGGTACGATCCGGACCGAAAACGCTCCTGCGGTCACCACACCCGCACCATAGAGAAGGAGCCAGGTTCCAGGAAGCAGTTCCGGCACGCCATTTCCGAATAGCGCAATCGTGAGAATCAGCCCCGCGATTAGCGGCGGAGCTAGACCACCGACAACCTGCCGGCCCGGTCGGGAAAGCAGCGCCTCGCCGGCCCGGCTCGCCTTCGCGGCGGTGAATGCGCAGGTGAGCACCAGGGCCACGACCGCCTCCGCCAGCCAGACCGCCAGCCAACGGCCATCAGTTGGTTGGGCGATGGCGGTCACCGCCGCAAGCAGCGCACTGACGCCGACCAGGATTTCACCCAGCCCGGAGATCGCCGTGAACGATCGGCTCCGGTCCATCGTTTCGCGGATGAATCGTAAGTCGTCGAGCGCCCGCAGATGGATCGGCGTGGGTGGATTCGAGTCTGGCCGGATCGGTCGTAATGAGGCCATACCAAACGTTCCTTGGGGTGGACGACAAGGTCGTCACTTTACCACACAGAGTAAGGTCAGGCTTCGCAACGGTGTAGTAGGATGCGGTGCTCGTATCAATCTAGAGTAGACTCCATTCCCTGTTGTGCAATAGAGTCAGAGCGGGCGCGCAATTTCGCCTCTCAGAGGATCCTTTGGGTGACTGATACACTCGATGCCGCGAAGTATTGGGTCGCCTTCAGCCGGGTCCCGTTCATCGGACCAAGCCGCATCAACCGGCTGATCGCTCGGTTCGGCTCGCTGGAGCAGGCATGGCGAGCCAGTGTCGCCGACCTGAGAAGCGTGCTCGATGAGCGCTCATCGGACAGCCTGATCAAGGTTCGGTCCACCTTCTCGCCCGACGACGAGATGGCGCAGCTACGGCGCGACGGCATCAATGTCGTCACGCGGGCAAATGATGCCTACCCGGCGTTACTCGCCGAAATTCCCGCTCCCCCTCCCGTCTTGTACACCCTCGGCACGCTCCAGCCTGAGGATGCGACGGCAGTCGGCATCGTCGGCACCCGACGGATGACCACCTACGGCCGGGATATGGCCAAATTGCTCGGGCATGACCTGGCGGCCGCCGACGTGACGATCGTCTCGGGACTGGCCCGGGGCGTGGACGGCATCGCTCATGAGGCGGCTCTGGAGGCGGGGGGACGCACAATCGCAGTGCTCGGATCTGGAGTCCGCAACATATATCCGCCGGAGCACCGCAAACTCGCCTCCCGCATCGCCGAGTCCGGCGTCGTCCTGTCCGACTTTCATCCCGACGCCCAGCCGGACGGACCAAATTTCCCGGCCCGGAACCGGATCATCTCCGGGTTGTCGCTCGGGGTGATCGTGGTTGAGGCACCAGTGCGCTCCGGCGCGCTGATCACGGTGGATTTCGCCGCGGACCAGGGCCGCGATGTCTTCGTTGTTCCCGGGAGCGTGCTTTCCAGCCGTAGCGCGGGCTGCAACCAACTGTTGCGAGATGGCGCGCGGCCGGTGCGGTCGGCTGATGACGTGCTGGAAGACCTCAACCTGGGCCGACGCAAGGTGCAGGTCGCGATGCAGCAGGCTCTGCCGCTCGACGACAACGAGCGGCGGATTCTGGCCGTGGTGACCGCGGATCCGCAGCATATAGACGATATCGCCGCCCTGGCAAACCTGCCAATCTCACAAGCTGGAGCTGTCCTGCTTACACTTGAATTGAAGGGGAGTGTGCGTAACGCCGGGGCACAGCACTACTCCCGACGGTTATGACTCATTAGTACCCGGCTTGCTTGACACCCAGAAGATGCGTCTCGTATGGTGCTTTAAAGGAAGCAGCTCCGCACAACCGATTCCCTCCCGCTTGACGCGATGCGTTCCATTTATTGGCGACCCGGGTCGCCCCTAGTGAGACTATGCCCGAAGAACGAACAACACGCAGTACTACCGCAACCAAAACACCACGAAGCTCGACCAAGTCGGCTCCGAAATCTCGATCCAGTACTGCCGGCAAGAGCCGGACATCGTCAAACGGATCGACGGTCCGCTCGGGCGGCCGCAAGCTGGTGATCGTCGAATCCCCGGCGAAAGCCAAGACGATCGGCAAGTATCTCGGCCCTGGATACACCGTGATGGCCTCGATGGGGCACGTCCGGGACTTGCCTAAGAGCACGCTGGGCGTCGAGGTCGATCACGACTTCGCGCCGAAGTATCTGGTGCCTCGGGACAAGGTCAAGACGGTCAAGGAACTGAAGAGCGCCGTAGAGAAGGCAAACGAAATCTTCCTGGCGACCGACCCCGACCGCGAAGGGGAGGCGATCGCCTGGCATCTCGTCCAGGCCACCGATCCGGGTCCGAAGCCGGTCCGGCGGGTCGTCTTTCACGAGATCACCAAGGACGCCGTCACCGAGGCGATTGCCCAGCCGCGCGATATCGACATGCAGCGGGTCGATGCCCAACAGGCCCGCCGGATCCTCGATCGCTTGGTCGGCTACGGCGTGAGCCCGCTCCTGTGGAAGAAGGTTAAACGGGGCCTGTCGGCGGGGCGCGTTCAGAGTGCCGCCCTCCGGATCGTGGTCGAACGGGAGCGTCAGGTTCTCGCCTTTGTCCCCGAGGAATACTGGTCGCTGGACGCCGAACTGGCACAACGGACCGGACAGCCCCGGCGCGACAAGGACCTCTTCAAAGCGGCCCTGAACAAAGTCGATGGGAAGAAGGCCGAGCTCTCCACCGGCTGGCAGGCGCAGGACATCGTCACCGGTTTGGAAGGTGCGACGTACCGGGTTCAGACGGTCACGAAGCGCGAGACTCAGCGCCGCCCATCGGCACCATTTACAACCAGCACCTTGCAGCAGGAATCGTCGCGGAAGCTGGGCTACGCGGTCCGGCGGACGATGCAGATCGCGCAAGAGTTGTACGAGGGTGTCGATCTGGGTCCAGAGGGTTCCCAAGGGCTCATCACATACATGCGTACCGACTCGACCACCGTGTCCACGGTCGCCCAGCAGGCGGCCAAGTCGGTTATCGCGGCTCGCTTTGGGGACGACTATGTGCCCGAGCGACCGCCTGTCTATGCTCGGAAGTCCAAAGGTGCCCAGGAAGCGCACGAGGCGATCCGGCCCACGGTTCCGGGCAGAGATCCGCAGAGCGTTCGCCAATTTCTCTCACCGCAGCAGTTCCGCCTGTACCAACTGATTTGGCAGAGGTTCGTCGCCAGCCAGATGCGCAACGCAATCCTCGACAACACCGGTGTCGATATCGCGGCCGGTCGGCAAGAAAAGCTGGCCGCCGGTGAGATTCCATTTCAGTTCCGGGCTACCGGTTCGGTCGTGAAGTTCCCCGGTTGGATGGCGATCTATCAGGTCGGCCGCGACGACGGGGACGAAGACGAATTGGACAAAGGCGCACTGCCGCCCCTCAACGAGGGCGAGGATCTCGACCTGATCCGATTGCTGCCCGAGCAGCACTTCACCCAGCCGCCCCCGCGCTACTCCGAAGCGACCCTCGTCAAGGCGCTGGAGGAGCAGGGCATCGGCCGCCCGAGTACCTACGCCCCGACGATCGGGACGCTGCTCGCCCGGGCATATGTCACGTCAGAAGAGAAGAAGCTCGTCCCGACCGAGCTGGGCATGGTCGTCAATGATCTGCTCGTCGAGCACTTCCCGACGATCTTCGACATCGGCTTCACCTCCCAGCTCGAGAACGAGCTGGACGAGATCGCGGAAGGCAATCGCGGCTGGGTGCCGACGATGCGCGAGTTCTACGGTCCGTTCACCTCGGCGGTCCAGCAGGCCGAGAAGACCATGGAGCGGGTGAAGCTCAAGGACGAGCCATCCGGCGAACTCTGCGAGAAGTGCGGCCGCCCGATGGTGATCAAACTCGGCCGTTACGGCAAGTTCCTGGCCTGTAGCGGCTTTCCGGAGTGCCGCAATTCGAAGCCGCTCCTCCAGCGCATTGGAGTCGAATGCCCGACCTGCCACCAGGGTGAGGTCGTCGAGAAGCGTTCCAAGAAGGGCCGGGCCTTCTTTGGCTGTGAACGCTGGCCGGAATGCGACTTCACCTCGTGGAACCGACCGGTCTCCCAGCCCTGTCCAAGTTGCGGAAACCCCTATCTTGAAGCGATTGGCCGCCAGGGAAGCCTGAAGTGCCCGAAGTGTGGCTACACCGGCAGAGAGCAAGCAAAGCCAGAAGCTGCCTGACGGATCACTTTGCTCGAACCAAGTAGAATGGAACGGTGGGTGCCAGGCGGCACCCACCGTTCGCGTTCACCGGCAGAATTCGCCTGAACGTCAGCAGAAATGGACCATAGCAACCCACTGTGAACCAGCCCAATAGCTACACGCGGCCCCGACTTCGCGCCACCACCATCCTCGGGGTCAAACGTCACGACGAAGTGGCCCTTGCCGGCGACGGCCAGGTGACGCTTGGCGACGTTGTCCTTAAGCATGGCGCCCGCAAAATCCGTACGCTCTACGATGGACAGGTCCTGGCAGGCTTCGCCGGCGCCGTGGCTGACGCCCTGACGCTGTTCGGGAAATTTGAAGTTCAGCTGAAGGCTTGGGATGGCAACCTGCGGCGCGCTTCCGTCGAGCTGACGAAGGAATGGCGCACCGATCGCTACCTACGGAGGCTCGAAGCTCAGCTCATCGTGGCGGACACCGAGTCGCTCCTCGTCCTTTCCGGTGAAGGTGACGTGATCGAGCCGGATGACGGAATCGTCGCCATCGGTTCAGGTGCGCCGTACGCCACTGCAGCGGCCAAGGCGCTGCTCACCAACACGGAGCTGTCTGCTCGTGAGATCGTCGAAGCCTCTATGGCGATTGCGGCCGACCTGTGTATCTATACGAATCACCACTTTTCCGTCGAAGTCGTGCGCCGCGACGGTGATGGCGCCGAATCGGAGGAAACGCCGGATATCGCCCAGTCCGAGATCCTGCCGCCGCCCGAACCGCGGCCGGCAGACGATGACGACGACGAAGACGATGAAGACGATCGGGAGCACGGCGAAGAGTCGACCGGCGGCGACGAATCGGACGACAACGAGGAGATGGCGTAATGGCCGAAGCGCACCGCCGCTCGAACCAGGTCGTCTCTCCGCCTCGGGCGGGCCAGGACCGGTCCTCGGACGAGCATCTGCTGGAAAACCTGACACCGAAGGCGATCGTGGCCGAATTAGACAGGTACATCATCGGCCAAGCGGACGCCAAACGTGCGGTTGCCGTCGCGCTACGAAACCGCTACCGGCGGCAACTGCTCCCCGAAGAGATGCGTGCCGAGGTTCAACCCAAGAACATCTTGATGATGGGCCCGACTGGTGTCGGCAAGACCGAGATCGCCCGCCGCGTGGCGAAAATCGTCGACGCCCCATTCATTAAGGTGGAAGCGACGAAGTTCACCGAGGTGGGGTACGTCGGCCGCGACGTGGAGTCGATCGTCCGGGATCTTGTCGAGATCGCGATCGATATGCTCCACGGCGAACGCATGGAGCAGGTCAACGACGAGGCCACACGGGCTGCCGTGCAGCGCCTAGCCGACATCTTGGTCGAACAACTTGCCCCAAAAAAGCCGTTGCGAAATGGCCGCAAGAAGCCCGCGGAGCAGACTAATCCTGACGACCAGGCGGCGCTACAGCGCCAGGAACTGGCTGCCGAACGCCGGGTCCAGCGTGAACGTAAGCGGCTTCTTGAACTGCTGAACCAACAGGCTCTGGAAGAGGAGACCGTCGAGATCGAGATCGAAGAGGACGGCGGGTATGACGACGGCGGATTCGAGCCGAGCGCATTCTCCTCGGAAGATCTACACGACGTGCTCCACGAGTTTCTCGATGGCTACATGCCGAGGCGGCGCACCCGGCGCCGGGTTTCGGTTCGTGAAGCCCGCCGGATATTGACCCAGCAGGAGGCCTACCGCCTGGTCGACTTCGATGCGGTCGTGGACGCCGCGATCAAGCGCGTCGAAGAAGCGGCGGTTGTCTTCCTCGACGAGATCGACAAGACCATCTCGACAAACGGTGACATCGGCGGCGAGGTATCGGGCGAGGGGGTTCAGCGCGATCTTCTTCCCATCGTAGAAGGGTCGGTGGTGATGACCCGCTACGGGCCGGTCAAGACCGACCACATCCTATTCGTCGCGGCCGGGGCGTTTCACGAGACGCGGCCGTCGGACCTCATCCCCGAGTTGCAGGGTCGATTTCCGATCCGAGTCGAGTTGAGTAGCCTTTCCGAAGATGACCTTTTCAAGATTCTGACCGAGCCACAGAACGCATTGACGAAGCAGTACGTGGCACTCCTGCACACCGAAGGGCTGCAGATCGAATTCACCGAAGAGGGCCTGCGGGAAATGGCGCGGCTCGCGACGTTGGTCAATGCCCGCACCGAAGACATCGGGGCTCGCCGGCTGCACACCGTCATGGAGCGGGTGCTGGAGGAGGTTTCCTTCGATGCGCCCGACCGGTCTGGTGAGACGGTCAGGATCGACCGGCCGTTCGTGGCCGAGCGAGTTGGCGAAGTCGCCGCCGACGAAGACCTGAGCAACTTTATTCTCTAGGAGGCGACAGGCCCGGAGCGACGAGTTACGCCGCTCCGGGCACACTGCTGGTGTGGGGGTGGGGGCGACATGGCAGCGGACGATGGGCGGCGGGTCCTGGCGGTCGACCTTGGCGGGACCAACATCCGCGTCGCGGTGGTCTCTACCGAAGGAGAACTGACCCATCGCCGGGCGATACTGACCGACGCCAAGGATGGCCATCGCGTGGTCATCAGGCGGACGGTCGACCTGATCAATGATGTCGCCGATGCCGCCGGGCTCGGTCCTGACAGTCCGGTTGGAGTCGCGTCGCCGGGACCGCTCGATCCCAACACCGGCGTCGTGCTCTTCACCCCAAACCTGCCAGGATGGAGGGACGTGCCGCTTGGGCCGTACCTGGCGGAAGGAACTGGACGGCATGTCAGCGTTGCCAACGACGGTAACTGCGCTGCGCTCGGGGAGATGCGTTTCGGCAGCGGTAAAGGCGCCGCGAACCTGGTCTATCTCGCCCTTGGAACAGGGGTGGGCGGGGGTGTCATTAGCCACGGTCAACTCGTCGACGGCATCCGCGGCTTCGGCGCCGAGTTGGGTCATACCGTCGTGGCGCTCGACGGCCCTCGGTGCACCTGCGGAGGAATTGGCTGCCTAGAGTCGTTCGTTGCAGGTTGGGCGATTGGGCGCGAAGGCGAGCTCGTCGCAACAACCGCCGAAGGCGAAGCGATCCTGGCGGCTGCCGGCGATGGACCCGTCACGGCCGGTGCGGTTGCGACGGCCGCACAGGGCGGCGACCCGGCTGCAATCGCCATTCTGGCGCGAGCGGGGCATGCCCTGGGGGCGGCGATTGGTGCGTTCGTCAACATCTTCAACCCGGAGGTCGTCGTCATAGGCGGGGGCGTCGCGGCGATCGGGAATTTGCTGCTGGAGCCAGCGCGGCGGGCGATCCCGAGTTACTCCTTCGTCGCCAATCGCTCCTGCATGCAGATCGCCCTTTCTTCGCTTGGGGATGACACGGCCCTATTCGGAGCGGCCGCGCTGGCGTTAGGCACTCCATCAGACCCGTAGTGCAGCCTGCACAGATTGGAAAAAATGCCGCGAACGAGAAGATCGTGAGTTCCTGAACGACGTCCTTGACACCCTCTTAATCGCGGTGCTACAGTCGCGGCGTTCGCAAAACTAAGCCGATTCGATCGAGTTTTCGGCCAAAGTGCCAGGTGGTTCGACCCGAGTTTTTCGATCCCGTGTAACCCTCGAATCGCACCATAGCCACATCGCAGCACAGGGATTCGAGATCGCGTCGCGTTGAAGTTCGGAACGCATCGTTCCGGAGAAGACTGTCATCGCCCGTCTCGGACTTCTTGTGTCCTTAAGTCTGTCGCAGACCCGCTCCTGCCGACTGCGCATCCTCGGGGAGGCGTGATGCTCCGCTATACCGCCGGCCGCATCCTCTGGTTCATCCCGACTATCCTCGCGATGGCTGCCGTCACGTTTGTCATCATGAGCCTGACTCCGGGAAGCCCGTTCGATCCGTCGGCGGGAAACGGTGTCAACCCCGAAACAATCGCCAACCTGGAGAAGCTCTACGGCCTCGACAAGCCGCTGTACCAGCGCTTCGGCATCTACGTCTGGAATGCGCTGCAGGGCGACTTCGGCCCCTCCTATAACAACCGCCCGCAGCAGGTCAGTGACCTGATCGGCCGTACCTTCCCGGTTTCCCTCCACCTCGGCTTGATGGCGACTCTTCTCGCAACAGTTGTCGGCATGACGCTGGGGATTCTGGCCGCCGTGAACCAGAACGGGCCTGTCGATTACATCTCGGTGACGGTTGCCATTCTGTTCTACAGCATGCCGAACTTCGTCATGGGCTTTCTGCTGATCCTGCTCTTCGCGATCTACCTGCCAGACCACGGCATCGATCTAGGTTTCAACATCGGCGGCTGGGACCGTCCAATCGATTGGGTCCTCCCGACGATTGCCCTCGCGGCGGCGCCGCTTGCGACCCTGGCCCGTTATACCCGCTCGAGTATGATCGACGTCATTCGCAGTGACTACGTCCGAACCGCTCGCGCCAAGGGATTGGCCGAGCGGTCTGTCATCCTCAAGCATGTCTTGAAGAACGCCTTGATCCCGGTCGTCACGCTCATCGGGCCCATCTTAGCGGCGGTCTGCACCGGGTCATTCTTCGTTGAGCAGGTTTTCAATGTTCCCGGCATGGGACAGTACTTCGTCACAAGCATGCAGGTTCAGGATCAGCCGATGATCCTGGGTGTCGTGCTGCTGTACGGCGTCTTCCTCGCGGCGATGAACCTCTTGGTCGACTTGATCTATGGGGTCATCGATCCGCGCATACGTTACTAACCGCCCGCGCAAGATCACTACGCACACCGGTCCGTGCTAAGGAGCTCAGATGGCTCAGTCCTCGACGCATCCAGGTGATCGCACGTTTGATCCGGCGTCCGCCCGTGGCGAGGGAGCCGCGAGCACCGGAGGTGTGCTCGGTGAGCCGACGACGCTGGCGGACCTGGGATCGGGTGGGGAGACGTCCGCGCGAAAGCAAGCGAGCCTCTGGGGGGATGCGTGGCGCCGGCTGATCCGCAATAAGCTTGCGGTCATCGGGCTTGTCATCGTCGTGACGTTCATCCTGTTGGCTATCTTCGCTCCGTTGATCGCGCCGTATGGCGAGAGCGAGGTTATCTCACCGGAGTACATCGGGGAAACCAAAGGTCTCTCGCCTTCCTGGACCTTTCCGTTCGGCGTCGACTTGAATGGCCGTGACCTGTTCAGCCGGATGATGTACGGCGCTCGCGTGTCCCTCGTCGTCGGTGTTCTTGCCCAGCTCATCGTGTTGGCGATCGGCGTACCGATCGGAGCAATCGCCGGGTACTACGGTGGCCAGACCGACAACATCCTGATGCGCATGGTCGATGTCGTTTACGCCATTCCCCAACTGCTCCTGGTGTTGATGATCGTAAACTGGCAGGGGCCCGGGTTGACGAACATCTTCCTGGCGATCGGCCTCGTCGGCTGGGTGACCGAGACGCGGCTCGTCCGCGGCCAGTTCCTGTCCCTCCGTGAACAGGAGTACGTCAAAGCCTCGAGGGTCGCCGGAGCGAACGGCTTTTACATCATCGGCCGGCACCTCCTCCCCAACAGCCTAACTCCGATCATCGTCGCCCTGACGTTCGGCATCCCGACGGCGATCTTTATCGAAGCCGCGTTGAGCTTTGTCGGCGTTGGGATCCGGCCCCCGCAGGCCTCATGGGGTCAGATGGTCGGCGAAGGACAGGCCTTCGTCCGGTCCTACCCGCACCTGCTGCTCTTCCCGACGCTGGCGATCGGGTTGACGATGTTGGGCTTCACGTTCCTTGGCGATGGGCTGCGCGACGCACTGGATCCAAAAGGAAATGATTAGCAGTCGAGCATTAACGCGGCCAGATCGCGCACCCATATCAATCCAGTTCGACTATCAGGCGGTCAGCGCCGCCCCGAAGCGCTGCGGAGGCGAGATTGGCACTAGCAACGTCTTCGTCTGAAACCGACGAGAAGTCAAAGAATCCACGCCGCACTGGAAACGTCCTCGAGGTGAAGAACCTCAAGACGCAGTTTTTCACCCGTGCCGGGATCGTATTCGCCGTTGATGATGTGACCTTTCACGTCAAAGAGGGTGAGACGCTTGGGATCGTGGGTGAGTCCGGCTGCGGCAAGAGCGTGACGGCACTGAGCCTGATGCGTCTGGTCCCTAATCCTCCGGGCCGGATCGTCAATGGCACGGTGACGCTCTCGATCGATGGCGAGACCAGAGATCTCCTCAAGCTCTCTGAAGGCGAGATGCGCGACGTGCGCGGCAACGACGTCGCCATGATCTTTCAGGATCCGATGACATCGCTCAACCCGGTCTATACCGTCGGCAACCAGCTCATTGAACCGTTGATGCTCCACTTGGAGCTTTCCCGTCAAGAAGCGGAGAAGCGGGCCATCGATCTCCTCAAGCGGGTTGGGATTCCGGCCGCCGAAGACCGCATGAGCGCGTATCCGCACCAGTTTTCTGGCGGAATGCGCCAGCGTGTCATGATCGCGATCGCGCTGGCCTGCAACCCGCGCCTCTTGATCGCCGACGAACCGACGACCGCGCTCGACGTGACGATCCAGGCACAGATTCTGGACCTGATGGTGGGACTCAATCACGATTTTGGGACGGCCATCATTATGATCACGCACGACCTTGGCGTGGTTGCCGAACTCTGCCAGCGCGTCATCGTGATGTACGCCGGCAAGATCATCGAAGAGGGTAACGCCAAAGACCTGTACGAGAATCCGCAACATCCGTACACGCTCGGGCTCCTGCGCTCCGTTCCCCGGATCGGCGACAACGTCAAAGAGGAGCTTGTCCCGATTGGCGGGCTGCCGCCGGATTTGCTTCAACCGCCGAAAGGCTGCCGGTTCCGGCCGCGTTGCCCGCGCCGTCAGGCACAGTGCGAGGAAACGCCGCCTCTCGTGGAGACGGCGCCTGGGCAACTGGCCGCATGCTGGTTCCCGACCGGGCCGCGCGGCGCCCATGCAAGCGACGTACGCCAGCATGACGAGGTCGTCTTGATCGAATCTGAGCTCGGGCAGGTCGGATAATGGCCACGGCGCGGGCGGATACAGCCGTCGCGGACAATCGTCCGATCCTCGAAGTCGAGAACCTGACCAAGCACTTCAAGGTAGGTGGCGGCCTCTTTGGCGGCAAGCCGCTGACGATCCGCGCCGTGGATGGCGTCTCATTCTCGGTCCAAGCCGGGGAGACGTTCGGGCTGGTCGGAGAGTCCGGCTGCGGCAAGACCACGCTTGGGCAGACCATCATCCGGCTCTACGACCCCACGTCAGGATCGATCCGGTTCGATGGTACGGATATCAGCAGCCTCAGTGGCGCGAAGATGCGGCCGTTCCGCCGCGACATCCAGATGATCTTTCAGGATCCCTCGGCGTCGCTCGACCCGCGGATGACGGTCGGCGGGATCATCTCGGAGCCGCTCAACATCTTTGGTGTGGGCAGCCGAAAAGAGCGCCAGGATCAGGTCCGCGAGTTGCTCAAGGTCGTCGGCCTAAACTCCTACTTCGCAAACCGCTATCCGCACGAGTTCTCCGGCGGCCAGCGGCAGCGCATCGGCATCGCCCGGGCGCTGGCGTTGAACCCGAAACTGGTGATCTGCGACGAGCCCGTCTCTGCCCTGGATGTGTCGATCCAGGCACAGGTGCTGAATCTGCTCAAGCGGCTCCAGGGGGAGTTCAACCTGACCTACCTCTTCATCGCCCACAATCTCGCGGTGGTCGCGCACATTTCAGATCGCGTCGGCGTGATGTACCTCGGCAAGCTGGTCGAGATCGGCGAAGCGCGGACGATCACGGAAGCACCGAAGCATCCGTATACGAAAGCCCTTATCTCCGCGATTCCACTCCCGATTCCGGGCCGGCAGAAGAGCCGGATCATTCTCGAAGGGGACGTCCCGTCCCCCGCTCGGCCACCTTCGGGGTGCCGATTCCATCCTCGTTGCCCGATAGCCAGGCCGGACTGCGCGGAGGTAGAGCCGCAACTCCGGCCGATCGGGGCTGACCATTGGGTCGCCTGTCACTACGCGGAGGCACCAGACAACTCCGAACTGCCAGTCAACCTAGCGAAAGGAGGGCAGGGCGCAGTCATCCCCGCTGCGCGCTGAGGATCGTTGACGTACGCACCCATCTCCTGGGGTGGGTGAGGGTTGAAACAAATCGGTGCGGGCGCACGAGGGCGCGCTTGCTGGGCACCAGACGTAAGGGCATAGGAGGAAATCCGTGGCAAAGTACGAGAACGAACAACTTGAACATCTGGCGAAGCGTTACAAGGCGGCTGGCGTCGATCGCCGGACCTTCATGAAGGTTGCGGCGGCGGCGACCGCTGGAACCGCGGTCGTGGCGGGCGTCCCGCGCTACGTTGGCGCTTCGCCGGCGGTTGGTCCGGCCCGGCGCTCGATGCGCCAGGGTGAGGCCGAGCAGTTCTTCTATCATCAGAACCTGTCCGACGAACCGAAGTCCATGGACTTCAACCTCGACCTCTACTGCAATGGCGTGGTCGAGTTGTGGGCCGGTCTGCTCACATTCGACGAGAACCTGCAGCCGGTGGCCGATTGGGCCGAGACCTTCACCCCGAATGCGGACGCGTCAGTCTGGACCTTTAACCTGCGCAAGGACAATACCGGTTGGTCGAATGGCGACCCCGTGACTGCTCACGACTTTGTCTGGTCGTGGGAGCGGCAGCTCAACCCGGCGAACGGGGCGGCATATGCCGGTTTTCTCTTCGACATCAAGAACGCTGAGAAGTACAACACGGGTGATGAGAGCGTCACCGGCGCAGACCTCGGGACGAAGGCGATCGACGATTGGACGCTCGAAGTAACTATGGAGGGCCCGCGCGGATACTTCCCGTCGGTGGTGGCCTACACGGCGGCTGTCCCGGCGCATCGGGCCTCAGTTGAGGAGCACGGTGCCGAGTGGGCGCTCGGCGACGTCCCGCTGGTCTCCAACGGTCCGTTCAAGCTGGACCTCTGGGAGCATCAGGTCAAGCTCGAGTACTCCAAGAATCCCGGGTATTGGAACTCGGAGGCCATCCAGCTCGATCGGGTGACCACTCCGCTTATTCCCGCCACAAATAAGGCGAATGCTTACGAGGCGGGTGACGGCGACCAGCGACTCGACTGGACGACCGTCTCGGCAACCGACCTTCCGCGATTCCAGGATGATCCGGAGCTTTCGACGCAGCTTCAGCCATATGTCTACCCGGGCATCTGGATGCTCATCGCGTCTAACGGCGTGCCTCCGTTCGACGACCTCAACGTTCGACTTGCTCTGGCCCGTTCCATCGACCGCGATCGGCTCGTAAGCCTGACCAACTCCCTGGCGAGCCCGGCCTACTGCATGGTTCCGCCGGGCGTCTTCGGCTTCCTCGACGACCCCCAGTTCGAAGAGAACCTGGCCTTCGACCCCGTGGCGGCCAAGGCACTGCTCGAGGGAACCGACTACGCCGGAGGGACGAACTGGCCCGCGATTACGATGTATTTGCGCGGTTCGGAGGAGCACCTCAACTCAAACATCATGGCGCAGGACGTGGCAACCCAGCTCAAGGAAGTCCTCGGGATGGACATCACCCTGGAGGTCATTCCCGAGAACAACTGGCGGCCACGCCTCTTCGAGAATACGTTCCAACTGACGTGGATCCGTTGGTGGTACGACTACCCGCATCCGAACAACGGGTACGGGGACATGTTCTACTCGCGCAAGACCTCGGGTAAGCGCCAGGCGTGGTCGAATGCAGAGTTTGACGACCTGGTGAACGAGGCCAAGGGTATCTCCGATCTTGAGGCCCAGCTCGAGGTCTACCGGAAGTGTGAGCAGGTCATCCAGGCTGACGGCGGCTACATCCCGGTGGTCTATCGCCAGGACCAGTATGCCTTCAAGCCGTGGGTGAAGAACGTCCCGGTGAACCAGCAGGGCTTCTGGGTCCCGCTCGGCAACATCTACGTCAACTTCCTCCAGGAGATTTCCGTTGAGGGTCGGCCGGAATAATCGTCACCCGACGATCCGGCTTCCAGATTGATTCCTGAGACGGGGCGCCAATGCCATTGGCGCCCCGTCTCCGTTTGGTCGATTCCAAACCGAGTTGGAGTTTGGTGACGCCAGACACCAATGCAGATTGGTCATCGTGCCCGAATCGATTGGGTGCGATACTGAACCAACTGAAGCAGGTCAAACCTGGGCGCACGCCGGCGTCACAGAGGTTCGGCGTAACAACGAGTCGGATGCAGGAGAGAAGGTCGTGGGAGAGCACCCTAGCTACCTGTGGTGGAACGGTGAACAACTGCGCTGGGAAGATGCCACGGTTCACGTGACGGAACTGGGCTGGTCGACCGTCGGTGCGGTGTTTGAGGGCATCCGGGCGTACTGGGATGACCAGGCCGATGAGCTCTATATCTTCCGCCTCCAGGAGCATCTGGACCGGCTGGTGAAATCGTCGCGCCTTGTGCGGCTGCCGCTTGACTACTCGACTGACACCCTGACGACCGCGACGGTCGATCTGCTCCGGGCTAACGATGTCCGGGAGGATACCTACATTCGCCCGTTGGTCTACACCGGAGATACCAGCGGCAAGCGCTTTGCGCAGCTGGCGCCGAGGGCCGAGGTGCTGATCAATACGCATAGCATGCAGTCGCATCTCCTCACCGGGATGACGCAGCGGGCGAAGGTGAGCTCCTGGACGCGCATCTCGGACAACGTGATGCCGCCGCGGGTGAAGAACCTTTCCAACTACCGCAATGGCCAGTTGGCCGGCAACGAGGCGCGGCTGGACGGCTACGACGTCGCCTTCCTCCTCAACCCACAGGGGAAGGTGTCCGAGGCGCCCGGCGCCTGCCTGATGATGATCCGGAATGGTGTCCTGATTACGCCCGGTGTCACCAGCGGCATCCTGGAGAGCATCACCCGCGATGCCCTGATGGTCCTCGCCGATGAAGTCCTTGGATTGAAGGTCATAGAACGCGATGTCGATCGCACGGAGCTTTACCTTGCCGACGAGATCTTCACCTGCGGCACCGCCGCGGAGATCTCGCCCATCGTGGAGGTCGACCATTTTGAGGTCGGTGCCGGCGGGATCGGGCCGATCACCAGCCAACTCGAGCAGGTCTTTCACGACGTGTTGCGAGGCCGCGAGAGCCGCTACAGCCACTGGCGAACGCCGGTCGGGGTCGCGTCGGCGGTGACGGCGTAGGGTCCGCATGCATAGCGCCGGGTGACATACGCCAGGTTGAAATCTGGCGCTAAACCTACGAAACCCCTCCAGGGTTGGTCGCCGTCCTGGGCATTCCTGCCCGCCCCGACGCCAGTCCCGGAGGGACTTTGTAGGTTTAGCCCCAGGTTTCAACCTGGGGTCTACGTGTCAAACTGCACCCCATAGGGACGGCTAGCGTAGTCGTACAGGTAGGTTGCGAAATCCGCCCGAGCAGGGACGGTGAACCCACGAGACTCGGGTTTCACTTCCGATAATTGGATCATGAAGGTCACCGAGCCGTTTCGATAGAAGCAATACAGGCTCCAGCGTTCGTCACGCTCGAGGAGTGTAAAGTCGCTGCGCAAGGCATCACTATGGGCCTGAAGGTGCGCATACGCAGCCTCTAGATCATCCACCACGAATCCGATGTGATGCCACGTCGAGGGCCGACCGTCAGAGAGTGGCGCTTCCTGTCCGGCGTCGAAGAGGAAGAGGGCCGTCGGTCCGGTCGCCATGACGGTTAGATGAGGGTCGTCTCGCATCACCTGCATCTGGAGGACGTCTCGAAAGAAGTCGCGGGCGCCCGCCCGGTCGCCGACGGTGATGGCGAGATGATCGAACCCGATGTTCCGCCACACGCCGGCGTGGCCCGGGATCGGAATCGCGGCGGTGATCAGAACCAACTCGTCAGAAAGGCCGGCAAAGTCGACCAGATCACCGATGAAATTATCGGCGAAGACCTCGTGGCCACGCTGGAGCGTGAAGGTGAGGCGGTGGCCAACCGTCAACCTTTCGGGAAGGGCGACGTGGAATGCCTCGTGAACGATTTGCCCACGCTTCGCATCGGTGATGAACTGCTCGTCGTCGAGTTGAAAGACGACGCGGACGATTCCGTCGCTGTTTGTGACCGCCATCCGGTATGCTTCTCCCCAGCATGTTGAATGCGCCATACGGCGCCAGGCGTGATCATAGATTCTATGCTCGGTGACTCCCCGCGCGCAGATTTCCGCACAGGAGCGTGTTGATGAAGAAGGATAGTTTCCCGGAGGGCACGAAAGCGGCCGCCCCGAATGTCCGGTCGTGGTTCCGAACACGACTGGTGATCCAGTCGGTAGGTATTGCCGCGCTCCTGCTCGTCGGGTTCCTGGCTGGGGTCGGCGTGACGAGTTACCGGATGGACGGCCAGGGCGCCGGGGCGACGTCGTCGTTTTTGGATGCGCCCGAGTTCCAGGTCCTCCAGGAGACGTGGGACCTTGCCCACGACGAGTACGTCGAGAGCAGCACCATCAACGACGCCGACCTGATCTATGGCGCCGCGGCGGGCATGGTCGGAGCGCTGGGTGACGAGAACCACTCTCGATTCCTGGCCCCGGCCGAAGCCGAGTTCTACGATCAGTCGTTGCGCGGACAATTGACCGGAATCGGTGTCTATCTCGACTATCTTGGTCCTGAGCCGGTAATCACCCGACCGATTGAAGGCGGACCGGCCATCGCCGCCGGTATCCAGTCCAACGACGTCATTGTCGCGATCGATGGGGAACCGACGAAGGGCGAGGATTCCGTCACGATCGGAAACTCACTCCGCGGTGAGGCCGGCACCGAAGTGACCGTAGAGATTCTCCGCCCGGAAACCGAGGAGTCGCTGACCTTTACGCTCACGAGGGCCGAGATCACCATCGATCCGGTGACCTGGGGAATGCTGCCGAACGGCGTCGCCCATATACGCCTCAGCCAGTTCACCGGCGGATCCCTCGATGAGATGAAGCAGGCGATCCAGGAAGCTCGCGCCGCAGGCGCGACTGCAATCATCCTCGACCTCCGGGACAACCCTGGTGGACTGGTCAATGAGGCTATCGGCATCGCCAGCGAGTTCCTACCCCTCAACGATGTGATTTACAAGGAGCAGAATCGGGACGGTGTCATCTCCGTCAAGCGGACACTCCCGGGCCAGAGCGCGGTCGATCTGCCGCTCGTCGTCTTGATCAACGAGTACTCTGCCTCCGCCGCCGAGATTCTGGCCGGGGCGATCCGCGACAATGGCCGCGGGGTCCTCATCGGTGAAACCACGCTCGGAACGGGCACCGTGCTGAGCCAGTTCGACATCTCCAACGGCGCCTCGGTGCTGCTAGGAACTGACCTCTGGCTAACGGCCAGCGGCGACCAGATCTGGAAAGTCGGGGTTGAACCGGACGAGGTCGTGGTCCTACCAGACGACGTCGCCCCTACCTTACCTGGGGTCGATACTAACGCGACGGAAGAAGAGCTGGAGGATTCCGAAGATATCCAACTTCAGGCGGCCTATGACGAGGTTGTCTCGGTGGCGTCCGCTCCTTAGTGTCAGACGTTGCGCCTGGCATGGACCCTGCATCTGCTTCCTTCATTCGTCGCAGGCTGCGACGTAACTGAGGAGGTACGAAATGTCGTCGTCTTATCCGTATCCACAGGACCGACATCTCGATCGCAAGGAAAAGGGCGACCAACCGTACAAGGACGCCAAGGAATCGATGTCCCAGAAGGGTGCCGAGCTCGAAGGCCAGGTTACGGCGCAGAACGCGCCGGATATCGGACCAACGTCGACCGATGAGCTCTCAGAGGAGATGGTGGAACGACTTCGCAGAGTCACCGATGAGATCCGAGATGCAAACGGAGAAGAATCATCGGCGTCGGTCCGTCAGGAATGACCCAGGCATTTCCCTTCACACGGCGAGGGGCCGCGCAGCGCGGCCCCTCCTGGTCGAACCCGACCACAACGCATTGCGATGCGCTATGTACGACCGCCGCTTGTTCCGCGCTGTTTGCGTCCGCCGGCGCTGTGCTGGGCCATTCCTTGGCCGGCACCAAATCCGCCGTTGGTTATTAGTCCGTCCTCGTCCGTATCGAGGTCCGGGCCATGCTCGGCGGCGTGCCGCCGCGCCTCTGCCTGCAAATGCTCGCTCGCTTCGACCGCAGTCAACTCCCCACGCTGGACGGCTTCGACCAATTCCTTGCCTGAGGGGGTATCGCCGCCAATGTCACCGAGCGGCTCGACCTGAGCCATTTCGTTCTCGTGAGACCGATCCATCGTGTTTTCCTCCTGGGTCCGCTCGTCAATAGCGCGAACGCGCTGTCATCAGGGTGCAAGATCGGTGCCGACTACGAGGATTTTGGGAGTCCAACCACAGGATTGCGATTTCACCGCGCACCCGTGGTATCGTTGCGGCGGTCTTCCTCGAGACCGCAGACTTGGGAGGCCGACGGCTACCACGCCCGACGCGGGCCGGGAGGGAATGGGGGGGCATGTTTTCAACTGAGACCTGGCCGCAGCCCGCGCTGCGACTGTGGACCATGGCGCATCGGTTCCAGAAATTTCTGGTTGTCGGTGGAGTCGGACTCAGCGTAAACCTCCTTGGACTTGTCTTCTTTCACGATCTCCTCAACATCAGGCTCGCCGTTGCCTCCCCACTCGCCATCGCTCTCTCGATGGTCGTGACCTTTATCCTCAATGAATTATGGACCTGGCATGATCGTGGCAGCGGTCTTGTCCTCCACCGCGCGGCGATGTATGCGCCGATCAATACTGTCGGCCTGATCATCAACTGGCAGATTGCGCTGTATCTCGATCGGCACAGCGACCTCCACTACTTGGCCGCCCAGCTCATCGGGGCCGGAGTCGCCGCCGTGTGGAACTTCAGCCTCAATAACTTCGTCACGTGGCGGGACTAGCGACCACCCCCGGCGAAACACGTACCCGTAAACGACGGAACTCGACGTGGGCGTGGAGACGCTTTCCCGCGCGTATCCGGCAGCGAGTTGCCAGGGCACTCGATCTCGGCGCGGACCGCGCCTGGGTCCGGCCCTTGGTCGCGTTCTTCGTCCTCAAGCAGTTGCTGTTCATAACGCTGTTTGCGCCATTTACCGGACACGATGAGGTCGACCACTACTGGTACATCGCCCGCCTTGGCTCCGGAGATGGCCTGGGCGTCGTCGGCGAGGTGCTCCTGCCCGAAGAAACCCGACCGTATCGAGGCTACGTCGCCGACTATCCGTCCAACGCGGAGGTGATCCAGCCACCGCTGTACCACGCGGCGCTCGCGCCCCTCTGGCGGATGCTCCCAGGTGATTCGGCCGACCGGTTGGTTGTCCTCCGCTTGTTTTCGGTGGCTCTCGGGTTGTTCACTGTTCTGCTCGCCTACCTCACCGCCAGGTTGCTCTTTCCGGAATCGGCGTTTCTCCGGGCCGGGGTGCCGATCTTCGTGGCGTTCCAGCCGCAGTTCTCGTTCGAAGCGGCGATCGTCAACCACGACATCCTCGTTATCGCCCTGTTCTCTTGGTTGGTCTATCTGTTGCTCGGTGGCCTAGAAGACGGGTTTACCACGAGAAGAGAGCTGGGGATTGGCCTGGTCACCGCGGCGGGCCTTTGGACGAAACTTAGCTTCGGGCTCGCTCTCCCGGTGATCGTCCTTGCCGTCACTTGGGCCTGGTGGGACCGCCGGCGGCAGTGGAGTGATGGGGTTCGCTCGGTGCAGTGGCTGGCCGGCAGCCTGTTTCTGACGACCGCCCTGCCCATACTCCTGCTCGCGCCCTGGTTTGTCCGCTCCTACTGGCTCTATGGTGATCCAACAGGTTCTCAGCGTCTCAGCGAGATCCGTGAGTTCGGCAGCTCGGCCAGCACCTATGAGCAGATGTTCACGACGCCTGCGTTCTGGCGGGAGCGGCTCGAGGACTTCTGGGGCAATTACGGCTGGCGCAATATCCCCTTTGACACCATGATGAGCCAGACCGTCTGGATTTTATGGGGTGCGGCTATCGCTCTCGGGCTGATCGTGGCTCTCCGCGACGTGGCGGCACGCGTAGCCGGCTGGCGCGCCAATTTCACCTACCGCCAGGTGCGGGGCATGACAGTTGTGGCCGCGTCGGTGGCCATGATGGCGTACGGGGTGCTCTACGTCGGCACAATCCAGTTCACCCAGTCACGGTTCATCTTCCCAGGAATGATCGGCATTGCACTGCTGACGCTGATTGGCGTCGACCGCTTGCTGCCTAATCGGAGGCGTCCGATGGCTGTTCTCGTCCTGCTGACGCTCCTGGTCGCCTTCAACGCCTTGACGCTTATCCGCTTCGTCATCCCGTTCTACTACGGCCCCGGCGGCGGCGGGGTGCTGTTGCCGTGAGAAGGTCAAGTCACCGACGCGAAGCCATTGTCGTCGCCACTTTGGTTCTTGGCCTGGCATGCGTCGCGATGCTGTTCGTACCCATTACGGTTCGACATAACGCACCGCTCGGGGTGAGCCGGACCATTGACGCAAGTCGTGGAATTGCCGTCCGGGGTGGGTACGTCGAGCCCAACTACGACGAGTTTGACCGCGTCGACCTGGACATCCGGACCTACGAACTCGACGCTACGTACGATCTTGTCGTGCACATTCGCCCGGCCGGCCCGGACGCGCCCGATATTCGCTCCGTCTCACTCGATCTCGATCGTGACCAAATCTGGCACGAGAAGAGCGCGTTTTCCAATCCGTATGTCACGGTTCGGTTTCCGGCAATTGCCGACTCCGCGGGGCAGCGGTACTACGTCTGGGTGGAGGCCGGCCCGCGGAACCGCGACGACGTCTGGACTCTTTGGCGAATCAAGTCGTACTCGACGGTGCCGGCCTGGCAGGTCGTCAGGGCATGGATAGAATCGGCTCCGCCGCCGCTGGGCAAGTGGCCCGGTGCTGCTGCCATCATCGTCTTCTTGGTTGCGACCGCTGGATGCCTGGTCTGGTTATTCGCCGCGCTCTTGCAGCAGATTCCAGTGTCTCGCTCGTCGCGCTCGCTGTGAGGTTGGCACAATCAATGGATGTGACACCGGTCGCGTCCTGATGGTATACAGGTGCAGCCAATTCAACCTGCTCTGCATCGACGGCACCACCTGAATCGAGGGTTCTAAACTTATCCCGTCCGTGGTGTGCGTCGCGTGCGACGCACGGGCTGCGCAGGCAGTGGAGCCGGCGTGCCGCCGACCATCGTCCCCGATCGGCTCGTCAAGTATCACCGCCGAGCTGAGCGCTGAACATAGGGTCGAGCATGGCCGAATTGGTGGAACGTCCCGGAAATATGCCAATCGGGGGCGCTGCAGAGAACTCGAGATTCTGGTCGGCCTCGTCGATCCGCTCAACCGTCAGAACTTGGGCTAACTTCCGCACCTGGACGCCGATTCAGAAGTTTGTCGTCGTCCTCGGGGCGCTGTTCGTCGTCAAGCAGATCATCTTCGTCCTGGTCTTCCCTGCATTCACCGGTCATGACGAAGTAGCCCACTATGCCTACCTGCGGGTGCTGGCAACAGAGGGACGTATCCCGAGGATTCCAGAACTCGATGAGTGGCGTGAGCGGTACGCCGCTCAGGCAGATACCGGCGAGGATCGCATCCCTGGCGAGCTCTATCGCTACTGCCGGTACGTCACTCAAGACTGGTTCTGTAGTCCTGGTGATCCCCGCTTCCGCGAATCTGGGCCACTGGCCGTCCAGCTTTCCGGGAATTTCTATCCGAGTGGCTGGATCTATACGGCGAACCATCCGCCCCTGTACTACGTTCTGATGACGCCCGTCTACTGGTTGTCTGAAGGAGCGTCACCGCAGACGCAGCTCTATATTCTCCGCCTCGCCGCGATTCCGTTTGGGCTTCTGACCGTACTATTGGCGTTCCTGACCGTCCGCGTCATATTTCCGGAGGATCGATTCTTATCGGTGGTCGTACCGACGTTTGTCGCGTTCCAAACGCAGGTTTCCTATGAAGCCGCCATGCTGAATAACGACGTAGTCGGGATCACCACCTATAGTCTGGTCCTCTATCTCATAGTCCGTGGCGTTCGAGACCGATTCCCGAAGCGCCTGTGCATCATGCTTGGCGTTGCGCTCGGGCTTGCTGTGCTGACCAAATCGACCGCGTTGACCGCGGTCGGAATCGCCGGGCTGGCTGTCCTGCTTCGGATAGGCATCAAGGATCTTCGCGGTCTGCTCGAACGCGGAGTGCTCATCGGCATTCCGCTCGTGGTGCTTATCGCACCGTGGTACATCTTCATGTACGCGACCTACGGCAACTTCAGCGCGCTCGAGCAGATCAAGGCACTCCAGTACTGGAATTACCAGAGCGAAGAAGCACCTGGGTTCTTCTCGCTGTTATTCAACGTCGACTTCGCCGAGTTCCGGTTCATGGAGACCTGGGGCGAATTCGGATGGCGACTCATTAGGCTGAGTCGTACGATGCTCTGGGCGATTGGGCTGCCGCTGCTGGTCTGCGTCATCGGTCTCGTCGTTTACGGCTTCTCGGTCGTTCGGGGCCGCGCCTCGTCGGAGAACGATCCGGTCGAGAATCCGGCGGGATGGCAGAAGCTGAGCATCGTCCTGCTGCTCAGTGCGGCTGTCGTCGCGTACCTGGCGATCATCCAGTTCGGCACCGAGTTTAGCCTGACTCAGGCCAGGTACTTTTTCCCGGTGGTCAATGCGGTCGCGATCCTGCTGGCCCTCGGTCTCAGGACCCTCATCCCGACTCGGTACCATCCCTATGGTCAGGGCGCCGTTCTGGCGGCAATGATCCTCTTGAACACAATGATATTCACCCAGTACGTCATTCCGTACTGGCAGTTCAATCCCTAGGAGCGCCACGTGCCCGACACGCCGGCCCACCCAGGGCCCGATGATCCAACCTCAGAGTTCAAACCGATCACACCAGCGGTGGAGCCGGACGGTGCAGCGAAGGCGGCATCGGATGCGGACTCGAATGTGGATACGGACGCGGTTGAGCAAGCTGATCCCGGGCGGTTTATCCGAACATGGGTCTGGATGATCGTCGTCTCGGGATTTGGCTTGTTTCTTGTATTCGGATCGGTCAGCGCACACTACTGGGAAGAGAACGCGCGTGGGACCTTCTATGTCCCGGTCACCGAGGGGATGCAGGTTCTCGATATCTGGCGGGCACAGGTGAATGGCCTTCCCGCGGTGACGCACGAGGGAGCGCTGAAGGCAGTCTTTCTGGTAAGTGTTTTTGGGTTCATTGGGCTCTCGGTCATCGCGCTCTGGCTTGCTACGGTCGAGATCTGGAACCCGCCGGAGGTTGAAAAGAGTGATTCGACCGAAGGCGGGATGGCGGAAGATACTTCCGATGCCGTTCCCGCTCCGGGCGCGTCTGCCGGGTGAATTCAACTTCGGACAAACGTGGGTCCAGTCCAGCAACGTTCGAGCCGGCTTTTGCTGATTCGCACTCGCCCGCGACATCGGCACTTGGGGATTACGAACGCTGGGCAACCATCTCGGCTGCCGGCGCGATGGTCTTTGTCGCGCTGTTTGTCTGCCTGCGGCTCGACGTTTTTGATCTGTGGGAGACCGTTGTGACGCCGGAGCTCGGATCAGTCCGGCTGGCAAATACCTTTGCCTCTGTCGATCATCCGTTCCACGCTACCAGGGCCGACACGCTGCTCAATTCGCTCCGAGACGGTGAGATCCTGCGCTGGATCGGCAACCACCAGGGCGGCTACCCGGTCGAGTTCTATCCGCTCGGGGAGGCCTGGCTGGAGGTCGGAGTTTGGGCCCTCCTGCTTGGTACGGTCCCCATCCTCGCCGTTCACAAGCTGGTCGTCGTTCTGATTTTCCTGCTACCTGGGCTGGCATTCTGGCTGCTGGCCCGGCAAGACCGGGCATCCGCGGCAGTCCCATTGGCGGCGCTGATGGTGCACGTCGCCGTGCCCGGCGGATGGGTCCACGGGGGATCGAAGGAATTGATCGTCTGGGGACTCGTTACGAACGTGGCCGCGGCCACCGCCCTCCTGTTCGTCCTGTGGGCCCTGGCGGCGTTCCTTTCCGGCGGCCGCTGGTTTCTTGGTTCTTTTGCTGCCGTTGCGGGAACCTTTGCGCTGGCGACCAACACGCGATCGGCAATCGGGCTAGTCATTGTTGGAGTCGGCTGCTGGCTGGCGGCCGTCGAGCGAAGCCCGACCAGATGGCGTGCCGTGAGCGGCCGCCTGGCGGCGGTCGCGGCCCTGACGGCGGCGATGTCTGCCCCGATCTTGATCCCGCTGATTCGTTTCGCTGATCTGTACTACTTCGTCCGATACTCCCGGTACGAAAGTATCGAATTCTATGTCGACAAGATTCTGACGTCCGTTTCCCCACCCGTGGCGGTTCTGGGTTTGGCCGGCGTGGTCATCGGACTGTTTGTCGCGGATCGACCAGCCAGCCGGGCGGCCGCAATCACGCTGTCGATCTACGTGATCGTGACGGCAACCCTGGCGACCGACCTCCGGGATTCCGGCCTGTTCGAGCAGTTGGAAGCGACCCGACTGATGCCATTCCAACGGTACGTGACGATCTATCTCGCGGTTGCAGGGGTAGATGTTGCCCTGCGCTGGTTGCTCCCGAGGGGCCAAATCGTCCGCGACGCCATCATTGCCGGGGCCGCACTTATCGTAGTCGTCGTCTACGTCCGCCCGCTCGATCCGGTTGCGGCTAACAATCATGGGCTCATGGAGGTCGGCGAGATCCCTATCCCTGGCAGCCCGATGCTCGTCACGACCGGCACAGACACCCAGGCTGAGTTCCTATCGGCGGTGCGAATCGCCGACGAGCGCGTACCTGGGGAGGGGGCGATGCTCATCCTCGGCACCGCCCTGTCTTGGCACCAGCAACTCTGGGCGCCGACGGAGACCGACCGGCCGCTGTTCTACAACGACTTTCTCTGGTATTGGCACCGACTGCACGAGGGTCCGTACAGCTACCGCCAGGGCAATGCCTATCCGGCCGCGAACGTCGCCCAGACGCTCGATGCCGATTACCTCTCCGAGCACGGCATCGAGGTCGTGCTTGTTACATCCGACGCGTTTAAGGAGGATGCAGCGAACGCGCCGACTCTGGAGTTGGTCGAGTCAGGACTCTACGACGTCTATCGCGTCCGGGACCCAAAACCGATTGTCGAGTTTGCCGGGGGAGTTACTGATTCGTTCGACGTGAGTAACGGCGAGATCCGTGCAACCGGGGTTTCGACTGGTGGAGAGGCCAAGATTGCCCGGAACTGGTATCCCCGGTGGCGGGCTGAGGTCAATGGGGAGCCCGTACCGATCACCCGGACCGAGGACGGCTACATGTCCGTGCCGATACCGGCCGGGCAGGTTGAACTAGCGCTCGTGTACAGCGTCGATCGCTGGGACTGGCTCGGCCGAGTCATCATGGTGCTCGGTGTGCTGGCCGCCGCCGGGATCGCAGCGATAGGGTTCGGCGGGCGCCACGCGCTCGTCGGCTGGCAACGCCTTACGAGACGTTCCTAACCGCCAATCTGCGACATGCCCCGGCCGGTGAAGCGCTCGCCTTCGGCGAGACCATGGCCCCACGGCTTGCGCCAGATTCCGCCCCGGAGTTGAGCGCGAATGGCGTCGTCATCGGCCCCGGATCGCATCAGGTCGCGGACATCGACCTCGTCCGGACGCAGCAGGCAGAGCCGGAGCTTGCCGTCCGACGTCAGCCTCACGCGATTGCATGAGGCACAGAACGGAGCGGAAACCGGTGAGATGAACCCGATCGTTCCGCGGGCACCCGGGATTCGCCAGGTCCTCGCTGGATCGGAGGGATCGGATTCGATCGGCTCGAGAGGCCCGAAGCGTTCTTCCAAGCGGGTCTGGGTCTGCTCGGAGGTAATGAGGCTTTCGTCGTGGACGTCGCCAACGCCTTCGAGTGGCATGATTTCCAGGAAACGAACCTGCCAGGGACGATCGATGGTCAAAGCGGCCAGGTCACCAACTTCGTGCTCGTTCTGGCCTTTGAGGACTACGGTGTTGAGCTTGATTGGCGTCAAGCCAGCCGCGTCGGCCGCTTCGATGCCTTGCCAGACCATGTCGAGCCGGCCGCCCCGAGTCATGAGCTTGAATCGGTCCGGATCGAGCGTGTCGATCGAGATGTTCACCCGGTCCAGACCGGCGGCGGCAAGGCCCGGCGCCAGCCGTCCCAGCAGTAAGGCGTTCGTGGTCATCGAAACTTCTTCGATTCCGGGGAACGCTTTCATTTCCCGGACGAGGTCGACGATGTGCGGGCGAATCGTCGGTTCGCCGCCGGTGAGGCGCAGCTTGGTAAAGCCAAGTTCGGCGCACAGGCCGACGACTCGGAGGAGCTCCTCATCGGTGAGCATCTCGTCGCGGGGCTGGAACTTCATTCCGATGGCGGGCATGCAATAGACGCAGCGGAAGTTGCACCGATCCGTTAGCGATATCCGCAGGTACGTCATTGCCCGCCCGAAGGAGTCCCGGGCCAACATGAGCGGACGCCCACGGACGAGGGTGTTGGTCGCGGTTGGCGCCGGTAGTGTCATGACCATCGTGGGAAACTCCGATCGCCTTGGACTGTACGTTCGCCCAGCGTAGATATAGTCAACCACTTACTAATTCTTCCTACACGATATCACCGCCCACCGGGCGGGTCAAACGCCCGGTCGGTCCGGAACCTGGAGATAGCGGGGACCAGGCGGGCGGTTGTCGCTGAAGCGAGGACGGTGCAGGACCCACCGATGACAACCGTCAAACTGACGCCGATCACGGAGGCGAGCGCACCCGCCTGAAACTCGCCCAGCTGCGGGCCTCCCATCGCAAACATGGAGTGCAGGGCGGCAATTCGGCCTCGGAGTTCGTCGGGAGTGACGAGCATGCGAATTGCCATCCTCAGGGCCATGCTCACCGCGTCGGCGGCGCCGCTCCCTGCCAGGAATAAGAGCGACAGAACAATGGAGTCGCTCAGGCCAAAGCCGATCAGGCAAGCCCCGAACCCGGCTACTGCCAGTAAAACGCCAAGTCCAGGGCGGCGGACGGTTCCGGAGACGCTCATGACCAGGCTCCCCGTAACGGCTCCCGCTGCCGGGGCGGAGTAGAGCAATCCGAGCCCGGTGGCGCCGATGCCCAGGACATCCTCGGCAAAGATTGGCATCAAGGTGTTGCTGGCACTGAAGAAGGTTGCGACAAAGTCCAGCCCCATCACACCGATCAAGATCGGCTGATTGCGAACAAAGAGGAACCCTTCGATCGCGGCGGTCAGGCTGCTCGATGTCGCCACCCGGATCGCCGGTCGAGTTTTCATCGTCAGGACCGCCAGAATGACCACGATGAACGAGGCCGCGTCGACCAGATACGCGGTGGCGACGCCGGTCTGGGCAATGAGGACGCCGCCCAGGGCGGGGCCCATGACCGTCGCGACCTGCATCGAGAGCGTGTTCATCGTCATCGCCCCGGTCAGTTCCCGTTCTGGGACAAGCGCGGGGATGAGCGCCTGACGGCTCGGTCCGCCGATGGCGGCGACTGCGTACGAGGCGAATGTGATCGCATAGATCACCGGCATGCTGATCTGGTCGGTGTAGGTCAGCAGAGCAAGCAGACCCGACGTGCAGAGGAGGATGGACTGCGAAAAGAGAAGCAGCCGGCGGCGATCTTGCCGGTCGGCCATAACGCCGCCGACGATCCCGAAGAGAAAGACCGGCAGAAAGCGAAACAGTCCGAGTAATCCAAGCTGAAATGGATCACCGGTAAGCTGATAGACCTGCCATGCTATAGCGACCCGTTGGATCTGGCTGCCACTCGTGGAGATGAATTCGGCCGTCCAGAGCTGGCGATAATCGCGGTGCCGGAGCGTTCGAAATGGCCGCGGCGGCGGCTCGATCCGCTGGAGTTCTTCAGGAGCATCTGGACGTGTCATCGCGGTTGAGGATAGCTGCTTGTTCCAACGCTCGCTCGGAGGGCTACGCGGACGCTACAATTTGGTGTACGGACACCCGTGCTTTGCCCTGAGGAGGAATGGCGATGACGCCGGGATCGATTCAACTCATGCCGGAACTGCCCGGCGCCCTCTCCCGCCAGCAGCTCGTGGACTTGATCGAAGGTGACCCGCCGCTTCTGACCGAGTACATCAACCTTGCGGATCAGGTTCAGCCCAATGGCGTTGACGTCACGCTTCACTCGGTCAGCCGGTATGGCGGCCGGGGCACCGTCGCTGCCAGCAATGCCGATCGCGTTCTGCCCGAGCTCGAGGCGCTGGAATTCGACGCCGCCGGATTCATCGACCTTGACCCGGGGCCGTACCACATTGTTTACAACGAGGTGGTGAATCTTCCGCTGGATTTGATGGCTCTCGGTCGACCGCGGTCGAGCCTGGCCCGGTGCGGTGTGAGCGTCCACACCGCCGTTTGGGATGCCGGCTACAACGGCCGGTCGACATCATTGTTGGTCGTCAACAACCCGGCTGGATTCCGGTTGCAGCGAAACGCCAAGGTGATGCAACTGGTCTTCTTCGGACTTTCTCGCCGCGCCGACCAGGGCTACAGTGGCCGCTACCAGGGCGAAAACCTCACTGCCCCACTCTCGCGTTAGAGCGCCCGTCAGAACGGTAGACCGTGTGTCCCTTGCCGCCCGGGGCTCACGGCCCAGGGTTGGCCCGGGCTCACCGTCACAGCCTCTCCGAGGCTAGTACGCGCGAATCCGTTAGCCTCGGAGAGGCTGTCCGGTTCAGCCCGGGCCAACCCTGGGCCGTGAGCCCCGGGCGACAGGGAGACGCGGCCAACCTTTGCGCACGGCGCACTAGCCACGGGAATTGGCCCGATCGAGCGGTTATCGGCCTTTCCGGGCAAAGCTCGGGCGCACCGGCGATTCGCCTGGGACCGGAATTTGGGTAGCGACCTTCTTCGTCTCCGCCGTGTGGTTACAGTTCGGAACCGGGCAGAAGTAAATGAGGGTGTACTCCTCTTCGGATTGGGCGGCGAAACGGGTCGGTCGGCCCTGTTTGCCGCGGAGGTGCATTTCGATCTTGTGATCGGAGCAGCGCGGGATCTGCGGCTCCGGTTTGGTCCGGCGCAGGACAACATCGATGATCCGCGGCACAGCCTAAACTCCCTCTGGATGGAAGGCCAATGAACTCGTAGCGCATGCGCGCAATCCTGTATCCGAATGGTACCGCAGACGGAACCAACCGGCGCTATTGTTGCGTTGTATCTGGTGAGATAGTGTTCTTCGCTTCTTCGTTGCACTCATCGGTGAAGGGGCATCATCCATGTTCGACGATGTCATCCAAACGCTGCGTATCAGATACGGTGAAGAATGGGCCCGGGACGAGGAGGCGAACCTACGCTTCTCGGTCGACGCCGAGCACCTCATCCGTGACGTTGCTGGCGCTCACTTGATCGGTGATCCGGAACTCTCCGACGATGGTGTGACCCTCCGGATCTGGGTCGACCACCCGATCCGTGACCTGATGACCGCCGACCAACTCGCTTACGACATCTTCGCCCGACTGAGCGAAGACATTTTCTACGCCGAGCGGCGCTTCGAAGCGAAGGGCGTGCGATACCCGTTCGTCACGGGATCCGCTAACCATGGCCACATCGGCGAACTTGTCCTCGCCGGGCCGCACGCTGCCGATTTTGCCGATCGGCATCAGGCCCGAGTCTCCGGAGGGCTGAGGTTCCAGGCATAATCCCGGTCGTTCGGATGGTCGCGCTGACACTGGAGAGCATGATGCCCTTGATATCGGTCGAAGGGGAAGACGCGTTCGAGTGCGATGAAGGCCGGAGGCTGGTGCTGTGTATCGAGGATGCGGGCATCGATATCCTCCACCGCTGTGGCGGCAACGCCCGCTGTACAACCTGCCGGGTCGAGCTTCTCGCTGGGGACGCGGGGCAAATGACCGAGGCAGAGCAGGAGCGCTTGGCGCGCCTCTCGAAACGGCCCGAGAATCTCCGCCTGTCCTGTCAAATCCAGATTCGTGACGACCTGTCGGTGCGGGTGTTGCGCCGCTTGCGGGACAATCCCGATATGGAAGACCCAGGACCGCGACCGATCGAATGGCCGGCGGATCACCCGCTTCCACCGGAAGATTGAGGCTTCGGCTTGCCGGGCTTTTCGGGCTTTCCAGCCGTCAGGAATTCCCCGGTTCAGGCTGAGAATTGGCCCGATTACCGCCACAGTGGTATAATCTGTTCAGCGGAACCAAGCTCTCTGCGAACGTGGGTCCCCAGCCCACGTTCTTTCTTGTTCAGAGTGACTTGGTCGCACGTTGGCCCGCCCGATTGCTGGGGATTTTCCCTGGCAATGCGCGGGCCGCGTTGTACGGTTGGAGTATGTAGTAGGAGGTGGGCGGGTGAAGAGCGACTTCTACACCGCTATCGCCCAGATTGCCCACGAGCGGGGCATTCCCAAGGAAGCGGTAATCTCTTCGGTGGAACACGCGCTCAAGACCGTTTACGCCAAGATGGCGAAGACGGAAGAGGACGTGACCGTCGAGCTCGACGACCCCACCGCGGGCATACGGGTATTTGTCAACAAGCGGGTGGTCGCTGAGATCGAGGATCCAATCAACGACATCCTGGTGCCCGAGGCGCAGACATACGCTCCGAATGCCCAGGTTGGCGACATGATCAAGATCGAGCGCACGCCCGATAACTTTGGCCGGATCGCGGCGCAGACAGCCAAACAAGTGGTGCTGCAGCGGATCCGCGACTACGAGCGCGATACGATCTACGACGAGTACAACGATAAGCAGGGTGAGGTCCTCAACGGCGTTGTCCAGCGGGCGGACTCTCGCGCGGTCATCGTCGAACTGGGTCGCGCCGAGGCGGTCATGCCGGCTCGAGAGCAGGTCCAGAGTGAACGGTATCGGGCCGGGCAGCGCGTCAAGGTCTATCTCGTTGAGGTCAACCGCGATGCACGCGGTCCACAGTTGATCGTCTCCAGGTCGCACCCGAACTTGATCCGGCGCCTCTTCGAGCTGGAAGTGCCCGAGATCTTCAGCGGTGCCGTCGAGATCATGCAGATCGCCCGCGAGCCGGGCCTGCGCTCAAAGGTGGCCGTGGCTGCCCGGCAGGAGAAGGTCGACCCGGTCGGCTCCTGCGTCGGAGTCCGTGGCGTCCGCATCCAGAACATCGTCAATGAACTCTACGGCGAGAAGATCGACGTGATCGAGTGGTCACCCGATACGGCCACCTTCATCGCCAACGCGCTTAGCCCGGCCAAGCCGATCAGCGTGTCGCTCGACGAGCCGAACCACGTTGCGACGGTGATCGTGCCGACCGACCAGATGTCCCTGGCGATCGGTAAAGAGGGCCAAAATGCGCGGCTGGCGTACAAGCTCACGGACTGGCGGATCGACATCAAAGATCCGGAAGCCCTGCGGCTGCACGGCGACGACATCCTTCGTCAGGCTCGCGCGGCGGTCGATGAGGTTCCTGACTTCCTCGCATGGCAGGGACGACAGCCTCGTGGCGTAAACGAGGATGGCATGATCGACGTCAAGGGCCGGTCATTCGGTCCGCTGCCGGCGGATCTCATCCGCAAGAGCGTCGATGTGGATCTCCGGGATACGGCGCTGGAGGTCTACTACAACCGCGAGCTCCGGATGAGGTACGACTTCGCGACGGGAGAGGAACTCCCGCTCGATGACGACGCGGCCGTCATGTCCGCCAGTGCGGCGGCCGAAGACGATTAGGGGATGACCATGGGTGCGGTGCCGCATTCAGGCGCCGTTCCCCAGGGGGCGGCGCCAAAACAATCCAGGCGACGCGGGCCACGACCGAAGCACGTCCCACAGCGGATGTGCGTGGCCTGTCGCGATCACGCGGCCAAGCGGACGTTGATCCGGCTGGTGCGCACCCCGGAGGGCAACGTCGAAGTTGATCCAACGGGAAAGAAAAACGGCCGCGGGGCCTATCTCTGTGAGAACCCCGCGTGCTGGGAAAAGGCGTTGAAGACCGGCCTATTGAGCCGTGCCCTTAACATCTCCCTGTCGCAGGAGACGATTGCGTCTCTGCGGCAGCATGCGGCGACGCTACCACCACCGGATCTGGTGACGGCAGGGTCTGCCGAAGAGGGGTCTAATGACGAACACATATCAAGGGGGAGCCCGCCGGAGTGGCGGCAGCGCGAGCCGAGGAGGCCCTGGCGGCGGCGGCGGCAACGGCCGTGGCCGAGGAGGGCGGGGTCGCTCGGGCGGACGCTCCGGTGGCGCCCGCACGGTAGCGCTGAAGCGGGTCATGCCCGTCGAGCGCGCTCCAGTCACGCTGCCGCCAGTGATGTCCGTTGCGGAACTGGCGGATATTCTCCACACGACTGGTATCGAGATCATCAAAGAGCTGATGAAAATTGGCATCATGGCCAGCATCAATCAGCAGATCGACTTCGATACGGCGGAGAAAGTCGCAACGTCGCTCGGCTGGGACATTAATCGGGATGGACCGGACGAATTGGCCAAGGCCGAGGCCGATTTCGAGAGCCGGCAACTTGACGCAATCAATGATCCGGACTCTGTCACCAGGCCGCCGGTTGTGACAATCATGGGTCACGTTGACCACGGTAAGACGAAACTGCTGGACGCGATCCGCTCGGCTAATGTCGCCGAAGGCGAGGCCGGCGGGATTACCCAGCACATCGGCGCATACCAGATCGAAACGCAGGGGCGGAAAGTCAGCTTCCTCGACACCCCGGGCCACGAGGCGTTTACCGCCATGCGTGCCCGCGGCGCGCAGGCGACCGATATCGCCGTGCTCGTCGTGGCCGCCGATGACGGCGTGATGCCGACGACCAAGGAAGCGATCGCCCACATCAGGTCCGCGAACGTGCCGCTGGTGGTGGCGATCAACAAGATCGACCTGCCGGCGGCCAATCCGGACCGTGTGAAGCAACAACTCAGCGAAAACCTCGTCATGCCGGAAGAATGGGGCGGCGACGTTCCCGTTGTGGAAGTCTCGGCCCGCGAGAAGCTGGGCCTCGATGACCTGCTCGAAGTGATCCTGCTGGTCGCAGACGTCAATGAGCTGAAGGCCAATCCGCACAAGCCTGCCACCGGCGTCGTGATCGAGGCCAAAGTCGACCGCACCCGCGGTCCGGTCGCCAGCATCCTGGTCCAGAGCGGCACGCTCAACCTCCGGGATGTCGTGGTCGCCGGCGCGACCTGGGGCCGTGTCAAGGCAATGTTCGACGACCGCGGCAAGCGGGTACGCCGGGCTGATCCGAGCATGCCCGTCGAGATCCTCGGTTTGCCCGAGGTTCCGCAGGCGGGAGACACCTTCCAGGTCTTCGAGGACGAGAAGATCGCTCGCCAGCTAGCGGAGCAGCGCGCGGCCCAGCGCAGGGTTGAGAGCCTGAGCGGCGGCGACCGGCCGGTGAAGCTCCAGGACCTGTACAGCCAGGTCAAGGAGGGCGAAACCGCCGAGCTGCGCGTCATCCTCAAGGCGGATGTTCAGGGTTCACTTGGGGCTATCCAGTCCTCGCTGCAGAAGCTCAACGAAGACGCCAAGGGAGGCGTGACCCTGTCGATCCCGTATTCGGGAACGGGGGCTATTTCCGAGTCGGATGTCAGCCTGGCAAGCGCCACGCGCAGCATCATTGTCGGCTTCAATGTGCGGCCCGACGTGGCCGCCAAGCGAGCCGCCGACGCCGCTGGGATCGATATTCGGTTCTACAACATCATTTACAACCTGCTCGACGAGATCAAGCTCGCGATGACCGGGTTGCTCGCGCCGGTCTTCCAGGACGTCACCGACGGATATGCTGAGGTCCGCGAGACCTTCAAACTGCCGGGCGGAGACGTCGTCGCCGGACTGTATGTCCTCGACGGCAAGATCACCCGCAACTCGCGGGCTCGCGTGCTGCGTAGCGGCACGGTGGTGTCTGAGGGCGGCATTCGCTCCCTCAAGCGCTTCAAGGACGATGTCCGAGAAGTCGCGGCCGGCTATGAGTGCGGCCTCGGGCTGGATGGCTTCAACGATCTCCAGACCGGCGACCAGATCGAGTTCTTCCACCGCGAAGAAGTCGCACGGACCTAAGCGCGTCGGACCCGTCGATCTCCGAAGGCCGGAGGGCTAGCGTGACACGACGCACACGAATGGTCGGCGAAATGCTGCGTGAAGAGCTCACGGACATCGTCCGCAAGGAGGTCAAAGACCCCCGTCTGGCGTTCTGGAGCATCACCCACGTCGACGTGCCAGCCGATCTGCGCACGGCCCGCGTCTACGTCAGCGTTCTGGGCACCGAACAGGAGCGCTCAGACACGCTGGCGGCGATGCGGTCGGCGTCCGGATTCATCCGGTTTCACCTGAAGCCTCGCCTGCGTATGCGCCAGATTCCCGATCTCGAATTTCGGGATGACCGGACAATGGAGGAGGCGGACGAGATCACTCGCGTGTTGCGCGAGTTGGACGAGAACCGGCCGCCTCGCCGTGCCGATGTGCCGCAGGGGGACAGTTGATGGGGGACGTCACTCCGGGACCGTGGTCGGTCGACCCCGGACTCGCGTCCGATGTCCTGGCGCGCCTGCGCTCGGCAAAGTCCATTCTGCTGCCGACCCACCAGAACGTCGATGCGGACGGTTTGTCGTCGCCGCTGGCCATCACCCTGGCGCTGAAGCAATTCGGCGTCAAGGCGACACCGGTCATCGGCGACGGCGAACTCCCGAACAGCCTGCGCTTCCTCCCGGGTATCGAGAACGTTCTCATCTATGGCGAGCGGCCATTACCGGAGTATGACCTGCTCTGCATGGCCGATTGCTCCGACCGGCGGCGGCTGGGTCGCTTTTACTCCGACGATCCCCGTAGGGTCGATGGATCGGTGCCGATCATCAACATCGACCACCACATCACCAACGATCAATTCGGTGACCTCAACGTCGTCGAGCCACAGGCGGCGTCGGCCTCGGAAATAGTCGCGGAACTGCTGGGGCTCTGGGGCACAGAGCTGACAAGAGACATTGCCCAGTGCCTCCTGGCAGGGATCTACGGCGACACGCTCGGGTTACGAACGCCCGCAACGACCTCCAGGACGCTCCGCACCTCTGCCGACCTGGTCGATGCGGGCGCGAATCCGGCCGAGATCGTCGATCAGCTCTTCAGGTTGAAGTCTCGATCGACCGTCTGTTTGTGGACGCGAGTTCTCAGCAACGTCCGCTGGACCGGAAGTCTCATTTGGACCGAGGTCTCGCCCGAGATCCTGGCCGAGTGTGGGGCAGTGCCATCCGAAGCCGAAGGATTGGTCAATTTTCTTGCCGGGACCGAAGGGTCTCGGGCGGCGGCAATCCTCTACGCCTCAAAGGAGGGGTGGCGGGCGAGTGTCCGAAGCCTTGACGAAGCCGTCGATGTTGCCGCCATCGCCTCTGTCTTCGGGGGCGGCGGCCATCCCCGGGCCGCCGGCTTCCAAATCACCGGTGACGAGGCCCAAAAGGAGCGAGTCGTCGAGATTGCTGCCCGGCTGACCGATCTTGATACCGGCAGCGAAGGACCGGGACTTGAGCAGCTTCGCGCGGAGAAAGCGTCGTTTGCCGCCGCCTCTAGCTAAGTCCCTGGTCGAGCCTGCCAAATGAGCTCTGGATTGCATGGATACGTCGTGGTCGACAAGCCCGCTGGGTGGACGAGCCACGACGTTGTCGCCAAAATGCGTCGGGTCCTTGGTGACCGCAAGATCGGGCACGCCGGCACGCTCGACCCGGCCGCTACCGGCGTTTTGCCCCTCGCGGTCGGGGATGCCACCCGGACGCTCGAATACCTGGCAGACGACTCGAAGACCTACCTGGCCGACATCACCTTCGGAGTCGAAACCGATTCATACGACGCTGATGGCGTCGTTACCTCGATTGCCGATGCCGGAATGCTGGATCGGCGTCGAGTCGAAGATGCGCTGGGCGGGATGCTTGGAGCGCAATTGCAGATCCCGCCGATGCACTCGGCAATCAAGATCGGTGGGCAGCGACTCTACGACGCCGCGCGACGAGGTGAGACCGTCGAACGGCCACCTAGGCCAGTGACGTTCTATGCGCTCGAACTCGCCGACTGGAATCCACCCGTCGCTCAGGTGTGCGTCGACTGTTCCAAAGGAACCTATGTCCGCAGCTTCGCGTATGATCTCGGTAGGCAATTGGGGTGTGGCGCCCACTTGTCCGCATTGGTGCGGTTGCGAACCGGCCCGTTCGATCTGGCAGACGCCTGGACCATCACCGAACTGCAGGACCTTGCAAGCCAGGGTCAGGGCGTCTTGCGCTCCTATTGGCGCGAGATTGCCCATCATCCGGATACGTCGATCCTCCATCTGCCGGCGTTGATCCTAAGCGGTGACGATGCACGCCGATGGCATCAGGGTGGTACCGTACCGCGAGATCAGAATGAGGGCGCCGGACTCGACGACGGACCCGTCCGGGCATATGACACCGGCGGCAACTGGATCGGCATTGGCACCACGGCGAAGACCCGAGACGGATGGGCACCGGCAAAGGTCGTCGGACCAGCTGATGGCATTCTCGCCCAGCAGGAAGAGGCTGACTCGCGTGCTTAGGTTTGATGTTGAATGGCGGTGTACGTCGTGACCGCGATAAAAGGGATGGATGAACTGGATCCCGCAAGCCGAATCGTCACCATTGGCGCCTTTGACGGGGTCCATCGCGGGCACGCACATCTGTTGAAGGAGACCGTTCGTCGGGCCCGCGAGCTTAGGTGCGTCTCGACCGCGGTGACGTTCGAACCGCTCCCAGTACAGGTGCTGAATCCGGCCCGGTTCGCCGGCAGGATTTGCACGCCACAGGACAAACTCCGACATATCGCGGCATCAGGGATCGATGAGATCGTCACGATCACGTTCGATCATGACCTGTCCCGGCAGACGCCGGAAGAGTTCCTGGGCGCACTGGTCGAATCCACTGGGATGCGGGAGCTGTGGGTAGGCGAGGCCTTTGCGCTTGGCCGCAATCGTACCGGGGACATCGCCAGAATAACCGAGATTGGCCATAGTATGGGGTTCAGGGTGGTCGCTGTACATCGTCTCGAGGACGACGGCCAGATCATCAGCAGTAGCGCAATCCGTAGCGCAATTCAGTCAGGGGACGCTGCGGGCGCCGTGCGCTTTATCGGGAGGCCTTTTCGGGTGAGCGGACAGGTGATCCACGGCGCTCACCTGGGCCGCACGATCGGCTATCCCACGGCGAATGTGGCTCCGCCGCCGGACATGGTCCAGCTTGCCGATGGGATCTATACCAGCGAAGCCATTCTTGAGGAGAGCACCGAACCCCGGCCAGCCATGACTTATATCGGTACCCGACCGACGGTCAACAGTGGTGCCAGGTTGGTCGAAACCCACCTTCTGGACTTCGATGGCGACCTCTATGGCCAGAATCTGGATGTCGACGTTTGGCATCATCTACGCGGCGACATGACCTTTGACGGGCTGGAGCCCCTCATCGCCCAACTCCGCCAGGACGAGGTGGCGACTCGGCAGTACTTCGCAAGGCGAGACGGGAGCGCGGGCGCCGATGGTTCGTTCGATCGGGAAAGCTCGGACGAAAAAACCCGACAATTGACCGGCTTCTGACTCCGATGATACACTTTCAGGGCTCCGCACACCGGTGAGGGTACCGGTCGCGCTTACGCGTTTTTCACAACATAGTCGCCGGAGCATTGGCGCTCTGTGCCGAGTCGATCGGGAGGTTGACCATTACCAGACCAGTTCAAACCCGCATCAATGAGCGTATTCGTATCAGGGAAGTCCGAGTAATTGACGAGGAGGGCCAGCAGGTTGGCGTTTTGCCGACCCGGGATGCGCTAGAAATGGCGCGCTCGCGCGGCCTCGACCTCGTTGAAGTTGCGCCTAACGCTATTCCGCCTGTTTGCCGGTTGATGGACTACGGTAAGTACCGGTATGAGCAGAGTCAGAAAGAGCGTGAATCTCGCCGGAATCAGCACACCGTCGAACTGAAAGAGATCCGGCTGCAGCCAAAGATTGCGGGGCACGACCTGGATACCAAAGGCCGTCAAGGCCAGAAATTCCTTGATGCGGGGGATAAAGTAAAGTTCACCGTCCGCTTCAGGGGCCGCGAGATGGCGCACCCGGAAATCGGGAAGGGCCTTCTCGACAGGCTGGCCGAGCAGATGCGTCCCTACGGGACCATTGAGCAGCCGGCACGGATGGAAGGGCGGACGATGACGATGTACATCGCCCCCTTGAAACAGAAGCAGAGCCTACACGAGCGGGAAGGGGAACAACGTCGTGGCGAAAATCAAGGCAAAGACCCACAAGGGAGCGAAGCGCCGCTTCGCGATGACATCGAGCGGCAAGCTCCAGCGGACGCACGGAATGAAGAGCCACTTCCGCCGCCGGAAGGCTCCGAGAGTTAAGCGCGCCTTCGACCGGATGACCGATGTCCATCAGGCCGACGAGAAGCGCATCCGGCGGATGCTCCCGAACGGGGTCTAAACCCGCGTCCTACTGTCATCATCGTCAAGATCTGATCTGAGGAGTCTTCGAGATGGCCCGCGTCAAGCGTGGAGTGACCGCTCACCGGCGGCACAAGAAAGTCCTGGCCCAGGTTAAAGGCCACCGTGCAACCAACAACCGGCTGTACAAGCGCGCCCATGAGTCGCTCATGCACGCGCTGTATTACGCCTACCGCGACCGTCGTGTCCGCAAGCGCGATTTCCGCCGCCTGTGGATAATTCGCATCAACGCCGCGGCGCGCCAGAATGGTGTCACCTACAGCAGGCTCATCCACGGCTTGACGGTCGCTGGGGTCCAAGTCGATCGCAAGATGCTCGCCGATCTCGCCGTGCGTGATGCGGCCGCCTTCGCCCAGATTGCCGAGGTCGCGAAGCGCGCGAACGCGTAGCGCGATGTCTGCCCGTCGATCACCTGTGTCCGGGCATGCGCGGGACGTCATTCGAAGCTCCTCAAATCAGATCGTTCGGTATGTTCGCTCGCTCCAACGGCGCTCAACGCGTCACATGGAGCGAGCGTTCATCGTTGAAGGGGTTCGGGCTGTCAATGACGCCATCGAGGCCGGGGCCGAGCCGTCCCTCCTTCTTGCCCGTGAAGGTGATGAGCACCTGCTTCCGGACTCGATTCCTTCGTCCCGAGTCGTCGCCCCGGACCTTTTTGCGAGTCTCACCGACACGCAACATCCCCAGGGAATCCTGGGCGTATTTCCGTTTCCCGAACGTGAACTGGTGCGGCGAGGTGCGGCCCTCTATCTGGTTGCCGACCGAATTGGAGACCCGGGCAACCTCGGCGCACTCTTGAGATCGGCAGCTGCCGCCGGCGCGACCGCTGTCGTCCTGATGCCGGATACGGTCGATCCGTATAACCCCAAGGTTGTCCGTGCCGCGATGGGCGCGCACTTCCGTGTCCCGCTGTTGGATTACTCTCTTGAGGTGGTGTCCCAGCTTTCAGCTGAGACCGACTCCCGCGTGCTGGCCGATCTGGGCGATTTCCCCGCCTACGATGGCTTTGATTGGACGCGTGATGTCACCTTGATCGTCGCATCAGAGACCGCAGGTCCGAGTGACCTCGCGCTCAATCTTGCGACGGATCGGGTCACGATTCCGATGGAGAACGATGTGGAATCCCTCAACGCTGGGATCGCCGGATCCATCTTGCTCTTCGAGGCTGCGCGGCAACGCCGCATCAACGAGGCAGGCGTATCAGGGCGTCCAATATAGGTCAGTCCCTTTCGGCGGCAATATTCTTGCAACGTGGTACTTGAGTCCCGAACCTGGTCAATTCGGGGGATTTCGGTATCGCAGCCGATTGAATATCGAGAAAATCCCTATCAATTGGCCACTTTGGGGTCTACGAAGCGCCCACCGGGGGTGCTAGACTGGCCCGACTGTAATGCTGTTCCTCTGGACTCAGCATCTGGCAGCGACTCAATGTAGCTTGGGGAGGATTCAGAATGCGGAAACAGGATCTCGTGCGTGCGGTCGCCGGAGAAGCGAAGTTGAGCGAAGCTCAGGCGACATCCTCGATCAACGCTGTCTTTGGCGCAATCCAGAATGCGCTGGCCGACGGCGACGAAGTGACGATCAGTGGGTTTGGATCGTTCCGGGTGGTCGAGCGTGCTGCCCGTGAAGGCCGCAATCCGCAGACCGGTGAAACGATGCAAATCGCCGCTCGCAAGAGCCCGACGTTCCGCCCAGGTACGCAGCTCAAGCGGGCTGTGGGCGACGATTCCGGCGAGTAGTTCACCGGCGATCGCTGAACCAGAAGGTTAGGTCATTGCTCCGCCGCTGGCTTCAACCGGATGCTGTATCTCAGTTTCTGGCCCGGCGGCGGAGTCCCGCCCTTTCGCATTGATCTCGGCGATGGCCGTGCGGATACCTGCCGGCAGATCGACATCGACCGAGCGTTTCGCAGCTTTGATTGCATTCAAAATAGCGGTTTGATTTGAGCGGCCATGCGAAATAATTATCGTGCCGTCGATTCCCAGCAGTGGCGCTCCTCCGATCTCACTGTAGTCCAGGCGATTGCGTACTTCCCGAAAGCCCGACCGTAAGAAGAGTGCTGCGAGCTTGCGTGGCAGCGTTGCCGTAAGCTCCTTTCGCAGCAATTCGGTCATCAGCGAGGCCGTGCCTTCCGCCACCTTCAGGGCAACGTTCCCGGTGAATCCGTCGGTGACGACGATATCGACCGTCCCGCCCGGAACATCCTTGCCATCGATGTTGCCGATGAAGTTGATTCCCGGTGAACCCTTGAGAAGGGGATAGACCTGCTGGACGAAGGCATTGCCCTTCGACGGCTCCTCACCGTTGCTCAGGAGGCCTACGGTGGGGCTAGTGAGGCCCATAATCCGCTCGGCATAGACCTGTGCCATCAGAGCGAATTGAACAAGCTGCTGGGGCTTAGGATCGGTTACGGCACCAAGGTCTAGAACCACGGTCTGGCCCCGCAGTGTAGGAATGGTTGCCGCGATCGCCGGCCGCTCAATTCCTCGAACGCGACCGAGGGAGAAGAGCGCGGACGCCATCACCGCGCCGCTGTGCCCGGCCGAGACCATCGCCTGGGCTCGTCCCGCCTTGACCTCATTGATGGCGACGACGATGCTGGAACGTGGCTTTGCGCGCACCGCCTGCGCCGCGGACTCAGACATTTCGATGCTATCCGGAGCATCGACGACCGCGATGTCGACGCCATCGGTGTCCGCTTTGCGGAGTTCGGCTTCGATGTCCGAGCCTGGTCCCACGAGAGCTAAAGACGTTTCGGTTGCGCGGGCGCCCAATATCGCCCCGGGCACCACCACCGATACGCCGAAATCGCCGCCGGTCGCATCGACCGCAATCCGCATGTCAACTCCTCACAACGTCTTTGACCCACCGATGCTGATCTGTTGATCCAAGGTAGTGCGACACGCAGGACTGTAGCACAGCCGCATCGCCGATCCGATGAGCCCCCGGTCCAAGACGCGAGCGGCCGGTGGCAGAAGTGCCACCGGCCGCTCAAAGAGCCAACGATAGATTACCGGGCCTTTAGAGCGCCGATCAAGACCGCTTGCTCGGCCAAGGAACCCGGGGTTGAAACCCCCTACCCAGCGGGCTTAGCACGACGGCACGTGTTCGGAGGGTGTGAATAGGCGCTGTTAGACGTCCAAATTCTGAACGTCGCGGGCATGGGTCTGGATGAACTTCCGCGCGGCGGAACCGCCGCGCCCATCAGCATGTCGAAGGTTTCATCGGCTTGAACGCCATCCTCGACCGTCACCTGGAGGAGGGTGCGCTGGGCCGGGTCCATTGTCGTCGTCCAGAGCTGCTCCGGGTTCATTTCACCCAAACCCTTGTATCGCTGGACCTCGGCCTTCTCGCCAAGTTCCTTCATCGCGGCCGCACGCTGTTCTTCGGTGTAGACCCAGCGCTCTTCCTTACCAGCTTTGACGCGGTAGAGCGGCGGCTGAGCGATGAAGATGCGACCATCGAGGATCAGCTGCTCCAGGTTCCGGAAGAGGAACGTGAGCAATAATGTGCGGATATGGGCGCCGTCGACGTCGGCGTCCGTCATGATGATGATCCGGTGATAGCGGAGCTTGCTGATGTCGAACTGGTCACCAATGCTGGTTCCCAGTGCCGTCACCAGCGTCCGGATCTCATTGTTCTGTAGCATCTTGTCGAGACGGGCCTTTTCGACGTTGAGGATCTTGCCACGCAGCGGCAGGATCGCCTGGAAGCGGCGATCGCGGCCCTGCTTGGCCGATCCACCGGCCGAGTCACCCTCGACGATGTAGAGTTCGGCCCGAGATGGATCACGCTCGGTGCAGTCCGCCAACTTCCCCGGGAGGCTGAAACTCTCGAGTCCGCCCTTGCGCTGGACAAGCTCGCGGGCCTTGCGCGCGGCCTCGCGGGCCCGCGCGGCCGTGAGGCACTTTTCGATGACGCTTGCGGGCAGTCTGCGGGTTCTCCTCGAGGAAGGCGCCGAGTGCCTCGTTGACGACTGCTGGACGGCGCCGGCGATCTCGGCGTTGCCAAGCTTGCCCTTGGTCTGGCCCTCGAACTGAGGCTCCGCGAGCTTGACCGAGATGATGGCCGTCAGGCCTTCGCGCACGTCTTCGCCTGACAGCGTCTCATCGCCCTTCAGGAATCCGTTGCGCTTGGCGTAGTCGTTGATTGTCCGGGTCAGGGCCGACTTGAAGCCGGAGAGGTGAGTGCCGCCGTCGATCGTGTTGATGTTGTTGGCGAAGGTGTGTGTCGATTCCCCGTAGGAGTCGTTGTACTGCAGCGCGACCTCGACCATGCACGCGGGCGTTTCCGCTCGACAGTAAAACGGGCGCTCGTGGACGACGGCCCGGTTGCGGTTCAGATGGCGGACGAAGGAGACGATGCCGCCCTCGAAGTAGAACGTAACCTCTTTGTCGTCGCGCTCGTCGATCAGGGTCAGTCGCAGCCCTTGGTCAGGTAGGCCGTCTCCCGGAACCACTTGGCGAGGCACTCGTAGTTGTAGTCGTGGCCGGCGGTGAAGATCTCGGTATCGGCCAGGAACGACGTGGTCGTGCCGTGGATCCGTCTGGACCGGCGGCCAACCATCTTCGACCTGACTCGTGGGCATGCCGCGCTTGTAGTCCTGCCTGTAGAGCTTGCCATCGCGCCGGACCTCGACCCGGCACCACTCGGACAGGGCATTCACGACCGACGCACCCACGCCATGGAGGCCGCCGGACACCTTATAACCGCCGCCGCCGAACTTGCCGCCGGCGTGAAGCACGGTCATGACCACCTCGAGCGCCGACTTCTTCATCTTGGAATGGGTATCGACCGGGATGCCGCGGCCGTTGTCGCTGACCGTCACGACGTTGTCTGCGCCGATCCGTGCAGACGATTGTGTCGCAGTAGCCACCCAGTGCCTCGTCGACCGAGTTGTCGACGATCTCGCGGATCAAGGTGATGAAGCCCGCGCTGATCGGTGCTGCCGATGTACATGCCTGGGCGGCGACGAACCGCCTCCAGTCCTTCGAGCACCTGGATCTCGGTCGCCCCATAGGCGGCAGCCGCAGGCTTCTTGGTGGTCAATTCTTTGGTGGTCGTTGCCATGCTCCTAAGGGACTCCTTGCGAGTCTCAGCGGTGCCGAGACGGTGCGACGATCAGGGGGCACATGCGATGGTCGTCGGGTTTGCCGACGCCCATCGCGACAGAAGGTCGAGGTCGTCAGGTGGTGCCTGACGTGAAGGTCCGGGCCATCTCGGGCCGCCATTGGCGAAGCCGGTCGTCGTAGAACCGCATGGCCGCGAGCGCGAGTCCCGCGCCGACAAATGCATTTCCGAGAACGCCAACCAGCAGGCCGAACGGCGTTTCCATCTGTGACCTCCACAAGACGCTGAGTCCTTCGGAGATCAGAAGAACGCTCCCCAGGAGACCAATCGCCGGCCAGAAGTTGCGCCTGACGACGTTGAAGGACAGGTATGCCGCCCGCAAGGGACCGACTTCCGTGAGCACGATCGCATCTGGCGTAAACATCAGGTAGATCGCCGCGGCCGTGGCCGGGATCACGAGCGCCGCTCCGACGAGCGGCATGACGTCCAGGCCAGCGAACAGGAACAGCACGCCGCCAACGAGAATCGGACTGGCAAGCAGCACGATCGTTCCAATCACAAGCGCGAACAGGCCCAGCAGCCGCAACCAGGCGATCGCCGTCGCCCGGGCAATCTGGGCCGGTGAGCGGCGCTCCGCCCGAATGACCATGGCCATCGGAATTCGGAAGATCGTGCCCAGTAAGGTGGAAGCCAATCCGAGAGCAATGACCGTCGCGGCCGCAAGTTCCCACGACTTCGGAGCGTACTTGGTACCAGACCAGATGGTAAACACGTCATCGTGACTGACCGACTTGAGGAGGGATGGTACGCCTACAGCCGCCAGCGGTAACACGTTGTGTTCATAATCCGAGCGAGTCGGCAGTCGAGCTGATGTCGGACCACCGCTGCAGGAGTGCATCCGGGGAAATGCGGAAACCGCTCCAGAGCGTCAGGTCAATCGCCAAAGGCACGAGGGCCACCAGCGGGTAGATCAAGACGAGCGAAAGTCCCTCCGCGATGGTCTCGACCACGCCCGCTACCGGGCTTGCCTGGCCCGCACGTTGAGCTCCAACACGAGACGGCCGCCGATCGCTCATGCCCACCCTAATTCTTCAAGCCGATCCTCATCCATCCCCAGGTGATGCCCAAGCTCGTGCACAACGGTGATGCGCACCTGGCGCATCAGGTCGTGGCGGGATGGGAACGCACGCTCAAGGGGACGACGAAAGATCGTGATCTTATCGGGCAGAACCATCGAGTATCCGTTTCCGCGTTCGGTGAGGGGGATGCCTTCGTACAAACCGAAGAGCATCTCGGGATCGCTCCCGTCGCGGTTGAGTTGTGCCTCAGTCGGCCAGTCTTCGATGACGACCTCGACGTTGTCGAGCATCTGGAGGACGCCGTCCGGTAGCTGGTCGAGCGCGTCGGTGACCAACCGTTCGAATTGCCGTAAACGATGTCGCTCGATGCGTCGCTCCGCCGATCCTCGCATACCGAATAGTACCATTTTTCGCGCTAAATGACAACAAAAACGCACCCAAAAAAGGGCGTACGTACGCAGAAATCAGGTCGGCCCTGGTCCTTCCGGCATGGCCAGGTGATGAATCCGCCCCGGCGATTTCACTACCGGCCGCCAGCGCCAGCATTTCGCGGCCAATTTCGAGCGATGTACCTTCGCCCCGCCCCCCATTTTCCAGGAGGACGGAAACGGCGTATTGGGGCTCGGACTCCCCCGCGAATCCGATGAACCACGAGTGAGGACGCTGGTCGGTCACCTCGGCCGTCCCGGACTTGCCCCCGACGACCAGGCCTGGGATCTGGGCGGTCTGGATCAGACCAGATTCGACCGCGTCGACCATCATCGCTTCGACATCATTGGCCGTATCCGCCGAGATCGGCGTCCTCCAGACGTCTGGCGTGGCCATATCGATCACGTCGCCGTCCGCCGCTCTGGTTTCCTCGGCGATATACGGCCGCATGATCTCGCCTCCATTGGCGTACGCCGAGGCGATCAAGGCCATATGAAGCGGACTGACCAGCAGTTCGCCCTGCCCAAAGGCTGTATCGGCAAGTGCATTCGGGTCGGTCAGGACAGAGTCGTTACTCGCTAGCTGACTTTCGCTGGTGGGTAGATCGATGGGTAGTTCCGCCCCGAACCCGAACGCGGCGGCATACCGCTCAAGTTCATCGGCCCCCAGCTCTAGCCCGATCTGGGCATAGACGACATTGAGGGACCACATCAGACCTTCGCGCAGGGTCCACTCGTCGATCGAGTCGTCCGGACGGTTGTTCTCGATGAGGACCCGGCCGTCAATCTCCAGAGATCCATCGTCCTCATAGATTGTTTCGGGATCGGCAATGCCGGAATCGATCGCCGCCGCGGCCGTGACGGTCTTGAACGTGGATCCGGGGGCATAGAGCCCGACCGTGGCGCGCGGGATGAGCGGCAGATCGGGGTCCGTCGTCAGGAGGTCCCAGTACCGGGCGGCGTCCTCCGTCTCCTCCCGATTCACGGCAACGAGGCTGTTGGGATCGATGGTCGGCGAACTCGCCATTGCCAGGACGGCGCCGGTTTGGATGTCGATCAGGACGACGGCGCCGTTCGAGCCCGAGAGCATGTCGGCCGCCGCCTGTTGAAGGCTCAGGTCGATCGACAAGTGGACGCTGCCGCCGGCCTGAGGTCTGCCCAAGATCTCGCGCTCGAACCAGCCCCGCGGGCTAGTGGTTGATTCACCGGCGAGAATGTCGTCGAATGCGGCTTCCACCCCGGTGGTTCCGTACTGCAATGGCGAATAGTAGCCAACCAGTGAGGCGGCGGCCGGCTCGGGATAGATCCGGCGATACCGGCCGTCTTCGTCGGCCGAGTAGGCAAGGACCGTCCCATTTCGGTCGTAGATCGGACCCCGGTCCTGGTCCAGACCGGTTCCCTGCCGGCGCGGATTGGCGATGATTTCGCCGTTTGGGGCAGTGGCGACCCGCTCGGTTGTGGCCGTCTGGTGGACCACCTGTACCCGGACCATCTGGGCGCTCAGGATTGCAAAGACCGTTGCCAGTGCAATCGCGGTCCTCACCGTCGTCCGGCGCTGCGACGTCAGTGAGCGCGGCACGGTGGACCAGGCGGCGCCCAACACCAGTACCCACGCGATGCCCAAAATGGCCAACCATCGCGCGTCACTCATTCGCTGGCCGCCCAGTAACCCAAGCGCAATCAGTCCGGCAGCGGCGGCCCAGGCAAAGCCGCGAACGACATGGTTCATAGGACAGACCGCTCAGGACGATTGCGTCTCGAATCTGAGATCGAGAGGAGCAGGCCAATGATGAGGAAGTTCGTGAGGAGCGAGCTCCCCCCGTAGGAGACGAAGGGCAAGGTGATGCCTGTGAGGGGAATCAGGCGGACGACCCCGCCGATGATGATGAGGGTCTGGAGGCCCACTGCTGTGGTCAGACCTCCGGCAAGAAGTCGCTGAAACCCGTCGGGCGCGCTCAGGGCGATGGCATATCCGCGCATCGTGAGAAGGAAATACAGTGCCAAGATACCCAGGGTTCCGAGTAGCCCAAGCTCCTCACCGATCGCGGAGAAGACGAAGTCCGTCTGGACTTCGGGGATATACCAGGGTTGTCCAAGGCCCAATCCCGTGCCAAAGAGGCCACCGCTCGCAAGTGCGTAGTCCGACTGGACCTGCTGGTATCCGGAATCTAGGGGGTCCCTCCAGGGGTCGAGCCAGTTCTGGACTCGGATACCGATCCGCGAGAATGCCAGGTAGGCCGCCCAACAAGCCAGCGCAAAGGTGACCAGGCCGACCACGACGTACAACACCCGACCAGTGGCCATGTAGAGCATGCCGAGAAAGATGCCGAACAGGAGCAGGGCCGATCCAAGATCGTTCTGGACGATCAGGACGACGAGCGACGATCCCCACATGAGGCCCATCGGGGCCAGGTACGGGAGGGGTAAGAGGCGGAATGGCCCTACCATCCAGGCGGCCTGTGGCCCGAGGAGATCGCGCTTCTCGTCCAGGTAGCCGGCCAGAAAGGCGACCAGGGTCACCTTCACGATCTCTGAGGGTTGGATCTGGAACGGACCGACATCGAGCCACAGACGGGCGCCGTTGATTTCGGTTCCGAAGAGGAAGGTGACTATGAGCAGGCCGTAGCTCAACCCAAGCCAGGTGTACTTGTACCGCCGGAGCAGGTTGACCGGGCGGAAGACGACCACGGACGCCCACAGGATGGCAAAACCAACGCCCAAGAACGTCAGCTGTTTGACCGCCAAGGATTCATACCCGGGATCAATCGCGGTCAGATCTGGGTGGAGGCGCTGGATCATGAGCAGTCCGAGGCCCGCCAGCGCAGCTGTGATCGGTAGAAGCTGTTGATCGCCTCTGTGACCGAAGAGACCAAACGTCATGCTAATCCCGGCGACCGCGGCGACGAAGACGAGGCTGACGGAGACATCCGACCACGACCATGTCGTGGTGCCTTCCCGGGCGAGAAAGATGGTGAGAAGGCCGACGACCGTGAGGAGGGACGGCGACAACAGGAGCCGCGCTTCGGTCCAGCGAAATGTCGGATGTCGCAGTGAGATCGGAGCGACCACTTAAGCAGCGTCACCGGTCGGAGTCGGACTTAAGTACCGGTCGACAATGATGCCCAGGTGATCGCGGATATCCGCCGGGATGGCGTCTCGGGCCGTCGACAACGCGGGACCCAGGGCATTACCGCAGGCGCACGTCCGCTCGGGCAAGGAGGATTTCGCCAGGGCGGCAATTGTCGCCTGAGCGGCCTCCACGTTCTGGTGCAGATTGGCGACGACCATATCGACCGTCACGCTTTCGAACTCATCGTGCCAGACGTCGTAGTCGGTCACCAGGGCGAGGGCCGCGTAGCAGAGTTCGGCTTCCCTGGCCAGGCGAGCCTCGGGCATGGCGGTCATGCCGATGACGCTGGCGCCCCATGAGCGAAACAGCATCGACTCGGCTCGGGTCGAGAATTGGGGACCCTCGATGCAGATGTACGTCCCATCGGGGACCGCAGGTCGGTCAGTTGCCTGTGTCGCCTCGACGATCGACCGTCGGAAGACCGGACAATAGGGGTCGGCGATACCGACATGCGCCACCAATCCGCGACCAAAGTAGGTGCGTGGCCGGGCCACGGTCCGGTCGATGATCTGGTCTGGGACCAGCAAGGACAGCGGCGGCAGATCCTCGCGGAGGCTTCCGACCGCGCTGACACTGAGCAGATGGGATACCCCGAGCGCCTTCATTGCGTAGATGTTTGCCTGATACGGCAAGTCGGTGGGTGAGACACGATGGCCTCGCCCGTGCCGTGGGAGGAAGGCGATCTCTTGACCGTGGAGGGTTCCGACGATGATCTGGTCGCTTGGCCGCCCAAACGGGGTATCGACGTCGACAAGGTCGAGCACCTGAAGGTCGGGGAGATCGTAGAGGCCGCTGCCTCCGATGACACCGAGCGTTGCCGATGGTTGCCGATCGACCATGTGTACTCCTCCAACACCATCGACAGATTCGTTGCTGCTAACCGCTTCCAGGGACATCTATACCCTATTGCCGAGGCGACCATGTCTCTGCATCAGCGGCAGGACCATGTCCATCGGAAGCGCCGGGACAAGGTGATCGTCCCGACCAGTCATCGTTTCCGCCGCTACCAGGGCGTTCAGAACCGCCTCTGCCGTAGCTTCGATGGTTGCGCTGAACAGGTCATTGATCAATTCGTCATCAAGATAGACGAACGTCTGCCGTGCCGGCCGGTCCGTACGCGGCACACGGTTCTCAGGCGCGTTTGAGAATGCGATGAGCAGATCGCCGGACGTATGCCGTGCGGTGGCCCCGATTCGGCCCAGACCCAGGATTCCGCGCCGACACAGCCGACCGAGTTGCCGTTCGGACAGCGGTGCGTCGGTGGCGATCGTCACGATAATCGATCCGTCCTTTTTCCCCGCGGGAGGTTGGTCGAAGTCGAGGAGTTCCTGCGGCAGTGGAACGCCATCGAACAGAAGGTCGCGCCGCCCTCCGTAGTTGCCCTGAACAATAACGCCTAGTGTGTACATAGCGTTGTCGATCGCAACTACACGTGAGCTTGTGCCGACACCGCCCTTGAATCCGTAGAGGATCATTCCGGTGCCGCCACCAACGCTCCCCTCCGCCAGAGGACCGCTGACTGCCGAGTCGAGGGCAGCGTACACGTGCTCCCGCTTGACGTGCTGGCCGGCGGTGTCATTGAGCCAACCATCGAACGTCTCGGCCACGACCGGAATCACGAAGTCGCCGGTGCCGAGCGACGGCTCGCGCTCTGTCAACCACTCGACGCACGCCTGGTGCACCGCCCCGACCGAGAGCGTGTTCGTGACGAGGATGGGAGTCTCAATGACACCGTACTCGTCCACTTGTGAGCGACCGGTGATTTCACCGGCGCCATTCAGCACCGCAATCGCGGCTGGAATCATCGACTGGAAGACCGAACCTTCATGAGGAACGATCGCCGTGACTCCCGTCCGAACCGGGCCGGATCCCGGAACGAGAGGGCCATGTCCAGAGATCAAGGTCGTGTGACCGACGCGCACGCCGGGTACGTCGGTGATCGCGTTCCAGGTTCCGGGAGCCAGCCGGCCCACGCTGATCCCGTAGTCCCGGAGACGGGGCTTGTAGCTAGTTGCTTGAGTACTGGTCGAGCCCACTCGTTCCTCCGGTTGGGGTGCGGTCTGACGATCGCACATGGCTGGCGGACGGTTTGACGCCTCTTATGCCTTGTGATACGCCGCAGGATGGCCACCGATCTCGTTTGCGATGGGATCGGATCGACTGGTAGGATGCGGTATGGATATCAATCATGCAGCTCCCACCATTGAAATGACCCCCATCCATGTCTCCGACGCCGTGCATCAGCGCACGGAGCCTGGCACCGTAGATGGCTCCGTCGGTACCGGTGAGTGCTTGAGCGCCGATCAGAAATACGAGCGGCTCTGCCAGGTTCTCCGTGAGATGGGGTCCGTTCTCGTGGCGTTCTCGGCGGGCGTCGACAGCACGCTGCTTCTCCGGGCGGCCGTCGACACCCTCGGAGCCGAGCGGGCGATCGCCGCAACCGGACTGTCAGGTACCTACGCGCCAGAAGAAATGGCTGAGGCCCGCGACATCGCGGCCGAGATGGGGGCGATCCATCTCATCGTATCAACGATGGAACTCGACGACCCCAGGTATGCCAGTAACACCCACCAGCGGTGCTTCTTCTGCAAGTCCGAACTCTATACGAAGCTGGCGGCGGTCGCCGCGGAGCGTGAGCTCGCCGTCGTGATCGACGGAACAAACGCGGATGACCAGCGGGACTTCCGCCCCGGCATGCGGGCCGCCCGCCAACTGGGTGTGCGCAGTCCCCTTCAGGAAGTCGACTTGACTAAGGACGAGATTCGCCAACTTTCGGCAACGCTCGGACTTCGGACGTGGGACAAGCCGGCGATGGCCTGCCTGTCGTCGCGGTTCTCATATGGCGATCCGATTACGGTTGAGAAACTGCGCAAGGTCTCGCAGGCCGAATCAGGCTTACGGAGCATTGGGTTGCGCGGGTTCCGTGTCCGACACCACGACGCGGTCGCCAGGATCGAGGTGCCGCTCGAACAGATGCAAGAGGCGTTTGCGCGTCGCGACGAGGTGATCCAGGCGGTGAAGGCCGCGGGTTACCAGTTCGTGTCCCTCGATCTGGAGGGGTACCGCACGGGTCGCATGAATGAGGAACTAAATGCGCGTCTCCAGCCGCGCGGACTACGGAGTCCGGGCGCTCTTTGATCTCGCGCAGCGATACGGTGAGGGCCCGACCCAGGCTCGGGAGATCGCGGCACGCCAGTCGATCCCTGAAGCCTACCTGCATCAACTCCTGGGAGCGCTGAACCGCGCGGGTCTCGTGCGGAGCACTCGCGGTCCGCTGGGCGGACACGAACTCACCAGAGACCCGGCCGGAATCTCGCTATGGGACATCTTTTTAGTCCTTGACGGTCCCGACCGGCGGGCGCACTTGCACATCGGGAATTCGCCCGATCAGGATATCGTCCACCAGTGCTGGCACGAATTGCAGGAGCAGGCGATCACCTTCTTAGGCGGAATTACGCTTCTGGATCTGGTCGACCGCGGGAAGGCGCTGGCCGACGAAAGGGTTGTACCTTCCGCGGCGCAGTCCTCCGATTGAGCCGGTTAGGCCGGGACACGTCGCGGACGTCCGCGCTTTGCGGCCGACCCCGATGACATTGGCCGGTCGATCCCGTCTTCTCCACTCAAATCGGACGGGGCCACGCCGGACAATTCCGCCGCGAGTGCGTTCGGATCACCTTCAGGCAGCATCCAGGACGTCATCGGCTTAATGATGAACGGCATGACGAACGTCTCGGTCGAGCGCACGCCGTCGATCGCGGAAAGCCGCTGGGTCAGAAACTCGACAAGTTCTTCCTGCGATTGCACGACCACCTGAATCACGATGTCGAAGTTGCCCGTGACAAAGCCAGCGAACGTGACTTCGGTCATGTTTCTAAGCTCTGCGGCGATCGACTGGAGTTTCGCCAGTTCGACGCGAAGGCCAATCATCGAGCGAAGGTCGTAGCCAAGCCGGCCGGGATCGGCCACCATCGCGAACTCGATGATGCCCCGCTGCTGCAGGCGATCCATGCGGCGTCGGACGGTTGACTCAGGGATCCCTGTGGCGCGGCTCAGCTCTGCATATGACATCCGGGCGTGCTGTTGCAGCTGCCGGATGATCGCCCTATCTGTTTCCGTCACCGCACGTGCCACGAATATCTCCTTCGAGCTTTGCCGCTCGTTCCACCTCAAGCCGGGGCGAACGGCGGCAGGGAGTGTGCAGGAATTAGTCGCCAGGGCAAACATTGTCATTGACCGGGCCACCGATAACCATAACCGAGACCGCCGCGAAACGCGCAAAGGTTGGTTAGCGTTTTGATGAGAGGATGCCTTGTATCGCCGCCCGATCAAATCGGAATCCTGGCTTGGCTTCTGCCCCGGGATGACATATGCGGGAAGGCTTGTTACGATCAGAATGTACATGCTCCGAATGCGTGGGCTGAGGTATCCGCTCATCACGAGGGAAGGGTGAGGACGGCGGTTGGGGCCGCCGACACCGATCAGGATCATGGCGCTCATGTCGCAGCCATGGCGTCGCGTTCTTGGTGCATCGAACGGGTTGGGGGGAATCAATGTGCCGTTGGACTGGTGTCCCGCTGTCGGTCGCGCTCGCGCTTGCTCTCGTGGGCGGGTTGTTCGGAGTACAGCCGGCAACCGTCGGTGCACAGAACGTCAGCACCTGGGTCACCCTCGCATCCAAGAATCCGGCGGTGGGATGCGTGGTGGACATCAGCGTCGAAGCCCGCAATGTTGGGGGTGACGCCGTCTCCGGCGTCGAGATCCTGCTCGGCCTCGTGATCGACGGCGAAATCTACTCGCTCGATCGCGCGGTCACCGGCGACGATGGCATCGTCTTCCTCGCACTCGACACGAGCGGAGCATTTGCCGGCGGGCATTCCCAGGTCGATGTCAACATCGGCGGCGCTTACATGGGATCGGCGCCCATCTCGCTGACCAAGAACGGCCCCTGTTCCGACAACTCGACGATGTGGACGGCCACAAAGGAGATCAACGTCGTCCAGGCGACGACGTCTGGCGATGCCGCGGCGATCGAAAGCGCGGGGGGGACGTTCGTCTGGGTCCCTTCGTACGCTCAGCAGCGCAACTTGAGCTGCGAGTACGCCGCCCTGACCATTGCTACCGGAGCGTTCGGCAACTGGCGTATCAGAGTACGAGTTCGACAACCGTGTCGGGACGTCAGCCAATCCTCACTGGGGTTATCGGGGCGACATCAACGGCTGGTGGGGCAATACGACCGACTACGGTGTATACGCAGAACCACTTGTCGGGCCACTTGCCGACTTCGGGTTCAACGGTGAAGTCTTTTACGGACTGGGCGACCCCGAATCACTCAAAGCCCGGATCGATCAGGGCCGCCCCACGCTCGTCTGGATCGCGCTCTGGGGCGATCTGAGCGAAGTAGACTATACCGATGATGGCACCAGGTTCACGATGACCGCGGGCGTGCATGTCGTCGTTGCGTATGGGTACGATGCCGGCGGCGTGTATGTCTCAGATCCGGCGGTCGGTGCGAAGCGGTACTACGATTGGGGCACCTTCAGCACCATGTGGAGCGTGCTCGACGGAATGGCGCTCGCCGTCTCGCCGATGTAACACCACCTACTTTCAAGAATCGCGAAAGCATGCCTAATTGACCCTGCGACGACCTAGTACGGCACGACCGTGGGGATCGTCGCGTCCGGTCCCGTGCACCGAGGACAGGCATCAGACGTGTACGCCGCGATCCCGGCGTTCAGCAACCCGAACACCTCGTGGCCCGCAATTACCGGATCGCTGCTGTTCCACAGCGTTCCCAACCCGATGACCTCGCCATTGTGCTCCCCGAGCAGGTCCGCAAACCCGGAGATCGTCTCGCCGCTGATCACGAGGTTGTCGATCAGCAGGATTCGCCGGTCGGAGATCAGGTCGTGCAGGTTGCCGGCAATGGTGGCCACGTCGTTCCTCGGCGTTGCGTAGACAACCTTTGCCCGTGGTTCGAGGAAATACGCGACCCACTGGGCAAGTCCCGCGCCCCATATCGACGGAGCCGCCACAGTGTGGACGTGGGAGGTAAAAAACCGCTTGGCGAGGGCGTAGCCCATTCTGCTCGCCGCACCCGGGTCGGCGAGGAGCCGGTCGCGATCGAGGAGCGCCGTGCTATGCCGCCCAGAGCGAAACGCAAAGTGGCCATCGACCAGAAGATGGTCGGCTCGCAGGTAGTCATAGATGGCGGAATCGAGTTCTTGGGGGTGATCCACGGGCTCCTCCATCCTGTCTTGACGCGGCAATGCCACTGTCGCCGCGACTGGATGATAGCCCTATGGATCATGGATCAGGCGTCGCGCAGCGCCAGGCGTTCGGCAAGCCCATTCAGTTCGATAATTGCAGAATTGTTTTGACCACGTGCGGCGGACGCGAGCGCGGAAAGGGATTTCGAGTGGTAGGCATCCACGATGGACGAAGCTTCGGCGGCGATTTCGTATTTGGCAAGGAGCGCAAGTACTCTGTCCACCCCCGCATCGCCAATTGGCCCGTCTTGATAGATCCGGTCAAGCTCCTGCGACTCTGACGAATCGACCCGTTGGCGGAGGAGTACGATCGGCAGGCTCTGCTTGCGCCGGCGGATGTCGTCGGCGGTGGTCTTTCCCGTAACGTTCTCTACTCCCCAGACACCAAGAGCATCGTCGCGGATCTGGTAGCCAAGACCGAGAGCAAGCCCGAAATCGGCGAATCCGTCTGCCGTTTCCTGGGACGCACCGCCGAGGATCGCGCCTGATCTAGCGGCAAACCGGACGATTGCCGCCGTCTTTCCCGAAATCATCTCCAGGTAATCGGCGGCGGAAATGTCGGCGCGGCCCTCAAAGCTCAGGTCGAGCGTTTGCCCCTCGACAATCTCGATTGTCATGCGATTGAAGGAGTCGATGAGCTCGACCACGGTCGTCGCCTCGACGCCTCGCCGGGTGAGGCTGAGGATAGGCAGTTGGGAGGCGGCGAACAGTGCGTCGCCGGCGTTGATCGCCTGCTCGATACCCCAGAGGTTCCACACCGTCGGCCGGTGTCGCCGGGTTTCGCTCTTGTCCTGAATGTCGTCATGAATGAGCGTGAAGTTGTGCAGGAGTTCGATTGCCACGCCGACCGGCGCGGCGGTGAGCGGGTCTCCGCCAATCGCGGCACAGGCCAACATGGCAATTGCCGGCCGGAGCCGTTTCCCCCGGCTTTGGAGCCTGATCTCATCGGGCGCTGGGGTGAAGTCCGCGTTGGCATAGCCGAGGTGATAGCGGATCATGCCTGCAAGGAGGGGCGATCGCCCATCGAGCGCGGTCAAGGTCTGGGAAATCAATGGCTCGATTTCTGCGTCAATATCGAATGACGGCGAGGCGATCTCTCCGCCCTGACTGGCCACGGTGGTATCGATCTGGAGCGGTCGAGCACTGACCGGCATCCTTTGCTCCTCCGGCACTCTCATTCGAATGCGTCATTCGCCTCAATGTCCATTGGCCGCACGACGAATCCTAGCCCGTTGTGGCGGAGTTTGACTGTAGCCCGCACACACGAGGGATTTTGTCCGTTCGACTGCATCCGTACGGGCGAATTTAACGTAGACTAATACGACGGGAGAGCGAAGTTCTCCCATTACCGGACGACCCGCCGTGCCGATCGAGTTGATCGGGGCGAGTGCGCGGGGCGACGGATGGAGAAGGACGGGGCGGATGCTTCTTTATATCGTTTTCATGTTGCCGGGCGTCATCCTGATGCTCTGGGCACAGTCGAAGGTGCGTGGATCCTATAGCAAGTACAGCAAGGTGCGGAACTCTCGGGGGATCACTGGCGCTCAGGCTGCGCGGCAGGTACTTGACGCGAACGGCCTGTACGATGTCGCCATCGAAGCGATCCCGGGTGAGCTGAGCGACCACTACGATCCGCGAAAGCGCGTCTTGCGTCTATCACAGGGCGTTTACGGCGTGCCCTCGATCGCGTCGATCGGCATCGCGGCACATGAAGCGGGCCATGCAATCCAGCACGCCAAGGCCTACGGCCCGCTCAAGGTCCGGACGGCCATCGTGCCGGCAGTCAACATTGGATCAAACTTCGGCTTTATCGTTCTCTTCGCCGGCCTGCTCCTCCAGAACATCGGCCTGGCGTGGGCGGGTGTGGCCTTGTTTGGTCTCAGCACGCTCTTTGCCCTCGTAACGCTGCCGGTTGAGTTTGACGCGACGCGTCGAGCGAAGGAGGCGCTGGTACACGTCGGGATCGTCGACGGCGGAGTGGCCGGCGGTGAGGAATCCCGAGGTGTGGCCAAGGTGCTCGATTCGGCTGCCTGGACGTACATAGCCGGATTCGCAGCGTCGGTACTCACGTTGCTGTACTACGTGATGCTGGTCACCGGCATGCGCCGCAGCGAATAACCCGGCAACGGCGAATTCAACGCAAGCAACGATTAGCGAGAGGGGGAGGCAATCGCCTCCCCCTCTCGTTGTGTTCGAGTTAGGCCGCGGGGCTAAGCGGAAACACCGCCTGGTGATCGCCAACGTGGCGGCGATTGTGGTTGAGGATGCGGAGGTCGTGGCGGCGGAGAAGCTCGGTCATTGCGGTCTTGGGAACCGCTTCCAACTCCTCGAGTACCCGTGCCGCAATCGCCGTGTGGGATCGGTACGAGCCGTCGAGGACTCGGATCGCCACACCCAACCCCGACTCCGGTAGCCCAAAGCAGAGCAGACCCTCGGCGCCGCTCTTTGCTACGATCCTGCCCTTCCCCGACGATCATCAGGTCGGTGACGAGCTGACCGTGACCCGAGACGTTCTCTGGGTGGGCAACCATCGCGGCACCAAGACGCCGCAATGCTTCACCGTGCGGAACATCCGCGGCACCGCCGCCCGCCGTGGATCGGGCCAAGATAGCGTAGGAAGCCGCGAACGATCCGATTGAGCCGGCGAATGTTGGCAGGCTACACCCGTCGGTCCCAAGCGCAATTGAGTCCGCCGGAACCTGCATGACGGCTGCCATGATTTCGAGGATCTGTTGCTGCAAGGGATGGTCAGGGTCGAGGTAGTTGTCGACGGGCAGGCGAAGCTGGAGACAGGCGGCAAGCATGCCGCTGTGCTTTCCAGAGCAATCACACTGGAGCGGAGACGGCGCAATCAGGCCGGCGGACACCCGGCCCGCTTCTTCGGCATCCCCGGGCCTTACGACACCGCATTGGAGCGCCGGGACGTCCAGTTCGAGCTTTGCGAGCATCGCGGCGACCTGGCGCTGATGCTCGCGCGAGCCTGCGTGGGAAGCGCAGCATAGTGCGAGTTCGGCAGGGGTGAAGCCGAATCGCTCCGCCGCTCCCGACTCTATCAATGGGATTGCCTGGAACGGCTTGGCCGACGAGCGGAAGAAGGCGACCCGGTCGGGATCGCCCGCGGAAGCCACGATCTTTCCGTCGGAATCAGCCACGGCGACGATCCCGTGATGGAGGCTTTCACGGATTCCTCCGCGCGTCACTTCGGCCAGTTCTGTAGGCACGCCCCGCCCTTTCATGCGTGTACGACAACGACTCGATTGCGGCGGTGATCCTATGCCAGCCGGCTGCGCTCCGCCAGTCCGGTTCCGGACTCGAGAAGCGTGGTCTCCGCGAAGCATGATCCCGGAAAGATCACAATAACCCTGAGGTCATTTTGACCGGCGTTCCGAAAGCCGTGAACGACACCGGAAGGGACAAACAATGTGACCCCATCGCCAATCGGGACCTCGTCATCGCCCAGCTTGGCAAGGCCGGTTCCGGACTGAAAAATGAGGACTTCATCCTCAGGGTGGGTATGAAGTAGGACTCGGTCTCCCGGACGCAATGTCTGTTCGGCGACGAAAATCCATTCGGACCCGATCGATCCATCGACGAGGTAACGGGTCGGGAGGCCGCTCGGGCTGCGCACGACGCCTGCGTCGTCGCGGTGGATGCGGCGGGCAGGTGGCGCTGGCATGGATGATCCTTTCAACGACGATGACGATTTTGGTCGGGCTCGGCGAAACCTGCGTCATGAGGTCCACGTTAAGAGAGACAGAGTGTCTGAGCGCAGAAGGATAGTACGGTCGGCTATCTGCGCGAAAACGTCCAACGCGTGCGCGGTGACGTAAGCCAAGTTGTACCGAATTGGTCGGGGCGGACCATGAAGGTCATTCAGATTTGGAGTGAAAGCCAGCTGAGCCCGGCGTCGCGAGACGCCTGACGCCTCGGCGTGCATTGGTACCGCGGCAAGATCGAGGGGAGTCGATGGGACACATGAATTCGGACACGCTAACTCATGTCGCTGGCGAGCTTCGGTCGCGACTGTTGTCCCGGCGCGCATTTGCCGGGAGCGCAATTGGGGCAACATTCGCATCCATCGTTAACAGGCACTCGGTGTCCGCACAATCTCAGGGGAACCAGGAGATCGTACCGGTCACCGACCGGGTCAACCGCTACTTCGCCGAAACTGGACATAACCTGAAGGAGCCGTTCCTTGGCGTCTGGGAACGAAACGGCGGCGAAGAGATTTTCGGCCTTCCGATCTCGGAGGAGCGGTTCGACACCGACTCCGGCGCTGTGCTGCAGTCGTTCGCCGGCGTCACGCTGGTTTACGACCCGACGTTGCAAACGCCTTGGGACGTCCAGGGTCAGCACCTCGGCGCGCAGACCCACGCAGATCAGGCCCCTCGGTCGGTTCGGACGCGGGTTAGCGGCTGCGCGCGCGGTGCGACGACCTGCACGTACTTTCCAGAGAGTGGTCACACGATCAGCGGCCGGATGGCATCGTTCTGGAACGAGCGAGGCGGCCTTGCGATCCTGGGCTACCCGGTCTCGGAGGCGTTCGAGGACGAGGAATCAGGCAACACGGTCCAGGTCTTCGAGAAGGCTGTGGTCGAGGACGCTGGTGGCGGCAATATGTCGCTGCGGCCGATGGGCGCGGCGAAGGCCGAAGCCGAGGGACTGTTGACTGATCTCGCGTTCCTGCCCGCCCCGCCAACGGGAGGCACGACTTTTCTCGTCGATGCATCCGATGGCCTGCGTGTGCGGATGGAGCCGGGTCTGGATGCCGAGATTCAAGTGGTGGTCCCAGACAACGCTGAATTCATCTCAGCACCCGGTTCGCACAAGGATTGGGTGCCCGGATACGTCGACGGCTATTCCGGGTGGGTCTCAGCGGATTTCATCAAAGAGCCTCCGGCGCTACCGCAGAGGTCATTGGCGGATTGGAACACTGGCGTTTGGCAAGGTGCCGCCCTGGGCGAAACGAACGTTCGCGAGCAACCCTCGACCAAGGCGACGGTGGTGGAGGAGCTGGCGTATGGTGATGCACTCGAAGTGACCGCCTGGGTGAAGGGTGAGGAGGTCTTTGAAGGCGCCGACCTTTGGGCTCAAATTGGTCAGAACCGATTCATTTATGCCCGCAACGTCGGGCGTAATGCCCCGGTTGCCCCTACGCCGATCCCTCCGGAAGCACCCGCCAGCGGGAAATGGATCGATGTCAACCTCACGCAGCAGCTCATGGTCGCCTACGATGGCCGCGACGTGGCACGGACAATGGTTATGACGTCGGGAATGGCGGGTTGGGAAACGCCGCCGGGGTACTACTTCATCAATCACCGGGTTGCCAACGAAACGATGACTAGCGGTGCGATCGGCGCCGAAAGCTTCTACAAGCTCGAGGATGTCCTCTTCACCCAGTATTTCTCCGCGCGGGGCCACGCCATTCATTTCGCCTGGTGGCGAACGCCGGAGACCATCGGTCGGCCGGGTAGCCATGGCTGCCTGAATCTCCTGCTCGACGACGCCCGATTTGTTTGGGACTGGGCAAGCATCGGCACTCCGCTCTTGGTCCACAAATAGCACCGCACGGCCAGATTTCGGTCTGACCGTTCGAGACCCGGATCGGGAAGAGTGAAATCCGATGCCACGCCAATGTAGGCGCGGGGCGGCGGCGGCCGGCGCGGGGACGTTGTCGTCACGGCGGCTACATGGCATGCTGTCCGGACAACACCGGCGGAACCAGTGGGGGTTCCTGACGTAAGTCCACGTCGGACGCCGGTGATCCCTAGACTAGCGCACCACCAGAATTCGGCTCAGTTCCCGTGAATGACCATGGAAAGCCGGATTCTCGGACCGGGCGTGTGCCGGCTGCGGCTTGCAGCAGGAGATTTCATGTCCAGTCCCGCCAGATCGGGGCGGGAGCGTTCCGGCTCACCAGTTCCATTCACGTCGGAGTGGATCTCGTCGCCGCCGCCTCCGCCACGCCCGCGCCGGTTCGAGTTCAACCCGAATTGGATGCAAAGGGCTATGCCGAGTTGGCTGCCGTCCGACCGGACGCTCAGTGCCTTGCTCGTACTGGTTCTTGTCTGCGTCGCCGCATTTGCGAGGAGCGGTGGGTCGGATCCTTCCCGGTTGGCTGCAAGCGACACCCACGTACCCGCCCAAAGTCAGGGTGATGGCCAAAACGGTGACACCGTTCCAGCGGTCGGGGCAGACACCTCGGACTCGGAAGGGGACCAGGACCCCGAATCGGAATCTGCGGTCGATGAACAGCCGGCCGAGTCCGACCCGACTGAGATCGTGACGGCGACGGTCAATCTCGATCAACCCGAGACCGTCGCATCGGCCGACGGATCACTGCTGCCGCAGTACAGGATTTTGACCTACTACGGTCATCCGCACGATCCCAATATGGGCATCCTTGGGCAGTATGGGGTCGAGGGCGATCTCGACGGTCTCCGCGAGCAACTAGAGGAACAGGCGGAGGAGTATCGAAAAGCCGATCCGTCGCGGCCAATCAAGCTCGCGTTCGAGGTGATTGCGTCGGTCGCCCAGGGTATCGAGCAAGACGACGGCAGCTGGCTGCTGAACACCGACGCGGCGACGATCCAGGAGTACATCGACTACGCCACCGAGCACGACATGCTCGTTTTTCTCGATGTCCAGATCGGTCGGCGTGGTGTTGCCGAAGAACTGGAGTTGGTGCGGTCGTTTCTGGAGCAGCCAAATGTTCATCTAGCATTGGATCCGGAGTTCGCGATTGCGGATGGAGAGATCCCGGGGGAACACATCGGTTCGGTCACCGACGCCGACGTGCTCTATGCTCAGCAATTCCTTGTCGACTTGACGACCAGCGCCGGGATTCCCCCCAAGGTCCTGGTCGTGCATCAGTTCCTGCCGTCGATGATCCAGAACAAAGAGAACATCACGTCCGTACCAGGTGTGCAGCTCGTCGTCGTCATGGACGGACATGGACCGCCCAACACGAAGCTCGAAACCTACGGTGCCGTCATTTCGAGTCAGCCGATCGAATACAACGGCGTGAAACTCTTCTACGATCAGGACATCCCGCTGCTTACGGCCCGAGAAATCATCGGCCTCGACCCCGTACCGGACGTGGTCATCTACCAGTAATTCCACCGGGGACAGGGGCGTTCTGGAGGATGGGGCCTGCACTGGGTGCGGGACCAAGGCCTCGCGTGAACGGTTGGGAGATTTTCAGGTGAAGCGAGTTCGGAATGCGGCGTCACAGTCTGGCCGGATCGACCAGGTCCTTTCGAGACGGACCTTTGTCGAGGCGGGAGCCGCTGCTGCGGGTGTGTCTCTTGGTGCCGCTTCACTCGTTCGCGCTAACGAAGCGGAGATCGTGGGCGACGGGACGACTGTCGTTCCGGTGCAGGGGCCGCGTCAGCAAATGGCGAGGCAAGCATTCGGTGATGGACTCCTGCCCGCGAATCGGATCTTGACCTACTACGGCTTCCCGACCAACCCGAATATGGGCATCCTCGGAGAGTACGGGGTCAATGACGATCTGGACGGATTGCGTGCGGCCCTTGAGGATCAAGCGGCCGAGTACCAGATCGTCGATCCAAGTCGACCGATGCTGATCGGGTTCGAGGTCATTGCCTCAGTGGCCCAGGGTGACCCTGGGTCCGATGGATTGTTTCTCGACTACACGGACTCCGCACTGATCCAGCAGTACGTCGACTACACCGCCGCCAACGGCATGTTGCTCTTCCTCGACTATCAGTTCGGATTACATCCGTTCGAAGATGAACTCAATGCGTTTGATGAGTGGATTGGATACGAACACGTCCACCTTGCACTTGATCCCGAGTTTCGAGTCCCGCCGGGAGAGATTCCGGGTCAAGACGTGTTCGGTACGCTGACGGCGGCTGAGATCACCTCCGCTCAAAACTGGCTCGTCGAGCGCTGTACCGAGCTCGGCATTCCGCCGAAGGTGTTGGTCGTCCACCAGTTCTATTACACGATGATCGAGAACAAGGAGGATCTGGCGCCTGTGCCAGGCGTCCAACTGGTGATCGACATGGACGGTCACGGCGATCCAGAAACCAAGAAGGCGTCGTATGACGTGGTGATTACTCAGGAGCCGATCGAGTTCTTCGGAATTAAGCTCTTCTACCCCATCGACGAGCCCCTGATGTCCGCGACAGAAGTCCTGGCGCTAGACCCTTCTCCCGATTGGATCTGCTACCAATAGAACGCTCACTCGATCAACCCGAAACAACCTAAACGGCGCCGGCTGCGATACCCTGAGTACCTGGGCATTGCAGCCGGCGCTAGCGTTTTTCGGAGGTGAGGGGTGGTGACTGCCGAAAGCGGGAATTGGCTTACTGTGCTGACCGGAGTGACCAAGCCGATCATTGGAATGGTCCATCTTCCGGCATTGCCTGGGACACCACTGTACGACTCCGTGGATGGCATGACTGCCATTCGGGAGTGGGTGCGGCGCGACATTGATGCGTTACAGGCCGGCGGGATAGATGCCGTCATGTATTGCAACGAGAATGACCGGCCGTACCGTCTCGATGCGGATGTTGCGTCCGTAGCGGCCATGGCGGACGTCATTGCCTCCACCCGCGGTGAACTCTCGGTACCGTTTGGTGTCAACGTTCTCTGGGACCCCAGAGCGACGATCGCGGTTGCGAAGGCAACCGGGGCAGCGTTCGTGCGAGAGATCTTTACCGGGGCATTTGCGGGTGACTTCGGCCTATGGATTCGTTCGGCAGGAGACGCGCATCGGTACCGGCGGGAGATCGGGGCAGATGATGTCCGCCTCATCTACAACATCAACGCCGAGTTCGCCGCACCGTTGGCGCCGCGACCGGTGCACGAGGTGGCGCGCTCGGTGGTCTTCTCGTCGAGCCCCGATGCCATCTGCGTCTCCGGACCGATTACGTCCCAGGCCGTCGACGAGTCGGAACTTGGAGCGGTGGCTGACGCGGTCCGGGCGTCCGGTGTCCCGGTCCTCGTCAACACCGGGCTCACGGTTGCAAATGCCCCGGAACTGTTGCGTTTCGCAGATGGAGCCATCGTTGGATCGAGCCTAAAGGTCGACGGGGTCACATGGAATCGCGTCGATTCAGACAGGGTCAACGATCTGATGAGCGTCGTGCGAGCCGTGCGCCAGAAGGAGGAGTAACGCCGTGCAGATTGACTGAATCCCCGCGAAACGTTGTCAGTTCCCTGATATTTGGTAGGTAAGACGTCACAGCTGCTTGACCGTAACAGCCTGCTATGTGTTATAAGCGTAGCCTTACCAGCCCACGGCCGGGTCTCGAATCGACCCAAGCGCGAGGAGGTTCCAAGGCAAGGGTCAGATCCGGAAATTCCGGTCGATGCAGGTATAAAGGCGCGCTGAACACAGACGTTCAGTCTGTCCGTTTCCACAGGAGGAGAGACCGTGCATCCAAGCGATCAGAACCGGGCCGTGCGTCGGTTGCTTCGGGAGTTTCATCGAGGGACGATTTCCCGCCGCGATCTCCTGCGCGGTGTTGGTGCAGTTGGGGTGACAGGCACCGCGTTTGCCGCGCTTTCCCAGGCCACTGCGCGGCGAGCCTACGCGCAGGATTCTACTCCTGCACCAGATCCATCCGCTGGCGAGACCATTGTTGTTCCGGAGGGCCTTCGAACAGACTTGAGCGGACAAACCATTCGAGCCGTTCTTGCTGACTCGACAAGTGCTGACGGACCATTCCTCGAAGCTGCCCTTGCCAAATTTGGAGAAGCGACCGGGATCACCGTCGAGTTTATTCGCGGTGAAACCTCTGCGACTGACCGTCTCCAGGCATATCGTCAGGAGTGGGCGGCCGAGTCAAGTGACACGGACGTCTATCAGATCGACGTCATCTGGCCGGGTGTGGTTGCTGACCATGCTCTCGACCTGAGTGAAACGCTCGCCGACCTCGCTGCCCAACAGCTAGAGGCCCTTATCGGAAACAACACGGTCGAGGGCGTGCTTGTCGGGATGCCCTGGTTCACAGACGCAGGGTTACTCTACTACCGGACTGATCTCCTGGAGAAGTACGGGCTTGGCGTTCCGGCGACCTGGGACGAGCTTGCTACTTCCGCCCAAACCATTCAAGACGGCGAGCGTGCGGCCAACGCAAACTTCGAAGGGTTCCTATTCCAAGGGAACGTTTACGAAGGACTTACGTGCAACGGTCTTGAATGGCAATACTCCAACGGCGGCGGGACCATCGTTGAACCAGACGGGACCGTCAGCGTCAATAACGAACAGGCAATCGCAGCGTTCGACAGAGCTGCAACGTGGGTCAACACCATTTCGCCAGAAGGGGTTACGACGTATCAGGAGCCCGATTGCCAGACAATCTGGGTGGCCGGCAACGCTGCGTTCTGCCGTCACTGGCCCGGAATGTACTCGGCTAGCCAGGATTCCGAGCTGCTACAGCCGGCAAGGTGGAAGTCGCGCCGCTCCCAATGGGAGACGGAGAGGGAGCCCAGAACGCGGCAACCCTTGGTGGGTGGCAGATGATGGTGTCGAAGTACTCCGAGAAACAGGACGCGGCGATCGAGTTCGTGAAGTACATGTGCAGTCCTGAAGTGCAACGGTCCTTCATGCTCGAGCGCAGTCATGCGTCGACCGTGCCGGCCAACTACGAAGACCCAGAGGTTCAAGCCGCCAGCCCGTTCTTCGCCAGCCTGGGTCCCGTATTCCAGGGGGGCGCAGTCGCGCGTCCATCAAGCGTTACCGGAGATCTCTACCCAGAGGTTTCATCGATCTACTTCACCGAACTGAACCAGGTTCTAACGGGTTCCAAGTCTGGCGCCGATGCGGCGTCGTCGATGGAGTCACAGATCACTGAACTGATCGAGGGCGACGACCTGTAGTCACGTCCACCCATTGATCAGCGTGCGGAAGGGCGGGGGCAACTGCGGCCCCCGCCCCAAGGACTGAGAAAGGTTTGGCGTGAGATGAGTCAAGAGGTTGTCTCCACTCCGATTGCCCAAACCAAGGAACGCGCGATTCGCGTCACCGATGTCCCACATAGCTCTTGGGCAAAGGCGCGAGAGCGACTTGCCTGGCTGTTGGTTGCCCCTAGTCTCCTCGTCGTACTCATCGTTGCGCTTTACCCACTCGCTCAGACATTTCACCTAAGCTTTACAAATCAGTCGCTGGCGGGCAATGATCCATGGCGTTACGTAGGTTTCGCACAGTATGAGTACCTCTTCAGCAACGATGCATTCAGGAGAGCGATCCGAAATACGGTGATATTCACCGTCAGTTCGGTGGCACTTGAAGTCGTGCTCGGGATGATCATCGCACTTATCATCAATTCCGCCTTTAAAGGCCGAGGAATGGTTCGCACGGCAATCCTGATACCGTGGGCAATTCCAACTGTCGTTTCTTCCCGTCTTTGGGAGTACATGTATCAGGACAACTACGGCGTCATTAATGACCTACTGGTGAACCGGCTGCCGCAACTCGTTGATTGGATTCCGTGGATCGGGCCAACTCTCGCGTCCATCTTTCCGGAAGAGAACATTGCCTTCCTTGCCAGACCTTCCACGGCGCTTCCCGCAATTGTCGCCGTAGACGTCTGGAAAACCACACCGTTCATGGCCTTGTTGCTGTTGGCCGGCCTCCAAATCATACCAGGTGACATCTACGAGGCATCGACGGTGGACGGGGCAAACAAATGGCAGCAGTTCTGGCAAATGACGCTTCCGATGTTGCGGCCCGCCCTCTTGGTGGCCTTGATCTTCCGGACGCTGGACGCTTTCCGCGTGTTTGACGTGGTCTTCGTGATGAAGGGCGTTTCAATCGATACGATCACGCTTGCCATCTATGCGAGAAACGCCTTGGTTGACGGAGATCGGTTGGGACGGACATCGGCCGTCAGCGTCTTCATCTTCATCTGTATTGGGCTTCTCGTCTTCGTTTACACACGGCTCGTGCGGGTTGAGGAGGTATAGAATGGCCGCAGTGGCATCAAGCCGGCAGCAGGCTAGTACAAGCACGCTCCAAACCCATCGAAAATTTTCCGTAACCCAAGTTGTAAGCAAAGTCCTGTTCTGGGTACTGGTCATCGGGATCTTGCTCTACACCGTCTTCCCGTTTTACTGGGCAGTGATCGCCTCGATCCGGCCTGATAGTGAAATGGGCGTAATCAGCTACTGGCCAGACACGATCTATTGGGGGAATCTCGAGTACGTATTCGACAATGGGGACTTCGTGCGCGCAATAGCGAACTCTGCGATCGTTTCCGTCGGCACCGTCCTCGTCGCACTTACGTTTGGTTCATTCGCCGCCTATGCGTTGGGACGAATGAAGTTTAGAGGGCGATCTGCCACCCTTTACATCATTCTTGCAATGACGATGTTCCCATCCATCGCCATCCTGGGCTCGCTTTATCAGATGATTCGATGGGCCAATCTGTACAATACAATCCCAGCATTGATCATTACATACCTTACCTTTACCCTGCCATTCACAGTGTGGGTTCTCGCAAACTTCTTCAGGGCAATGCCTGGGGAGTTGGAGGAGTCGGCACTGGTTGATGGTTCAACACCATTCCAAGCCTTCTACAAGATCCTTTTGCCTCTCGCCTTACCCGGCCTCGTTACCACCGGATTGCTCGCATTCATCGCGGCGTGGAACGAGTTCCTATTCGCGTTGACCTTTACCACTCAAGACTATCAGGCACGTACGGTGCAGCCCGCGATTGCAAGCTTCTCTGGTAACACCCAATATGACGAGCCTTGGGGCAGCATCATGGCGGCGTCCGTCGTGGTGACGATTCCCTTGGTGCTGTTGGTGCTCGTTTTTCAGCGTCGCATTCTGGGCGGTCTGACTGCAGGTGCGGTCAAGGGGTAAGCCCGCCAGCGCCGCCGGACGCACGCCAGGCGTCTGGCAACGTGATAAGGGGCCGCAGGGTCGGGCGGCCCCGGCCCTTTCACGCCTTACCGGTATAGGTTAGAGGATCTAGATACCGAGCAGCCCAGCTTCGATCGGCTCGCCGAGCAGGCGAGAGGCCGTGGCGCCGACGTGGGCGGTATCGCCGCTTGTTAGGATGGTCACCGTGCCGCGAGCGTTTGCGTCACGTAGGAGCCCGTGCTGGCGTAAGAGGACTTCCGTTCGGCGAGCCACCGCGACGCCGCTATCGATGATTGCCACGCGCGGGCCCGCCGCCTTCTGGATCGCCTCGCGCAGGAATGGATAGTGGGTGCAGCCCAGCACGATCGTATCGACGCCGTGCCGGGCAAGCGGCCGGACGAACGTCGCGACCGCTCCTTCGACCGTTGGGCCGCCCAACTGGCCGGCTTCAACGAGGTCGGCCAGTCCGGGTGCCGCCTGAACATGGACCTCGACATCGTTGGCAAACTCGCGAATGAGCGCTTCGAGCCGTTCCCCGGCGACCGTGCGAGGTGTTGCAAGCACCCCGATTCGCTTGTTCTGGCTTTGCCCGGCAGCCGGCTTCACTGCCGGGACCAATCCAACGACCGGAATTGGTAGCCTGGCTCGGAGAGCGATTAACGCGACCGAGGTCGCCGTGTTGCACGCGACGATCAGAATCTTGGCGCCAGCCGCGACGATTTGTTGCGAGACCGCAATCGAGCGGGCTCGGATTTCGGGTTCGGGCCGGACGCCGTAGGGGCACCAGGCGCTGTCGGCCACGTAGATGATGTTTTCGGCAGGAAGTAGGGTTCTGACATCACGGAGAACGCTAAGTCCACCCAGCCCAGAGTCAAACATGCCGATCGGCGCAGATGTCAGGTCCATGGTGGGATCGTACTTCCCAGACCATCAATCCTGCAATAATTGGAAATCGCTAAAACTGCTGAGGATCATGGAAGATTCCGTTATCATTGGGGCGAGTTGATGCCAAGTCGCCAGGTTTGGAGAAGGTCCCACTCGAAGTCGCGCCACCACTCACCAGTCCAGTCATTGCTCGTCAGGGCAATGAGCTGGAACGTGTCGGCAGTGAACTGATTCGGTCCAATCGGGCCCAGGTCGCGAACAAAGTCCAATATCTCGTCAGCGAATTGAGCCTTCAAGTCGGCCATCGCCAGGGTGAGATGGGCGTAGAACATCGGGCCGATCCACTCATTGGGCGTGAAGTTACAGGCAGGATGGACGTGTGGCAGTAGGGTTGCGATGGCGGCTTCATGAAGCGACTGGAGCGCCTGATTCGTCTCTCCGGACTCGTCGTGATGGATATCAAGCACGATTGCTGACGTCCCGAATGCAACTGGACCGCCGTTCGTAATCGGAATCGCCTGACGGTTCGAGAGGATTGAATCTAATGCGGCTACGAGGGCAGCGACCGGTGAGTCCGACCAGAAAAAGCCCTTGATGGTTGCGTGGGGCATAAACTTCCCGGCTACCCGAAGGTTGTACTGTCGAGCCAACAGATCGTGAATCTCTGCCTGTGCCCGGCACATCTCGGCGCTCGGCCGCATGTAGAACCCGTAGCGAACGTTCTCCATGTATCCTCCGGTTACCTGGTGCCAAACCGGGCGTTCAAGTTTCCGACGCGTACCGCCAAGGATGATAGGATGCTCTGTGCCTATCTAGTAAGCTGAAAAATCCGAACGCGGCGATCCTCGTTCAAAACGGCATTTGAACGGGTCGCCATATAGTGATGGAACTCCTGTGGTAGCCGGTCATCGCAAAAACCGCCGTCGCCTTTCAGCAGCGGGCATGTTCGTGCTCGTCATAGTGGGGACGCTCGTATTGCTCATGCTGCTGCGAACGGTACACACCGTCGCGCAGGACGGGCTGCCTACGCCTGAGGGGCAACTTGGTGGGGCAGTATCGTTAGCAACAGAGCCTCCGGCACCCGAACGTCAGACCCCATCCCCGGTAGCGCGTCTGGACATCCCCGATCCCGATCTATGTGACGTAGAGCCGCGAACCGTTGAAGGGATGCTCGATCTGGTCGAGATGGGGGATCCGCCGGCTTCAACGCCGGATGCGCGAAACCCGGCGGCCTCGGAAGGCGGTGCCACTCCCGCGGCGACGACGATTGCGACGGAGACTGCTAATTCGACTGTGGCCGAGGTGATTTCAGATCGCCCGGCGACGGCGGCGATCGTCGGGCAAATCCAGAGAACCGTGCGCGAGATCGTCGCCTGCGGAAATGCCGGGGAGATACTCAGCGTTTGGGCGTACTTCTCCGACACCTTCGTTCGGTCGAGTGCGGCATTGCAACCCGCGCTGTTCAATAGCACGATCTTGACGGCTCGTGCCCGGGCGCAGGAACCGCGGACCGATGCCATGCCCCGGGTCACAACAGTTCGCCTGTTGAGTGACGATCGAGTTTCTGCCGTCGTCACGATTCCGACGGCATCTCCATTTGCGACCGTGGCAAACAAGACCGGTACGGTTACCGTCGTTTTTGTACAGGAACACAATTCGTGGCTCGTCGACGAGATTCGGGAGAATGATGGTACTGGTGGCTGAGCGCCATACTTGATTCAAGTCGAGGCCGGTTGCGTTCGGGCACTCGGGATCGCGCCGGAAAGTGATGAAGCGTTACCGCGAGGAGACGAAGTGTGGCTGCTGAGTCGGTCTTCACGATGGAGAGTTCCGGTATCAAGTACGGATCGGGTGCCACCCGCGAAGTCGGCTTCGATGCCGCTCGCCTTGGGTGTAAGCACGTCCTGTTGGTTACGGATCCGCGCCTAAGCCAGAGCGCGATCGTTGCCACGGCCAAGTCGTCGCTCGAGTTCTACGGGGTCCATGCCGACATCTTCGACGATGTCGAGGTTGAACCAACGGACGCATCATTTCTGCGGGCCATCGCCGCGGCGACCACCGGGTCTTACGATGGCTACGTGGCGGTCGGCGGCGGGTCGGTGATCGACACGGCGAAGGCGGCCAACCTCTACGCGACATATCCCGCCGAGTTATTGACGTACGTGAATGCCCCGATCGGCGAGGCTCGGCCGGTTCCTGGACCGCTCAAGCCGCTGATCGCGGTCCCGACGACGGCTGGTACCGGAAGCGAGACGACCGGGATTGCGATCTTCGATCTCAAGTCGATCGGGGCAAAGACCGGCATCGCTCATCGGGCGCTGCGGCCCGCTCTTGGAATCGTCGATCCGGACAACACCCGAACGTTGCCGCCGATGGTGGCGGCGAGTTCCGGACTCGATGTCCTCAGCCACGCGATCGAGTCGTACACCGCACTGCCCTACGGCAAGCGCCCCGCGGCTGACGATCCGGCACTGCGACCGGCATATCAGGGGGCGAACCCGATCAGCGACATTTGGGCGGCCCGGGCCATGGAGATGGTCGCGACCAACCTTCTCCGCGCGATTCAGAATCCGGACGACGACGACGCGCGCGGACAGATGATGCTCGCGGCCACCTTCGCCGGGATCGGGTTCGGCAATGCGGGCGTCCACCTGCCGCACGGGATGTCGTATCCAATATCGGGACTGGCGAAGGGCTTCATCCCCGATGGTTATCCGGCCGATCACGCGATCGTGCCACACGGCATGTCGGTGATTCTGACGGCGCCGGCGGTCTTCCGCTTCACCGCTCAGGCCGATCCGAGTCGCCACCTGGAAGCCGCCCGCCTCCTTGGCGCCGAAACCATCGGCGCCAAGGAGGAGGATGCGGGAGCGATCCTGGCCGATCGCCTCGTGACCATCATGCGCGAGACTGGGATGCCGAATGGACTCAATGGCGTCGGCATTGGTGAGGAGCATCTTGACCAACTCGTGGCTGGGACGATCCCGCAGCATCGTGTGACGAAGCTGTCACCTCGCCCTGCGTCAGAGGACGACTTGCGGAACCTCTTCAAGGACTCGATGACCTGCTGGTAAGACCCAAATCTGGCAGACGGGTACTATTCCCGGCGCGTGGGCGAGAACCGTCCTCGCGGCCGAGTAATGGCGCGTGCCAAAGGTAGTGCATGGCAGGTATGAACCCGTCGCAGGAACAATCAGACTTGGCGACTTTGGGCCAACCTGGCGAGCCGTTCGGGTTGGAGCGCTATTTCCGCAAACTCATTGTCGGGATGGTCTTGGCGGTTCTGGTCGCGAGTGCCCTGGCGCTGTTTGGCGACGTTCGTGAACTCGGCATCGCCTTCAGAACCTTCAACTGGTGGCTGATCGCGCCGATCCTGTTGCTGACCTGTTTCAACTACGGACTACGGTGGACCAAATGGGAGATCTACCTCCGGGTCCTGGATCTGTGGATTCCTAGTCGATTTAACAGCCTCTGTGTCTACCTCTCGGCCTTCAGCATGTCTCTTACGCCCGGTAAAGTCGGTGAGGTGATCAAGGCAATCCTGATGTATCGGCTGACGGGAGCCCCGGTCGCCCAGACGACCGCAATCATCGCGGCCGAGCGGATCACCGATGGTCTTGCGATGCTTTGCCTTGCTGCGGTCGGGCTGCTCGAGTTCAGTTACGGACGCTCGCTCCTAGGTGCTTCGTTCGTGTTAGCCGTCGTCGCTATCCTCGTCTTGCAACGCCCCGCGCTGACAGCCGCGGTCATGAACCGTACCACTCGACTTCCCGTCGTTGGAGGATTCGCCAACCACCTCACAGGTTTCTTCAGCGCTTCGAACATCTTATTTCGACCCAGATTGCTCGTCGGGATGGTGATCCTTAGCATCAGCTCCTGGTTCTGCGAGTGCGTTGCGTTTTACCTGGTTCTCGTGGGCCTTGGATTTGACGCGTCCTGGCGACTGCTGCTGATCGCCACGTTCGTCCTGGCGGTCTCGTCGGTGTTCGGGGCGATCTCGATGCTGCCAGGTGGCCTCGGGGTGGCTGAGGCGACCGTCGCTGGAATGCTGCTCATCCTCCTGAAGGACGATGGAATCACTCGTGGTGTGGCGACGGCGGCCACGCTGATCATCCGCTTCGCGACCCTCTGGTTCTCTGTCTTTCTTGGGTTCGCCGCCCTTGCCATTCTCAGCCGCAAGATCAGAGCGTCGGAGGATGTCGCCCCACGGGACGGCGTCTCGACTCGCCCGAGCACAGCACACTTAGGAGGCCCGACCGTATGACGTTGAATAGCACCACTGGGAGAGACGAGTCGGAACCGGGTATGTCTTCTGCGGGAAGCGCGTCGGTGGCGCCGCTTACCCGCGTTCTCATCACCGGTGGAGCCGGATTTCTGGGGATCAACCTCTGCCGTTATCTCTTGAATCATGGCATTGGTGTCGTGTCGCTTGATCTCGCTCCGTTCGATTACCCGGATGTCAAGGAGGCCGTCACCGCGATCGATGGCGATATTCGCGACGAGGCGGCCGTCAGGAATGCGATGAAGGGCGTGGACGCCGTCGTCCACTGCGCCGCCGCCCTGCCCCTCTATTCGCCCGAAGACATCCATTCGACCGACGTTGAGGGCACGCGCAACGTCCTGGAAGCGGCGTTGGACGCCGGAATTGAGCGGGTTGTCCACATATCATCGACGGCGGTCTACGGCATCCCCGACCACCACCCGCTCATGGAGGACGATCGGCTTGACGGGGTCGGACCATATGGACAGGCGAAAATCCAGGCGGAGATGATCGCACTTGAGTACCGTGCCAAAGGGCTGATTGTCCCAATCCTGAGGCCAAAATCGTTCGTCGGGCCCGAGCGCCTTGGCGTCTTTACCCTGCTCTATGACTGGGCGCTCGAAGGCCGGCGGTTTCCGATGATCGGCCGGGGAAAAAATCGCTATCAATTGCTCGACGTCGAAGATCTTTGCGATGCGATCTACCGCTGCCTAACTCTGCCGGCCGGCATCGTCAACGACACGTTCAACATCGGCGCGGTCGAGTTCCAGACCATGCGCGAGGACTACCAGGCTGTCCTCGATGCTGCTGGTCACGGCAAGCAGATCGTTGGATTACCGGCTACGCCGGTGATCTGGACGTTGAGGGTGCTGGAGCGGCTCGGAATCTCTCCGCTGTACAAGTGGGTGTATGAGACTGCCTCCAAAGACTCTTTCGTGTCGACGGACCGGGCCGAACGGCAACTCAACTGGAAGCCTAAGTACTCGAATCAGGATGCCCTTCTGCGCAACTTCGCCTGGTACAAGGAACATCGTGACGAGTACCTCGCCCGCACAGGGATATCGCATAGAGTTCCATGGAAGCAGGGGATTCTGGGGACCGCAAAGCGATTGTTTTAGGCGAAGCGACTGTGGATGAGAGGATCGCGACAGCGTGAATGGACGACAACAAGGCGCGATCACCGATCGGGAGCGGACGGCTTTCTGGGTGGCGATGGTAGCGATGGCGATCTTTGCCATGCTATTCGGGCTGGTGCGCACAAAGCGCAGTGCCGCCGCCGACCTGGCGATCACGATGAAGTTTCAGCAGCGCCGTCATCCCGTCTTGCGCGCGGTGATGAACGCGGTCTCCTGGCCGGGCTTTCCGCCCCAGAGTCGGACGATTCCGCCCGTGATCGCGGCAGCGATCGCGTTGAGCGGCCATCCCCTCTCCGGCTTGTTCCAGATTCTGGCGTGGGGCACCGGGGGGATTTCGTTCACGTTCAAACGGATCATGCAACGGCCGCGACCTCAACAATCTCAGGTGGCGGTCGCCGCGGCCAGAATCGGTGGTACCAGTTTTCCGAGCGGCCACGTCCTCAACTACATGGGCGTGTACGGGTTCCTGGCCTACTTGGCGGGTACGCGCTTGCGCCCCGGCGCCCTTCGCAACGCGGTTGTCGGAGGGTTGGCGTCGCTGCTTGCCCTTGTTGGCCCCAGCAGGATCTACCTGGGCCATCACTGGTTTACCGATGTCCTTGCCTCGTACCTGCTCGGTCTGTGCTACCTCTTGGGCATTACCGTGATCTACAGGCGGGTGCGGATCGCGCTGGGGAAGGACTGACTCCATATCGTGTGAAAACGCTGAGCGGCCGACCGGGTTTCCGGTCGGCCGCTCATTTGTGCGTGTCGGATGTTTAGTGGCCGTTGGACTTCGGGTTGCCGTTGGACTGCCACAATCCCCGAATGATCACCTCCGGCAGAAGCGGAATCTCGGTGATCCGGACGCCGATGGCGTCGCGGACGGCATTTGCGACTGCGGCCGCCCCCGGGATCGCCGGCGGCTCGCCGACGCCCTTGGCACCGAAGGGGCCGTGCTGCGCCGGTACCTCGACCAACACGACATCCATGTTCGGGATCATCTCGAACGTGGGCATCGCGTAGTCCTGGAATGTCGCGTTGAGGAGTTGACCGTCGTCGTCGTAGCTCATGCCCTCGTACAGCGCCCAGCCGATTCCCTGGGCGACGCCTCCGTGGACCTGACCTTCGACCGCTGCTGGGTTGATCGCAAACCCGACGTCCTGCGCAGCCACGTAGCCCGTGACCTTGGTCACCCCGGTCAACTCGTCTACTTCGACCTCGGCAAGGTGGACGGCGAATCCCGGGGCGCTCTCGGTGATGGCGCTGGCTCCGCTGCCGAAGACCGGCTCGTAGCCGCCGCTGCCGGCCTTGCCGGCGATCTCCTTAATGCTGACGCCGGAGCCGGGAACGCCTTTGACCTGGACCATTCCGTTGACAATCTCAAGGTCCTCGATCGCTGCTTCGAGGTGCTGCGCAGCGATGCTGAGCACCTGTTGGCGAGCGCTCTCCGCAGCCTTCACCACGGCCGGACCAACCGTGTAGGTGATCTTGGAGCCGCCGGTGCCGCCGGACCATGGGGCCGTATCGGTCGAGCCGGTGACGACCTTGACGTCGTCGGCATCCATGCCGAAGACCTCAGCGGCCATCATCCCGAATGTGGTGTTGGTACCGTTGAGGTCGACGGACCCAAGCACGACGGTCAGCTTGCCATCCGCGTCGAGGCGACAGGTTGCGGAGGCGGGCTCAACACCGCCTGGCCAACCGCCAACCGCAATACCAACGCCTTTGCCCGATTTGCGCGTCTCCTCTCGGTTGATCCAGCGCGGATGCTGGGCCAGGGCCTCAAGCGTCTCCTTCAGCCCGATTTGTGGCCATTCGCCCCCGTTCGGGCGCAGGTCACCGGCTTCGGCGGCGTTCTTGAGCCGGAGCGTCAACCCGTCAATGCCAAGCTCGCGGGCAAGTTCGTCCATCGCTCCCTCGATGGCATGAGAGGCCTGCTGCGCTCCGGGTGCGCGGTACGCGCCCGACTTCGGCCGGTTGGTCAGGACTTCCTGGCCCGTGATTTCGAGGTTCGGGAACTTGTAATAGCCGCCGAGCAGGATGGCCGCGATCTGGAGCGGGGAGCCCGGGACAGATCCGGTCGCGTAGAGCAGGTTACCCTGCATTGCCGTGATGGTGCCGTCGGCTTTCGCGCCGAGTTTCACCGTGATTTCGGAACCCGGCGCCGGATTGGCAGAGAGGAAGTCCTCGATGCGGTGGTACTGCAGCAGAACTGGGCGCTTCACGGCCATCGCCGCGGCGGCCACCATCGGTTCGATCAGCACGAACTTGCCGCCAAATCCGCCTCCGACCGGCATCGGCACGACGTTGATATCGTGCATCTCGATTCCGAGCACCGCCGCCACCCGCTGGCGGCAGTAGAACGCTCCCTGGGTGCTTGTGTAGATCGTTAATTTGCCGAAAGCGTCCGCCGCGACCAGGGCGGTCTGGGGTTCGATGTATCCCTGATGGACCGCGTTGCTGCGAAACGTCAGCTCGACGATCTTATCGGCCGCGGCGAAGCCGGCGGCGATGTCGCCGCGGGTGTAGTTGACCGTGTTGGACACGTTCGGGGGAAGGGCTTCTGCGTCGACGTCCGCTGCGCCGGCGGCGTCTGCGTTATGCATCGCCGCCTCTTCCTCGTTCATGACGCCGCCCGCTGCATTGACCCGGATGGCATCCGGAGCCATTGCTTCGGTCAGGTCGACGAGCACGTCCATCGGTTCGGCGTCGATCTCGACGGCGTTAGCGCCGTCTTCGGCGGCCGCCTGCGTTTCGGCCAGGACGATAGCGACCGGCTGCCCGGCGTAGGTCGCTTCGTCGGATGCGAGTGGCCGGTCGACCGGCGCGCCATGTTGGTCCTTGGCGATTGGCAGATCATCGGCGGTGAGGACCGCCACAACACCCGGTATGGCCAGGGCGGCGGTCTTGTCGACACCATTGATGCGGGCGTGCGCGTAGGCACTGCCTACGAGGCGAGCGTGCAGCAGGCCGTGAAGCTGCAGGTCGGCGGTGAACCGCTCCTGGCCCGTAAGCTTCTGCGGCGCATCCTGACGTTTCTGTGGTTTGCCGACTGCGGCATGAGCCACCATGAGCTTAAAGCCCTCCCGATTATGTTCCACCTGGACAGCCGGAGTGTCGGAGTGCGAGCGCTGCGGCATTGGAGCGGCATCATGCCAGGGCCGACGTACACCGGAACACTGCTCGCCACCGCCTATTCTACCAAGCGTGGCGAGGTTCCGGACCTAGTCAGTTGTTCAGGACACCGAACTCTACACAGACCCCTGGGCGGCAATCACGTCGTCCGGTCCCCATTCTTGAACCCGCAACGGCCGGGCTGCCATGTGCGACAGGAACCCATACTGGTCCAAGGCCGCGCCAATCTCGGCGGCGTCGTCCGCGTCCCAGAGCGTGAAGATGCGGTCGTCGTTCAGATCGGGAGACCAGGCCTTGATCCAGCGTGGCGATGCGCCATCGGCTCCGAGGTCGGTCGCCATATCGAGCAAACGCGATGGCGGGAAAATGGCGCTGTCATCAGGATCAACCGGGGTGTGCACGACGAGATACAGCGCCATCAACCGCTCCTCATAGCGTCAGATTTGGTTCAGGACGCTCCACCGTCCCCAGGGCGATTACCAGGACCGCCGCGGCGGCGGCGGCGGCGGCGGCGTGATGACGACGGCTGGCTACCAGGTTCCTGGCTGTCACCTGATCCCTGGTCGTCTTGGTCTGGAAGTTCGGCCGCGACGATCGGCTCTTTATCGTTTTGCTCAGTAATGTCGTCAACCGCGGTGACCGACTTCAACGGTTCGGCGACCGGACGCTCGACGGGAATCGGTGCTTGTGCCGGCTCAGGGGACCTGCCGAATCCGAGATCGGCGCTGGAAAAGACCATCTCCTGGTTTCCCCCGGAGCTGCCAAGCCGAACCGTGACGAGCTCCTTCAGCACCTGGAGCGAGACGACAAGCCCCGGGCCCTGAGGTGTCTCGATTGTCTGACCCAGGCGGGGCAGGACGGCTTTCATCTGCTTGTACTGCTCGTTTTCGTACGAGAGGCAGCAGAGGAGGCGCCCGCAAACTCCCGAAACCTTGGTCGGGTTGAGCGACAGGTCCTGATTTTTGGCCATTCCCATCGAGATCTCGGGAAACACCGGCAGCCAGGACGAGCAGCAAAGTGTGCGGCCGCAACGGCCCATACCGCCGAGCAGGCGGGCTTCATCTCGGGGGCCGACCTGCTTCAACTCGACCCGGCAGTTGAAGTGGTTGGCAAGATCGATCGCGAGCGAGCGAGGCTCGACCCGGTCCTGAGACGAGTAGTTCAGCGTGAGGTGCGACCCGTCGAACGAGTATTCGGCACTGATCGGCTTCATCGGCAGGCCGCGCTCTCGAATCATGCGCCCGAACGTCTTGACAGCCACCGCGGATTCGCGCTTGAGCGACTCCATGTGGGCGATGTCGTCATCGTCCAGCCGGCGAAGCACCGGCTTCAGGTCTCCCTGAAGCTGGTTCAGGCGAATCTGATGGGGCGCGATGATGACCCGGCCGGCCTCGTGCCCCCGCCCGGTCTCAACGACGACCCACGGATCCGGTCGTGAGTTCACAGCCGTTCGCGTTAAAGTAGTACGTCCGGCCGGAGTCGCGAAAGCGAACGCCGACGACCTGTGCTGCTGGTTCATTTGGCGCGGGTTGCGCCCGCTGATCTTCGGTGTGGCAATCGCAACCACCGATCTGTTCGCCGTTTTGCAGGCGTTGCTTGAAGCGGTCCCGGGCGCGGGCACGGGCTTCGTCGAGCGTCGCGGGTGGGGCAGGAAATTCTGGAGCACTGCTCTGACGCAGCGGATCACCGGCTGGCCGCGAGCGGTCCTACCGGGTTGACGGGGAATTCGGCCATTGAAGCACCATGGATTCCAGGGCAAGGCGCGGCCGGACATTCGATTCGAGGTCCGCAAGGCATTGCTGAACCGAGCAGATGCCTTTGTGGATGTCAACGAGTGTCCAGCCCACGGCCAGCGCATGTAGTCGTTCCGCGATCCCGCGGTAGGTCATGTGAGTGATTTGGGTGGCGTGCATCAGCAGGGTATCCCGCCACACGCCGAGAAGTATTTCCAGATCCTGGTAGACGTCCGGCCGCTTCTTGGAGAACGAGTCGCCCAGCCGGACCGCGGTTACCAGACGGTCATAGCCGCTTCCTTCGATCCAATCAAGCGCCCGTTCGACCGATTCTTGTTGCCGCGTGAGGACCTTCGGATTGTTCGCGATATCGTTGGCTAGGCCGGGTAAGCCGCCGGAGACTGAGGCGACCTCGGCCGCGCGAGCGGCTTCAACGCCCCTGGCGACAAGGCCGTCGACAATGGCCGCTCGCGGCACCCGGCGAAGGTCGACGATTTGGCACCGAGACCGGATGGTTGGCAGGAGCAGCTCAGGATCGTCACAGAGCAGGATCAACACGACGAATCGCGGTGGCTCCTCTAGTGTCTTGAGGAGAGCTTCTTGAGCGATCTCCTGAAGCGTCTCCGCGTCCTCGATCAGGATGACCTTCCATCGCCCTTCGGTGGGGCGCAGCGCCGTCCCCGACGAGAGTTCCCGAACCGTCTCGATGGTCAGGGTTGTGTTCTTAGATCCGGACTTCTCCGACGCCGCTGCCTGAGACGCTAATCCGAAGGATTGCACGTCCGGATGAACGCCGCGGGTGATCTTCCGGCAGGAGAGGCAGGTCCGGCAGGCCAGGCCCGGCGCGGGGGGCTGGTCACAGCACAGCGCGGCGACAAAGGCCATGGCGAACGCGGTTTTGCCGACTCCGGCGGGACCGCCTATCAGGTAAGCATGCCGGACGCGATCGTGGACGATGGCATCGCGCATCGTGGTTACGGCGGTCTGATTTCCCCAGATCGGCCAGGTCAATGTGTCGGCATCGGCAACGGCCAGGGAACTCATGACGCACCCACTAAGCGGCCTTCTCAGCCTTTTTTCGCACCGGGCGTTTGCGCACAGGTCGGCGCCTGGTCGGCGTACCTCCCGATACTTCGAGTTGTTCCCCTTTGGAGAGCAGGTCAACGAGTGCTTGCCGATCAGTAGCGCGCAGCGAATCGTCTTCCGGCAGATCGCGAACGAATTGGGGGAGTTCGTCCCCGTAGATCGCCGGAAAATCGGGTTCGGTCACGTCTAGCTCGGCGCGTGGGTTCAAGAAGACGATTGCGCCGGTGACATCGACTTCGAGCTGGGCCTCGGCCAGGGCCGTTTCCACCGCTGCGACGCTTTGCTGTGTTTCGACCGATGGCTGCCCGAGCTGAGGACCGCTGAACCCGAAGATGCGGCGTATCCCGCCGCCGCCTTTTCGCCAGCGTCCGTTCCTGCCGACGATTTCTCCGGGAAGCTCCTTGGCGGTCATCACCACAATCCCGCCTGGGTGGACGAGCATGTGCTCCACAACCCGCTTGCCGATCCGGGCGTAATGAATCAGGGCGTAGCGCTCGTTCAAGTCCGCCAGCTGGTTGTCGATCATTTGGTCATTGCGGGGCGTCCGAGACCATTTGCCGACCTGCTGCATGCCCATGTTGAACAGGACGAAGCCGCCGAAGAGGAGGCCATAGGCGACGAGCAGCAATCCGGGACGCAACGCGATGAAGAATGTCCCTGCCAGGAGCAGGAACCCGACGAGCGCCGACAGCCGGGCGTTCCTCTTACGGCGCTGGACATAACCGACGTTGCGGACGATGCGCATCTTTGCTTACCACTAGGCTGCGGACATGACGCACCCAGGGACGCTGTGGGCAGAACAGCCTGGCGACAGGGCGCTCAAAGTTTAGCACAGCGCCCGAATTGCACCGGTAACTATAGAAGCCCAAGCGCACTAAACCATCGAGCCGGTGAGAACGCCCACGGTCTTTGAGGTGACTCACTCGAGCGGCGGCACGCCAAGCGTGTGTTCAAGCCAGTACCTACCACCGGCGATCGCTCCCATGGCGACGACTGCGAGAACAACCGCGACCGCCGCCGGCACGCCGAGCTCCTGGAGACTGCGGTAGGAACCGTCTCGCCTGGTCGCGATCGTGACCATCACCATGGCGAGGATGGCGATCACGATAACGGCGCTCCCGAGAAGAAAGAGCGCAACCGGGACGTACATCCACCCTGGTCCCCGTGCCACCAGAATTCCAAATGGGATCGTCAACGCCACCAGACCGGCGACTTCTTGAATGCTTCCGACGATCGCGATGTCACGCCGTCCGGTCCGCCAGAAGGTCGCGCTCATCAAGAAGCACAGCGTGACTGCCAGGGAGACGCCCGTGAGCGAGCCGGTGACGAGCCGGACTTCGTTTCGCGGGTCGTACGGGTGCCAGGTACCCATGTCCAGCAAGAGTGAATTCGTCCCGTCAACGGCCATGGCACCGACGAAAGCAGCGAGGACAGCAAGCACAGGCAGCCCTGGCCTGGCGAACGCGTGGTGCCGGCCTCGCATGGCGAGAACCGCCAGCGATATTGTGCAGCCGCCGTAGATCCCGGTCATGCGGGCGTCAAAGGGAAGTCGGGCATCGCCAAGCCAGTACGAGTGACTCGGGCGTTGGGCGCATAGCCCGTGCAGCGCTTGCTGGGTCTTCACGTCGATGGCGCCAGGAAGGGCGACGAAAACTCCGGCGACGACGAGGCAAACGAGCGGAAGTAGCCACCTGGCGGAATGCCGTGGCAATTGGATTCGCCATGGTTTCGGCAGTGCGTCGATCATCCGCATGGTATGAGTGTCCGTTAGCAGGTCCTACACGTGACGGGTGATTGTAGTAAATGCTTCTTTTACCTGTTGAACGTTCGGCGCAATTTGAAGGGCCGGATTACGGAAATGAAGCCTCAGCAGGGAAGATTACCGCGGGTTTGTAAGGCGACGCGTTCACGCCAGTTTTGCGCAATTACCGCGATACTCCGGGCATTTTGTGGCAAGCATGGCGCATCGGCGCGCCGCCGTCCACCACTAGGCGCTCGGAATTTCTTGCGCTAAACTGGCCGAACTCGCAAGAGTCGCTTACAAGAGGCGACGCCATGTAAGTTCCATGATTACCGAGTGCTCGATCGACGCAGGTCGAAGAGACAACTGATCTCGGAACCCACCCCGGTGATACTGGCACCGGGGCAAGGCGTTGCTATGGTTTCGCTCGTTCTGTGGGGGACGGTCGAAGCCTTTCCGGTTCGGACGTTGGCAACATGATCCTCATTTGCAGTGAGGCGCCGGGCGTGCTGGCGTCCAGCTTTGCTGTTCGCTTCGGCTCGCCGGCCCAGGCCGACCTGTCCGCGGCTTCGAGGTTCTTCGCCGGTGTCACGTGAGCGGACCGAACTCCTACGTACGCGGCCCGGGCGGATCGGCGGTCCTCGGCCGAGGGCTATCTGCTATGTGTTGGGGTGACGGGAGCGAAGATGGCGGAGCGATTGACATCATGGGCTTGGTGGACCGGCGACCGGCAGCCATACAGCAAGCTCGGCAGGCCAATTGGAGGCAACTTGTTGGCGGCGATACGTGACGGTGGAGACGACAACGTCTTCACCTGGAAGTACGGTCGTGCCGATGTCACGTTGACGTGGGAAGGCGATCACTGGCGCGTGGCGCACGCGGCCGACGGAAGACTACTCGGGCCGCGCCAGACGCTGTACGAAGCGCGCCACCGACGGTCAGATATTGCAGTCTGGGACGTCATGGCTCGGGTGATCCATGCCTGCCGGGACGAAGAGGTAGGACTCGACATCGCCCGGGAAGCTGCTCGTTGGATGCGCGGCCGGGGGTGGCCAGCCTCCGAATCGTAGTTTTTCAGGATTCGCGATCCGCGGAAGAATTTGCTGAACACGATAATCGGAGCCGCTCCCCGAAGCATTCGTTTCGGGGAGCGGCTCCGTCGCTGTGTATACCAGACCAGGCTGGCGGTCGAGAGAGGACGTGGCTGGGTGCCAGAGCTTCCTGAAGTCGAAACGATGCGCCGGTTGGTCGAGCGACATCTTGTCGGCCGAACGATCACCGGTCAGGTTCTGACGCTCGAAAAATTGCTCCGCAATTCGCCCTTGCCTTCGCTCGAGCCGATCATCGGGCAGACGGTTGTGGTTGCCCGCCGCCGGGCGAAAGTCCTCATGATCGACCTCACCGGCGCACTAAGCCTGATGCTGCATTTCAAGCTCGCGGGCCAATTGGCAATTCTGCGCCCCGGCGGCGAGCGCGCGGTCGCGGGTCATCCCGTGCCGAAGCCAGATGGGGTGTATCCCCACAAGGCGACGCACTGGGTCCTCACCTTCGATGACGGAACGATTGCCTACTACAGCGATATCCGTCAGTTCGGATGGATCCGGCTATTGCCAACCGAAGAGGTTGCCGCTGCCCTGATCGAATTCTCGTTTGGCCCCGAGGCCACCGGGCCTGACGGCATCGCGATCGACGAACTTGCGGCCAAGCTGCAACGGCGATCGATCCCGATCAAACAAGCCCTGCTTGACCAGGGAGTCTTGGCGGGACTGGGAAACATCTACGTCGACGAGGCACTCCACGCGGCGAAGATCCACCCGGCGCGCTCGAGCAAGAGCCTGACACCGGATGAGATCGCCAAACTCCATCCGGCGATCTCGTGGTCTCTTGAGCAAGGGATCGCCCAGGGAGGGGCAAAGATCATCCACTCCCGAGCGTACCCGATCGACGGCTTTCCAGCCGTCCACGCGCGGGAAGGCGAGCAGTGCGGAACTTGCGGCACCCCAATTACCAAGACACGGGTGGGGGGACGGGGCACATACTATTGCTCGACTTGCCAGCGCGTCCCGGAAGCGACCTTCCCGTAACTCAACTAGAGGCGGAAGTCGGAGTTCTCGTCGATGGTGCGGACAAACTCGGCGATCAGCTTCGCTGCGTTGGTCAAGTCAGTCAGACTGACCACCTCGTTCGGCGAGTGCATGTACCGGTTGGGGATCGACACGATGCCGGTGGCAATACCGGCGCCCGAGCGAATCATCGCGTCAGCATCGGTTCCGCTGTACCGGCCGGAGCCCTGAACCGGGCATTCAATCCCAAGTCGCTCCGCGGCCGCCCGCAGTCCCTCAAAGACCTTCTGATTGACCGATGCTCCGCGCGAGAGGACAGGCCCGCCGCCCAGGCGGACCTCCCCATCGGACTTCTTGTTCGCCTCTGGGTAGTCCGTCGCGTGGGTAACGTCGATCGCGATCGCGACCAGCGGGGCCACCTGAAACGACCCCGTGTACGCTCCCGCGAACGATGTCTCTTCCTGGGTTGGGGCCATGGCGTAGACGTCGGCCTTAGGGCGGTCCCGCGAAAGCAGACGCACCGCCTCGAGAGCGACGAAGGCACCGACGCGGTTGTCCATGCTGCGAGAGACGCAAAGGTCATCGGTGAGGTGGATGAAGTCAGCATCGACCACGATCGGGTCGCCTACGTCGACCCGGCGGCGGGCGTCGTCGCGGTTCGCGGCACCGATATCGATCCAGAGATCACGGAGCTCGATGTCTTTCTTGTCATCTCGCCGGATCAGGTGGGCGGCTTTGCGCCCGACCACGCCGCGCACGTCCCCACTTCGACCGGCTATCCGCATGCGCTGGCCGACCACGACCGCGTCGTCCCAGCCGCCGATACCGTCGAACCAGATGTAGCCATGTTCATCGATGTGGGTGATGAGGAAGCCGATCTCGTCGATATGCCCCTCGATCACGACCCGAGTCGCGCCCTCGGACTTCAGGCGAGCGAACGAGTTCCCGAGGACATCACCCCAGACTTCATCGGCGAATGATGCTGCCTCCGATCGCCACACTCTGGCCGGCGCCTGTTCGTACCCTGACGGCCCTGGTGCATCCAGCAGGTTCTTCAGAAACGAGAGATTGTGCTCGTCCATGTGAACTCCAGGAGCAGTCAACAAGGCAACAATCGTCGATCAAGGCGGCTCATGCTATCAAGAAACCGCTCAGTTCGTCCGGACCCTTTCGGTGGCGCGGGCGATTGCCGGGGCTAATTCCTCCGTCACCACAGCCAAGTTTGGACAGGCAGACAGAGTCAGTTCGGGAGTGTTTCCGTCTGTCTTCACCAGCCGAACCGACACCGAACTCAAATCGACGAACTCCGCGGTGTAGGACTCGGCCAGATCAGCAATTTCCCGGTTCCAGATTGAGATCGTGGTTGAAATCGACTCCTCAGAGACTCCGCTAACGACGTTGGCAACCGCGGGTCCAACGTTTGCAATCGAACCCACGACCGCCATCGCGGGCAAGCTGGCTAGTCCGTCCAGCACACGATCGAGTTGATCAAGCACAGCATCGAGCGTGTGACCCGCGAGAAAATTGTCGGCGCCGACCAGGAGCGTGACGACAGCATCTTCCAGGTCGATCGATGTTGACTCGATGGCGCATGCCACGGCAGAAAGGGTGGAACCTTGATGCGCAAGTACGGTTGTCGCCGTCCCCGGAAAGTCCGGAGTTGGAGGATGTTGCTCGCCCTGAAGGCAGGTCCGGGGAACAACCATAACAAGGGCAACTTGGTTCGGCCGCCTTCGTGTCCGCTTCGCATTGCTGCCGGCTGACTTGTGTGCCGGTGCGGGCGCTGCTGACGGCTCCTGGGTTTCGTTGTCAGGCTCGACCGATGCCGCGGCGAGGAGCACGACGACACCGCACAAGAGAATTAGGGTGACGATGATCCAGTAGCCCACGGACTTCACCAACTCCGGGCGATTTTGCGATTGCGGCTCTAGAATGCGGTCGCGGAGGTCGGGCCGGCAGACTCGAGTTCTCGCTTGATCCGTGCGGCCGCCGTTCTCACCTTGCCGGCGTCGACGCCGGTGGCATAGCCGGCACCGTGTAGGTAATCGATGAGTGCTTCCGTGCTCAAGTTCCCTGGCGCACCCGGCGCGAACGGGCATCCGCCTAAACCGCCGGCCGCCGCGTCGAATGTCCGAATGCCCGCCGCCAGCCCTACGTCCACGTTCGATAACGCCTGACCGCTTGTGTCGTGCAGATGGAGTGCCAGCCGGTCGGCTGGCAACGTTCGTAATGCATGCGCAAGAAGTGCTTCGACCTGCACTGGACCGGCGGTCCCAATTGTGTCCGCCAATGCGACCTCGCTACACCCGATGTCGAACAGGCGCTGGGCAATCTTTGTCGCGTCTCCAGGTGCGACCGGACCATCGTACGGGCAGGTGAAAGCAACCGACACGTAACCTCGAACATAGATGCCGAGATCGGTTGCCCGGCGCGCCACGGCTTCGAACCGCGAAAACGCATCGTCTATGGAAGCCCGTAGATTTGCCCGGCTGAAGCCTTCCGTCGCTGCCGCGAATACGGCAATGGAATCCGTTCCGGCCTGGATCGCCCGGTCCAGCCCACGTTCGTTGGGGACAAGGACGAAGTAGCGAACACCAGGCTTGCGCTCGATGCCGGTCAGCACGTCGCCGGCGTCGGAGAGTTGGGGAACGACCGCGGGGTTTACGAAACTCGTGACTTCGACCGTCGGCAATCCTGCCGCTGACAGGTCGTTCACGAAGGCGATTTTGTTCGCGGTTGGGATCGGAGTGGATTCGTTTTGCAGGCCATCTCGTGGCCCGACTTCCACCACATGGACGTACCCCTGAGGCGTGTCGTCCGCGACCTGTCGCGATGAATCGGAATACGTATTGCTGCTCACAGAAAACTCCGCGCCGGGCCAACAGTGCTCCGGCACGGAGTATAGGGCTGGCGGGTTCGAGCTAGCAGTCTGGCGTGGGCGAAGGCGTCGCCGTCGGGGCGTCCTCGTCCTCCGGCGTCGGCGACGGGGTTGCCGTAGCAGTGGCACTCGCTGGGGTTCCATCGGTGTCCGGTGTCACCGTCGGCGGGCACTCGGTAGCGGTCGGGGCGACGGGTGGCGGCGGAATGACCGCCGATGTCGGCGCGGCTGCCTGCTCCGTGGCCGTCGGCGCCGCAGTCGAGGTCGGCGGAACCGTCGTTGCAGTCGGAGCAACCGTGCTGGTTGGCGCCGGCGGTTCAGTTGCAGTCGGTTCAGGAGTCGATGTCGCTGTCGGCGCGACCGTCGGGGTGGCCGTTGGGGCAGGGGTCGCCGTAGCAGTCGGCTCGGGACTTGGAGTATTGGTCGGGCGTGGCGTCGCCGTCGCAGTTGACGTCGCGGTCGCGGTCGGCTCTGGCGTGTTCGTGGGTTCTGGGGTCGCCGTCGGCGTTGGTTCTGGCGTGTTGGTTGGACGTGGGGTGGCAGTCGATGTCGGCTCCGGCGTGTTCGTCGGGCGTGGCGTCGCTGTGGCGGTTGACGTCGCAGTCGGGGCAGGCGTGGCGGTATTGGTCGGTTCAGGCGTGTTCGGTGCGGCGCCGGCGTCTCGGTCGGCTCCGGCGTCTCTGGTCGGCTCCGGCGTCTCGGTCGGTGCGGGCGTTTGAGTTGGCTCAGGAGTTGCTGTCGCGGTGGGAGCGGCTGGGGGGACAACCACCGCGGGAGACGCTTCCTCATCAGTAGCCGAGGTGACGACAGCTTCAGGCGAGGCGCCACCTGCGGACGGTGAGGCAATCGGGGAAGCATCCGAATCATCGGCAGTGGGACTGGCGGCGGGCGATATCGGCGTCGCTTCACTCACCGGAGATGCCTCGGGAGAGGCAGCTGTCACAACAGGAGCGGCGGCAGGCTCGGGAGTTGCCGGACTGGCGACAGGCGAGCCTTCTGCAGCCGGCGATGCGACAGCCGAGGTTTCCGCCACCGGACTGGAGATTGGCGAACCCTCTGCCACGGGGGATCCGGCAGGGGACGACTCAGAGACTGGCGTGGCTGCGTCTACCGCGGGGGATGCCGCAGAGACCGGCGTAGCTGCGCCTACAGCAGGAGACGCCGCAGAGACCGGCGTGGCCGCTTCAACTGCTGGTGATGCCGCGGGGGAACCCTGCTGCGGAGTTGCTTCGGCGGTCGTCGCCTGCGTGGCTGCGGGAGGCTGATCAGGCGGACTCGTTGCTTCCGGCTCATCGTCGTCATCGCCGCAGGCAACCAGAACCAGTGCGGCAAAGATGAGAACGACCAGGAGCATTGGTCGCTGGACCAACCCTAGCGAATCACGCCATCGCGACATCACAGTCCTCCCATAAACGACGGCGCTGCGGATCCGCGCTCAGTGACGAGGCCGGGTGACGGCAAAGTTACCGACGTAAAGGCATATCTGTGGTACCTGTTCATCCTAGATGGTGCACCCCGGTCTCGCAAGGCCCGCGTATAAACTGATCGTGGGCCGTAGCGGGGAAGAACGGCGTTGCGACCGTTGGGTGTGCCCCATCGTTGTGCATGGTGACGCGATCGCCTGCCCGTCGTCGTAGGGGAGGGTCCCGTGCCCTCCCACGGCCGCCAGGCCGTAATCTCGTTTCCATCGACGGCGTTATCGTCCTGCGGACGATGGGAGGGCACGGGACCCTCCCCTACGACGACGAACGACGGCGACACCTCGCAAAACGATGGGGCACACCCGCGAACTTTTGAATCGTTGACAGGTGGCCGCTTCGCTGCTAAAGTCCGGTTCAATTGAGGTTGTGGATCGGCGACGATCGGAACGAGTACGTGTCCATAAGCATGGTTTAGCGAGCCGGGGTTTGGTGAAAGCCCGGTACCGTGTCGGAGCGGAATGGATCCGGGAGTCGTGCTCCAAACGGCCGGACTACCGGCCAAGTAGGCAGCACCGGAATCTCCTCCGTTACAGGGAGCGGCGTATCGGCTGTGCAGCCCGTACGCTCGAAAAGTGGAAGCCGGTGATTCCGGCTTCAACGCAGGGTGGCACCGCGGGGCGTGCATTTCGGCACCTCCGTCCCTCATGGGACGGAGGTTTTTTGCGTTTTCGCTACGATCGCCTCGGCGGCGGCGGAGGGACAACATCGATGACTCAGTCAACGCTTCCACGACGGGTCGCCCGCCGATCAATCGAAACGACACCGTCGCTGGAGACCGTTCGCAGCATCGTTGCCGGCGGCGGTGACGATATTCGGACGGTGCCGATCTATCGCGAGATCATGGCCGATCTGGAGACCCCGGTCTCCGCGTTCCTCAAGATCTGGGATGGCGGCAAGGGGTTCGTCCTCGAAAGTGTCGAGGGAGGCCAGCGACTTGCCAGGTATTCCTTCATCGCCGCTGGGGAATTCGATCTGCTCACCCTGGATGGCGGGGTCGCCACAACGGTCGGCGCCGAAGGAACGACGTCGGTCAGTTACCAGGATCCACTCGAACCGCTCGCCACGATGGTCGATGCTCATCGGGCGCTGCCCGCGCACGGCCTGCCGCGTTTCCTCGGCGGGGCGGTCGGTTACCTCAGCTATGAAGCCGTCCGCGGATTCGAGCCCCGGGTGGGCGAGGCGCCTGGCCCAGGTCTGGCGTTGGCGGACGGTCGTTTTGTGCTCGTCGATCGGCTTCTAGTCTTCGATCATCTGGAGCGGACGATCAAGGCAGTCGCCCATGTCCACATCAATGGCGGCGACCTTGAACGGGAGTATGCGCGGGCGGCGGCCCAGGTGGACGATCTGGTCAACCGCCTGCAAGCCCACGTCCCAGCACTGCCGATCGGGAGTGATCCTCTGCCGGACACCCCCGCCGAGCGGGCCAAGTCCAACACATCGACAGAGCGTTACCACGCGATCGTCGAGCGGGCCAAGGAGTACATCGCAGCCGGAGACATCATCCAGGTGGTGCTCTCGCAGCGGGTCGATGTTCCGACACCCGCCCATCCGTTCACGATCTATCGGGCGCTGCGAACGGTAAATCCATCGCCGTATATGTTCTATCTCGACTTCGAGGACCACCAAATTGTCGGTGCGTCGCCCGAGTTGCTCGTGCGCCACGAAGACGGCGTTATCATCAATCACCCAATTGCGGGAACGAGACCGCGCGGCGCTACAGTCGAGGAAGACGACGCCCTCGCTGAGGACCTCGCGTCCGACGCCAAGGAGCGTGCCGAGCACATCATGCTTGTCGATCTCGGCCGGAACGATATCGGCAGGGTGGCCGCTCCCGGCAGCGTTCGGGTTCCGCAGTTGATGAAGATCGAACGCTACTCACACGTGATGCACCTGGTCAGCCACGTCGAAGGCCAACTGGCCAAGGGACTGTCCGCGTTGGACGCATTGCGTTCGTGCTTCCCAGCCGGAACCGTTTCCGGAGCGCCGAAGGTGCGGGCGATGGAGATCATCGCTGAACTCGAAACCGACCGGCGCGGGCCCTATGCCGGAGCAGTCGGGTACGTTGACCTGTCAGGCGGCATGGACACCTGCATCGCCCTGCGTACCCTCGTCGTCAAGGATGGGGTGGCCTCGATGCAGGCCGGCGGCGGAATCGTTGCGGACAGCACACCGCACGGTGAGTTCGCCGAAAGCCATCACAAGATGCGGGCGCTCCTGCGTGCGATTGAGCTCGCAGAGGATCTGGAGCGGACCCAGTACGAATCCGTCTCGCTCGCCGCCGGTTCAGCCGAGGAAGGTGTTCGATGATATTCCTACTTGATAACTACGACTCGTTCACCTTCAACCTCTATCAGGCCCTGCGCGAACTGGGTGAAGAGGTAGAAGTCGCCCGAAACGACCTGATCACCGTCGCCGAGATCGAGCGGAAGCTGCCCTCGATCGACCGAGTCGTCCTGTCGCCGGGGCCGTGCACTCCCGCCGAGGCCGGAATCTCGGTCGAACTCATCCAGACTCTATCGGGTCGGGTGCCGATGCTGGGCGTCTGTCTTGGAATGCAGTCGATTGCCGCTGCGTTCGGGGGACGAGTGGTTCGGGCACCATCGCTGATGCATGGCAAGACTTCGCCGATCTACCACAGCGGGAAGGGCGTCTTCGCCGGCCTCCCGTCGCCGTTCGAAGCAACTCGCTACCACTCGCTTATCGTCGAGCGCGCATCGCTACCGGCCGAGTTCGACGTGACTGCTGAAACCGACGACGGCCTCATCATGGGGATGCGCCACCGGGAGTTTGAACTCGAGGGAGTTCAGTTCCACCCTGAGTCAATCCTGACACCGGAAGGTCCGAACCTCCTGGCGAATTTCCTCGGCCGGGGGCCGGGTTCGCTGGTCGCCGCCGGTCAGACTCAGGCAACGTTGGCGGCACTCGGCTACTAGGCCAAGTGCCGTCTCCTCGTCCTGTCTCGCACGTTCAAAGGGAGGATGACCATGGCAGAAGCCGCCGAGTCATCGACGTACGACGTTCGACCGACGATTCGCGCGGTCGTTGAGGGCCGCGAGCTAGAGCGGCATGAAGCGATGGCGGCCATGAACGCCATCATGACCGGATCGGTGACCGACGCCCAAATCGGATCGCTTGTCACGGGCTTGCGGATGCGCGGCGAGACGGTTGCCGAGATTGCCGGATTTGCCTCCGCGATGCGCGAACATGCGCTCAAGGTTGATGTCTCTCGGACAGACGGTCCCCTGGTCGATACCTGCGGCACGGGAGGCGACGGCGCCGGGACATTCAACATTTCGACTACGGCGTCGTTCGTCATCGCCGCGGCAGGTATTCGAGTTGCGAAGCACGGCAATCGCGCGGTCACCAGTAAATGCGGCTCGGCCGACCTGCTGGAAGGTCTCGGCGTCCACATCGAACTGACGCCGGACGAGGTCGGCCGATGCGTCGACTCCGTCGGCATCGGCTTTATGTACGCGCCGGCGTTCCACCCGGCAATGCGGTTCGTTGGTCCTGCCCGTCGCGAGATCGGCATCCGCACGATTTTCAACGTGCTTGGTCCGCTCACCAATCCCGCCGGCGCGAGCCACCAATTGATCGGCGTCGGCCACCCCGACATTGCCCAGAAGCTGGCTCGAGTCCTTCAGGTCCTCGGTAGTCGACACGCGGTGCTGGTCCATGCCGAGGAAGGCCTGGACGAACTGGGGCTGGCGGGATCCTCGACAGTGACCGAGTTCGACGCCCGCACCGGCAAGATCGAGTCGTACTTTATTACGCCGGAGGATTTTGGCCTCGAGCGCGCACCTGCTGAGGCGCTAAGTGGTGGCAGCGCCGCCGAAAATGTTGCGATCACCCGCTCGATCCTGTCGGGCGAGCCCGGTCCCCGTCGTTCGGTCACACTCCTTAACGCGGGAGCGGGAATCTACGCGGCGGATGCCGCCGGATCATTTGCCGAGGGGATCCGCATCGCAGAGGAGGTCGTTGATTCCGGCCGGGCATTGACAAAAATCGACGAACTCGCGTCGTTCACGACCGGTCTGGTTGGTGCCCGGCAGCCGGCATTGGTGTCGGCATGAGCGAGGCAGCCACGGTCGAAACCGGAACCATCCTCGACCGGATCATCCAAAGGACAGTCAGCGACGTCTGCCAGAGGAAGGCTGAGGCGCCGCTGGCGGACCTCGAGCGGATGGCCGCTGATCGACCCCATCCGGTGAGCCTGCATGCGGCCCTGTCGGGACCCGATGTCTCCGTCATCGCCGAAATAAAGCGGGCTTCCCCTTCTCGCGGGGTCTTTCCGGTGACGGTTGATCCACCCGTCGTCGCCCATGAATACCTCATCGGTGGGGCGGCCGCATTATCGGTTCTCACGGACGAGCCGTTCTTCCATGGCTCGCTCCAGGATCTTGCGGCCGCCGCCGGCGTTGCGCACGCGGGTACCAGACCCGCCCCGGTCTTGCGTAAGGATTTCGTGGTCGACCGGTTCCAGATCCTGGAGGCTCGGGCATACGGCGCCGACGCCTTCCTCCTGATCGTCGCGGCGCTGACGGACGCCCAGTTGCGCGACCTGATTGACTACGGCATCGAATGTGGCCTGGACGCCCTGGTCGAGGTCCATGACGCCGGAGAGTTGCGTCGAGCGATGTCGCTGGGCGCCAAGCTGATTGGCATGAACAATCGCGACCTGCGCACATTCGAGATCGATCTCGCGGTGACCGAGCGGCTCGCACCCGACGTGCCCGAAGGCGTTGTCCTGGTTGGCGAGAGCGGGATTTTTACACGGGCAGATGTGGATCGGCTGCACCGCGCTGGTGTTCACGCGGTGCTGGTGGGCGAGTCACTGATTGTTTCGCCGGACCGCAGTGCAGCCGTCGCCGCGCTGCTGCAGCCGTCCTGACCGTCCGGTGGGAACCCTGACTATTTCCCCCGGGACCATCAAGATTTGCGGATTGAGGGAGCCGGAGCACGCGGTCGCCGCGGCGGAGGCTGGCGCCGACATGATCGGCTTCATCTTCGCGCCGACCCGCCGCTACGTTTCCCCGGGTGTCGCCCGGCGGGCGATCAATGCGGCAAAAGCGGTTTCTCACGGCAACCTCGTCGCGGTAGGTGTATTTGTCAACACTGCTGCCGGCGACATGAACGCAATTGCGGATGAAGCTGGGTTGGACATCATTCAGCTCAGCGGTGACGAACGGCCGAGCGATGTGATCGGGGTCAACCGACCGGTGATCAAGGCGCTTCGTCCGCGTCCTGATACCACCGCCGCCGACCTCGTCGGCGTCGTCGAGCAATGGAACCAGGTGATTCCAACGGTGACTTTTCTGGTCGACGGGTATCATCCCGGCCACTTCGGCGGGACTGGGGCACGGGCGGATTGGCAGCTTGCTTCCATGCTGGCGGCGAACCAGCCTATGATGCTCGCAGGTGGCCTAGATCCCGGTAATGTAGCGGAGGCGATCACTACCGTCGCGCCACTCGGCGTAGATGTCAGCAGTGGCGTGGAGATCGGCGGCCGCAAGGACAGCGAGACCATCCGCGAGTTCATCCGTCAGGCCAGGGAAGCGTTTAGAGTGCTCGCCGGAACGGTTGGCCGCGTCTCCCTGCCGCCCGGGGCTCACGGCCCGGGCTGAACCGGACAGCCTCTCCGAGGCTGCCGCGCCGCGCTCATTAGCCGGCTTGAGCCGGCTTCCGTCACTCAGCCCGGGACTTCGAGTCCCGGGCGACATGGGCGGCAGGTCAACCTTATGGTGAGCGCTCTAGCCATCATTCCCATCGGCACTGATCCGGCGTTCCATTTCGAGCATGCCTTGCGTTTTCTCGCCGTGGACTCTTGGGGGCACCACTCGAAGCGGCATGAATCCCATCCGTTCCCAAAAGTTGCGGCCGCGCGCGTTGTCGTCGACCACCGAGAGCAGAATTCGCCGACCTCCCTGGGACGCCACCCATGTTTCAAAGGCCCGGTAGACTGCTTCCCCAAGGCCTCGGCCGCGGGCGTCGGGGTCGAGGACCATCAGACCGATGTACCAGTCCCCCATTGCCGGGTAGTCAGGTGGAGTGGTAAGGAAGCCGACCAGCCGGCCGGCCGGGCTGTAGATCCCGAGATAGATCATGCGGCTAAGGTCGTAGTTCGGCGGGGCGTCGGCGAAGTTCGAGCTGGCGGCATCGGCAGGGACGCGTCGACCCTCCGAGATCCACCAGAATTCCTGGCATCGCTCGAGGAGTGCCTGGACCTGCGGAATATCGTCTTGGGAGAGAAGTGCACGGAGTGGGTGCCCGCCCAGAACGCAATGGGCTTTAGGGTCGCGATCACCGATGCTTCTCCTGCGGTTTGCTGGGATTTCTCGAGCGGTCAGGGCGATCTGCGGAGAGGGCACTGTCGACGAGCGTCTTTAGCCAGTCGTGTTCGTCCCCTGAGATTTCCTGGGCGACGTTGGGTCCGCGGATTGGGAGCGCCTCCGCGACGCGGTAGATGCCGTTCTCACGGGTCATGAAGCCGTAGTCGACGAGCTCGCGCCTGAGCGTGGCGAAGTCCGGATGGGCGCTTTTCAGCATCTCGTTGACCGTCTTCTCGGAGTACTCGGTCCGAGGCACGAACCGCTCCATCAGGTGTTGGAGAACGAAGACGCGTTTCCGTCTCTGCGCCGGGATCTGCTTCAGGGTGCCGTCCTTGAAGAAGTCGCGGATTGTCTTGCTGCGTTCGCGATCGGCGTCCCTAGCGGTCGAGTCTTGGACCGATTCGACAGGCTGGGCTGAAGATCTCGCCAGTGAGCGCAGGGTGTCGGTGTTGAGGGAGTAGAGGCGTCGCTGGGCGTCCGGGGTCGTCGCGATCAGTCCGGCGGCGGTCAGCTTGGCGATGTGATGGCTGATCGTCGGCGGCGAAAGATTGAGCATTTCGCTCAGCTCGGTGCCGGAACGGGTTCGTTCGGCAATTGCACCGAGAATACGAAGCCTCGCCGGATCAGCCAGAGCACGAAAGACTTCAGCTAGGCGTTCAACGTGGTCGTCATCGAGTGGCGGTGACATGATGGTGCTCCTCATAGTTCGACGATCATCTAATTAGATGATCGTCGAACTATGAGGAAAAGTCAATCCCCTGCGCCGGAATTGGTCGCTAAATCGAAACGGGAGCGTCCCAGGAGCGGGAGAGGCCGCACAACCAGTTGAGTGCACGGAGGCGCTCCGTGGCAACGGCCTCGAGCGTATCTAGCTGTGCGGATGGTGTAGACCGATACGATCGGCCCCGAACCGGGAAGTCGTTGTCGATTGGAGCAGTGAAGAATTCGGCGGCGGCGGCTTCCGCGGCCACCTCGGAGATTGCCGCGTTCAGTTCAGTCGCCGCTCTGCCTTTTGCCTCGACCCGATCGGCTTCAATCGACGCACGCCAAAACCACAACTCGGCGCGTTCCCGCTCGACCGCAATGAGTTCTTCGGGCAGCAGTTCAGCGTTTTCCCGAAATGGCCGCGTCTTGTCCCAAGGAGAAGGCAGCAGGGCCAACAGGGAGGCAGGATCGATCGGCCCGTCGAGCGGCGGCGGCTCTTCCAGAAACTCGAGTGCCCAGGCAAGTGCCGCGGCCGCCTCAATCTGCCAGCTTGCCTCCTGCGCCTCGGCGACGGTCAGTCCGCCGATGCGCCGGTTGAGAAGGTGCCGCTCGGACGCCGAAATAAAGGGATCCAGCCCTTCCTCTGTCAGCCAGGCGGCGAGGTCGAACCTATCTCCTTCCGGATCGTCGCTGGCCGCAGCGGTGGCCGGATCGAGCTCGAGGAAGGCCCGTCTGCAGACTGCGCCGACGACAAGCAACCGGGCCGCGGCGAGCGGGACCGGTTGCAATGTGATCTCGATCTCAAGATCGTCGATCTCCTCGCTCATCGCCGCCCGCCGCTAGACGTTGAAGAGGAAGTTGATGATGTCCCCATCGTTGACGATGTAGGTCTTGCCTTCTCGCCGGAATGTGCCCGCCTTTTTCGTCTCCGCCATCGATCCGGCCGCGATCATGTCGTCGTAGCCAACGACCTCGGCACGAATAAAGCCCCGCTGGATGTCGGAGTGGATCTCGCCCGCGGCCTCGACCGCCGTGGCGCCACGGCGAATCGTCCACGCCCGGCATTCGTCGGGGCCAACGGTGAAGAATGGAATCAAGCCAAGCAGATCGAACGACTGGCGGATGACGCGGGCCCGTGCTGATTCGGTAATGCCCAGGTCGGACATGAAGACCGCCGCATCGTCCTCATCCAGCCGGCCAATCTCCATTTCGATCTGGCCCGCCAGCGCGTCGATTGCCACGCCGGGACGAGCAAATTGCTCCCGCGCCGCGGCGACCATCGCGTCGCCTTCCGCTCCGAGCTGGTTTTCGCCGAGGTTGAGGAGCACCAGGAGGGGCTTCGCCGTCAGAAAGCCAAATCCGCGCAGGATCTTGGCGTCATCGGGATCCAGTTCGCCGACGACCTCGCGAAGAGGAGTGTCCGCTTCGGCCGCCCCCTTGAGCTTCGTGAGAACGACCTGCTCGCGCTCGAAGGCCTCGCGCTCGGCGCCACGAGTCTTGGGGATCTGCGAAACCAGCCGGGTGAGCCGTTTGTCGATCAGCGCGAGATCGCTGAACAGGAATTCGAGGTTGAGCGTCTCGATGTCGCGAAGTGGATCGACAGATCCATCGGTGTGCGGGACATTAGGATCTTCGAAGGCGCGGACGACATGGACCAAGGCATCGGCCTGGGAGAGGTAGCCGAGCAACTGGCCGCTCATGCCCTTCTCGGCGATCCCCTTGGCGATCCCGGCAACATCGAAGTACTGGACGTCCGCCTGGACCTTCCGCTGCGGCCGGAACATATCGGTCAGGAGGTCCAATCGAGGATCTGGGACCTTGACCGTTGCGAGGTTAGGTTCGCCCTCCCCACCGCTGAAGGTACCGGTTTCGGCTTCGGCCAGGGTCAGGGCATTAAAGGCGGTGGTCTTGCCCGACGAAGGCAAACCGACGATTACGAGCGTAGTAGACAAGTGGCAATCTCATTGGGATGAACGCACGTCAGATCGGGCTCGCCCCTTGGCGAACAACCGGACGATTATGGCGCATCCCCGGATGGGACCGCTACTGTCGTCGAACAAACCTCGCCGCATGATCCTCCACACATGTTTGCAGTCGCCCCGGCAACTGCGTAGCAGTGCGCCCCTTTGGCGACCCGACCGGAGGGGCTGCTATGCCACGCGCGACACGGCAACGCCGGGGCTCGGTCCGCGCACGAGAGGGGCGATCGGTCGGCCGGCGTTGACGAGCACCCGTCCGTGCCGGATCATGCCGTGCAGACCACCGAACCCGGACGGGGCATACCATGGAGCAGCCGATCGCCGGCGCGAGCGCGTCACTGCCGACCCCGCTGACCCCTCTCATTGGGCGCGAACGGGAGATCGCCGAAATCATCGGGCGCCTGCGCGACCCGGCGGTGCGTCTGGTCACGCTCACGGGACCCGGCGGCGTGGGCAAGACCCGGCTGGCGCTGCGCGCGGCCGGGGACGTAGCGGGGGACTTCGCGGACGGCGTCGCCTTCGTGCCGCTGGCCGCGGTCCTCGATCCCGCGTTGGTGATCGCAGCAGTTGCGCGAACGTTGGGGGTTCCGGAGGCCGGGGATCGGCCGCTGGCGGAGCGCCTGGCATCCGCGCTCCGGTCCCGGCATCTCCTCCTGGTGCTGGACAACTTCGAGCACGTGCTCGCCGCGGCGTCGCCGGTTGCCAACTTGCTCGCCGCGTGCCCGGATCTCACCGCGCTGGTCACCAGTCGCACCCTGTTGCGGATCTCCGGCGAACACGCCGAGGCCATCCGTCCGCTCGGGTTACCCAAGGCGAGCGATCAACCCCCCATCGCGGCAATCGCCGAAGCCGAGGCGGTGCGCCTCTTCGTGGCGCGGGCGCGGGCCGCCCAGCCCGGGTTCGTGCTGACGGACGCCAACGCCCATGCCGTTGCCGAGGTTTGTCGCCGCCTCGACGGCCTGCCGCTGGCGATCGAGCTGGCGGCGGCCAAACTCCGGCTGCTGCCTGCGGAGGCCCTGTTGGCCCGGCTGGCCCGGGCGCTGCCGCTCCTGACCGGTGGAGGCCGCGACCTCCCCGACCGGCAGCAGACGATGCGCGGCGCCATCGCCTGGAGCTACGAGCTGCTCTCCAGCGACGAGCGGGCGCTCCTGCGCCGCCTCGCGGTCTTCGTCGGCGGATTCGCACTCGACGCCGCGGCGGCGGTGGCGGAGAGCGCGGGCGGCGACGCCTTCGCGGGCGTCGAGGCGCTCGCCGCGCAGAGCCTGGTCCACCCGGTGGGCGCGGGGCCGGGCGAGCCGCGCTTCGGGATGCTGGAGACGGTGCGCGAGTTCGGGCTGGAGCAGCTGGAGGCGAGCGGCGAGGTGGACGCCGTGCGGGAGCGGCACGCGGCGTTCTTCGCCGCGCTGGCCGAAGCGGCCCGGGCTTCCATGGTGTTCCACAGTGGCGCGGAATTGGAGCGGCTGCGCGCGGAGGACGGCAACCTGCTCGCCGCGCTGGCCTGGCTCGAGCGATCGGCGGACCCCGCGCCGTTCGTCGGCCTCGCGGCGGCGCTGCTCTACTACTGGTTCGTCCAGTCCCGCTACGGCGAGGGGCGCCAATGGCTGGAACGCGCGGTGGTGCTGGGCGAGCGCACCCCCGTCGCGCTGCGGGCGCCGGCGCGCACGGCTGCGGGCATGGTGGCGATCTTCCTGGGCGACTACGCCGGGGCGGAGGAGCACTACGCGGCGGCCGTTGCCCTCTCGGAAGAGGTCGACGACCCGGCGGGCATGGCGATGGCCCTGGGTGGCTACGGCCTGCTCGCCTACCGGCAGGGCGCGTACGCGGTGGCCCGGGAGCGGCTCGAGCGCGGACTCGCGCTCTCCCAAGGCGCCGACCCCGCCGACGTGGCGGGGCGGACGTACCGCATCAAACAGGTCCAAATCCTGGGGGACGTCGCGACCGCCGAGGGCGACCTCGCCGACGCCGCGGCGCGATTCGAGGAGGTGGCGGCGTTGGCGCGGTCGGACGGCTTCGACTGGTACCTGAGCGACGCGTTGCCGGGGCTGGGCAACGTCGCCCTGCTGCGGGGCGACGTCGATCGGGCCGAGGCGCTCTACCGCGAGGCGGTGCCCATCGCGGAGCGCTTCGGGGACACCCTGCGGCTGGCGGGCGCGCTCGTCGGCCTGGCCGCCGTCGCCGCGGCGCGCGGGCAGGCCGAGCTGGCGGCCCGGCGCATCGGCGCGGCGGAGGCGCGGTACGAGATCGCCGGCACCGTCCCGTTCCGGCGCGACGAGCGGGTGTTCGAGGGGGCCGCGGCGGCGGCCCAGCGCGCGCTGGGCGAGGACCGCTACCGGGCGGCGCGCGCGCTCGGCCGCGCGGAGCCGCTGGAGGCGATCACCGCCGACCCGGACGCCGGCGATACCGCCGCGTCTGGATCGCCTCCGGCTGCCGAGCACGGCCTGACGCCGCGCGAGGCGGAGGTGGTGCGGCTGGTCGCGGCCGGCATGAGCAACGCCGAGATCGCCGAAACCCTGTTTCTCAGCGTGCCGACCGTCAAGCGCCACCTCACCAACGTCCTCGGCAAGCTGGGGCTCCCGTCCCGCTCCGCCCTCAACACCTGGGCGCACGGCCACGGCCTCGCCTGAGCCCGAATCCGCAGCGTTCCGGGCGGCCCGCGACTCGCCTACGACCAAGGTCGTAGACCGGCTCCCACGCGTCCGCTCGGCGGTTGCGACCTCCGTTCGATTCGCCCCCGGCGCTCCCCCGGCATGATCGAAGCATCCCACACGGGACCCGGCGGCGGGCCGGGAGAAGCGATCAAGGCTGGGGAGCACGACGATGAAGACGCAGACGACGCACAGACTCGAAGCCAAAGTCGGACGGTGGATCGTGACGGTAGGCGGCGCGCTCGCGCTCGGATTGACGTTCAGAGTCGCCGGCGTCCTCGCCCTCCTCGCCCTCCTGGCCCTGGGCGGCGCCACGGGCGGCCGCCCCGCCGCCGCCGACCCGGGGCTGGCCGGGGCATCAGCCGCCCCCATCCCCAGCCTGACCGACGTCTCGGCCGGCACCCGGACGCCGGACCTGTTCACCGTCACCGGCACGGACTTCACCCCCGGCGGCCGCGTCTACCTGGCCGTCTACGACCAGATGGGCGCCAAGCTCTACGAGCCCCGCTGGGTCACCGCCAGCCTCGCCACCACCGTCCTGGTCCACCAGCCGGGCGACGGCCCGCTGGGGCGGAGTTTGGTGGACGTCCCCGGGGGCGGCCTCTACGAGGCCTTCGGGCAGCTGTGCGGGACGACGGCGATGATGCGGGCCCTCGACGAGGTGACGGCGGTCTGGAGCAACTGGCTGACCGTCGAGTTCGCTTGTGCCGTCGACGGCGGCGACGGTCCTTACCTGCCGGGGCAGCACCTGCCGGGGCAGCCGTACTAGCGCCCGCCGACGTCGACGACCGCCACGACCCCCCGCGACGACGGACCGGGGACCCGCCCCGGTCCGTCGTGCCGCCGTCACGAACCAAGGAACGGCTGGACTAGCCCCTGCTGACCATGACGGGCCCCTGACCCTGACGGCGTCATGACGGACACAACCAATCAACAGGTATCAGATAGGAGACGATGATGCGGATATCCAAGCAAGACATTCCGGTTCGAATCGATGTTCCGGGCGCAGTCGCGAGACAACTGCCAAACTTCGGAGACGCCTCAGGATACGGCTCTATGAGCGGCGAGTACTTTTCGCTCGGCGCAGGCACGGACATCGCGCCGCTACTTCAAGGCCTCAAGGATGACCTATGCCAGTCGCCGCACTGGGGCTACCTTCTTCAAGGCGATCTCGTCGTCACCTTTGCGGACGGTACCAAAGAGAACGTCCTCGCAGGAGACCTCTTCTACTGGCCACCAGGCCACACGGTGCGGGTCGCCGAGGACGCCGAGGTGATCCTTTTCAGCCCTGAAAGGGAGCACAGCGAAGTCATCGATCACATGCTAGCGAAGATGGCGGGCTGACGCCCAAATCCTCGACGAGCGGTGACCAAACCGCTCAGACCAGTCTAGATCCGCCGATTGGCGGAGAACGTCAAACAGAGACCGCGCATACCGTCCTTGGACGGTATGCGCGGTCAACCAAGCCGACAGAGCACCCGAGTACCGTCGAAAGGTCGGACTCTCATAATGGAGCGTTTCTGCGACAACCCCGAACAGCGTTCGTTTCATGCTTCGCTAAGTACGGCCGATCGTCTCAACACCTGTCTCACAATCAGCGTCTCATTTGTTGCTCACCGGGTAAGCTGTTAGACGAACCTGATCCATTAACCGACAGTGGGACGGACCGCAGCCCGCCCCACGTTCTTCGTGCCACGATGTCAGCACGCGGCGAGTGATCAGAACTGCACGAAGGTCTTCCCTTCGGTGATCCGCGGCGCAGCGGTCGAGGCGCCGGTCAGGTTCTGTTTGACCCAGTCGCTCGCCCGTCGCGTCGATTCCTGGGTCCCCGCTTGCGTCTCGCAGACCGTCACACTGGTGAGGGTATCCCCTGCCCGCGTGGCGTAGTAAGCGACGAATCCGCGAACTCCGCACACCTCGCCAGAGGAGTGCGACGGCCAAGTACATCAAGAAGGACGACCCGCTCTACGTCGAAGGGCGCCTGCAGTACCGCAGCTTCCAGGACGAGGAAGGCAAGGTGCGCGGGGTGGCCGAGGTCGTCGCCGGCGACGTCCTATTCCTCGGGCGCCGCAAGGTCGATCAACCGCCCGTCGAACAGAGCCCAACAACCGCCGCGGAGGATGTCTCCCCCGACGAGATCCCGTTCTGACGTCCCGCTGCCCCTGTCAAGGGCCCAACACCCCGTCGTGGCAACCTGATCGATGGTGTGTCCCGCTCCCCGTGCTATAAGCGGCTTATGCGCGAGCGCGACGCGACTCCCGACAACGAAGATCCCTATTGGACCGACGACCGCTCGATCGGTGAGATCCCGCTGTGGGGCGAGGCGTCGACCGTGCGGCTGCAGCTGCACGGTTCGGAGGAGCCGTACCGCGGCCGGGAAGCGCTCTACCCTCTCAGCCACCAGCGTGGCCAGCGGACCTACGTCCACGGCCGACCCTACGTGCTGGAGCCGGCGATCACCCTCGCGATCGACCTCTATCCCACCTCAACGGAGACGGGCACGAGAGGGAGGCGGGCGGCCGGCCCGGCGCGCCGCTTGGGCGAGGGAGCGTCTGCGCTTGGGACGGCGCCGTCCCGGACCGGCCCGTGCGGCGACCGCATGTTGTCGCGGACGCCCCGCCGGCATTTGACGTCGGTAAAAATTGCGCGTCGAACGGAACCACCTCGGACAGCAGCGAGCCCGACGCGGCGCGGTCGACCGCGCCGCCCCCAGGGGGCGACCCCCCAGAATCAGATCAAATCAGCGGCAGAGCCGGCACGTGGAGGCGAGGCGTGCCGCTTCGCCACCCGTATTGCAAACATGTGTGGAGGATCATGCGGCGAGGTTTGCCGCTACTTTCGTCGAAAGCAGACGGGGTTACGCTACGGGATCGGCGCGGTGATCTGAGCGACGATCGCCCCTGTCAGGCGAATGATGTCTACGGGCGCGATCCGGAGTAGGCCGTGCTCGGTCCCAGCTCCTCCGTAGGCGACATCGAGCGCCGCCGCACCTTCGTCCAGGATGACGCGCAGGGGGGTCAGATGGCCGATTGGCGCCACACCGCCCGCCGGAAACCCGGTAGATTCCTGGACGACGGTTGCGTCTGCAAGTTTCAACTTCGGCAGACCGGCGGCGTCAGCGAGGAGGCCCCGGTCGATCCGGGCCGGGCCGGCCGCAATTGCCAGCACGAGTTGCCCGTCCGGCGCCGCGAACACCAGCGACTTCGAGGATCTCGCTTTCGCTCACCCCAATCGCCGCGGCCGCCATCGGCACCGTGGGCATGGGCACCCCAGGCACCAAGACCTCGGCGTCGACTCGATGTTCGGCGATGTACGCCAGCAGGTGTGCGGGTACCGGGTCGGACGGCCACGCTCCGTGGACACCCGATCGAGATTGATCGTTCACCTGGGATTCAAACCTTTATCACCTGCTGGATGCATGGGCAACGTGTTGGCCGCGATCTTAGCAAGCAGGAGAAAGCGTTGCCTACGAATTGGCACCTAACTTCCGCGTCGCCGTGGGTCAAGGGCGTCACGGAGGCCGTCGCCAAAGAAGTTGAGGGCCATGACGATACTCATGATCGCGATTCCAGGCACCGCCGAATACCACCAATACTGCAGGCCCTTGCGAAAGCCCTGATTGATCATGGCGCCCCACTCGGGATCCGGAGGCACCGCGCCCAGTCCGATGAAACTCAGTCCGGCGGTGATCACGATGGCGTTGCCGACGTCCAGGGTCGCCTTGACGATGATGGGCGCGTCGGTGCTCGGCAGAATGTGCCGGGCCAGAATTCGCCATCTCGATGCCCCGAGCGATTCCGCGGCCGTGACGAAGTCGTTCGCCCTGATCGAAAGAACCTGGCCTCGCATCAAGCGGGCATATTCCGGCCACAGCACCAGGACGACGGCGACCAGGGCGTTGCCAAGTCCAGGTCCGCCACGCGCGGCCGTGATCGCCATCGCCAGGATGATCGACGGGAATGACAGGACCGCATCGCAGATGCGCATGATGAAGCTGTCGACCGCACCGCCGAAATAGCCGGCAATCGCGCCGAGCAGGCATCCGATCGTGCCGGTCGCCAGCACCACCATGATTCCAGCAGGGACCGAGATCCTTGCTCCCCAGATCACCCGGCTGACCATATCGCGGCCGAGGTCGTCGGTTCCCAGGGGAAACTCGATTCCCGGCGCGCGAAGCTTGTTGGGGATGTCCTGACCGTTCGGGTCGGAGATTGGAAGAACTGGCGCGAGGATGGCCACCGCCAACCAAAAGAGGATGATTGCCAGTCCGGCCATGGCCAGCGGCTGCCGGCGCAAGACCCGGCGGATCTCACCGAATTGGGATCGGTGGGGCCGGACGATCTCGGCGGCGATCGTCGTGGATTCGGACCGTGGGGCGGCGATCGTTACCACAGCGACTCCATCATCCCGGCATCGGTGATGCCGCTCATGACATCCGTATCCGGGGATCGAGAATGCCGTAGATGATGTCAACGATCAGGTTGAACGAAATGTACGCCACCGCAACGAAAAGCGTGACTCCCAGCAGACCCGGATAGTCCAGGCCGAGCGCTGTCTTGACGGCGTATCGGCCGATTCCCGGCCAGGCAAAGATGGATTCGGTCAGCACCGCGCCAGCTAGAAGACTGGCAAACGTAAGTCCGAGAACGGTCACGGTAGGTATCAAGGCATTTCGGAGCGCGTGGCCGACGACAACACGGCGCTCGCCCAGCCCTTTTGCCCGGGCCGTTCTCACATAATCGTCGGCGAGCGCGCTCACCAGGGAAGAGCGGAGCATGCGGGCGATGATGCCCATGGCGTAAGAGCCGAGGACGATGCCCGGCAGGATCAGGTGGCGAATGGCACTGCGGAACACCTCGCCCTCGCCGGCGATAAGAGCATCGATGGTGACCATGCCGGTGACGACGTTGGGAGGTTCCATGCCGGTGTCGAGCTGGCCCTGTCGCGGCAGCCAGCCGAGCTTGAACCAGACGAGGTAAGACAGCAGAAGCCCTAACCAAAAGACTGGCACACTCGTGCCGATCAGGGCGACGAAGCGCGAGAGGTTATCCGGCCAGCGGCCGTGATAGATCCCGGCGACGATGCCAAGCGGAATGCCCACACCGAGGGCGAAGAACATGGCCGCGATGGTGAGCTCGATCGTGGCCGGTATGAATTGACGGAGATCCTCCGACACCGGCCGTCGCGAACTGATCGACTCGCCAAAGTCTCCCCGCACGATATTGCTCAGATAGGTCACGTACTGGACCGGCAGCGGATCGTTCAGGCCCCAGCGCTCTTCATATTGGGCACGGATCTCGGGGTTGTCGGCAGCGCGGTCGCCCATGATGGCCGCCAGCGGGTCGCCAGGGACGGCGTGGACGAGGATGAACGTGGCGATGCTGACCACAAAGAGGACGACCACAGCCAGAACGATGCGATGAAGGATATAGGTGGAGAGTCCCATGAGTGCCTCGGGAGAGTCCGCCGAATTCGGCGCTCAGCTGGGAGAGCGTTTCGCTTGTCGGATCAAATCGGTTGTCGGATCAAATCGGTGCACGTTTCGTCCATCCCGCCCTCGGCCCGGGCAAAGAGAACCCGGGCCGAGGGCGGCTGCGTGACACTGAACGGAGCCGGCATTGGTGCCGGTCGTGACGGCCCTAAACGCGTTGCTAAGCGGTCTTGGACGCGTAACGGAGCTGGAGTTGGTACACGGAGTGAGTTGTGACGCCCTGTACCGCGACGCTGGCGGGCTTGCGGTCGACGACTTGCTCAAGGACCAAGAACGGGGCCTCATCGATGAGGATCTTCTGGATCTCGATGTAGATGGCCTTGCGGGCTTCGATGTCGAACTCGGCGATGCCCTGGGCGAGCAGTTCATCGACTTGCGGGTTGACATAGCCGACGCGCTTGGCCGCGGCACCATCGGACTTGCCAAAGGGTTCGGCGTAGGTGTGGACGTCGGGGTAATCGGGTGCCCAACCTGAGAAGGTGAATTGCAGCTTGCCCTCTCGATACGCCTGGAGGCGTTCTGCCTGTGGCATTGGGCTGAGGTTGACCGTCAGCCCATCAATCTGCTCCAGGTCATCTTTGATTTTGGCGAGATAGGTGTCCAGAGACACGCCGGTGGCACTCGAAGCGCCCGCTCCATACGTCAGCGTGATCTCGACAGGACCAACGCCGGACGCATCGAACAGTTCCTGGGCCTTGGCGAGATCGAGCGAGTAGGCGAGTGACAGGACATCTTCGGCGCCGAGAAGCGGCGTTGGCACGATGGTGGCAGGATGAATCGATGCGCCGCCAGAGAGGCCGTTGATGATTCCGTCGTAGTCGATCGCCCAACCGATCGCCTGGCGCAGCTGCTTGTTCGCGAGGGGACCGCCAGGATCGTCTTGGGTGTGGAGCGCAAGATAGTCATGGGATAGGGTAGGTCCAGTGAGGAGCTGAAGGTTCTCGTCCGATTCGACCGTCGAAATTGCGTCCGGATCGACGCTGTACGCAATATCGGCCTCGCCGGTCTGGACCAGTTGGAGTTGGGTGTTCGGATCCTGCTCGTTGCGCCAAATGATCCGATCGAATGCGGCCGGCTCCCCCCAGAACGACGAATTGCGCTCGATGATGACCTCTGTGTTGATGTCGAACGTCGTGATTTGGTACGGGCCGGTTCCGAACGATCCGCCAGTAATGGCGGATCGGACGTCAGTCGACTCAGGGGTATCGGCCTGATCGGTTCCCCCTGCTTCGGCGATCGCCTTGCTATCCGTGACCGAGAGAGGCGCCGATGACAGGATGGCGACAAGCGCGGCGTTGGGAGAGGGCAAGGCGAGTTGGATCGTAAAATCGTCCACCGCTGTGTATTCGCCGAGGTAGGCGGCCAGGAACGAGGGATTTTGCCCCTGGTTCTTCAGACGGTTCCAGGAGAAGATCCAGTCCGCCGACGTCATGGGGTTGCCGGTAGTGTGAAAGGTCACGCCCTGACGAAGTTTGATCGTTACCGTCAGTCCGTCGGCAGAGACTTCCGGCAGAGCCTCGGCCAGGAGCGGCTCGAATGCCTCTGGCTTGGTGGAATCTGGCAGGTGATAGAGGGGTTCGTAGACGACGTTGAACGCGGCCTGCGAGTTGATCTCGTAGATGACCGCCGGGTCCAGGGTGATCCAGAACCCGGCGAGGTTGTCGGCGATGATCAAGGTGGAAGCGTCGGTTTGCAGATTCGATCGCCGCGAGTAGGTTGAGGCTGGCGCGGAGGAGGTTGGGCGAGCGAAGAAGCTGCTCACCGCGGCGACGGAGAGCCCCGACGCGAGCCCGCGATTGATGAACCGCCTGCGCGAAAGGGAACTGGCCTCAAGCCCCTGGAATAACTCGGAGACACGCGGGTCCTTCATGTGACTCCCTTCCTCAGTTTGCCAATTCGCGATGTGTCCATCACGGGCAGGATGACGGCTGTCGCGGCTGCAACGCGTCGATTCGCGGCGTCTGGAAGGCCGCTCGAAACCCCGGGAAATGCTGGGGCGCGTGCGAGCAGACAACTGTGATCCTGTGTGATTCCGCGGCATGATGCCGGAGAGGCGTCACACGCGTCAAGGATGGACCGAGACATAGGGCAGCACTGCCGACACATGCTGGTCAAATAGACCACTTGCGCGGTCGCTGTGGAATGTGTGACGGACTCGCCGACGAGGAAGGCGGAGAGGAGTTCGATGCCTTCGTCGAGGAGGGAAGCGAGCGCTCGATCGTCGGTGGGCCGACCCGGGACTTAAGTCCCGGGCTAAACCGACGAAGTCCCTCCGGGACTGGGCATGTTTGGCGCGGATAGTCCCGGAGGGACTCGCCGTTAGCGTCTTCAACCTGGCATCCGCCGCCGCCGCGGAGTTGTGATAGAGGCTCTAAGCAGACCCGTCTGTGTGGCTTGAAACTCGGATGATAGCCACCGTGACGCGGTCCTTACCGACGGTGAGTTCGTCGCGGTACCAGCCGTTACCGACGCCAGGACGTAGCTCGGCGAGGCGAGTCGCAAGGGTTTCAGCCTTAACGTAGTCGACATGATCTTCGATGGCGGCGGCGACGGCATCGGGTGCTTCATAGCCGACTTCGATCTTGTCCTCGATCGCAAAGCCAGCGGACTTGCGTGCGTCTTGGACGCCCCGGATGAAGTCACGAACGAGGCCTTCGGCGATCAGCTCAGGGGTTAAGGTCGTGTCGAGTACGACGGTGACGTTGGATCCCTGGGCAGCGGCGTAGCCTTCGCGCTTCTTGAGATCGACGAGGATTTCGTTCGGAGCTAGAGCCACCGCCGGCCCGTCGTCCATCGTCAGTGATAGGTCCTCCCCGGCCGTGACCGCGGCAGCGACGTGTTCAGGGTCTTGGGAGGCAAGCGCCTGCCGGATGGCGCCGAGTCGCTTGCCGTACTTTGGACCAAGAACACTCAGGTTGGGTCGGATGTCGTACGTGACGACATCGCCAAGCTCTGTCAGTGGCTCGATCGCTTTGATGTTGAGCTCGTCTTTGACCTGGTCCTGGAGGTGACGCAGGGCATTCATCGTCTGTGGATCGCGGGCATAGACCAGCAGTGCCGGCAACGGCTGGCGTACCTTGACGTTGGCTTCGGATCTGGCCGCGCGACCAAGTCCGACGACCTCCAGGACGACCGCCATGTCGGCCGAGAGGGCTTCGTCGATCGAGTCAGGGTTGGCCCGAGGGAACTCGGTCAGATGGACCGAGGGCTGCGAGACGTCGCGGGTTCTCAACGTGAGGTTCCGGTACATCTCGTCGGTGACGAACGGGATGAACGGCGCCAGGGTGCGCGATAGCGTCACCAGGGTTTCGTAGAGCGTGTGGTACGCCGCGAATTTGTCGGAGTCGTTCTCTGCCTTCCAGAAGCGGCGGCGGTTGCGCCGGATGTACCAGTTTGACAGTTCTTCGACCGTGAACCGCTCCAGCGCCTGATTGGCACCTTGCGGATCGTAGGCTTCGAGCTTGTGGCTCACCTCGTCGACGACCTGATTGAGCCGCGAGATGATCCAGCGATCGAGCAATGATCGTTCGGAGAGAGGGACCCAGGTCGATTCGTCACTCGGATCGAAGCCGTCGATCCGCGCGTAGGTGACGAAGAACGAATACGAATTCCACAGCGGCAGGATGAAGCGGCGCCGGACCTCATCGGTGATGGAGTAGCCGAAGTTGAGGTTGGCGCTCGGGTTGACCGAGGTGTAGAGCCAGCGCATGGTGTCGACGCCGATCTCCTCGGCGGCATCGTCGAACCAGATCGCATTGCCCTTCGACTTATGCATCTCCTCGCCCTTTTCGTCCCGCATCAGGGCGTAGGAGAAGACGGTCTTGAAGGCTGGGCGGTTGACGAGCGCAGTACTCTGGGCAATTAGCGAGTAGAACCAGTTCCGGAACTGGCCGGGGAAGCTTTCCGTGATGAGGTCGGCCGGGTACCACTCTTCCCAGTACGATCGGTTTTTCCGGTAGCCGAGCGTGGAGAAGGCGACGATGCCGGCGTCGAGCCAGGGATTGCCGACATCCTTGATCCGTGAGACTGGCTGGCTACACGTCGAGCAGGCGATTTTCACCGCGTCGATGTACGGCCGGTGCGGTGTGTGCCCGGCGAACTCGTCCCAACCTTCCACCGCGCGTTCCTCGAGTTCTGTCTCACTTCCAATCACGTCGAACGTGCCGCAGGCGACACACTCATAGATCGGAAGCGCCAGTCCCCAGTAGCGCTTCTTCGAGATCATCCAGTCGTCCATGTTGGCCAGCCAGTCGAGCTCTCGGTCCTGGCCGAAGCCGGGGATCCACTCGGTCTGGCGGGTAATGTCCATCATCGGCTGGCGCAGTTCATCCATTGAGATGAACCACTCATCAACGAGCCGGAAGACAAGGTCCGTGCCGCACCGCCAGCAGGTCGGGTAGCGATGGGAGTACTGCTCCTGGCGATACAGCAGGCCATGGTGACGCAGGTATTCGGCGATCGGCTTGCCCACATCGCCGGCGTATTCGCCGGAGAGCCAGTCATAACCGTCGCCGTAAATCCCAAACTCATTGATCGGGGCGATGACTTGCAGGCCGAGTTCCTGGGAAAGCGCGAAGTCCTCTTTACCGCAGCCGGGCGCGGTATGGACGATGCCGGTCCCCTCGTCTGCACTGACATCACTCCAGGGGATCACGCGATGTACGACGCCGGCGGCGGCCGGCAATTCGTCGAACGGCCCGGTGTATGACCGGTCGAGCAGTTCAGATCCCTTGAGCTCGCGCACCTTGGTGAATTCGCCTCGGATCGCGTTTTTGAGCGCGCCCTCAGCAAGGTAGTAGGTGCGGCCGTCTTGCTCGATTTGGACATAGGTCAGATCAGGATGGACAGCAGCGGCGACGTTGGCGGCGAGCGTCCATGGCGTCGTTGTCCAGACCAGCAACGAGGCATTCGGCTCGTCGACAAGTGGGAACCGAACGAACACCGAGAGATGGGTCCGATTCTGGTATCCCTCGGTGATGATCTCCTGGTTCGAGATGCCGGTTGCGCACCGGGGACACCAGGGCATGACGTCGTGACCCTTATAGACCCAACCGCGCTCATGGCACGTCTTGAGGAAGTGCCAGATCGTGTAGTTGTTCTCCTCGGACATCGTGAAATAAGAGTTGTCCCAATCCATCCAGTAGCCGAGCCGCTTCGACTGGTCGGTCTGGCGGGCGGCGTAGGTCAGGACGCGCTCCTTGCACCGCTCGACGAACGCCGCGATGCCATAGGTCTCAATGTCACGCTTGCTTTTGAGGCCGAGTTCCTTCTCGACCTCGACCTCGACCCAGAGTCCCTGGCAGTCGAAGCCGTTCTGGAACCGCTGCTTCTTCCCGAGCATGGCCTGGTATCGCTGGAAGAGGTCCTTGTAGGTGCGGCCCCAACCGTGATGTACGCCCATCGGGTTATTGGCCGTGATCGGGCCGTCCAGGAACGAAAATTTCGTGTCTGAGTTGTCATTCTTCGTCAGATACTGCGTGACGATCGCGTCCGCTTCCCACCGCGCCATCGTGTCGCGCTCGAGCGCGGGGAAGTCGGGTTTGGACGGCACTTCGGCAAAGATGTGCGCAGTCTGTGTGGGAGTGGGTGAAGTGGCCATCGAGCGAGACGTCTCCTATCGGTGGTGAATAAGCGGCCATGTGCCCGCGATCGGTCTTAGTTGACATCCGGGGGCAGGCAACGAAAAACCCGCCCTCACTGTGAGGACGGGCTGACCCGCGGTACCACCTCTGTTGACCCACTGTGGCGGGTCCGCTCGTCGGCATGCGTTGCAACATGCCGGTCGCGATAACGGGCGACAACCCCGGTCGCGCCTACTGCACAGCGGGCTGTGGTTCGGGCGACGGCTCGGGAGGGATATCCAGGTGACTCACGGACTTCCGGCTTTCACCACCCCGGAATCGCTGGGCCGTTCGATTTGCCCCTGGCACGGTCTCCGTCACAGCCGATCATTCGTTGTTCGGAACACGGTAGCACGGCGAGCGATGCGCAACAATGTTCCAGCGCCTGGCGCGAATGCTAGACTCACGTGTATCGGAAAAACTGCGTAGCTTTCATCCAAACTCGCTAACGTGGAGGACACTTCGTGGCGTTGACGGCAGCCTACGGCGGCACGAATTGGTCTGGTCGGATCACGCCGCTGCGCAAAGAACTCGGCACAATTTGGGGTAATTGGGGCAGCGGTTCCGAGATCGGAACGCTACGGGCGGTATTGATGCGCCGGCCCGGTGCCGAACTAGACGAAATCGTCGACTACGAAGCGATGCAGATGCGTGCCGACCTGAATTCCGACCTGGCTCGCGCCCAGCACGACGCGCTGGCGGCGGCATACCGAGACAACGGCGTCGCCGTTCACTACGTCGAGCGAACCGACCACTCCAAGCCGAACGCGATGTTCATGCGCGACCTGATGCTGATGACGCCAGAAGGGGCAATCTTGGCGCGCCCGGCCTCGACCGTGCGCGCCGGTGAAGAGCGCTGGGTCGCGGCCGCACTTGCAGATATCGGCGTGCCGATCCTGATGAGCGTCCGGGGAAACGGAACGTTCGAGGGGGCGGATTGCTGCTGGATTGACGAGGAGGTCTGCTTCCTGGCCGAAGGATTGCGCACAAACAAGGAAGGAGCCGATCAGGTCGAGTGGATGCTCCGCCAGATTGGAGTTCGCGACGTTGTCCGCGTCGGCCTGCCATACGGGGCCATGCATCTCGATGGCTGCCTCAGTATTCTTGACCGGGACCTGGCGGTCGTCTGGCCGAACCGCACACCGCTTGCGGTCGTCCAGACCCTGAGGCAACGGGGATTCCGGCTCATTGACGTCATCGATGCAGACGAAGCGCATTCCGAGCTTCCGCTCAATGGCGTCGCTCTTGCCCCTGGCAAACTCCTGATGCCTGCCGGAGGCACGAAGCACCGGGAGCTGTACGAGGCCGCTGGTGTTGAGTGTGTCACCGTTGAGATCGGCGAGTTGATCAAGGCCGGTGGCGGTATTCATTGCATGACAGCGTTTCTGAAACGAGACCCGATGACCGCGTGACGTTAGCAAATCCAAACCCTTCACCTTCGAGCAGAATTGACCGAATCCGCGACGTTCAAGACATGGCAGACGACAGTCGATGTTGATCGAGCTGTGGATCAAAGACTTCGCCATCATCGATGAGCTGCGCGTCGGCTTCGAGCCCGGTTTCAACGCCCTGACCGGCGAAACCGGCGCCGGGAAGTCGATCATCATTGACGCGCTCGGCGCCGTACTCGGAGAGCGCGTCGGCGCCGATGTCGTCCGGACCGGAGCGAAGCTGGCTCGCGTCGAGGCGACGTTCGACGTTGCCGATATTGCCGGTCGCCCTGCGTTCCAGGCTCTGCTTGCGGATCTCGAATTGGAACTCGAGGATGACACGCTTATCCTTGGTCGCGAGATCTCGGCCTCCGGCCGGAGCTCTGCCCGGATCAACGGCCGGGCGGCGACTGCTGGGATCCTGGGGCGGTTTGGCTCACTCCTCGTCGACATCCACGGCCAGAGCGACCACCTGACGCTGCTTCGGACCAGCGAGCAACTCGAAATCCTCGACCGGTATGCGGCGACCGCCGCCGATCGGGCGGACGTCGCACGCCTTGTTCGTGAACTCCGGGAGTTGCGGGCCAAGATCTCGGAGATCGAAGCCGGTACACGCGAGCGGGCCCAGCGCATCGACCTCCTTCAGTTCCAGGTAAGTGAGATCGAATCGGCTCGTCTGCAGCCCGGCGAAGAAGAGCAGCTTACGGCGGAGCGGCGAATTCTGGCCAACGCGGAACGACTCGCCACCGCGGCTCAGACGGCCTACGCCGCGATCAACGGTGACGATGAGTTCGACGTCCGGCGGAGGGATGCTCGTCCAGCTCCAACAGGTGCAGAACGCCATCACGGACATTTCGACCGTCGATGAGCAGATGGCAAGTCTGTCCGAGCGCGCCGATGAAATCCTCGCCCTCGTCCAGGACCTTTCTAGCGAGGTTCGCGCGTACCGCGACGGGATTGAAGCGGACCCTGCCCGGCTGGACTGGATCGAGGACCGGCTTGAGACCTTCAAAGAGCTGAAGCGAAAGTATGGCGAGACGATCGACGAGGTGATCAGTTACGGCCAGGACGCCGCCGCGCAGCTCGAAGCCCTGACGGGTGGCGAGGCAGGTATCGAAGGCCTTCGGGAGCAAGAGCAAGCGCTGCTAGATGCAATCGGCACTGTCGCGTCACGGCTGTCTGCAGCCCGCCAGGATGCCGGCCAGAGTCTGGCCCGTCAGGTCGAAGCGACGATCGCCGAGTTGAACATGGGCCGCTCGAATTTTGCCGTCGACGTTGCCCAGGTTTCTGACCCAGGTGGTGTGGCCTTCCAGCGAGGCGATGGACGCACCGAGCGTGTCGCCGTCGATTCGACCGGCGTTGATCGGGTGCAGTTCCTGATCGCGACGAACCCCGGTGAGCAACTCAAACCCTTGGGACGGGTGGCATCTGGCGGTGAGACCGCCCGCCTGATGTTGGCGCTCAAGTCCACCCTATCCTTGGCCGATGAAACCCCCGTGCTGGTCTTCGACGAAGTCGACGTTGGCGTCGGAGGGCGCTCGGGTCAGGTGGTCGGCGAGAAACTCTGGATGCTTGCCCAAGACCACCAAGTGCTTGTCATTACTCACTTACCCCAGATCGCCGCATTTGCGGACGCCCATTTCCAGATTGCCAAGGGCGAGCAGGATGGCCGGGTTGTTTCCCATATCGAGGCCTTGAGCGCCAGCGAGCGGGTCGAAGAGCTCGCGGCGATGCTCGATGGGTTGCCGGTCACGCCCGCCTCGCGTGCCAGTGCCATTGAGATGGTCGAGCGGGTTGAGCGTTGGAAGACCGAGGCTGGCGCGGCGACGGTGGCGTAGGGCGGCGCGTATACTCCGGCGACGATGTCGGGCCACGAAGCCGTTCCGGCGACGCACGTTGCCCACGGGCTCCGGCAAGACAAGACAGACAGGAGATAGTCCAGATGCCTGGCATGCCCAGCATGAAGATGATTCAGCAGATGCAGAATCGGATCGCCAAGATCCAGCAGGAGCTTGAGGAGATCACCGTCGAGGGCTCATCCGGCGGCGGAGTCGTCACTGCGACGGTGACTGGGTCGAAGGTCTTCACGGGGATCAAGATCGACAAGAGCGCGGTCGATCCCGAGGATGTCGAGATTCTCGAAGACCTGATTACAGCGGCGATCACGGACGCGATGGATAAGGCGACAAAGCTGGCCGAGGACAAAATGGCGGCCATCACTGGTGGGATCAAGATTCCGGGTTTGACATAGCGCCACACATCGTTGATCGAGATCGTCGCGCCGCGTCTGTGGGCGAGTATTCGTTGGGGCCAGCTGGCTGGTCGGCCGCCTGGCCCCTGATCTCTGTGATGTGTGCCCCATCGTTTTGCGTGGTGACGAGATCGGTCGCCTGATCGGTCTGCCGCCTGTCGTCGGGGAGGGTCCCGTGCCTCCAACGTCTCCCGTTGCCCGACGCAGGAGGGCATACCCGTGCAGGCCGTGCCGGTTATCGTCCTGCGGACGATGGGAGGGCACGGGACCCTCCCCTACGACGACGGGAGCAATTCCGTGGGGTAGACCCATCTCTATGAGCAGGCTTTCCCCAACTCGTATACTCAGATAAGCGCGTCAGCCAGAGACAATCAAACCGGGAGGAGCGATGGCCGGAGGTCCACTCGACGTTTTCATCGGGGACGTCGTTCGGTTGCGCAAGCCACATCCTTGCGGATCGTACGAGTGGACGGTTGTGCGGCTGGGCGCGGACATCGGGCTGCGCTGTGGCGGCTGTGGGCATCGGGTGCTCCTGTCTCGGCGCGACCTGCAGAAGCGGCTGAAGGCGTTCGTCAGCCGGGGCCCCGGGTACGAAGCCGCACTGGCCGCCGTCACAGCCGCCGACGGCGATTTCAGTTCTGACCCGCCAGAGTCCGGCACCGAGGTGTCCAACACCGGTGGATCCGGAGCGGCCGGTTGACGGCCGCGGCCCCGGAGCACCCCGCTAATCCCACCGGGCCGACCAGCCCGGCCCCGCGCGAGCGACCGCTCCCGATCCGCTCTCCGCGCCGGGTCCGCCGACAGTTATCGGTCGGACATTCGGACTCGTTCGGCGCGGTCCTTAGGAATCGGTCGTTCTTGCGGCTGTGGATGGCCCAGGCGATTTCGCAGACCGCTCAGAATGTGATCAATTTTGCGCTGCTACTCCGGGTGCGCAGCATCATCGAATACCATGAACTGCCCGGAGCGAACACCGCTATCAGCCTCGTCATCCTGGCTTTTTCCCTTCCGGCGGTGCTCTTCGGCCCACTAGCCGGGGTGGTGGCCGACCGGGTCAATCGGCGGACATTGATGGCAGTGATCAATGTCCTGCGTGCTGTCTCGGTCGCTGGATTTCTACTTATCCGCCCGTCGTGGGACCCGCAGACGGCCCTTCTGGCGATCTACGCCGGGACGTTCTTCTTCGGAATTGCCGGCCAATTCTTCGCGCCCGCCCAGGGAGCCACGATTCCGTCGCTCGTCCCCAAACACCAATTGATGAGCGCCAACGCGCTTTTCAACCTCACGTCGACCGGTGCCCAGTTGATCGGGTTCGCCACGCTGGGGCCGCTGATCGTCAAAGTCTTGGGGATCGACGGCACGTTCGCGGTCACAATCGTCTTGTTCGTTGCGTGCGCGGGATTGGTTCTCTCGATACCTGGCAGCGCAACCGCCCCACACAGGATCACCGAAGGCGCCGCGCGGCCTGTCCGGCGAATCTGGAACGATATGCGTGAGGGGTTCGTCTACATCCTTCACGACCGGGAACTCATCAAGGCAATTGGTTATTTGACGCTAGCGGCCGTTACCTTCTTGCTTGTTGCCACGCTGGGACCCGAGTTCGTTACCAACGTCATCGGATTATCCAAAGAGGACATCGGCTACATCGTCGGCCCTGCGGGGGTCGGGGTCCTGATTGGGGTGCTGGGGGTCGGTCGGGTGACCAAGCGGATCCCCGGTCCGGTCCTGATCGATCGGGCGATGGCCATGGCCGGAGTGCTGCTCTTCTTACTGGCGGTGAGTAAGGACTTCTTGGACCTGATCTGGCCCGGTGGCGCCGCATCGGTCGGGGTCCGCACGGTCGTCGCTGCCACCTTTGCTACGCTCCTGGGCATATGCAACGCGTTCATCCTCGTGCCGGCGCAGACCCTGCTTCAGGAACGCAGCCCGGAGCACATCCGAGCGCGAATCTATGCGACCTTCTTCACCGTCTCAAACACCGCTTGCTTCATTCCTATCCTGTTCGCGGCAGCACTCGCCGATCTCATTGGCGTGGTTAAGGTGTTGGTCGGAGTTGCGGTGATCTTGACTTCTATCGGAATCGTCAACATGGTGATCCACGACGATCCGCCGGTCGGGCGCGTAAGCAAGTTGGTCCGGTCGTCTCGCGCCCGGGTGAACAATCGTGGAAGTGTCACCAAATCCGGCGGGACGGTGGCAGGCCCGGAATCGACTTATCAAGCCGTCAAGAGTTGGTCGAGCAGCGCCATTCGAATGAGGACGCCGCCATGTGCCTGGCGGAAGTAGGCTGCCCGTGGATCGACGTCGACCGCCGGGGTGATCTCGTCTACCCGGGGCAGCGGGTGCAGGATGACCGCATGCTTGGCCATCAGGTTGAGTGAATCAGCAGTAATGACATAGACGCCGCGGGCCTGCTCGTACTCGTCTGGCGTGGCGAATCGCTCGCGCTGGATGCGGGTCTGATAGACGACATCGACCTCGGGCAGCACCTTCCCCAGGTCGGGTTCGTCCCGGTAGCGCACGCCGTGCCGGTCGAGTTCATCGCGGACATCGGCGCCCATCGGGGTCGCCGATGGGGAGACGAAGATCAACTCGGTGCCCTGAGTGCGGGTGAACAACAATGCTAGCGAGCGAACTGCCCGGCCAAAGCGCAGATCGCCAACGAGCGCAACCTTGAGTCCGTCCAGCCGGCCCAGTTCCTGCCTGATGCTGAAGAAGTCCAGCAGTGCCTGGGTTGGGTGTTCTCCGGGGCCATCGCCGCCATTGATGATCGGCACGGGCGAGACAGACGCCGCCCTTGCCGCCGCGCCGCGTTCGTGGTGCCTGATGACGATGGCATCGGCGTACCCTGCGATGATCCGAATCGTGTCTTCGACCGATTCCCCTTTGATCGCAGACGAAAATTCCCGGGCGTTCTCGGTCGAGATTACGTTCCCGCCGAGGCGGAGCATCGCCGACTCAAAGCTCAATCGGGTTCTCGTCGAAGGCTCGTAGAACAGCGTCGCCAGGATGCGACCCCGGTGCGGCTCGGCGGTGCGCGGCAGACCGCGCATCGCATCAGCCCGGTCGAACAACGTTTCCAACCATGGGCGATTGAACTGGGCGACTTCGACGACATGGCGAATGGACACGACCGTTGCTCCTCGCGCTGAAAAATCTCCCTGACGGGCGGTACGGCCGTCGCCGGCAGATGGATTGATAAGGCACATTGGCGGAGAACGTCTTCACTTTTGAGGCGGTCGGACCGCACCTTGGGCGACGGCAACGACCGGCGAAAGAGTATATCGTGACGGCAATTGATGACGGAATCGCCTTGGAGGTCCAGATCGTGTTGACGCAGTTGGGGGAGCAGGTGTTTGTCGTCCCGGGAGGGGTGAACGTTGGGGCAATCCTGGGAAGTGACGGAACCGTCATCTTGATTGATACGGGCGTCAGCGAGACAAATGGCAAAAAAATCCTCAGAGCGGTTCGGGAAGAACTTCAGCGGGAAGTATCTGTCATCCTTACCACGCATGGACACGCCGATCACTTTGGCGCTAATGCAGCCATTGTGAAGCGCACCGGCGCTAAAGTCTACGCCCCGGCTCTGGACGAGGCGGTCCTGCGCTATCCGGTACTCCAGGCGTCCAGCCTTTACGGCGGAGCCGATCCGCTGGACTCACTGCGGACCGGGTTTCTGCTTGGGCACGCAAGCCCGGTGGACGCATTAGTCCATCCTGGCCCCCTCAACATTGCGGGCGTCGATATTGACGTCATCGGGCTGGCAGGGCACTCGATGAATCAGGTTGGCTACCTCGTCGATGACGTCTTTTTCTGCGCGGATGTCGTACTTCCGGAGTCTGTCCTGGGCAAGTACCGAATACCGTACCTCTACTCTGTGACCGATCATCTCAGGGCACTCGATGTCGCGGAAGCGGTCAAATGCCGGTGGGCAGTTCCGGGACACGGTCCGATCGTCGACTCGCTCACGGACCTGATTTACCTCAACAGGAGACTGGTCAACGACGTGGCGTCGACGATCGAGCACATGTGTTCGGAGAACCGGACCGCCGAAGTCGTGCTAACCAGGGTACTCAAGGCGTTCGATGCTCCGGTGTCCGATGCCGCTGGGTTCTATTTGCTTCAACCAACCGTGTTCGCCTTCCTCAGTCACCTGCAGCGGGCAGGTCGCATTGCCAACAGGATTGAGGACGGTCAATCCCTGTGGTTTGCGATCTAGGCCGGTCTATCCGCGCCACGGCGTCCCGGAACTAAGGTCGGCGTTGACGAGGGCCGCGATGTCGTTGCCGAGCCGGACGCCGTAGTTGGTGCCACGGTCCTCGGGATAGATCTGGCTCATGTTTGCAATGTACAGGTTGGGCAAGGGCGTCCGGTGCGGCGGGATTTTTTCGCTGTAGTTGAGGGTGACGATCGGCTGTGCCGCGCTCGCTCGGAAGACCCATGTCTGCTCGATCCATGATGGATCGAAGGCAGGATTGATCTTTTTGAGATCGACCGTATACCGCTCGAGCAGGGCGTCGTCGGACATTCCAAAGTACGGGTGGTCGGTCTCGAGGTATTTTGAAAGGTAGACAAACCGCTTGCCGCCGTAGTTTTTGGGATCGATGAAGTTGGTGTGTTCGATCACGGCGGTGAAGGTCAGATCGGGGTCGGCAACATTGAGCCAGTAGATATCCGACAGCGGCCGATCGAGCTGGAGGATCGCGACGATCGCGGCTTCGTACTCCAGTGCGTCGAGCTTCGCCCGGAAGTCGGCCGGAAGCTCTGGAACCATCCGCGCGAGGATGGCGGAGGGTGTGGTCGCCACGATCGCATCGACATGCACCGGAGGCTCGTCGCGATCAAGCTGCACGTCCCAGGAGTCGTCCGGCCGGCGGGTCAACGAGGTCGGGGATACCCCTGTCCGCAAAACCGCACCAGCCTGAATGGCCTCGGCGGCCAGGTGATCGACGATGACCTTGAAGCTGCCGTCGATGTAGCCAAGTTTTTCTTGGTCGAGCGGAGAACTTCGCGACGTTGTCCGAAGGTAGATCTTGTTCCAGAACCAGACCATCGCGATCTGGTCGTAATAGCTGCCGAACTTCGCCCGCAACTGTGAGCCAAATGTGCGGTCGTAGGCCCGCGTTCCCAGCGCTCGCTTCAACCAGGTATGGGCGGTCACGCGCTCGAACTTCCGCCACTTCGTCACTCGTTGCAGATAGGCCGTCACCAATCCGACTCGAACCCGGTCGTGAAGCGGAAGAAAGCCGAGCTTGAGGAGATCGAGCGCGCCGTTGAGCGGCCAGATCTTCCCATCGGCGAAATAGCCGACGTTCGATGGAAGCCAGATCAATTTGTCGCCGATGCCGATCTCTTCCATCAGGGCGGCGATATCGCGGTCGCTCTGAAAGAGGTGGTGGTAAAAGAGTTCAAGATGCGTACCGGCGACTGGAAACGTGCGGGCAAGCCCGCCGACCTCCCTGTCGCGTTCCCATAACGACACCCGATGGCCGGCTTGTGCAAGGCGGTAGGCCGTTGTAAGGCCGGCGATCCCGCCGCCTATCACGCCGATGTGCTTAGCCCGGGTTTCCTGTTCCGGCATCGTTACCTCCATCCACTATGGACCGTTCTCGTGGGAACTCGCTGGAAATGCTCAGTGAGCGGGCCGGTCGGCGGCGATTGCTCGCGACAGTCTCGTGCACACCACAATCTCGTGACCATAGATTCGATGAGGCAACGCCCGTCAGGATCATTGCGGTTGCTGAAAAGGAAGGGACGGACCGAAATTCCGGTCCGTCCCTTACTCGATGTTGTCGCGTTAGGCGCTCGACTATCGCGCTCGCCGAAATCGTGAGGCCATGTCCCCGTCGCCCGGACTCAAGTCCGGAGCTGAGTGACGGAAGTCGGCTAAAGCCGACTGCCGATTTGTCACCGCAGCGCCACCGCGGTCTCAGTCCCGGAGGGACTTGCGTCCCTCAGCCCGGGACTTCGAGTCCCGGGCGGCCAGGAGACGCGGCAACCGTTACCACGAGCGCTCTAGATGAAGAGCGGCGCGAGCACGAGCGTGATGGTCGCAAGCAGCTTGATGAGAACATGGAGGGACGGGCCAGCCGTGTCCTTCCATGGATCTCCGACCGTGTCACCGACGACCGCGGCGGCGTGCGCGTCGGTGCCCTTGCCGAGCACCCTGCCGTTGGCGTCGGTCAGGCCGCCCGCTTCGATGAATTTCTTGGCGTTGTCCCAGGCGCCACCACCATTGTTGAGCACCAGGGCCAGGAGCACACCGGCGATTGTGCCGACCATCAGCATGCCTGCCGCCGCTTCCCAGCCCAGGATGACACCGACCAGAACCGGCACGACGACGGCGAGAGCGCCCGGCAGGATCATTTCTCGAAGGGCACCACGGACCGAAATGTCGACGCAGCGGGCGTAGTCAGGAGTCGACGTGCCCTTCATGATGCCCGGATCGGCGCGGAACTGACGTCGAACTTCTTCGATCATGTCGCCTGCGGCAGCGCCAACGGCGCGGATGGCGAGCGACGAGAAGACGTAGACCAGCGTTGCACCGATCAGTCCACCGACGAAGACCTTCGGCTCGGCCAGATTCACCACACGGGCGACGGCTTCCTCGCTGAATCGATCGACCTCGTCGATAAACGCGGAGAAGAGCAGGAAGGCGGCAAGGGCGGCGGAGCCGACAGCGTAGCCCTTGGTCAGGGCCTTCGTGGTGTTGCCGACCGAGTCGAGGGCGTCGGTCACGTCGCGGACGTCGTCCGGCGCGTCCGACATTTCGACGATGCCGCCGGCGTTGTCGGTGATTGGGCCGAAGCAGTCCATCGCCAGGATGTAGGCGGCGGACATGAGCATGCCCATCGTCGCGACAGCGGTTCCGAAGATTCCGCCGGACGCGCCCGACGCAGTCTCGAAATCGACCGTGTCACCGATGTAGTACGACCCGAGAAGCGCGGCGCCAATCGTCAACGCCGGAAGTCCGGTGGTCTCGAAGCCAACAGCGATGCCGGAGATGATGTTCGTCGCAGGTCCGGTCCTCGAGGCTTCGGCAATCTGCCTGACCGGTCGCCAGGAACCCGACGTGTAGTACTGGGTAATGTAGATAAACGCGATCGAGGTGGCGATACCGATCACGCCGCAGAACGCGAACTCGACCCAGCCGTACGGCAACATCCACCAGCAGACCAGGAACAGGAACGCCACGGAAAGCGCCGCAACGACGTAGTATCCCTTGTTGAGCTCATTCATCGGGTCGCGCGGCGTCAGGCCCGGCCGAACGGCGAGGACGCCAACCATGGACGCGATCAATCCGAACGCGGCAAGGACCAAGGGGAAGAAGATCCAGGCAACGTCGCGCGAGTTCTCGATCGCCGCCCGACGCCTGGAAGAGCGCGACACCAAGGATCATGGCACCGATCATCTCGGCGGCTGAAGACTCGAAGAGGTCGGCGCCACGGCCAGCGCAGTCGCCGACGTTGTCGCCGACGAGGTCGGCAATAACCGCGGGATTGCGCGGGTCGTCTTCCGGGATACCGGCCTCGATCTTTCCGACTAGGTCGGCGCCGACGTCGGCGGCCTTGGTGTAGATGCCTCCGCCGAGCTGAGCGAAGAGGGCGACAAAGGACGCGCCGAACGCGAAGCCGACGATCCAGAACGGCGTCTCCGCGACGGAAGGGTAGGCGCCTTCGGCGAAGATGTAGACCAGGTAGTAGGTCGTCATGATGCCGACGATGCCGAGGGCGATGACGAGGAAACCGGAGACGGCGCCGCCGCGCAACGCGACGGTCAGTGCCTCACCGAGTGAGTTCCGTGCAGCCGCGGCAGTACGGACATTACTCCGCACGGCGACGTACATACCGATGAACCCGGCGAGACCTGACAGGGCCGCTCCAAAGAGGAAGGCGATCGACGTGATTACGCCGCGAGCGACCTGATGTTCCTTTTCGAAGATCGCGACCAGCACGCCGATAAGGACTGCCACGAATATGGCAAGCACGGCGATCGTGCGGTACTGACGGTTCAAGAAGGCGAGGGCGCCCTGGAAGATCCGGTCCGCGATGTCTTGCATGCTGGCGGTTCCGGTGTCACGTGCCAGCACGTCCTTTGCCAGCCAGGCGGCGAACGCGATAGCGATGACGCCAAAGAGTATGACCGGCAGGGTAAAGAGAATACGCTCGTCCAAGTCCCCCTCCTCAACGCCCCGCAGCCGGAAGTCCGGATGCGGTTGTCTCCCGCTGTGGCCGCACCCTGGAACACGCGGGCGGTGCTCAGCACCGGCGCGGCGAGCTCACAATCAAGGCAGCAAGGAGATCATCAGAACGCGTGCGGCCCCACCCCTTGGGGCCGCACGCGGCACGAGAGTGTACCATCGAGTCGTTTGGCTCGTACACGCCCACGCTGCCAGTTTCGCACTCAATTGAGAGCGATCACCCCCGTTGCTACCCCACTTTCCGCGTTATCGCGACGGCGCAACTGCGGGTCCCGCACCGCGACCACGGGAGCGACCAAAGAACCGCTGGATCTCTCCATTTTCCCATGCGACGAGAAGCTGGCTGGCATTGAAGATCGACGAGTACGTGCCGGAAATCACCCCGATCAGCAGGACGAGCACGAACTCTCGCGTGCTCTCGCCGCCGTACAGATAGAGGGCAAGCAAGGTCAGCGTCACGGTGACGGAGGTGTTGATCGAACGCACGATTGTCTGCGCCAGGCTGTAATTGACGGTCTCCTCGAACGTCGGCGATGTGCCACGGGACAGATTCTCGCGGATGCGGTCGAACACGACGATCGTGTCGTGGACTGAGAAGCCGATCACCGTCAACAAGGCGGTGACGAAGAGGGCATTGACCTCGACGTCAGCGACCTCTCCCAGGATCGAGAAGATTCCGAGCACGACCAAGACGTCGTGGAGCATGGCGATGATCGCGCAGATTCCGTAGAGGAAGGGATTCTGGGTGTTGCGGAAGGCATATGCGATATAGAGCAAGATACCGACTGAAGCGAGCCCGACGGCCAGAATGGCCCGGTTGCGGATGGAGTTACCGACCGACGCGCCAATACTTTCGATTTGAAGCTCACGGAACGGTCCCAGCTCGTTGGTCAGCGTCGTCTGTAGTGCTTCTTTTTCTGGCGATCCCTGTTGGAGCTCTTCCATCCGGATCAGGATCGACTCTTTGTCGCCGCCACCCGAGCTCGTCTGAACGGTGGCGCCCGAGTAACCGGCATCGGCCAAAGTGGTCTGGACATCCGCTGTGGTGACGTTCTGCTCGAACTCGAGTTCCCAGAGGGTGCCGCCGGTGAAGTCGATGCCTAGCTTCAGCCCAAAAAAGATCAGCGATAGAACTCCGGGAAGGATCACGATCAAGGAGATCGCGAACCAGAGATATCGCTTGCCAACCAGGTGAGTCATCCAGAGGTCCTTCTTCTGAGCATCTCGTAGGGGAGGTTGAGGTCGTACTAGTCGCCGGCTGTCGCGAGATAGGGCGCCGTTTCCTTCTCGTCGACCGCAAACCACCAGAGGTTAGAGGCGATGCCGTGCCCGACGATGAGGCGCAGGAACGTGCGCGTTACGGTGATCGCGGTGAACATCGACACGGCCACGCCGATAAACAAGGTCAGTGCAAAACCGGTGATGATCGACGCCCCGGTGTAGTTACCGAACCAGTACAGGATGGCGGACGTGATCATGGTCGAGATGTTGGAGTCACGGATAGACGGCCAGGCGTGGTCGAACCCTGCTTCGATCGCGTTTTGCAGGGGCCGGCCCGTCCGCAACTCTTCTTTTAGCCGGGCAAATATCAGCACGTTTGCGTCAACGGCCATACCGATCGACAGGACGAACCCGGCGATTCCGGCTAGGGTCAGCGTGACGGGGATCACTTTGAAGAGGGCAAACGTGACCAACGTGTAGATGATGAGCGCGAAGACAGAGAGCAGACCCGGAAGTCGGTAGTACAGAATCATGAAGAGAGCGACCGCACCGAGACCGACGAGACCGGCGATGATCGAGCGGTCGATCGCCTCTTGGCCTAGGGTCGGTCCAACGGTGCGGGACGAGACCACGTTCAACGGCACATCAAGCGAACCAGCCTTGAGCTGGACGACCAGTTGCTCCACCTCTGCCAGGGGCGGGCCTTCGATCGTGCCCTGAGAGGAGATGGCGGCATTGATCACCGGAGCGGAGATGACCTCTTTGTCAAGCACAACGGCCATCTGGCGGCCGATGTTCTGGCTGGTGAATTCGTAGAAGCGGTCGGCTCCTTCGCCATCGAGCTCGAACCCGACAACGTACTGTCCGGTTGCATTCTGGGTGATGAAGGCGTCGTTGAAATTCTCGCCCGTGATGATGGTGGTGAACGGACCGGGAACGTTGGGATCATCGGTCGTTGCGGCTGCATCTGCAGCGATTTCAGCTTCGGGGGTCGCACCTGCCGCGGGTGTGGCTCCATCGATCGGGGTCGCGGCCGGCGTCGCTTCCGGAGTTCCATCGGAGATGACGTCGTCCGGACCGCCCAGCGACGTCTCGACAACCATGCCGTCCTGCACGAGCGCCCCGGCAGGATCGACGACTTCAAGGAGCGCCGTCTCGCGGATGACGTTTACCGCCTGTTCAGGATCGGAGACGCCGGGGAGTTCGACGATGATCTGGTTGTCTCCGCGGGTCTGGATCAGCGGCTCGCCAACACCGAGCTCGTTGACGCGACGCTCGATAGTGTCCCGGGTGCCAGTGAGAGCTTCGGAGGAGATATCTTCGCCTTCCGGCGGATCGGCTTCTAGAAGAACCTGGAGTCCACCTTGCAGATCGAGGCCTTCGTGAACGTAGATCTCGTCCTTCAGGCCAAAGATGTTCAGGAAATCTTTCGGAGCAACGATCCACGCGGC
>CAVRUD010000012.1:0-300863 GCA_963724285.1 uncultured Chloroflexia bacterium | reverse complement strand
ACCCCGGGCACTGCGCCCCAAACATCGACGACTATCACCGCCGCCATTCGCGCGGGACCGGGCCGTCGACGGGCGGTAAGTCAGTTTGGATTGCCTACCGAAAGCAACTGATCCTCCTCGTCCTCCCAGTCCACCCACTGGACATCGTGCTCCTCAACGAAACGGCGAACGGCGACTCCGATGGTCGGATAGAAACGCTCGTGCCCGATTCGCTCCTCCAGGCCGAAGCGCCGCAGGCGGTCCTTGACGGGGTCCTTCATTTCGGCGAACGCCAGCTCGACTCCCTTGGTCTCGAGGTCGTGATCGAGGTCAGCCAGCATGTCGGCCGCGGTCGAGTCGAGGTCGGTAATCGGTTCGGCCGCAACCACGATCATCTTGACGGGAATCTCGCTGTCGCCCACGGTGGCGAGGAGCCGCTCTCGGAAGATCGTCGCGTTGGCGAAGAAGAGCGGGGCATCGAACCGATAAAGGATGAGCCCCGGGATCTGCTTCGCTTCCGGATAGCGAGTAAGGTCGTGATAGCCCTTGACACCGGTCGCTCGACCGAGTACCGCGTCGTAGGGATGCCATGCGCGCCAGAGGAATGCCAGGACCGAGAGCCCAATCGAGATTCCCATTCCCCAGAGGACGCCGAAGAGTGTGACGCCGAAAAAGCACGTCAGCGCGAGCAAGAAATCGCCGCGATGGACGCGAGAGAGCCTGCGAAAACCCGCCAGGTCCACCAAGCCGATCATCGCTGAGATCACGATGGCAGCCAACACGGCGGATGGTAGGTTATCGAAGAGTCCGCTCGCGAAGACGAGAATCGCACCGAGGCCGATCGCACCGATGAGGCATGTGAGCTGGGTTTTCGCGCCGGCCGACTCGGCGACCGGCGTGCGTGACGAGCTGCTGGAGATCGGGAATCCCTGGAAGAAGCCCGTGGCAAGGTTGGCTGAGCCGAGCGCCAGGAGTTCCTGGTTCTGGTCGACGTCGTCGCCGAACCGCGCCGCGTAACTGCGGGACAACACACTGGTGTCCGCAAACGCCAGCAGGGCCAGGGCGAACGCCGTGAGCGTCAGGCCGCCGATCTCACTCGAGTCCGAATTGGGAACGGCGAATGTCGGCAGGCCGCTGGGAATGGAGCCAACCGTCTCAATCGAGAGATCGAGCCAGCTAACCGCGAGACCGGTCACCGCCATCGCGATCAGGGCCGAAGGGATCCGCGGCTCGATCATTCGAGTTATCACGATGAGGACAAGTGATCCGCCGCCCAAGACCAGGGAGGCGAGATCGGTCTCATCCAGGTTGCGAACCAGTCCGGTCAGGTCGCTGAGGAACCCGCTCCCCTCGACATCGAAGCCAAGCAGGCTGGGGATCTGGCTGACGGTAACGCTGACGGCGATGCCCGCGAGGTATCCGATCCGCACCGGTTTCGAGATGAGATCGGTGACGAAACCGAAGCCGGCGACCCCGCCGGCGATGCAAATCCCACCGACGAGAACCGCGAGGAGACCGGCCAGGGCGACGCGCTCGTCCATGTTGTCGCCGGCGATCGGAATGATCGCGGCGGCGACAACCGGCGCTACGGCAGAGTCTGGCCCAAGCACCAGGATGCGTGACGGGCCCAGGATCGCGTAGGCGAGAAGGGGCACCAGGGTCGCGTAGAGACCGTGGACGGCGGGGAGGCCCGCGAGTTTCGCGTAGGCCATACCCTGGGGAACCAGGAGCGCGGCCAGTACGAGGCCGGCAACAAGATCGTCGCGCACCCATGATCGCTGGTATCGCCGGAATACCAGGATCCCCGGCACCCAGCGCACGTGCGTACGTCCTGGCGCGCTCACCCGGTCATGCGCCGCCTCGCATCCATCAGATGCCTCCGGGTGTCACTCGACGTTGCCGCGGCGCTGTGCACCTCGCGTTCCAGAGCCGTCGTGCCGTACCTGCGCTCGGCAGGGACCGCACGTTGAACGCGGGCGAACGGCTTGCGGCAGCCACGTTGGTGATGCACCGGCAAGGTGCCATCCGCGGACCCGCATCGAGCGGCAACGCGTCGGGACGCCGCAACAGCGCACCGCCGGCAACTCCGACATTTGCCCGTTAACGATTCCTAAGCATGTCCGAGGCGCCGCTGCCCTGTCAAGCGTCGATGCCTGACATCCGGACGTAACGGGAAGCGCGAGAATCGGGGGTTGGGGCCGGATTCTGTGACAGGGCCAGGTGCTGGCCCACGATGCCGCCCGGTTGGCCGTGGCGCTGGGCTGGGTGGCGGCCGGCTTCCTCTTCGGCCTGGGCGTCGCCCTGGAGTGGGCGAGGTGCGGCGGCTGCGGCGGCTGGGCGGCGGCGAGGACCGGCCGCACAGCCCGCCGGGCAAGATCGTGCTGACGCGCGGCTGCGGCGCCTGCTGGACCACCTGGCCACGTTGGTCGTCCTGGCCGACGGCACGGCCGACGTCATCTCGACCGAGACCTTCATCGCCCGGGCCACGGCCGCGTCGGGCGTCGAGCACCTCCTGGTGTCGGCGCGGTAAGGATCGACCGATCGCTACCGAAAAGACGCGGCAAGCGCACCTGTTCGGGTGCATGCTCACCAAGTGAGTTCTGTCGAGGCGTGCCCGTCGTTGTCGGCCACTGATCTGACTGCTCTGTGTCGTGGATGCTGTGACTGAAGCGCTCGCCGAAACCCTTGGCCACCGCCGTGCCACCCCGTGCTCGGTCCCGGAGGGACGTCCGTGCGGTCGCCCGGGATGTCGATCCCGGGCGGCATGCGGACGCGGCCAACCGTTGCCGCGAGCGCTCTAGACCGACGCTCCCGAGGGACGCACCCACATGCCCCGACCGTCCATCGGTGGACGCGGCCCGCGGTCCAACGGGGACCCCGGCGCATCGCACGGGCGAGCAGACGCACGGCGGCGACGTCGCCTGAACGGGTCGCGCCGTACGTCCTCGCGCTGCGTGCTTACCTGCTACCTGCTACCTGGCGCGCAGAGGCAACGCTCCGACCAGGGCGTTCAGGACGCGCGCCCGGTACTCGACGGCCGCATTGACGTTGCGTTCGTGGAGGTCGAGCAGGGCAGAGTCGGGCTCCAGCTGGCCGCCCGCCCCGGCGCGAACCGGGATCACGGCGCGGCAGTCGCCGTCCAGCTTGGTGATCGTCACCGCGGCCAGCTTGAACCCGGTGAGGTCCGGCTCCGCTTCCGACCCGATCTGCACGGCCAGGGTGTCGCCAGCGGCGATCTCGGCGTAGTAGGTCTCGACCCGCAACGAGGCGGCGTCCTCGACGTACTGGGCGATCTTGACCGCGGCTCCGCGGATCACGTTCTCGAACTCACCTGCCACCGAATACCTCCCCTTGTCCGCCCGCCTGGTCCGTCCTGACCAACGCAAGCACGTCGTGGATAAATCGCCAGGCTGCCGGGACCGCGGCCACTGCCCCGACCCCACTGGAGAACGTGGCCAGGATCACGGCCCCCCGGGCCGCGAGGGCAATCGTGCGCAGCATCGCCGCTCGGGAGGCCATCGCCAACGTCAGCATTCGCCCGTGCCGCGCCGCCCGTGCCGAGTCCAGTCCGGTACCGACCACGGTGCGGGCGTCGCCGCTCCAGCCCACCACGGTCTCCGCCAGCAGCTGGCCCTCTTCCCGGGTTTCGACCCGCGCGTATGCGAGCACCGCCCGCCTCACGCGCGCGACGAACGCATCGAACTCCGCGGTCGCCGCTCTCCCCACGCCGATCAGCGTATCGACCGGGCCGTAGGCGCCCGGGACGCCCGCACCCCAAAGCTCGTCGAGGGTGGTCAGGAGCCTGGCCTCGGGAACCGACGGCGCGGGCGCAACCATTGCGGGACCGAAGGCGACCGGCGCCGTCCGCGCCTCTTGCCAGCGCCGACCGACATCGACCAGCATCGCCGGGACGGTCGCCAGGACCGCGTCCGCCGCCGCGACCCGGGCCTCCGCAGCGCTCAGGATTGCATCGGCCACGCGTGGATCGGCCGGGAGATCGACGCGCCACGTCGAGAAGCCCTCCGGGGCGAGAGCCGCGCCCGGCTCGAACGACACGGACGGCGGGTCCGCGCCGGTGATTGCCCAGAGACCGAGCACGTCGGGCCCGGCGTCTTCAGCGCCGCCGGTCTGCAGCGAGAATCGCGCGGCGGTCCCCGCGGTGGCGGCGGTCACGGCTTGACCGCGTTGAAGAGACCGCTGGCGATCGACGCCACGGTCCGGATCAACTCTGCGCGCCCCGCCTGGGCGCGCTCGACCATATCCAGGTGGATCGCCCAGAGCGCGGTGTCGATCTCTCCGTCCTCGGCGGGGACGTAGGCGACAACATCGCCGTCGATCTTAATTCGGGTCAACGCCCGCAGCTGCACGTCGTCGGCGGTCGCCGCGCCGCTTGCGACGCCGCTCAGGTTGTCCGTGACGTACGTGCCGACTTCAAGCTCGCCAGCGTCGGCGACGGCCTGCTTCAGCTGGACGCCAAGCTGACGGATCAGGTCGTTGATCGCCGCGATCGGACCGCCGTCGCCGGTGGTAGCGGCCTCGAGACTCCCGTCCGGCGCCGCTGCGTCCTGTTGGTCGCCCCACCAAAAGGACTCCGAGCCCGGGACGGCATCGCGAAGATCCGCAACGGCTCCGCTGGCCGCCGTCTCGGGAGATGGGGTTGTTATAGGAATCACGGTTGGCGGCGCCGGGGTATCCGGAGTGGGAGTCGTTGCAGAGATTGTCGGCGCGACGCCGGCCGCGATCCGGGGCCGCTCGGGCGGGACCGCTGACTCGTCGCCGACGTTGAGCCGGACCGCCGGGTCACCAACGATCGCGTATCCGCGGGCGTCGTTGTTGGCGGTCCACAGCCCCGCCAACGCGAACTCGTCCGGCACCTTGCCGAACTTGACCTCTTCGAGCTCATCGTTCAGCACGGTGGTGAGCTCGGAGTAGCGCTCGTTGAAAAACTCGATGGCCGATCCAACGGGGTGGCCCTCCATCAGACGCTTCAGGGTGCTGCGAAACACCTCCCGCTGCGCCCCCGCCCGCTCCCAGCGGAAGGAGTACCCCCAGGCCCGCTCGACGTGGCCGATCACCGCCAGCGCGCCGCCGCCCGGGTGGCCAACCAGGCGTCGCGCCAGCCCAGAAACGAAGGCGTGGGGGGCGATCGCCCCTCGTTCGCGGAACGTGCGGTGCGCGAAGTCGTCCAGGCGCGGCGTTCCGGCGCCGAAGCACGCGAAGTGGAACACGACCGACCCGAGTAACCGGGCGTCGTCGCCGATGTCGTCGCCCGCCAGGTAGAAGTCCTGCGGGATCGGCTGGCGTCCCCACTCAAGGGGGCCGGGCCAGTCCTGGCAGAGCAGGGCGCCCTGATGTGGAAGCTGGCGTGGGTCTCCGTTGGGAAACCCCATACCGTGACTCGCGGTGAACAGCAGGGCGGGCGTCTCCCCGCCGACCCCGCCTAGCACGCGGCCCATCTGGCCCTTGGTCGCCTCCGCGGCAAGCAGCTTCCGCACCGTCCAGCCCGGCTGATCGACGGAGATATCGTCGGCGAGCGGCTGAAGGAGGTCGTTGGCGCTCAGCTCGGTCGCGGGATCATCGCCGTTGCGCACGCCGACGAAGGTGGCGCGCCGAGGCAGCGGTGGTCCGGTCTCGGCGGCGACAACGCTGGCGGCGTAGCGGGCGTACTCGTCCAGGGTCTCGAACCAGATGCGGCCGACCGCGTACTGAACGTCGAGCTGGTATTGAAATCGGTAGGGGATGCTCTCCGGGTCGCCGACGAGGAGCAGGTAGTACGGCACCTTGTCCGGGTCTACGGGGCCGGGTCCGGCGCCATGCCGGGCAAGGAAATCGGTCTTCGACTCGCCCGGCTCGCCTGGCTTGCCCCGGCGAAAGCCCTCAGGACCGACGTACTCCCGGTAGCGTTGCTCCCGCTGCGCGGTGGCCTGCGCCCGTCGGTGCGTCAGCAGGACCCCGAGCGCCTCACGGATCGCCGGATCGGCGTCGTGGGCAAAGACCACCCCCCAACCGGTTTCGGCCAGGTTTTTCGGATCGACCCCTTCCTTCGGAGCAAAGGTCGCCTCGATGGCGCGCTCGTGGCGCCACCTCAGCTCCCGGACGTGCTCGGGGTCGGGGTCGAGCGGCTCGCCGCGGGCGATGGCCGCCACCTCACCCGCCGTCAGCGGGGGGGCCAGGTAGCCGCCGGTCGCGCCGTCGATGCCATTGAAGACCAGCGGCGGAGCGTCCCCAGCGGAGGTGTTGCGTGAAGGACCAACCATGGTCACGTATCCCTCCCCTAATGGTCAGGTCGACGGTCGGTGAGGGTTCGCCATGGACGCACCTGGCGCTGCCATCGAGCGACCGGACGCTTGGGGCCGGTGACCGCGCCGTTAGATAACGGAAGCCAAGAGTATAGCCTCCAACCGCGATGTCCTGGCGGCCGTTCGACGATCGGCAAGCTGGCGTCCGACGTCATCGACCGACCGTGTATGAGGAACTCGGCCGCGCGCCGCCTCCGGCGGTCTACTGGTCCATGACCGAGCCGTCGGTCTTGAGGCGGGTGACGACCTGCCGCGGCCGGAATGGGAAGCGCTCGGCGGCGTCTTCGGCCAGCTCGATGCCGATGCCCGGCTCCCGCGGGATCGCCAGGAATCCGGCATCAAGGGAGAGCGGCCGTGAGACGATCTCGCTCTTGGGCGGCACGTGCTCGCCCAACGGGTACTCCTGCAGGGCAAAATTCGGGATGGCGGCGGCGATCTGCAGGCAGGCCGCCGTGCTCACCGGCCCCAGCGGGTTGTGGGGCACGACCTCGACGTGGCGGGCCTCGGCCAGCGCCGCGATCTTCTTGGCGCCGCTGATCCCGCCGCACAGGCAGACGTCCGGCCGCACGTACTGCACCGCCCCCCGCGCCAGCAGCATTTCGAACTCGAAGATCGTGTGCAGGCGTTCGCCGGTGGCGATCGGGATATGGATCTGCTGGGCCACCAGCCCCATCGCGTCGAAGTTATCCGGCAGGATCGGGTCTTCGTAGAAGAAGGGGTGGTACGGCTCGATGCCCCGCGCCAGCACCACCGCTTCCGCCGGGGTCAGCTGGCGGTGGATCTCGATGCAGAGGTCGACGTCGTCGCCGACGGCCTCGCGGTACTGGCGCACCGTCTCGATCGCGTCGCCCATCTTGGCGGCGTGGGTCTTGAAGTACGGCTCGTCCCGGGGATCGTCGGTGAAGGGAGTCAGGTGGCCGACCGCGGTGAAGCCCTGCGCCTTGGCGGCGATACAACCCCGGACGAGTTCCTCCCGCGTTTGGCCGAAGACGTGGGTGTAGACCCGCGCCCTGTCCCGGGTCGGCCCGCCGAGGAGGCGGTGGACCGGCACGCCGTGGTGCTTGCCGGCGATGTCCCACAGGGCGATGTCAATCGCCGAGAGGGCGCCCATGATGGCCGCCCCGCGGAAGTGGGTCCAGCGGTAGAGGTACTGCCAGTGGTGTTCGATAAGGAGCGGGTCCTGGCCGACCAGGTAGCGGGCGAAGGTCTCCACCGCCGCCCCGGAGGCCTCCAAAAAGCCCCACGCCCCCGACTCGCCGGTGCCGACCAGCCCGGCGTCGGTGTGGACCGTCACGAACAGGAACTGGTCGACGAAGTGCGTGCGGACATCGACGATTTTCACCTGGGCCTCCCCGTGGGACAACGCGATGACATCACTGGCAGTGATTATTGCAGCCAGAACGTCCGGGTGCGGCTCACGGCGTTCGGCGTTCGGCGTTCGGCGTTCGGCGTTCGGAGAATAACCCCCCAACCCCCTTCCCCTCCTCCTCCGTAGCGCGGCAAGGGAAGGGGGAAGGTTGTCCATGGCCTGCGCCGCGTGGGCGTCGCCCGGGACTCGAAGTCCCGGGCTGAGTGACGGAAGCCGGTTGATGGAGGTCGCGGAATTGATCGCGTGTTGTCGGGGGAATCGGTGGCCGTGTTGCCCCGCCGCCCGGGGCTCACGGCCCAGGGCGGCCCACGACCGCTACCGGAAGATATCCGCCACCGGCAGCGCGAACCCGGGGAGAACATCGCCGCCGTCCAGGGTGTCGCATTCGTGCAGGGTGAGCGGCGGCTGGCCCAATGCGTGGACTTCGACCACCCGGCGGCGGGGATCGACCAGCCAGACCAGCGGCACCCCGGCCCGCGCGTACCGCTCGACCTTCTCCATCACCTCGACGTAGCGGTCGTTCGGCGAGATGACTTCGACCGCCAGATCCGGGGCGAAGGGGGCGATGTGCCAGCGCTCTTCCTCCGGCGGGAGGCGATCGGTGCGGACGAACGCCAAGTCCGGGATGACGATCACGTCCGGATTGCGAAAAATGGCGAACTGCGTGTCGGAGGGGTAAATCCGGCCGAGGCTGTTCGCGAAGACGTGGGAGCCGAGTGGGATGGTCAGTTGGATCTCGATCTCCCCGTGCCGCTGGCTCACCCCGGCCTTCTCCCGCAGCTCCCCGTCGATCAGCTCCATCCGCTCGCCGGCTGCGCCCAACTGTTCGACATCCTCTTTGGTGAGTTGGCGGGTGGCGACCATCGGCGCCTCTCCTCCGTTGCGGGGCGACTGCGCGGTAGCCTCTCCTGGCTTTGCGTCCGGGATGGCCCTTCCCTGGCATGATAGCATCGAGCGTCCGATCCACCGGTAACCGTCACCTCTCCCGAAGGGTCCTCGAAGTCCGTGTACGGCGCGTGGCTGCCTGCTCGAACCAATATTCGCGCCGGGAGCCGCGCCGAATTCAGGATTCGTCGATCTCCAGGATCGCGATGATCTGGCGGGCGCGGTAGACGCGGTCGCGCTGACGTCCGCTCGTTTCCTCCAGGATGCCCAGGTCAACCAGCTTCTCGACGAACCGTTGCGCGGTCGTGAACGACACACCGAGCAGCTCGGCTGCCCGTTTGACGGTGATCGTCAGGTACTCGAACAGGTCGTCGAGCAGGCGGTCCGGCGACGAGGACCGCAGCAGACCGACCAGTGTTTGCCCGTAGTGCTCGCGGAGCGCGATCACGCGCCGACTGCGGTCGAACGCGTCGTTCGCCTGGAGCTCGAACGCGTCCAGGAAGAAGGCGATCCAGCCGCGCCAATCCCCCGCCAGGCTGACGCGCAGTAGCCCGTCGATGTACTGATCGCGGTGCTTGCAGCATGTAGGCGCTCAGGTCGACGGCCGGATACGCCATGATCCTCCAGCGCTGGAGCAGTAGCGCCACCAGCAGTCGCCCGAGCCGCCCGTTCCCGTCGAGAAACGGGTGGATCGCCTCGAACTGGTAATGGACGAGGGCGATCCGCACCAGGGCAGGAATCTCGCTGGGGGCGTCGATGAAGCCTTCCAGGTCGAGGAGGAGGTCGCGAACCGCGTCCGGCGGGGGCGGCACGTACCGAGCGGTCTCGACCGTATCGTTCTGGGTACCGATGAAGTTCTGGCGCGTCCGTATCCGCCCCGGCTCCAGGTGGCTCCCCCGCACTCCTTCAAGCAGGAGCTGGTGCAACTCTCGGATCAGGCCGATCGAGACGGAGCGATCCTCCGGCTGGCCCAGTGCGTAGATCAGGGCCTTGAGGTAGTTCTCGACCTCCTGGGCGTCGCGCTCACTGTCCCGGTCCGGGAGACCGGTCGCCTCGTGCAGGACGAGATCGGAGAGATCGGCGCGGGTGCCCTCGATCCGGCTCGACGTTACCGCCTCCCGCCGCAGAAACGAGCGGATCAGAATGGAAGGATTGGGCAGATCCGTGATCGATTGGTCCAGCCGCCCGAGGGCAAGCATCGCCCGACCGAGCGATGAGACCATCGCCTCGTCGTAGGCGATGGTGGGGGGCAGTCGATGGGGAATGAACGCGTACACCTGATTGTTCGGGCTGGCAATCCTGGCCTCGACGTTCTGGAGATCCGCCGGGGTGAGCGTGCGTGCGATCGGTACGAGGTCCCCGGATGCGTTCGGAGCGAGATCGGTTGGCTGCATCGCGTGGGACGCCTCCTCGCCTGACGATGTTAGTCCAGTTCGGCCCGACGAATGCAAACTGCACCGACGCTATTCCATTCGCGGAGTGCGAACGATAATAGCATGCGCGCAATGCGCATTGGATGCGTCGAAATGGAATAGCGAGACGGAGCCACAGATCCACTTCAACGGACCGTTCCGTATGATCACGTTGGTGTACCGTTCATCCCCATCACGTGCGAATTCCTCATCTCGAACGGCGGCGTCTCGGAGGGACAATTGGCCACGCAACCACTCGCAGCAGATCGTCCAGAAGCTGTGGAACTACTGCAACATCCTGCGCGACGACGGCCTCTCCTACGGCGACTACGTCGAGCAGTTGACGCTACCTGCTCTTCCTCAAGATGGCCGACGAGCAGACCCAACCGCCGTACGACCGCCCCAGCACCGTCCCGGCCGGCTTCGACTGGCCCAGCCTGATGGCCCGCGACGGCGACGAGCTGGAGACCCACTACCGCCACACGCTGGAGCACCTCGCCACCCACCCCGGCATGCTCGGGATCGTCTTCCGCAAGGCCCAGAACAAGATCCAGGACCCGGCCAAGCTCCGCCGCCTGATCGCCGACCTGATCGACCGCGAGAAGTGGGTCCAGCTCGACGCCGACGTCAAGGGCGACGCCTACGAGGGCCTGCTGGAGAAGAACGCCCAGGACACCAAGGGCGGGGCCGGCCAGTACTTCACCCCCCGCCCGCTGATCCAGGCGATCGTCGACGTGATGCAGCCCAAGCCCGGCGAGACGATCTGCGACCCGGCCTGCGGCACCGGCGGGTTCCTCCTGGCGGCCCACGACTACGTCGCCAAGCACGCCGCCTCGACGCGGACCAGAAGCGCCACCTCAAGCTGGAGGCGCTGCGCGGTGTCGAGCTGGTCGACGGCGTCGCCCGCCTCTGCGCCATGAACCTGCTGCTCCACGGCATCGGCCCGACGACCGGCGAGGGCGAGCCGCCCGTGCGCAAGGACGACAGCCTGCGCCGCCGACCCCGGCGAGCGCTTCGACCTGGTCCTGACCAACCCGCCGTTCGGCAAGAAGTCGAGCGTGCTGGTCGTCAACGACGAGGGCGAGCAGGAGCGCGAGGCGCTGACCGTCGTCCGCGACGACTTCTGGGCCACGACCAGCAACAAGCAGCTGAACTTCGTCCAGCACGTCAAGACGATCCTCAAGATCCCCGGCCGGGCGGCGGTCGTCGTGCCCGGACAACGTCCTCTTCGAGGGCGGCGCCGGCGAGACGGTCCGGCGCAAGCTGCTCCAGGAGTGCGACGTCCACACCCTGCTCCGCCTCCCGACGGGCATCTTCTACGCCCAGGGGGTCAAGGCGAACGTCCTCTTCTTCGACCGCAAGCCGGCCAGCCCGGAGCCGTGGACCAAGACCCTCTGGATCTACGACCTGCGGACCAACCTGCACTTCACCCTCAAGACCAACCCGCTCAAGCGGAGCGACCTCGACGAGTTCGTCGCCTGCTACCGCCCGGAGAACCGCAACCGCGCGCGAGCCGACCTGGACCCCGGACAACCCGAGCGGCCGCTGGCGCGCCTACTCCTACGAGGAGCTGATCGCCCGCGACAAGGCCAGCCTGGACATCTTCTGGCTGAAGGACGAAAGCCTGGAGGACTCGGCGGGCCTGGACGACCCCGACCTGATCGCCGCCGAGATCGTCGAGGACCTGCGGGCGGCGCTGGCCGAGTTCGCCGAGATCCAGGCCGACCTGGCCGAGCCGAGTACTGTCTAACCAGGCTCATACCTTTCCTCCGCCCCGAGTACCCAGCCGTTCCGACGGGCAACGGCTCGATCTCAGTTCGCTTCCCCGGCCAGCCACCCCGCAACCCGAGCGCCAACGACAACCGCCGGCACGTTCGTGTTTGCCCGGGGCACGACCGGCATGATCGCCGAGTCGGCCACGAAGAGGTTGTTCAGGCCGTGGACCCGGCCAAGGGGATCGACCACCGCGTCGGGATCGGACGCCGGCCCCATCTTGCAGGTACCCACCGGGTGGTAGTAATGCGCTCCGGCCTGATCGATATACCGCGCGATATCCCCCGGCGGCACCACCGTACCGCCCGGCTCGGTCTCACTACCGAGCAAATCGGACAAGTCCGGCTGCCCCGCCATCTCGCGGGCCATCGTCACGCCGTCGAGGAGCACCCGCCGGTCGGCTCCGTCGAGATCGGTCAGGTAGCGATGGTCGATTCGGGGCGCGTCGGCAGGGTCGGCCGAGCGCAGGGTCAGGCTGCCCCGCGAGCGGGGTGTCATGCAGGCGACGTGGACCGCCCAGGACCAACCGTCCTCGGCAGCGGGGTTTGGCCCCCCGACCGGATAGAGATGGAGGTCGAACGCCTCCTGACACACACTGGACCGGGCTTTGGCGATCGTCTGCTCCTCCGGCGACCAGTTGGCCGCCGCGAACGAGGTCATCCGTTCAATCAACTCGGGCGTCCCGGCGTAGAGCACCGCCACGCTCGGGTGATCGTGAAGATTGCGGCCGACGCCCGGCAGCTGATGACGAGCATCTACCCCGATCTTCCGCAGCTCGTCAGCATCACCGACTCCGGAGCGGAGTAGGATCGCCGGCGAGCCGTACGTCCCCGCGGCCACCACGACGCGGTCCGCCTGGACCACCGCCGGCCCGTCCGGACCGATCGCGACGACGCCGGTACCCCGGGCGCCTTCGATCAGCACCCGGTCGACCAGCATGTCGGCCGCGATGGTCAGGTTGTCCCGGTCGCGGACGGGATCGAGGTAGGCGAACGCGGTGTTCCAGCGGATCGACCTGGAGATATTTACCGGGCTGGGGGCCATCCCCACCGGCTCGTCCAGGTCGTTCAGGTCAGCTACCCGGGGAATCCCGACCGCTGGAGCCGCGGCCAGCCAGGCGGCCTGGAACGGGGTCAACTCGGCCTCGCCGGGAATCCGCACCCGCAGCCGGTCGGAGACGGCCCGAAAGACAGGGAGGAGGTCTTCGGTCGCCCAACCCGCGTTGCCGGCCGCCGCCCAGGCATCGTAGTCGGCCCGGTGGCCCCAGATCGCGGCGCAGCCGTTGTGGGACGAACACCCGCCCAGCACGCGCGCCCGCTCGAACGGAATCCGCCGGTCGGGATAGGTCTCCTCGCTGTGGTACCCCCAATCGTGGGAGCGGGCCAGGGCGCCGGCATCGCAGAGGTCTGCCGGCCAGGCCCCATCGGCGTAGGCGCCGTAGTCCGGCCCCGCCTCGAGGAGCAGCACCTGATCGCCCCGCTCGGCCAAGATGCCGGCGACAGCGGCCCCGGCGCTGCCACCGCCAACGACGATCGTGTGGGCGTGCGCGGGGAGTGAATCGGGAGGCGGTGCGCTCAAAAAAAACCTCACCCCCTACCCCCTCTCCTCTGCGGAGGAGAGGGGCGGTTGGCTACGACGCGGTAACAGCCCTCTCCTCCAGCCCCTCTCCCAGCATTGGGAGCGGGGTAGCCCGCAGGGCCGGGGTGAGGGCCGTCCGTCTCCCCCTTCCCCTTGTCGCAACGGGGGAAGGGGGCTGGGGGGTTAGGGGGCCGTTACGCTACGCCTCCGCCGGCCTCGCTGTCCCAAGCAACCGCCGCAGAACCGTCGGCAGAATGCCGCCGTTTTCGTAGTAGCGGACCTCGACCGGGCTGTCGATCCGGGCAATGGCCGTAATCTGGGAGGTCGAGCCATCCTCCCGGGTGACCTCCACGGTGAGCCGTGCCCGCGGCTTCAGGCCGGAGGCGATGCCGCCGATGCTGAAGGTCTCTCGGCCGGTCAGGCCGTGGGTTACCGCGCTCTCGCCCGGCAAGTACTGCAACGGCAGGACCCCCATGCCGACCAGATTGGAGCGGTGGATCCGTTCGTAGCTCTCGGCCAGGACCGCCTTCACGCCGAGCAGCAGGGTGCCTTTCGCCGCCCAGTCACGCGACGATCCGGTGCCGTACTCCTTCCCCGCCAGAATGACGAGGGGGATACCCGCCGCCTGGTAGCGCAGGGAGGCGTCGTAGATCGTCGTCTCCTCCCCGGTCGGAAGGTAGTTGGTCCAGAATCCCTCTCGCTCCGGAACCAATTGGTTTCGAAGACGGATATTGCCGAAGGTGCCGCGGATCATCACCTCATGGTTGCCACGGCGCGAGCCGTACGAGTTGAACTCGTAGGGCTTCACCCCGTGCTCGATCAAGAACTCCCCGGCCGGGCTGGTCTTGCCGATCGAGCCGGCCGGCGAGATGTGGTCGGTCGTGACAGAATCCCCCACCATCACGAGCACTCGGGCGCCATCGATATCCGACAGCGGCTCGGGCTCCGGCGAGAGATCCTGGAAGAACGGCGGCTCCTGGACGTAGGTCGAGGACGGATCCCACTCGTACAAGTTGCCCTGCGGCACCGGCAGATTTTGCCAGCGCTCGTCGCCTGCGAAGACCGTCCTGTACTCCTCGCGGAAGAGCGCGGGATCGAGCGCGGCCTGCATCGTTGCCTGGACTTCCTCCTGCGACGGCCAGATGTCCTTCAGGTAGACGGGATCGCCGTTGGGGTCGGTACCGAGCGGATCGCGGTTCAGATTGATATCGACCGTGCCCGCCAGGGCATAAGCGACCACCAGCGGCGGCGAGGCCAGGAAGCTCGCCCGGATCTGGGGGTGAATCCGGCCCTCGAAGTTGCGGTTGCCGGAGAGGACCGAGGCGACGATCAGTTCGTTCTCCTCGACAGTCGCCGCCACCGACGGGATCAACGGGCCGCTGTTGCCGATGCAGGTCGTGCAGCCATAGCCGACGACGTGGAACCCAAGCCCTTCGAGATAGGGCAACAGATCGGCGTTCTCCAGGTAGCGGGTCACCACCTGCGACCCGGGCGCCAGGCTGGTCTTCACCGACGGCGAGACCTTCAGTCCACGCTCGACCGCCTTCTTAGCCAGCAGCCCCGCCCCGATCATCACCGATGGATTGGAGGTGTTGGTGCAGGACGTGATCGCGGCGATCGCGACCGAGCCGTGGTGCATTTGTGTCTGGACACCGCCGCAATCAACGGTCACGGTGCCGAACCGGACCGGCTTGGTCGCGACCGCCGTGCCGCCGCCTCCGCTGCCGGAGGTCGTCGCGGCTGCGATGTCGTCGCCGGTGATGCCGCCCTCTCCTTCCAGCCGCTCGATGTCCAGGGGCTCGTCCGGAATCTCGGCATGCTCGCCGAAGGTCGTCTTGTAGGCGGTGCGGAAGACCTTGCGCACATCCCCAAGGAGCACGCGGTCCTGGGGACGGCGCGGCCCGGCGACGCTCGGGCGGACCGTCTTGAGATCGAGTTCGAGGAGGTCGTCGAACTCCGGATCGGGCATCTCATCGGTGCGGAACAGGCTCTGGCACTGGGTGTACTTCTCGACCAGATCGACCTGCTCGTCGGACCGCCCGGTCAGGGTGAGGTAGCGCAGCGTTTCGGCGTCGACCGGGAAGAGCGCCGCCGTGGCGCCGTACTCCGGGGCCATATTGGCGATCGTGGCCCGGTCCGCCAGCGTCAGGCTGCTCAGGCCCGCGCCGCAAAACTCGACGAAGCGGCCGACGACGCCGTACTTACGCAGCATCTCGGTCACGGTGAGGACAAGGTCGGTCGCGGTGGCGCCCTGGCGCAGGCTGCCGGACAGCTTGACGCCGATGACCTCGGGGGTCAGTTGGTAGAGCGGCTGGCCCAGGAGCACCGCCTCGGCCTCGATCCCGCCGACGCCCCAGCCGAGCACACCCAGGCCGTTGATCATCGTGGTGTGGCTGTCGGTCCCGACGAGGGTATCCGGGAAGGCGACGATCTCGTTGCCGGCCGCCCGGGTCGTGACGACGCTGCCCAGGTACTCCAGGTTAACCTGGTGGACGATGCCCGTCCCCGGCGGGACCACGCGGAAGTTCTGGAACGACTGCTGTGCCCAGCGAAGCAGCGCGTACCGCTCGTGGTTGCGCTCGTATTCCAGGTCGACGTTGCGGGCGAAGGCGGCCAGCGTGCCGAAACCGTCGACCTGGACCGAGTGGTCGATGACGAGGTCGGCCGGGACAAGCGGGTTGATGCGGGTGACATCGCCGCCAAGGCGGGCGACGGCCGCCCGCATCGCCGCCAGGTCGACCACACAGGGAACGCCGGTGAAGTCCTGCAACACCACCCGGGCGGGCAGGAAGGGCAACTCCACCCCGTCGTCACCGCCGGCGGCCTGCCCGCTGATTCGGGCCGGGCGCCAGCCGGCGAGCGCCTTGACGTCGCTCTCGTCGACGAACTCGTTGCCGGCGTTGCGCAACGCGTTCTCGAGGAGGATGCGGATGGTGAACGGCAGCCGGTCGAGTTGTGCCAGCCCTTGCTCTTCCAGCGCCGCGAGCCGGTAGTAAGCGTACGTGCTGCCCATCGCCGTGGTGAGCGTGGAGCGGGCGTTGAACGGATCGTGTCGGGCCGTTACGGCGGTTTCCATGTCAACCTGCACTGCCCTGTGAGGGCGTGGGGCGGAACCGACGGGCGCGGCAACGTCACGATCGGAGAGCCGCCTGGGAATCGAGAGGATGCGGGCGCACCATCTCGGTCGAATTGCCCCTAAGTGTAGGGCAACTTGTCATCCAGCGGGCGATGCTTTGCCGAACGCGGCCAGGCGAGCGCGGACGGATGTAGCATCCTGCCAAACCGCACGCCAACCACCGACGAGCATTCCACCGACCACCACTTTGTGCGCCTTGACAGCCGCGTAGCGGTCCTCCAGGTTGCCGATCAGCCTGCCTCACCTCTCCGGCGTGTAGCTGATGTTCGCCAGATGGCTGGCAACGTTTACCGAAGGAGCGCCTCGAGCGATGACGTGTACGGCTCTGCCCACTCGCGAAGCGTGGGACGCTGATCCCGTCGGGGCTCCCCGACCGGGCGCTGGATGTACTCCCAGATGATCAGCCGGTCGCGGAGCATGTACACCGGGAATCGATCAGCGAACCCGGGGCGCGGAGGCCGCAGCCCCAGGTACGTGCGGAGGAACGCCCGCGCAAGCTCCCCATCCTCGTCGAGGTATGCGGCGGTCTGGCGCGACAGGTCCATCTCTCCGTCGCCGAAGGCGGCCTCCATCAGGTCGAACACGCCGCTCACCCTCCATCCCTCAGCGGTGAGACTCATCACCGTGTTGCCCTCCTTGTAGTCGCGCAGCACCACGCGACGCTGGAAGCGCTCACCGAGGGCAGCGCGCGCCTCACCGAGCAGACGCTCGACCCAGGCCATGTCGGAATCAGTTGTGGGATCGGAGTGCCCCTTCGCCAGCGCGAGCCACCCACGCACCTCCGTGGCCACCCAATCGGTCCAACTCGCCGCAAACGGGACGACGGAGTCCGCGGCAAGGTCGTAGCTCCCCGGGACCGCCCAGATCAGCTCGTGTACGATCGCAAGGTTCTCCGCCATAGCGTGCGCCATGCCGAGCCGGTCGGCGGACGAGAGTCCCACCAGACCCGCACCGATCGGTGCCAGCCCTGGCATGCGGGGCATGAACGGCGTAGCTCCAACCGAAAATATTGTCGGCCGGATCGATCAGGAACGGCCAGGGAACGGGGGCTTGCGTGCGCTCGTGCAAAAGCTGCGCGAAGAAGCGTTCGGCCGGCAACTGCCAGTCGTAGTGCGGAGAGCCCCGCAGGACGTACTCCCCTGTCGTGCTCGTGACGAACACGTTTTGGCCGAAGAGCCCGCCGGCGACCGGCTCGGCGTACCAAAAATCCGCCAATCCGAGCCGCTTCAGGCCGCCTGGAATTGCGATTCACTGATCACGCCGAGGCGCCTCGAATATTCCTTGGATTCCATCGGCGCCTCCTCTTTCCCTTCTCGCCCAGGACCATACCTCGGCCACCCTTTCCTGTTATCTCGTCAGCAATGAAACGAGGTCGAGCGAGGTTGTGAGCGTCCTGTCACTCGATTCCGCGATCTCGCATTGCCGGTGGACACGCTTGGAACCCCAGGATGTGTCCCTCTTTGGTAAAGCACGTACTCCGCTCGACCGCCCAAGGCGGCGTTCGCCCTGACACACGCAGCCTGATCGGAAGGTCCAGAAGTTGCGATATCTGCGCAACGTCACCCCCGCCCGAGCCGGGTGGAACGCACGAGGAGCAACGAGATGCCACAGAGCGCACTCCCGACGAGACTTTCGCAACGCCTGGTGGCGAACATGCCGTGGTTGGACCCGGTCGCCGAAAAGATGCACGCCGCTCTTCGAGCCCTGGCTCGGGCAGAAAGCGCCCGGGCGGCTGCGCGATGCGCTCTATGGCGTCTGGCTCGGCCACCCCCTCCACCCGGCGGTCATCCTTGTCCCGGCGGGCATGTGGACGGCGTCGATCACGCTCGATGCGGTCGGGGAAGAAACCGCCGCCGACACCACCCTGCTGATCGGCCTCGTCAGCGCTGGCGCCGCCGCCGCGACCGGCGCCGCCCAGTGGCAGGACCTCCAGAACCAGGAAACGCCAAATCGCCTGGGCACCCTGCACGCCACCCTGAACATCGCCGCCACGGCCCTCTACGCCGCGTCCTACGTCCAACGCCGCCGAGGCAACCGAAACTCCGGCGTCGCGCTGGCGGCAACGGGATACGGCCTTGTCAGCGTCTCATCATGGTTGGGAGGCGATCTCGCCTACGACCTGGGCATCGGCGTCAACCGCACCGCCTTTGAGAAGGGCCCGGATGAGTGGACCGACGTCCTGGCGGATGATGACCTGCCGGAGAAGACCGCCAAGCGGGTCGAGGTGGAGGGGACGCCGGTCATGCTCTACCGCCTCGATGGCGAGGTTCTGGCCATCTCCCCGACGTGCTCTCACCTGGGCGGCCCGCTCGACGAAGGCGACTTCGACGGCGACACCGTCACCTGCCCCTGGCACAAATCCGTCTTCTGCCTGCGCGACGGCGGCGTGATCCATGGCCCAGCGACTCGGCCCAGCCCGCATACGATGTGCGGATCGAGGGTGGCCGGATCGCGGTGAAGGTGCGGGAACCCTAGTCGTGGTCGTCCGTATCAGGTAGCCACCGGGTAACGATAGGCAATCGGGCCAATGCCTCGTCGAACGTGGCAAGCGGAATCCCGAGGCGTTCCGCCCGGGCGGCGATCAGTGAATCGGAGTACTCCAGCTTCGGATTGGAGACGTATACCTCGAACGCCCGAAGATAGAGCGCCTTTTCACCCTGCGGCAACTTGAAGCCAGGCAACGCGATGATCGGGATCAGCAAGGAAGCGATCTCGGAAGCCGACAGGCGATAGTGCCGCCGGGAGCCGAGCACATAACAGACTTCGTGCAGTACGACCTCGCTCGTGGTCACCTCTTCAGTTCCCGCCTCCACCGCCGAGAACAGGCCGATTGCCGCAGACTGGAACCGGAGGCCATTCGGGTCCGACTCGGATGGTTGAGTGAGAAATCGGACGAAGACGTAGGTATCGAGGAAGATCACCGCCCTTCCATCTCTTGCACGATCCGGTCGGCCATGTCGTCCATCGCCGACCGGATCTGCTCATCGATATCCTGTGTCGAACCAGGCGGTAGGGCCGGAACGATGCCTGCCAGATCAGCAATCGTGAAACGGGCGGGGCGCACGACAACCTGCCCGTCGTCTGCGATGACGAACGCCACCTTGTCTGATGGCCCGATCCCTAGGTGCTGCCGGATCTTTTGCGGAATCGTGACCTGGCCCTTGCTCGTTAGTCGAGAGACTGACTCAATCATGCTTTCCCCCTGAAATGGACAGCTCGCGCACCAAAGTAATACCGACACACCACTATCCTTACCAATGAGGCGATTGTACTACACTTGAGTGCTCGGCCTGCTTTGACACGCGACACTCGTCATCAGCGCGATACACTCCGATTCTGACCGAATCCATAGCATCTGCGGAGCACCGCCATGGCCGGCAAGCAGAGACGGCAAAAGAGCGAGCAACGCCTCAACCCAGATCACGGCTGGCGCTGCAAGCCCGGCTATCAGGTCGTCGTCCTGAACCGGGGAGCCGTCCGGTTTGATGTACCCAAATCCTGGGTCGTGTCAGACGTCGAGGACCCAGGCGGGGCGCACTTTACGATGTTCGACAAGCCCGAGCCGGACGATGACCTCCGCTTCCAGGTCTCGGTCTTTCACCTCAATCCCGAAATCGATTGGTCGGGCGTCCAGCTCGATACGGTCCTCGCCGGTGCCCTCGGTGGCCAACCGGATGCGGATGGCCGGCGGACCATCTCGCAGACGGAGCCGGTCCTGATCCGCCGGGCGGGCCTCACGATCGCCTGGAACGAAACCCTCTTCCTCGACACCCGCGAGAACCGCGAAGCCTACACGCGGGCCCTCCTGGCGCACGGCTCTCTGGTGCAGACACTGATCACGATGGATTACTGGGTGGACGACGCCGGTTGGGCCCTGCCGGCCTGGGACGAAATCTTGCGGACATTACGCCTGGGCCAGTACGTGAAGGACCCGCTCCAGGGGCCGCCGGTCTTCCACTGAGAGAACGGAAAAAGACGGCAAAGAGCGGGGTCGTTCATCGGCGGCGGACGAGGCCATCGCCCGATCGAGACGGGAGGGAGCGTGCCAACGCGGAACCTGCGGGTCTACGATCCCGACAGCGGCGGCGTGAGGATACCGGATCGGATTCGGGCCGAGACGGAGCGCCGCATCCATTCATACGCCGAGCGGCACTTCGCCGGAAGGTACACCCGCCTCGACATCCGCTTTCGCGGACAGTTCTGCTACATCGATGCCTTCACGGAACCGGACCTGACTCCAGGGTGGCCTCCGGCCGACTGGCTGGAAACCCGAGAGGAAATGGAGGAGCGGCTTCGGGAGACGCCAACGCACCTCTGCCGCCTGCGCTACTTTGGGCCGAACGACTGGACGTTCGGGTTCTACACCTACAGCAACGAACGCTACGAGTTGGCAATGTTCCCGTCTGGAAGCTTTTCGCGAGCGCCGGAGGACGCGTTCCAAGTCGCCGCCGGCGTCTATCTGACGGGGTGAGCCGGATGAGGGGCCTGTCTATCGACCTATCGCAACTTGAGGCGGCCATGGAATCGAGCGCCTCGTCGGACGGCCGCTACGTGCTGGATACCGAGACCGGTGATGTGATCCTCGTCACCGATGAGATTCACCAGGTATTGGAGCAGGCTCGGGAACTGCTCGATGCGTCCGGAGCGGATCGGCCCCTCACGTTCGACGCGGCTCTGGCGGAGCTGGACCTGCCGGAGTGGATGATCTCCGCGGTCCATGAAGCGGACACGGTCGACCGCAACCTTGGGACACGCTTTGTCGAGATCCCTGGTGTCGAGAGTCGAGATGCTTACGCCGACATGGCCGACTTCATCGAGTCCATCGCGGACGAGCACATGCGCGAGCGCTTCCGAACAGCTATTGTCGGGCGGGGCGCGTTCCGCCGCTTCAAGGACGCGCTGCACGACGCGCCGTCCGAACGGCCACGTTGGTACGAGTTCAAGAGTGGCCGCGATCGCGAACGAGCGGTGGCATGGCTGTGGTCGATTGGACTCGAACCACGGGAGGTGGACTCGGCATGACGATTCCCACCCTGACCGAAGCCATAGTGCGCGAAGGCGCAGCCGCCGAGTCGTTCCGGCGCGGCCAGGAGTACCACCGTGGGGGCGCGGTCGGGGAGATCACCCGGCGGGGTGACCTCCTTCAGGCGGAAGTCGAAGGCAGCGACATCTATCCCTATACCGTCACCCTGCGGACCGACGCGGCCGGCCTGATCGAGGCCGGCTGCACCTGTCCCTACGAATGGGGCGGATGGTGCAAGCATATCGTCGCGGTCCTGCTGGCATTGATCGACGACCCGCAATCGGTCGAAGAGCGCCCGTCGCTCGACACCCTCCTGGCCGGGGCCGGGGAGGATCAGTTGCGGCAGATCGTTCGGCGTCTGGTCGAGATGCGCCAGGTCACGACCGAAACGATCGAGGGACTGCTGGCCCATCCAGCCCCCGCGCCAGCATCGACGCCCGGATCGCCAGCGCCAGAGCCCGCTCCCGCCAGGAACGTGTCGGCGGCCGTCAAAGCCGCGCGCCGTGAGGTGCGCGACGAGGTTCGGGGCCTGAACCGCTTCAGTTCATCGGAGGCCTACTGGCTGGTCGGCGGTGTTGTCGATGGCGTGCGCAGCGTGGCCTCGCACGTCACCGAGTACCTGAACAACGGCGATGCGGAGACGGCGCTGGCCGTCCTCGACGCGATCACCGACGAATATCTCTCCGTCTGGGAAGAGCTCGACGATTCGGACGGCGACGCCAGCGCCCTCTTCTATGACCTCAGCCCGCTCTGGACGGAAGCGCTGCTTTCCGCCGACCTGGACGACGCGGCGCGCGAGCACTGGACCGAAAAACTGGAGGAGTACGCCGGCGATCTGAGCGATTTCGGCGTGGACGCCGTCTTCGACTCCGCCCAGGCCGCGATCGCCGAAGGCTGGGATGCCCCCTCGGTCAGGCAGGCACTTGCCGGTGAGCCGATCGAGGTGACAGAGGACGATGGAGACGACGAGGCCGAAGACCTGGACGACCTGCTCCTGCCCGACGGCGGGCTCGAACTTGTCCGGGCTCGGCTCAACGTCCTCGAGCGCCAGGGACGATTCGACGAGTTCCTCAACTTCGCCGGCGCCATGGGCGTCCCCGATCGCCGGGCGACGATGCTCGTCCGCCTGGGCCGAACGGAGGAGGCCCTCGCCGAGGGCCTTGAACGGCTGAACACGGCCGACGAGGCGCTCAGCCTGGCGCGAGCGTTCCGAGAGGCCGACGACCCGGAGCGGGCGCTCCAGGTAGCCGAACATGGCCTTTCCTTGCCGGCCAAGTGGGACTCCTACAGCGTCTACCAGGCGACGCCCCCGCTCCCCGGCGAACTCGCGATCTGGACGCGCGACCTGGCGAACGAACTCGGGCGGCCGGAGCTGGCCCTACGGGCGGCCCGGATCGCCTTCGAGCACGAGACCAGCCTCGGCAGCTACCTGAGGACGCGCGAGATCGCGGGCGACTCCTGGGACGCCCTGCGCCCGGAACTCCTCACCTATCTCCGCGAACACCGATCGGCGCTGCCGGAAGGCCACGTCGATGTCTTCCTGCACGAGGGACTGATCGGGGATGCCGTCGCGGCGGTGTCGGACATCTACGATTGGCAGCTTACGGCGCGGGTCGCCGACGCCGCGGTCGCCACCCACCCGGACTGGGTCGCGGCGACGGCGCGGCGGCGCGCCTTCGGGATCATGGACGACGGCCGGTCATCGCACTACGACGAGGCGATCGCCTGGCTGCGGCGGGCCGGGGCGGCCGAGCGCGTGCTCGGCCACATCGACGCCTGGCGCGCCGAACTGGACGGCCTGATCGCGAAACACGTGCGCAAGTACAAATTGCGTCCTATGCTGGAGGATCTCCGCCGCCGGACCTGATCCCGTCCGGCAAGGAGGCTTCACGCACATGGTTTGCCGGTCGCCCCGGGAGGAACCCCGTTGGCATCGATCGAGATCCTTATCGTCCTCCTCCTGATCGTGGCGAACGGCGTCCTCTCGGGGTCGGAGATGGCCGTTGTCTCCTCACGTCGCGCTCGGCTCCAGGCGCGGGCGGAGGCAGGGGACAGCGGCGCGGCCGTCGCCCTGGAGCTGGCCGAGAAGCCGGACCGATTTCTTTCCACCGTCCAGATCGGCATCACCCTGATCGGCATCCTGGCCGGTACCTTCGGCGGTGCAACAGTTTCCAGGACGGTCAGCGGCTGGCTGAGCGACATCCCGGTGATCGGGCGCTACAGCGATGCCATCGGCGTGGCCGTCGTCGTGATCATGATTACCTATCTGTCGTTGGTTATTGGCGAGCTGGTCCCGAAGCGCCTGGCCTTGCAGCGCCCCGAATCGATCGCCGTCGCGATCGCCCGGCCGATGCGCTCCCTTTCCCGCTTCGCCAGCCCGGCGGTCACGCTCTTGAGCTACTCCAGCGACGCGCTGATGCGCGTCCTCGGCGCCAAGCAGTCCGATGAGCCGCCGATTACCGAAGAGGAGATCGGCCTGCTCTTGCGCCAGGGCGCTCAGGCGGGCGTCTTCGACGTCCAGGAGCCGGAACTGGTCGAGGCCGTCTTTCGCCTGGGCGACCGCCGAGTGAGCGAGGTCATGACGCCCCGCCACCGGGTGGTCTTCCTCGACCTGGAGGACAATCTCGCCATGAATCAGGCCCGGATGGCCGAATCGCCCCACTCCCACTTCCCGGTCTGCGCCGGCAGCCCGGACGAGATCCGTGGAGTCGCCTCGGTCAAATCGATCTGGAGCCGGGCTCTGGCCGGAGAACCGACCGATCTGGCCGCCTCGATGGTCGAAGCCTGCTTTGTCCCGGAGAGCCTGCCGGCCTTTCAGGCGCTGGAACGGCTACGCGGTGCGGTAGTACCCCTGGCGGTGGCCGTCGATGAATACGGCGGCACCGCCGGGATCCTCACCCTCCACGACCTGATGGAGGCAATCGTCGGGGATCTCGGCCCGGAGGAGCCGGGTGAGCAGGACGAGGCCGTCCGCCGGGCCGACGGCTCGTGGCTGCTGGGCGGGGGCCTGCTGATCGACGAGGTCAACGACCTGATCGGCGCGAACGCCATCCCGGAGGTCGAAGGAGCCTACCAGACCCTCGGGGGCTTCCTGATGACCCGCCTCGGCCGCATCCCCAGCCCTGGCGAAATTCTGACCTGGAACGGTTGGGCCTTCGAAGTCGTCGACATGGACGGCAACCGCGTCGACAAGGTCCTGGTTGAGGCCAAGGCGCCGAATCCGCCGACGCGGAGAAGCGCCCCCTAACCCCCCGGCCCCCTTCCCCCCGCCCCTCCGTAGCGCGGCAGGGGGAAGGGGGAGAATGCGGCGTCCGGCGGTCGGCGTTTGGGAAGGACAGTCGGGTCTCCTTGTAGGGGCGCATGGCATGCGCCCTGCCTGGGCGGACGGCGGTGCGCGATTGCCCACCCGACCCGGGATGTGTTCGGGCGGCGCCCCGTCCGGCCGCGTCGTCGCCCCGGCCGGCAACCGGGCGCATGCCATGCGCCCCTACAGGTCCACGCGGCGATTCTCCCCCTTCCCCTGCCCTTCCTTAGTGCAGCGGGGGAAGGGGGCCCGGGGGTTAGGGGGCCACTCTCTCCGCCTCCAGCACCGTCCGCCCCGCCAGATCCGCCTCCACTCCATCGCGGCTCAGGTGCACCGTGTGGTACTGACCGGCGATCCACGGCGCCAGTTGGTCGCCGTAGTACGGGCTGCCGGGTTGGCCGGAGTTGCCGGCATTCTGGACCGCCCGGATCACGCTGGGCTCGGCAAAGTCCACCAGGAGACGGTACTCGACGCCGCCGATGACCCCGACGTCGTAGCCGGTGCCGGTGCCCGTGTTGTTGACCGTCTCGGCGCAGCCAAGGATCGGTTCAGGGCCAAGATCGAAGAGGTCGGCGACCTCCGCCGAACTCAGCGGGTGCTTCCAATCGGCCTTGTGGATCTCTCGCCACCGCCAGCCGGCCGGATCGTCGCCGTGGTGCTCCTTGATCCACCGAACCGTCTCCCTGGCCGCGTCGACCAACTTGGTCCCGAGGCCATCCGGGAACCAGGGCAGATCTTCCCCCTCGATCAAGCGGGTAGCGGGGCCGGTTTGCCCCTTCGTGAGTCGCCTGCACGTGGGCCGGGAAGCGCGCCCCGGCAACGACGGCCGACCAGATCGTCGAAAATGTTTCGAAGAAGACCGGTGCGGTCGCATCGAAGGTGTAGGCGAAATCCCACTCCCGCAACTGCGCCACAAAGAGGGCGACGTCCGGATCGCCGATGTCCTGCAACCGAGCCACGAGAAGTGGCGCGACGTGGGCGGCGCGATCGCTCACCGGGTCATTTTGCAGACCCCTGGCGGTGCCGATGTCGAAGGGCTGGGCGGCCTCGATCACCTGCCGGATGCGCTCCTGGCGGTAGCCGGTCGAGCTGGGTCCATACAGCGGGTAGGGATAGTCGTCGGGGTAAGGCCGGTTGTTGGCGCTGGAAACGTATCCGTCACGCACCGGAGCGATCCGGGGCATCGCGTCGAACGGCACGTACCCCTGCCAGGCGTCGTCGGGATTGGTGGCGTCGCGGTATCCGGTCTTGATCCGGCCCCGGATCGGGATGCGCCCGGCGTGCTGATACGCGACCTGCCCGGTCGAATCGGCGCAGACCCAGTTGAAGACCGGCACCGCCCACTCCCGCAGCGCCTCCTGGAACTCGTCGCAGGTCCGGGCTTTGGCGTACCGCAGCATCGTGGTGATATCGGCGACGTGCTCCTGGCCCACCCAGCGCAGCGACAGCGGCGGATCACCGGCCGGATCGATCGCGGGTACGACCTCGTTGACGATCGGCCCCCGCACCGTTGAGCGGACGGTATGCCGCCGCGGTTCCTCGCCCCGCACGGCGATCTCGACGTCACGCTCCGTGAAGGACCGCCAGCCGTCGCCGTCGCGATAACGGCCGGGATCGTCCGGATGGACCTCCTCCCGGTACAGATCCTTGGTCGAGGTGCCGTCGTTGGTCAGCCCCCAGGCAACGCTACCGTTGCTGCCCCACCACTGGCCCGGCGTCCCCGGATGCCCAGCCCCGGCCACCGTCCCGTCCGGACCATGGATCGCGAACTCGTACCAGGAGGACGGCAGCCAGAACGGCTGATGCGGATCGGAGCACAGGATCGGCTGGCCAGACGCGGTCCGGCCGGACCCGACCGCCCAGTTGTTGCTGCCCTGCCAATCGCTTTCGCCTGCCACCGGCGACTGAAGAGCATCCGCCGCCATCCCAGCGGCCGGCAAGGGCGATCCGGCCGGCAGGATCCGCGCCTCCGGTGAGGCCGGTGTGAGGTACGCCTCGCGCAACTCCTCCGGCAACAGCGCCGCCGCCTCCGCGATGGTCAGCATCGGCAAGCGGCCATTGAGCGACCACCAGATACCCCGCAGGATCGCCAGCACGTCGTGCGGCGTGAAGGGAGCCGGCTCGTATGCCAGCATCGCGAACTCGATCGGCAGCTGGGCCCCAACGGTCTCGATTCCACGATTGATCCCGGCCACCAGCGCCTCGACGACGACCCGCTCCTCACCGTCCAGGCGTCGCGCCTCGGCGGCGGCGATGCCGTCCAGATCGACGATCCGGTGCTGCAGGTCGGCGGCGGCATGGTCTGGGCCCAACACCTCGGCCAGGGTGCCGTACGCCCGCCGCCGCAGCCGGTCCATTTGCCAGAGCCGATCCTGGGCCATGGCGAAGCCAACGCCGAACCAGAGATCGGCGGTCGAGGTCGCGAAGACGTGCGGGACCCAGGCCTTGTCGCGCAGGATCTCGACGGTCCCGTTGGTTGCCGCCTTGAGCGTCGCGTCCGCCACGGGCAGCCGCCGCGCCAGGAACGCCTGCCGCGCGCTCAGAACCTCCTGTGCGCCGATACCCACGGCCGCGGCGACTTCGGCCGAAGATCGTTCGCCACGGAAAAGAGAGAGGAGATCACGGTCGGTTACGGCCTGGGACGTGGCAGCCAACGGTCGCTCCATTCGGGTTGATCGGCGGGTCAGCTCAAGGGGCAGATTGTACCGAGAACGACCGCGCTACTCCTTCAGGTACGTGGCGTGGCCGCCGTCCACGAGCAGGGTCTGCCCGGTGATGAACTCGCTCTCCGGCAGGCAGAAGTAGCGCACGGCCGAGGCGATGTCCTCCGCCCGGCCATACCGCCCGATCGGGATATTCCCCCGCGTATCGCCCCAGTTTTCACCCCGCTCCCGCGCGCCGGGCCGGTCGGCAATTGCCCCCGGGGCAACGCAGTTGACGCCGATCCGGTAGGGCGCCAGCTCGTATCCCATGTTGCGGGTCATCGTCTCTACGCCACCCTTGGCCAGGTTGTAGACCGCGCCGTTCGTGTGACATTGGGTGACGCCAATGGTGGAGATGTTGACGATCCGGCCCCGGATCCCCTGGTCGATCATGTGCTTGGCGGCATGTTGGGCCAGGATGAACGGCGAGCGAACGTTGACGTTGACCTGGTAGTCCCAGTCGGCGTCCGTCACCTCCCAGAAGTGGCCCCGGATGCTCATGCCCGCGTTGTTGACCAGGATGTCCAGCCGCTCGACCCGGGCCAGCACCTCGTTCGCCAGCCGGTGCGCCTCATCGACCTCCGCCAGATCGGCCGGAATCCCAAAGGCATCGACCCCGAACTCCTTCATCGCGGCAACCGACGCCGCGACCGGCTCCTCACCCCGCCCCGAGACAACGATGTTCGCCCCGTCTCGCGCCAGCCACTCGGCGATCGTGCGCCCCAATCCGCGCGTACTGCCGGTCACGAGCGCGGTCTTCCCCTCGAGGCGACGAGCCCGAAACGCGTTGTCGACGATCTCGCCCCGCTCGAGCCAGGACGGTGGTTTGGAACCGGACACCAGGAGGACTCCTCTTGCTAGCGTACTAGCCTGCTAGGTCGATCTATGTCAGTCGCGGCGGGATTATCTCACCAGGGGATCGGCGGTTGGGGAGCGGCCCCCTACCCCCCGGCCCCCTTCCCCCGCTGCGCTACGGAGGGGCAGGGGGAAGGGGGAGAACGCGGCTTCCCCCACCCACGCTCGTCGGGGGGCATGGCGTGCGCCCGCGGCCGGTGGGGGGCGCTGCGCGATTGCCCTCCCGAGCCGGTGGGTCGTGTCCCCGTTCCTTTGTCCGGGCATCGCGGCCTCGCGGTCGGCCACCGGGCGCATGCCATGCGCCCCTACAGGCACGCGCGAGGGTGCAAACGCTCCCCCTTCCCCCTGTCGCAACGGGGGGAAGGGGGCCGGGGGGGTAGGGGGTTCTCTTAGGCGTCCGGTCGTTACCCCTTCAGCGCTCCCGCCGTGAGCCCCGCCTCCAGCCGCCGCTGGAAGAGGACGTAGACGATCAGCGTCGGCACCATCGTGATCACCATCGCGGCGAAGAGGGCGCCGTAGTCGTTGTCGTAGGTTCCCTGGATCGCCAGGAAATAGAGTCCTTGAGAGAGCACCATCTTGTTGCCGCTCAGCGTCTCCGGCATCAACACGAGCGGTAGCAGGAACTGGTTCCACTGTCCGAGGAAATTGAAGATGCCCATCGCGATCAGGCCGGGCTTCGCCAGCGGCAGCATGATCTGGAAGAAGACCTGATAGTGGTTCGCGCCGTCCAGGATCGCCGCCTCGGCCAGCTCCCCCGGCAACGACTTGAAGAACGCCGTCAGGAAAAAGATCGTGAAGGGCAGCGAGTAGGCGATGTAGACGACGATCAGCGACTGGTACGTCGCCAACCCGAGCCCGATCGGCTTCAGGTCGTCGACCAAGAAATACAGCGGCACCAGCCCCAGAAAGACCGGGAACATCAGTCCGGCCGCGAAGGCGAAGAAAATCGTCTGCCGTCCAGGGAAGACGAACCGCGCCAGCACGTACGCCGCCATCGCCGACACGAGCAGCGTGCCGGTCAGCGACCCCGACAGCACGATGATCGTATTGAGGAAGAAGCGCCCGATCCGCGCATCCGTCCAGGCACGCTCGAAGTTGTTCCACTGCAGCGACGCGGGCAGATCCCATGGGCTGGAGATGATCTCATTGTCCGTTTTGAGCGACGTGACAATCATCCAGACGAATGGAAGGATGACCATCAGCGCCCACAACCCGAGCAGCACTTGGGCGAAACCGTTGCGCACCGCATCGCCGGGATGAGCCCGTGCCCCGGCGGCGTACCGGGCAAAGAATTTGGGGCGCTGGGCTTCGCCCGTTCTGATCGCTTCGAGGCTCATCGCTCACCATCCTCGGCGTTCGGCGTTCGGCGTTCGGCGTTCGGATTCGTGTTGCGAACGCCGAACGCCGAACGCCGGCCGTTTAGAACTCGTACGTCTCGCGCCGCGTCACGCGCATGATCACAACCGAGAGGAACAACGTCATGATCAAGAGCACGACGCCGATCGCCGACGCGTACCCCCAGCGACTACGCTCGAAGGCCTGGTTGTAGAGATAGAGCGCCGCCACCTCGGCCCGGCGGGCGCCGGTCGTCGTGCTGCCCCCTGCCAGGACAGTGACAAGGATGAAGAAGTCGAGCGCGGCAATCGCCAGGTAGATCAGCGAGGTCCGTACCGACTCCCAGATCAGCGGAAACGTGATGTCTTTGAACGAGGTCCAGCGGCTCGCCCCGTCCAGAATCGCCGCCTCGTAGAACGAGGTCGGGATGCTCTGCATTGCCGCCAAGAAAATGACCATATAGAAGCCGACACTCGACCAGATCGTTACCGCCGCGACCGCCCAAAGGACCGTACTGGCGTCCGTCAGCCAGGAGGTTTCGGCGGCCGACTTCAGTCCAATATTGCGGAGAATGCCATTGAGGAGACCGCTATTCGGCTGATACACATAGCTCCAGAGAATGCCGACCACGACGACCGGCATCACTTGCGGAAAGAAAAAGACAATTCGATAGAACCCTGCGCCACCGACGGCGCCGCCACCCTGCGCAAAGAGGGACGCAAAGATGAGCGCAATGGCAATCGTCACCAACGGCAGCGTCAGCAGCAACTGGCCGTTCCGCGTCAGCGCCTCGCGAAACCGCTCGTCCGCCCACAAATCCCCATAGTTCTCCAGCCCAACGAATGGCCGCTTATCGGAGAGTCCCCGCCAGCTCGTGAGCGAGATGTACATCGCCTGGGCATAGGGATAGACGACGAACACGCCATACAGAATCAGCGCCGGCAGGAGGAACGGAACGATGAGCCGATACTTGTGGTAATGCATGGGACCGCCCCTGAGCCATCAGCCGTCAGCAATCGGCAACTGGTGCCCGGTGGAGCGGCGGTCGAATCGACCGCCGCTCCACCTCACGTCATCGGGCCAACCGTCAACACTCGCTGATAGCTGACGGCTGACTGCTCTTAGCGGCTGAACTTCGGAATCGAGTCGTCGGCCTTGAGGTCGTCGGCCAGGCCCTGTACCGTCTCCTGGAACTCCTCAACCTCGATCTTCTTCTGCATGAGGTCGGCCAGTACCAGCTTGGCCTCGTTTTCGAAGCTCGGGTACCAGCCGCCGTAGCGGGCCTGGAAGGTGTTCGCGCCCGCGGCAGCAATCACTTCCTGTGTGGAGGCGAACGCCGTCCCGAGGTCGAGCCCATCACCGGAGCCCTGAACGACCGTGAGCGACTTGGTCAGCGTGGCGAAGGTTCGGCCGCCTTCTCGGGAGAAGAGGAGGCGCAAGAATTCCTTGCCGCCCTGGACGTTCTTGGCCTGGGAGGGAACGATGAACCCTTCGCCGGCGCCGGCGAAAATGCCCTCGAACGGGATCTGGTCATTCGGCAGCGACGGCGTTGGCGCGATGACCATGTTGAAGTCCGGTACCTCGGCGAGGGTGTCTTTCATCTCGTTCTCGAGCCAGGTTCCGCAGGGCAGGAAGACGGCCTTGCCCTGGATCCACTCGGCCTGAGACTGGACGTGGTCGAGCCCCTCCCAACCGGCGCCGATGTAGTCGTTGTCGCCCAACTGCTTGAGGGCGGCGGCGACGGTGGCGACCGAATCCGACAGCCACGCGTCGTCGACCAGGTTGTCGATATCGATGATGGCTTGCGGATTCTGCTTCCACAGCATCTGGTTGAAGAGGAAGCCGAGGGCGTACTGCGGGTGAACACCGGTCGTCAGCCACGGGGCCATGCCTTCTGACTTAACCTGTTCGCAGAAGGCGAGGTGCTCCTCCCAGGTCGTCGGGTAGGTCCAGCCCTTCTCCTCAAAGAGGGTCGAGCTGTACCAGACGGCATAGGCGGAAAGCGCCAAATTGAGGGCAAGCTGCTTGCCGTCGTAGACCTCGGTATCCTGGGTGCCGGGAACCAAGCTGTCAGCAAAGGTGACACCTTCGGTGTCATACGACGGCGCGCTCATCAGGTCGGCCAGGTCAGCCAACTGCTCGTCCGCAATCAGGGCGGTCATGTCGAGGTTGCCAGCGCCGGAGTTGTCGATGATGTCCGGCGGCTCGCCGGCGACGAAGCGCGGCTGAAGCTGCTCACCGAGGCGCTGGATCCCCGCGTAGGTGATCTCCGCCTCCGGGTAGAGCTTCGCGTACATGTTGTCCTTGACGTAGATGGCGTACTCGTCGCTGTAGCCGCCCTTGAAGATGACGACATCGAGGGGAGCCGCCGGGTCAACCCCGAGCGGGTTGGAGGTGTCCTGGAAACTGCCGACCGGCCCGAGCTCGGCCGCGGGAGATGCCTCCTGGGCGGCCGCGACCATGACAGAGAGCATCGGGACGGAGATACCCAGGGCCGCCGCTCGCTGGAGAATGACGCGCCTCGAGGTGCGGCCTTCCACGACATCGTGGACCAACCGTGTGATGCGATCGTCGCTCACGCAAAAACCCTCCACTTGGAGAACCAATCGTCCCGGTGGGACAGATTCCACCCCGGGAGCCCGGTAGCTATCTGCATCGGTGCGGGCCGATTGTACTCACCCAACGGCGGCGAACGCAAAGCATTTGATCGTGATTCCTTGCACGATAAGGCGAATCGCCCTACTGCGCCCATGTGATTGTGTCCTGCTTCCCGTTTTACCGGCCATTGACCACCGTAGAGACCCCTTGTCACCTATTCAGACCGCGCCAACACTCGCGTCACTCTGAACTCCGCGGCGATCGGCCCACCAACCTATGGCATGACGCCCAACGTGGCGCCCTGCCCGCGCCCGACGACAAGGGACTTCCGTGGCGTCGTCTGCTCACGACGCACGGACCTTTCTCAGCATCGCCATCTCGGACTCCATCATGAGCGGCATCTTCCAGACGGTGCCGGAGCGCTGCGGATGTTCCTCGGCATCATGCTGCCCCTGGTCCGCAACGGCATCGTGGTCGTGCTCGCCTCTGCCTCCGGCGGCATGGGCGCCTGGGTCTGGCCCCGCCTCGCCGCCTCCACATCATCGCCAACCTGCCGGCCCTGATTGCCTTCCCATCGCCCAGCGCTGGTACATGAAGGGCCTCCGGGAAGGCGCCCTGAAGGCGTAGCGGGGTCCGGTATCATTGCGACGCTATGCCGCGGACTATGCTGTCCCCGCAGACGGACGCCAATCTCCTCGCAGAGATCGTCGATCGCATCCTCCGGATCGCATCCCCGAACGGATCGGCGTCTTCGGCTCCGCCGCCTGCGGAGACAACCGGCCCGAGAGCGACTTCGACCTGCTGGTTGTGAAGGCGGGCAACTTCCACCGGGGTAAACTGACGGAAGCCATCTACGAAGGGCTCATCGGTGTGGGTCACTCCGTCGATGTCGTCGTCGTTACACCCGATGACATCGAGCGCTATCGGGATTCCCCCGCCCTTGTGATCGCCGCGGCGCTGCGTGACGGCCTTGAATTCTATGCCGCCTGACCGTCTGCGCTGACGCTGCATCACATCGTCGAACCCGTCATTCCCTCTCGTGGCGATACGGGAAACGACGGAAGGGGCAGCGACGCGGTATGGTTTCGGTGCAGATACCCCAGGAGGCCGCCATGCAGCAGATCGTCACCCAGCCCCTGACCTACGACGACCTCGTCGCTACGCCGGACGACGGCAAGCGGTACGAGATTATCGACGGGGAGTTGTTCGTGTCAGCTTCGCCTAACCGTGTGCACCAGGAGACTTCCCAGCGCATCAACCTCGTGCTCAACGAAGCGTCCGAAGGCGGACGACATGGCCTCGTCTTCTACGCCCCCGTCGATGTCCGCCTCTCCCCCCACGACATCGTCCAGCCCGATCTCCTCTTCATCCGCCGCGAGCGTCTGCACATCTACGGACCTGCCGGGCCAGTAGAGGGTCCACCGGACATCGTCGTCGAGATCCTTTCGCCGACGAGCCATGCGCGGGACCTCGTGAAGAAGGCAAAGCTCTATGCCTGGGGCAAGGTCCCGGAGTACTGGCAGGCCGACGCGACGGCGCGGACGCTGACGGTTCTCGGCCTGCTCGACGGCCACTACCATCCAATCGCGGCCGAGCATGGCATCCAACGCTCGCTCGTCTTGCCACATCTTCGGATCGATGTCGCCGCCCTCTTCGAAGGCATCTAGCGTTCGAGAACAATCGCCAGGGAGGACATCGATGCGGCTCCCCGACACCGTCGCGCTCATCACCGGCGGCGGCTCCGGCATAGGCAGGGCAATCGGGCTGCGCTTCGCCCAGGAGGGTGCCCAGGTCGTCCTAGCCGATCGGTACGGTGATCGGGCCGAGGCGGTCGCGGCTGAGATTGCCGCCGCCGGAGGCGAGGCGATCGGCCTGGAAGCCGATGTCGCCGACGAGGCGGCGGTCGGGGCGATGGGAGAGGAGGCTCTGGCCGCATTCGGCCGCATCGACGTGCTCGTCAACAACGCCGGACTCTCGAAGGGCGACGACATCCTGGAGATGGACAGCGCGACCTGGGACCTCAATCTCGACGTGGTGCTGAAGGGCGTCTTCCTCTGCTCGAAGGCGGTCTTGCCCAGGATGATCGAGCGAGGTCACGGTGTCATCCTCAACATCGGCTCCGTCAACGGCTTGACCGGCATCGGAGAGATGGCCTACTCCGCCGCCAAGGCCGGCATGGTCAACCTGACGCAGAACCTGGCCGTGCGCCACGGACCGGCCGGGGTCCGGGTGAACTGCATCGCCCCCGGCAGTATCCGCACCCCCATCTGGGCCAACCGTGTCGCCGCTGATCCAGGCATCTTCGACCGTCTGGCTCCCTGGTATCCCCTACGCCGGGTCGGCGAGGCCGAAGACGTCGCCAACGCCGCCCTCTTCCTCGCCTCGGACGAGGCCTCTTGGATCACCGGCGTCACGCTCTGCGTCGACGGCGGCCTGATGGCGGGCAGCGACCGCTTCGGCAGCGTACTCGGTTCAACCTAGTCGTAAGACGTGAGACGTGAGGCGTGAGGCGTGAGTAATCGTCATCCTGAGCGGAGCGAAGGATCTTGGCGCTGTAGCGCCTTCGTGCTCGTTCCAACCCGCGACTCCGGGGTCGGCGGCAAAGGCCGTACACGGCCAAGATCCTTCGCAAGCTCAGGATGAGGGGTGGGGGATTGCTCGGCTCTCGGTTCTTCGTACTCACGGCTCACGGCTCACGCTGCGACTGCGGTAAGATCGGGCGCGTGTCGTGCGCGGATGGATCTGGCAACGGGGCCCGACCGCACCGCGCACGATACAGAATCCCCCGATGCCAGGCGGCAACCACGCCCGGTGCCGCCTGTTCCCAGCTTCCCAGCTCAAGGAGGAGTCGACGCCAGATGGTGGACCCAGCCAGCCATATGACAGCCGCCCAGATCGATCGGTTGGCGGTGTCGACGAACACGTATCACCCCTACACCCTGGAGGAGGCGCTGGCAGGGATCGCCGCGGCGGGCGCTACGAGTGTTGAACTTACCTCCGTGCCAGGCTGGAGCGAGCACGTCACCCGCGATGCCGCCGAGGCCCGCCTCGACCACGTCCGCTCTCTCCTCGCCCAGCACGGCCTGACCGCGATCAGCCTCAGCGGCCACTCCGACCTGGTGAGCGACGCCGGTGTCGTCCAGTTTCGCACGGCCCTGGCGATGGCCCAGGCCCTTGGCATCGCATACGTCACCACGAGCACGGGCGGCCACGACGCCTCCTCGGCCGGCGATCTCGACGAGCAGCGCGGTCGCTTCCTGGAGCGCATCGGCCCCCTTGCCGACGAAGCGGCCACCATGGGAATCACGATCTGCCTGGAGACCCACGGCGGATTACTGGCGACGGGCGCCATGGCGGCCGACCTGATCCGGGAGATCGGCAAGCCGAACGTCGGCATCAACTACGACCCCGGCAACGTCATCTACTACGGCGACACCCGGCCGGAAGCCGATATCGCCTCCGCCGTCGACCACCTGGCGCACATGCACGTCAAAGACAAAATCGGCGGCGTCGGGGAATGGAATTTCCCGGCCGTCGGCACCGGCGAGATCGACTTCGGCGCCCTCTTCGAGGTGGCCGACGCCGCCGCCTTCACCGGCCCCTGCTCGATCGAGATCGAGTTCCAGGGCGACCCCTGGCCCCCCCTCGACGAGGTCAACGCCGCCGTCGCGGAATCCGTCCGCTTCGTCCGCCAGTTCGTCCCGGCGCCCTAAGAGGGGGACAAAGCTAAAGATTTGAGGGGGACACGGCTGGCGCCGTGAGGGGGAGAGGGGGAGAAAAGACCGTCCTCTCCGTCTCTCCCCTCTCAGCCCGCAGGGCTGTCCCCCTCGTCATCGGAGCCAATCATGGTCCGAATTGCCGTTCTTGGAGCCGGGTTCATGGGCGGGACGCACGCCCGGGCCTACGGGGGGATGCCGGGCGTCGAGGTCGCGGCGGTCTATGCCCACAGCTCCACCAGGGCCGAACCGCTCGCGGCGGAACTGGAAGCCGCCTGGACCGACGACCTCGACCGGGTGCTGTCCGATCCGTCGGTCGACGCGGTCGATATCTGCCTGCCCACCCCGGAGCACCGGGCTATGACCGAGGCCGCGTTGGCGGCCGGCAAACACGTCCTGGTCGAAAAACCGCTGGCGTTGACCCTGGCCGACGCGGACACCCTGGTAGACGCCGCCGCGAAGACGGACAAGATCGTGATGGTCGCCCACGTCCTGCGCTTCTGGCCGGAGTACGCCGAACTCCAGCGCATCGTCGCCAGCGGCGAACTGGGGCGACCACTTTCGGCGGTGGCGACTCGGCGGCAACCGTTCCCCGCCTGGTCCGAGCTGTTCTCCCGGTCCGACCTCACCGGGGGCGCCGTCGTCGACATGCTGGTCCACGACTACGACGCCCTGAACTGGCTCTTTGGCGCCGCACGGTCCGTCGTCTGCCACGGGCACAAGAACGCCCGATCCGGCGGCTGGGACCAGGCGCAAGTGCTGATCGATTATGGCGATGCGTCAGCCGTCGTCGATGGCGGCATGACCATGCCCGAGTCCTACCCGTTCTCCTCGTCGCTCCAGGTACTGTGCGAACGCGGGGCGATCGAGTACCACTTCCGGGCCGGAGGGCGCAGCGTCGAAATGGGCGCCGGGGTCGCCGGGAGCAATGACCTCATCCTCTATCCCGAGAGCGGCGATCCGGTCCGGCTGGATGTCCCCCAGGCCGACCCCTACACTGCCGAGTGCGCCTACTTCATCGAGTGCGTTCGGTCCGGCCGGGAAGCCGACCGGGCAACCCCGGCCCACGCCCGCCGTGCCGTCCAGATCGCACTGGCGGCGCGGCAGTCCCTCGATGGCGGCGGGGACGAGGGGGCCGTCGCGATCTCATAATGCCTCTCGGGGAGTGTCTCGCCCTGGTTGCGGTACCAATGATTCCGCGGCGCGGGGCATAATGGCTGGAGCGCCGCGCTGTCTGTCCGGATCCGGCGCGACGATTGGATCGACGCGCGTACGCGAAGGTAGGTTTGACGGTGCGGATCGTCTTGATTACGGCCCTCATCACAGTGGTGCTCGGCGGCGTCTGCGCCGGCGTGGCGATCTACGCGCTGGACCAGAACAAGATCGATGGGTCCGGCACGATCATCACCGAAGACCGCGAGGTGGCGAACGTCCGCGCCATCGACATGGAAGGCGGCAACTACCGGGTCATCTTCAGCCAGGGGCCGCAGGAATCGCTCTCGATTACCTCCGACGACAACATCGTCGAGGAACTCACCACCGAGATCGACGGCGAAACGCTCGAGATCTTCTGGGGAGACGGCAACGGGATCAGCGCCTGGCGGGTCAATCCGACCGAAGATGTCCTGATCGAACTGACCCTGCCCGAACTGGTCGATATCGAGATGTCCGGCTCCAGCGACATCGAAGCCGCCGGCGTCTCGGGCGACGCGCTCTCGGTGTCGATCTCCGGCTCGGGCGACGTCACCCTGATGGACCTCGATGTCGATACGCTCTCGATCGACATCGAGGGCTCCGGCGACATCGACGCCGACGGCACCGCCACCAACCAGGAGATCGACATCGACGGCTCCGGACGGATCCGGGCCGACAACCTCGTCGGGCGAACGGCCCGTGTCGACGTCAGCGGCTCCGGCGATGCCACCCTGAACGTGTCCGACTCGTTGGAGGTCGAGATCAACGGCAGCGGCACCATCGAGTACTACGGCGATCCCCAGATCACCGAGGACATTTCCGGCAGCGGCGACCTGATCCGGATCAGCGACGCACCAGCAAGCAACGACTCCGAGGCCACCCCGGCCGCAACCCCACAGGTCGCCACCCCACGCGTCACCGCCACCGGTGCAACGGCCGCAGCGGGCACGCCGCGGGCTGCCAGCCCGTCGGTCACCCCGACGCCCGAAGAGGACTAGCCTGGATGATTCACGGGTACCGCGTGGGAACGGCGGCGCCCGGGGCCGATTCGGGGCGCCGCGTTGGCTCCGCCCGGGGCTGAAGACCCCGGGCTGACCCCGATAACCCCCCTGAAGGGGGCTGGAACGTCGGGGCGGTGTTCGGGTTTCTCCGCCGGTCGAGACGGGTGGCAGCCGGCTTCAGCCGGGTTTGTGGAGGTAGCCCGGGGTCTTTAGCCCCGGGCGGGGCCAGGACGGCGTAACGCATCCCGCCGGGCGGCGCCCATGAATAATCCGGGTTAGCGGACGCCAGGTTGAAACCTGGCGCTGAACCGACAAAGTCCCTCCGGGACTGGGGCCGGGGCGGGCCCGAGATGATGGACCGATCAAGGTGTCAACCGTCATGAGCCGGCTGCCGTCACTCAACCCGCTGGGTAGGGGACTTCGCGTCCTCTACCTGCAGGCGACAGGGAGACGGGGTCACCGTGCTCGACACGCGGTCTAGCGACCGGCCTCCGGCGGATGTACCGGTTCTTTGCGTGGCTCACGCTTCACCGGACCCGGGGTGCGGTCGGTTGGAACCAGGTGAGCGAGCCAGCCACCGACCGTGTCGGCCGCCGTGCGCAAGCGGCCAATCGGGCCGGAGTGTTGGGCCACGACCTCGGCGTAGTCCTCTGCCGAGGCAACGGGACCGACATCCCGGCCGTACCGCTGCTCCAGTTCGTGCCGGTGGCGCATCGTCCAGAGGTAGACATCGGCTTCGGTGCGGTGGGGCAGGCGCTCCAGCACGCCCCGCTCCCGCGCGACACGGACAATCGGTTCATAGATGTAGTCGTACCAGTCTCCGACGGCCTCCTCCACCGTAGCCTGACGGTGCCAGATGGCGGAGAGCCATTCCTGGTGACCGAGGATGTGCTCCCAGATCTCGTCGTAGCGGCCGAGCGCGGTCGGGCGGATATCGTGGTCCGGGCGGACTCGGTCGATCTCCGTGCGGCGCAAGAACTCCGCGTACTCGACCTGAAGAAGCATTTCGGTCGCGGTCATCGAGGCATAAAGGGGGACCCGGATGTGCCCCTCGATCACCTCGGCGTCGATAAACTCGCCGCCGCGCTCCCGGGCGACGGAAACCCGATGGTTGCCGTCTTTGACGAAGTAGATGTCGCCGACCTTATAGAGCTGAATAGGAGGTAGCGTCACGTCCTGGTAGAAGGCGCGGTCGACGCTCTTCCACCGCCTGGCGGTGTGGCCCTGGCGGGGCAAGAAGGTCCGGTCGAAGTCGTTGAACCGGTCCATGCTGCCCACGATCTTGTCGATCGGGACCTGTTGGAGGCCGCGGTAGCTCTCTCGCTCCGGGGAGAGGCGCCGGCGAATCTCGTGGTACGGGATGAGGTCGTTGCGACGACGGCCGAAGAGCGACATCAGATCGCGCAGGAACGCTTTCTGGCGCGCGCGGTCGAAGTCCGCGTTGACCTGCTCGTCGAACATCCGGATGCTCCACGTCGGCTACTGGGCAACAGAGATGTGGATCAGTGTGAGATCGGATCCGCTGGCGCCGCGGCCGTGGGCATGGGCGACGTCGCCGTCGCGCCCGGAACGCTGGGCAGAGACGCGGAATGCGGATTCGTCGCGTCCGCAGTGTCCGGAAACTCTAGATTGAGCATCCGATAGGGATAGACGTTGATGATATGGGTATCGGCGAAGTCGGCGGTATGCGGCTTCGACCGGTCGTAGAGATGCACGTGACCGTGCAGATGGTAACGCGGCCGGTACTTCTGGAGAAAGCGCCGGATCGCCTTGAATCCGCGATGGGCCACGTCCGGTTGGTCGTTGATGTCGCGGGGCGGTGCGTGCGTAACCAGGATGTCCACCGCCCGGCCGTAGCGCATCTTATTGAGGAAAAGCGCGGGGCCATACGCCACATCATCCGCGTGACCTGGAACTCGGTGAACTGCACCGGCTCGAAGTTGTTGTACTTGGGCGAACCGGGAATACCGGCAAAGATCAGCCCGGTGGATGGATCGCGGACGACCTTGCCGCCGAGGTCAATGCAGCCGAGGGGATAGTAGCGCTTGCCCTTCTCGCCGCCCCGGGTCAACTCTTCGGCGTGGTTGCCGAGGACAAAGTAGACCGGGCGATCGAGCGCGTCCGCCAGGAACTCCAGATACCGCGCCGGCAGATCTCCGCAGGAGATCACCAGATCGACATCGGGCATGCGCTGCCGCAAGGTCGGGCTGTAGATCCGTTGATCGATCTGGTCGGTAACGGCGAGGATGTTGACGGTCATGGCTCGCGGGGATCGGGCGGTTACGCCGGCGTACCCACCGGGTGGCCGGATGCCACGGCCCCGATCGTACCCATGTTTATACCGCGTAAATGCGGTATTGCCGAATGCCCGAAGTGTGCACAGGCTCCTCCGCGCCGTTTTTGCGGGCAGGTTCATGCTGGTGGTACGGGCCGGTGCCCTGCCCTCGTCACCCGGGATGTCGTGGAGCGTCGGCTAGGACACCGGGGCACTGTCCGCCCCCAGCGACACGCCCGGGGAGGCGCCGAGGCGGATGCGGTGGGATGCCCAAGCCTGGCCCGGGGATGCGGGCGACGGTCCGGAGAATGCGAAGTGCCGTCCGGGCCACGCCCGGGGCTAAAGACCCCGGGCTGAACCTGATAAGCCGGCTGATGGAGGTTGCGGAAACGATCGGGTGTTGTCGGGGGCATCGGTGGCCGTGTTGCCCCGTCGCCCGGGGCTCACGGCCCGGGCTAAGAGTCACAGCCTCTCCGAGGCTAACGGAACCGGGCTTGCTAGCCTCGGAGAGGCTGTCACGTTCAGCCCGGGCCAACCTTGGGCCGTGAGCCCCGGGCGACAGGGGAGACGGCGGCGCTCCAAGAAACTCGCGATCAATTCCGCAACCTCCATAAGCCGGCTGGAACATACGCGCCAGAGGCGGTGAGATCCAAACACGGCCCGATGTCCCAGCCCCCTTCAGGGGGGTTATCCAGTTCAGCCCGGGGTCTTTAGCCCCGGGCGACGCCGGAACGGGGCTCTGCATGCTCCGGACCGTGCCCTGGACGTAGCCTGGACGGCGTATCCACCTGCCCACGGCACCCCGGGCACCGCTGCGGCGCGGCGCCCCGATCTGGCCCCGGCGCCCCCGGGCGCGGCCACGGCCCGACGTATCGAACGACCCCATCGTCCCCCGCCATTCACTGAACGAGTCCCAGAGACGCCGAACGAGGCGGCCCGATGGGCCGCCTCGTTCGGTACGTCGTGCTTTGCCGTCAGCTAGGAACCGTTGTCTCGGTGCTCGAAGCTACTTCCTGGCTCGCTCTTCGCGCATCCGCATGGTCACTCCGGCCACGACCAGCAGAACGGCGAGGCTGCCGACGACCGTCAGGAAGGCGCTCATGTCAGCCTGGCTGCGGGCGGCAGAACCAACGCCGGAGGTGGGAACAGTGGAGACCCCACCGCCCGTGTCTCCACCACCGACCGCCGGGGAGGCTTCCGCGACCGCTTCGTCAACCGGAGTGGAATCTGCCTCGGCGGCATCGTCCTCGGCAACGTCTTCCTCACCGGTCTCGCCCGCTTCCTGGATGTTGCCACAGGAGATGTAGGTGCTGATCTCCGTCGCGCTGAGGTGGGCGTTGATCGCGTAGTCCTCGGCGAGGAGGTCGGCGACCGTCACGCCGTCGACCAGAGTCGTGCTCTGGCCGCTGTCATCGATGTCGGCAAGGGAGTAGAGCGGGTTCGGATCCAGTTCGTTGCAGGTGCCCGCGTGGATGTGCACCGGGTGGCCACCAGCCACGTCGGCGCCCTCAACCTGGATATCGACGGTGACCGCGCCGTTTTCTTCGGTGATAACCGCCGTGCCGCTGACGTCGTAATCGTTGAGGCCGCTGAGGTCGACCTCCAGCGTATCTCCATCCGCCGCGGTGGCGGATGACACCGCGAAGATGCCGAGCGCAAACAGCGCAACCAGGGCGGCGAAGAGCCGTCCGACGAATTGACGACCGCGCATCTTGACTACCTCCATTTCCCGACTCCGCACCGGACCATGCCGGCCGGTCCCTACCCGGCTCCCACGCCAAGGAACAATTGGGTCCGTGAACCGCCCGGCGCCAGCGCGCCGGGATCGGTCCCCCACACCACTAATCCTACGCGGTCCGTGAGAGAAACGGCACCCGGACTTTCAGCCTATATCGCGGTATCCCGCCCGGTATTTGCGCGGTCCTCCAGGCGGCGCGGGGAGATACCGGCGACGGTCAGGACCACCGCCAGGACACCGAGCGCAATCAGAACCGCCGAACTCCTATCCTCCAGGCCGATAGCGCTGCCCACATCCGTGGTGGGGATGTCCTCCGGGGCGCCGCCGCCAACGCCCCCTGCGACTGGCGTCGCCTCGTCATCGCCGCCGCCCGCGACCGGCATGTTGCCACAGGAGACGATCACCAGAAACTCAGCCAAGCTGTCGTGGACGGTGATGACGAACGGATCAGTCGCGATGTCGGCCAGGGTAATGTTGGGCACCGTCGTGACGCTCTTGCCATCCGCATCGACATCCGCGAGGGGGTAGATCGGCACGAGCGGGTCCATCGTGTCGCAGGTGCCGTCACGAACGAGTGAAAGCGCGCGTACGTATGCACTCGGACGCCCGTGCTTATAGTTGGTACTCATCCGTCCTGCCGCAAAAGCCGACCGCGGCCAGGGCATACATCGAGATCGCCTGCTCCAGGGCGGTGATGCTCACCCACTCGTTCGGGCCGTGGGCCAGGGGCAGCATGCCCGGGCCGAACGCGGCGATCGTAGGGATGCCGCCGATGCTCTGGAAGGCCCAGGCATCGGTGCCGCCGTGGAAGGCGGCCAGGGGAGGGGCTTCACCCAGGACCTGGGCGGCAGCGGCCTGGATCGCGACCACCGCCGGGTGGTCGGCCGGCACCTCGGTTGCATCCACCCACCCGATATCCGGCGAGAAATCCAGCGTCACCGTCGCCCCGGGTGTCTCCGGTGCTACCCGCGCCAGGGCCTCGACGATGTCCTCATGCAGGGTGTCATAGGTCATGCCCGGCGTGGTGCGAATATCGGTCCAGAACTCGGCGTGGCCGGGCACGACGCCGTAGCCGACGCCACCGAGCGCCTTCACGCCGATGTTGATTGTCGGACCGGCCGGGCAGAGGGGATGCGGCGGCACCCGGGGGCGCAACTCCCGCCGCAGACCGACCATCGTTTTCGCCATCGCCTCGACCGCGTTGACGGTCGGGAGGGCATCGGAGATCGATGAATGCGTCTGCGTGCCGCCCACGAGCACCCGGAAGCAGCAGACCCCGCGAGAGACGATCCGGGTGGCCTCCCAGTCCCGGACCAGGCCGGAGGGCTCGCCCAGGATGATCGCGTCGACGGCGAGCACTCCCTCGCGGGCCAGGTATTCGGCCCCGTAACGGCTGCCGTACTCCTCGTCGGCGGTGAAGATCAGGGAGAGCGATCCGGCGAGACGATCGGCAACGGATTGGAAGGCCGCCCCGGCCAGGATCATCGCCGCGACCGCGCCCTTCATGTCGGTCGAGCCGAGGCCGTAGAGCCGGTCGCCATCGATCGTGGCCGTGTAGGGATCGGTGCGCCACTGGTCGGCGGCATCGCCGACCGGCTTCGTATCCAGGTGGCCGCAGATCGCCAGGTGCGGCCCCGGGCGGGCGCCGTCGATCCGGACGATGATGTTGGGCCGGTGGGGTTCCAGGGCCAGCGTCTTCCCCTCGGGCAGTTCGTAGCGTGCGAGGGCGGCGCGGACGACCTCGGCCGGGGCCGTCTCATCTCCGGGCAGGTTCGGGCTGGGCGCGGCCACGAGCGCTTCCGTCAGAGAAACCACCTCCCCTGGGTGCCGCTCGACAAAGCGCAGGGCGTCTGCCTGCGCCTCGGTCACCGCTGCGCCAAGTCCGTTACCGTTTTGTCTAGTCGTCATCGTTTCCCCACTAGCTCCACGCAATTCGAACGCATCCGCGACCAAGCGCCCTATCGAAACCGCTCGGCCGGCGGCTCCGCCCCGGACTAATGAAGGTTGCGGAATTGATCGCGGGTTTCTTGGAGCGCCGCCGTCTCCCCTGTCGCCCGGGGCTCACGGCCCAAGGTTAGCCCGGGCTGAACGTGACAGCCTCTCCGAGGCTAGCAAGCCCGGTTCCGTTAGCCTCGGAGAGGCTGTGACTCTTAGCCCGGGCCGTGAGCCCCGGGCGACGGGGCAACACGGCCACCGATGCCCCCGACAACACCCGATCGTTTCCGCAACCTCCATCAACCCCGGGACACGGGGAGGTGCAGCCAACCCTATCGACGAGCGCCTCATTCCTCCCATTTCCGCCCCGTCCGGCCGCGCTTCCCGCCGCTGTCGATCCCGGTCGGTCCGACGCGGAGGTGCTGCTCGATCCAGTCGGCGACGGCGGCCCGCCGGGGCGGGTTGGATTGCCACTTCTGCTCGGCAACGGCGGCGGCCAGGATGTCGGCCACGACCAGCTCGGCCGTGTGAGCCACGGTGAAGGTGCCGTGCATCGCCCGAGCCGGAGAGAAGACCGCCAGGCCGATATCGGCGATCTCGGTGATCGGGGCGTGGGCGATCGCCGAGATCGCGATCGTGGTCGCGCCAAACTCCTTGGCTAGCTGCAGGGTGGAGATCGTGTCGCGGGTGCGGCCCTGGTGAGAGATGGCGATCACGACATCGGCCGGGTCGAGGCCGACGAGCTGGTTGGCGAACAGGTCGGGCGAGGTTGCGACGGCGGGCACCCCAGCCCAGTTCAGCTTGATCGCCGTCCCCAGCGCGGAGACGTACGCCCCGCCGGAGCCGACCACCGTCAGGCGCTGGGCGGAGGCCACGGCCTCGACCGCCGCCTCGAGGGCCGCGTAGTCCAGCGTGCGCAGGGTGTTCTGGAGGGCTTCGATCTGACGGTTGACGACCCCGGCCACGACGCCGGGCAGGCCGGGCTGGTCGCCGGTAACCGGCTCCAGCAGGTCCTTTACGTCGAGGCGGCCCAGCGACTGGGCCAGGGCCTGGAGGAGATCCCGGTAACCGGGATAGCCCAGGGCGCGGCAGAATCGGGTAACAGACGGCAGGCTGACGCTGCTGGCCTCGGCAAGTTCGTAGATGGTCATGCCGAGGACGGCCCAGGGATCGCGGATGATGGCCTCCGCCACCCGACGGGAGGTGCCGTTGAGGGCGGGGAGGCGATTTTCGATGAGTTCGAGGCAATCGATCGCGCGCAGGCGCGCGGCTGCTCCCTGGTTCCGTGCCGGCGGCGGCGAGGGGGGGGATGACACGCGGCAGACTCCCCTGTCTCTGGCCGCCGGCGGCGCTGCCAGTCCTTTTCCGCGGGCCGTCAGTCTTGTGGGCGAACGAGCCAGTGACGCCGCATCTGAAATGTTGGCCCGTGGGACGTGATAGAAGCGTTCGGGCGCATTCTCTCCGGCCGACTCCGGGCCGTCAAGACGCCCCGAACCGGCCGGCGGAACAGCCGATTGGGCTCGGGAAATCCTTATCAGGCGACACACTAAGTGCTATTCTTGATATCTATATCCAGATTGGCGGACGGAGCGCCTGTCTGCCTTATCCCTCCCCGCGAGGACCGCATGAGCGTCGCCCAACCCGCTGCCCTCGAGTCCGAACCCGCCCCGGTGATCGCCCCGACCGGCGTCATCGTCCTGCCGCCCGGCGCGGCGCCCGCCCCCACCCAGGAGGCGTCCGAGCGACTGGCCAGCCTGTCGCGGGTCGCCGCCGTGGCCTCGATCGGCAACACCCCCCTTCTCCGCCTGCACAATTTCGCCGCCCAGGCCGGGCTGCCGGACACCGTCGAGATCTGGCTGAAGGCCGAATGGACCAATCCTGGCGGCTCGATTAAAGACCGGCCGGCCCTGGCGATCATCCGGGCCGCCATCGCCGACGGCCGCCTGCGACCCGGAGCCAACCCAGCGTGACCTTACTCGACTCGACCAGCGGCAACACCGGCATTGCCTACGCCCTCCTGGGCGCCGCCCTGGACATCCCGGTCGAACTGATCGTCCCCGGATCGGCCTCGCGTGAGCGCCAGCAAATCCTGCGGGCTTACGGCGCGACCGTTACCCTGAGCGACCCCTACGACGGCTCCAACGGGGCCATCCGGGAGGCGCGCGAGCGGGCGAGCACGGGCGGTGAACGCTACTTCTACGCCGATCAGTACCGCAACCCCGCCAACCCCGCCGCTCACTTCACCGGCACCGGCCCGGAGATCTGGAACCAGACGGGCGGGCAGTTGACCCATCTTGTCGCTGGCCTGGGCACGACGGGTACGCTGATGGGCATCGGGCGCTACCTGAAGGCGCGCAAGCCGTCGGTCGAACTCGCCGCGGTGCAGCCGGCCGAGGCATTCCACGGCATCGAAGGGCTGAAGCACCTACCGACCGCGATCGTGCCGGAGATTTACGACGAGACCGTACCCGATCGCCAGTTCGGCGTCGAGACGGACGAGGCGTTCGATCTCACCCGGACCCTGGCCAAGACGGAAGGCCTGTTCGCGGGTGTCTCGACCGGCGCGGCCCTGGCTGGCGCGATCGCCCTCGGCCGGGACCTGGCCGACCGGGGAGAACCCGCCATGATCGTCGCCATCGCCCCCGACGGCGGCGGCCGCTACCTGTCGACGGGGCTGTGGTCATAAGGTGAAAGGCCGGGGCGGTGGACCCCAGGTTGAAACCTGGGGCTAAACCTACAAAGTCCCTCCGGGACTGAACTCGCGCTATCCTGTCCCTCGACACCCGTTCTCGCTTCTCACGTCTAACAAGGAGTCTCCGTTGACCGACACCGCCACGATCCAGGTTCTGATCCCCACCCCGCTGCGCCGGTACACCGAAGGCCAGGCCAAAGTCACCGCCTCCGGCGGAACGGTGGCCGACCTGCTGGTGGACCTTGACGAGCGCTACCCGGGGCTGAAGGAACGGATCTGCGAAGACGACGGTCAGATTCGCCGATTCGTCAACGTCTTCGTCAACGGCGACAACGTCCGCGACGGACAGGGTGCCGCCACCGCCCTGAAACCGGGCGACGAGGTCGGGATCATCCCGGCAATGGCCGGCGGAGACGGAGACGTGAGACGTGGGTCGTGAGACGTGAGTAAGCGAATCCGTCCCCACTCACGTCTCACGTCTCACGTCCCGCGACTTTTCGCCTGCCCCGCGCCATGCAAGAGGAGATCATCGCCCACGCCCGCCGGGAGGCCCCCCGCGAGTGCTGCGGCGTCATCTCCGGGGAAAACGGGAATCCGGTAGCGGTCCTCCCTCTGACGAACGTCTACGCCGGCGACGATTTCTTCGAGATCGACGCCGCCGAGCTGTACCGCGTCTACCGCGAGCTGGACGACGCCGGGCAGGAGATCATCGTCAACTACCACTCGCATCCCGTCTCGGTGGCCTATCCCTCGGCCCGCGATGTCGCCCACGCCCAGTGGGGGGAGATCGTTTACTTGATCTGCTCGCTGGAGTTCCCCGAGGCGCCCTCTCTGCGCGCCTACCACATCACTGACGGTGAGATCGTCGAGCTATCGGTCCAGGACGCATAGGGCGGAAGCGTCGCCGTTTCGTCTCCCCATTAAGATCCCGGCTAGCGCGCTCGTCGGAACGGTTGGCCGCGTGTCCGCGCCGCCCGGGCGCACGGCCCAAGGTTGGCCCACGGTTGGCCCGGGCTGAACCGGACAGCCGCTCCGAGGCGAGCGGCGACGGCGGCCAAGGTGTTCGGTGAGCGCATAGATCCACGAATCCGGCGACAGGCGGCGAACGACCGTTCGCGGCTCTCCATATGAGTCCCGACGCCACGGCTGGTAGGGGAGGACTCGTGTGTCCGCCCGGCTGTTTACCCCGGCGATCCGGGTCCTGCCCCGATGCCACGCCGGTCTTTCTGGGTGCCGTCCACGCCTGCGACCGATGGCTCGACAAACTCAATCGCCGCACCGCCTGCCTGCCGACACTGGCAGCGTTTGCGGCGGGCAGGCAGGGCGGACACATCGGTCCGCCCCTACAAGACCGGGGCCGCGTCCAACATGCCCCCGAACAGGTTCCAGCCTGCTTCGTAGGTATAGCCCGGAGTCTGCCGGTCCGGGCGATGCGGACGGTACGCACCCCACCGCGGCATTGGCTTACGGCAATGTCTTCAGTCTCCGGCGGAACCATGGTGCCTGGGGTCACGCTCAAAGGAGGCGGTCAGGTCACGCAGGATCTGGCGCAGGTGCTCCACGCGATCCGGCCCGATCCGATTCGACCAATCGTCCTCAACCTGACGGACGGCATCCCGGACCGCTTGGGAGAGTTCCCAGCCCCGCTCGGTCAGACGGACGACCTTCGCGCGGCCATCCCCCCGATCCTGAACCCGTTCAACGTACCCACCTTCGACCAGATGATCGACCAGGTAGCCCATCGACTGCTTCGTAATCCGGGCGTAGGCCGCCAGATCGGTCGAACGCAGGCCGCGCGGATTGGCTGTTAGCGCCTGCAGCACCGGAAAGTGGGCGGAGCGGATGTCGCCGTAGCCGGCCGAGGCCAGTGCCGGCTCGATGCCGTCGCCGACCAGGACTTGATAGGGCTTGCGCAGCAGCGCTCCCAGCAGCGGCATCGCGTGCTCCGGGCCGATCTCGGCCTCATTTCCTGCCACCTCGACCTCCGGCGTGTCTGTGATCACCGCATCACAAGGCCGTCATTGGATTAGCACTTGACAACTGGTCAGAATCACTTATCATCTCGTCAGACAATCTTACCATATCACGACGGGGAGCGCCGGCGGGCGCGGAACATCGGTGAGGACATTCGGAGGGTGGTCCTCCGAACCGCGCTGCTACGCTGGGGCCGGCATCGCCGTACCCGGCCAAGGGGAGGATCGCCGTGGCTATCGGCTTTGTGCTTAACGTGCCCGGGATGACGGCAGCGCAGTACCGCGCCGTGCGTGACGTGCTGGGTGAAGCGCTCCAACCGGGCAATCTGGTCCACATGGCCGGCCCCACCGAGGACGGCTGGCGCGTCGTTGAGGTCTGGGAATCACCTGAGGCGATGGGCGCGTTCTTCCAGTCGCCGGAGGCGGCCGCGGCCTTCCAGGCGGCCGGCGTTACGCCGGTTCAGCCGGACATCTTCCCGATCGACACCCTGGTCGCGGCGTCCTATCCGGCGACGTGAGAATCCCGAGCTGGCAAGTGCCTGCCGGCGGCGCCGCATAGCCACGATGGGTTCGATGAGACGGTGTACGGCATCTCGGGCACCCTCGCCTACACGGCCGCGAATCAGGCGCACCAGATCGGACCCGGCGACGTGCTCTGTATCCCGCGCGGGGTGGTGCACCACTTCGCCAACACCGGGACGGAGGCGGTGTCCGTCCTCATCGTCCTGAGCCCGGCCGGATTGGGGTCGGGCTACGTCCACGAGGTCGCCGCCTTGTTGGCCGACGTCGACGGCGGCCAGCCGGGCCGGGCCATGGGCGAGATTATGCGGCGCCACGGCCTGTCCCCCGCCCCGCCGCCAGGCGCCTGAGCGCGGGTTCGCGCCCATTCACGCAATCGGTGGCAAGCACGCCACCGTTCGCTCAATCACCTCATCCGGCCTCGCCGATCAAGTCGACGTGCTTCAGCCCCGAACCGGTGGCGAAGAGGACAATCTCGTCGTCCGCGCCGAAGTAGCCCTCAGCGCGCAGGCGCTCGGCGGCGACGACGGCCGCGCCGGCCTCGGGCGAGACGAAGATGCCCTCGGTGCGGGCCAGGCGGTGCATCCCCGCGATCAATTCATCGTCAGTGACGGTCAGGGCAGTGCCGCCACTGGCGCGGACGGCGTCGAGGATGAGGTAGTCCCCGATCGCGACCGGCACCCGCAGGCCGGGCGCGACGGTCCGAGCACCCTCCCACAGCGGGGCGTGGCGCTCACCTTCGGCAAATGCCTTGGCGATCGGGGCGCAACCTTCCGCCTGGACGACGACCATTTGGGGGCGCTTCGGACCGATCAGGCCCATCACCTCGAGCTCGGCGAAGGCCTTCCACATGCCGACGATGCCGGTGCCGCCCCCGGTCGGGTAGACGATCGCGTCCGGCACCCGCCAGCCAAGCTGCTCGGCCAGCTCGATGCCCATCGTCTTCTTCCCCTCGGCTCGATACGGCTCCTTCAGGGTGGAGACGTCCCACCAGCCGTGCTGGGCCGCGCCTTCCCGCACCTCCCTGCCGGCGTCGTTGATCAGGCCGGGGATCAGCCTGACGGTCGCGCCGTAAACCCTGCACTCCGCGACCATCGCCGCCGGGGCATCGTTCGGCATGACGACGTGCGCCGGCATCCCGGCCCGGGCCGCGTAGGCCGCCATCGCCGAGGCGGCATTCCCGGCCGACGGAATCGCCAGGGCGGGCGCCCCCAATTCCGCTGCCCGCGAAACCGCCGCGCACAGCCCCCGGGCTTTGAAACTTCCGGTCGGATTCTTCCCCTCGTCCTTGACCAGCAATCGCGACAGGCCCAACTCGCCGCCCAGCCGGGGGGCAGGGAGCAGGGGTGTCCCGCCTTCGCCCAGCCGCAGCCGGTGGGCCGGATCACGCACCGGCAGAATCTCGGCGTAGCGCCAGAGATCCCAGGCGCGCTCTGCCAGCGCCTCGCGTGTCATCGTCCGGGCGGCTGCCTCCAGGTCGTACCGGGCCAGCAGCACCTTGCCGCAGGACGGACAGATCGTCTCCTGCCGGTCGGCCTCGCGAACCTCCCCGCAGTAGGAGCATTCAAGATGGGTCAGGGTGCTTATGGGTTCTGGCATAGAAAGGACCTCACCCCCTACCCCCTCTCCTCTGCGGAGGAGAGGGGCCGTTGCGTTGCCTCGTTTCCGGAGTCGGAGAACGGCCCCCTGACCCCCCGGCCCCCTTCCCCCTGCCGCAGCGGGGAAGGGGGAGACCGTCTCCATTATGGACATGGCGCCCCGCAACGGCCCCTCTCCTCCGCAGAGGAGAGGGGGTAGGGGGTGAGGTCCTTTTCCTAAACCCCGCTATACAGCCGCTGCCCGCGATACCCGATCTCTGCCCGGTAGACCGATCCGGTCGCGACCTCGGTGATGACCAGGCCGGTGCCGTCTGGAGCGAAGGCACAGTTGGTCACTCGTTCGCCGGGCACGGCGATCTCGCCGATCTCGGTGCCATCTGGGCCGAAGATCGCCACGCGGGCGCCGCTGTAGTGGGCGACGTGCAGGTTGCCGCGGGCATCGAAGGCCATGCCGTCCGGGCCTTGCTCGCCGGAGAGATCGGCCCAGTGCTCGCGCCCACCGATCGCGCCGTCCGGGGTGATGGCATAGCGGAGGATACGGCGGTGGCCGGTCTCGGCCAGGTAGACCGCCGTCCCGGCGGCGTCGACGGCGACGCCGTTGGGGAAGGCCAGGCCGGTGTCGACCTGCTCCAGGCGGCCGTCAGGGAAGAGGCGGTAGAACCCGCCGATCGGGTTGTCGCGCGACGAACGCCACGGGTCGGAGAAGTAGAGGACGCCGTTTGCGTCGAAGACGAGGTCGTTGGCGCCGTTGAGCGGCTTCCCCTCGTAGGAATCGACCAGGGTGGTGATCGTCTTGTCCGGCGTCACCTTCAGCACGCCGTGGATCTCGTCGCCTTCGTCGGCGATGTAGAGATTCCCGTCCCGATCGAACGCTAGCCCCGCCGGAATCCCGCCGGTGTTGACCCACTCGTCGACCTCGCCTTCCGGCGTGCGCCGCACGATGGACGATTTTTCCCAATCGACGACGTAGAGATTCCCCGCCCGGTCGAATGCCGGCCCCTCCGGCGTTTGCAGCCCGGAGACCAGCACCGATACCGCGATCTCTCCCGTCATATCCCCTCCTTGAACCGCTCGCATTTGCCAAGGGCGCGATTCTACCGGAGGATACTGCTAGGGGCGCTATCATAGTGACGGAAATGCCACGCCGTCTTTAACACGGCCCGTCGAAAGGAGCCGCCGATGGTCCACCCGTCAACGTTACCGCCGATGGTGCGTGGCGAACCCTTCCCAATGACCTGGGAGGAATTCCTTGAATGGTCCCCGGACGAGGGCCAATCGGAGTGGGTCGACGGAGAGGGCATCGCGTACGTGTCCAATAGCGCCAGGCATGTAGTGTTGGTCCGCTTCCTCGGCGGCCTGATCGGCCGGTTCGCCCAGGTGTTTAATCTCGGCGAGGTCTTCTCAGAATCACTGCTGATGCGCCTGATGACACGTCCTTCGGGCCGGATGCCGGATGTCTTCGTCTCCGGCCGAGCCGAGCGGCTCGCCCCCGTGAATATTGGTATGAAGGCCCGGCCCTCTTCGTCGTCGAGATTGTCTCCGAAGAGAGCTTCGTCCGCGACACGGTCGAGAAACGCTCTGAGTATGAGCACGCCGGCATCGCCGAGTACTTGATCGTCGAGGCCAGACCCGACCGCCGGGGCATCACCTTCCTCAGCCTCGACGAGGATGGCCGCTACCACGCTGTCCTACCCGACGAGGACGGCCGGTACCACTCGACCGCGCTGCCTGGCTTCTGGATCCACCCGGTCTGGCTCGACCAGGATCCTCTTCCGGACATCGACCGACTCATGCTCCGGATCGCTCCGGAGCCTACCGTCGGTACCTGGAACAGCTCCCGCCGAGGCGCCCGAACTGAGATCGACCGGCAAACGGCCCCCTTCCCCCCGCTCCTCCGCTCACAACTCACGTCTTCGCTAAGCCACGCCCGCCAGCAGGCCGGCCGGAATGGCGCAGGAGACGTCGGTGTACTCGATGTCGTCGAGAGAGGTCGGGGCGTCCGGGCCGCACATCGGGCAGGCCGGGTCGCGCTTCATGCGCAGCTCGCGGAACTCGCTGCCCAGGGCGTCGTAGAGGAGCATCCGGCCCTTGAGTGGTTCGCCAACACCCAGGATGAGCTTGGCGACTTCGGTCGCCTGGATGAGGCCGACCGTGCCCGGCAGCAGCCCGAGGACGCCTGCCTCGGCGCAGCTCGGCGCCAGTTCCGGCGGGGGCGGGGTCGGGAAGAGGCAGCGGTAGCACGGGCCGTCGTGGGGGATGAAGGTCGTCGCCTGGCCCTCGAAGCGGAAGATGCTGCCGTGGACGTTGGGCTTGTTGAGCAACACGCGTCGCGTCGTTGATCAGGTAGCGGGTGGCGAAATTGTCGGTGCCGTCGAGGATGATGTCGTACTGGGAGAAGATGTCGAGCACGTTCTCCTTGTCGAGGCGGACGCGGTGCTCGATCACCTGTCACGTCCGGGTTGATCGATTCGATCGTGATCCTGGCCGATTCGGTCTTCGGCATGCCGATCCGGTCTGTCGTGTGGATCACCTGGCGCTGCAGGTTGCTATCGTCAACGGTATCGGCGTCGATGATGCCCATCGTCCCGACGCCGGCGGCGGCCAGGTAGAGCGCCGCGGGAGAGCCGAGACCGCCGGCGCCGACCAGGAGGACCTTGGCGTCGAGGAGCTTCTGCTGCCCTGCCTCACCAACCTCCGGAATGAGCAGGTGGCGGGAGTAGCGCCGGCGCTGATCGGGCGTCAGCGACTTCGGCACCGACCAGGGCAGCCCTGCACCCTTCCAGGAGTTGAAGCCGCCCTCGACCGAGACGACGTCGCGATAGCCGAGGTCCTGGAGGGCCTTGGCGGCGAAAGCGGAGCGGGCCCCGCCGGCGCAGTAGATGGCGATCGGGCGGGAGCGATCGGGGACGGCGTTCTCGATGCGGAACTCGAGGAATCCGCGGGGGATGTGGACCGAGCCCGGGACCGCGCCCTGATCGACCTCATCCTGCTCGCGGACGTCAAGCGCGACCGCGCCGTGGGAGATCATGTGCTGGGCTTCGTGGACGTCGACTTCGCGGATGCCGGCCTTGGCCTGCGCGAGCAAATCGGTAGAGGTCACTGGGGGCATAGAGGGTGGCTCCAGACGGCGGCGGCACCGGGAATTCAGGGCCGGACGCCGATAGCTGAGTAGTTAGTCAAGAATAGGCTAAACCGGTCAAGTGGGCAAGTAGCTCGGTGCGTGACACGTGTGCGATAGGCCCGTGAAGACTGCCTGTCAGGAGCCGCGGCCCCTCCTCTTTGCATGACGGAAACCAGCACGAGTAGGCCGTCAATCCTGATTCGTGAGTCGGACGTCGCTGTAGGGGCATCCGCTTGCGGTGCCCTGTTGCCGACTCGGAGCATCCCGGTCGGCGACCGGGCAGGGCAAGCCCTGCCCCTACCGTAGCGGTACCTGCGCTAGATCAGGCGTGACGAACCACTAAACCATGTCACTGGAAGCCGGCACCTGCTGGATAATCGTGCGAAGGTTCATGTGCGCCAGCAGCCCAGCATGCCCAGTAGCACCGCCGCGCGCGATGTCTCCCCGATATCGCGGACACCCCGACCGGAGGACACTGCCGTGCCACGTACCGCCCCGCTCCTGATCCGCAATGTCCGTCCGCTCGACGGCAGCCTGACTGACATCCGTATCCAGGATGGACGGATTGTCGAGATAGGGTCGAACCTGCCGGCCGGAGACGCGACCACGATCGACGGCGCGGGCCGGTTGATCTTCCCCGGATTCGTCGATGCCCACGCCCACATCGACAAGACCCTCATCGGCCTCGGCTGGTACCGGAACGAGGTCGGCCCGACCCTGCTCGACAAGATCGACAACGAACGGGCGCTGCGGCGCGAGCGCGGGATAGATTCCCATGTTCAGTCGGGGCGGATCGCCCGCCGGATGATCGCCGCCGGCACGACCCACGTCCGCACCTTCGTCGACATCGACACCGATATCGGCCTGAGCGGCTTCGAGGGCGTGCTCCGCACCCGCGAGGACCTGCGCGACGCCCTCGATATCCAGATCGTCGCCTTCCCCCAGAGCGGCATGCTCGTCCGGCCTGGAACCGTCGAACTCATGGAAGAAGCCCTTCGCTCCGGGGCGGAGGTCGTCGGCGGCCTCGACCCCTGCACCATCGATCGTGACCCGACGGGACACCTGGACACGATCTTCGCCCTGGCCGAGAAGCACGACGTCGACATCGATATCCACCTGCACGAGCCGGGCGACCTCGGCGCGTTCTCGCTGGAACTGATCGCCGAGCGGACGAAAGTATTGGGTTGGCAAGGGCGGGTGGTCATCAGCCACGCGCTCTGCCTAGGCGGGGTCGATCCCGGCTACCTCGATCGCTTGATCGATCTGCTTCTCGAAAACGATATCGCCATCATGAGTCACGGGCCGAGCGGTCTTCGCCCTGTCCCGGAGGTGATGAAGCTGCGCCGGGCGGGCGTCCGCATGTGCACGGGCAACGACGGCATCCGCGACGCCTGGGGCCCGCTCAACATGCCGGACATGCTCCTGCGCACCTACCTGATCGCCTACCGCAACAACCTGCGCCGCGACGATGAGATCGAAGCCGTGCTCGACATCGCCACGTATGGCGGAGCCCAGGTGATCGGCGCCCAGACGTACGGCCTGACGCCCGGATGCTCCGCCGACCTCGTCCTGGTCCCTGGCGAAATCCACGTCGAAGCCGTCATCGAGCAGCCGAAGGACCGGATGGTGATCAAGGGCGGGAAGGTGGTGGCGGAGGGTGGGGAGTGCGTGGTCGATTGATGGAGGTTTGTGGGCCTAAGCGGACGCCAGGTTGAAACCTGGCGCTGAACCGACGACGTCCCTCCGGGACCGGGCCGAACGGCGCGGCGCCCGACGGTTGTGATAGGCGCTCTAAGGCCGCGCGCCTCTCGCCGCAGTGGTAGCGACCATGGACACGTCGCGCTGGGTTGCCTCGCGCTCCTCGTGTTCACCCAATGCGTTGCCCAATCGCGGATTCGCCCGCGCCAGATTGGCGGCGGTCAACCCGCGCGTCAGAAGCATGACCACGTACTGGTTGAGGCTGACGCCGTCTGCCTCGGCTGCCTCTGCCAGATGCCGGTGCAACGATCGCGGCAATCGAAGATTGAACTTGCCACTGTACTCCTCTGGGTAGGTGGGGAGCGGGATGTCGTGGCCAAGGTCGTACTCGGTTTCGATCCACAACTCCCGGATTTCTGTCGCCATCGACCCAACCTGGTCCAGGTGTTCGATTTGCGTCATGCAGCCGGGCAAGTCGGGGTAGTCGATGACATAGCCACCGTCGGGATCAGCGATGACCCGGAACGGGTACTCCATTGCCAGGTAGTCAGCGAGAGGGCGGCGTAGCGTATCGGCCATGTTACTCATCCAATCCGAGCCGCGCACAGATGCGATCGAGATAGATCCGTTTCACCCATCGTCCATGTTCTTTGGCAAGCACGATCGACCGTTCTCCGGTCTTGGTGAAGATAACGTGGCTGCCGCGCTCCCGGTTCAGCGTCCAGTCGTACGCCTCCAGCAGAACCTGCACATCGGAAAAGCGCGCCTTCGGTGGCCGTGCTCGGATCTTCTCGATCAGCCGTTCAAGCTGGGTCATCCGTGCCCACCCATGGTACCACTTGTAGTACCGTCCATCAACGCTACGGCGACCATATGACGCTCCCTCAACATCCGTGCACGCCGATTCCGGGCAACTGGAGATGACAGATCATCATGTGCTTCAGGGAACCATTCCGGATGAAATGGCGATTCGCGACAGATACCGACGTTCGCAATGTATCGATGGCCCTTCCAGGCATCGCGCTACCATCCGGGAAGGGGTAGGCGGGTATACTTCGTGATTGACCACGGCGCGTGGGCTGCGGCGGGAATACGCCTGCCGGCCCGGCATTCGCCGCGATACAGGAGTTCACTACATGGCTACGGCCACCGCTCCCGTCCCCGCCCAAGCACTCGCCACCATTCCGGCTCCATCCGCTGGCGAGCGCCGGGTCGTCGTCGCGCGCGAGCTTGGCTTCTGCTGGGGCGTCCGGCGGGCGCTCGATATCATCGAGGATGCCTCCAGCACCGCCTCCCCGATCGCCCCGATCGGCGACGTGATCCATAACCCGCAGGTCGTGCAGCGCTTGCGCCTACGCGGTGTCGAAGGGGCCGGGTCCGTCGCGGAAGCCGTCGATCGCGGCTTCGCCCGGGTGGCGATCACCGCGCACGGCATGGGTCCGCATTTGGCGGAGCAGGCAGCGGCGGCGAACGTGGAATTGGTCGACACCACCTGCCCGCTGGTGATCAAGGTCCAGCGCCTGGCCCAGAAGCTGGTCCGCCAGGGCTATTTCCTGGTGGTTTACGGCGATGCCTACCACCCTGAGGTCAAGAGCGTGATCGCCTGGTCGGGCACCAGCAAGGCCCTGGCGGCCAAAAAGATGGCCGACCTGCCCTGGAATTCCCGGCGCGGCGAGCGCGGCGACGGCAAGGTGCCGCCGCCGCGCAAGGTCGCTCTGGTCAGCCAGACGACGAAGAACGTCGACGAGCTGATGGCCTTTGCCCGCGCACTCCAAGATCTGGTCGTGCCGGAGGGGGGGGAGTTCCGCCTCTGCAACACGATATGCGAGCCAACCAGCGAGCGCCAGAACGCCCTCAAGCGCCTGATCGAAGAAGACGATTGCGACCTGATCCTGGCGATCGGCGGCATGAAGAGCTCCAACACGGCCCGGCTGGCCGAGGTCGGCAACAAGATGGGTGTCCGCTCCTTCCACATCGAGCGGCCGGAAGACATCGAGGCCGAGTGGCTGGAGTCCGCCAGCATTGTCGGGATCACCGCCGGGGCCTCGACCCCGGACGATGTCATCCAGGAGGTCGTCGACGCCCTGGCGGCGCGGGGATTCGCCGCGCCGGAGGGCGGGATTCGGCCGGTAGACGCGGAGTACGTGCCGGCGTACTAGGGCGTGTCGTCGTCGCGGACGAGGACCGCCCCGGAATTCGTCGTCGCCCTCGTTGTCGTGGTGGGCGTCGGTTCACCTGACGTCTCGCCGGCGTCCAGGACGACACCGCCGCCCACGACATCGTGCGTGGCGGACGGGCGAGTAGGCGTGAACGAATAATAGTCCTCGCACGACATGGTGACGAATTCGCAGACGCTGTAGTCTCCGTTGGGATACCTGCAAATAACGACGTGAGGGTAATCAGGTAACTGGCCGACGGTCCCGCCGGTACTCTTGCAGATTTTGACGTACTCGCTCTGGGACACGGTGACCGTCACCATTGCGCCCGCCGTGCCCATCGTCGCGCCCAACACGAGCACGGCAAAGAGCGCCGCGGCGGCGAACCGCAGCGCCGCCAGTCCGAACCGGTAGTCTCGATCCGCGAACATTGTTGCCGCTGTCATCTCGGTCTCCTCTCGTCGTTCGGTCCGGCCATCCGTACGGCACTGCCGATGAGGAGAGGCTATGACGCGGCGGAGCGCCCCGCGCCCGTACGATTGCCTATTCGGGACAGCGGTTGCCGGCGCCTCCGTTAGGCAGACTGCCTAGCGGAGGCGCCGGCAACCGCCGGGAGCCGGGAGCGGGCGCGTCTACGCGATCTCGGCCCGCAGGGTTTGGGCGGCGGCGACCATGTTGGCGAGGGCGGCGTGGGCTTCGGCCGGGGTGCGGGTCTTGAGGCCGCAGTCGGGGTTGACCCAGACCTGATCGGGGGCGAGGACGGTCAGGGTGGCGCGCAGGTTGGCGACGAATTCGTCGACCGGCGGCACCCGGGGCGAGTGGATGTCGTAGACGCCGGGACCGACGCCCTTATCGTAGCCGTGGTCGCGGAAGACGCCCAGCAGGGCCAGGTCGGAGCGGGCGTTCTCGATCGAGATCACGTCGGCGTCGAGGGCGGAGATCGCGTCGATCACGTCCCCGAAGGCGCTGTAGCACATGTGGGTATGGATCTGGGTCTCCGGTCGCGCCCCGGCCGCCGCCAGGCGGAAGCAGCGGACCGCCCAGTCGAGGTAGGCATCCCACTCGGCATGCCGCAGCGGCAGTCCCTCTCGCAGGGCCGGCTCGTCGATCTGGATCGCGGCGATGCCGGCGGCGTCGAGATCGGCGACCTCGTCCCGGATCGCGAGGGCGATTTGGGCACAGGTGACGGACCGGGGTTGGTCGTCGCGGACGAACGACCAGTTGAGGATCGTCACCGGTCCGGTCAGCATCCCTTTCACCGGCCGATCGGAAAGGCTCTGGGCAAAGGTCGCCCAGCGCACGGTCATCGGGGCGGTCCGGGCGACATCCCCGACGATCATCGGCGGGCGAACGTAGCGCGAGCCGAAGCTTTGCACCCAGCCGTGGCGGGTAAAGGCGAACCCATCCAACTGCTCGCCGAAGTACTGGACCATGTCGTTGCGTTCCGGCTCGCCGTGGACCAGAACGTCGAGGCCCAGCGCCTCCTGCTCGGCGACCGTCTCCCGGATCTGGGCCTCCAGGAAGCCCTCGTACTCCCAGGAACTGATCTCGCCCTTCTCGAAGCGGCGCCGGGCAGCGCGAACAGTGCCGGTCTGCGGAAAGGAGCCGATGGTCGTCGTCGGCAGCGGCGGGAGGTGAAGGCGCTCGGCCTGGATCGACGCCCGTTGGTCGAACGGCTTCGCCCGCCGGTCAGCGTCGGACGGCAGAGCGGCCAGTCGATCGCGCACCGCCGCGTTGCGCCGGACCGGCGAGGCGGCGGCGCGGGCACGCACCTCCCGCGCCCGCGCAAATGCATCGGCAACGTCCGCGTCCTTACCATCCAGAGCCCTGGTCAGCGTGACGATCTCGTCCAGCTTCTGCTCGGCGAAGGCCAACCAGGAGGCGATCTCCGGATCGAGTTGGTCTTCCATCCGCACGTCGAGCGGGACGTGGAGGAGTGAACACGAGGACGAGACGTGCAGGCGGTCGGCCGGAACGGACGTGGTGAGCGATTCCAGGATCGCCCACGACGCGTCGAGGTCGTCGGCCCAGACGTTGCGGCCGTCGATCACCCCGGCGATCAAGGTCTTGTCGGTCGGGAAGCCGTGGCGGGAAATCAGGTCGAGGTTGGCGGCGCCGCGGACGAGGTCCAGCCCAATCGCATCGACCGGAAGACCGGCGAGCGTCTGGTAAGACTCGCCGACGTGCCCGTAGGCGGTTGAGACCACGAGCTTGGCGGCGCCCTTGACCTCGGCCAGGGCCGAGTATGCCCGCCCCAGGGCGCTGAGCTCGTCCTCCGATCGGTCCTGGACGAAGCACGACTCGTCGAACTGAATCCAGGCGGCCCCCTGGTCCGCCAGCCGAGAGACGACCTCGGCGTAGACCGGCACAAGCCGGTCGAGCAGGCCGAGGGTGGAGAAGTCGCCGTCCGCCTGCGACAGGAGCAGGAACGAGACCGGACCGAGCAACGTGACCTTGACGGTCGCGCCAGCGTTGCGATCCCGCGCCTCCCGCAAGGCGGCGAAGGGCTGATCCGATGCCAGCCGGAACTGCTGGTCCTGGGTGAGTTCGGGGACGAGATAATGGTAGTTCGTGTCGAACCACTTGGTCATATCGAGCGCACGGACGCCGTCCGACCCGGCGCGGCCGCGGGCCATGGCGAAGTAGGTGTCGAGGTCGACCTTCTCGCCCGACCAGCCGTAGCGCTCCGGCACCGCGCCGACGAGGGCGGCGGTGTCGAGGACCTGATCATAGAACGAGAAATCGTTGACGGGCGACGTCGATGCCGGCGGCGCGCTGGATCCCAGTTCGCCTGCCGGATCTCGCGTGCGGCCTGCTCCAGATCCTCTTGCGACGATTTTGCCCGCCCAATAGCCTTCGAGGGAGCGTTTGAGTTCGCGCTTCTTGCCGATGCGGGGATAGCCGGGGATGGTTGCCAGGGTCATGGTGTGCTCCTTCGATGTTGTGGATCGATAGGGCGTTGGATCCGTCTCGGAATCATGTAGGGGCGCATGGCATGCGCCCTGGTTCCCGGGCCTGGGCGTGCGAATTGGGAACGCTGGTGCGGTAATGGCAAATCGGGCGTGTCGGGCGTGCCAGGCGTACAAGGCGTTCCAGATCGGCCAACGCCTCACATTGCGGTTGGCCGCTGGGCGCATGCCATGCGCCCCTACAGGCCGACGGCGTATCCAATTGTTTGGCCCGCAGATCGGTGGCCACCGTTCCCGATCTCCTACTCCCAAACGAGGGTGGCGCCTTTGCGGTACTCGGTGACGCGGCTTTCGAAGAAGTTCTTCTCCTTGCCGAGGTCCATCGTCTCGCTCATCCAGGGGAAGGGGTTGTGGGCCGTGTACTGGCGGGGGAGGCCGATCCGCTCCAGGCGCCGGTCGGCGATGTGGCCGGACGTAGTCGGGAAGAGCCCGCCGTTGAGCCCCAGCATGCCGCTCGGCAGGCAGTCCCAGGCGTAGGCGATTTCCAGCTCGACGGCTTGGCGAATGCGACCGATGAGGCGCTGCTGGAACTCAGTCGTCCAGAGGTGGGGGTTCTCAGCCTTGATGCCGTTGATCAGGTCGATGCCGAAATTGAGGTGGATCGTCTCGTCGCGGAGGATGTACTGGAACTGCTCGCCGATGCCCGTCATGCGGTTCTGGCGGTGGAATGAGAGGATCATGACGAAGCCGGTGTAGAAGAAGATCCCTTCCATGATCATGTAGTAGCCGATCAGATTTTCGAGGAAGGTCTGTGCGCCCGTCGAAGGTGGCGGTCGTGAAGTCGGGGCGAAGGAGATCGGCGGTGAGCTGCATCTCCAGCTCGTCCTTGGCGGCGATGGCCGGGATCGCGTGGTACATCGTGAAGACCTCATCTCTGTCCAGCCCGAGGCTCTCGACGATGTACAGGAAGGTGTGGGTATGGATGGCCTCTTCGAAGGCCTGGCGCAGGAGGTACTGGCGGCATTCGGCGTTGGTGACGTGGCGGAAGATCGCGAGGATGAGGTTGTTGGCCACCAGGCTCTCGGCGGTGGAGAAGAAGCCGAGGTTGCGCATGACCACCAGGCGCTCGTCCGGCGTCGAGCTGGTCGCCCTTCCACAGGGCGATATCGGCGCCCATCGGCACTTCGTTCGGCATCCAGTGGTTGGCGCAGCCGTTGAGGTAGTGCTCCCAGGCCCACTCGTACTTAAGCGGCATGAGCTGGTTGACGTCGACCGTTTCGCAGTTGATCAGGCGTTTGGCGTCGGCGACGGTGTTCTGTGGGTGAATCGCGTCGAGGTCGGTGAAGGCGAGGGCCATTTCGATCAGACCTCCATAACTTTCAATTCGACAATGACTGGCCGGGCGAGATCGGCCAATCAGGAACGATTCGTAGGGGCGGACCGATGTGTCCGCCCGGCCACAAACCCCAGCGGCACAGGGTGGGGAACGGCGTTCCCAACGCGGAATTCGTTGGTCGGTAGCCGGGCGGACACATCGGTCCGCCCCTACCAGATGAACCGGGGTGGCTGCCTCGACCGGCGCGTGTAGACGACGATCACGACGGCCCAGCGACCACCGTACCTACTGGCACGCCTCGCAGCCAAAATCGGGCCCGTCGTTCTCTTCCTCCTGGACAGCATCAACGCGGTTGATCTGGATCTGGGCCGATGCGCTGCGGGACTGCATCCAGCGCGGCTGGATACCCCACCGGTTGATATCGATCGTGCTCTTCTCGGCCTGAGTCGCCGCGCGGGAGCGGAGGTAGTAGGTGGTTTTGAGGCCGGAGCGCCAGGCCAGGCAGTACATGTCGTTGAGCTGCTTGCCGCTCGACGCGGCGATGTACAGGTTGAGCGACTGACCCATGTCGATCCACTTCTGGCGGCGGGCGGCGCAGGCGATCAGCCAGGAAGGGTCGATCTCGAAGGCGGTTGGATAGCGCTCCTTGATCCCTTCCGGGATGCGGTCGATCGCCTGGATCGATCCATCCCAGTACTTCAACTCGTCTCGCAGATCGGCGTCCCACAGGTCGAGGGCGACGAGATCCCGGACCAGCGCCTCGTTGACGACCGTGAACTCGCCGGAGAGGTTGCTCTTGACGAAGATGTTCGAGTAGAGCGGCTCGATCGACTGGGAGACCCCGGCGATGTTGGCGATGGTCGCCGTCGGAGCGATCGCCAGGCAGTTGGAGTTGCGCATGCCGTGGGCCCTGACTGCCTCGCGGACAGGCGTCCAATCCAAGCGCGGCCCCAGGTCGACCTCGATCGCTTCGCCGCGCTCCTCGGCCAGCAAGGCGATGGTGTCGAGCGGCAGCAAGCCACGGTCCCATTTCGAGCCGGGGAAGGTCTGGTAGGCGCCGCGCTCCGCCGCCAGCCCGGTCGAGGCCAGGATGGCGTGGTAGGCGATGGCCTCCATCGAGCGGTCGGCAAACTCGACCGCCTCCTCCGAGGCATAGGAGAGGCCCAGCATCGACAGGGCGTCCTGGAATCCCATCAACCCGAGCCCGACCGGGCGGTGGCGCTCGTTGGCGGCCCGGGCCTCGGGAATCGGGTAGTAGTTGATGTCGATCACGTTGTCGAGCATCCGCATCGCCACCCGGACGGTGGCCCCAAGCGTCTCCTCGTCAAGCGCCCCGTCCCGGATATGGGCGACGAGGTTGACCGAGCCGAGGTTGCAGACCGCGATCTCGTCGGCCGAGGTGTTGAGCAGAATCTCGGTGCACAGGTTGGAGCTGTGGACGACGCCGATCGTGGTCCTGCGGGCTGCGGACGTTGGCGGGGTCCTTGAAGGTGATCCAGGGATGACCAGTCTCGAACAGGGAGGTCAGGATCTTGCGCCAGAGATCGGCGGCGCGGACCTGCCGCGCCAGCGGGATCTTCCCCCTGGAGACCTGGTCCTCGTATTCGGCGTAGCGGGCCGCGAAGGCCCGGCCGGAGAGGTCGTGCAGGTCGGGGACATCGTCCGGGGAGAAGAGCGTCCAGACGCCGTCTTCCGTCAGGCGCCGCATGAAGAGGTCGGGCACCCAGACAGCGGTGTTCATGTCGTGGGTGCGGCGGCGTTCGTCGCCGGTGTTCTTGCGAAGGTCGAGGAACTCGTCGATGTCGAGGTGCCAGAGTCTCGAGGTAGGCGCAGACGGCGCCCTTGCGCTTGCCGCCCTGGTTGACGGCGACGGCGGCGTCGTTGGCGACCTTGAGGAAGGGAACGACGCCCTGGCTCTTGCCGTTGGTGCCGGTGATGTGGCTGCCGAGGGCGCGGACCTGGGTCCAGTCGTTGCCCAGACCGCCGCTCCACTTGGAGAGCAGGGCGTTGTCGCGGATGGAGCCGAAGATGGCGTCGAGGTCGTCGGCGATCGTCGTCAGGTAGCACGAGGAGAGCTGCGGGTGGAGGGTGCCGGCGTTGAACAGGGTCGGCGTTGAGGAGCAAAAGCGGAAGGTCGAAAGAACCTCGTAGAACTCGATCGCCCGGGCTTCGCGGTCGGCCTCGTTCAGCGCCAGGCCCATCGCCACCCGCATCCAGAAGACCTGGGGCAGCTCGATCCTTCGCCCTCTGGAGTGGATCAGGTAGCGATCGTAGAGCGTCTGGATACCGAGGTACCCGAACTTCAGGTCGCGTTCAGGGACGAGTACCTCCCCGAGCCGGACCAAGTCGAACCCAAGCAGGTCGGGACTGACCAACCCCAGTTCTGCTGCCTGCTCGACGTAGCTCGCAAGGGCGGACGGGTAGAACTCCCGCGCGTCCTCGACGGCGACGCGCCGGCCGAGGACCTCGCCATAGATGCCGCGCAGGAGCGCCCGGGCAGCGACCGAAGAGGAGACCGGGTCGATCTCGATCCGGGCCCGAGCGGCCAGCACGATCGACCGGTCGAGGTCGCCGAGCGTCATCCCCGGATGGACCGTGGCGAGAACATCCTCTTCGAGCGCCTTGACTTCAATCCGGCCGTCCTCCTGCCCCTGGACGGCCTGGGCGATCCAGGACCGCAACAAGGCGCGGTCGACGAGGAGTTCCTGGCCGGACGCATCGACGACCCGGAGGGCGTGCTCATCGCGGCGACGGGCGCGGGCTTCGCGGTACAGGATGTAGCGCCGGGCCACGGAGTACGCTCCGGCGGCCATCAATTGCCGCTCGACTTCGTCCTGGACCTCTTCCACGGTGGCGATCGTGCCGCCGGGCCGGGAGAACGAGAGGGCGGCCAGGACCGCATCGGTCACGTCCGTGATCCGATCGGCCACCACGGCGGGGAGCGGATCGGGGAAGGGCGTACCGACCTCGGCCCGGAAGGCCATCTCGACCGCGTGATCGATCCGGCTCCGATCGAACGGGACCTCCCGTCCGTCTCGCTTGCGGATGCGAGCGCCGGGGAGATCGGGGAAACCGGGACCGGGACGCATCGCTGACTGTCGAACTCGTGTGATTCGTTCGCTCCTGCACCATCCGTAGTTTCCCCATGCGCTGCCTTCGGGGAAGGCGCAGCGCCACCTAAGCCACGCGGGCGACCGGGTTGGGGCGGAAGGCAGGGATGCCGAGGCAGCGGACCGGCGCCGGCTGGAGACCGGTACGCGCCGAACCGCGGGCAGACTGGCATCGCCGACCGTCGCTCCCGCGAGCGACTCCTGGACCACCTAGCAGGTACGGGGGACGGAGAGACGGCGCGGCTGTGGCAGCCACGATCGCTCGCCCGTCGCCCTCTCCCGCGGAGGTCCGGGTCGTCTCCGCGCCCGGATGGCGCGGACCAACGGCAGGTCTTCGGGCTTACGGGCGAACCGGCATCGAGACGGCGCCGGTTGGACCTACTGGCCGTCGCTTCCCAGCTCTTGAGGAGAGCCAGTGCGTATGACGGCGGTCGTTCCCGCTTACCGCTGCGGGGCAGCCCCGGATTCTCACCGGGTTCCCACTTGCGCCTCCCCTTGTCGACGTGCGGCCGGGGAGGACCGTTGGGAGGCACAAGATATCGCGCAGATCATCAGATGTCAATACTATATATAGTTGTCAGATTGTCACGTGCCGGATATGAGAGAACGCGGACGCGCCGGGTTCGGACCTTCCGAACCCGGCGCGTTGGGATGCTCGTTGAGATGGTTGGCGGGGTCCAGGCATTGCCCGGGGATCTCGAAGCCCCGTCCAGGCGACGGCCGGGGCCGATGCGGGGCGCCGCGCCGCGGCGTCGCCCGGGGCAAATGCGAGGCGCCGTCCCGGCGTCGCCCGGGGCTCAAGACCCTGGCTTTACCCCGATCAACCCCCCTATAAGGGGGCTTCAACATCGGGGCCGTGTCCGGGTCTCTCCGCCGGTCGAGAGCGGGCCGCAGCCGGCTTTCAGCCGGGTTCAGGGTCGGGGTCAGCCCGGGGTCTTCAGCCCCGGGCGACGCCTGCACGGCGTAACGCATCCCGCCGGTCGTCGCCAACACGGTACCTCGCAACGGCCCCGACCGGGGCCAACACGGCGCCCCGGATCGGCCCCGGGCGGAGCCATCGCGGCGCCTCGATTTGGTCCCGGTCGGCGCCCGGATGGCGCAACCTCTTGCCCCGGGCGACGCCTGCACGGCACCCCGTGTTGCCGCTACGCCTTAGGCGGAATGTTCTGATTGACTCGGAAGAGATTCTCAGGATCGTAGGCGGCCTTGACCGCCGCCAGGCGGTCGTAGTTTCCCTGGTAGGTGGCGCGGACGCGCTCCTGGCCCTCGTCCATCAGGAAGTTGACGTAGGTGCCGCCGGCGGAGTGGGGATGGAGGGCGGACCAGTAGTCGCGCATCCAGGCGGTGTGCTCGGGCATCACGGCCGGGTCGGCGTGGATGGCGAGCACGTTGTGGATAAAGTCGACGTTGCGATAGCTGAAGGCGGTCGCGTCGGCCGCGACCCGCTGCGGCGCCCCGGAGAGCGGGTAGATGTGGACCCCGCTCTGCACGCCGGGGACGGTCGGGCCGTGCTCGGCGTGGATGTCGAGGATGTCGTCGGTCAGCGTCTCGACGAAATCGGCCTTCCAGTAGTGCTGGAGTCCCGGCGGGTAGAGGGCGTCGAACATGCTGTTGATGACGGGGTACGGAAGTTCGCCGACCAGATCAACGGCAGGCGGGCCGAACTCGCGCACCGGCCGGACAATCTCCTCGGCCTTCTCCAGCGGACCGCTGTAGCAGGTCATGATGAGCGCCATCGGCACCCCGTGGAGGTGCTCGGGGATGAAGGGCGCGGCGGGGGCGCGGTGAAAGCCGAAAAAGGCGCTCATCTCGTCGGGGATCTGCTTCATGTAGTCGCGGTAGAAGCGCAGGGCCTCCGCGGCCTTGTCGATCGTGTAAAAGACCGGGCCGCCGTAGACCATGCTCACCGGGTGCAGCTTGAATTCGAACGAGGTGACGACGCCGAAGTTGCCTCCTCCGCCGCGCAGCGCCCAGAAGAGGTCGGGGTGCTCCGTCTCGCTGGCGGTGAGGAAGCGTCCGTCGGCGGTCACGACATCGGCCGAGATCAGATTGTCGCTGGAGAGGCCAAAGTGGCGGGTGAGGTGACCGAAACCACCACCGAGGGTGAGGCCACCGACGCCGGTGGTCGAGATGATGCCGCTCGGCGTTGCCAACCCGAAGGCGTGGGTCGCGTGGTCGACAGCACCCCAGGTGCAGCCGCCCTCGACCCGGGCGGTGCGGGTGACCGGATCGACCCGGATCCCATTCATCGACCCGAGATCGAGGACGACCCCGCCGTCGCAGGTGCTGTGACCGGCGACATTGTGGCCACCGCCCCGGATCGCCAGTGTCACCCCGTTGTCACGGGCGAACGCGACGACCGCCATTACATCGCCGACGTCGACGCACCGGGCGATCAGAGCAGGACGGCGGTCGATCATCGCGTTGTAGACAGGACGAGCGGCCTCGTAGCCGGGATCGTCCGGCTGAATAAGTTGACCGCGGAGGCTCGCCCCGAGTTGTTCGATGGCGAGTGGCGAAGTCGAGCCGGATGACGTGGCGATGGTGGCAGACGAAACGGCCATTGCGAATTCCTTTGCGTGTGTCACGAACGCGAACGACGCGACCCTCAGGTTGACGGTCTCCAGGTGGTTGAACGGCGAGGCGACGCTGCCGGCCTTTCCGGCAGCGTCGCCTCACGGGGACCGGTTAGGTGGTGGGCGTGGCGCCCATGTCCATTCCGGCCATCTGCTCGGGAGTCATCAGGAGGGGCTCACCAGCCGTGAGAAGTAGGGTGGCCTGAACGATCGCCGGCTCATCGCCCGCGCCACGAGCGGTGTGGACCACGTCGTCTTCGTAGAAAATCGTGTCGCCGGGGTTGAGAACAACATCCTGTCCAGGCTCGGAGATGATTTCGACCGGACCGGTGGCGCCGGCCCCCGCGCCCCGGATGACAGAGGCGGTTCCGGTGACAAGCGTCCAGCCTAAGGTTCCGGACGACACCCCGAGCAGCGTCGTGCCCGGGTGCCCGTGCGGGAAGATCTCGCTGCCCGGCTGGAAGGTGAAGCGGGCGACGTACAGAGTCTGACCAGGGGCACGGGCGGAGGGTGCGCCGCCGAAGACCTCGGCGGTGACGCCGGGCGCCAGCTCGGCGGCCGTGATCGGAGCATCGGCCGCGGGAGTCGTCTCCTGGGCGATAGCGACCGCGCCGCCGCCAACAACGATGACACTGAAAATACCGAGCGCGGCAGCCAATCGAGAAATCATGCCAAACACAAGGAACTCCTATGGATTCGGTGGGACCTGATCACGACCACAACCAGGCGGCAATGCGGAGGAGCAGCGGTTCTCCGCGGAAGGGCAACGCGACGAAGGGGCGGGTTGGCACGTCGGTCACAGCCCGGAACTCGTCGTCCCGGGCTGGAAGAGGGACCCGCTGCTGCGGGCTCGTTCGCCGCGGGAACGCGACATGCGGGGAGAAAACGGAATGGAACCTCCTCCACGTGGGGCGGACGATCGGCCCGATTCGGCCGATGCCGGCGGGGGGATCGCCGGCTTCATCAACCTATTCCTCGGAGGTCCCGGCTGGTATTACGAGAAATACGCAATCACTGGAGATGTCGGAACCGGCACAGCCAGCCACGATTGCGCAGAACTACGCAGATCCCAAGAACGGCTCAACCGAAGCGCCGATCAGGCCAACTGGCGCTCCAAGGCAAAGCGGGTGGCGGCAGACCGGGAAGAGACCCCTAGCTTGGCATAGACCGAGCGCAAGTGCTGGCTCACCGTCCGGGGGCTGATGAACAGCCGCTCGGCGATGGTCGCGTCGGTCAGGCCCTCGGAAACCAACCGCAGGACATCGAGCTCGCGCGGGGTGAGTCCGCGCGGCGCGGCCGCCGCCGCGGCCCCGGACTCGATCCAACGGGACAGAGAATCCAGGCGAGCAAGGGCGGGAACGGCACCAAGCCGCACGCAGATCTGCCGCGCGCCATCCAGCAGACCGACCGCCTCGGAATGGCGATCGTTGACCGCGTGGTAGCGGGCAGCGACCATGCTCGTCAGTGCGCCTTCGTAGGGCGCGGCACAGGCGATTGCCAGTTCGTGGGCCTCATCCAGGCTGGACGCGGCTCCCGGAAGATCGCTCGCCTCGATCGCCAGGTCGCCGCGCAGGCGCAGCGCCTTGAGCAGGGCGAGGGGCCGGCGTGGTTCCCGCGCCAGCGCAACCGCGGCGGCAGAGGCCGCCCGGGCGCGATCAAGCTCGCCGGCGGCGCGGTGGTAGTCCGCCCAGGCAACCTGGCCTTCGGACTGACCGAGGACCGCGCCGCTCCAGGCCAACCAGCGATCGTGCGCCTCCAGCCATATACGCGCGGCAATCAGGTCGCCGGACTCGATCAACTGGGCGGCTGCCAGTCGCTGCAGCAGTTGACCATCCAGGTAGACGCAGCCCCCCGGCATGGTCGCGGGCCCATCGGGCAGAAACGTCCGGATCTGCTCCCAGAGCGGGCCGTGTTTACCCTCGCGGAATGCGAGGAGGGCCAGGGTCGTTGAGAGCTCGCGCCGGAGATAGTAGTTGCCCGGTGCGGGGGACTCGCGCGCAATCTCCCGGATCGCGGCCCAGTTCCCCTCCAGGAGGTAGATGCTGAGCCAGGCCCAACGAGGCGAGATCCCCGGTTGCAAGGCGCCGCTGGCCCGGTCCAGCGCGTCCGCCGCCGCCTCGGCCGCTTCGCGCCGCTCCATGAGGTCGGTCGTCTGGTACGGCAGGATGACGTCGCGCAGTTCCGCGAGATGGGTGAAGGCAAGAACGGCGTGGTGATCCAACCGCCGGTACCGGGCCCGCGCCCGGGCGAACTCCATCCGGGCGGCTCCTGGGCTCCCCAGCGCCGCCAGGGCCAGCCCAAGGCCATGGTGCGTGTGGCCGACGGCGGAGGAGACGAGGGAGCCGCTTGGCCCCGCGCCGACCCCGGTGAGGAATCGATCCGCCTCGGCCTGGGTCTCCCGGTAGTGGCCGGCCGCGGCCAGAAACCAGGGTAACGCGCCGCGCCGGTGATGGATTCCGGCGGCGGCAAGCCGCCCTCGACCGGGATCTTCGGCCGGCCCATCACCGCCCTCGACCGCGGGCAGAGCATCGACCATCCAAGAGTGGGCTCGCCAGCTGGCATCGACCTCCGGTGCGGGGATCGCTTCCAAGGCTTCGATGCCGGATTTCAATGCGCCAATTGAACGGTGGAAGTCGTCGGCATAGGCGTACAGCACGCCGAGCGAGTTCCTGGTCTCCGCCATCATGACCGCGTCGTCCAGCGCATGCGCCAGCCGTTCGGCCTCGGCCAAATCCGCGATGCCAAGCTCCGGCGCAGAGAACCGGCGCAAGCGACCGCAGCGGCAGAGCAACTGGATGCGCATCCGTACCTGTCCCGGCACGCCGACGAGGAGGGCCGCCGCGGCCGCGCACCGCTCGACGGCGGTAAGCCAGGCATAGGCGCGCTGGGCCCGATCCCCGGCTCGGACCAGCCACTCCCAGGCGCGCGGATCGCCGGCCTGCCGCAGGTGGTAGGCGACGGCATCCGGGTCGGGCCCGGGCATTGCGATCAGGGCGTCCGCCACCTGCCGGTGCCAGATACGGCGACGCGGCGGCAGGATGCCTTCGTAGAGGGCCTCCCGGCTCAGGGCGTGGACGAAGCGAACGCGGGTGCCATCCCGAGTCGCGTCGAGGACATGGGCATCGACCGCTCGCTCGACGACCTCCAGCAGGGCCCCCTCGTCCAACCCAGCCACAACGCTCCATAGATCGAGCGGCACCTCCTGACCGATGACCGCGGCAAGGGTCAGCGCCTCTCGGGTCTCCTCCCCAAGCCGGCCCACGCGAATGTCGATCACCTGGAGCAGGTGCGGAGGCATAACAACGTGATCGAGCGGAGCCAGCGCGACCGTCCTGCCGGTCGGTTCTTGCCGGAGATGCCCCTCCTCATCGAGCGCGTGCAGCAGCTCGTGCGCGAAGAACGGGTTGCCATCCGCGTGGGAATCGAGGTAGGCGACGAGCCGGTCCTCGTCGCCGCGCGCCATCATGTAGCGCCGGGCGATGATGTCGCGCAGGGCATCGGGATCGAGCCGGCGGAGATCGAGCCGCGTGCCGCCACTCTCCCTCAGGAGCGCGGGAAGCTGGCGGTAGAAGGGGTGGTGGCGAGTCAGCTCGTCGACCCGGTAGGTGGCGACCACAAGGAGTCGCAGGCCGGCAAGTCGTCCCCCGATGTAGCGCAGCAGATCCAGGCTCGCGGGATCGGCCCAGTGCAGATCTTCGAGGATGAGCAGCGCCGGGCGGGCGGCGGTAAGCGATTCCAGGAACCGGCGCATCGCGGCAAAAAGGGACGCCTGGCTCTCGATCTGCTCGATGCGCTCCGACGCAAGCGCTTTCGGCAGAGGCGGCTGGTCGTCGCCCGGCCGGTATCGCGCCGCGAGGTCAAGCCAGGGACCATACGGCGGGGTCGCGGAGAGGTCGTAGCAATGACCGGTCAGCACGGCGAAGCCGGCAGTCTCGGCCTCGGCCGCGAGGTCGCGGGCGAGGGCGGTCTTGCCGATCCCCGCTTCGCCGCCGACCATCACGAGCTGGCCGTGGCCCAGGGCGGTGGCGGCCAGGTAATCGCGTAGGAGACGTTGTTCTGGTTCGCGGCCCGCAAGCTCCGGAACGTCGATTGAACGGACTCGTGGCGAGGATATGGGTGACACGATGGTCCATTCTCCGGCCGTCAAAGACGGGCGGCTGTCCTCCCGGCGAAACACGAACCATCAAGCCCACGCCCAGGCATTAACAGCTCAACCTCATCCTAGAAGAAACGCGTCTCCCGCAAATCGGCAATCATGCCTATTCGAATCGGGGCATCTGCGGACCATCGTTGATAAGAAATTGCCATATCAAGGGCGGTCTCAGGCGTCGGAGAGTCCAGCACCATCGCTGGAATCGCCGCCCCGGATCGATTCCGGTAGCTCGTCGAACCAGGCGAGAACCGCCCGCTCGTAGTGGAGCCCGAACGAGAGGGTAGCGAGGACGAACGGATCACCGGCGGGCGCGCCTCCGGCCCGGATCGCCGCCTCGGCCTGCTCGTACCGTTGCAGACGCGCCGCATGCGCGGCCCGGTGGCGCGCAACGAAGCCGGCGATGCGTTCCGGCGGGAGAAACCGCCCAAAGGCGAGTGCCAAGAGCAAGGGATAGCGAATCGTCTCGTCGCCTGGCTCGCGTTGGATCCAGGCGGCGAACGCCGCTCGCCCCGCGGGGGTGAGGGCATACGGCTGGCGGTCGCGCGGGCCGCGCTCACCGGCTTCGATGAGGCCGGCCGCCGCCATTGCCGCCAGTTCCCGGTAGATCTGGCTCTGGGTGAGCGACCAGAAATCGCCGATCACACGCTGGGCGGTCGCCGCCAGCTCCCAGCCCGTCTTAGGCCCCTCATGCAGGAAGCCGAGCAGCGACGCAGCGGTCGCGTTGAGCTCACGGCCAGGCATCATCTCCTCCCGGGGATACGACCAACACCCTTGACATTCCATTGTGGCAGGTCCATCATGTTCGCGTCAGACGTTCCACAGTGGAATGTCTGGCGCGGGGCAGTAGCGATCGTGGCCGGTGTTCGCCAGCCCATGACACCGGCCAGGGAGAAGGCACGCATGGACCAGTCGTTCGTCCTGTCTTCGGCTTCGCGAGGGACCGCCGGTATCCTGCTGCTCTCGATCGTGGCGATCGAGTCCGGCGGGTGGTACATGCTGAAGATCGTTCGCGGTCAGGCCCCGGTCACCGACTTCCAGGCGACGTTTGCGCGGGCAGGCCATGCCCACGCCGGCGTGCTCGTCACCCTGGCCCTGGTCTGCCAGATCCTGGCCGACGCCGCCGATATGAGTGGAATCTGGGAGACCGTCGCGCGGGAGGGCGTCCCCATCGCCGCGATCCTGATCCCGGCCGGGTTCTTCTTCTCGTCGATGGGCCGCGGCGTGACCAAACCCAACGCCCTGATCGCCCTGATCTACGCCGGGGTCGTCTCCCTGGCGGCCGGAGTAGTCGCCCTGGGGATCGGGTTGCTGACGGCCGTAAGCTCCGCGTCCGTCAGACCGAGACAGAGGCAAGCACCGCGCGCCAGTCCGAGCGCCGGGGCTCAATACCGATCTCGTCGATGAGGTAGCGGACGACATCGACGAGCGTGACGCTGCCGGTGGGGATGTGGTGATCGGCAAGGGAGATCGTCAGTCCAACCGGCTCGAGGGAAATTGGCCGGAGGCGACTCGATAGGTGTAAGTGGGGAGTAACAACTCGACTTAATCCAACAGGGTGCCAATGGAATGCAAGCAATTCCCGGCCAGACCGTTCAAGCAGACGGTAGGAGTAGCCGACCACGCCGACATCGACGTGGCGTGGAGAGGCCAATGATACGGAAACGACGTAATCAATCCTCAAATCGAAGGCAACGGGACCTGATATCCCATGCAACCGCAACGGAGCGGCCTGACGGAGCGGTAGAAACGAGACGTAGTGAGGTGCAGCGACGCTGTGTCCAGTAGCGAGCAACGGCCGGTCAGTTACGCAACCAACTATGCGCGAGAAGCCGTCGGTGAATTCACCGACGGCTTCCCTAGCCGTTCTGGCGGGCAAGGGGAATCATGAGGACGAGATCGACGATGTGACGATTGTCCTCTGACTCGACCATGTCGGCGTATTCGCCGGCTTCGTAGCGGCGGATGAATTCCTCTCCGCTCATGCCGGCCCATTCGCGCGCCGCCTCGTCGAACATGCGGCGCCCTTCTTCGGGCGACACCCAGACGACGTCTGGCACATAGAAGGAATCGTCGGACGGTTCTGGGGCCGTGGTTGCCATCGTGGGGTCTCCTGGGACAACGTTGGGGATGGATGCGGAGATGGTCCATCGGATTTTACCACCCACCTCTGGTTTCCCCGACGGCCGCGAGCACGTTCATCCAATCCGACCGCCGCGGCTCAACGCCGACCTCGGCAATCAGGAAGCGGACGATGTCGGAGATCGTTACGTGACCGGTGGGGATGTGGAGATTCGATAGCCGGAACTCCGGCGTAGACCCACCGGTCATGATCGACTCGGCATGGCTGGAGATGTGGAGGTGAGGGTGGACGACGGGGCTGATGCCGCGGGGATGCCAATGGTATGCGAGGAGTTCTCTGTCGTTCGCGTCGAGCAGGCGAAACGCATATGTGACTATCGCAGTCCTGCGCCTCCTTGCGTGTCCTAGCGTCCAATGTTGACGAGCATGGCGAGCTCGATGATTTCGCGGTGCTCTTCGTCGTCCGGGGTAGTGGCGTACTCGCCCGCGTCGTAGCGGCGGATGAACTCCTCGCCGCTTATCCCGGCGACTCTGCGAGCGGCCTCATCGAACATGCGTCGAGCTTCCTCGGTCGAGACGTACAGGTCCTCTGGAAACACGTCGTGATCGTCGACGGGTTGACGCGCTGGACGAACCATGATGGAACCTCCTCGACCGGCAGCGGACGTGGCCGCATGAGTCAGATGGTACCACCCATCACCTCGCGAATCGCCTCGTCGGCTATCCCGCCCGGTGGTCCATGCGCAGCTCCAGCCAGGCGACTTCGTCCGGGGTGAGCTTGGTCGCGACGGCGGCGGCGTTTTCGGCGAACTCCCGCGGCGTGCGGCAACCGACGAGGGCGAAGACGTTGACGGGATTGTTGAGGACGTAGGCCAGGGCGATCTGGGGGATGCTCAGACCGCGCTCCTTCGCCAGTTCCTCCGCCCGTTCCAGGCGCTCGAAGTTGTCCTCGGAGCCATACGAGGCGATGCAGGTCTTGTCGAGGTACTCGGTGAAGCCCGCGACGTTGTCGCGGCGGAAGCGGCCGGAGAAAAACCCGCCGGCCAGGCTGGACCACGGGATCACCGGCATACCCTCGGCGGCGTACCAGGCGCGGGCGGCCTCACCATCCGGCCCGCTGATCGAGATGCATTCCGCCCATGGCGGCTGCACCCAGGCGGCCAGGCTGAAGTTCGGGCTGCTGGCGACGAACCGATCGTGGCCGTTGGCGTCGGCGTAGGCATTTGCCTCGGCGATGCGCTCGTGCGACCAGTTCGATCCGCCGTACGCCCGGATCTTGCCTGCCCGGCGGTGACCGTCCAGCGCCTCGACGATCGGGCCAACCGGGACGCTGGGGTCGTCGCGGTGCAGCAGGTAGAGGTCGATGTAGTCGAACCCGAACTGGCGCAGGGACTCTTCCAAGTCAGCGGCGATATCTTCCGGGGTCACGCGGCGACGCTCCGGGCTGTGGTGGGCGCCCTTGCCGAGGACCATGATCCGGTCGCGCAGCCCGCGGTCGCGCAGCCATCGGCCAAAGACGGCCTCCGATCCCCGGCCGTAGTGGCGGGCGGTATCGAAGGCGGTGCAGCCGGCCGCGACCGCCGCGTCGAGCAGCGCGAACGAGGCAGTCGGGTCGGCCTCATCCAGCATCACCGTGCCCTGCACGATCCGCGAGACGGGCTTGTCGATACCGGGGATGTTGCCGTACTCCATGGGATGCTCCTTTTCGAGACGTGAGACGTGAGACGTGAGTACGAAGAACCGAGCGCCGAGCAAACCCCGTCATCCTGAGCCTGCGAAGGATCTTGGCCGTTTACGGCCTTGGTTGCCGACCGCAGCCTCTCGGTGTGGAACGAGCACGAAGGCGCTAACGCGCCAAGATCCTTCGCTCCGCTCAGGATGACGACTCTTCTCGGCTCTCGGTTCTCGGTTCTTCGTACTCACGTCTCACGTCTCACGACTTACTCCATCGGGTATTTGAGGCCGAACTGGGCTCGGGCCTGATCGAGCGTGCGGATGATCGAGATCGTTTCGTCCAGGGGCATGCCGGGGCTTTCGAGTTCCCCGGCCCGGAGGCAGCGCATCGCTTCGGCGGCCTCGTAGTTGTAGCCGTTGCCCACGAACGGCTCATCGATCCGTTCGTCCGGCTTGCCGGGCCGGGCGATCATGAGCGTCGTCGGTTTCCACCAGATCGGGGGGATCCGGATCGCGCCCTCCGTCCCCATCAGGGTCACCTCCTGCGGGGTGTTCGTCCGGATGGCGACGGTCAGTTGGGCCAGCTTACCGCCGGGGTAGCCAAAGACGAGCGCGGTCTGCTCGTCGACGCCGGTCGGGCCGATGTCGGCCATGCCGGTGCCGCGTTCCGGCGGGCCGAAGATCATCGAAGCCAGGGAGACGACGTAGACTCCGACATCCAGCAGGGCGCCCCCGGCGTAATTGGGGTTGAAGAGGCGATGGCTGGCATCGCCGTTGTGGCGAAAGCCGAAATCCGCCGTCAGCAGCCTCGGCTCCCCGATCGCCCCGGCGGCGATGAGTTCCCGGAAGCGGACCATGAGCGGCAGGAAGCGGGTCCACATCGCTTCCATCAGGAAGAGCTTGCGCTCCCGGGCCAGGGCGATGACCTCCCTGGCCTCGGTGGCGTTGACCGTGAACGGTTTCTCGCAGAGCACGGCCTTGCCCGCCTCCAGGCAGAGCTTGGCCGCCGTGTGGTGCATCGGGTGTGGGGTAGCGACGTAGACGATGTCGATCTCGGGATCGGCCGCCAGCGCCTCGTACGAGGCGTACCGGCGGGCCGCGCCGAAGCGGTCGGCGAAGGCATCGGCCGTGGCCGCCGCCCGGGATCCAATCGCCGCCAGCGACGCGTCGGGTAGCGATTGCAGGCCGGTCGCGAACTTATCGGCGATCGCCCCGGTGCCGAGGATCCCCCAGCGGATAGGTGCTGTGGACGATGTAGCGGAGTCCAAGACGGGTCTGTCCCTTCCTTAGCGACGTGCCGCAACCGGCGCGTTCGTGTCGAGCGCCGGGTGGTTCCGCGGGATTATCGCCCGGAACCGGCCGGAAGGGGAGATGAGGTGATCTTCGGAAAGGGTGACCGCGTCTCCGCGTCGCCCGGGACTTGAAGTCCCGGGCTGAGTGACGGAAGTCGGCTCAAGCCGACTAGGACCTGTCTGCACGGGTAACATCGGCTCGTAGCCGGATCTGCACGCCGAACCGGACGGATTGCGGACTCGCGCTAAAGCCCCAGTTGACCCCGCAACCAGACCAAGCGGCTGGCGGTGGCCTCGTCGTTGAGCGGGTGTTCCGCGTCGAAGAGTTCGAGGCGCTTCGGCTCGCTTGCCGCCAGGTAGAACCCGAGCGCGGTCGATTCGGGGATGTAGAAATCCGCGCGGGCGAACTGGAAGAGCAGCGCAGCCGGCGCGGCGTCGGCCACGGCGCGGATCGGGTCGAGCGGGGACATCCCCTCCCTGTATGCTGCCTGCCCGGCCTCGTCGAGGCCGCCCGGCGCCAGCCAGAAGGGGACGTTCCAATCGGCATGGTGGGGCGTGGCAGCCATCAGGACAAAGGCCTTCGGGCGTGGATCGACCCTGGCGATCAGGATCGAGTACATCGCGCCGTAGTCGTGCCCGACCACGGCGATCCGAGCCGAATCGACATCGCCCCAGGCGAGGAGCAGATCAATACCGCGCCGGACCTTGAGCGCCTCGGTCACCACCGCGGCCCGATCGGCCTCTAGGCCGGCTGGGTCCTTCATCCAGGGGAAATCCCCTTGGACAAGGACGGAGACGACTCCCTCCTGGGCCAGGGTGACCGCATCCGGAAGGAACTCGGTGCGGTTGCTCGTCGGGGAACCCGTCTCCAGCCAATGGAAGAAGACGATCCCGGCGCGTTCGGGTGCGGCCACCGGCGTGGCAGGACCGGCCCCCGCCGAGGCAGGCTCCACGACATACGCGGAGACAACGGCGCCTGGGCTCTCGAAGGTGACGTCGCGGATAGTCGCGCCATCGCGCTTCTCCACCCCGATCTCTTGCGGGTTCAACGGCGCGGATTCGTCGTAGTCCAGCATCGCAACTCGCTCCGGGGTGGCATCCTGGGCCGCGGTCGTGGCCAAACCGGACAGGCCGGCCTAGCTCGTCAAGCCAACAGGCAGGCGCATCGAGACAGTCGTCCAGGCAACACCCCGGCGATGTGCCGGGGTACTCGAACGCAGGTCCGTCGTTGTCATCACGAAGCACCGACCATGACCATCCTACCCACCAGGGAACCCGGGGCCGACCGGTCGATCCCAAGCTCAGGAGTTGCATCGACAGTGCTTCAGCAGTGAGACTATAGCGGCAGTTGACTAATCGGTCAACGGAACTTTAGCGATTAGACCATCCGGACGAAGCGCCATGAGGACACCCGACCCTGCCGGCCCGACCGACGAGACCTGGGATCCCCTCGACCCGGGCGGCGTTCCCACACAGGTCGGACGCTACGCCGCGGACCGCCTTCCCCAACTCGGTGGGGCGCTGTGCCTCGATTTCACCAACACGGCCGTCTGGCGGATGCGCCCGGGGCCGGACGAGACGCTCGTGACCTACGACGATCTCCTCCGCTGGGCTGCCCATGCCGGGGCAATCGCCGAACCGACGGCCACGACCCTCCAGCGCCGCGCCGCCGCGGCCCCCGGCGCCGCCGGCCAGACCCTGGAGCGAGCCAAGGCGCTCCGGGAGGCGCTCTACCGGGTGATCCTGGCCGGAATCGCTGGGGTCTCTCCGGACCCGGCCTCGTTGGAAACATTCAACCGGGAACTCCAGGCGGCCATGTCCCGGGCCGGGATCCACCCAACGCCAGCCGGCCTCCGGTGGGACTGGTCCTCCCCCACGGAAACGATCGACCTGGCCCGACCCCTATGGCCGGTCGTCCGCTCCGCGGCGGACCTGCTGACAGGATCGTCACTTGAGCGAGTCAAACGCTGTCCCGGAGAGGGCTGCGGCTGGCTTTTCCTCGATACGAGCCGCAACGGCAGCCGCCGCTGGTGCGAGATGTCCTCCTGCGGCAACCGGGCCAGGGTCCGGGCGTTTGCGGCGCGGCAGCGGGTTAAAGCCCCCTAACCCCCCAACCCCCTTCCCCCCGCTGCGGCAGGGGGAAGGGGGAGAACCGCCACGCACGCCTGTAGGGGCGCATGGCATGCGCCCGGCCGCCGACCACGTCGCAGCGACGGCGGGACGGCGGGACGGCGGGACGGTGGACGGTGGAACGTGAACACGACCCCGGGTCGGGTGGGCGATCGCGCTACACCGCCCGCGTGAGAAGGGCGCATGCCATGCGCCCCTACGGGCAACTCCGGCAGAGGCGGGCGAAGCAGGCGCACAATACCCCAAACGCCGCGTTCTCCCCCTTCCCCCCGCTGCGGCGGCGGGAAGGGGGCCGGGGGGTTAGGGGGCATTCCCCAAGCAACGAATCACCAAGGAGCCAACCATGACCGACATCCGCATCCAAGGACTCGCCGAAGTCGTCTTGAACGTGCGGGATATGACCGCATCGCTCGCGTTTTACCGGGATCTGCTTGGGCTAGAACAGGTATCGCCGCCGGAGCGGAAGAGCCCGGTCTTCCTCAAGGCCGGGGCGGCGACCGCGGCGCTGCCCTCCCTGGTGGTCCTGGTTCAGCTTGCGGAGGACTCCGCCGGATTCGTCCCCCCACGGACGCTGCACCATTTGGCGCTGGCGCTGGACGAGGACGGTTTCGACACGGCGAAGGCCGCGCTGGAGGCGTCAGGGTACGAACCGCGCGGCGGCCAGCACCCGGTATTGCCCTCACGCACGATGTACGTCGACGATCCCGATGGCAACGAGGTCGAGTTCATCGCGCCGCCCGTCTAGCGGCGGAGGCCAACCACGCTGACCCGGCCTCAGCGCTTAACCAGCCGGTAGCGGAGGTGGGTCACGTGGGGAGTCTCGACGACGCGCACCTGCTCCAACTCGACCGGCGCGTTGTCCAGGTTGTCGAACAGGCGGCGACCGGCACCGAGCAGGACCGGCACCAGGTTGATATTGATCTCGTCGAGTAATCCCAGGCTGATCGCCTGCTGGACGAGGCTGGCGGCGCTGACGCTCACGTTCTTCTCGCCCGCGACCGCCTTGGCCTGCTCGATCGCGGAGGCGAGGCCGTCCGTGACGAAGATGTACGGCGATCCCGGCTTGACCCACTTCTGAGGGATGTCGCCGTGGGTCACCACGAACGTCGGCAGCCCAAGGGGCGGGTTGCCGCCCCAACCGTCGGTGATGTCGAATGTCCGCTGGCCGGTGACCAACGCCCCGTAGGTCGGCAAGTCCTCCCGCATGATCGCGGCGCTGGCCGCCGAGACCATCATGGGCGGATCGGTTTCTTGGAACTGGAACGGGGTGTCACCCGCGCCATACCAGGCGAAGAGGCGTTCACCACCTTCGCCGAGCCCGTGCTCCGGACCGTCGTTCGGCCCGGTGATAAAGCCATCGAGCGACATCGAGAGATCCATCGCGACCTTGCCCATCGTGACCACCCTCCCGCCGGATGCCAGGCGTCGAATCCCGGCCATCGAATGCATCGCGCCCCCATCGACCGTTCGGTGGAGACATGCAGTGCCGTCACGGGCGCATCCGACCGGCCGCCCAATATATAGCAGACCAGTTATAGATCCGTTTGCTGGGATGATCGTGAGCCCCCGAGGCGACGCCGTTCAACGAACGAACATCTGGGCGTCTGGGTATCCGGGCAGGGGTGTGCCCCACGGATTTGCGCCCGTCGTTCGTCGTCGTAGGGGAGGGTCCCGTGCCCTCCCATCGTCCGCAGGACGATACCGGGGCCGCGCGTCAACGGGTATGCCCTCCTTCGTCGGGCATCGGGAGACGTTGGAGGCAGGGGACCCTCCCCTACGACGGACGGGCGACCGACCTCGTCACCATGCACAGCGATGGGACACACCCTCCGGGCAAGGCGCTATTGATAAGGCATCGGGATCAGGCGACGCTCTTGTAAGACATCTGACAACCTGACACCGCTACGCCAACGACGGCCGGTTCGAGGGGAGCGATGCAGACCATCCCACGGTCGGCGGTCCACGACGATATCCGCGATCGCCTCAAGCAGTTCATCTCCGACAACGGGCTCCAGCCGGGCGACCGCCTGCCCGGCGAGGAGATGTTCGCGGCGCAGCTCGGGGTCGGGCGGCCCGCCGTCCGCGAGGCCCTCCGCGCCCTCGAGGCCGTCGGCGCCATCGAAACCCGCAAGGGCGTCGGCCGCTTCGTCGGCTCCTTCGCCGCCGAGTCCTACGTCCGCAACTTCACCACCGAGTCGCTCCTCCAGAGCTTTAACCAACGCGAACTGACCGAGGCCCGCTGCATCCTCGAGATCTCCGCCATCCCCCAGGCCGTCGCCAGACTGACCGACGCCGACCTCGACGAGATCCGCACCCTGCTCGAGGTGATGCGCCTCCGGGTGGCCGGCGGGGAGCCCTACACCGCCGAAGACCTGGGGATGCACCGCGTCATCATGCGCCACGTCGACAACCGTCTCATCGCCGCCATGCTCGACGCGGTCTACGCCCTGGCCGTCGCCCACGGCGCTCACCCCGAAGAGCTCAGCCAGGAACGCAGCGCCATCGACCTAGCGGAGCACGCCGCCCTGGCGGAGGCGGTGCTGCAGCGCGACGGCCTCTTGGCGCAGCAGCGCCTGATGGCCCACTTCGATTCGACCGCGCGTCGCCTGGGCTTTCGCCCGACCTGGCACCTGCTCTTCGACATGGACGGGGCACCCACCGGCGGCGACGCGGGTGGATCCGTAACCGGCTTGTAGGGGCCCCCCTACATCAAATCGTCGATCTGGAGAACGGCGGCGCGAACGTATCGACACCACGCGAGTAGGCGACGGCAAGGGTTGCCGTCGAAGGCAAAATGCCGCACCAGCGGCCACGTCGGGAGGTTGATCGACTATGGCATCGTCGGCGACCTCGACACACCGGCGCGACGACGGGACAACGCTCACCGGGGCATTTCTCTCGGGCCTGATCGATCGACGGACGTTTATGCGCCGCGCGGCGGCAATGGGGCTCAGCGCCAGCGCGGTCGCGGCCGCCCTCGCCGCGCGCTCGGCCCCCTCGGCGTTCGCGCAGGACGCAACGCCGCAGCCCAGCAGCCCACGGCCGGATGGCACCCCCGCCCCGGACGACCAGCAGGTCCTGCGCATGGTCACGCCGTCCCCCTTTCGGATGGACCCGCCCACCTACGGCGGTGATCTCTGGCGACTCCAGCAGATGGTCTACCAGGGCCTGACCCGAGTCGAGACCGACGGCTCCATGGTCCCGGGCATAGCAGACAGCTGGGAGAGTACGCCGGACGGGACCGTCTGGACCTTCAAGCTCAACCCGAACGCCATGTTCTCCGACGGCACCCCGATCACGGCCGAAGAGGTGAAGTGGACCTTCGACTAGATCGCTTATCCCGCCTCTCTCTCCGTCGGCGCCGACATTTCCACCGGGAAGACCGCCGGCCACCAGGAGGTGCGCGACGGCGCAACGACGACGCTCTCGGGCGTGGTCGTCAAGGACCCGCGGACGGTTGAGTTCACGCTCACGACGGCCGTTCCGTACTTGCCGTCGCTGGCCGGCCACCTGACCGTCTGCATCCTCAAGGCCATCTTCCTGGCGCCCTTCCGTGGCACCTCAATCTGGTTCTTCAAGCCGCAGGTCCGCGGCATGAAGGTCACCTTCGGCCGCATCTGGCATAGCACCCACAAGATGTACATCGCGGCGGAGTAGGACGGGGAAGGGACAGACGGAGAGGAAGGTACTCTTCCTCTCCGTCCCCCTTCGGTTCGATAGCGTTCATGGGGAGAATGACGATCGGAGATCACCTTGCCCCTGGGCGGATTGGGGCGCCGTGGTGGCTACGCTCGGGCACAATTGGACATCGCGCTGCGGCATCGCCCGGGGCTAAAGACCCCGGGCTAACCCCAATAAGCCCACTCAAGGGGCTGAGAACGGGCGCGATGCCTAGCGACCTGGAGTCCTCTTCCAGCCGGTCTTTAGCCCCGGGCGACGCCGGGACGGCGCCCCGCATCGGCCCCGGGCGTCGCCTGCACGGCGCATCCCTTTGCCGCCCGGGCGATGCCAACACGGGGCGATCCATTCCCGACGGGCGTCGCCTGGACGGCGCCACCATTCGGCCACCGTCTCTCCCTTCCCGCCTGCCCGTCTCCGAGCTAGGGAATGTTCGCCTTCGTCATCCGGCGGCTACTGACGTTTGTTCCGATGCTGCTTTTCCTCGCGTTCGCCGCCTTCGTGCTCAGCTACTACGGACGTTGCCTCGTCGATGTTCGATAGGTTTCGGCCCGCGCTGGCGTTGGTAAGGAGGTGGCCGGGATGATCCGGATGGTTCAGCTCGGGGTCGAACACATGCACGCGGAGGCATACCGCGGCACGTTGGGGTTGATGCGCGACCGGATCGAGGTTGTTGGCTTCCTGGCGCGTCCCGAGGACCCGCGGTCGAGCCTGCCGGGGTTCGAGGGTGTGCCCGTTTTCCGCTCGACGGATGATCTCCTCAATGGGGTGCAATTCGACGCCGCGCAGGTGATGTTGCGTAACAACGACATGGGACCGGCCCTGGAGACGCTGGCCGATGCGGGCATCCGTCTCAGGTTGGAGAAACCGATCGCGCGGCGGGCAGCAGATCTGCGCCCGGTTGCGGAGAAGGTCGCCGCGAAGGGGCTGGTTGTCACGCTCGGGTATCAGTCGCGGTTTTACCCGAAGACGGCCTACGCCAGACGTCTGGTGCAGGACGGCGAGTTGGGACCGTTGACGTTCGCTCACATGACGACGGCGACGACGACGATCACATGGCGGAAGCCGGATGGTCCGTTCGGCTATCTCTTCGACGACGCGACCAGTGGGGGCGGCATCTTCCACTGGCTTGGCTGCCACATGGTTGATCTGCTCTTGCACATCGTTGGCCAGCGCCCGGAATCGGTCACGGCCCTGACGGCAACGTCGGGTGAGGCGGCGGTGGAGGTCGAAGACGTCGCGACCGTCGGGTTGCGATTCGCTGATGGCTGGTTGGCATCGCTCAATTACGGCTATCTGTTGCCGACGGCGGAGCCGTCCCCGTTTGGTGACGATGCCCCGGAGCCGGCTATTTACGGACAGCAGGGGTGGGTGCGGTGGAACAGTGCCACGGACGTGGCGCGCTCCTTCAGCACCGTCCCGAGCCGGGCGAAGTCCCCCTGGGAGATGGAGCGATTTGCAACGCCGTCACCTGGAGGGTATGGACACGCGGCGCTCTTGGCGATGGGCAACTTTGTCGACGCGATCGGCGGGCATGAGCCGCCGGCGTACACGATTGACCAGGCGATCACCGTGTTGGACGTCATCGAAGCGGCGTACACGTCGGCCCGCACCGGCGGGGTCGTCCGGCTATGAGCCGGGTGGGAGTAGTGCTATGCGATTGGTGAGCTACAAGGCGGATGCCGGTCTGCGGGCCGGTCTTGTGCGTGGGAATAGGTTGGTCGACTTGGAACGCGCTGGTGCGGCGCTCGGTGTTGCGTTGGGCGCCGACATCCTCGATATCCTTGCGCTGGAGGGCAGGGGCGCTGAGGTCCTGCGCCAGATCGAGGCCGGAGTTCAGTCCGGCGCGGTCGATTCGACCGCGCTTGACGAGTCGATGCTCGGTCCGGCAATCCCCCGTCCGGGAAAGCTGCTCTGTTTGGCCGGGAACTATCAGTCGCACCTGACGGAGGGTGGCGGGCAGGGCGTCAATAAGGCGGAGTTCACGCCCCGGTTCTTCATCAAGCCGACGACGGCCGTCGTCGGCACGGGAGACCCGATCAAGATTCCGCCCGTTTCCGAGACGGTTGACTACGAGATCGAGATCGCCGCCGTGATCGGCAAGCGCGGACGTGATATCTCGCTGGCGGATGCCGACGGGTATGTCGGCGGCTATCTGGTCTTCAACGATATCTCCGCCCGCCACCTCAAGGGAATCGGGCATCGCAAGACCCGGCCGATGGACGACTTTTTTGACTGGCTGGTGGGCAAGTGGTGCGATTCGTTTGCGGTGGTTGGGCCGTACCTCGTGACCCGGGATGAGGTGCCGGATCCGACGGGGCTGGAGATGGCCCTGCGGGTCAACGGCACGTTGAAGCAGCATTCGTCCGCCGGAGAAATGATCTTCACCGTCCCGGAGGCGATCAACTGGATTTCGGGGTTTATCACCCTGGAGCCGGGGGACTTGATCTGCATGGGAACGCCCGGCGGCGTGGGGGAGACGACGCAGACCTATCTGCAACCGGGCGAAATCGTCGAGGGCGAGATCGAGCAGTTGGGCAAGATCGTGAATCCGGTCGCCTGATCGATCACACTGTGCCGATCTCTTTCGTTCGGCACGCTCGGCGGTGGCCGGGCCGATCAGGAGATGCGTCGCGATGTGCAACGAGAGAGGCGGTGGCGGAGGCGGCGTCATCGGGCCGTATCGGTATATCCGGTACGACGACCCTGCGGACGCCTTTCGGGCGTATGACCCGCGGTTGCCAACGGTCGCGGCCCTGGTCGTCCGGTTGATTCAGGAGCGGCTGCCCGGTGCGATTGTGGAGCACGTCGGCAGCTCGGCGATTCCGGGGTGCGACGGTAAGGGCGTCGTTGATCTGATGGTGCCGTTTGAGCCGGGTGGCCTTGAGTCTACTCGGTTCGCGCTTGAAGGGATGGGGTTTCGGCGTCACACCGGTCCCAAGGCGCATCCGGATGACCGGCCGGTGCTCATTGGATCGATCGAACACGAGGGTGAGTCGTTTCGTCTGCACGTCCACGTGATCCCTGAGGGGTCGCCTGAGGTCGCTGATCAGGTGCACTTTCGCGATACGCTACGGGAACGCCCTGATTTGGTAGCTGAGTACATTGCGGTGAAGCGCGGTGCGCTGGCGCAGGGCGTGGCGGACAGCTACGCCTATAACGATCTCAAGGATTCGTTCATCAAGCGGGTGATGGCGCTGGGCAGGTAAGGGCGCGGGCGAGCGGGCGCCAAGCGAGGGCTTGTTCGTTCGCTATCTGTGGATGATGAAGACGGCCCCCGGTCACGAGACCGGGGGCCGTCTTCATGTTCGAGCGTTGGTTGCCCTAGCGCTCTGGGGTACTACCCCGGGCGTCGACCTAGATCGAGCGCTTGCGGAGGGAGATCCCGGCCAGCCCGACCAGGGTCACCGCCCCGGCCAGGAGCAGCCAGCCCATCGCCAGGCCGCCGTCCTCCGTCCCCGATCCGGTGTCCGGCAGGGCCGACACGCTCGGGGCCGCGCTCGCGCTGGCGCTCGCCGATGGCTTCGGCGACTCGCCCGGCTTGGCGGGCTTGTCCGGGGCTCGGGGTCTCGCGTCGGGTGCACCGAGGGCTACCGGGGCTCGCGTCGGCGGCACCTCGACCGGCCGGGGTCGGGGTCACGCACGGGCAGGCGCTCGGCGGCGGCTCGTTGCAGCCGGTCTCGTCGCCGCTGGCGAGCTCGCCCTCGTAGTCGCTGCCGGTGCACTCGCCGCCGATGTCGGCCCCGACCTCGCAGTCGGTGGCGTGCCCGAAGACGCTAGCCGCCGACCACGCTGCCGGTGCAGTCGCCATAGACGTCGCCGGTCACGGTGCAGCCGGTGGCGTTGCCCGGGACGTCGCCGTCAACGAAGCCGTTGACGCAGTTGCCGTCGTCATTGATCTGCGCCATGACGTTGGCCGCGATGCCCGCGCCCGCTGCCGAAGCAGCGAGCGGGGCGCACGAAGACGCCGGCCAGGCCAGAGTCCGCGGACGCTCCAGGAGCGAGTTCTTCCGCGTTGTCGAGGCAGGCGTCGAGGTCGTCGCAGGTGTGCACGATGTCGTCGGCCGCGCCACCGGCACCGCCGGTGCCATCTCCCGTGGAGGAGTTGCCGCCGTTGCCGCCGTTGCCGCCGTTGCCGCCGACGCCGCTGGTGGCCAGGCCACCGGTGGTGTAGCCGCCGTCGCCGCCGATGCCGTCGCCGGCCTTCGCGTTGCCACCAGCCGAGTCGCCGCCGTTGCCGCCGACCAGTTGTCGCCACCGTCGGTGTTGCCACCGTTGGTGTCGCCCGTGGTCGCCGCGCCACCAGCGGCGTTACCGCCGACGTTGGTGCCGCCGGTCGTAGAGCCACCGGTGCCATCGCCGCCGGTGCCGATCGCACCGGTTTCGTCGCCGCCAGTATTCGTTTCTGCGCCGTCACCGCCGGCCGCCGCGACGGCCGCGCCGCCGGAGGTCACGTCCGGAGCAGTCGACGCTGGCGCTGCCGGGGGCGCCGTCGCCGCCGGTGCGCCGATGAGCCGCCGCCACCGGCGCCGCCATCGCCGCCCTCGACGTCCTGCGCCTCGACATTCGACTCGATGAAGTCTCCGTCGTCAGTCGCGTCACCGGTGGTGGCATCCTCGCCCTCGGCGCCGAGACCGACCACGATGCTCACGGCAGGACCGCCGTTGCCGGTGCCGCCTGTGCCGGCGCCGCCAGCGGCCGCTGTTGCCACCGGTGCCGGGCCGCCGTTGCCGTCGCCGCCGTCGGCGTCGCCGCCGAAGGTGCCGCCGCCGATGGTGTTCTCTTCGGCCTCGCCGCCCTCGCCGCCGAAGGCGAAGCCGCCGATGGCCGGTCCGCCGAAGGCGTCGCCGCCGTCAGATTGGCCTCACCGCCGAAGAGAGTCGTCCGCGTCGCCGCCGTCGCCGCCGTCGTCGCCGTCGCCGCCATCGGCCTCGCCGGTGTCGGTGTCTTCGCCGTCGCCGCCGTCGGCATGCTGATGAGGAACTCGCCGGAGTCTGTCGCATCTTCCTGGTCGCCGGAGAGGGCGAGCGGCGGAGGCATCGCCCCCGTCCCCACCGGTGCCGTCGCCGGAGTCGGCGTCGCCGCCGGATTCCGCCGTCGCCACCATCTCCACCAGCGCCCGCATCGCCATCGTCGCCGGCGTGGCCACCGATCGCAATGCCGCCGTCGCCAGCTGAAGGCGTTGCCGCCGATGCCGTCGCCGGCGCTCGCGGATCCGCCGTTGCCACCCTGTTGCCGCCACCGTCGGTGTTGCCGCCGTTGGTGTCTCCCGTGACGGTCGCGCCGGTGGAGCCGTTCCGCCGATGCCGTTGCCGGCCGTGGAGGCGCCGCCGGTGCCGATGCCGCCCGTCGCCGCGCCGCCGGTGTTGTTGCCACCGGAGGTCGTGACTGGTCGCATCGCCGCCGATCGCGAAGTTCGTCGCATTGCCGGTCGTCGCGTTGCCGCCATGATCGCGAGATGCGCATCGCCGCCGTCGCCGCCTGTCGCCGCAAGGCTCCGCCGCCGTTGCCGCCGTCACCGCCGGCGCACACCGTCGTCGGTACCCTCGACATCGGTCTCAGCGTCGGCAGTGTCCGCGTCGCCCTGGTCGGTGTCGCCACCAGACCGCCAGCCTCGTCGACCGAAGAGGCCGCCGCGCCGAGGGTCACGTCGATAACAAAGCCGCCGTCGGCGTCGCCGCCGATGCCAGCGCCGCCCGGACCAGCCGTGCCGCCTGTGCCGTCGCCGCCGGTCGCGTCGCCGCTGTCGGCGTCACCGCCGATGGTGTCACCACCGAAGGTATCGCCGCTCAGCTTCGCCGCCGTGCCGCCGACGCCGAGGCCGCCGGTGCCGAAGCCACCGTCAGCGTCGCCGCCTTCGGCATCGGCGTCGCCGCCATTGGCATAGGCGCCTTCGCCGCCGTCGCCGCCGTCGCCGCCGTCGCCGCTGTCAGCATCGCCGGTGTCGACATCGCCGCCGTCGCCGCCGTCAGCGCTCGCGAGCGCGGTGGCCGGGGTGCCGAGTCTTCATTCGTGTCGGCCGGATCGATCGGCACCGACCGCAGCCAGGGCCTCTCCGTCGCCGCCGTCGCCGCCGGAGGCATCGCCGGAATGGCGTTGCCGCGTCGCCGCCATCGCCGCCGTCGCCGCCGTCGCCGCCCTCGCCGTCGCCAGCGTGGGCCGTGCCGCCGTCACCGCCGATGGCGCAACCGCCGTAGCCGTCGCCGCCTTCGCCGTTGCCGCCGTCGCCGCCGATGTTGCCACCGCCGGAGGTGTTGCCACCGGTCGGTGTCACCGGTCGTCGCGGTGCCGCCGTTCGCGGCGCCACCGGTGCCATCGCCGCCGTTAGAGGCTCCACCGATCCCCGCGCCCGCAGTGGCCGCGCCGCCGGTGTTGTTGCCGCCGGAGGTGGTGTTGGAGGCGTCGCCGCCAGTACCCAAGACAGTCGCGTCACCGGTCGTGGCGTTGCCGCCGACGATCGTGACGTTGGCGTCGCCGCCGTCGCCGCCGTTGCCGAGACAGCAGGCCGCCGTTGCCGCCGTCGCCTGCCTCAAGCATCGACATCGTCGATGTCGGCCTTGGCATCACCGGTGGTGGCGTTACCGACAGCTCGGCCGCCGCCCTCGGCGCTCGCCGCCGATCGTGATCTCGAGGACACCGCCGCCGTCGCCGTTGCCGCCGTCGGCGTCGCCGCCAGCCGCCGCGGCGCCGCCGGTGCCAGTGCCGCCTTCAGCGTCGCCGCCGAATGCGTCGCCGCCGACGGTCTCGCCGCCCTCGGTGTCGCCTTCGGCGTCGCCACCGTCGCCGCCGATAGCCGGTGCCGCCGATGCCGGCGCCGCCGTCAGCGTCGCCGCCGTCAGCGTCGGCAAATCCGCCGTCGCCGTCGCCGCCGTCGCCGCCGTTGCCGCCGTCGTCGCTGGATCCGCCACCTCGGCGTCACCGGAGTCGCCTTCGCCGCCGTCGCCGCCGTCCGCGAAGGCCAACGCCTGCCGGTCTCGCTGTCGGCCGTCAGAGCCGCCGCCGCCGCGTCGCCGCCGTCGCCGCCGGAGGCATCGCCGGAGATGGCGTTGCCGCCATTGCCAGAGTCGCCGCCGTTGCCGCCGTCGCCGCCGTCGCCGTCGCCGCCGTCGGCCACGCCGCCGTCGCCGCCGGTGCCGAATGCGCCGATGCCATTGCCGCCGGCCGCGTTGCCGCCTTCGCCGCCGACGTTGCCGCCACCGCCGGTGTCGCCACCCTCGGTGTCGCCAGTGGTCGCCGCGCCGCCGGTGGCCGCGCCGCCGGTGCCGTCGCCGCCATTGGAGGCGCCGCCCGTCGCCGCGCCGCCCGTGCCAGCGCCAGCGGTGTTACCGCCGCCGTTCGTGTCGGAGGTCGCCGCGCCGCCGGTCTGGCCTACCAGCGCGTCGCCGGACGTGGCGTTGCCGCTGGTGAGGGAGCAGTTGAGGTCACCGCCGTTGCCGCCGTTGCCGCCCGATGAGGCCGCCATTGCCGCCGTCGCCGGTCTGGTCGTCGTCGCCGTTGTTGCACTCGCCGATGTTGATGTCGGCGTCGCCGGAATCAGCGTTGCCGTTGATGCACCGCTCGGTTGCAGTCGCCTCGGCATCGCCGCCTCAGCTTCGCCGCCAACGACCACCGAGATGACGGAGCCGCCGTCGCCGGTGCCACCGGTGGCCACGCCACCCGCGGCGCTGTCGCGCCGTTCCATCGCCGCCGTCGCCGTCGCCGCCGTCAGCGTCGCCGCCGATGGTGTTGCCACCCTCGGTGTCGCCCTCAGCGTCGCCGCCGTTGCCACCGAATGCGAAGCCGCCGTACGCCGGTGCCGCCTTCGCCGTCGCCGCCTTCGGCATCCGCGCCGCCGCCAAAGCCGTCGCCGCCGTCGCCGCCGCGCCGCCATCCTCGGAGTCGCCGCCATCGGCGTCGCCGGAGTCGCCGTCGCCGCCGTCGCCGCCCTCGGCATCGGCCTCGGCGTAGACGCCGCTGCCGTTGAGGCTGTTCGTCGGCATCGTCGCCGGGTCGCCGCCGCCAGCGAGCGCGAAGCCATCGCCGCCCTCGCCGCCGGTCGCATCGCCGGTGGAGGCGTAGCCGCCGTACCGCCGTTGCCGCCGATGCCGCCGTCGCCACCCCAGCCGTCGCCGCCGTCAGCGTCGCCGCCGTCGCCGCCGTTGCCGGCGGCGCCATAGCCATCGCCGGAGGCAGCGTTGCCGCCCTCGCCGCCGATGTTGCCGCCACCCTCGGTGTCGCCACCGATGGTGTTGCCGGAGACCGCGCTGCCGCCCGTGCCGTTGCCACCGTTGCCGGCGCCACCGGTGGAGGCACCGCCCGTGGCCGCGCCGCCCGTACCAGCGCCGGCGGTGTTGCCGCCAGCGTCCACGGAGGAGGTCGCCGCGCCGCCGGTCGAGGTCGAGCGTCGCATCGCCGCTGGTGGAGGTGCCGGCAGTCGGCCGCGTTGGTCGCGTCGCCACCGTCACCGCCGTCGCCGAGCGCCGACCGCCGTTGCCGCCGTCGCCGCCGTCGCCGGCGTCCTGATCTTCGATATGATGTTGGCGTCGACAGGCCGTCGCATTACCGGCGCTCCGCAGTGCCACCGGTCGCCCCGCCGCCGATCACCACGCTGATGACGAAGCCGCCTTCGCCGTGCCGCCGGTGGCCGCGCCGCCAGGTCCGCCGTCGCCGCCGTTGCCGACGCCGCCGGTGGAATCGCCACCCTCGGCTTCGCCGCCGATGGTGTTGCCACCCTCGGTGTCGCCCTCGGCGTCGCCGCCGTCGCCGCCGACCGCGAGACCGCCGAAGCCGTCGCCGCCATCGCCGTCGCCGCCGCTGGCATCGGCGTTGCCGCCGTAGCCGTCGCCGCCGGCGTCGCCTTCGCCGCCGTCGCCGCCGTCGCCGCCGTCCGCTTCGCCGGATTCGCCGTCGCCGCCGTCGCCGCCGTCCGCGTAGGTCACGGCCTCGGCCTCGTCGGCCTCATCGGCCGCCGAGATGTCGGAGATGGCCTCGGCCACGCCGCCATTGCCGCCGGCCGCGTCGCCAGAATCGGCGTTGCCGCCGTCGCCGCCGTCGCCGCCAGCTCCGCCGTCTCCGCCAGCGCCACGACCACCGGTCGCATCGCCGCCGTCGCCGCCGTAGCCGTCGCCAGCGTGGCCGTCGCCAGCGCCAGCGTCGCCGCCGTCGCCGCCTTCGTTGCCGCCGCCGGAGGTATCGCCGCCGGTCGTGTCGCCGGTCGTGGCCGCGCCGCCGATCGCGTCGCCGCCGTTGCCAGCGCCCGCCGTGGACGCGCCGCCCGTGGCCGCGCCGCCCGTACCAGCGCCGCGGTGTTACCGCCGCCGATGGTGGAGGCAGTCGCCGCGCCGCCGGTCGCGATCGTCGACGCATCGCCGCTGACCGCAACGCCAGGCTGGACCGCCGCGACACCGTCGCCGCCGTCGCCGCCATCGCCCAGCAACCCGCCATTGCCACCGTCGCCGCCGTCGGGATCGCCGCCGTCGACGTCGATGTTGGCTTCACCAGACGTTGCATTGCCAGAAGTGGCATCGCCGCCTTCGACGCCTCCGTCGAGAACGCCGGCACCGATGACGACATCGACGACAAAGCCGCCATTGCCATCGCCGCCTTCGGCGTTACCGCCGTCAGCCGCGTTACCGCCGTTGCCATCGCCGCCGTCAGCGTCGCCGCCGTCGGCGTCGCCGCCGATGGTGTTGCCACCCTCGGTGTCGCCCTCAGCATCGCCGCCTTCGCCGCCGAACGCGAAGCCGCCGACGGAGTCGCCGCCGTCGCCGTCGCCGCCGCTGGCATTGGCAAAGCCACCGCCGCCGAAGCCACCGTCGTCGCCGTCGCCGCCGTCGCCGCCGTCGCCGCCGTCGGCGTCGCCGGAGTCGCCATCGCCGCCTTCGCCGCCATCCGCGTCGGACTCGGCATCGGCATCACCCTCGGAGGTCGCGAAGGCAAAGCCATCGCCACCGTTGCCGCTGGTCGCGTCGCCGGTGCTGGCGTTGCCGCCGCTGCCACCGTCGCCGCCAATGCCACCGTTGCCGCCCCAGCCGAGACCGCCGGTCGCGGTGCCGCCGTCGCCGCCGGTGCCGTCACCAGCGAAGGCGCTGCCGGAGGAAGCGTCGCCACCGTTGCCGGCGATGTTGCCGCCGCCGGAGGTATCGCCGCCGGTCGTGTCGCCGGTCGTGGCCGCGCCACCGACCGCGTTGCCGCCGGTCGCGCCGCCGCCGAAGGAAGCGCCGCCCGTGGCCGCGCCACCAAGACCATCACCGCCGGTGTTGCCACCGCCGGTCGTCGTGTTGCTTGCATTGCCGCCGCTTGCGGAGGAGGAGGCGTTACCGCTGGTTGCGGAACCGCCCGGGAGAACCGTGCCGGTTCCCGCGCCGCCGTTGCCACCGCTGCCGCCCGCGCCACCAGTCACCGCCGTTGCCACCTTCGCCGCCGATATCACCGACATTGGAGGAAGCACCATCGGAGACCGCGTCGCCGCGCGGTCGCGCCGCCGCCAGTGGCGCCGCCACCGACAACCACGCCGACGACGCCGCCGCCGTTGCCAGCGCCGCCGGTGGCATTGCCACCGTTGCCGCTGTTGCCGCCGCTGGCCGCGCCGCCGTTCGCGGTGCCGCCCTCGGCGTCGCCGCCGACCGTGTCGCCGCCGACGGTATCGCCGGAGGCATCGCCACCGTCGCCGCCGACCGCTACGCCGCCGACCGCGGCGCCACCGGAACCGGTGCCACCGCTGGCGTCCGCGCCACCGCCGTTCGCGCCGCCGGCGTCGCCGCCGTCGCCGCCTTCGCCGGCGCCGCCGCCATCACCGTCGCCGGTGTCGGCCTCGCCGGAGTCACCGCCATTCGCTTCGCTGTCCGCATCCTGAAAACTGCTGGCGGACGGAGCGTTGCCGCTACCGCCTGCCGCGAACGTCGGATTGACTGCGAAGGTGAACATGCTGATGAGCATCATCAGCACGCCGAATATCCTCAAGTACCTACTCGGTCCCTTTTGCTCCACGGTCGCCCCTTCCAATTCCGGCAGCCGACCAGTCCCGACTGCCATACATCGCCGCACCGTTGTACCTACAGGAGAAAGAGTTGGCCGGAGTGTTGTTTCGGCCGTCCAGCAGGTCGACCTCCTACCGTTTTCCCGCCCGAGTTCCGAGGCTTCAGCTGGGCGACTAGATCGGGAGTTTCCTCCCGAATCGCGGCACATGACATCGACCGCGCGAACGCCGACAATCCGGCACACGCCGATACATGGCCGATTCTAGGTGCTGGCCGGGATCGCCGCAATACCCATTCGTGCCTTAAATCGGGTCGATTTCAGTATTTGTTGCCTTGTCGAGGCCATCCAGGGCGCACTTTGCACCCCGCCCGTGCGGAATTCACCTCATAACGCGTCGAGTTTTCCGAAAGAGGTAGCGGACGCCGCTCGGGCACCTCTGCACGATCAGCCCGATTGGCAAGCCATCGACGCTGACCTGGCGTAGGGAGATCGCGCTCCGTAGCACAGGCAAGATGCACTCCGCGGGTGAGCGAGATGCCGCCACGACCGGGACATCCGGCGCGGGCGCGAAAACGCGGATATAGATCTGGACCCGCCGGCCTCGACGAGCCGGGCGTGTGCCCGCTGGTCAAACCTTTCGGACCTTTCGGGTTGCTTGCCTTTGAAGGAGGCGGTCAGACACCGGGAGTGAGTCGTGGTTTCGTGGTTGCCGGAGCGGGTGACCGCGGTGCGGGGTCGCTCGCGGTTAGACCTGGGCTGGGTGACGGATCGCGTGTTGTCGGGACGGTGATGGGACAGGAGATAGCGTCTCCGCTGGCGCCCGGGGCTCACGGCCACCGGCCCCCGAAAACACGTGATCGACTTCGCCACCTTCTTAAGCCGGCGGAGGACGGCGGCAGGGACGAGGAAGGTGATCGACGAGTTCTCTAGCCGGCGGCGGCACGGAAGCAGCCGGCGACGTGGTCGTCGACGATGCCAACGCTCTGCATGAAGGCGTAGACGATGGTCGAGCCGACGAACGTAAAGCCGCGACGCTTCAAATCTTTCGACAACGCATCGGACTCCGGCGTGGTCGCGGGGATCTCGCCCAGGCTGCTCGGACGCGGGGCGCGCTCCGAGCGGCGCAGGGTCTCGCCGCCGGTGAACGACCAGACGTAGCGGTCGAAGCTGCCCCATTCGGCCTGTGTGTTAAGGAATGCCTGGGCGTTGCGGACCGCCCCGGCGACCTTGAGCCGGTTGCGGATGATCCCGGGATCGGCCAGCAGCCGGGCGATGTCGTCGGGGCCGTAGGCGGCGATCTTGACCGGATCCCAACCGTCGAAGGCGCGGAAGAAGCTCTCGCGCTTGCGCAGGATGGTCAGCCAGGAGAGCCCGGCCTGGAAGCCCTCCAGCATCAGCCGCTCGAAGAGCTCGCGGTCGTCGTGCACGGGCACGCCCCATTCGGTGTCGTGATAGGCGATGTACTCCGGCGCCCCCAAGCACCAGGAGCAACGGATCTTGCCGTCGTTCGCGACTTCCACGTGGAGACTCCTTTGTGAGATGGGGGATTTTGCCCTCTTCCCCCGTTGCGGTAGGGGGAAGGGGAGACGGACGGCCCTCACCCCCCAACCCCCTCTCCCAAATGCTGGGAGAGGGGGCTTTCTTCCGTCCCTTCTCCCAGGATTGGGAGAGGGGTGGCCCTGTAGAACCGGGGTGAGGGCTGTTTCGGGCGGTCGATGGCCTAGTGTGCCTGGTGCGCTGCGACCCCATCCGTCCGGGGAGGGGCGGATCGGGGAGCGGGGCGGCCGGCCTGCGCTGCATGTTAGAGACCTGGCGAGGACCGGGTTCCTCCGAGAGCGCGGGCGGGGAGTGGATGACGGCTGTGTCCGAGCTGGGTGGGGTGGGGCGCCTGCTAGTTGCCCAGGACCGTGCCCTCGCCGGGCGTGCCGCTTGAATGAACAAGAGAACATATGTGCTCGTTGTCAAGCCTTTCTCGCGGGGCTGCGCGTGGGGCGGGTGGAATCGCTGTTGGATGGAACGCGCAGCGCGGAGGGATGTTGGACGGAGTGGGAGGACGCGCCGGTCAGGGACGATGGGTGATGGCAATGGGCGGGAGGGGGATGGATTCGGCCGGGTCGAGGGGGAAGATGGGGCGGGATAGGTGCTCGAAGGGGAGTCGGGTGAGGTTGGTGGTGCAGATGCCGGGGGTATCGACTTCGAGGACCGGGCCGGCGAGATCGCCGAAGGCGGCCCGCCAGGCGGTGGCGGACTTGACGACGATCGCCCGGCACCACTCGGGCGAGATGCCGACCGCGCGAAGGTGCTGGGCATCGAAGGGCATGGTCTTGCGTTCGGTCAGGACCAGATGGTTTCCGGCCACGTCGAGGACGGCGGTCCGGCCCATCGAGCGCTCCTGGCCGGTCATGTACGAGCCGCGGTAGATGAAGCGGCCGTCGGCCAGCAGGCGGACGGTGGCACGCACGGACACGGGCTCGCCGTGGAATCGATCGGTCTTGCCGCCGACCTCCGCGGCGAACGCTCCGCCAACCCCGGCGGCGAACGCCGCCGCGACGGCCTCGGGGTCGGCGATGACGACGGCGGCATCGGTGGCGCCCTGGCGGAGCAGCTCGGCCAGGAGGACGGTGCCATCCCCCGGCGCTCCGCCGCCGATGTTGTCGGGACTATCGACCAGGATGGCGGGCCGCCCAATGGGTGCGGCCAGGGCCAGACGCACGGCCTCCGCCGGGGAGTGGTTGCGCTGGACGAAGGCGTCGCGCTGCTCCCAGGCGAGCGCCTGGAGGTCGCGGGCATATTCCGTCGCCAGGCTCAGGGTCGCCGTCGGTGCTGACCACGATCGCCATCCCGGCCTCGGGCACGTCGCTGTAGCAGAATCCGCCGGCCAAGGTGACCACCAGGACGCGGGGATCGGCCTCGATCGCATGGGCGCGGGCGAGGAGGTCGCGCATGGGTGGGTCGTCGGTCCCCTGGCGACCGGGCACGGCCAGGATCGGGACGGAGGCGAAGGCGGTCGCCGGGCGCGTGCCATCCAACAACCGGCGCATCAGATGGGCGGCTTCGACGCCGCGCTCGGCGACATCGACGTGGGGGTAGGTGTCGTAGCCGGCGATCAGGTCGACGGCGGCGGGCAGGCGTGCGCCGATGTTGGCGTGGAAGTCCAGGGTCATCACGAACGGGAGATGCGGCCCGATCTCGGCCCGCACCCGCTCGGCGAGATCGCTTTCGACGTCCGCCGTTCCGGCGGCGACCATCGCGCCGTGGCAGACCAGGATGACGCCGGCCAGGGGACCATCCGTCCGCGCCGCCCGCAGGGATTCGAGCAGCCGGGCGGACAGGGCGGCGTAGTCATCGGCCGGGATCAGTCCGGAGGGCATGGCGAAGGCGTAGAACCCAGGAACGACGGTCAGGCGGGCCTCCGCTGCCCCGGCGATGATGCCGCCGAGGGAGGTGCCGGTGCCCCGGTAGGTGGCGAGCAGGTCGTCGCCCTCGGCCCACTCGTAGGCGCGGAAGGCGGCCTCCGGGGTGAGGACACTGGCGAATGAGTGAGTCTCGTGGGCCAACCCGCCGATGAAGATATGCTCGTCGCTCATCGACCGGCACCTCCCTTCCTCTCTATGCAACATCATGCGCGTGCCCGGTGAAAGGAGTGCGGCGCTCGGTGATCGGGCGGTCAGGGCCGGTGAGCCCGGGGCGGTTGAGGGCGAACGCCGTGCAGGTTGTCGTTCGGCGGCCGTCCGCCGCGATGAAGTGATCAGGATCATCAGGGAGCAGCCTTGGGCGCGCAAGGGGCGGGCATCACGTTCAAGGAAATGGCCGCCTCCCGGCGAATTATCGGATTTACGTATTCCTGCATTGAGGAAGAGAATGGACTTGGGACGTTTATTGGTTCTACGTAATATGGCGATCCATGGCGCTATCCAGGCGTTGCCCGGGGTACGGGAGGCGCCGTTCGGCGGGCAATGGGGGATGCGGGGGGCCGTGTTGGCGTGGCCCGGGCAAGAGGTTGGCGCCGTCCTGGCGTCGCCCGGGGCTGAAGACCCCGGGCTACCTCCACAAACCCGGCTGAAGCCGGCTGCCAACCGGCTCGAGCAGCGGAGCGATCCGACCACAGCCCCGTTGTTCCAGCCCCCTTCAGGGGGGTTATCGGGGTCAGCCCGGGGTCTTCAGCCCCGGGCGAAACCAGGACGGCGTGAACTTTTGGCCGCCGGTGCCGCCACCCGGGCGGCGGGCGGAAACGATGGTTACCCGCCCCAAAGGCCGGGGGCGGCACCGGCCTCCACCGCGGCGACGAGGCCGGCGGTCTAGTCGATGCCGCGGACGCCGGGGTGCAGCAGGCCGATTCCGATGATGACGGCGCTGATCATGCCGCCCGCGACCACGATCACCTCCGGGCCAAAGCGGTCGGCGGCGATGCCGGCGCCGGCGAAACCCAGGGGTTGGAGGGCGTATGAGCCGAGCGCGTCGATGCTGTAGACGCGGCCGAGGCGGTTGGATGGGACCATCTCCTGGACCGTGTGGGCCCAGAGCAGGTTCAGGGTGCTCTCGCCCAGTCCCTGGACGAAGATCGCGAGCCCGACGACGGCCAGGGGCAGGGGCAGACCCACGACGGCCAGCATTAAGGCCGCCAGGATCCAGCCGCCGTAGGCAACCACCCCGCGGTGCCTGGTGCGGTGCGACCGGCCGATCCAGATGGCCGCGATCAGAGCGCCGACCGCCAGCAGGCCGTTGAGGATCGCTAGCGAGCCGACGCCCTCGTCGCGGCCTTCCTTGACGAGGATGGGGAGAATCGAGGCCGGGCCGTTGAAGGTCAGGCTGGTGATGCCGGCGATGGCGATCGAGATCCACAACCAGGGCCTGCCGGAGACCGTCCGGAACCCCTCCTTCAGTTCGCTCAGGGCGCTGCGCCCGCTCGGAGCCGGCCTGTGCAGCCCGGGTTCCCTGGCGACGACGGCCACCGAGGCGGCCGCGACCAGGAAGCTGACGCCGTTCAGGGCGAAGGTGAAGGGTGTGCCGCCGGCGGCGATCAGAAGGGCGCCGAGGATGGGGCCGACGATCTCCGCCGCTTCCCGGCTCATGAAGCGCAGCGAGTTGGCGCTGGTCAGGTCATCGGCAGGCAGGAGGTCCGGGACGGAGGCGACGTAGGCGGGGAAGAAGGTGGCGGCGACCGCGCCGAAGATGCCGCTGAGGACGCAGAGGTGCCAGATGGCGAGATCCCCCGTCCAGGCGAGCACGGCGACGGTGCCGACCGCCGCCGCGCGGACGAGGTCGGAGATGAGCATGATGTAGAGGCGGGAGAAGCGGTCGCCGGCGATGCCGCCGAACAGGACGAAGATCAGTTGGGGAACGGAGAAACAGGCGAGCACCAGGCCGAGCGAGGCGGCGGATTCCGTCTCCTCGACCACCCACCAGGCGACGGCGATCGTGTACAGGCTGTCGCCGAAGCGGGAAACGCTCTGCCCGGCCCAGACGAGGGCAAACGGGCGGTGCTTGAGCGAACGAAAGAGGGTTAGGCGGGTAAGGCGATCGGCAAGGCGTTGGACCATCGAACGTCCTCACGGAGAACCAGGGCCGGGCGCCTGATGGCGCTGGGCGCGGGCAACCACACCAACGGGGCAGCGAACACAGGGGCTGCGATCCTGCGGCGCGGATGAGGAGTTCGACGCGTGGGTTGGGACGATGTGATGCGGCGACCGGGGTGCCTGTTGCTCACCTCACCAGCCACGAGGGCGCGGTCCGCCCTCCTCGGCGCGACCACGGGACCGGTAGGTGTGGATCTCACCGGCTCCTCTCGGGGATCTCGGGATGGTGGAACAAGAGCGATGCGCATCGTGGAGAGCTTAGCAGATGGGGACGTGAGAGATGGCCCCCTAACCCCCGGCCCCCTTCCCCGCAGCGGGGGGAAGGGGGAGACTGCGGGGCCGATCGTTAGCCGATGGCGGCTTGGTAGCGCTCGCTTACGGCATTCCAGTTGATGACATTCCACCACGCGGTGAGGTAGTCGGCGCGCTTGTTCTGGTGCTTGAGGTAGTAGGCATGTTCCCAGACGTCGATCCCGAGGATCGGGGTGCCGCTGCCGTCCATCAGGGGGTTGTCCTGGTTCGGGGTGGCGACGACGGTCAGCTTGCCATCCGGTCCGACGACGATCCAGGACCAACCGGAGCCGAAGCGGCCCAGACCGGCGGTGTTGACCGCCTCCTGGGCGGCGGTGAGGCCGCCCAGATCGGCGGCGATGGCATCGGCCAGGGCACCCTCAGGCTCGCCGCCGCCGTCCGGGGCCATGATCTCCCAGAACATGGTGTGGTTGACGTGGCCGCCGGCGTTGTTGCGAACCGGGTTGCGCAGTTCCTCCGGAACGGCGTTGAGGTTCTGGATGAGGTCGAGCGGGGACATCGCCGCCAGGTCGGGGGCGTCGACGACGGCCTTGTTGAGGTTGGTGACGTAGGCCGCGTGGTGCTTGCCGTGGTGGATCTCCATCGTGAGCGTATCGATGGTCGGCTCGAGGGCGGCGTAATCGTAGGGCAACGGCGCGAGCGTGTACGGACCGTCGGGCGCATCCTGGATGGTGCTTCCGGCCGCGTTGCCGGGCCGAGCCCCACCCGCCGCCCGGGAAGCACCCGGGCGGGCCAGAGAACCGGCGACAAGCGCGGCACAGCCGCCCGCAAAGGTTCGGCGAGAGACGGTGTGATGAATCGGGCGCATAGCGAAGCCTCCTCGTAGGTACGAAACGAACCAAACGTGTCACGATCCTCGGGTTATCGGCGATGCATCAACCGGAGCCGAGGATCTCGCCTATGGCGCGAAGGGTGAGTGAGGCCCCGATCAGGACGGGGATAGCAAGTGCGGCGTAGGCCGCGACCGCGACCCGGGGCCGCAACAGGAGATCGGTTGGGCGTTCGAACCTGCCGGCCCAGCGCGGCACGAGGGCGCGCGTCCCCAGGATGATCACGCCGATCAGCAGGCCTCGCGGCGACGCCAGGAATCCGATCCCGACGAGTACCGCGGGCAATGCGAGCAGAACCAACACGGCGGATCCGAGCACGACGGGGGCACGGCGAGATCGGGCGGGCCAGGCAGCGGGGACCAGACGGTCCAGACGATCGGTCAGGGGTGCGACGATCAGCCCAAAGACGATGTAGATGAGGCTGAACAGGAGGATATTGACCTCGGTGTCGCCAAACCGGCGATAGTCCGGGTTGTCTGGATCCATAACAAGCCAGCCCGAGGAAAGGAGGAGCAATCCACCGAAGACCGCGCCCCGGATCATGCCCGGCGCCTGGCAGCCAGGGCCGCAGGACGACGTACAGCATCCCCCCGGCGATCCCGACGAGCGCGGTAAAGACGAGGAGTCCCAGGGACCCACTGAACGTGATCTCACCGACCGGGTTGCCGTTCTCGGTCGCCATCCCTTGCTGCCATGGCTCGGACATGAGGGCCACGAGTCGCATCACCAGCCGGCCGACGATGCCGCCGCTGACAGCCCCGGCGACCATCCCGGCGACCGAGCCGATCGCCAGGATCCGCACGAACCCGGAGAGCCACCGGGCGACCTCCTGTCGAAGGGGCGCCGCGGGGCGAATCCTGGTGGGCATCGGCGCCGCCGGGAGGGCTGTAGCCGCCATGGTCGTGCGGTGGCCGTTCGGGCTGACCGCGGCCACCGTCGGCAGCGGGACCGTTCCTTCCATCCCAGCCAGGGAAACGGCATCTCGCCAGATGCGAGCCGCCAGAGTTGGGTCGAGTGCGGGGACGTCATCGAGACGGTGAACAAGATCGAACGGAGCGGCGGCGTCGGATTCTTCGTGGCCGCCGAGACCGCCGGTCCCCGCCAGGAAATCGTCCCAGGCCTGGCTCAGTTGTGCTTCGTCCGGCTCATGCCGGTTGTGCGGGTTGTCAGTTGCCATCCCGCTCCTCCCCTCTCCGCTGTACATCCGGGGAGGCGACCCCGAGCAGGTTTCGCATCCGGGCTACGGCCCGAAACTGCAACGTATCGACCGAGCCACGGCTGCGGCCCAGGACCTCTCCGATCTCCTTCCCGCTCAGACCCGCGAGGCGCAACTCAACGACCCGGCGTTGATCGGGCGGGAGGAGCGCCAGCAGCCGGACAATCTCGAACCGGGCCTCGTTCGCGAGGGCCTGATCTTCCGGCGACAATGTGGTGTCATGGATATGTGCCGCGGCTTCGAGCGGTTGGTCGATGCGCTTGCCGCGATAGGTATCGACGAGCGTGTTGTGGGCGATGGCGAAGAGCCAGGAGCGGAAGGCAGTGTTCCGGCACCCCGGCAGCGCCACCATCGCCTTGGCGAAGACCTGGCTGGTGGCGTCGGCGGCAGCCTCGGGGTTGCCGAGGCGCCGCAGGCAGTAGCGGTACACCGGATCGGCGTAGCGCGTGTAGAGCAGCGCGAACTCCTGACGGTCGACCTTGGCGCGAGCGACAAGGTCGGAGTCGTCGGTGCATTCGGCTTCGGATACCGAGGGCGCCGGGCTCACAGGCGCCTCCGGGGTGGTCGCAGGCGTCCGCCCATCCCGTTTCTCTAACAAGGCCGCAGTCGTTTCTCAGCATGGTAGACGGGATGGGCGCGGATTTCTTACAGGGGTACGGAGAGAAGCCCCCTATCCCTCGCCGTCGCGGGGGAAAGAGGGAGGTACTGCGTGGGGGGCACCATTAGGCAATGGCGGCGGCGTAGCGGGCGCTGACGGCGTCCCAGTTGACGGTGTTCCACCAGGCTTCGAGGTAGGCCGGGCGCATGTTCTGGTACTTCAGGTAGTAGGCGTGCTCCCAGACGTCCACGCCGAGGATGGGCGTCATGCCCGTCCATGAGGGGGTTGTCCTGGTTGGGGGTGCTTGTCACGGATCGAGCTTGCCGTCGTTGACCACGATCCAGGCCCAGCCCGAGCCGAAGCGGCAGACGCCGGCGGCGGTGACCGCCTCGACATCGCCTCGAAGCCGCCGAGGTCGGCCTTGATCGCGGCGGAGAGCTGGCCCAGGGGGCACCGCCGCCGTCCGGGCCCATGATCTCCCAGAACATGGTGTGGTTGACGTGACCGCCGGCGTTGTTGCGGACCGCGGTGCGGATCTCTTCGGGGATCTCGTCGAGGTTCTGGACGATCTCCTCGGGGACATCTCGCCCAGCTCCGGGTAGTCGACGTTGAGCGTTGTTTAGGTCCATTGATGATAGGCCATGTGGTGGCGATCGTGGTGGATCTCCATCGTCAGGGCGTCGATGTGCGGCTCCAACGCGTCGAATTCGTAGGTCAGAGGGGGTAGCTCGAAAGGGCCGTCCGGGGCGTCCTGGCGCAGGAGGCGTCTGGCCGCGGACGGTCGATCCCGGCCTCCTGGAGCGGCGGACCCCGCCGCCCCGGCGGAGAATGGTTGGGCGGCGACAGCCGCTGTGAGGGCGGCGACACCGCCCGCGAACCCACGACGAGAGAAGAGACGCGATCGGGACATCTGCCAAACTCCTGCCGGTGACAATGGACGGGTCGTCCGGCCAACGCCGGCCGGACCTATCTGTCCATACTCCGATGTCCCGAACGTGGATCAGTGCCCGGTGCTTAACCGAGAAACCCGGCTGGATGGGCGTGGAAGAGCGGCCTACGGTTTGGGGCGGACGTCGTAGGCGCAGATGTGGCCGCCGGCGATGCGGTGGGCGACGCGGGTGACGACGGCGGTGGGGAGGGCGTCCTGGAGGAATTCCAGCTCGGAGGAGCAGGCGTGGCCGTAGCGGAGGGCGACGCCGAGGACGGCGCAGTTGTGCTCGCGGAGGAGGTAGCTGCCATCGTCGTTGGCGACGAAGTCGGCCAGGTAGCCGTCCTCGTCCAGGATCCTGGCGACCTCCGCCACCTGCTCGGGGAAGGGCAGGCCGGCGAGGCGGGCCTGGGCGCGCTCCAACCGGCGGCGGCCACGCTTCTCGAAGATCTCGGCCAGGAGGGCCGGGTCGGCCTCCTGGACGTATTCAAGCAGCTCGTTGGTGAGGTCGACGTAGTTGCGGGGGAAGAGGGCGTCGGCGGCGGGGGTCAGGGAGAAGAGGTGGCGCGGCCTGCCCGGACCGTCGCGCTCCTGGCGGTGGGCGACGAGACCGTCGCGCTCCAGGGCGGTCAGGTGCTGGCGGGCGCCGCTGATGGTGATGCCGAGGCGCTTGGCCAGAAAGTCGATATCGGCTTCGCCGGAGCGCTTGATCGATTCGAGGAGCTCGCGGCGGCTGGTGGGTAGACTGTCGAGGGCGGCGTTGGCGCCCGCCCGGGTGGCAACCGAGGCGGAGGAGGGGGTGGGATGGGAACGGGACACTGCTTGCCTTTCGGCCTGGGTCATCGGATGTCTTCCTGGATGATCGGGGCCGCGCGGGGCGGTCCGTTCGTCCAATTATAGCCGAAACGGCAGATACGTAAATAAAAACAGTATGTACTTGCTTTTGCCAGCGTCCGGGTGTAGGGTGAAATCATCGGCCGGTGAGCCTGGCGCACGCATCAGGCGACGCACGGCACCAGTCCCCACCTTCGCGACCGGGAGCGCGCACCTCATGTCCGAAGCAGTTGTCCGCCGGACCACCAGCGAACGGATCGAGAACGTCCTAGCGCTCCTTGCCAGCGAGCTGGACGCCTGGGTCGCGTCGGCGGACCCCGACGGGGCTGGGTACGTGATTCCGTTGACCTTCTTCTGGGACGGGACGGCGCTGATCTTCGCCACGCCGGGGACGAGCCGGACAGCCCGCAACCTGCGCAGCGCGGGGCGGGCCCGGATCGGGTCTGGGATCAAACGCGGGACGTGGTGATGATCGACGGCCGGGTCGAATTGGTCCCCATTGCCGACGCCCCCGACCTCGCCGAGACATTTGCCACCAACACCGACTTCGACCCCCGCCTGGAGACGCCGGAGTACGTGATGGTCAGGGTCACCCCGGAAAGAATCCAGTCCTGGCGCACGGCGGCGGAACTGTCCGGCCGGGACGTGATGAAGAACGGCGCCTGGCTGGCATGACCACCGGCGCCCCGCACACTGCACGAGGAACCCAATGAGCGTCTTTACACCCGCAGAGCTGGCCTATCTCTCCGAACAACGCCTGGGCCGGCTGGCGACGACCAACCAGGGCGGCCAGCCCCACGTTGTTCCGGTCGGATTTCGCCACAACCGGGAGCTGGACACGATCGACATCGGCGGCCGGAACATGGGCACCAGCAAGAAGGTGCGGGATGTGCGCGCCAGCGGACGGGCCGCCTTCGTGGTCGACGACGTGGAGACGACCAGTCCATTCAAGCCGCGCGGCATCGAGATTCGCGGGCGGGCCATTGTGCTCGACGCCGAAGACAGGAACCCGGACTCGACCGTCGTGCGGATCTTCCCCAACCGGGTCGCCGCCTGGGGGATCGATGATCCCGACTTCTTCCGGCGCAACGCTCGGACGGTCCACGTTCCCGACCCCAACGACGCAGGCGAGGGTGAGCCCATGCCCGAGCGGAACTGGAACGCGGAGGTGATCGCCGCGTTCCGCGCCAATGGTGGCGACGTGCCGGCCCCCTATCCCGACCCGCCCCCGATGCTACTCCTGCACACGATCGGGGCGCGCAGCGGCCGTGAGCATATTGTGCCGATGCGCTGCCTGCAGGAGGACGAGACGCGCTACGTCTTTGCCTCCGCCCACGGCAGTGACCGCAATCCGGATTGGTATCACAACCTGCTGGCGCATCCCGATATCGACATCGAGCAGGGCACCGAGACCATTCCGGTCCGCGCGAGCGAGGTCCAGGGACCGGATCGCGAGGCGGTGCTCGCCCGCTGGGTTGCCAGGGTGCCGCTGGTTGCGGACGTGATTCAGAAGACCAGTCGCCAGATTCCGGTGATCAGGCTGGAGCGGCGGGGGGTGTAGGGGCGAGGCGATGCCTCGCCCGGCCACCGGGACCGTATCTGGCCCGAATGCCGACGGGAGTCCCTACGGGGCTGGGTACGCGGCGCTTGCCTCGGCGAGGCATGGCCGGTCGCCCGCCACCTGACATCGAACCCGGGTCTCACAAGGGCGACCCGCGATTGCGTGCAACCTCGCCCCGTTAGCCGTGAACCACCAGGGAGGCTTCCTATGACATCGATCGCTCCACCGACACCGGCCGATCCCCCGAACCCACCGCCTGTCATCGGGTTGTTTGAGTTTGTGTTGGAGGTGGCCGATCTGGCCGCCAGCGAGCGGTTCTATGCCGAGCATCTGGGGTTGCCGGTCGTTGAGCGGTGGGGGGACGAGCGGCCGGCCGTCTGGCTGAGCATTGGCCGGGAAGGAACACTTGGGTTGTGGCCGGTGGAAACCGGCGGGGCGAAGGCGATCCATGGCGGCCGGGGCGGGGCCCATGTCCACTTCGCGCTGCGTGTTCCCTCCGGCACGCTGTCGACGATGCAGGCGCGTCTGGAAGCCCTCGGCTACGCTGTCGAGGACGGTTGGACGTTTGGCCCCGGCGACCACGCCATCTACCTTGATGATCCCGACGGCAACGTCGTCGAATTGACAGAGCGCGTCACCCTCTGGGGCGGAGGGCCGGCGTCGGAGGTTCTGGATGCCTGAGTTGACCCCGGAGTTGATCGTCGACGGCCTGGTGCCTGAGGATCCGCGCGTCTCCCCGGACGGCCGTTGGGTCGCATTCGCGGTCACTCCGGTCGGCAAGGCGGGCGAGCACCCGACGAGCGCGATCTGGCTTGCTCCCGTCGACGCAACCGCCCCGGCGCGGAAGCTGACCGCCGGCACGGCGAACGACCGTTCTCCCCGCTGGAGCCCGGACGGCCGCTGGCTCTACTTCGCCTCCGACCGCACGGAGCGGGGCAAGACCCAGCTCCACCGCATCGCCCTGGACGGCGGCGAGGCCGAGCCGCTCACGGGATGGGCCGGCGGCATCGCCGGGTTTACGCCCCTCCCGGACGGCGCGCAGGTCGGCCTTCTGGGCGAAGGACGAGCCGACCGCGGAGGACGATCACCGGGAGCACGAGCGCGATGATGCTCGGGTCTGGGGGGAGCGCGTGCCCTACGCCCGCCTGCGCATCCTCGATCTCGATACCAGAGCGATCCGGACGATTGACGCCCTGGGCGACCGGCACGTCGTCGAGGCCGCGCCGCGGTCGGACGGCGGGCCACTCGCGGTCTTCTCCTGGAGCATGCCCGACCTGGATCCCGGTTCGCTCGACACGCAGATCCATCTGGTCGATCTGGAGGCCGGTACCGCGCAACATCTCGCGACCCTGTCAAACCTCGGAGATGACCTGACCTGGAGGGAGACGGCGGACGGCTGGGAGCTCTGGTACGTCGCGCAAACTCCCCCGCTCTCAACCGGAGCGGTGACGCTCTTTTCGGTGACCGTGCCGCCCGAGGGCACGCCGGCGGGTACTCAGCTATCCACGCCCCGCAACCTGACGCCCGATCTCTCTGCCTGCATCGGCGGGATCGTGGCTGGCTGCAGCCCAAATCCGCTGGTAACCGTCTTCAAAGGCCTCGACTCCTCGATCGCCCGTTGGGACGAGGCTGCGCAGGAACTGGTTACCCTTTTCGAGTCGCCGGGAACCATCCTGGGGACCAGCACAGACCGCGATCGGTCGGTCGTTGCCCTGGTTCGCAGCGGCGCGGCAGAACCGTCCGACGTCTGGGCCGGGCCGGTTGATGCTTCCGCGCCGCTACGCCGTGTGAGCGACACCCGGCCCGAGCTGCGTGAGATCACCTGGGGTTCCCAGGAGCGCCTGTGCTGGCAGGCGGCAGACGGCTTGAGGCTCGATGGCCTCCTCGTCCTGCCGCCGGGCAAATCGCGCGCGGACGGCCCATTCCCGACGATCACCCTGCCCCACGGCGGCCCATACGGGCGCTACGCCGACGACTTCCAATTGAGGACCTCGCCTTCGGCCCAGTGGCTGGCGCTGGCCGGTTACGCCGTCTTCCTGCCCAATCCGCGGGGCGGCATGGGCCACGGTCATGCCTTCTCCTCGAAAGTGGCCGGAGCGGTCGGGCTGGACGATTGGGGCGATATCGTCACCGGAATCGACATCCTGGTAGCCGAGGGCGTTGCCGACGCGGACCGGCTCGGAATCGGAGGGTGGAGCCAGGGCGGGTTCATGACCGCCTGGGCCGTGGGCCAGACCGACCGGTTCAAAGCAGGCGTGATGGGGGCCGGGGTCAGCGACTGGGGGATGATGGTCGCCACAAGTGACTTGCCGCACTTCGAGGCCGATCTGGGAGGCAGCACCGGGTGGGAAGGGATCGGCCCCCACTGCCACGACGCGATCTCGCCGATCTCGTTTGCCCACCGGGTGAAGACCCCGGTCCTGATCCTGCACGGCGAGGCGGACGAGCGCGTTCCTCTCTCCCAGGCCGAGTTTTATGCGCGGGCCCTCCGTGAGCACGGCGTGCCCTTCGAGTACGTGATCTACCCGCGTGAGCCGCACGGCGTCAGGGAGCGCAACCATCAGATCGATCTGCTGCGGCGGACGCGGGCGTGGTTTGACCGGTGGATGAACGGAGGCGGGGAGGACGGAGAATGACATCGCGAACCAACCTCCGCCGTACTCCTGTTTGGGCAGGGCTTGCCCTGCCCAGCCTCGCATACTCGAACTTGGGCAGGACGGTCGGGGAACAGGGCAGGGCAAGCCCTGCCCCTACCGCATTCACCCTCGATCGCGACACCTATCTCCGCAGGATCGGATACGAGGAACCGGTCGAGCCGACGCTGGAGACGCTGTCGGCGATCGTTCTGGCGCATCTGCGGGCGGTGCCGTTCGAGAGTCTCGATATCGTGCCGCTGGGGCGGCCGTTGCGGCTGGATCCGGAGGGACTGTTCGCCAAGATCGTCGGGGAGCGGCGGGGTGGGTATTGCTTCGAACTCAATGGGCTTCTGGCGTTCCTGCTGGAAGATCTTGGATTTACGGTCATCCGGGTGGCGTGCCATTTCACCGAAGAGGGCGGCTACTCCGATCCGTTCGATCACCTCGCCCTGATCGTGGCGGTCCCCGGAGCGGGGGACTGGTTCGTCGATGTTGGCTCCGGACGTACGTCCTCCGTCGTGCCTTTAGAGGTGCCCGGGCCGAACGCATGGGGAGCGCCGAGTCCGCCCGATCCCGCCGGTGGCCACCTTTCTCGGATCGAGCGACGCGCGGAAGCAGGCTATATCTGGAGACAGGAACCGGGCGCCGCATGGCGCGAGCACCAGCGCTTCTCGTTCACCCCACGCACCCTTGACGATTTTCTCCCCCGGTGCCGCTTCTTCGAGACGGACCCGGACAATCACTTTCGTCAGGGGCCGATGTGTACCCAACTCACGGCGAATGGACGGATCAGTATCCGTCCGGGAATGCTGACCATCACCGCCGACGGCGAGCGCACCGAGGTGCCGCTCCTTGACGATGCCGCGCTACACGCCGCCCTTGTCACCCATTTCGGGATAGATCTTTCGCGATTCACTCCAGGAGGGGAGCCGGTCAGATGATTAGCGTGATCGATCCGAACCTACCCAACCTGCTCGCCGGGGGGACCAACGGCACAGGCGACGCGCACCGCGTGCGCATCGTCGGGATCGGCGGGAGCACCCGGATGGGATCGAAGAGCCTGATCATGCTCAAGACCGCCCTGCGGATGGCGGATGACGAGGGTGCGATCGCGATCCTGGCCGATGTGCGGGAGCTGGCCCTGCCGCTCTACGACGACGACAAGCCGCTCGAGTGGTATCCGGAGTCGCTCGCGCGGCTGCTCAAGGCGTGTGAGGCGGCCGATGCCTTCATCTTTTCCTCGCCGACCTACCACGGCACCGTCACCGGGGCGGTGAAGAATGTGCTCGACTGCCTCAACTTTCTCTGGAACGAAGAGGCCCCCTACCTGCATGGCAAGCCGGTCGGGCTGATGGCGCTGGGTGGGCCCGGATCGATGAACACGATCAACGCGCTGCACCACTCCGCCCGGGGACTCAACGGCATTTCGGTGCCGATCGCCGCGACGATCCCGGGGAGTGGCGTGGACGAGGCGAGCGAGGAGGTGATCGACAAGAACGGCCTCACGCGGATGCGGGCGACCGTTTCCGAGCTGATCGATCTGGCGTCCCGCCTCCGCCGCCCGATCTCGGTGCCGCTGGAGGAATGGGAGCGGGAGGCGCTGGTAACGCAGTAGCACGGGGGTGACATTGAAGACGCCAGGTTGAAACCTGGCGCTAAACCGACAAAGTCCCTCCGGGACTGAGCACGAGGCGCCTTCACGCGCACGCATCGAGAGCAGTTCGAGAGTATGGCGACCGTATCCCTGACATCACAGTCCATCGATGAAAGTCCCTGGGGACCGGCGTACCGCCTCCTGACGATCGGGATCGTGCTGACGATCACCGGGGCGGCGTTCGAAGCCCTGGCGGTCGCGACCGTGATGCCGACCGTGGTCGACGACCTGGGTGGGCTGTCGTACTACGGATGGACCTTCAGCGCCTTCATGCTGACCAACATGATCGGCCTCGCCTTTGCCGGCAACGAGGCCGACTTGCATGGTCCCGCCCGGCCGTTCTTGATCGGGGTCGGGATGTTTACCATCGGCCTGATCGTCGCAGGGCTGGCACCCTCGATGCCGGTGCTGATCGCGGGCCGAGCCCTGCAGGGCTTCGGCGGCGGCGTCATCACCTCCGTCGCTTACGTCGTCATGGGCCGGGGCTACCCCGGCAGCGCCCGCCCCAAGCTCCTGGCCCTGCTCTCGACGGCCTGGGTCGTCCCGGGATTGGTCGGTCCGGCGATTGCGGCGGTCATCTCCGACGTCGCTGGCTGGCGCTGGGTATTCCTGGGGATTGTCCCGATTCCGATCTTCGCGGCGATGATGGCCTGGCGGGCAATTTCCTCGATCCCGGCGGGATCGGCGATCACCCGGGATTGGGCCCGCCTGCGTAACGCCGTGTTGCTCGCCACGGGCGTCGCCGCCCTTCTGGCCGGCTTCCAGGCAACCACCATCCTGCTCGGCATCCCCCTGGTCGTGGTGGGCGCGGCCGTCGCCTTCCCCGCCCTGAAGCGGATCATGCCCGAGGGCACACTTCGCGGTGTGGCGGGTGCCCCGGCGGCGATCGCAACCATGGGCCTACTCAACCTCGGCTTCTTCGGCGTCGATGCCTTCGTGCCCCTGGCGCTGACCGATATCCGCGACCGATCGTCCGCGTTCGCCGGACTGGCGCTGACGGCGGCGACGGTCACCTGGACGGCGGGCTCCTGGCTGCAGGCGCGCTACTCGAGCAAGCTCAGCCGCCGCCTGCTGGTGCGGACCGGGCTGTCGATCCTGGTGCTGGGCATTGCACTAACCCTGGCCACCCTGTCGTATTCCGTCCCGGCCATTCTGGGTCCGATCGCCTGGGGTATCGCTGGTCTGGGGATGGGGATCGCCTACTCGACGATTTCCCTGGTCGTGCTGGAATCGTCGCCTCCCGGTCAGGAGGGCACGACCACCTCGGCGATGAGCCTGGCGAACACCGTCGGGATCGCTATGGGCACCGGCATCGGCGGGATCCTGATCGCCGCCCTCAGCTCGGACGATACCGTCTCCCGCGCCAGCCTGGCCATCCAGGACGTGCTCATGATGGGCGTCATCGCGCTCGGCATCGTGGTCGCCGCCCGGCTGCCGGCGCGCCCGCCGGTGAAGGAACCGGCGGGCGAGGCAGTGAGCGCAGCGCCGGATGCGCGGCCGGCTCCGTCGCCGTCAGTGGCACGGCCAGAACCGGTGCGGGCGTTTGAGGACGACCCTCTAACCCCCCGGCCGCCTTCCTCCCGCTCCTCCGTAGCGCGGGAAGGCGGAAGGGGAGACGCGGCCGCATACATGTATGGGCCAGGCATCGCCCGTGTTGCAACCTGTCACCCCGAGCTTTTCGAGGGACCCGAAAGGCGTCAGTAACGAGGCAGCCTGACGGTCGAAAGTCGACATGCTTCGTGCAGATGTCGCAACATGCCATGCGCCCCTCCCTCTAATCCCTCGACAAGCTCCGGATGACGGGGCTCCGCCTTCCCGTCTTCACGTCTCAACGAGGAGATCCTATGGCTGGATTCGCGATCGATCACGTGGCCTTGCAGGTGCGACGGTTGCAAGAGGCGGAGGTGTATTACGGCACCCTGTTTGGGTTGGAGGTGGCCTATCGAGAGGCCAGGGTCGGTGGGGAGTGGCGGACGCTGCCGCCAGAGGCGGGATGGCCCGATGCGGCGGCGTCCGGGATCGAGCTGGAGATGTGCCTGCTGGAGCGCGACGACTTCGTCCTGGCCCTGATCGTCGATCCCGGCACGGGGCCAGGCAGCCTCCTCGATCACATCGGCATACGTGTCGAGAACGAGGCGGCGCTCGATCACATCCGTTCCCTTACCGGGCTGCTGGGATGCAGGATCAAGCGCGACGGCCCGGCTGGCCTCCAGTTCGTCGACAAGTACGGCGTGCACTGGGAGATCGGCCTGCCGGTCTCCGGCACCCAACGTGACCGTAGCTCCGGCGCGACGGCCGGCCGCTGGATTGACCTGCCCGAGCGGTAACCGGCGGCGGCAATCGAGATACATCTCTGAAAGGAGGACGACCATGACGACGTTGCGCTTTTTCGCCGCGACCGGGGATGCTGTTGCCCGGGTGACCTGCGAGAACGGCCGATGCGAGGTGCTGATGGGACTCGAGGGCTCCGGGGCGCAGTGCGTCGCCGCCGATCCCCACGATCCGAATCGTGTGTTTGCGGGCACGTTCGACAATGGCCTGTGGCGCTCCCGCGACGGGGGCGAGTCATGGAGCCGGGTCGGGAGACGGAGCTGGGCCAGGCGGCATTCCGGTTGGGCGGATCCCCTCGGTGGCGGTCTCGCCGTCGCACCGGCCCGGCGGCCGGTCGGCGGTCTTCGCCGGGTCGGAGCCGAGCATGCTCTACCGGTCTGAGGACGATGGCGAGACCTGGGTCGCCAGCCCGCGGCTGGCGGAGTTGCCCAGCGCCGGCACGTGGTCGTTTCCGCCGCGGCCCTGGACCCATCACACCCGCTGGATCGCGCCGCACCACGCCAATCCCGCGCTGATCTTCGTCGGGATCGAGCTCGGCGGCGTGATGCGATCCCGCGATGGGGGCGAGACGTGGGAAGACCGTAAACCTGGGTCATACCACGACAGCCATGCGATTGTGACCCACCCGACCGACCCGAGCCGGGTCTACGAAGCCGCCGGGGAAGGCGTTGCCCTCTCCACGACCGAAGGCGATACCTGGCAGCCGGTGGATGCGGGCAAGTCGCTGCGGTACACGGTCGGGCTGGCGGCCGATCCGGCAGATCCTTCCTTGTGGTACGTCTCCGCCGCGACCGGCCCGCGTGCCGCCTACAGCGTCGAGGGCGCGGCTGGCGCCGCGATCTACCGAAAGCGCGGCGACGAACCCTGGCAGCATCTGGGCGATAACGGCGGGTCCGGAACCGGCCTACCCCACCCGATGCCGTACATGGCCGTGGCCCTCCTGACCTTCCCGGACCGGCCCAACACCCTGCTGGCGGGGTTGGTCAACGGCGAACTGCGCCTGACCGAGGATGCCGGCGACACATGGCGGACGCTGGACGCCCACCTGCCCCACCTCACGGCGCTGAGCGCGGCCTAGTTGTCTGTCAACGGTGTGCTGCGCGTTCGACGGCCCTCGCGTTCGTAGGGGAGGGTCCTGTGCCCTCCCGATGCCCGACCGGAGGAAGGGCATAACCACCTTCCCATGAACGAGATTACGGCCTAACGGCCGTGGGAGGGCACAGGACCCTCCCCTACGACGACGACGCGACGACGGGTGGCGCCGAGCGTTCCCTCAAGCGAATTGCGGGTCAGTATCGAGAAATGGAGCTGGCTATGGCAAGCACGGTCGTAACGGCGGACCAGACCTCTAGCACAACTGGCCATGAGCGCTTGATCCGGGTTGGGCCGCGGTCGGAATTGACCGGTGTCCGGGTCATCTCCGGCGGGCGGCACGGCATCGCCGTCTTCCCGTCCGCCACCTCGGACGCGGTCCACGCGGTCGATAATCGCTGCCCGCACATGGGTTTTCCCCTGCACAAAGGATCAGTCTGCGACGGCATCCTCACCTGCCACTGGCACCACGCCCGCTTCGACCTCGCCAGCGGCGGCGCCTTCGACCTATGGGCCGACGACGTGACGGTCTACGACGTGGTGATCGAGGACGGCATCGTCTACGTCGATCCCATCCCCCACCGGGACGGAGACCGTGTTGCTCACGCCAAGGGCCGCCTGCGCGACGGCCTGGAGCAGGGGCTGAATCTGGTCGTGGTCAAGAGCGTGCTGGCCTTGCTCGAGGCAGGAACGCCACCGGCCGATATCCTGGAGATCGGCGGGGTCTTTGGCGCGACGTACCGCCGCTCCGGGTGGCGCTCCGGACTGACGATCCTGACCGCGATGGGCAACGTCCTCCCCAATCTGGCGAAGGAGGACCGCGCCCTGGCGCTCTACCACGGGCTGGTCCACACCGCGGCCGACTGCGCCGGGCAGCCGCCGCGATTCACCCTGGAGCCGCTGCCGGATCGGGATGTGCCGCTGGCGCGCCTCAAGACCTGGTTCCGGCAGTTCATCGATGTACGGGACGAGGACGGGGCGGAGCGCGCCCTCCAGACGGCGATCGCGGCCGGGGCGACGCCGGCCGAACTGGCGGACATCCTCGGCACGGCGGCGACGGACCGCGTCTACCTCAACGGCGGCCACACCCTCGACTTCGTCAACAAGGCGTGCGAGTTGCTCGATCGCGTCGGGTGGGATCGGGCCGGGGCGATCCTGCCGAGCCTCGTGCCGGTGCTGGCGATGAGCCAGCGCTCCGACGAGCTGAACACCTGGCGTCGCCCGGTCGATTTGATCACACTGTTGGAGCCGATGCTGCCGGATCTCCCGGAGCTCGTCGCCACGGCGGGCAAGAACCCGGCCTGGCGCGCGGACGAGGCGTTCCTGGAGACGCTGCTCGGCGACGATCCGGCCGCGATTGTCGCGACCCTGCGGGATGCGCTCGCGACTGGCTCGCCCCTCACCGGGCTAACGCGGGCGCTCTGCGTCGCGGCCGCGCGGCGGGTGGCCCGGTTCCACACCGCGAACGAGTTCGGCGACTGGATCACCGTCCTCCATACGTTCACCTACGCCAACGGCCTCCACCGCCTGATGCAACGGGCACCCTCGGCCGATCTGGCGCGCGGGCTTTTCCACGGCGCCCTCCAGCTGCACCTGGACCGCTTCCTCAACGCCCCGGCCGCGCGCCTGCCGGAGGAGCAACCCAAGGCGCTGGCGGCGCTGCCGGAAAACGGCGATGCCCTCCTCGCCCACCTGGGCGATCTCCTGGATCGAGAGCAGCAGGTCCAGCAGGCAGCGCTGGTGGTGCACCGCTACCTCGAGCGCGGCCACGACCCGGCCGGGCTGATCGCGACGCTCGGTCATCTCCTGCTGCGCGAGGACGGCGAGTTCCATTCCTACCAGATGTTGGAAGCCGGGATCGCGCTGCACGCCGAGCTGGCGGCGAACGACCCGGCCGAAGCCCGCCGCGTCCTCGTCGCCGTCGCCCGCTACCTGGCCGCCCACGCCCCGACCAGCCGCTCGATGCTGCAGACGGCCCAGATCGCGCGCCGCCTGCAACGCGGCGACGACCTGACGGTGGCCGACGAGGACGACGACATCGAACGCCCCGCCTGAACATCAGGTCACCGAAAGGACAATCGCATGGCCGAAGGGATCGAACTCTCGCCGGAGGAAGCGAGGGAGCAGTATTGCTACCTGATTACGACCGGGCGGGCCTCCGGCAAGGCGCACGAGGTGGAGATGTGGTTCGCCGTCCACCCGGACGGCGCCGACTTGACGACGCTCTACTGCCTCTCCGGTGGGCGCGACCGTTCCGACTGGGTCAAGAACGTCCGCGCTAACCCCGAATTGCGGATCAGGATTCTGGGGACGACGTACACCGCATGCGGTGCCATGATCGAGGGTGAGGAGGGCGATCCCCGCGCTCGCGAGGCCCTGTCCGCCAAGTATTACGGCTGGCGCGGCGGCGCCCTACCGAACGACTGGGCCCGGGACTCTCTGCCGGTGGCCTTCCGCCTGACGGAGGTCGTCTCGTCCTAGTGGTTTGTCAACCGTCAGCCGCCGATTCGCCTGCCGCCCGCCGGTGTAGGGGAGGGTCCTGTGCCCTCCCACGGCCGCTAGGCCGTAACGCCGTGTACAGGACCCCGGTATGCCCTCCTGCGTCGGGCATCGGGAGGGCACAGGACCCTCCCCTACGACGATCGGTACAGCGGGACCATGTCGAGACGTTGGATGGTAGGTACCGCTCAGTCTAGGGAGGCCTCGTAGTCCTTGAGCAGGTTGCCGACGTGGGCGTGGCGGCGGTCCACGACCCCGCTCGTTGTGTCGTCCCCAAGGGCCAGGCCGAAAAGGGGGACCCAGACGTTCGACGGGAGGGTGCCGACCAGGCGGATGGAGCAGTTGCAGTTCGGGTGGGCCCGGTGGGTGTCGGCGGCAGCCTTCGAGGCGAAGAGCTTGTTGGCGCCGTGCGCCACGCACGCCCGGCAGGAGTGGCATGAGCCGCAGGTCTTGTCGCCATGCGGATCGAGGGCGTAGACCTTCAGAGGCTTGCGCGCGGCAAACGTGCCATGAAGCGGCAGCCCGGCCGCCAGAGCGGCGGCCCCGGCCAGGGAGCGGGCGAGGAACCCGCGGCGAGTCGATGCGTGAAGCACGGGTTTCCTCCTTTCGTCACGCTCGGTCGGGGGGACCGCACGATCCTGGGTCCGCCGTTGGTCGGCTCCTCACCTGATTCGGGTCCGGCGGCGCTCCTCCCGGCGGTGCGTTCCGCGGTGACTTCGGCCGCTCTTGGAGGGGGAGACCCCTCCGCCTGCGGCCTCCGTCGGTGCGGTCCGCTGCCGTTCGGAGCTGTGGTGCCGGACCCAATCAGGTGGGGTCTGCCTCGCTGGCGGGCCCGTGTGCTGGATCCTGCGGCATCCCCGACCGACCGCGTGAGATCGATGTCGGGTGTGGTGGTTGGAGCTGGTAGTTCGGTCGAGGGGACCGCGCGACCGCTGGTAACGCCTCCGTTCGGCTCCTCGCGTGTTGGGTCCGGCGGCGCTCCTCCCGGCGGTGCGTTCCGCGGTGACCTCGGCCGCTCTTGGAGGGGGAGACCCCTCCGCCTGCGGCTTCCGTCGGTGCGGTCCGCGCTGCCGTTCTGGAGCTGTGGCCGGACCCGGTCCCGAGGGGTGCCTCCCCGGCGTTCCGTGTGTGGGTCCCGCGGAGTCCTCGACCGACCTCCCGTTCGTCCTTCCGGTTCGACCGTTCGACCGGCTCGTCCGGTTCGTTCGGTGTGCTCTCCTGAGCACGATGTCATCATGCCCTGCCGGCCCGGCCCGCACATCCGTGATTTCACTGATTCCGCCGAAACACTCAAGCGACGATCAGGTAGGTAATTTCAGCCATCGTGGTAGGCCAACGGCGTGCCGTTCGGGCCGATCAGCGGGCCAGCCGGGCGCGCGGCGGTGCGGCTGCGGAAGAACAGGCGCAACAGCCTGCCGCCCAGCGACAGCACCTCTCTTGATCTTCAATACCTTCGATCGCTGGTTTTCACCAATCGGTGCTGTCCCAGCATCCACGGCCAGGAGGGAGCTCGTGCGTCGGATGCGCTCCTTCCTGGCCGTGGCCGCCGCGCGTCAGGCGCGGGGCCGGATGTTCTGGTTCATCCGGAACAGGTTGCCCGGGTCGTAGCGCGTCTTCAGCTCCACCAGGCGATCGTAATTGGCGCCGTAGCCAGCGCGGACAAGTTCCTCTTTCTCCTCGCCGAACCCGGCGAAGTTCAGGTAGAGCCCGCCGTCGGCCGAAGCGGCCGCATATCGGCCCAGGCGGCGCGAGTCCAGGCGATACAGCGTTCGCCGTCGGCCGGGTCCGTCCCAGGTGGTGTCGAAGCTGAGCAGGTAGGGCGCGTCCCGCCGACCGAAGGCCGTCGCTTCGGCCGGCGACACGGCTCGCCGCGCCACCGCCGAGGTGCCAGAGCCCCAGCAGCGACATCGGTTTCGGGCGGTGCGGGCGTATCGGATCGTCGGGGCCATCGTCTCGCTCGTCGAAGTCGTTGAGGTAGAGCGACTTCCAGTAGTAGAGCCGTCCCTTCGGGGAAAAAGGGATCGAAGGCGCTCTGCAGCACCGTGTACGGCATCGTCGCGCTCAGGTCGAGCAGTGGCGTCGCCAGTTCCCGCAACGGTCGCAGCAACCGCTCTCCCTCCTCGGCCTGACCGGCATAGACCGCCGCCAGGACCACGCACCGCCCGATCGTGCAATTCGGCTGGAAAGGCCTCCACAGCCGGGACGCTCCAGAACAGCAATTTGGAACTGACCTCGTCTGGAGCCGTGTGCCATAAAGTCGCGCCAGGCCGGGAGGACGCGTTCGGCATCTTCCAGCGCGTAGATCGGTGCCGCCAACGCGACAAGCGGCCCGACCTCGTGCAGCCGGAACTCGAACGACGTGACGACCCCGAAGTTGCTGCCCGCGCCGCGAACCGCCCAGAAGAGATCCGGGTTCTCCGTCTCGCTCGCCGTCCGGACCCGGCCATCGGCGGTGACGATATCGACCGAGAGGAGGTTGTCGATGCGAGTAGCCGTACTTGCGGCGGAGCCAGCCCCAGCCGCCGTGGAGGGTCAGTCCGCCGACGCCAGTGGTTGAGACGGCGCCGCCCGGCGTCGCCAGGCCGAAGAGTTGCGTCTCGCGGTCGACGTCGCCCCAGGTGGCGCCGCCCTGCACCCGGACGGTCCGCGCGGCCGGATCGACCCGCACGCCACGCATCGGCGAGAGGTCGATCACGATGCCGCCGTCGTTGGTGGCGGCACCGGCAACGTTGTGCCCGCCGCCGCGGACCGAGACCAGGAGGCTCGTTTTCGCGGGCGAAGTTGACCGCCGCGACGACGTCGGCGGTGCCAGCGCAGCGGGCGATGACTGCCGGGTGGCGGTCGATCAGCCCGTTGCGGACGCGCCGGGTCTCCTCGTAGCCGGGCGATCCCGGCACAACGAGTTCGCCCCGGAAGTCGGCACGCAGGGCTTCGATTGCCTGGTCGACGAAGATAGCGGTCATCGCCGTGCTCCTTTCTGATGCGGGGACGTCTCCTCTTGCTCGACGCGCGGCTCACCGACGGGCGAAATCATGGCGTGCTCTCTCTGATTGAGTCGCTGACGGCCCTGGCAACGCCCCCGGGCACGATGCTCGCTGGTCTGGCTCCAGCGCACGATCCCAAGATGCGCCCAAGACTCGAGCGAGCGCATCCACCATGGCGGGGGATATTGCCGCAGCAGAATCAGCCGTCAGACATCCCCCACTCGTTACAGGGGATGGGGGATGGTTTGGGGGACCGAGCGAGCCCGAGTTGGCGGCCCGGGCGACGACATCGCGCCGCCGGTTGACCCCGAACTTGTTGCGGATGTGGTCGAGATGGGTCTTGACGGTGCTGTAGCTGATGAAGAGCGTCGCGGCGATCTGCTCCAAGGTCAGATCCTCGGGGAGCAAGCGCAGGACGTCCATCTCGCGTTCGGACAGACCCGCGGTGGACATCTTGTTCGGCCGCGTCGACGCGAGGCGGGCCGCGAGGGCGTTGGCGCGGGCGAGGGTCGGCGCCGCCCCGAGCGGCGTGCAGACCCGACGGACCTCATCCAGCAGGGCCGCGGCTTCGTCGGCCATCCCCGTGATGAGGCGCAGCTCCGCCAGGGCAAGGAGGGTCAGTGCCCGCTCGAACGGCGCCTCGCATGCGTCGGCCATTCGAGGGCAGCCATCACATGCGCATCGGCGGCCTCAAGCCGCCTAGCCGCGGTCTCGATCTCGCCCATGAAGCGGTGGGCGGCCAGGCGGACCAGCGGCTGAGATGGCGATTCGGCGAGCGCCAGCGCCTCGGTCGCGGCGGCGCACGCGATTCCGGCGTCGCCGGCCGCCAGGTACCAGCGCGCCCGGGCCAGGCGCCCGTTAGCCCGGGAGAGGACGCTTCCGCTCCAGTCCAGCCAGCTGTCGTGGGCATCGAGCCAGGCGCGAGCCCCCGGCAGGTCGCCCGCATCGAGGCAGAGGTCGGCCGCCAGACGTTCGAGGGCGAGTCCCTCCTGGTGGATGATATCGCCCGGTTCGGTCGCCGGTCCATCCGGGAAGAGGGAGCAGATCACCGCCCAGGCGACCTCCGGTTCCCCGCGGTGGCGGGCCAGGACGGCGCGCGTGCCGACCACCTCCCGCCGGAGAAATGCGTTCCCGGGTGCCGGCAGATCGTCGAGGATCTGGAGCGCCTCCTCCCACCGGCCGTCGAGGACGTGGCAGCCGAGCCAGGCCAGGCGCGGCGAGACGCCCGGACGGAGGGCGCCGGCCGCTCGACCTAGCGCCGCCGCCGCCTCAGCCGCCAGTTGGCGGCGCGCGGCAGGATCGGCCGCGCCGTAGGTCAGCGCCACGTCGTGCAGCTCGTTGAGCAGCGCAAAGCCGAACACGACATGGTGGTCGAACTCCGCCAACAATTCCCGGGACCGCTGCCACGCCCGGCGTGCCTCGTCGGGGCGACCCAACGCCGCGTGGGCGATGCCGAGGCCGTGGTGGGCGAACGCGGCGGTCGAGCGGATTCCCCCCTTCGTCCCCGACGCCTCGGCGAGCGCGGCGACAAAGCGCTCGCCGAGGGCGACGGCCGGGCCCGGCTGCCCAGTGGAAGCACGGAGCCATGGCTCGGCGCTACGCCGGAATTGGAGCCCCGCGGCATGGAGAAGGACTGCGGCCGTCTCCTCGCCAGACGTGTCTACCGGCACCGACTCCGGGAGCGCATCGGCGAGCCATGGCGTGGTGGGGTTGAGGACTCGCGTCGCCTCCAGCGGCATCGCCTCAAGCGCTTCGTTCGCTGCCACCATGTCGGCGAGTCCGGATCGACCGCGATCCGCATCGAAGAGCATGCCCCCTCGGCCCCAGAGGACCTCGGCGGCCAGGATCGCGTCGTCGAGCCGGGCGGCCAGATGTTCAACTTCGTCGAGGATGCCGACAGCCTCATTCGGATCCGAGAAGCGGTGGAGGCGGGCGAGGCGGTAGAGCAGCCGGGCGCGTCCGCTGTGGCTGACCTTCGACACCCGCTAGGAGGGCGGTAGCGGATCGCAACCGCTCGATCGCCGTCAGCCAGGCGTAGGCGCGCTGGGCACGGTCGGCTGCTCGGACCAGCCACTCCCAGGCACGAGGATCGCCAGCCTCTTGCAGGTGGTAGGCAACGGCGTCCGGGTCGGGGTCGACGTCCGCCAGCAGAGTCTCCGCCACCAGCCGATGCCAGAGCCGTCGGCGCGGTGGCAGGACGCCCTCGTAGAGCGCCGCCCGGGTAAGGGCGTGGACGAAACGAACGCGGGTGCCGTCCCGCTCGGCCTCCAGCAGGTGCGCCTGCACCGCTTGCTCCACGACGTCCAGGATCCCTTCGTCCTTCAGTTCCGCCGCCTCCGCCCAGAGGGCGAGCGGCACATCCTGCCCAATCACGGCCGCGATCGTCAGCGCCTTCCGCGTCGCCTCGCCCAGGCGTGCGACCCGGCCGTCGATCACCTGACGGACAGCGACGGCACGATCACGTGGTCGAGCGCGGCCAGCGCCCACCCGCCGTCGCCCCGCCGCAGCAGCGCGTCCCCCTCCAACGTCCGCAACAACTCGGTGGCGAAGAATGGGTTGCCTTCGGCGTGGCGATCGAGGTAGGCGACGAGGCGATCCTCCGTCGCTCGCTCCAAGCGATAGCGCGCGGCGACGAGGGCGCGTAGGGCGCCCTCATCGAGCCGGCGCAGGTCGAGACGTTGCCCCTCCGTCTCGCGGACCAGCGCTGGCATCTGTTGGGCGAACGGACGACCCGGGGTCAGCTCATCGACCCGGTAAGTCACCAGGAGCAGGAGCGGCCAGTGGCGCAGGTGGGGGCCGACGTGGCGCAGGAGGTCGACGCTGGCCGGGTCGGCCCAGTGGAGGTCTTCGAGGAGGACGAGGGCAGGACGATTGGCAGCGAACTCGGCCAGGAATTGCCGCACCTCGGAGAAGAGCGCGGCCTGGTCGGTGACCGGCGCCAACCGGCCGCCGGCGAGGGCGGCGGGGGGCGCGGGTAGGCCCGGATTGCGCCGGCATCCCTCGAAGAGATCGAGCCATGGGCCATAGGGCGGGGTGTTGGTCAGGTCGTAGCAGGACCCAGCCAGGACGCGGCAGCCGAGAACATGTGCCTCGATGCTCAGGTCGCGGGCCAGGGAGGTCTTGCCGATGCCCGCTTCGCCTCCGACGAGGACGAGCTGGCCCCGACCGCCGATGGCGGCGGCGAGTTCGGCGCGCAGGACGGCCTGCTCCCGCGTCCGGCCGACGAGGATCGGCACACTTCCCGGGACCGCGGGATCGGAGGGATCGATGGCACGACCTACGGGTGCGGCGATGCCGTCCATGTCCACCTGACTTCGCTGACGAGGCGCCCCCCGCAGTGTACCGAACCGCAACCGGAACGACACGCCGATGCGCCAATGCCAGTGCCGCTGGCGGAGGAGGCGTCCTATCACTTTGCCGAGGTTGGGTTTTCGTCCGGGACGCTGACGGCGGATGCGGGCGACACCTACAGCCTGCTGCTGCAGGGTGCTGGAGCTCACCGCGCCGGTCGTACGACGCGGCCGCGGGCACGATGTCCTACGTCGTGACGGTGCTGGAGGGGTTCGCGCAGTTGGAGACGACGGGAGCGGGGTTCACGGAGGAACCGCTGCCAGCCGCCAGCATCCCGGCGGCCTTCGGCCCGAGCAGTCTCTTTATCGATTCGTTGCTTGGCGTAGCCCGTGGGATCCGCGCGGCTGCTAGCAGCTAGCGGTCCGTCAAGCCGGAGTTGCCGTTCTGGTAGGGGCAGGGCTTGCCCTGCCCAGTTCCCCAGCCGCCCTGACCAGTCACCCAACCGCCCCGCCCAATGCCGCCTATGCGTGGCCGGGCAAGGCAAGCCCTGCCCCTACAGCGGCGAACGACGCGTGATAGACCGCTAGCTGCTCACCAGCACACCGGCGCCGGAGTTGGCCCGGTCCGCGGCGATCTGTTCGGCGAGCGCGAAGAGTCTGGTCGAAGAGCGATGCGGCCCTGAGGTAGCGGCTACTGCGCTCCTCGGGCGACTCCATGCCCAGCTCGCGCAGGAATCCCTCCTGGAAGGCGACCGTGCGGGCGAACTGGTTGTCCGGCCCGTCGGCGAGCATCACGTCGGTGGAGGCCAGGGTAAAGGGGGTCAGCCAGCCCAGCGCCTCGCGGTGGTATCCCTCGGCGATCATCCCTTTGCAGGAGTCGACGAAATAGGGGCGCAGGTGGGCGTGGAGCTTGTGGCCGAAGGGGTGGGGGGTCCGCTTGACGGCGACCGCAAGGTCGAAAAGGGCGGCGCCCTGGTCAAGTAAGCAGTCGACCTGGTCTGGCTGGGCACCGGCGACGCCCATGATGGCGAGGAGATCCTCGTAGAGGTCGAGCCGGTTGCGGGTATCGAGGTCGTTCCGGAGGTTGATCCAGGAGCGCCCGCCCATCTTGGGCGGGTTGAGGGTCGCGATCGCGATGACCGGGCAGACATACGTGGAGGCATAGCCCAGCAGATTGACTTCGCCGGAGGCGCCGTACATGGCGGACGCCATCGGGCGCATCGCCAGGGCTTCAGCTACCCCGCGCCGCTCGTGCTCGATCCGGGCCTGAACCCACTGGGGATCGGCGAATTCGTCCCGGACGGCGGCCTGGAGGTCGCTGAGGAAGCCGGTCGGGTCGTAGAGGATCGTGTCGAGGGTGAGGTGGTGGGCGATTTCGGGGTTTGCCAGGACAGCTTCAGCGCTGACGTAGTCCGCGACGGACTTGATGCCGGCTTCGATCAGAATGCCCTCGTAGGCGGTCTCGATGATGGCCATGAACGGACCGGGGGGCTGGAGGGCGGGGCTGCCTTCGTCGAAGACGAGGTGGATATCGACGTCTTTGGTGGGGGGAAACGGGGCGGTGGGGGGGAGGGCGGTGATGCCGCCGACGAGGTGGGCGGCCCGGAGGCCTGGCCATTCCGAGAGGTTGCTCTGGATCCAGGACCTTGCCGTCTCTATTGCGTGCCGTGTATCCATCGAACGTGCTCCATTGCTGGCGACCAAGGTTCGGACGGCCAGTGTTCGCCACGGCGGAAAAGGGTACGCCGCGGGCCACGATGGGAATGTGCCGAAGCGTTACCCCTCGTGTGTATGGCCTTAACTTTGCCCCACCCTCCCCCGGGCGGCATGGGCAGTTTCACCCATTTGCATCTCGATCCCCGGACAAACGCGACGATCCGGCAGGGTAACCCTGCCGGATCGTTGAAAGTGGGGAGTTAGGCGGCCGGCTCGAAGCGCCAGACCGGGCCCGCCCAGGACTTCAGTCCCGGGCTACCTGACGGAAGTCCCTCCGGGACTAAGAACGCGGGTTGGCAACGCGGTTGCAGGTCGTCAGTCGGCTTGAGCCGACTTCCGTCGGTGAGCCCGGGACTTTGAGTCCCGGGCGGGCCCGCCCGAGCGGTTTGATAGGGGGAGTTAGGCGGCCGGCTCGAAGCGCCAGACCAGGCGCAGGCTGGACTGGCCGTCTTCGCGCCAGCCGCCGCGCAGGATGTGGGTTGCGATCAGGTCGATGGGCGTCTGCACCTGAATCCGGGCGACACCGCCGCGGCCGGGATCATCGTCGGTCGGGCGGGTGGTGGTAACACGCTTGAACGGCGTAATCGTGGCCATCGGTGGTCTCCTTGGAGGTCAGTAGCAAACAGGTAGAGTCGATGGGAACGGGCTGCCGGGGATTACCAGCGCCGGTCGGCGTCCCGCAGGGAGCGCGGCGTTTCGGTCACGCCGAAGATACCGGCCGAGTAGCGAGCGCGGATGTCTTCTGGCGTCTGGTAGCCCGGACCCGAGTAGGTATCGGCCGGCTGGCCGATGCGACGGGTGATCAAGGCCAGGCGCTGCCCGGCTTGGGCGAGCACCCCGGCGGCGCGCCCGAAGCGGAAGTTGCGGGCGGCGGGCCGGGCGAGCATGGCCGGCTTGGCCGGCTCGGCTGAAGACCGGGGCGCGGTGGCGACGGCGGAGCCGAGAACGACCGGGAGGTAGAGCACCTGATGTTGGCGGGACTGGTCCATTGCTGGTTCCTTCTGGCATGTACGACGGCGACGCGATCCCAATGGACCAGCCATCTTCGAATCTGGGCGCTTCGGGGTTTCCCCTCGGCGTTACTTAGGTTGCCAGGAGCCCACGGGCGTAACATCCGTAACGTCACCCATTTCATGCCGAAGTACGCATATCGTCTCTACGCTATCTCGCTTACGGCATGTCGGCATGATTGCCTATACGCCGGTTGGGCGGATCGCACGAGAGTTGGGGCCGGGCCATCCCCTACAATCGCTGCCGTCCGCCTAACAAGGAGGCAGCCCGGCGATGCACCTGAGTACACGGGAGCAGGAAAAACTGCTCGTCTACCTCGCCGCCCTACTCGCGCGCGAGCGCCGCGCCCGGGGGTTGAAGCTCAACTACCCGGAGGCGCTGGCGATCACTGACCCACGAGATCGTCGAGGGCGCCCGCGACGGCCGCGCCGTCGCCGACCTGATGGCCTACGGCAAGCAGATCCTGACCGCGGACGATGTCATGCCCGGGGTTGCGGCGATGCTGGACGAGGTCCAGGTCGAGGCGACTTTCCCCGACGGGACCAAGCTGGTCACCGTGCACCAGCCGATCCCCGACGCGGGGGAGCGGGTGCCCGGCGAGTTCCTCCTGGCCGAGGAGCCGATCGTCGCCAACGCCGGCCGGCGGACGGCCACGATCACCGTCCGCCTCACCGGCGACCGGCCGGTACAGATCGGGTCCCATTTCCACTTCTTCGAGGTCAACCGCGCCCTGGACTTCGACCGGGCGGCGGCGTTCGGCATGCGGCTGAACATCCCCGCCGGCACGGCCGTCCGGTTCGAGCCGGGCGAGGAACGCGAGGTCGAATTGGTCGCCCTCGGCGGCGAACGCCAGGTCCACGGCCTCAACAACCTGACGGACGGCCCGACCGGCGAGACGGAGAAGGCCGCTGCCCTGGCCCGGGCGGCGGACCGCGGCTTCCTCGGGGCGACGGCGGACGGCGACGCGGAAGGAGCCGACCGATGAGCCTGACGATCCCCCGCGCCCAATACGCGGATCTGTACGGACCGACGGTCGGCGACCGGGTACGGCTGGCCGATACGGACCTCATCCTCGAGGTCGAACGGGATTTCACCGCCTACGGCGACGAGATCGCCTTCGGCGGCGGCAAGGTGATCCGGGACGGGATGGGGCAATCGGCCCGCGCCGACCACGCCCTCGACCTCGTCATCACCAACGCCCTGATCGTCGATCACTGGGGGATCGTCAAGGCCGACATCGGGATCAAGGACGGGCGGATCGCCGGGATCGGCAAGGCGGGCAACCCGGACATCCTCGACGGGGTCGATCCGCGCCTGGTCGTCGGCACCGGCACGGAAGTCATCGCCGGGGAGCGTCACATTGTCACCCCCGGCGGGATCGACACCCACATCCACATGATCTGCCCGCAACAGGTGGAGGAGGCCATCGCCAGCGGGGTGACCACCCTGCTCGGGGGCGGGACCGGCCCAGCCACCGGCACCAAGGCGACCACGGCCACGCCGGGACCGTGGAACATCGCCAGGATGCTCCAGGCGATCGACCAACTTCCGGTGAACATGGGTTTAATCGGCAAGGGCAACTCGACCGGAGCGCCGAGCCTGCGCCTTCAGGTCGAAGCGGGCGCCTGCGCCCTGAAGCTGCACGAGGACTGGGGCACCACCCCGGCCGCGATCGACACCGCCCTGCGGGTGGCCGACGAGCTGGATATCCAGATCGCGATCCACACCGACACGATCAACGAGGCCGGCTTCCTCGAGGACACCCTGGCGGCGATCGCCGGGCGGACGATCCACGCCTACCACACCGAAGGAGCCGGGGGTGGTCACGCCCCGGACATCATCCGGATCGCCTCATTCGATCATGTCCTGCCGTCGTCGACCAACCCGACCCGGCCCTACACCGTCAACACGGTCGAGGAGCACCTCGACATGCTGATGGTCTGCCACCACCTCAACCCGCACGTGCCGGAGGACGTCGCCTTCGCCGACTCGCGCATCCGGGTGCAGACGATCATGGCCGAGGACATCCTGCACGACCTGGGCGCGATCTCGATCATGGCCAGCGACTCGCAGGCGATGGGCCGCGTCGGCGAGGTGATCATCCGGACCTGGCAGACGGCCGACAAGATGAAGCGCCAGCGCGGCCCGCTGCCGGGGGAGACGGACCGGAACGACAACGGCCGGATCAAGCGCTACCTGGCCAAGTACACGATCAACCCGGCCATCGCCCACGGCATCAGCCACGAGATCGGCTCGATCGAGGCGGGCAAGCTGGCCGATCTGGTCGTCTGGCAACCCAAGTTCTTCGGGGTGCGGCCGGAGCTGATCGTCAAGGGGGGATTGATCTCGTGGGCGGCGATGGGCGATCCCAACGCCAGCATCCCCACCCCGCAGCCGGTAACGATGCGCCCGATGTGGGGCGCGGATATCCCCCAGGCCACGAGCGTGACCTTTATCTCCCAGGCCGCGATGGAGAAGGGCGTACCCGGTCGCCTCGGCCTGCGCAAACCGGCGGTGGCGGTCCGCAACACCCGCGAGATCGGCAAGCGCGATCTGATCCACAACTCGGCTACGCCCGCCATCACGGTCGATCCGGAGACGTATGAGGTGCGCGCGGACGGCGAGTTGCTTACGTGTGAGCCGGCGACGGAATTGCCGCTGGCGCAGCGGTATTTCTTGTTCTAGACCCGATCGAGATCAGCGAGGAGCGTGGCCGGTTGTGGCGGAAGACAAGGAGATCCAACAAGCGCTCGAGCATATACGCGGCCTGGCACGCAACGAGGCGGTTCGCGTTACCCAACACGCGCAGCAAGAGATGGCCGAAGACGGCGTTACACTTGATCAGGTGCTAGCGACCATCGCTGTTGGATCGATCATCGAGTACTACCCCGAGCACCGCCGGGGCGCGGGCTGCCTCATAAACGGTCTGACGCCTTCGGCCGCTCGTTGCACATCGTCTGCACGACCGACAGTCCGGTTCTGATTCTCATCACCGTCTATGAGCCGAGACCGCCGAAGTGGATAACCCCCACACACCGCTGGAGCCGCTGACATGGAATGCGCAATCGCAGGGTGCCCCGGAACATACGAAGATCGATTCATCGTCCATACCGTTCGGCACAATGGACGAGTGGTCGTGATTGATCACGTACCAGCTGAGGTTTGTGCTATCTGTGGGGATGTACTGCTAAGACCGGCAGTTGTCCGCCACATCGAGTCCATCTTGCAGTCGTCCGACAACCCGGCGGAACTTGTTCCCCTCTACGAGTACGCAGCAACGGCGTAGCGTCCAGAGGTCGCCCTGAGCAACAGGGCTCGATCTCGTGCGAATGATTGTCGCGGCAGTATGGTCAGGATAACGCCGGGGGGAGCCATTCAGAGCGGTGGTGTTTGCGCGGATCGGGCGCTCTCGCGGATGAGTTGGAGATAGATGGTGTTGTTGAGATGACGCTCGAACCACCCGTGGTAGGTGCCGCTCCCGAGGCGGTGTTCAACTTCCTCAACTTCACGTAGGACCACCCAGAGATTGTGTGTGGCGCGGTTGGCAAAGCCGAAAGTGCCGCTTGCCCGTAACCCGTCCAATCCAAACCGTGTACACGACGGACAGCCGCAAGCGTCGAGCAGTTTCCACTCGGCGTCGTTCGGAAGGCGTCCTCGCCACTTGCCCAGGTCTGCGACGAGCCGATCTCCACTACCAGGCTATTAGACGATGCCCCGGGCGGCACGGTTACGCCAACCGCTTGAGTCCACGGAGTCCATGTCGAGCAACGCAGCCAGGTGCAGGGTCGCCGTTCCTCCCACCCCGAAGAGATGAAGCTGCTTGTCTCCGAACGCATGCCGATCTTTCCTACCCCATTCAGTGTCTCGCGATACGGCCGCGCCTTCGGCGCCCGCAGGAGATTCGGCACGATACCGCCTAGGGCGATAGACGACTTGGCGGCAAGGTGGGCATGCTCCTTGAACGTGTCGATGTACTCCTCGATAACGGAGCAAACGTGGACGACAGGGACGAAGCCGTCATGGCGGTACGCTAGGTTCGCGTCCATCGTTCGCGCGAGACGAGTCGCACTGGAGTTCGAGCGGCATGCTTGGCGCGGGAATATAGTCCTGGGGATGGGATACCAATCAGGCTTTGCCCGAGCGAGGAACTCTTCGTACTCGTGCCGGACCGTCTCAGCGCCGCGGGAGAGAAGTAGAAGGCGCCGTTATCCAGGAAGACCTTCACGCCCTGTGAAACTCCGAGGAAGGCGTGAAGCCCGACCTCCATCGCTCGCTGCCGCTGGCGGCGGAGCTTGTCGAACTCCGCGTACGAGACCATTACCGCCTGGAGACTTGGCAGGTAGTATGGCGACGCCGAATCCCAGACTCTGGGCTGAAGGTTCTTGAGGCTGAGGCCGGCGACGACGAGCATCCAGCTACCACCCCACGGCGGGTAGGTGCCGAGCGCGCTTGCTCAAGCGCCACAAACGCATCTTCCTCTTCGTGTTCGCCTTTGGATTCGGGCTCTTTCATACGCACAAGGACTGGGAAATTGACGATCTGGCCGGACAATAGCGCCTCGCCTACATCAAGATCCGGAAGCATCCCGGCTTCGTCTTCACCAAGAGTCTCAATTACCCGTCGGACGTAATTTTGATCTGCGGGATTCGCCATGCGCATGATGACATACGAGTTGCATTGTGAAAGGGTGGTTTCGTCCAGACGAGAGGGCCGCTGGCTAATTAACGTAAGCCCCACGCCAAACTTTCTGCCTTCTTGAGCGATTTGCTTCGTCGTTGCGACTGCCCGTTGATCGGCTTCAGTTCTCGTTGAGCCTGGTGCAAAGTTGTGCGCTTCTTCTAGGACCAGCATCACGGGCAATTTGAGATCATCCGAAACTCTGGCGTTGAAAATGTCCTCCGCGATTAGTCAATAGATGGTCGCTCGGAACTCGTCTCGATAGCCAGCGAGTGCTACAACGCTGATTTGTCCGTAGCTTACGAGGCTAGTTCGGTCGTTGGGAAGCGGCACGCTTGTTCGAGCTGCTTTTCGGCTTACCGCCTCCATTGTTCGGAGCTGCTTCGCCGCACTTCGAAGATTTGCGGGGAATGATTCTAGCCAGCCAGCTTCTTTCTTGCTCAGAGGAACCTGATCTGAATCTCCGCTCCATTCAGACAGGAGACCAAGTGCGTCTGTATGGTCAGCCTTGCTCGCGGTCACCAGCGCCTGGACAAAGTGCGCAAAGCAGTAAAGATCTGGGAGGAGCCCATAATTCTTGATGCTTGGATTACCCAGGTACTCACTCAGCCACTCAGCGCGTTCCCGGACGTGCTCAGGTGGCACCGAAATGAACGTCTTCACCGCAAGGAATAGCCCCTCAAAGCGTTCGCGGTGCGTCTTTGCCAAGGGCCAACCCAGGGATTCGACGACGGCCATGACCGCTTCTGGTTCCTGCTCGAACACTGGGAACCGTGCGTAGTACCGATGCACTCGCCGCGCCAATTCAGGAACATCTGCCAAGCCCGAATAATCTCCATGTGGATCGAAGATAACAATCGGATAGTTCCGTTCGGCCAGTTGCTCAATGATCCGTCGTGCTGCCCAGCTCTTTCCGGCGCCGGTCATCGCCAGGATCGCAAGGTGACGAGTGACGATGGCATGCCCATCGACCTTCACGTCTACCTCTGGACGGTTAGAAAGGGTCGCTATGTCAAGTGCACGCTTTGCATGCTTGGCATCTTGCAGATCGCCGGCCACGATGCGGGCGATGTCTTCCGAGTTCGGCCGGTACGCCGTAGTCGCAGGTTTGGCTGGGTAGCGCAAGTGATCGAGCTTTCCTTTCATTTCGCCGTCCCGACGTTCAGCACCGAGAACCTGACAGACCGCCGTCACCATCTCTCGGCTCAGCGAGAGAACCGTGTCAAGGGGGTTTGTTCGATTCGCCGCTAGCTCGTGCCCCGCCTCTGTAGGAAAGAGAGGGTTCATCCTCTCAATCCGTTGGACTTTTGCCCATACCCGGATCTGCTCTGCTTGGTGCGTTGGGTCCGGCGGGCGCAACTCCGCATCGACCGCGATGATGTCCTGCTCGCGGATGCTCTCATGTGCAACTGCCAGCCGGAACTCGCGGCTCGTGCTCTCGCCAACGAGCGTGCCGACGTACTGGTCAGCGTTGGGCTCGGTTCCGTTGTTCGACCTACGGCCGACACGGCGCTGCGACTGGAGCAATGGCTCGGGGTCGAGGCCGCGTTTTGGCTGAACCTGCAGAAGCGGTATGAACTCGATATGGCAACTGAGGAGATCGGGGCAGAGATCAAGCGAACAGTTCATCGGCGGACGCCCGTCGTCGGGTGCATACTCATAGCGGACCATCACGCAGGCGTTCGGCATAATGGAATCACGATCGCTGGACATAGATGTGCCAGCGGGAAGGGTCACCTGCGAAGAGCGGACCATCACTCATACGGTTCGGCACGGTGACCAGATCGTGGTCATCGACCAGGTGCCAGCCGAGACGTGTGCTGTCTGTGGTGAGGTAGTGCTACGCCCTGAGGTCATTCGTCAGATCGAAGCGCTCTTGCAATCGGCTGGCAGTCCCGTGGCCCTGGTTCCGCTGTTTGAGTTCGCCACTTCGCCATGAAGTCTGGCGCAACGTCTTCTTGCCTCATCCATGCCGACGGAAGATGCAGAAACGGCGGTCCGTCTGGTAGGGGCAGACCGATGTGTTCTCGCCCAACCCCGACGATCCTGGCTCGGAATGCACTGCCAGGACGCGATACCTCGGCGGATGAGAGGAGGGCAGACACGCTGGGTAGATCCGTCTACCCCTTCGAGTCGTTGGTGCCTCTTCGAGCCGACGTATGAGGCCGAAACGGCGGTCCGTCTGGTCGGGGCAGACCGATGTGTCTGCCCTCTCGCCCAACCCCGACGATCCGGGCTCGGAATGCACTGCCAGGACGCGATACCTCGGCGGATGAGGAGGGCAGAGCACGCTGGGTAGAGCTCGGTCTACCCCTTCGAGTCGTTGGTGGAAAGGCAACACGTTGGTAGCTGACCCACACGCCCTCCTTCGCCTACTCCAACTGGCCGACTCCGGCTTTCCGACGGGAGGGTATGCCTTCTCGCACGGGCTGGAGGGGCTGCATGCCCTCGGGTTGGTGCGGGATGAGGCGGGGGTACGGGGGTTCGCGCGGGCGCAGGTGGAGGAGGGGTTGGCGGGGATCGAGTTGCCGGCGGCGTGGCACGCTCATGGGGCGGCATCTCGCAGCGATCTGGACGGGTTGCTGGAGATCGATGGGCTGCTCCATGTGCTGAAGCCGGTGCCGGCGGCGCGTTCGGCGAGCACCAGGGTGGGAAGGCGGTTGCTGGAGTCTGCCGCTCCGCTGCTCGACTCCGCGCTGGTCGGTGCGTACCTGGACGGTATCCGAGCAGGGCGGGGACCGGGGCATCACGCCGTCGCGTTTGCGGTGACGATGCAGGCGGCGGGGCTCGGGGCGGATGAGACGCTGGTCGCCCTGGCGGCAACCGCCGTGAACGGCTTCGTGGCCGCCGCGGTCCGGCTCGGGCTGATCGGGCAGACGGCCGCCCAGCGGATCGTCACGGACCTCCACCCGCTCATGCTCCAGGCAGTGGCGGAGGCACGGGAGATCGCGCTGGCTGATCTGGGCGGCTATCTGCCCCTGGTGGATTTGGCAGGGCTTCGCCAGGAGCACCTGGCGGGGCGGCTGTTTGCCTCGTGATGACCGGATTGCAGCCAGGGCAACGTGGGGGGCAGAACGCGCGCGAGCCGGGGTGCCCGAGTCCCGGCATGCTGCGCCTCACCGCAACGAAAGCCGGGGCCAGAACCGTCCTGAGCGAGACGTTCCGGACGGTGCCGTTCCATATCGGCATGCCCAGCTACCGAGCGGGCGTGGGCCTTCCCAGCGGAGCGGAGGTCATCGTGCAGGGGGTTGGCCCGGGGATCTTCCCGGACGATGCCCTGGACGTTTCGCTGACCGCCGACGCCGGTGCCGATCTGACGGTGCGCGGCCAGGGGGCCACCAAGGTCTACCCGGCCCCGGACGGCCACGCCGGGGCAACCGCGCGCACCATGCTCACCGTGGCCACCGGCGGCCGGCTGATCTACCTCCCAGGAGCGTTGATTCCCTTTCAGAAGGCGGTCTACCGCCAGGAGACCGTCGTCGAGGTGGCGGAGGGAGGTAGCGTCGCCCTGAGCGAGATCCTCACCCCGGGCCGGATCGCGATGGGCGAGCGAGACCGCTACACCCGGCTGGAGATCCGGTTGCGCGCCAGCGTCGCCGGCCGGTTGGTCCTGGTCGAGCGCGGGGTGCTGGAGCCGGACCGGCGGGCGCTGGATACGCCCGGTCGCCATGGCACCTTCGCCTGTGCGGGGTCGCTGTACCTCTTCGGCGGCGGCTGGCGGACACCAGATGCCGATACCGGCATAGGTCCGGTGCGCTGGGGCGCTGGCGGAGGCGAGGGGTTCGTGGTCGTCCGCCTGTTCGGTCCCACCGCCCAGGCGGTGCGGCGAACGATGGAATCGCTGCTGGGGGGCTGCGGCGTCTCCCTGCCGCCCGGGGCTGCGGCCCGGGCTGAACGTTACAGCCTCTCCGAGGCTAGACGGGGGCGCACACTCTAGCCTCGGAGAGGCTGTCCGGTTGAGCCCGGGCCAACCTTGGGCCGTGAGCCCCGGGCCACCCGGAGCCGCGCCAAAGTGATCCACAATGCGCCATCATCCGATAATGACGATATGCTGATCTTGTGATATAATGGGTGCAGTGAGTTCGAATAAGGAGTCTACGACCATGAAAACGCTGCGCAATCTGCTATGGGGTCCCAAGTCATCCGGCCTCGCGGTTCAATCGGTACTACGGCGGTGTCCTCCGCCAGGGTGCCGGATTCCCGACGGCCGACGAGGCCCGCAAGGATCTCAGCCGGTACCACCGCACCGTCGAGCCCTACACCTGGTTCCGGTAGCTATCGAGCCGTCAGCTGTCAGCCATCAGCTCGGAGCGGTCGTCCACCTCGATCCCGCATCGACACCGTGATCGCCCATCTGGGCCGCTGACGACGAAAACCCCAATGCTCAACGAATCCCCCGGGCAGGTCGCCCGGGGGATTCGTCGTTTTTCGCACGGAACCGGGTGTGAGTGGCCCAAAAAGGCTAGGCCAACCGGTGACGAAGAGCATTGATCCGTACCGTAAGATGATTCCGTACAGTGTTGTGACGTTGGGGCACGTAGAGCAGTCGGGGACCCGATCCGTGCGGCGGTGACCGGCCGGGCGACGGAGCGGGAGATCAGCGCGCCGCGGTGCGTTGGCGATCCCCTTCGCCTGCGAATGGGCGCTGCTTGTTCCGGCTCTCCGGCAACGTCGAAGAAGCAGTATCCGGGCACATCGGTGCGCTCGGACCGCGATTCAGATGGAAGGAGCACTCCCCGGTATGTCAAGGAATGGCTACCGTGCCCAGTCCTGCCGCCCCTATCTCGCGCTCGGCCTACTCGTCTCATCGCTGATGGTGGTGTCGTCGGTCTTTAACTCGGGCGCGTCCCGGGTGACTGCCTCCAGCCACCGGGAAGCCCCACTTATCAGCGCCGACCCGCAGGCCGACAATACCGACCTGTACGCCTTCGTCAGCCCAGATAACCCCGAGACCGTCACCCTGATCGCCAGCTTCTATCCCGGCCAGGATCCGGCCGGCGGCCCGAACTTCTACCGCTTCGGCGACGATGTCTACTACGACATCAAGATCGACCGGGACGGTGACGCGGTCGAGGATCTGGTCTACCAGTTCGACTTCGCCACGAGCATCCAGAACCCGAACACCTTCCTCTACAACACCGGCCCGATCGAGCTGCAGGAGGACACCACCCCGCTCGCCGACCCGGACTACAACCTGCGCCAGCTCTACGGCGTCACGGAGTTCCGCGATGGCGAGCGTCGCCAACTGACCGAGGGCCTGATCGTGCCCCCCGCCAACATCGGCCCCTCCTCCACGCCGGACTACGAATCGCTTTCCAACGCCGGCATCTACACCATCGACGAGGACATCAAGGTCTTCGCCGGCCCGTCCGATGATCCCTTCTGGGTCGACCTTGGCGGAATCTTCGACCTGCTCACGATCCGCACGCCTCCTGGGAACCAGGGCGGCGGCGTCGACGATCTGGCCGGGCTGAACGTCCTCACGATCGCGATGCAGATCCCGATCGAGAAGCTGACGATCGACGGCGAGTTGCCGGAGGCCCCGGACAGCGCCAACGCGATCATCGGCGTCTGGTCGACCACCAACCGGTTCTCGACCACCGTCATCAACGCCGACGGCACCCGCGACGGCGAGGGCGATCTGGTTCAGGTCTCCCGCCTCGGCCACCCGCTGGTCAACGAGGTCGTCGTTCCGATCGGAGCCAAGGACCTGTTCAATGCGTCAGTGCCGGCCGATGACGGCCAGTTCCTCGACGGTGTCCTCAATCCGGAGCTGCCGGGCCTCCTCAATGCCATCTACGGCATCGAGGTGCCCGAGGGCGAGCGCAACGACCTGGCCACGATCTACCTGACCGGCATCCCCGGCATCAACCAGCCGCCGGACGTGGTCGCTTCGGAGCAATTGCGGCTCAACATGGCGATCCCGCCGACCGACCCCGACGCGGCCAGCCCGCTCGGCGCCATCGGGGGCGACCCGGCAGGATTCCCGAACGGCCGCCGGCTCGGCGACGAGGTCGTCGAGGTTTCCCTCCAGGTCGTGGCCGGCGTCCTCTTCGGCGAGGACGGCATCGCCCTGGACTCCGAGTTCAACGTCGAGCCGAACAACCAGCTCGGCGACGGCGTGGACGGCAATGACGTGCCCTTCCGCGATGCTTTCCCATACGTCGCGCTCCCGCACTCGGGCTTCGAGCATACCCACCACGGCGCGGCCGCGCCGGCGGCAGACGACGATGGAGAGGATTCCACGCCGGCGGCCGACGACGAGGACGCGGACGACGGTGACGACGCGGACGCCACGCCGGTCGTGCAGACGGAAGACGTCTCCAAGGAGACCGGCCCGATCACGATCCCGCTCGGCGAGCTGGACGACTCCGGCACCAGCGGTGTCGCGGTCCTCGAAGAGACCGACGAAGGGCTGGCGGTCAACCTCTACCTGCAAGGGGCCGAGGGCGGCCACCCCGCCCACATCCACCAGGGCACCTGCAACGAGCTCGATCCCAACCCGCAGTACCCGCTGATCGACGTAGATGAGTCCGGCCGGAGCGTGACGGTCATCCCCGATCTCGCCCTGACCGACCTGCTCAATGACCCCTACGCGGTCAACATCCACCGCTCCAACGAGGATGTCGGGACCTACATCACCTGCGGCAACGTCGTGCTGCCGGGCGAAGGGTCCGAAGACGGCGAGGCGGCAGCACCGTCGGTCGGCGTCAACCTGGCCGAGATCGACGGCTCCGGCATCAGCGGCGAGGCCGTCCTGAGCGACCAGGAGGACGGCCTGCTGGTCAACCTCTACCTCGACGGCGCCAGCGGCGGCCATCCGGCCCACATCCACGAGGGCACCTGCGCGGAACTCGATCCGAACCCCGAGTACCCGCTGCCCGATGTGGACGAGGATGGCCTGAGCGAGGCATCGATCGAAGGCGTCGACACGGCCGAACTGCTGGGGTCGCCGCACGCAGTCAACATTCACCTATCCAACGACGAGATCGGCACCTACGTCGCCTGCGGCGATATCGTCGCGGCGGAGTAGCGTCACGGCCCCCTAACCCCCCGGCCCCCTTCCCCCTGCCGCGAGCGGGGGGAAGGGGAGAGACCGGCGCTCGGCGTTCGGCGTTCGGCGGGGACGGTTGGGCGGATGGTTACCGTCGTAGGGGCGGACCGATGTGTCCGCCCGGTGGCTGACCGCGTCGCCGCCGGTTGGGAATAGCGTTTCCAAACCGGAATCGGTCGGTTTGCGGCCGGGCGGACACACCGGTCCGCCCCTACAGATCGAGGTGCCACGGCTCGACGGCGAGGCGTTGCCGGTGAACCGTCCCGCCTTGATCGTCGTAGTAGTGGTGCAGATCCCTCGAACCTAGATGACCTGTGGAGATTCCCGTGAGCCAGCCGTTCTACCGCCAGACTGCGCCTGCAATCCAGATGGGCCCGGATCGGTCTGGCCGCCCTGGCGGCGGTGGTCCTGTTCACCGGGGCGTTGAACGTGCGCTCGGCGATCCCCGCCTTGCAGGACGACGCCCCGGCTGAGTGGGAGATCGATCCCGCCTCCGCGTCGGCGCTCGATGGCCTGATCGGGCGCGACGCGGCGACCCGGGGCGGGACGGCCCTGGCCGATCTGGTAACCGGTCTGCAGGAAACCCTCCGGCAGGATCCCGACAACGGCGAGGCGGCGACTCAGCTCGGCCTGGCCTATCTCCAGCTAACGCGAGAGACCGGCGATCCGTCGTACTACCCCAAGGCCGAGACCCTCTTCACCCGGGCCCTGGAGCAGGACGACGGGGATTTCGCGGCGATGGTCGGCCTTGGCACCCTGGCCCTTGCCCGCCACGATTTTGCGACCGCCCTGACCTGGGGTGAGCGCGCCCGCGAGGCCAACCCGGCGCACGCTCCGGCCCTGGGCGTGATCGGGGATGCCCAGATCGAACTGGGCCGCTACGACGAGGCGGTCGCCACCTTCCAGGAGATGGTCGATCTGACGCCCGGATCTGGCCTCCTTCTCCAGAGTCTCCTATGCCCGGGAGCTGTACGGCGACCGGGCGGGCGCTATCGAGGCGATGGAGCAGGCAGCCGCGGCCGGAGCCGGCCGGGCCGAAAACGTCGCCTGGACCCAGGTCCAGATCGGCAACCTCCACGCCGGCGGCGGCGATCTCGACGCCGCCCAGGCGGCCTACGACGCGGCCCTGCGCACCCTCCCAGGGTATGTCTACGCCCTGGCGGGACAGGGCAGGATCGCGGCGGCGCGGGGCGACCTCCCGGCCGCAATCGCCCACTACGAGGAAGCGATGGCCGTCTTGCCGCTGCCAGAATTTGCGATCGAACTAGGAGATATCTACGCCGTGTCCGGCGATACCGCCGGGGCCGAGCGGAACTACACGCTCGTCGAGGCGATCCAGGGCCTATACGTCGCCAACGGCGCCGATGCCGACCTGGAACTGGCCCTCTTCGCGGCCGACCACCCGGAGCGGGGCCAGGACCCGGCCAAGACGCTGGCCCTGGCGGAGGAGGCGTATGCCCGCCGACCCGGTGTCCACGCCGCCGACGTCCTCGCCTGGGCCCGGTATCAGGCAGGGGACCTGGAAGGCGCCTGGGTCGCCAGCGAGGAGGCGCGCAGCCTCGGTACCCAGGACGCCTTGATGTACTTTCACGCCGGCGTGATCGCCGATGTCCGTGGGGACACGGCCGCGGCCCGCGACCTCCTCACAACCGCCCTGGCGATCGACCCTGCTTTCTCGCTCCGGTACGCGCCGGAGGCACGCGCCATCCTGACCCGGCTCGATGCCGGCGCCGAGTAACCCTATGCGCATTCGCCTTCTGCTTGCCCTGGCGCTGGGTGCGATCCTGTTCGGAATGGGCGGTACCCGCCCGGCGGCGGCGCACCCCCTGGGCAACTTCACGACCAACCAGTACGTCCGGATCGAGGTTTCGCCGGAGGCCGTCCGGCTGATCTACATCCTGGATCTGGCCGAGATTCCGGCGTTCCAGGAGATCGGGGAGCGGATCGACGCCGATGGCGACGACACCGTCTCCGCCGCCGAAGAGACCGCCTACCTCAAGGCCAAGCTGGCCGAGATCCTCCCAGGGCTGCATCTCTCCGTCGATGGCGCCGATCTTCCCCTCACGGTCACCGACCGCAACTTGACGCTTCCTGAAGGTCAGGCCGGGCTCCAACTGGTGCGCCTGCGGGCCGTCATGGCGGCGCCGCTGGCCCTCGATGCGGGGCAAGCGGTCGCGTTCGATCTCGACTACGAGACGGACCGGCCCGGGTGGCGCGAGATCGTGGTCACGCACGCGGGCGATGTGGCGCTGACCGATTCGGACGCGCCGCTCCAGGACGTGAGCGGCGAGTTGCAACGGTACCCGGACGACCTGCTTAGCTCCCCTATCGACCGGACCTCGGCCCGGTTCACGGCGATCTCTTCGCCGGGAGCGGTCGCGGCGGCCGGATACGGCATGGCGGCCAGCGGCGACGATGGATCGGCGTCCGGGTCATCCGGCCGTCCCGGGGGCGGTAGCAGCGGGGACAGGTTCGCCGCCCTGCTCGACGGCGGTGACCTCACCGCGACCGGCTTGATCGTCTCGCTCGGGCTGGCGTTCGTCTGGGGAGCGGCCCATGCCCTTTCACCCGGCCACGGCAAGACCGTCGTCGGGGCGTATCTGGTCGGTTCGCGGGGGACGCCGCGCCATGCCCTCTTCCTGGGCCTGACGGTGACCGTCACCCACACGGCCGGGGTGATCGCCCTAGGGTTGGTGACGCTGCTGCTCTCCCGCTACATCCTGCCCGACCAGCTGTACCCCTGGATGAGTCTGACCTCCGGCCTGCTCGTGCTGGGGATGGGTCTGCTCCTGCTCCGCCAGCGCCTTGGCCACGGCCACGGGCACTTTGGGCATCACCACCATCACGGTGATCATAGCCACGAACACAGTCACGACCACGACCATTCCCATGGGGACGATGCGCATCACCACCATCACCATCACGGCCACGTTCACGACCACGTGCACAGCCATGGACACGGCCACAGCCATTCCCATCTGCCCCCAGCGAGCGATGGGGACAAGATCCGATGGCGGTCCTTGCTGGCCCTGGGCGTCTCCGGGGGGTTGGTTCCCTGTCCGTCGGCCCTCGTGGTCTTGCTCGGCGCGATCGCGCTTGGCCGGGTCGGGTTCGGGCTGCTATTGGTGGCGGCCTTTAGCCTGGGGCTGGCGGGCGCGTTGACGGGAGTCGGCGTTCTCTTCCTCTATGCCCGCCGCTTCCTGGAGCGCCGCACGGGAGATGGGCAGCCCGGATTGATCCCCGGCTTGACCCGGCAGGTTGTCCGTTATGCGCCGATGGCTTCTGCTGTAGGGGTGACGATTGCAGGGGCGGTGATCGTACTGCGGGCGCTGGGGGAGACGAGTTTCACCTAATGCGCTCACCGGAAACCGTGGCCGCCGTCGCCGCTCGCCTCGGAGAGGCTGTCACCGTGAGCCCGGGCCAACCCCGGGCGGCAGGGGACACGCGGTCCACCGTTCCGAGGAGCGAGCTAGTCTTGTTGCGCCAAGACGCTGGCGTGTTCTAAGATCGACTTTGGCCATTCAGGCGGCGTAGCAGAGCAACCGTCGTCAGACGGTCCATGACGGCGCGGGTGGACTTCACCGTGTCGGGGTCGGCGGCCCGACGTGCAAAAAGCCTGGTGGGCCCACACCGTGCGGCGGACCACGGCCAGGGCGTCGGCGAACGTCGGGACTTTTTTGCGATACCAGCGCCGCGCCCGCGACCCGACCCGGTCCCGCCGCGCCGAGTCGGTGCGCGGCCAAGGTCACCACCGAGAACAGCCCGAGCAGGGCGGGCGTCGTGCGCCGGATCGCCGGCTCGGACCACTGGCGTTGCGTCCGATGCCGAGGTGACGGCGCCCTTCCTCGAAGGTCACCTCCACCTGCCACCGCTGGACGAACCAGCCCAGGATTTGCTCGGGGCTGGCCGTCGGGTCGGTGCAGAGCAGGGCCTGGGGGGCGAACGTCCCCAGGGGATCGCGGTCCCGCACCCAGCGCAGGGGCACGGGCGGCAGGCCGCTGTGGTACCAGACCGCCGTGTCCGAGACGATCTCGACGCCGCGTTCCCCCGCCCCATACCAGGCGGCGACCGTCACGCGGCGCCACGCCGTTGCCGGGTCGGCGGCGACCGCCGCTAACGTCGGGAGGCGCGCGCCTTTCCGGGCGGGTCGACCGTTCTGGTGCGGTCGCCGCGGCGGGGCCGGTTCGTAGAGCGCCGCATCGAGGCGCAGCCGCGTGACCACGGTGACCGGGGTGGGCCAGGCGCGGCACGCGGCCAGGAACCCCAAGGCGGCGTAGGTGGCGTCGGCGACCGCGACGATCGGGCCGATCGGGCCACCAGCGCCGCACCACGCGGCAGCAGTTGCTCCGCCCAGTCGGTCAGGGCCTTGTGGCGCCGTCCGCGTTCCCGGTCATACCGTTCGGAGGGGGCCCAGGCCGTCAGGAACGGCAGCGCCCACACCCGGCGCGCCCACGGGATGGGCACCAGCAGCATCAGGCAGACCCAGCGCAGCCCGCTCGCCTTGACGAAGTGGGCGTGGCTGGAACGCACGGCGTCGCGGTGAGATCCCCTTGGGCCACGGGCAGGCAGCACCGCCCAGGCCACCGGCAGCTCCCGGTCTCGTCGAGCACCCCGATGACGACGCGGCCCGCTGGGCACCGCACCGGGACCGCGACGAGCACCAGCGTCGTCGGCCGAGCGGGCCAGGCGGTGGGCACCAGGGCTCAGGCGCGGCCCGCACGCAGGCCCGGGGTGAGCCGCTGCGAAGCGCTGAGCCCGGTGCGGTCCAGGGCGAGCGCCCGGCGCTTGCAGCGCGGCGAGCGGGGCCGCGCGGCGGGCTCGAGGATGCGCCCGCAGCCAGGCTCAGCGCGCGGCACCAGACTCTGGGCCAGCAACAGCGCGGAGACGAGCTCGGCCAGGGACCAGAGCGTCGCACGGTAGGCGGTCGCCTCCATCGCCTGCAACCAGCCCTCGACCAGAGCGTACAATCGGGCGGGGCGAGCCTAGCACCTCCAAACGCGGCCTCGGACAACCCCGCGATTGGCGGTCGCCTATGCGGCGCCGCCAGTGGCGAAGGGCAGCGCCGTCTCGGCGTCGCCCGGGGCTAAAGACCCCGGGCTACAGCCACAAACCCGGCTGAAGCCGGCTGCCGCCCGTCTCGACCGGCGGAGAGATACGACGTTCCAAACCCCGTAGTTGCAGCCCCCTTATGGAGGTTGCGGAATGGATCGCGGGTTTCTTGGAGCGCCGCCGCGCCCCCTGGTCGCCCGGGCCGTGAGCCCTGACTTGTAACCACATCTCCAAAACCGCTTCGCTTCCGCCGGGAGAATGGGGAACATCCGGCGGCATCCGCCAGAATCGCCCCCGCGTTTGACGTCCGGGATAACCCGGCCGTACGGGCGTTTTCCCGTGGTTACGGGCATCTTTCGACCGTCCGATTTCAGAGTCCGCGATGTGGGTACAAGTCAGGCCGTGAGCCCCGGGCGACCAGGGGGCGCGGCGGAGATGGCATCTCCCGTCCCAGCACTGCTCCCGCAAACACCCGATCAATTCCGCAACCTCCATCAGGGGGTTATTGTGTTCAGCCCGGGGTCTTTAACGCTTGTTGTGAGTTCGATTTTCGATGCGTACGTTCGCGGGGTTTTCGCGAGCACCGCGAAGAGGCGGATGTGGTCCCTCCCGCGTACGTTCGCAGGTGGTAGAGCGCTAACTCACAACAAGCGTTTTAGCCCTGGGCGACGCCAACGCGCCGCCGCCCTTCACCACTAGCGCAACGGACAATGCGCCCCCACCGCCTCCCTCGCACTTTTACGCCCGCGCCACCTCCGCGAGGTAGTGGGTGAAGTTGAACGGATTGGGGCCGATGCGCTGGCGGGATGGCGGTTCGCCAGTCACTGGGACGTGGGCCAGGAAGCTGGTTGTCCAGCCGCCGTCGCCTCGGGTCAGGCCGGGTAGTTGCTGCTCCACCCCGCGCAGTTCCGCCGTGGGAATTTCGCAGATCAGGCGGTGGGTGTCGCCGTCGGCGGCCGTCGTCCGGATCGTGGCGCGGGCATTGATCAGGGCGCCACAGACCGCCCCGAAGGTGTCCTCCGGGATTTCAAGCTCCATCTCCTCGAACGGCTCGCAGACATCGGTGCCGGCCCGGACCAGCGCCTGGATCAAGACGTAGGGCGTGAGCGTGCGGAAGTCTGACGCCGTGCTGACCGGGGACCAGAAGCCCGTGTGGGTCAGCGTGACGGCGCAGTCGGGCACCTCCCAGGCGTGGATGCCCTGGGTAAGGGTTTCGTAGACGGTCTCCTCGATCGCCCGGTAGAAAGCGGGCGGCAAAGAGCCAAGCTCGCGCTCGTAGCGGATACCGCTGCCGACCGGGGCGGGCTCGACCCGAAAGCCGACCGTCGCGTAGAAGGGATTTTCCCCTTCGCCGATGAACTCGACGTGCTCGCCGGTGCCTGTCGGCCGCTCGATGCAGATCGTCTGGCTGGGGCCGAAGGTGACGGCGACCGCGTACTCCCGGGCCAGGGTCTCGGTCAGGACCTCCTTCTGGACCTCGCCGTAGAGCCGGACGGAGACTTCGCCTTCCTCGTTGCGCTGGCGGAGGGAGATGAGCGGGTCCTGCTCGGCCAGGTATTCGAGCGCGGTGCGCAGGTGGATCATCTGGCCGGGGTCGACCGGCTGGACCACGCTCTCCAAGGCCGGCGCCGGGAAGGCCGGTGCGAGCGGGCGGACGAGCGACGCACCCACCCCGAACGCATCCCCGATGCGCGCGGAGCGCAGGCCGTGCAGCCCGACGATCTCGCCGGCCTCGACGCGGTCTGCCCGGGTCGAGGCGCCGGCGGAGAAGCGGTCGATCCCGGTCAGTCGCTCCTCGATCTCTTCCGGCTCGTCCCAGAGCGTTTGGCGCTGGATCGTCACCCGCTGCCGCACTGCCAGATCGCCGGTGAACAGGCGGGCATAGACGATCTTCTCCCCGGACGGGCGGCGGCCGATTTTGAAGACCGTCCCAGCCAGCGGGGCATCGCGGTCGGGACAGACCGGCGGCAACCACTCCGCGATCCCGGCGAGGAGTTCCTGTATGCCCACGCCGGTGATCGCCGACCCGGTGTAGACAGGCACGATCTCGCCGGCGGCCGCCTGAGCACGAAGTTCCGCCTCCAGGTAGGCCAGGCTGGGCTCGCCGCCGGTCCGCTCGAACTCGGCGATCACGGCCTCGTTGGACTCGGCCAGGAGGTCGATGACGGCCTCACGCCAGGCGGGCGCACACCGGTCACACAGGGCAACCTTCGCCTCCCGGCTGCCGAGTCCGGTCGCGGTGCTCATCGGCACCACCCGGAGATCGAGCTTGCCGCGGATATCGCGCAAGAGCGGTTCGCCCCGGGCGCCCAGGCGGTCGATCTTGTTGACGAAGATGAGCAGCGGCAGCCCTGCCGCCCGGATCGCCCGGGCCAGGCGGCGGGTCTGCGGCTGCACCCCCTCCACCGCCGAGATGACGAGCACCACGGCGTCGAGGACGCGCAGCGAGCGCTCGACCTCGGCGATGAAGTCGGCGTGGCCGGGGGTATCGATCAGGTTGACTTTCAGGTCGTCGAGTTGGAAGGAGACCACCGCGGACTTGATGGTGATGCCGCGGGCCCGCTCCAACTCCAGGGTGTCGGTCTGCGTCGTCCCTTTGTCGACGCTGCCGACCGACGGGATGACGCCGGTTTCGAAGAGGATGCGTTCGGTGACGGTCGTCTTACCGGCGTCTACATGCGCCAGAATCCCGATGTTGATAATCGCCATGCGGCTAGCAGCTCGCTTCCGTTGAAGAGACGGTCGTTCACTGGACTCTTCAACGGTCGCCGCATCGGACTCTCCTTTCATCGGGTGGTGCATGGACGGGTGGCGTGGACGCGCGGGCCGCTCCGGGCGGGAACATGACCCGCCGAGTTTGACGCACACACACGTCGCCGTGTGAGATAGAACCGCAGTTTATCAGGCTTTCCGCCAGAATCGAAGCCCCATGTGGCCGTTAATGCAGCAACGCCTCCAGGGCGGTCGTACCGCCCTGGAGGAGGTTCACGAAGGCCACTCCGTCCTCGTTTTCCTGCACGAGGGTGATGACGATGGGATGCACCTTGGGCTGGTAGAGATTCACCGCCTGGACGAGGGAGCCAGAACCCGTGCCAGGAAGGGTGGCGACGTTCTCGGTGATCACAACGGTCGATCCGACTTCGACATCGTCGATCACGAAGAGGCCATTGGTCGAGACGAAGGTACCACCCAGCGGCCCGCCGTTTTCGGTAGCGCCGAACTGGACGCCACTTGGGCGGGTACGATGAGGACGGCGATGATGAGGAAGGATGAGGAAGAAAGTGTGGACGGAGAAGGTGGCGTCTAGCAGTATTGGCCCGCACGTCCGAATGCGCCGCGGCAGGATCGATGAAGCTCAGGTGGCGCTCATACGTATCGATGCGGCGGAGATGCTCCTTGATGTCTGATGCCCGAGCCACGCGATCGACTCAGGTGCGCGCCGACGTGGCTGGGTCCGCACGAAGCGTCGAATCCCTGAGCGACCAGTCCCCATGGATTGATCGATTCTTAGCGTGGGAAGCGACTCGGCCGGGCCAGTTCGCCGTGCCGGCGCTGCTGGCGCTCGTCGCCCTGACCCTCTACCTGATCCGTCTTGGCGAGCCGCCGGTCTACATCTATGACGAGGTCTATCACGCCTACACGGCGGAGGAATACGTCCGTGGCAACGCGGACGCTTATGTTTGGTACACGGCCGCTCCCCAGGAGAACGTCGCCTACGAGTGGACCCACCCGCCGCTCGGCAAACTCCTGCTGGCGGGCGGCATCAAGATCTGGGGCGATTCCTCGTTCGGCTGGCGGTTTGCCAGCGCGGTCTTCGGCGCGATCGGTATCGGTCTGGCCTACGTCTTAGGAAGGCGCGTCGGAGGATCGCCGCTCGTCGGCCTGTTCACCGCCGGCCTTCTGCTGGTCGACGGGCTCTACTTCGTCCAGTCCCGCACGGGCATGGTGGACATCTTTGTGATGGTCTTTACGCTCGGCGCCTTAATTTCCGCGTACGACTACCTCACCCTACCGGATATCCCTGGCCCGGCCCGCTGGGCCCTGGTGCGGACCGGCCTCCTGCTGGGGCTGGCGCTCTCGACGAAGTGGAACGCCGCCTACGCCGCCGGCCTCATTGGCCTGGTCATCGTCGCCAAGACTGCCCTGGACCTGCGGGCGGGGATGGCCCAGTCGCGGCGAACCGCTCCCGGTCGGTCCGGCAGGCCAGGCGGGCGGCGCGGCAGGACTGGCGGCGCGACCGACCGGCAGGAGCGCCAGGTTTGGAGCGCGGCGATGCGCGAGCGGCTGATTTGGATCCCCCTCGGCCTTGGGCTGGTGCCGGCGATCGTCTACTTGCTCTCCTACACGCCCTTCTTTCTGGAGGGCCACACCTTCAGCGAGTTCCGGGAGTTGCAGCGCCAGATGTGGTGGTATCACACCAATCTGGTGGCCACGCATACGTACTCTTCGAGCTGGTGGCAGTGGCCGCTGGCCTGGAAGCCGGTCTGGTACTACGTCGACTATCACGACGCCACCCAGGCCCGGATCTACGCCAACGGCAATCCTTTCCTCTTCTGGGCGATGGTTCCGGCGGTTCTCTGGGTGTGCTGGTCCTGGTGGAAGGAACATCGCTACAGCGCGCTGACGATCCTGGCGATCGGGTTTTTCGGCCAGTGGCTGCCCTGGGCGTTCTCGCCCCGGATGGCGTTTGCCTACCACTTCCTGCCAGCGGTGCCGTTCGGCGCGTTAGCGGTGGCGGTCGTCCTCGCCCGGATGTGGACGCGCCGGCGGGCATATCGGTACGCGGCGGTCGGCTATCTGGTCGCGGTGGTGGCCGCCTTCATCTTCTTCTACCCGATCTACGCGGCGGTCTACCTGACGCCGGACCGGCTCGACCTGCGGTACTGGTTCGATTCCTGGAAATAGGCAGGCGTCCGGCCTTAGGGGTCCGGTGTTCGGCGTTCGTGTGGTTCGATGGCCCGCGAACCTCCCCCGTCATCCCGAGCGGAGTCGAGGAATCTCGATGGAGGCGGCGCAACGATGGTGCTGCCGTTTCCGAGAGAACGATGCCGTTTTCTCGGACGCCGGGGCGTCCTCGTTGCCACTCCCCAGTCGAGATTCCTCGTTCGAGCAGCGTGACCGGCCCTCTCGGGCCGGTCGTCGCTCCCCGTGGTAAGGTCGGTGGCGTCTCAATCCGCGGGCGTTACGCGCTCACCTCGCGCTCGCCATGGCGGCGGAGCGGGGTTCCGGCGTCGCGTCTGCCCGGTATCGGATCGAACAGCTGGCGGCGCACCGGGTGGATCCGGTTAGCGCGCGAAGCGCCAGCGGGTGGCGCCGCCTTCGCCCTGGCCGATGGCGGTGTGGAAGACGAAGCGGTAGAGCTGCCACGGCGGACCGAAGTCCGGGGGGCCGAACGGGGCCGTGAAGCCGCCGTCGGTTAGCTCGACCGGCCAGCCGGATTGCCGGATCAGGGCGCCCACGGCGTCGAGTGTCGCCGGATCGTCGACTCGGGGCCGCGTCACCCTCAAGGGTCAGGTCGAGGTCCTCCAGGTGCATCGCGATCATGCAGGCCGGGTTGGCCGCCAGGTTGCGCGACTTGCGGGTACTCGGTCCGCTCAAGAAGTAGATGTTGCCGTCGTGCCAGCGAGCGCCGAGGCCGGTGACGTGCGGGCGGCCATCCGGCCGGACGGTGGCGAGGTAGCTGGGGATGTGGCCGCCCGGGGTGTCCGGCGGCGGCGGGGCGGCGAGTTGGTCGCGCACCCGGCTCCACGCGATCCCGGTTTGGTCGGCGTCGGCGGGGCGGAGATTTGTCGTTTCGGTCGGTGCGAGATCCGTCATCTGTTGACCTCCGGGTCTTGGTCGCGGGCGTTACGTGCCGCGGTACTCGTCGTGGCGGCGGAACCAGGGGCGGGTTTCGTTGCGGCCCTTGGGGGCCCGGTCGAGCCAGTGGTAGACGCCGAAGAACGGGTCCACGCCGCGCGATAGGTCGAATAGGTGTGGTAGACGATGCCGTCGTCGAGGGCAAAGGCGCTCATGCCCTCCCGCTCGCGCATATAGGTGGCCACGTCGGTCCCGGCCATGGCCGATAACACGGCTTGCCCGGAGGCCGGATCCGCGGCTCCGGCCTTCCCGACGACCATCCCGGGGTCGTCGGTGCGGAAGTTGTACTCGGCCCCGTCGCGCATCTGCTCGCCGGTGAACGAGGCGTTGAAATCGAAGTTGAAGTCGCTGTCGGACGATGACGCCCAGGGAAACGACCAGCCCATCCGCTGCCTATAGGCCTGCAGCTTTTCTAGCGGCGCCCGCGACACCGCCCAGAGCATGACGTCGTGGTTGGCCAGGTGGACGACGGAGCCGTTGAAGGCGTCGGCGATCATCGAGCAGGAAACGCAGCCCGCCTTGTAGTCCGGCCCGAACATGAAGTGGTAGACGAGGAGCTGCGAGCGCCCGCGGAACAGGTCCTTGAGCGAGGCGCTCCCGTCGTCCGTGTCAAGCCGGTAGTCCTTGTCGATGCGGACCCACGGCAACTCGCGCCGCCGCTTCGCCACCTCGTCGCCGTGCCGGGTCAGTTCCTTCTCCGCCTGGAGCAGCTCGATTCGCGCGGCGTGCCACTCCTCACGTGTCCCGATCGTGTGGTCCGTCATGATGTTTCTCCTTCCGCAGTGGGCCGGGCATCCATCACGCCTGCCCGGGCGTAGTCGTCGTGGAACTCTTGCCAGCGGTCCGGCACGGCGGACATGGGCTGACCATCGAGCAGGGCCGTCAGCTTCTCGAGCAGGGAGTGCCACCCCGCGAGCATCGGAACCGCGGATCCGCGGGCCGATTCGGGAACCGTGTGGGTGAGGACGAGCTGGGTACCGCCGTCTTCATCCGTCAATTCCCAGCGCACGAAGCCGAAGTCGTTGCCCTTATCCGTCCAGGTGAACTCCAGCAGACGCGGCGGCGCAAATTCAGTCACTCGTCCGTCGATGACGGTGTCGCCGCCGGTGAAGGCGAGATGGACCCGCCCTCCGAGCGTCAGCTCGATCTCGCCCGGCGCGAGCCACTTCGCCAGCAGCGCGGGGGTGGTCAATGCGGTCCAGACCTTTTCCGTGGGGTGGAGCAGATGGCGCTCGAACCGCAGGAGGAAGTTGTCTGCGCGATCGTGCACGGTGCCGTAGCGTGGGTTGTTCGCAAGGGTTCCTGTCTGAGTCACGGTTGCTCCTCGTCGAGAACGGCTTCCAACGCATCCAATCGGTCCGCCCAGAAGTGGCGGAAGGGCGCCAGCCAGTCGTCGATCTCCGCCAGCGGCTCCGGCCGCAGCCGGTAGCGGCGGTGCTGTTTATCGACCCGCGCTGCCACCAACTCCGCCTCGCGCAGAACGCGCAGGTGCTTGGAGACGGCGGTCTGGCTCAGCGAGAGGCGGTCGACCAACTCGCCCACACTCCGCTCGCCCTGGCGTAGCTCGTCCAGGATGCGGCGGCGGTTCGGCTCGGCGAGGACGGTGAAGGTCGACCACATGGGCGAAGTATGCCCTATGAGGCATATGCCTGTCAAGGCACGTACGTGGTTGGTCCTGCACCGCGCCCAGTAACCGCCGTGATTGATGATCCCCCGGGTTCGTAGGGGCGGACCGATCTACCCAGCGTGTCTGCCCGGCCTCGGGTGCGCGGCGTTCCGACGGCGAAATATGGTTCCAGGACTCGTACCGGGTTGGCGGGCGAGAAGGGCAGACACATCGGTCTGCCCCACGAGGGTTATCCCGTCGCCGATGTTCGCCCGGCCTGTAGGGGCGCATGGCATGCGCCCTGTTGCCAAACGCCGATGTTCGATGGTCGGCCCCGGTGCGGGGGCGTCGTGGCCGGGATTCGGCCCGTCCTATGGCCGCACCGCGAACACCAGGTAGTTCGCGGTTTCGATGACCACCGGGTAGCGTGGCCGCCAGGCGACGGGGTCGCCCTGGAAGTTCTGGATCTCCCAGGGGCCGATGACGACGTAGTCGATGTCGTAGTGGTCGATCAGGGCGTCGGCCAGCGGCGTCAGGGTGTAGATGGCGCGCAGATCCGCCTCGCGGCGGCTGGAGTCGATACCCCGGGGCCAGAGCCAGCCGGGGTAGCTCATCACCACCCGGCGGCCGCTCATCACCGGCACGGGGTGGTTGTGCTGCAATCCGACGGCAAACATCGCGTCTGTGGGGGTTTCCACCCGGACCCGGGCCGCGAGATCGAGCTCCTCCTGGGTCAGGAAGATATAGCGGTCGTGGCCCTCGGCCTGATTGAGGTTCAGCAGGAGACCGGAGAGGACCAGCGAGGTCGTCAGCGCGACGACAGCGACACGGACGGCCACCTGGAGTGGCAGGGAAAGCGCGAGCCGCCAGAGCTTCGTCAGGACCGCCCCGACCACGATCGACCCGGCCAGGAACCAGTAGGTGAGCAGCTTGGTGTTGTCCCAGGGGTCCGGTTGGAAGACGAAGAGGTTGGCGACGACGAAGATCGGCATGAAGGCCCACAGGAAGCGGCGCGAGACCGGCGTGAACAGGTCGCGTACGAAGAAGCCGGCGACGAGCAGGGGCACGAAGAAGCCGAGATTCTTCCACCAGAACCACAGCCAGTTGTCCGGATCGGCGAGCCAGCCGACCTGGGTACGGAAGCTGGAGAAGGTCTCCCCTCCGCCATCGCCCTGGATCACCAATTGGGGCACCGTCATGGCAACCCAGACCGCCCCAAAGACCACCCAACCCCGGCTGGGGAAGAGGGAGAAGAGGCAGAGGCAGACCATTGCCACCAGCGGCAGCGGCCCCAGGTGGGCGAACGGCAGGAGGCCGGCTACCCCGCCGGCCGTCGCGAAGACCGGCCAATTCAGCGGCGGGGTCAGGATCGGGAGAACCCGAGGCGGGAGCACGGCAACCCACCGTTCGGGGACGACCGGCCGGGCGCTTCTTGCCGGCCGTGGCCCCGGCGGGACTGGCTGCACGGCGGAATGGAGGAGGGTGAAGGTGAGGAGGCAGAGGGGTAGGCCGTAGAGGAACGCGCGCTGCGGTTCGATCGAGGCCAAATAGACGTTCTGCCACCCGTAGTTGTGGGCGATGACCTCGTCGCCATCCCAGGGCCGATCCCGCAGCACGTCCCAGATATCCCCGATGCCGTCCATCCGCTGCGCCACCAAGAGCCAGGCGAAGCCACCCCCCAGGAAGAAGAGCGTCATCCCCAGGGCCGCCGCCCACGGATTTCCGGTCAGGCGGCGGGCGAAGGCGTAGACGCACAGGGCGACCACAATCGAGAACAGGAAGCTGTGAAACGTGAGCGCCTGGGTGACGCCCATCCCGACCTCGACCATCGCCGCCGCTGTGAACGAGGACAGGTAGTGGTAGGCGTAACTCACCCCGTGTACCGCGGATGGTCCGGCGGGAAGTTGTCGCCGTAAACGAAGGCGTTGACGTCGCCGATGTGCTGGGCCCAGTCGCCCCAGATATTGATGTGGCCGGCGAACAGCCCAGCCGGGCCGTACGTCAGAGATCCGTCCCACAGCGATGCCCAACGGATCGCAAACGCGCCGATCGCCACGATGGGCACCCAACCGATTCCAGGTCCCAGCAGGCCGCGCACACCCTCGGCGCCGCGAACCGAGCGGCGCGAGCGCGCGTCGACGGTCTTCTCGCCCACCGGCGTCGAGACGATCCCGACCGGGGCCGCCTGGGCCGGGAGAAACCGGAGGAGATCGCCCCAGGTGAGGGCGATGGCCAGTCCGAGGCTGACGATCGCCACCAGCCAGACCGCGAAGGCGTTGAACCCGAACGCGTAGGCGATGGCGAGCAGTGCCAGCGACGACCAGACCACCCCGAGCGGGATCCCGAAGGCGACGACCTCCAGCGGCTCCATCCGCAGCGGCAGGCGCCAGCGCCACAGGGTTGCCACACCGGACGCGGCCATTCCCGCCAGGAGGACGACAGCCCAAACCGTGCTCACACTGCGACCTCCGGCCGGCGAACGCCGATCCCGGTGCGGGGATAAAGCGGGTGACCACCGGGATTATGCCGTAGGCACCGCCCGGCCTGCCGCCAGGGGGACACGGGTGATTGTGGCTTCGCACCGAACGTGTATCGGTTTGACGCGTTCGCCAGAACGCTTGCGTCGGGCACCACCCGCCGCGCCTTCAGCGCGAGGGGGGATCGCCCCTTTTTGCCTGGTCTCTCCCTCCCTACTGCTCACACATTTTTCTCCCGCCACCGCGACGACGAGCGCCGGATCCCGGGCCCCGGCTCCCTTTCTGCCAACCGGGGAGAGACACCAACTGGTCCGAAGTTTCGGAGGGGCCCGTGGAAGGCGGGCGGGGGGGGGGGAGCCCTTTTACTGTCGGCGTGGGTGGTCTGGCTGGGAGGGGGGGCCGGGGAGGCGCAGAAGGTGTTTGAGGAGAGGTCTGATGTGCCGGGGGAGTGCGCTGCACGGGGGGGAAGGCGTCGATCCGGAGACGTGCGGCTGATCCGCCGCGGAAATCCCTGCCCCACGGGCAGGTGATGAACCCGATATCTGTGCGAGTGCGAGGAGCCCGTCGTCTGCGCGGCACCGAAGGTCGCCCGATCCCCAGACGTGCGCCTGTGTCTGCCCGCCGAACATCTCGTGCCAGAACGGCGAGTCCGTCGACCCTACGACCTGCACGTGCCGCTGCGACCCAGGGAGCACCTTGGAGACGGTCACCGTGCCGTGCAGCGGTGCGCCCGTTCTGTCCTCAACCTCGCTGCGGTTGGGCGTGACGTACGTCCTCCGCGCGTCCGGGACATGCACCATCGGGTACGTCCTCCCGCTCACCCCTGATGCCGACGCCGAGTACGCCTTCACCCCGTCCGATCCAACGAACCCCGGAGGGGTCGTGGACCGTTGCCCGGGTAGCTCCGGCTACGAACTTGGGATTGGCATCGATGATGCGACGTTCGACGGAACAAAGACTCCGAACTGGGGCGCCTATAACCCCGCGCACGTCTACACGATCGGATTTGTCGGCAAAGGAGCGCCGATCAGCGTGAATTATCACGACTGCGTTCACCGGGACAATGTCGGCTCGCTCCAGGTCGACATCGTCTGCCCCGGCGCATCGAGCGGGTAGCCGACCGAGACCGGCCAGGGCATCGCCAGCGGTTGATCCAAGACACGCGCCATCATCTCCAGAAAAGGCGTATGCTTCGCGGCTGTTCCGGCCTGTACAGCGCGCGTGACGTGCGGTCTCCCCGTGCGCCCGCCTACTCCGGCCCAGGAGACACCATTCGATGCCAGACGATCAGAGCGATGATCCGCGGGATCCGACGTCCGGCGATGCGCCCCGGGTCACGGCGAAGGTTCATCGGCCTGTCCGACGGGATCCGACGGATCAGCAAGCGCAGCAGGACGCATCGGACCGCCCGGCGCCCCCCTCTCCGCCAGCGCAATCAACGACGACCAACCCATCCACTCCTGACCAGAGCGCGGCGAGCGGCACCGGCGAGGACCAGCGCACGGCCGAGACCGAACGGTCTCCCTGGGAACAGCCGGAGGATCGGGCGGCATCGGCCCGGCAGCGGGCAGACGTCCACCGTCCGAATCGATCCAGCCGTCCGGAACGCCCGGTGCTCACGAGCCGCCCTCCCGCAACCGGGCCGAAGATCCAGCCCGATCTCGTCGGATTCCAGAAGCTGCAAGGACAACACCCCGGCGACCGCTACGTTCGGGTTGTGCGCCAGCAGAGTGAGGATTTTGAGCGAGCCGGTCCCGGTCACCTGGTGGCGACCGAGGAGTCGCTGGCCGCCCGGGGACGCTGTCGGGCGGGCGTTTGGCAGGGTCAAGCGCCTGGTGATCGGCGCGCCGCTCAGCACCGCCTCGGCCGCGCACGAGCGCCTGACCAAGGTCAAAGCGCTGGCGGTGCTCTCCTCGGACGCGCTCTCCTCGGTGGCCTACGCCACCGAGGAAATCCTGCGGATCCTGCTGCTCGCCGGGGTGGCCGCGCTGCGCTCAGCCTCCCGATCGGCGCCGGCGATCGTCGTGTTGCTCTTCATCGTCGGGATCTCCTACCGGCAGACGATCAAGGCCTACCCGCACGGGGGCGGCACCTACATCGTCGCCAAGGACAACCTCGGCGAACTTCCGGCCCTGACCGCGGCGGCGGCGCTGCTGTTCGGCTACATCCTGACGGTCGCGGTGAGCATCTCGGCCGGCGTGGCGGCGCTGATCTCGGCCTTCCCGGAGATGCACGGGCACCGGGTCGCGCTCGGCGTCGGCTTGATCGCGCTGGTGACGATGTTCAACCTGCGCGGCATCCGGGAGTCCGGCAGCATCTTCTCTGTGCCGACCTACCTCTTCCTGGTCGGCATCTTCGTGCATGCTCGGCGTCGGGTTCGTGCGCAACGCGGTCGACGGGTTCGAGGCGGACCCGGTGCCGCCGGAGGCGGACGGCATGGCGGTCGGCGGCGGTGACGCTGTTCCTGGTGCTGCGCGCGTTCAGCTCCGGCTGCGCGGCGCTGACCGGCGTCGAGGCGATCTCGGACGGGGTGCCGGCCTTCAAGCCGCCGGAGTGGAAAAACGCCCGCGACCACGCTGACCTGGATGATCAGTCATCCTGGCGGTGATGTTCGCCGGAATCACCTTCCTGGCGCACCAGTACGGCGCGATCCCGATGGACGCGCACGACGCCGGTTACCAGACAGTCGTTTCCCAGATCGCGCGGGACGTCTTCGCGGACGACAACGCCGCCTATTACTACATCCAGTTCGCGACGATGGCGATCCTGGTCCTGGCCGCGAACACCGCCTACTCCGACTTCCCGCGGCTCGTCCTCCTTCCTGGCGCGCGACCGCTACCTGCCGCACCAGTTCACCTTCCGCGGCGACCGGCTCGCCTACTCGACCGGCATCGTCACGCTCGGGGCTCATCTCGGCGTGGTGCTGGCGGTCTTCGGCGGCGAAACCGAACGCCTGATCCCGCTCTACGCGCTCGGCGTCTTCCCGGCCTTCACCCTCTCGCGAGTCCGGCATGGTCGTGCGCTGGCGGCGCCTGAGCGAGCCGGGCTGGCAGCAGGGCCTGACCGATCAACCTGGTCGGCGCGATCGCGACCGGGATCGTCGCGATCGTCTTCGCGATCAGCAACTTCACCCGCGGCGCCTGGATCGTGATGGTGCTGATCCCGCTTCTGATCCTCTGTTCAGCGCATTAACCGGCATTACACGAACGCGGCAAGCGAGCTGGCGGCCCAGACGCCGCTCGATCCCGGCCGAGATCCGCCACACGGTCATCGTGCCGATCGCGGCGATCAACCGGGTCGCCCGGCAGACGCTCGCCTACGCCCGCTCGATCTCCGACAACGTGACCGCGGTCCACGTCACCGATGACGAGGACGGAGATTCCAGGCGATGCGCGAGGCACTGGAACGCGCTCGGCACGGATGTTCCGCTGGTGATCATCGAATCGCCCTACCGGTCGCTGGTCGGCCCGCTGCTGGCCTACATCGACGAGATCGACAGCAGCGCCCGGACGATACCATGACGGTGATCCTGCCGGAGTTCGTGGCCCGGCACTGGTGGGAGCATCTCCTGCACAACCAGTCGGCGCTGCGGATCAAGGCGGCCCTGCTCTTCCGCCCCGGCACCGTCGTCACCAGCGTCCCCTACCACCTGGAACGGGCCGCCACGTCCGACGTGCCGGGCGAGCGCAGGGAAACGCCATAGCGGCTTTTGGGGAGCGGGAGGGAGTTGGCCGCGGCCACGATCCGTGCCCGGGTACGATGAACCACGCTGGTGTACGTACTGCTATACACTTGCAGACCGCTCGGTTATCATTGCCTACGGGAACACATGTTCTAGAACGTGCGTTCGCACACGTTTCTCGTAGGGGTCAGGTAATGGTAAGGACGTCACCCAAGGGGCAGAGCATCGAGTATCCGTTCGATCGTGAAAAGCTGGAGGAGGCGATCCTCTTCTTTCTCGATCGTGCCAACAATGGCCATCTTGGGAAGACCAAGCTTATGAAGCTTCTGTACTACGCTGATTTCGATCACGCGGAGCAGTACGGCGAGCCGATTACGGGTGCCACGTATCGGAAGTACCCGCAAGGTCCCGTTCCGGTCGAAGCATCAGGCGTCTTGGATGAGATGACTCGGAGTGGCACCATCGAGGTTGAGGAGCGTTCATCCGGGCCATACACGCAGTTCCGCTTCGCCGCGCTGCGACACCCAAACGTGCAGGTGTTCGGTGACACCGAACTTGCCATTCTCGATGACGTTGTTACGCGGTGGGAATACGTTCCGTTGAATAGCATCGTCGCGGCGACGCACGCCGAAGCGCCATGGTTGGCCGTTGGATTGCACGAGGACATCCCATATCATCTCGCCCATTACCGTCGAAGTCTGGGTGCCCGGCACCTGACAGTGGGGGCAGAACCGGGCCGCGGGCTCGACGAATCAGCAATACGCTGATTACTGGTTCTCCCAGGACTCGGTGTACGAGCGATCTCGTGCTTGCACCAAGCTGACGCGAATGATGTCTCTATCAGTTGAGTACATGTCCGGAAGACGCGCGAGAAGGTCATTGAGCGCCGCCGCCATGTCGATCGTCGGTCTTGCCCCATCCTGCAACGCGGTCTGGATAAGGTCCAAGCCTTGAGTGATCGCGTTGGGCAGGTTCACGCTCAACCCGATGTAGAGAATGTTCCGGCCGGTGTCCAAGACTTCCGAGAAGTTGCCGTTTGCTGCTTGCGCCCGGGCAGCCGTAGCCAGCAACTCTGTATGGGTGACGGCGACGCCGAGTGTTAATGCATTGAACCGGTTCTGATGATCCTCTTCGTAGGTCCGCATCCGACGCTCGACTTCTTCGGTCACGCGTCCTTCGATCGCGCTCAATGCCACCGCGATCCGTTGCTCAGCCTTCGTCGTTTCCTCGTTGACCGCTTCGGTGATGTCCTGGCGGAGTTGGCTTCGTTCGCGGTCGCTCAGGCGCGTGTTCGTGAACCAACTGAATGCGATGAGCGCGGCGGCGATCGCCGCGAGGACACCGAGTGACCAAAAGACGGTCTGAAGCACCCGCTCGTCGGCGTTCCGCGCCTCTTCAAGCTGAGCCTGCAGGACCGCTATACGTGCCTGGGCCGGATCGGTATCGGGAGTAGATCCCTCAGCCACTGGCGTTTGCTGGCTCCCAAGGGTGGTGTCTCTCGTTGGCAGTGCAAAGGCAAGCGCCAAGAGTAGGGCGCAGGAGGCGAAGAGGGCAGTTCGCGCGATGGTCAATCTGTGCTCGAGGTACCAGCCTTCCACAAGACCAATGAGCCGCACGAGTCAATATCCTCTCAATCCCAGAGAGTCCAGACCTTTAGAACATCGGTCGCCCAAACTGGCTTCGCATATCGTATCAATGTTCCACGCATTGATCTCGCGTCCGAAGCCGTCCCCCGCGAGAGTCACCCGACACGGTCACGATCATCTTGCCGGAGTTCATCGCCCGGCACTGGTGGGAGCAACTCCTCCACAACCAGACGGCCCTGCGGATCAAGGCCGCCCTGCTCTTCCGGCCCGGCACCGTGGTCACCAGCGTCCCCTACCACCCGGACGGGCCGCCACGTCCGACGTGCCGGGCGAGCGCAGGGACACCCCAGAGGGACTGCACGATTAGGGACCAGGGGCCGATGTCGCCCCGACTCTTCCTGTCATCCCGAGCCTGTCGAGGAATCTCGAAGAGCGCGTGGCAACGAAGAAGCCGGTACCTCCGAGAAGACGGTTTCGTGCTCTCGGAGACGGCGGCGGCATCGAAATGCCGTCTCCCTCGAGCACCTATGTTGCGTGTCAAGGGGTAATCGCATGCAGGTGAGCGCCAGGATCCCAGGTGGTGCCGTCGCGGAGCATGGCGTTGAGGATCGAGAGCAGCTTGCGCAGGCAGGCGATCAGGGCGACTTTCTTGGGCTTGCCGCGGTCCAGCAACCGCTGGTAGAAGGGGCGGATCACCGGATTGCACCGGGCCGCCGTCACCGCCGCCGGATAGAGCGGGGTGCGCACCGTGGCGCGGCCGCCGCCGATGGAGCGTGCCCCGTGGTGGTGGCCGCTGTCGTGGTTGAAGGGGGCCACCCCGACCAGTGCCGCCAGCCCACGCCGCTCCAGGTCGCCCAGTTCGGGCAGGTGCGCCAGCAGGGTGGCGACGGCGACCGGCCCGATGCCCGGCACCCCGCGCAGCAGGGCGGCCTGGGTCCGCCAGATGGGCTCCGCCGCGATGCGCCGGCGCAGCTCGGCATCGAGGGTCGTGCGCTCGGCGACCAAGGCCGCGATCACCCGCTCCAGGGAGGGGCGCGCCACGGGATCGGCCCGGCGGAGCCGATTGCGCTCGGCCACCAGCAGGGCGGTGACCTGGCGGCGCCGGGTCACCAAGGCTTGCAGTTCCTGGGTCGCGGCGGTGGGGAGGGGGCGTGCGGGCAGGTCGACCGTGGCCGCAAACTGGGCCAGGACGCGGGCATCGACCGCGTCGGTCTTGCCCCGGCGGCCCAGGGCTTTGGCGAAGTCGCGGGCCTGGCGGGGGTTGACCACCACGACCGGCAAGCCCGCCGCCGCCAAGGCCGTGGCCACGGGCCGCTCCAAGCCCCCGGTGCCCTCCAGGACGATGCGGGCGGGCTGCAACGGCATCAGCCGCGCGAGCAATCCGGTCCAGCCACCTGGGTGTTGGGTACGGTCCACGGCGAGTCGTCTCCCCGCACCGCGACCACGAGGGTGGCCTGGGCGACATCGATCCCGACGCCGACGCGGTCGGTTGCCATGGTTGCCTCCGTCGTCTGCCGAATGCGACCATGCCCCACGCACGCCCAGTCTTGCGGATCCGGGGTGGCATCCCCGGGCACCCATGCGGGCTCGGGCGGGGCACACCGGGAGCCGCCACGCGCTCGAACGCGGTCTCGTGCGGACCCAGATCCCTGCGGGCTGACCCCCGGTGGCCGCAGCGCGCCGTGGCTGGGAGCCGGCCGGCTCCCAGCCACGGCCATCTTCGGGTCCCAAGCGACCCACCCTCAACATACAAGATCCCTCGACAAGCTCGGGATGACGGGGGTGGGGGCTCGGGATGACCGGGGAGGCCGGGGCGCCGTCGCCCCGAAACCCAAACGCGGGCAATTGAGCCTGCACGAGATACGAACTACGCCCAACCGAAATCTATGCCGCCGCGCCGTCCTTGGCCGGCGTCGTTCCCAGGCCGAAGACCTCCGCGATGCGGGTAATCGCCCGGACGCGCTCGTCGTGGCAGTAGATGGAGCCGGTGATCATCAACTCGTCGGCGGCGGTCTCGGCGGCCAACTCCTCCAGCTTTGCCCGGACGGTAGCGGGGCTGCCCACGGCAAAGTTGGTGCGGCGGGCTTTGGCGGCCGCCCGCTCCTCCGCACTCAAGGGGTACGCCACCGCTTCCTCCGGGCTGAGCAATGGTCCCAGCCTGCCGGTGCGCAGGCTGACGAAGACGAGATCGTAGGTCGCGGCGAGGTACTCGGCGTGTTCGTCCGTCTCGCCGCAAATGACGGCGGTGGCCAGGATCGAGTGTGGGGCGGAGAGGTAGGTCGATGGCTGGAACTGCTCGCGGTAGGCCTGCATGACGAAGGCCGCTCCTTCCGGGTTGATGTGGGCCGCGAAGGCAAATCCCAGGCCCAGGCTGGCGGCGAGCTGGGCGCTGAAGCCGCTCGAACCCAGCAGCCAGATGGGAGGAAGCTCGACCTCGTTCGGGACCGCGACGACCGACCGGAACGGATGGTCCGGCGGGAACTCGCCCGCCCCGAAGGCCATCAGTTCGGCGAGCTGGTCGGGGAAATCGCCTCCCCAGACCGCCTCCCGGCTGCGGCGCAGGGCCAGGGCGGTCCGGCCATCGGTGCCCGGCGCCCGGCCGATGCCCAGATCGATCCGGCCCGGGTGGAGGGCGTCGAGCATCTTGAAGGTTTCGGCGACTTTGAGGGGCGTGTGGTTGGGGAGCATGATCCCGCCGGATCCCACGCGGAGATGGCGGGTGGCTCCTGCCACGTGGCCTATCATGATCTCCGGGGACGAACTGGCGATCATGGTGGTGTTGTGATGCTCCGCCAACCAGTAGCGGTAATACCCCAATCCATCGGCGACGCGGGCCAGGGCGATGGTGTTCTGCAGCGCCTGACGCTGGCTGACGCCTTTGTCGACCGGAGAGAGATCGAGGATCGAGAGCGGAAACGACACAGAGGTCTCCTTGAACGGTGCACGGTGAGTGGCGACTGACGGCATGCATGTCGCGTTTGTCGTCCGGCGTCCACCTGACGCCATCGGGCGACTTACCCGAAGTTATCGATGGGGCCAATACTGCCACGTTCGCGGACATTCACCCAGGCCAACGGTGTCCATCATGACGGGCGTGCGTGCGAGCCGCGGCATCGGCCCATGACCACGGCAGTCACCCCGCGTTCGCCCTGTCACGGGGTAACAATAGGGATAGATACAGCGAATGCTGCGCCGGGCAATAGACGGTGCCATTCGTTTGAACGGGTCTGACAAATGGACCGACGACCATGGTTAGAGCCTGTTCGGGACCGGACGATGGGGTAGGCTGGGAGGCGCTGACAACGCCCCCCGCCCACCCTAGCCGAGTGATGGTGCCTACGACGTAGGGGCCTGCGCCGCGCCGTCCCTGACGCTGCGGGACGAAGGGGTGCCGCAACGCTGCTCCCCGCTGCGGGAGCTGTTCACCGGCCTGCGGTGGATGGTGCGGGCCGGCGCGCCGTGGCGGATGCTACCGTCGAACCTGCCGACCTGGCACGCGGTCTCCGAACAGACCCGGCGCCGGATCACGACCGGCTGCTTCGAGCAGATGGTGCCCGACTTGGTTGCCGTGACCCGGCTGGGCGAGGACCGGGCGCCCCAGCCGAGCGCGGTCGATCCCCGGCCGATCGGTCACCGACGGCGGCGTACGGGACGATTTTTCCGCGGGGGCCGTGTCACACCGGTGACGGTCCGGCGCCCAGGTGTGACGCCGCGGTGTCACCGGTGAGGCTGCGTCCCCGCCGCCCATCCCCGATGCTGGACTGTGATGGCGGACCGCCGGAGATGCTGGCGGCCGTCGACGCGGTGGCCGGGCAGCGCGACGTGGCGGTGGCTGGGCCGCGCGACGGCGGCACCGCCTCCGGCCCCGCCATCACTTCCCTGCTCAACCGGTGTCTCGGCCTCCTCGCCCTCCTTGGGAGGCCGAGACACCACGTCGCGGGCCGTTTACCGCATCCCGAGAACGCACCAGACCGATGGACAACGTGAGACCGCTGGACCCCTCGGTCTGGCAATGGCTGATCCACCACGGGATGACCGTCTACGACGCCGACGGCGACATGGTCGGCACGGTCACCGAGGTGGGCGCCGACCTACATCACGGTCGAGTGGCGCTTCCTCGTCACGGCCGTCTACTACATCGCCACCAGCGCCATCGCGTCGGTCGGCGATCGAGAGGTCCACCTCACCATCCCCATGGACGAGGTCGTCGACCAGGGCTAGGACCTGCTGCCGCGACGGGACGCCGCCACCCGAGATGCCAGTCTCCCCGCACCCGTCACTCGTGCAGCACCGGAGTGATCGGCGATCCTCGGTCGCTCGACGGTGCTTACCCTGAATGAGTTGATCCAGGTGACACGGAGGTCCGCCCGTACCAGACCGACACGATCTCTTATTCCGGCATCAGTCTCCGGCCTTGGCGAGCAGTTGGGACTCGTCGTGGGTCAGGACCGCGTTCAGGTCGCCGGCGGGGGAGGAGGGGGCTTTCTGGAAGAGGTAGCAGGCGGTGGCGCGGCGGGAGGAGGTCAGGTAGAAGGGGGGGTCGGACTCGACGCACTGCTGCATGGCGTAGGGGCAGCGCTGGTGGAAGCGGCAGTAGTGGTCACCGGTGGGGGTCAGGCCGCCGGTGGGGGTGCCGAGCGCCCGTTCGCCTTCCCAGGCGATGTCGGGATCGGGCTCGGGGATCGAACTGACGAGGAGGCGGGTGTAGGGATGCTCGGGGTGCTGCACCACCAGTTCGGCGGCGCCGGCTTCGGCCACGGCGCCCCGGTAGAGCACGATCGCGTCCTCGCTCACCTGGTAGGCCGTCGTCAGGTCGTGGGTAATGTAGATCAGGGAGATCCCGAAGTCGCGATTCAAGGAGAGCAGGTTCTCCAGGATCGTGGCCCGGAGCGAGGCGTCGACCATCGAGACCGGTTCGTCCGCGATGATGATCCGGGGCCGCAACATCAGGGCGCGGGCAACCATGATCCGCTGCCGCTGACCTCCGCTCAACTGGTGGGGATAGCGGCCCAGGGTCTCTTCTGGGCGGAGCCCGACCGCGCTCAGCGCCTCCTCCATCAGGTTGCGGCGCTCACGCTTCGACTTTGCCATTCCGAAGTTATCGATCGGCATCTGCAGGACATGGTCGACCTTGTAGAACGGGTTGTAGACCTCGAACGGGTCCTGGAAGATCGTCTGGACCTCCCGCTGGAAGGTCCGCCGCTCCGGCCGGGTGAGTTCCCGCAGGTTTTTCCCCCGGTAGATGACTTCTCCTTCGGTCGGATGGATCAGTCCGAGCATTAAGCGAACCAGCGTCGTCTTGCCGCTGCCGCTCTCGCCGACAACGGCTGTCACGGTCGGGGTGGAGTCGCTCATGGAGAACGAGAAGTTCTCCAGGGCGATCGTCTTTTTGGCCTGCTTGAGGACGCCGGACGAGAAGACCTTGGTGACGTTGCGCAATTCGAGCAGGGGCGTCATTGGGTCACCAGCGCTTCCGGCTGTGGCGTCACGGTGGGTTGGGTGGACGTCCTGGCGGTGTGCATCCGCACCGGTTTGTACGAAGGATCGTCGTAGAGGTGGCAGGCGGCCCAGTGGCCGGGGCCGAGTTCACGCAGGGCCGGTTGCTGGGTCCGGCAGCGCTCCATGGCGTAGGGGCAGCGGGCGTGGAAGGGGCAGTTGTCGCTCGGGCGATTGAGGAGCGACGGCGGCAGGCCGGGGATGCCGGTCGGCTTGTCCTTCGACCCGAGCGAGGGCAGGCTGCCGATCAGGAGCTGGGTGTAGGGGTGGAGCGGCTCCTTGACGACATCCCGGACCGACCCCAGCTCCATCATCAGGCCGGCGTACATCACGCCCAGGCGGTCGACCGAGTGGGCCATCAGGCCCATGTCGTGGCCGATCTGAATACCGGCCGCGCCGATCTCGCCCTGGACGCGGCGGAGGGTGTCGATCACCTGCCACTGGACGACGACATCGAGGGCGCTGGTCGGCTCGTCGGCGATGATGAGCAGCGGCTTCATGCTGATCGCGATGGCGATGCAGACCCGCTGCTTCATGCCGCCGCTCAGCTCGTGGGGGTACATGTTGGCGACGTCGGGCCGCAGCCCGACCTGCTCCAGCAACCCCGCCGTGTATTTGGTGAGATCGCCGTTGGACACGTTCTTATCGTGGTCGCGCAGGCCGTAGCGGATCTGATCCCGGACCCGTTTCACGGGGTTGAGCGAGTTCATCGCGCCCTGGGCGACGAGCGCGATCCGGGCCAGCCGCTGCCGCCGCATCTCGTCGATGTTCAGCTCCAGCAGATCGACCCCATCCAGGATCACCTTGCCGCCGTCGATCCGGCCCGGCGGCCGGATCAGGCGCATCAGGGCGAGGGCGATCGTCGACTTGCCGGAGCCCGATTCGCCGACCAGACCGAGCCGCTCCCCTGGGTGCAGCGTGAAGGAGACGCCGTTGACCGCGCGGACCGGACCGGCCGGGGTGTGATAGTTGACCTTCAGATCTTCAACGCGTAGCACTTCCCGCATATCGGCAGGTTTCCTCCCGGCGAGCGCGCGGTCATATCCTCTAACTGCGGCGCTTGGCGGCTTCTGCCGTGGCTCGACGCGGTGCCGGGGCGGCTGCCCCACCGCTCGCGACGCTGCGCACGGCTGCCGAACTCTTTGTGAATGGACGTGGTTGACACATTTGGCAATCGTGCCGAGTATACTGGCGATGTCGTCGGATGCGAATAGTGCCTGTTGTGCACGGTAACGCCAGGGAGCGTCGCGGTCAACGCCGCGACCACGTCATACCCGGCGTTTTGTCCGCATCCATCACCCAGGAGGAGGCCCGATGCAGGACCAGGATACTCTCAGGGTTTCTCGGCGGACGTTGGTCAAGACGGGAGCCGCCGCCGGCGCGGCTGCCGCCGTGGCGGCGCCATTCGCGCGCGGGGTCGGCGCCGTCCCCGCGGCACAGGATGTTCCGGAAGTCCCACGCGAGCGAACACTCATCCTCCGCTGGGCGGGCGAAGCCGGCCGCTACGTCGATCAGAACCTCTGGAACGGCTATCTGGTTCTGTCCAACCACCAGAACGGCCTCGGCCTCCTGCACGAACCCCTGGCCTTCTACAGCGCCTTCGCCGACGAGACCATCCCGTGGCTGGCGGAGAGCTGGGAATACAACGCCGACTACACCACGCTCAAGATCAAGACGCGCTCCGGGATCAATTGGAGCGACGGCACGCCCTTCACGGCGGAGGACGTCGCCTACTCCATCCGCACCGCGGGCGAACTGGGCGCGGATGTGAAGTGGGGGGTCAATGTCGGGACCTTCCTGGAGTCGGCCGTGGCGGAGACGGACACGGACGTTCTCCTGACCTTCAAGATCCCCGCGCCGCGCTTCATGTACTTCATGACCTACAAGTACGACATCGGCCTCTACATCGTGCCGAAGCACATCTACGAGGGGCAGGACTGGACGACGTTCGAGAACTTCGACATCGCCGCCGGCCTGCCGGTCACCACTGGTCCGTGGCAGGTCGTCCTCACCTCGGCGGAGCAGAAGATCATCGACCGCCGCGATTCCTGGTGGGCGGTGGATCAGGGCCTGGTGGCCGCGATGCCGGCGGTCGAGCGGATCATCTACCTCCCGGCCGTGCCGGATGAGCAGATGGCCCAGCAGCTGATCTCGAACGAGGTCGACTGCTCGCTCGACCTGCGGCCGCTGACGATCGAAACGGTGATGGCGGAGAACCCGAGCATCATCACCCACACCGGGACGGAGCCGCCGTTCGGCTACGTTGACTGGTGGCCGACCTCGCTCTACGTCAACAACGAGCGGCCGCCGTTCGACGACCCGGCCGTGCGCTGGGCCCTCAGCTATTACATCGATCGCGACCAGATCATCGACGTCGCCCTCGGTGGCGCGGGCTCGAAGTGGCCGCTGCCGATGCCCTCCTACCCGGGCCTGCAGCCCTTCGTCGACGCCGCCGCGGCCCTGCTCGAGGAGTACCCGACGCTGGAGTTCAACCCCGAGAAGGGTGACGCCAAGCTGACGGAAGCCGGCTGGGTCAAGGAAGACGGCATGTGGATGAAGGACGGTCAGGGCATCAACGTCCCGATCGAGTCCTTCCAGGTGATGGCCGACATCGGCCCGGTGATCGTCGAGCAGTTGAAGAACCAGGGGATCGAGGCGTCGTACGCCCAGCCGCCGGACTTCTTCACCCGCTTCGGCCCTGGAGACTGGACCGCCTCGCTCTACGGCCACGGCGGCAGCGTCGGCAACGACCCGTACGACACGCTGTTCCTCTACCAATCGAAGTCTCGTCGCGGTGCCGGGTGGCCACGGCGTGAACTTCTCGCGCTGGAATAACCCGGAGTACGACAAGATCGTCGACGAGATGGCGGTCACCTCGCCGGATGACCAGGCGGCCCTGACCGACCAGTGGCTGCGGGCGATGGCGATCTGGCTGCCGGAGCTGCCGGATATCCCCATCCAGGAGTGGTACCACCGGATCCCGATGAACCAGACGTACTGGACCGGCTGGCCCACCGCCGAGAACGCCTACGTCAACGGCGCCTTCTGGCACCTCACCTTCCAGCTCATCCTCAACGAGCTGAAACCGGCCCAGTAGGGAGACGCGGGCGCTGCCCCCCGGCCGTGCGGCCGGGGGGCACGTCCGCCTCTAGCCTCCCAGCCTCCTAGCGTGATGGGACCTCCACAACCATGCGCCTTGAATATGTGATTCGCCGCCTCGTGATGTTCGTGGTCATCCTCTGGGCCGCCGCGACCCTCAACTTCTTCCTGCCCCGGATCTCCGGCGGCGATCCCATCCGCTCCCGCTTGCTCCAGTCGGCGGCAACAGGCGGCGCCGTCCAGTCGGGTATGGTCGAGATGGTGGAGGTCTACCAGGAGAAGTTCGGCCTGAATGACCCCCTCTGGCAGCAGTACCTGGTCTATCTGGGCGATATCGCCCGGCTCGACCTCGGGTACTCGATGGCCAACTACCCGGAAACTGTTTGGGGGGTGCTCGGTTCGGCGATCCCGTGGACGATCGGGTTGCTCCTGACGACGACCGTGCTGGCGTTTCTGCTCGGGACGCTGCTCGGAGCCCTGCTCGGGTGGCGTCACACCCCTGGGTGGGTCCAGTATCTGTTTCCGCCCCTCTTGCTGTTTTCCGCGGTCCCGTTCTTCCTCCTGGGGTTGATCCTCCTCTATCTCTTTGCCTTCCAGTGGCCGATTTTCCCGCTGTTTGGCGGCTATTCACCGGGTAGCATTCCTGAGTGGTCGTGGTCGTTCGCCTGGGACGTGTTGGAACACAGCTTGCTGCCCGCGCTCAGCATCCTGCTGGCCTCGATGGGGTTCTGGGCGCTCGGGATGCGCGGGATGATGATCACGGCCGAGGGCGAGGATTTCATGATCTTCGCCGAGGCATCCGGGATGAAGAACTACACGCTCTTCTTCCACTTCGCGGTGCGGAACGCTCTTCTGCCGCAGACGACGGCCCTCGGCCTCTCGCTGGCGACGATCCTCTCCGGCGGTCTCCTGGTGGAGGTGATCTTCAACTACCCCGGCGTCGGCGGCATGCTCTACCGGTCGATCCTGCTGTTCGACTACTTCGTGGTCCAGGGGATTATTTTCTCAATCGTGCTGTGCGTCTCGATCGCGACGCTGATCCTCGATCTGATCTACCCAATCCTGGATCCGCGGATCTCGTACGAGGGGAAGTAGGACGGCGTCCGGCGTCCGGCGTCCGAGGGGTGTCGATGCCGCCCCGCCCTCCCCGGTCATCCCGAGCTTGTCGAGGGATCTCGAAGGGCGCGTGGCAACGAGGTAGCCCCGGCCTCCGAGAACACGGCATCGTTCTCGCGCAAAACGGCGGCACCATCGTCCCGCCGTCTCCCTCTAGATCCCTCGACAAGCTCGGGATGACCGGGGTAGGTCGGGACGACATCGGTTCACCTCGTCGCTCACGACTCACGTCTCACGTCTGTTTGGAGGAGCGGCATGCTCGGGTATTTGCGGCGGAACAAGAATCTTTCCATTGGGCTGACGCTCCTCCTGATCATTGCGCTGTTTGCGCTCCTTGGGCGGCTCTTTTGGGACATCTCCCTGGCCGATCCCTTGTCCGGCAAGGCGAACGAGGAGCCGTCCTGGGACCATCCGCTCGGGACCGACCGCCAAGCGCGGGATCTTCTGGCGGTGATGATTGTCGGTACTCCGAAGACGCTCTATATCGGGTTGGTGGCCGGGGTCATCGGGGTCACGATCGGGACGATCTTAGGATTGATTGCCGCCTATTTCGGGGGGTGGGTCGACACGACGATCCGCGGGATCGTCGATATCGGCCTGACGATCCCGGCGATCCTGGTGCTGGTGCTGGTCGCGATCTCGCTCCATGCCGCTCTGACGCTCAACCAGATGGCGCTGGTTATCGGATTGTTTGCCTGGCTCTTTCCGACCCGCACGATCCGCTCGCAGGTGCTGAGCATCCGCGAGCGCTCCTACGTCCAAATGGCGCGGATGTCGGGGGCGAATGCGGCCCAGGTGATCTTCAAGGAGATCATGCCGAATCTGCTCCCATACCTGGCGGCGACCTTCGTCGGGACGGTCTCCGGCGCCGTGCTCGCCTCCGTCGGCCTTGACCTGCTGGGGCTGACCGAACTGGATTCGAACACGCTGGGCGTAACGCTCTATTGGGCGAACTTCTATGCCGCGCTGCTTCACGGGCTATGGTGGTGGTTCCTGCCCCCGGTGATCATCATCATGCTGGTCTTCGTCGGGCTGTACTTCGTCTCGTCCGGTCTGGACGAGTTCGCCAACCCGCGGACGCGGCGCGCGGTCTAGTGAACGGTCAAGGCTGAATCCATCTTCTCGGCCCGCTCGACGTGCGGCACGGCGATACCCCCTGCCTCCCCTCGAGTCGGCGCGGGCCGAGTCGCTCCTCGCCTTCCGCCTCCTCCACCGGGAGGCTCCCCAGCAGCGCCAGCGGCTCGCCTTCCTCCTCTGGCCGGACTCGACCGAGTCGCAGGCGCGGTCGAAGAGGCGATCCGACACCCCAGCAGGCCACCCTGGCACACGCTCCATCGGTCCACCCCTACGGGGGTGGTGCCTGATTCGGCGGTTCGCGGGTTGTTCCGGAACGCCGATTGGGCCCGGCCTCAGGTGGAGGCCGTCGCCTGGGCAGCGGCCAGTCTGTCTTCAACCCAGGCCAGGACCGCATCGATACCCTCGCGGTCGCGCAGGTTGGTGAACACGGTTGGGCGGTCGCCGCGCTGCGCCTTCGCGTCGCGGGCCATCACCTCAAGGGAGGCCCCGACAAGCGGGGCCAGGTCGGTCTTGTTGATGACCAGCAGGTCGGAGCGGGATGTGCCTGGGCCTCCCTTGCGCGGGATCTTGTCGCCGCCGGAGACGTCGATCACGAAGACCGAGGCGTCGGCCAGCTCCGGGGAGAAGGTCGCCGAGAGGTTGTCGCCGCCGCTCTCGATCAGGATCAGATCGAGATCCGGGTGGCGCGTTTCCAGATCGCGGACGGCATCGAAATTGAGCGAGGGGTCGTCGCGGATAGCGGAGTGGGGGCATCCGCCCGTCTCCACCCCGACGATCCGGTCCGGGGGCAGGGCCGCTTGGCGGGTAAGGAACTCGGCGTCCTCCAGGGTGTAGATGTCGTTGGTGATGACTGCCAGGCTGCGCCGGTCGCGCAGGGCCTCGCACAGGCGCCAGACCAGCGCGGTCTTGCCGGTCCCGACCGGCCCGCCGATCCCGATCCGCACCGGGCGGCGGCGGACTTGTCCGCGGTCGCGGTCCGTGACCGTATCGTCCGCGGAATGGTCGTGCCGGTGACCGTTCGAGCCCATGACGGCAACTCCCTTACACATCGGATTTGACATCGACGATCGCCCGGCGGGTCGCGGGAGACTATCACCTGCATTCAAGCACGCCCACGCGCTTCAGAACACTGTCATGAATGCACAACCGTGCCAGACGACAGATGGCAGACACCCGCCACATCCCCCCGGTGCCAGGGGTACCGACTGGGCAGCCGCGCACGTCCTGTGCGGACTGATGGAGGAATCACCAGGTCTGGACGAGCAGCGCGTTACCGGCGGTGTCATCCAGAACGGAGTTGGGCTCCGTACCGTTCGTAGTGGCGCGGACGGTTTTCGCCAGGACGGATCTCCATGAGCAACGCTGCATCGGTTCCCCCGACTCCATCCAATGCAGGTCCGGCGGCGAATGCCGGCCGTGATGAGCTCACCGGCCCGGGCCATCCCGAGCGCCTGGTTGCCGCCGGACAGAGCGCGGTCCGGTCGGATCGCCGCCGTCGCGGGATCACCGCAGGATACCGTCTCGTCGTGCTGGCCGTCGCGGTCGTGTTTACGGCAGGGGCGCTTGGGGCCGGATGGCGCAGCGGCATCGCGCGGGATACCGGCGAGACCATACCCGGGTCCGACTCTGCCGATGCCGGGTTCCTGCGCGACATGATCGTCCACCACGATCAGGCGGTGGCGATGTCCTTCCTGATGCGTGACCGTTCCTCCGACAACCTGGTCGACGCAATCGCCACCGACATCATCATCAACCAGTTGATCCAGATCGGGATGATGCGTGGCTACCTCTCCGTCTGGGACCTGCCCAGCACCGGCACGGAGCCGGCGATGGCCTGGATGGGACACCCGGTGCCGGCGGGGACCCTGATGCCCGGGATGGCGTCCGCCGAGGAGATCCAGCAATTGCGCACGCTGCCGCTGCCGGAGGCGGAAATCCACTTCTATCGCCTCATGATCCGCCACCACGCCTCGGGGATAGAGATGGCCCAGGCCGGGACCTCCCGTGTCGAAACCAGGCCCACGCGGGAGCTCGCCGAGACCATCGTCCCCGTCCAGTTCAACGAGATCCAGCTCATGCAGCAGGAACTGTCCGTGCGGGGGCAGGCCCCCGAGCCGGTGCCGGCTGCCACCGGCATGGGCGCCGAAGGCGGTGCCCATGCGATGCACGAGTTGAGCACGCCCGCCGGCGACGCCTGAGCCCACCATCCGGGGTATCCGGGGCCGCTCAGTTGAGAGGGGCGAGGGGAAGCTGGAGCGAGACCGTGTGCGGACTGAACCCGACACGCTCGTAGAAGCGCAGCCCTCCCTGGTTGCTGGCAAAGGCGGAGACGGTCGCCCGGTCTGCCCGCCGTTCGCGGGCCCAGGCCAGGAATTGGTCCACCAGTCGTTCGCCCACCTGTTGACCCCGGTGGCTGGCGACGACGTACAGCGAGCCGATGCGGGCCTCGGTTGCCCGGGTGTAGATGTCGGGCGGCAGGAGACTGCCGGAGATGTAGCCGACCGGCGTATCACCGCTGTAGGCGAGGAAGCACCTGGCATCCGGATTGGATACGACCTCGCCGTAACGTTCAACGCCTGCGGTCTCGACCCAGGAACTGTTCGCGTAGGCATCGCGCTGACCAGCATCTTCGCGCGCCAGCGCGGCGGCCAGCGCGACCAGTGTCCCCACGTCCCCGGGAGTTGCCCGCCGGATCACGATCATGAGGCGCCCCTCCTCCGCCAGATGCCTATAAGCGGACGCCAGGTTGAAACCTGGCGCTGAACCGACGACGTCCCTCCGGGACTGGGCCGAACGGCGCGGCGCCCGACGGTGTTGATAGGCGCTCTATACGTTTCGAATGCTGGGAGGGTACGCGATGATGGATGTCGCTGCCGCGACCGGGCTGGGCTGATCTGGCGATCAGGCGGCGTGTTGCGCCGTCGCTTCGATCAAGGTGAGCATGTCGTCGAGGTCGAACGGCTTGGCGATAAACGGCAACGTGCCGATTCCTCTTGTACGGACCGCGCTCATCAGCACGACCGGAATGGGCGGCTTCCAGCGCGCCAGGTGCCGCGCCAGCGTCACCCCATCGAGCCGGGGCATCGCCACATCGCTGAGGACGATATCCGGACGGCGGATCGCAGCCAGCTCCAACGCCCGCGATCCATCTTCGGCGGCGATCGCCTGGTATCCCTCGTCCCGGAAGACGTCGACCAAAATGCGGCGCACGTCCGGTTCGTCATCGACAATCAATACTGTTAAAGCCATATCAATCGCCTTACGGAAGCGAGGACCCGAGAGGGCGGAAATACTTCCCTCCCGGATTCCGTTGTTAACGGAGTACGCAGAACTGATGCCGCGGTCGCGGCGTCCTCTCCGTTCTTTACATAGACGATATGCCACCCTCGCTATCGTGGCCTCAATGTGGATAGGCGGTACCAACGTCCCCAACCGGGCCTACGCGGCAATGAATGGCATCCGTTTGGCGGAATCGACGCTCCTTCACCCACGACAATCCTCCCGCGCCGGTCAACCGCTCGCCGGCGATCGCCGGGGCTTGGCCGATACGCCCCGTCCGGCGCTGCGCGGCATGGCGCGGGTGCTCCCCCAGAGCCTCATGATCGGCGCCCCGGCCCAGACGGCCCCGATCACCGTCCGCTACGACCTGACCGTTGCCACCGACGGTGAGTTGGTCAGGATTCCCGGCGTCGGGAAGGTCCTTCTCCACGAGTTCCTTGCCGGCCGCCCTTGGACTTCCCGAGCCTGGTTCCGCGACCGCATCGGCCGATTTGTTGACCCCGACGTCCTCGACCTGTTCGAGCGGCATCTCGTTCTGCCAGAGGAGTCGCACACCCTCGGGTAGTCCAGCAGAATCCTGGTAGGGGCAGGGCAAGCCCTGCCCCTACGAGCTGGCCCTAACGATGCGCGGCGCCCGCCTCCAGTGAGAGGCGGGCGCCGCCGTGTGTACGACTATCTCGTAAATAACGCCAGCATCCTGTCGCTGGATCTCTGCCGCCGTGGAATGGCTGCACGGCGTGGCGCACACCATATGAGGACCATATTCGACCCTCGATATCGTGACACCAGTCACATGCACCAGGGGGCTGGCCCGATCGGCATGTGACGGATGGATTGGCCGGGGGGAATGGCTCCCCGGCAATAAGGAGAAAGGCGCTATGCAGGAGCGGTTGGAACGGGTAAAGGGCGGCGCGCGCAATGCCGGGCTGGCGGTTGCGATGACGCTGCTGGTGGCGGTGCTCGGTCTCGGAGCCGTCGGCGTCCGTGGCGTTTTCGCCCAGGAGTCGACCCCGGCGGCGGAAGAGGCAGACTCGACCACGGACGCCACCACGGACGCTACGACCGAGGAGTCGGAGGCGGACGCCGCCTATGACGAGTTCGTGGCCGGGCTGGCGGCAAACCTCGGCACCGATACAGGGACAGTCGAGGCCGCCATCACGCAGTCCCTGACCGACATGGTCGAGGCGAAGTTGGCGGCCGGCGAGATTTTGGCCGATCAGGCGGCCGCCCTCACCGAGCGGATCACCTCCGGCGACATCCCCTTCCGGCTTGGCTGGTTGGGCGGCGACCACGGTCGCGTCGGTCCCGGCGGCCCCGGCGACTTCGACGGGCGTGGCGGACCGCGCGGCGACCGCGACGGGGACGACGACGACGATTCCACCGACGGTGTCGGTGGCGGCACGACCGACGAGGCCGATCCCGCTGGCACACCGGTCTCGGTGAACTAGCAGAGCACTCGTCTACGCTCAACGCCCCCGCTCCCAATCCAGGGAGCGGGGGCTTCCGTTTGTCCCAGAGTCGATGTCGGATGTGGCGCAACGCGTTGTAGGGGCGGACCGATGTGTCCGCCCAGTTGCCTGTCCATGGCGTATCGATGTCGCCAACGCCGCTGCCGATTCGTGACGACGCGGTTGGTTGCCGGGCGGACAGCATCGGTCCGCCCCTACCAGCCGAACCTTCCCGGCCAATGCGAACCGGGGGGCTTGCCTCGCCCCTACAACCATCACCGGACAGTTAGAAACCGTGCTGCGCCACGGCCCCCGTGTTGACAAGGCTGTCGATCTCGGCGTCGGAGTAGCCGAGTTCGCGCAGAATCTCAGCGGAGTGCTCGCCGAGCAGGGGCGGGTGGCTGCGCACTGGCAAGGACTGCCCTCCGAGCCGGTATGGGAATCCCGTCACGGTGATCTCGCCCAGGGTTGGGTGGGGCACGGTGCGCTGGAGCGCCTGGTCCTGGGTCTGGGGATCGGCGAAGACCTCGGCCATGTCGTAGATCGGGCCGCAGGGAACGCCGTGGGCATCGAGCCGGTCGACGATCTCCTGGGTGGTGTGGGCCTGGAGGATCGGGCCGATCTCGGCGTTGAGGGCGGCGAGGTTGGTGATCCGCCCAGCGTTCGTGCGAAAGACCGGGTTCTCGGCCAGCTCCAGCAGTTCGAAGGCGGCGCAGAAGCGTTGCCAGAGTCCGTCGTTGCCAACCGCGATGTTCACGTAGCCGTCGGCGCTCTGGTAGGTGTCGTAGGGCGCCACGATCGGGTGGGCGTTGCCCAGGGGCACGGGCACCTGGCCGGTCGAGAAGAGGATCGCGGCCTGGTAGGTGAGCATGGCCACCTGCCCCGCCAGGAGCGAGGCGTCGATGTACTGGCCCTGGCCCGTCTGGGTGCGGCCGTAGAGCGCCCCGGCGATGGCGAATGCGGCGAACATCCCGGCGGCGATGTCGGCGATCGGCACGCCGACTTTGGTCGGCGGCCCGCCGGGATGGCCGGTGATCCCCATCATTCCGCCCATCCCCTGCAGGATCAGGTCGTAGGCGGTGCGGCCCCGCGACGGTCCGGTCTGGCCGAAGCCGGAGATGGAGGCGTAGACGATCGTCGGGTTGCGGGCCTTGACCGCCTCGTAGCCAAACCCTAGCCGGTCGATCGTGCCGGGCGAGAAGTTCTCGACCACGACATCGGCGGCGTCGATCAGCTTCCACAGGGCGGCGCAGGCGTCCGGGTGCTTCAGGTTGAGGGCGATCGAGCGCTTGTTGCGGTTGATCGAGAGAAAGTAGGCCGATTCGCCCCGGTAGCCGGGATCGCCATCTGGCTCATCGCCACCGAGAAACGGCGGCCCCCAGCCCCGGGTATCGTCGCCCTTGCCGGGCTGCTCGATCTTGATGACCTCGGCGCCGAGATCGCCGAGCATCATGGTGCAATACGGGCCGGTCATCACCCGAGTGAGATCGACCACCCGGATGCCGGCGAGCGGCAATGGCGCTCCACCGGTCTGGTTCTGTTCGTCCGGGCCGGTCCCGTTGGCCTGTCGTGTCGTCATCCTGCTCCCCGAACCGTCCCGCGTTGGACGGTGTCGCTAAAGGTTCTCTCTGGTTCGCGGCGCGCGATTGTATCATCAGGCTCCTTCGCGGCATATTGACAGTATGACGTTATACTGTTACATTGCTTGAGCGCAAGAAGAAGAGCGGATGCCGAGGAGCGGATGGACGAGCGCGGAGAAGGATTCGACCACGAAGATGTAATGGGGCTAACGGAGTTGGTGGAGGCCGCCGGCGTCTCTGTCCGCACCGTCCGCTACTACATCTCTGAGGGTCTCCTCCCTCCCCCGGTCGGAGCGGGCCCCCGGGCTGCATACACATCGGAACATCTCGATCGCCTGCGCCTGATCGCCCGCCTGAAGGACGCCTACCTCCCCTTGCGCGAGATCCGTCGGCGTTTGCGCGGACTGGATGCCGGCGCCGTGCGTGCCCTCCTCGAAGAAGCAGGTTCGGATTCGGGGCCAGGCCTCGACGAGGCGCCACGGCGCCATGCGGACAGGCCGGAGCGCACCCCCCTGCAGTCCACGCGGCACGCGGAGGATAGCGCCGCCTCCTACCTCTCTCGCCTGCTGCCGTCGCGCCATGGAACGCAGGCCGCTCCGGCGGATGCGGCACCACCGGCACGATCCAGTTGGTTGGCGCCGGGCACACCGCCCCCCCAGCAACCCGCGTTTGTCGGAGAACCGTCCGAGGCGCCGGAACAGGATGTTGAGGGGTCCGAATCCGCCCCTGCCGAACGCGGTGATCCGAACGATCACGCCAGCCTCATCCGCGCCGACCTGGACCGTGGCGCGGCCCTGGCGGCGCTCGATGCAATCGCCGACCCGGATGAGATTCCAGCGGAATCCTGGCGCCGCCTCCGGCTCGGGGACGATGCCGAGTTGCTTATCCGCGCCGCCGCCTACGACCGCCAGCGCGAACAGATCGATGCTCTGGTCACCTGGGCACGGCGGATCCTGGGTTAGAGAGATCGTAGGGAAGGTTGGCCACGTTTCGGCGACGCCCGGGCCGTGAGCCCCGGGCGGCAGGGGGATGGTGCGTTCCCGTTCCAACCGCGTCGCCAACGCCCGCAATCAACCCGTTCCCACTGTTCATCGCCATCATTCGTCGCAATCATCTCGCTACAGGAGGATCCCCATGCCCGACTCGACACCCGACAACGCCAGCCTCACCATCGACGCCCGCTGGGAAAAACCGCTGATGCCGGTGACCGGTGGCAGCGCGACCCTGATGGTCCGGATCGCACCCACCGCCGCCCCGCGGCCCGGTGAGCGCCGCGCCCCGCTTGACCTGGCCTTTGCCCTCGACCGTTCTGGCTCGATGGCCGGTGCCGCGTTGGATCTCGCCAAGCAGGCGGTCGACGTCGCCGTCGGATTCCTCCGGGACGACGACCGGTGCGCGCTTGTGGTCTACGACCACGAGGTCGACATGCTCCAGCCGCTGGCCAGCGCCACGGCCCGGACTAAGACCGGCCTACGGCTGGCGCTACGCGGTGTCGACGCCGGGGGCACAACCGCCCTGAGCGACGGCTGGCTGACGGCCTGCCAGGAGCTGGCCGAGGGCGGTGAGCCAACTCCGGAACCGCCGGCCAGGTCGCATCGGGTGCGGCGAGCGTTGCTGCTCACCGACGGTCTGGCCAATGTCGGCATCACCGAGCCGCGAGAACTGACGAAGCATGCCCACGAACTGCGCCGCCGTGGCATCGCCACATCTACCCTCGGCGTTGGCGATCAATACGACGGCGACCTGCTCTCCGCCATGGCCGAAGCGGGCGGCGGCAATTTCTACCACGCCACCTCGCCGCACGAGCTGCGCGACATCTTCGAGCGCGAACTTGGGGAACTGCTGACGGTCGTTGCCGCCGGGCTGTCGATCAACCTCACCCTGCCGAAGGGATTGCGCGCCACCGTGCTCGGGACCTATCCCTCCGAGCGTACCGGCAAGCGAATTGGTGTCTCCGTCCGGGACGTCCCCGCCAACGACGAGATCCGCCTGATCTTCCTGGTAACCGCCCTGCGCGGAACCGCGGGCGTCTCCGAAACCCTCACGCTGGAGGCGACCTGGGCAGACACGTTGGCCGACCGGCAGCGACAGATCGCGGTCGACGTGCCGCCGATTCTGTTCGCCGACGAAGGTGTCGTCCGCGCCGCCGCGTCCGATCCGGATGTCCGCGAAGAGGCCGCCCTGCAGCACGCCGCCCACGAGCGCCGCGAGGCAATGCGCCTGGACCGCGAGGGTCGCTACCAGGAGAGCCGGGCTCGGTTACGCCAGTCCCAGGCAAGCCTCATGAGTGCCTCGTACTCGGCTGAGGCAATGAGCTTCATCGCGGAGGGTGATGCCCTGTTGGCCGCACCGGCCGAAGCTCCCTACACCGAGTCGATGCGGAAGCAGACCCTCGCCCGCTCCCACCAGGTTGCCCGCCGCCGGCGTGGCTCCCAGGGAGGCGAGAGCTAGAGCGCTCGACTTACCCGACTTAAAGGTTGGCCGCGTCTGCGGGTCGCCCGGGGCTCACGGCCCGAGGTTGGCCCGGGCTCAGCATGACAGCCTCTCCGAGGCTAATGGCGCCGGCGGCCAAGATGTTCGACGAGCGCACGAGAACGACGTCGCCCGGCCACCGGGAATTGCCGCCCCGGGCCGGGTAACGGAAGCCGGCTGGGGACGCGCGGTATCGTATCGGGCGCCTCGCAACGTCTGGCAAGGGCGGACCGATGTGTCCGCCCGGTTACCGACCCTGGCGTCGCGGGTTGGGGAACGACGCCCGCAACACGACATCTGTTGGTCGGCCACCGGGCCCGAACAACGCGTTGTGTCGATCCCGCTCACGTCCCCGTGAACCTCTCACACAACGGCGGCCGGGGTGTTATCCCCGGCCGCCGTGTTCTTGGGCCGCGAATGCGGCCGGCACTGTCACCGATCTGTCCCGCAGGGCTCGTTATCTCCCTATTGGACCGTCAACTCCCCGACCATGCCGGCTTGTTCATGGCCCGGGATCGTGCAGTAGTACTTGTAGGTGCCCGGCGGCAGGTTGACCGTCACGTCGGCGGACTGGCCGGCGTTGAGGTCGCCGGAGAAGACCTCCGGATCGTCGATCTTGAAGTTGTGGACGGAGGCACCGTTGTTGACGAAGTGGAACGTCACGTCGGTGTTCGCCGGGATCGTCAGCGTGGTCGGGTTGAAGGCGATGTCGACCATCTCGACGTTCACCACCTCGGCGGTGGTTGCGCCGGGCGTGGGGCACTCGTCGAGGCTAACCGGTGTCCCAGCCTCGCTGGCGGCCGGGGTGGCCGCGGTCACCGGCGTGCCCTCGGCCCCACCGACAGGAGTGGCGCAGAGATCGGTCGGCGTTCCTTGGGCCTCGGGGGTGGACGAATCCTGGGCGACGGCGTAGCCGCCAATGGTGAGAACGATCGCCGCCAGGGCGAGACCAATCAGCATAAAGCGTCGGTACATAAGCCTTTCCCCTCTTTTCACGATACCCGCGGGATGACAAGCGAGCGGACGGCCCGCACCAGGATCGCCCGCCTTCCCTCGCTATGCAGGTACCGTGCCCGCCGCTTTGGGACGAGGTGAGAGTGAGCGGGGGACAGGGCTAGGGCGGATTATTCATGGGCGCCGTGGGAACGGCGGCGACGACCTGGCCCCGCCCGGGGCCAAAGACCCCGGGCTGAGCCCAATAAGCTGGCTGATGGAGGTGGCGGAATTGATCATGAATTATTGGGGCGGTGCTAGGACGGGGGACGGCGGCGCCGCTGCCGCCCGGGGCTCACGGCCCAAGGTTGGCCCGGGCGACCAGGGGGGCGCGGCGGCGCTCCAAGAAACCCGCGATCCATTCCGCAACCTCCATAAGCCGGCTGAGAACGGGTGTCGTGATGGGGAACGCCGTGTTCAGCCCCCTTCAGGGGGGTTATCCGGCTCAGCCCGGGGTCTTGAGCCCCGGGCGACGCCATCTCGACATCGCTGTTCTCACGCGGTACCCGTGAATAATCCCGGCTAGCGCCCTGAGACGGAGAGGGGGACGTATTCGTCTCCCCTCCCAAGGCGCTAGCCTTGTCCCTGTCAGGGCCGCGGCCCTGCCGAGTACGCTCTTCCAAGGTGCCCGCAAACAACGCCCGTATGCGTCAGTCTCGGGCGCCGTCGATGTGCTCGTGAAGCGACCATTCGACGCGCCGTCGCAGATGCTCGGGAGTTGTTGACATTGTTGATCAATCACTGTAGATTACGCCCGTAACCGAATAGCGCACTCTCATCCAGAGGGGCAGAGGGACCGGCCCTGTGAAGCCCCAGCAACCACCCCGATGATCCGGCACGGATCTGGGGGCAGGTGCTAATTCCGTCAGGCGACCGACGTGTCGCCCGGTAGATGGGGGGACAGGTCGCACCGGCCGCCAATGCCGCCACGCCACCGGAGTCACCCTCATCCTGACGGATGAGGTTTTTTGTTGCCAACCGAGACGTGAGACGTGAGACGAAAAGCACGAATATGAGCGCTCTTACTTGCCGTCTTGCCGTGTTGCCACTCTTGCCGTCTCTTTACTCACGTCTCACGTCTCGGTTCACGTCTCACGTCTAGGGAGTCGAGATGGCAGAACCCGTCACCCTGGCCCGCGTCGCCAAACAATTTGACCGCCGCAACGAGCACCTGCCCGTGCTGCAGGGCATCGACCTGACGATTGCCGCCGGCGAGATCGTTGCCGTCCTCGGCCCGAGCGGCTGTGGGAAGTCGACCTTGCTGCGCCTCATCGCCGGGTTGGATCAGCCCAGCAGCGGCGAGCTCCGCCTGGGCGATCGGCCGGTCGTGCGCTCCGACCCACGCTGCGCGGTCGTCTTCCAGGAGCCGCGCCTCTTCCCCTGGAAGAACGTCACCGCCAACGTCGCGGTCGGCACTCGTCGCGCCCAGAACCCCTCGACCCCGGATGAATGGCTCCGGCTCGTCGGCCTGGACGGATTTGCCAAGAGCCTGCCGCACCAGCTCTCCGGCGGCATGGCCCAGCGCGCCGCCCTGGCCCGCGCCTTGATCGGGCAGCCCGGCGTCCTCCTCCTGGACGAGCCGTTCGCCGCGCTGGACGCCCTGACCCGTCTCCAGATGCAGGATCTGCTCTGGAACGTCTGCGAGCGCACCGGATCGACCGTCCTCCTCGTCACCCACGATGTCGACGAGGCGCTGCACCTGGCGGACAGGATCGTGATCCTGGGGAATCGCCCGGCGTCCATCGTGGCCACCATTCCCGTGACCGTGCCCCGGCCCCGGGCCCGCGGCGATGCCCACCTGGGCCAGCTTCGCGCTCGGATCCTGACCCATTTCGGGTTCCCCATCGGGCACGAGAGCAACGGCACTCCGCCGGGCGATCCCGACCTGCCGGGGAACACCGGGCTTCCTGCGTATGCTATCCGCTCTGCCCACCAGCCGGGTGACGCGGCCGCAACGGTCCACGCGATGAGCGCCACGGACCCGGCGCCGGTATCCCCTATGGTCTGTCCCTCGCCCGCCGCGCCGTCTGGCGTCCGGGCGGGCGATCGAATCGGTCGGGGACGCAAGAGTTCCGTCTTCGACTTCCTCTCGTTCGGGCTGCATTGACCGAGCGACTCCACCAGAGATCCACCGGAACGTGACCCTGTGGACGGCCGTCTTGCTATCCGCACCTGAGAAAGGATCCGATCGTGACGCACCATTCTCGCTCCATCACTCGCCGCCAGTTCGCCCTTGGGGCTGCCTCCGTGCCGCTCGCCGCCGCGCTCGGTGCGGCGGTCACCCGCCGCCGCGCCGCCGCCCAGGAAGCGCCGGAGACGATCAAGCTCGACTACGCCTACTACAACCCCAGCTCCCTCGTGCTGCGCCGCCACGGTTGGCTTGAGGAGGATCTCTCGGCCGAAGGGATCGGAGTGGAGTGGGTCCTGAGCGCCGGCAGCAACAAGGCCAACGAGTTCCTGCGCTCCGACGCGATCGACTTCGGCTCCACGGCCGGGTCCGCCGCCCTGCTGGCAAAGACAAACGGCTCCGAGATTCAGACGGTCTACATCTATTCCAAGCCGGAGTGGGCCGCCCTGGTGGTCGCCGCCGATTCGGAGATCACCGACGTGGCCGGTGTGGCCGGGCAAGAAGGTGGCCGCCACCAAGGGCACCGACCCCTACTTCTTCCTCCTCCAGTCGCTCAATGCCCACGGCCTGGCCCAGAAGGACATCGAGGTCATCAACCTCCAGCACGCCGACGGCAAGACCGCTCTTGAGCGCGGCGATGTGGAAGCCTGGGCCGGCCTGGACCCGCACATGGCCCAAACCGAGCTCGAGCAGGGCTCCAAGCTGATCTACCGCAACATCGACTTCAACACCTACGGCTTTCTCAACGCCCGCGAGAAGTTCCTGGAGGAGTACGCCGCCTACGTGCCGCGTGTCCTCACCCAGTACGAGCGGGCCCGCGCTCTGGATCCTCGAGAACCCGGACGAAACCGCCCAGATCCTGGCCGAAGAGGCATCGCTGTCGATCGAGGTGGCGAAGAAGGAACTGGTCGAGCGCACGGTCCTGACCATGTCCCCGGTTCCCGGCGAGGAGCAGACCGCCGCCCTGACCCCGGTGATCCCGATCTTCGAGGCCGAGAACCAGCTCAGCCCCGGCGCCGACGCAAACGAAGCCCTGGCCAACCTCTACGCCCCCGAGTGGATCCAGGCCATCGTCGACGCGGCGCCGACTTCGTAGCGGTGTTCGGCGTTCGGTGTTCGGCGTTCGGCGATTGGAATGGTCCCTGGTCTCCGAAGCCCTTCCCTCCGCCGGGCAAGGAAAAGGGAAGTAGGCCCCGAACACCGAACGCCGAACACCGACCTGAGGAGCATCTATGCAACGAACCCGCGAGTTGACCCCTGGACCCGGCCTCGGCGCGCGGGCGGATGTCTCCGCCCCGCGCCGCGCCGCGTCGGTCCCCGCCTCGAAACGGGTCGCGGGGCTTGGGCAGGTGCCGCGACTCCTGCGCGGGTTCATCCTCCCGATCGGGTTGCTGATCCTGTGGCAGTATCTGGTCGACCGGGAGGTCTACAACCGCTCCCAGTTGCCGGCCCCGCTCGATGTCTGGCGCGGCGCCGAGCAACTCTGGGAAGCCGATCTGCTTCTGGGCCACATCCAGATCAGCGTCGAGCGCGTCGTCTGGGGCTTTGCGTGGGGCGCGCTCTTCGCTCTGCTGCTGGCGCTGGCCGTGGGGCTCTCCTCGCTGATCGACGACCTGGTCTCGCCGACGCTCCAGGCGGTCCGGGCGATCCCATCCCTGGCCTGGGTACCGCTCTTGCTCCTCTGGCTGGGCATCGACGAGCGCCCGAAGATCGTCCTGATCGCGATCGGGGCCTTCTTCCCGATCTACACCAACGTCGTCGCCGGCATCCGCCAGATCGACCGCAAGCTGATTGAGGCGGCGCAGGCGTACGGCCTGCGCGGCCCGAACCTGGCCTGGCAGGTGCTCCTGCCGGCGGCGCTGCCCTCGCTCTTCACCGGACTCCGGCTGGGGCTGGCGCAGGGATGGCTCTTCCTGGTCGCGGCGGAGCTGATCGCCTCCGCCCAGGGACTCGGCTTCCTGCTGATCGACGGCGGCAACAGCGGCCGCTCCGACATCATCTTCCTGGCGATCATCCTGCTCGCCGTCCTCGGCAAGACGACCGACTGGCTGCTCGGCCTCGCCGAACGCCGCCTGCTCCACTGGTCGGACGCGTACCGGTAGCGAATCTCCTTAGCGGAAGACATCCACCAACGACATTCGGAATCCGGGAAGAACGTCGCCACCCTCCACGGTATCTGACTCGTGGAGGGTTGTGATCTCAGTGGCCGGGGCGACCACCAGAATCGTTCGGCTATCCGGGTCCACCAGCCAGACGAGCCTGACGCCGGCTTCGATGTACATCTGGGCTTTGGCGCGGAGCGAACGCATCGACTCCGACGGAGAGCGCACCTCCACGGCCAGATCAGGCGGGAAATAGCCGAAATGCCGCTCGGCCTCGCCTCTCGGCCAGCGATCTGCCCGGACAAAGGCAACATCGGGAGCACGAACGGTATCGGGGTCCCGGAACAGGACGAACCCGCCTTCCGACCCAACGATTCCGAGTTGGTTCTCTGAGGAAAACCGGTGGAGGGCCGCCTGGATGTTGCCGCTGACTCGCACATGAACCAGATCGACCGGCGTCATCTCGACGAGTTCTCCTTGCACCAGCTCATAGCGCCTGCCACGATCCGACAGTCGCTCCAGTTCCTCGGCGGTCAGCAGCTTGGTCGAGACCATGGGGATTCCTCCGCTGTCGCGATCAGTCTATCGCGGCGGACGCGAACGTTCCCTGCCTGAGCAGCTGTCGAGCGCCCTACCGCAGCCCCAGCAGGTCCGCCAGATTCGCCTGCGGGTCGATGACGGGCAGGATGTCGCCGGCGCGGGAGGAGAGCAGGCCGGTTACGCCGGGTCCGTGGCCGGCGATGGCCGAATCACCGTGGGCGATGATCCCGATCGAGACCGCCCCGGTGCGGTAGTAGCGGCCGAAGGTCGAGTCCGCGTCCTGGATCGCGACGAAATCGCCGAAGCGCAACTCGTCGAGGCCGTACTCGGCTACGACTCCTGGATCAAAGAGGGTGATGTCGTAGTCGCCGCGGTTGACGTTATCTCGGCCCAGGCCGGAGCCCATGATCGCCGCCGGCACGATCTTGGCGACCGGCACCACCAGCTTGTCCTCCCGCACCTCGGAGACCCATTTCTCCAAGACGTGTGGATCGAGATTGGTGCAGCGGATATCGGGAAAGGCATCGATCGCCAGTCCGGTGCCAAAACTCCGCACCAGAAACTGATCCCCGACGAGGAGTTTGTCCAGCATGTCGTTCGGGAAGTCGATCATGACGTGCTCGGCGCCGCCGTGTTTGCCGGTGACGACACCTTTCGCGCCACGCGCATCGCCGGTCGCCACGATCGCCTCGTTGCCGACGCACGAGAGCACGTTAAATCCGCCGTTGGCCGTCTCGTCCGGGTTCTTTGCCGAGACCGCCGGCTCGACGTGATCTCCGACCAGCCCGGCGATCTTGTCGCCGACGCGGACGTTGTAGGCGATCCCGCCGGTGGCTGGCACCACCCTTGGGCAGCCGTCGTGGCTGATCCGGTACGGCGTCCGCGGATCGAACCGGGGCGGCGTCACCTGCCCCATGACGGAGAGCATCACGAGCCGGTCCTTATTCGTGGCAATGGTCACGGCGTCCTCCGGAGACGTGAGACGTGGAGACGTGGAGTCGTGAGAACGTATCACAACGCGAACGACGCGCGTGCGATGCCGCACGCGCGCCGCTCTTCACCGTCTTCTACTCACGTCTCACGTCTCACGTCTCGTTACTGGCAGACCCACTCGTTGCGGCGGCCGACGGACCACATCCAACCGGCGGCGTTGGCGTTGGCGTAGGCGTCGAAGATGTCCTCGTTGGCGTACGGCGTAGTCGCCCAGGTGCTCGGCACGAACTGGAAGAGGCCGTAGGATCCCGCCGGGTTGACCGCGTTCGGATCCAGAACGGATTCGCACCGGGCCACCCGCAGCATGGCGTCCCGCGGCTGGCCATAGCGGTCCGCCGCGGCGTAGATGATCTCGATGATTTCCTGCTGGGAGAGCGACCCGTTGCCGTCCGTGTCGCCCCGCAGGCCGCCGTTTCCGTTGCCTGGGTTCGGAGTTGGGGTACCTCCGAGCGTCAAGTACTGGGCCGATGCCCAGCCGGTGCGGCCGTTGTAGACCACCTGATAGAAGCCGTTCTGGGCGACACCGGTCAACTGCACCTGAGCGCCCGACGGCATCACGGCAAGGACGCTCGAGTTCGTACTCGCGCTGGAGCGCAGGTTCAGCGAGGTCGTGGTGACGGCCAGGCCGGAGCCAGGCGACGGCGTGCCAGGACTTGGAGATGGGGACGGACTCGGCGCCGGTGTACCGCCGATGGTCAGGTAGCTCTCGTACGCCCAGCCGGACCGGCCGTTGTACGTCACCGAGACGAAGCCGTTCTGCCGCTGCCCCGTGAGGGTAACGCCCGCGCCGTTGGGCATGACCGCCACCACGCCGGAACTCGTGCTCGGCTGCGAGCGCAGGTTGAGCCCGTTGGTGTTCACGGTCGCGGAGCCAGTCGGCCCGGCCGTGGAACCGCCGTTGTTGCCGCTCGGCGGCGGCGTGGACGACCCGCCGCCAGAGAGGTACTGCGACGCGGCCCAGCCGGACCGGCCGTTGTAGGTCAGGGCGGCGAAGCCGTTGCTGGTTTCCCCGGTCAGCGTCACGGACGCGCCGTAGGGCATCACCAGGATGACGGAGTTGTTGGTGCCTGGCCCGGACCGCAGATTGAGTCCGTTGGTATTGACGGTCGCGTTCCCGGTGGCGCCGTTATTGTTGCCACCGCTCGTCGGAGGTGCGGATCCGCCCCCAGGGTTGGAGCGGGCCAGATACTGGGCGGAAGCCCAGCCGGCCGTGCCGTTGTAATGGACCTTGTAGAAGCCATTGGTGACGTTGCGGACGATATTGACCGGCGCGCCGGCCGGCATCACCAAGATGACGGCATCGCCGGTGCTCGGGCCCGCGCGCAGGTTCAGCGCCGTGGTCGTCCAGGCGGCCGCCGCTTCGGCGGACCGCGGAGTGGCAACGTAGATCGACCCTGCGAGCGAGAGAATCAGGGAAAGGACGATCGTGGCATGCAGACGACGCGGAGCCACCGCGTTACCTATCTGCCTGCCGGGGAAGCGGTCGTCACCGACAGCATTCCTTCTCCGGTCGCCGGGACAATGCGCGTACCACTTTGTCGATACCGGCCGCACCAGCCATAGAACGGCGCAGGTATCGTGGCACGGCATGGCCCGAGGTCCGGGTCGGCCGCGTGAGAGCGGGTTGCGGATCGGGTCCGAAGAGGATGGGGGTGGACCCGAGTGATCTGGAAGGCAGAAGCCGAATCTGGCCGCGCGTTGTCCCTCTGCAACGGCGGTCTAGAGGATGCCGGTGCGATCACTTTCCAGCCAGAGCGACCGCGGTGGCACAGTACCAGCCAGAATGGGTTATCGCATAACCTCATGGGCCGTGTCAAAAGGTCACGGTATGTCTGGGAGTTTCCTGTGAACGTGCATCTGACCGTACAGAACCCCATTACGGCATCAGTTCATTACGTCTTCAACGTAATACCGGCTGTGCCAGGTCGGAACCGAACGGTCACGCGGACCCCGTCTCGTTTTAGCGCAATTTCCATCCGGCCGAAGGGTTCGACCCAGTCCGCATCGGCGATCGGCAGCCGTTCGCCGGTGCTCATCACCAGAAGGGTGAGCGGCCCACCAAGGAGGGCAACCCCCCTGATGAACCCGTAGGCCCAGCCGGCGGGCAGGTTGGTCGGGACAAGCCAGTCCGCACCGGTGGGGATCGGCGCACGTGTCTCCCGGGAATGATCCTGATCCCGAGGGGTGACCCGTCCGGCGGCGAGGTCTTGCAGCGCCGGGACCAGCATGCTTGCCCCGAGTTCGGCCAGTTGTGCTTCCAGATCCGGAGCGCGGATGCCTGACGGGATGTCGACGGCTTCCTGAGCCAGGATCGGCCCGGTATCGAACCCGACGTCGAGCACGTGCAGCGTCACGCCGGTTCTCCTGTCCCCGCGGCGCAGCGCCCAGAAGACCGGCTCCGGCCCGCGCAGGGCCGGCAGGAGCGACGGGTGGACGTTGATCCCGCCCAGCGGGGCCAGGGAACGCACCGCCGCCGGCAGCCTCCAGGGAAAACACGCGACCACCAGCGCATCCGGAGCAAAGGCGGCCAGGTGGCCGACGGTCCCGGGATCCCTGAAATGAGGGACGGAGACCACCGGGATGCCCGCCGCCCGCGCGACATGATCGATGGGGTGATCCTGCTCGCCCACCCCCGCGTCAGGCAGCACAACCGCACCCACATCGATCTCCCCGGAGATCAACGCGGAGAGGACCGGCACAGAGAAGGCACAGCGCATCCCGAAAAACAGGACCCGCAAGCGGTCTCCACGCCACGTACCGTGCGCCGTCTCCCCCTTCCCCCTGCCGCGGCGGGGGGAAGGGGGGGCCGGGGGGGTAGGGGGCAATACTGACTCACGACTCACGTCTCACGTCTCTGTTGACACGAATGCGGGCACTCCACTACGGTTCCTGGACTGATCGACGGGTTCCGGGAAAATCCCCGGCGTGCCGTCCGGCAGGGCCGATCGAAACAGGTATACACGCCACCCAGACGGGCGGCATGGACGGAGCACCCTCAGCCATGGCACGGATGGTCCACTGCATCAAGTTCGGGCGAGAGTTGCCGGGCCTTGATGCCCCGCCCTTCCCAGGCGAACTGGGCCAGCGGATCTACGACAACGTCTCCGCCGAAGGGTACGCCCTCTGGCAGCCCCACATGACGATCCTGATCAACCACTACGGGCTGAATCCGGCCGACCCTGAAAGCCGGCGCATCCTCCGCGATCAGATGGAGGAGTTCTTCTTCGGGGAAGACGCCCAGATGCCGGAAGGCTGGTTGCCCCCGGACGCGAGCGGCGGCAAGGGCGGCGGCGCACCAGCGCGCAAGAAGTAGCCGGGCACGCCGTCCTGCGCCGCGGTCCGGGGAGAGGCGTCCCCACACCCCGAGCGTGCATACCACGAAACTCCCAGCCTCCCGGCCTCCCGGCCTCCTAGCGAGACGGGCACGGAAATTGAAGAGGCGACCCCGCTGGACCCAGTCAGAGGTCCTGTTTCCCTACCTCCGGTACGCCTATCGTGGCATCATGGACGGGGAAAAGGAGCTGAAGGGAGCGTATGGCCGTCGAGGTCGGAGGACACCGGTTTGAAGTACGACACGGACGCGCCGGCTTGGGCGAAGCCGTGCTGTACGACGGCCTCGCGGTCGCGCAGCGCCGGCCGTTCTCCGAGCGCACCGTCCCGTTCTGGGTGATGGAGTCCGGCAGCGAGATCCGGTACGAGGTGGACACGTCCTCGGAGATCCCTGGCCGGATCGCTGCCATTCGTCGCAACGGGCGTGAGGTCTTTTCCGCCGCGCCGCCCGTCCCCGGCGAGGCATCCCCCGGCCATTCCGGTCGCTACCTGGGCCTCCCCTACGACTGGCGCAAGCCCTCCTGGGAGCGGATAAAATCCCGCCTGTGGAACCCTGCCGATTCCCGCATGCTGATGCCCAAGGCCTTCGGCTGGGGGTATGACCTCAATCTCCACGCGCTCCTGCGCCGGATCGGCTTGATCCGCAAACAGTAGGGGGGACAAGGCCGTGCGCCTTGAGGGGAGAGGGGGAGCATACGCCGTCTCGCCCTGCCCCCTGAGGGGGAAGGGGACGGGAGAGGGCGGCCTCTCCGTCCCCTCCCCCTCTCCCCCTCAAAGCGCCGGCTCTGTCCCCCACAAGGCGTCAGCCTTGTCCCCCTCGTCCCCGGCGCCGGACGCGCAGGAAGATCCAGAGGACGACTGTGGTGGCGATGGCGATGGTCCTGGTCGTCGGGTTGTCCTGCGTGAGTACCACGATGAAGCAGATGACGATGACGATGAGCCCGACGATCGAGAACGCGATCGTGGTGGTATCCGGGCGCGGCGGCTGACGCTTGTCCATGGACCTCGCTCGCTGTCGTGTGGGCTATGGCACCGGGGCGACCGGCCGGAATGCCCACAGTGTAGGCGAGATCGCATCAGCCGATGTGCGGGCGACCGTCCTCCTGGAGCATGTGAACTCGGGGAATCCCGTTTGGATCGAAGGTGCCCAGGCCCTGTGGGCCAAGCGCGACGATCTGGTCGAGGCAGGCCTGGCTCTCGCGCACCAGCCGGGCGGTATCTATCCCCAGGCAGGCCGGGAGAAAACGGCTGGTCTTGGTGATGCCGTCGCCAAGAAGCAAAACGGCTCCCCGGTGATTGCCGCCCAGGGCGTGGTGGAACCCGACCCCGATCTGGAGGATGCCCTGGTAGAGCACCCGGATCGCGCCCCGCTCGGCGTGCCATTCGTGCTCGATCGCCTCGTGGCACTCGTAGAACTCGCCGCTGTTGAACAGGGCGATGCCCTCCAGCACCCCCGGCGGCGGCGACCCGGCGCAGGGATCGTCGCCAACCCCACCAGCCAGGCCGGCCAGGATCGGATCGAGCCGGGCGCGGATGGGAGCCAGTCCGGCGGCATCGGCGCCGACGTTGGCCTCGACGATCAACGGGCCGCGGTAGACCCCGGCGACCGCCCGCAAGAGGGCGGGCCAGGGGAGATCGCCCTCGCCGGGGGGCAGGTGCCGGCTGCCGGGATCGTTGGCGCGGTGGTCGCTGAGGTGGACATCGGCGACGTGCTCGCCCATGGCGGCCAGCATCATGAACGGGTTCGCCCCGGCCGACGCGGCCTGGAACGGGTCGAAGGCGAACCCCACCGACCCCGGCGGTCCCAACTCGGGCAGGCGGGCGGCGAATGCCGCCACGTCGCGGACGCGAGCGAGCAGGCAGTAGGAGACGTTCTCGATCGCCAGGGTCACTCCCGCGGCGGCGAAGCGTGGCGCCAGCCCGGCGACCACGCCCAGGAACCGCTCGAACCCCTCCGGACCGGGGAGGGCAACGGCACGCGGCCCATGCCAGACGATCGCCCGGGCGCCAAGCTCCTGGGATGCCTCGATGGCCCGGTCGAACCGGGCATGCGCCTCCTCGGTCCGGCGGGCGTAGGCCGTGAAGAAGGGGTGCAACTCCGCCCAGGTGTGCAGGGAGGCCACCTGGACCCCTGACGCGACGGCGTTCGCGGCCAGCGCCCGGATGACGGGGGCTTCGTATTCCCCGGCCGTCTGGAGCATGTACCTCGATCTCGGTGACACCGGCCGCCGCCGCAACCTGGGGCACATCCTCGGTGGAGACGTGGGGATAGACCGCACCGGAGGAGAGGCCCAGGCGAAGCGGGATCGGTTGAGAACCGTGGGGATGAGTCATGCCGCGCCCAACCACTCCGATCACTGCGTCAGGACGATCCGACAACCCCTTCGCGCGGGGCCGGCTCCGGCACCGGCACCGGCACCGGCACGGCTCCAGTTCACGTCCTTCCTCGTCCACCTCGTCGTGCAGCCAGACTTGCTCGATCCGGAGGAGTGCCGCCGCGATCGGTAGCGCCAGCAGCATCCCCCCGAACCCGAGAAGCCGCCAGCCGATCAGGACCGCGAAGAGCATCCCGAAGGAGGAGAGTTGCAGCGTCCGCCGGAAGATCCGGGGGATGATGTAGACGACCTCGAAGATCTGGTAGGCGAGCAGGAGCAGGGTGACCGCCAGGGCGGTGCCGGGTCCCTGGGTCAAGGCGACGACCGCGGCCGGAGCCGTGGCCAGCGCGACGCCGATGAACGGCACCGCGTCGGCGAAGGCGGCGAGGATCGCCAGGATCAGCGCGGCGGGCACCCCGAACGACCAGAGGACCACAAACGTGAAGGCGCCGCAGATGATGCTGGTTAGTCCCTGGCGCAGGATGTAGGAGTGGATGATCGCGGCCAGGGCGGGGAAGGCCCGGCGCAGGCGGTTGGTGAGCGGGGTTGGCAGGTCCCGCGTCAGCCAGCTAAACGTGCGCTCCCCTTCGATCAGGATATAGATGCCCAGGATGGCGACGATCGCCGCCGTCCCGATCCATCCGCCCAGAATGGACGCGGCGTCGAGCGCCTCATCGGCTTCCACCCCAGCCTCGACCGCGACCTCCTCCGTTTGGGTGCCGCTATCCAGCGCCCCGGTCGTGTCGGTGCTGATCTCCTCGTTGGTGGGGTCGTCGCTGATGACCGCGTCGGTGTTGGCGATATCTTCGGCCAAGGTCAACACCTGATCGTACAACCACCGCTGGTTGTCCCTCAGCCAGGTCATGCCATCTTCGATATAGGTGGGGACATCGTCGGCGAGTTGCTGCCCTTCGTCGACCAGCGGCGGGATGACGAAGACCAAGACGAGCGTCAAGATGGCCAGGAAGCCGCTGATCACGGTCAGCAGGGCCTTGCCCCGGCTGAACCCACGTTTGCGCAGGGCCAGGATGGGGGGATAGAGGGCGGCCGCCACGACCAGCCCGCCGAAGATCTGGGCCAGCACCGCGCCGATCTTGATCAGGAACCACAACGCCGCCAACGTCAGGAGCAAGCGGATGATGGTCCGGAACGGGATCTCGACCCGGGCGGTGACGACCGGGAGCGATTCGCGCGAACGGCCGGGCCGATTGGGCCGGCTACTCCCCGGGGGCAGGAAGGGTTTCATGACTCCGCCCCCTGTGGCCGGGCAAACTCCGGTCCGCCTTCGTCCAGCCCCTCGGCCACATCAGCTTTGCTCGGAAAGTGGCCCAAGTTCCCCTCCTCGCGGGCGGATGGCCCGGGTTCGGGGGGAGATAGCCCGCCGGCATCGTCGTCTACGTCGTCACCCAGCCAGATGCGCTCCAGCGCCGGGATCGACGCCGCGATCGGCAACGCCAGGATGATGCCGAGGATGCCGAAGACCTCCTGACCGATGAGGATGGCGATCAGGATGGCCAGGGGCGAGATCTGGAGGGTGCGGCCAAAGATCCTGGGCGAGAGGATGTAGTTCTCGAACTGTTGGTAGGCGATGAACGAGACCAGGACGATCAGGCCGGCGGTCGTGCTCTGGGTGAGCGCCAGGACCACGGCGGGCACGGTAGCGATGATGATCCCTATCATCGGGATGGCGTCGGCGAAGAGGGCGATCAGGGCGAGGATCAGGGCGGAGGGCACGCCCAGGACCGTGAGGACGATAAAGCTGAAGACCCCGAAGCAGATGCAGATCAACCCTTGGCCGAGGATGTAGCCGCTGACGACCTGGGTGACGGCCGGGATCGAGCGCCAGACTCGGCGCTGGGTGGATTCGGAGAGATCGCGCACGGCCCAGCGGATGATGCGGTAGTCACGGTCGAGCAAGACGTAGGTGGCGATCACGAAGACCACCAGCGCGTTCGCGAGGCCGGTCAGGACGGAGGCGCCGGTGTCCAGGTAACCGCGCACGTCGAAATTGCCGGTGCCGCCCTCCTTCTGGCGCTCCGCCCACTCGACGGCTCGGTTGTAGGCGTCGGGCTGGGGCCCTTCGAGCCAGGAGAGGCCGTTGGCGACGTACTCCGGCAGGTTGTCCCAGAAGTCGCGGGCGTCCGCGACGGCCCGGGGCACAACCAGGGAGATGACCAGGGCGAGGGCGGCAATGGACCCGCCGACGACGACCGCGACGGCCGCGTTGCGCGTCATCCCCCGCCGCTCCAACCGGCCGACGACCGGGATCAGGGCGAGCGCGATCAGGATGCCGAGAAAGACTTCGAAGAGGGCGACCCAGACCTGGGCCAGGATCCAGAGGGCGGCCAGGATGAGGAGGATGCGGAGGATGGTGCGGGCGGGGATTTCGATCCGGAGCGTGACGCGACGGCCGGTCTCGGTCGTCTCGCTGGTTTCGGAGTCGGCATCCATCGCGGCGCCGATGATGGACTCGCGCACGGTCTGGTCGCTGTCCGCCGCGGATTGCTCGTCGCCAACTGACGCCACCCTTGCCCTCACCCCCACGCGTCCGATTGCATTCGGATGATACCGCGATTTAAACCCCCTAACCCCCCGGCCCCCTTCCCCCCGCTGCGGCAGGGGGAAGGGGGAGAACGGCGTTCGGCGTTCGGCGTTCGGCGGTTGGGCGGTCGATGGCCTAGTGGTCCGCGGTTCGCTGCTACTCCATCCGCCGGGATGGGGCGGATCGGGGAGCGGGGTCGACAGGGGCTCGGACCGGGCGGGACCTCCGCCGGGAGCGCGCGCTGGGGCCTGGATGACGGCTGGGGACCCGAGCCGGGCAAGGTGGGGCGCTGCCCAGGCCCGCACCCTTGCCGGGTGTGCCGCTTGACGTCAGTATAGAACATTTGTTCTAATTGTCAAGGCAGTGAGGCGGCATGGAGGCAGGGCGGCGAGGAGGACAGGGATGGCGCGGACTCGACGGGGACGGGGTGGGGCGCAGGCGTCGGGCGGGGCCGGCGGCACACGGCGGTGCGTGGAGCCTGGGTGCCGGCGCGGGGCAGTGCGGGGGAGCCGGTGGTGCCAGGTGCATGTCCGGGGCGAGGCGGCGCGCGCCGAGGACCGGGGGATGCGGGCGCTGCTGGCGGACCTCATCACGGTGGGCGCCGGGCCGGCGACGGGCGATGGGGATGTCCGGAAGCGGGAGGGGGAGTTGTGGCGGCGGGCGGCGCGGGGGGATTATGGGGAGCTGCTCGATGAGCGGCTGGCGGGGGTGATGGCGGCGGGGGAGGAGGGGAGGATCAAGGGGTTGCTGGGGCAACTGATCGGGGCGGTGGCGATCGCGCTGGACGGGGTGATGACGGCGGAGGGGGACGACTCGGCCGACCCGGTGGCGCGGACGCTGGCGGTGAGCCGGCTGGCGCAGGCGACGACGCGGATCGTGGGGGCGAGGGAGCGGCTGGCGGCGGGGGAGGCGGCGCGGGGGACGGGGCGGGCCCACGAGGCGCTGGTGGCGCTGCTGACGGAGTTTGACGCGGAGGACGATGCGCGGCGGGCGCGGGAGCGGGAGCAGCGGGAGCAGGGCGCGGGCGCGGAGGATGGGGCTGGGGGATGGGCTGAGTGGACGGGCGGGGAGGCGACGGACGCGGAGGGGGAGGGGTGGTCATAGGGGTGGTGTGGGGTTTGAAGGCGGGGCGCGACGGCGGGCGGTGCCCGGGGCTGACGGCCCAAGTTGGCCCAAGGTTGGCCCGGGCTGAACGGGACAGCCTCTCCGAGGCTAGGTGGATGGGCTTCGGGGCTGTTTCGTACGGATCATGGAGTGGGACGTCTGCGGACGTTGGGAGTGCGCAATGGGGGACGGTTGCCCCAGGGCGGGTTGTTGGTGACGTCATCGAGTTGGTCCCAGATGAGGCCAAGGCTGTGGGTGCTCCAGTATTCGGCCTCCTCCGCCTCGGTGGCGAAGGACTCGGGGATGTCCTCGATCCGCTCGATGGGGATGAGATGATTGAGGTTTGGGGGTGGGGTGATCATACGGGGATGATAGCGGGGTGAAGGCGTTGGCGGGTGTCGGAGTTAAAGGGAACGGCGTGGCCGATGTCGCCCGGGACTTCCAGTCCCGGGCTGAGGGATGGTTCAAAACCGGCCGCGGTCGCTTGACGGTCTCCGCGTCCGCGGGCAGCGCCCGTTCTCCCCCTTCCCCCTGCCGCAGCGGGGGGAGGGGGGGGCCGGGGGGGGTGAGGAGGCCGCTCCGGCGCGACCAGAACCCTCAAGTTCATTTTAAACCATCCCTGAGTGACGAGAATTCCTCCGGGACTGAGTACGAACGATGTCGGTGCGGACCTGTGCGAATTGTTACTCGGAAGGTTCTTGCTAGGCGTCGAATCAGAATAGCGTAGCACCCCATAGGGGCTCTCCTCGAAATGAACGAAGACTCGGAGGACTACTGAGTCTGGGAGTCATTGGTTGCCGCCACTGCCTGAGTGTCTTCCGCTATTTGCTCTCGTGACAGTTCATAGTCGCTGATTCGGCCCCGAAGCAATGTCCTGCAGACGCCTTCAATGGGCCGGAACCCGTCGTCGTCAGCTAGTTGCGGTGGTGCATCGTTGGTCACGCACCACTCAGCCAGAGCAGCTCCCCACGATTCGCCCTTCAGTGAGAACCCCCTTATGCCGGCCTGACCAATAGAGTCCTGGATTGCCTTCTCCAGTTGTTTGGGCGTGCCTCGCAACTCGCCGGTGGGGTGATACCGCATGTCGTGCTCTATCTCCGCACGCACCAGGTTGTAATCTACTCCTTGACCATCGAGAAGGCCCTGGGCGATAGCGACGACCTCACCGATGTCGAAGTTGTGTTCGACAAAGTTCGGCTCCCACGTCGTGATATTGATAGTGATCAGGTCTCGTGTTCGAAAGTCGTTGAGCTTATCCAGATGCGGTGTGCCGCACCTTGGCCACCTAACTGATCGCGATCAACGCAAACAACAACCAATACCTCCTCCGATTGCAGACGGACCAACTGGTCCTCGAAGATCGGGACGGCAACATTGTCCTTGCCACGAAGATTCTCAATACGGACACCTTCGTAGTCGGGGTTAGCACCGACCAAGTCGAACCACCTACGAATGAACGCATCCTCGGTTTCCCCCTCCACATAGCAGATCAAGCGGTATCCGGGATCGACGCTGAACTCCCTAGCGATGCGTCGGAAGACACTTCGCTGATAGTCGCCTGGGCGGTCACTTCCATAGTTCTCGCGATTGACAACGTCCGCCCGCGCTTGTCCGACATCTGCTTCGTCCGGGAGTGTTTGGCCGTGGAACTCTTCCACATACCGCCGCAGCACCTCTGCAATGTCGTACAGAGTGTGGGCTCTCAATGCATCTCCCTTTAGCCGGTCGCGCTTGCCTCGATCCGCGTGACGAAGGAGGTTTCGAAAGTCATCCAATGGGTCGCACATTTGCGCGTCAACCGAAAGTGTCCGATGCCATTGGACGGCCTCTCCGATCGTGAGTCCCGACTGCTGAAGCAGCGGCGGCCCATCCTGGTTATCCCGCCATTCGAGGTAGCTGTGAAGATCATAGGCAGGTGGCGCGACCTTAACGGTGGGGAAGATCGCCGAATGCACGATGGGCTCTACAGCCAATAAGAGGGACAGAAGTGGGAAACGAAAGTTCCTTGTCAGAGCGGGACGAATCGATGACAGATTGAAGTGAATGCTTAGAGCTCAACCTGGAATGCTCCACTGGTGTCTGAAACATGCAGCACGTTGTTCCATCCAATTTTGTACTGAAAAGTATGATCTAGTTGACAGAGTCTCCAAAGCTGGAACGGATGCCATAGAATCATGTCCCTAAGGATTCCATGGTATTTCGGAGGTGGGGCTGAGAAGGCGTCATTCTGGACAGGGATTCCAGTGTCCGCAAAGAGTCGAATGCCGCGGTCAGCGTCCATGAGTCGCGCGATAGAGTTTGTGTGATCGTCACAGGTGACCTCGACAAGCCGATCTTCTAGCAACTCTGAAATCGACTCTGCCTCTCCTTCATTCCGAACCCGGACAGCCACCGCCCTAAGTAGCACCGATCGACCAAAGGTGATGCAGGGTCTGCCAATCGAAGATAGAGACACCCAGCCCCCGATTGTGGAGCCACTTGGCGTAGTCGTCACTCTTCAGGGTGCCTATCTGGCGGTGCGGTGCAAGTACGGCCGAATGAACGATTCTGATTGCGAGATCGGTGTCGATCCTCATTTCGCGGCATTCCTGGTATTCAAGGTCAGGATGTGGACAGTGGATTCAACCCTGACGAGCTTGCGTGTCGCCTGGCACGAGCCCATCGGGCTGGAAGCGTTTCAATTCGTCGGCCAATCGCTGGCCGATCCAGGCTTGGAGTAGCGTCTCCATCGGAAGGAAGTGTCGGGACGCGACAAGATTTACCGCGTCAACCATTGTCGGTGGAAGTCGAATGAAGACTTCGTCCGGACTCCCCGACGGGTCTTTGCGCACGGCATTGGCGATGGGTCTTTCAAGGGCAAGCGGCGACGGCGGCAACTCGTCGACGTTGACTCCCATTTGATCCGAGGCGCTTGACAGCTCGCTTGCGTTGGTGGCCGGACTGGGGGCTTTCGCGTCTCGCGTCTTCGCCTTCGGATTGAGAACTCTTCGTCGTGTGTCTTCCCTAGCGACGATGTTCGATGGTTCGTACCGATCATCGCGAACTAGGTGACCAAAGACAGCGTGATGAACGTCGTGCGCACCAAGATGGTACGAATCTGCCGTCGCATGATCCAAGAGATATCGATTGAGCCGCAAGTCGGACCTTAAACGGGCGTTCCGAGATCACTGTGATCGTTGATCGGTACCGCGCTTACCTCCTTGATGCCCTTGCCTTTGCAAGATCTGTATCGGTCTCGAACTCTCCCCGTATGTACCTGTGCTTCGCATTCGGCGCCCGTCATTTGGACTTTCCCTTCCCATCAATTGTCGCGGCTCGTTCCCCGTTCAGCGCCAGCAGCCGCTCCAGGATCGTCTCTTCCGGAACTGTGGCGGGGTCTCGTCCGGGGGCCAGCCGTAGGCGGACCAGACGGCGCGGTCGAGGGCGGCGTGGGCGTGGGCGAGCCAGGTGGGGCGGGCGTTGTAGAGGTTGGTGAGGGTGAGTTTCTTGAGCTGGTCGGGGGTGGCGCCGGGGGGATCGAGCCAGCGGCGGCGCTTGGCGTCGAGGTCGGCGGCGGCGGCGGCGATGGCGGCGACCTGGGGTGGTCGGGGTGGCCTCGGCGGGTTCCTGACCGGGGGGCCAGGGGAGGGGGAAGGTCTCGAAGCAGGTGGTGGGGGTGTAGCGGGGGTCGTTGCCGACGCCGAGCCAGGTGCCCATGCGCAGGGACCAGACCTCGTGGGCGCGGGAGTGGAGGACGCCGAAGAAGTAGTCGTCGTCGCGGGCGAAGACGATCAATTGGTGGTCGGGCACGCGTCTCGATGGATCCACACGAACAGTCGGTGCTTCGCCACAGTGGTGTACGATGTAACCGTGTCGAGGTCCGCTGATCGCCGATCGCATTCCGGGCGTGGCTCGTATGAAGCCACCACATCGCCTATTTTGGCGCGCCGATTCGTGTCGCGATCGGCTTCACATCTCGCGGACATACTCGAATGGCGCTTCGTAAAGCGCAGCTTCTTCTTCAGGCATGTGACGCCAAAATCGATGATCCAAATGTCCCTCGTGGCCTCGCACGATGTCCGATCCGTTGAGCCAAGGACGAACTACGTCACTGTTCGGCCGACCGTTGGGATTGACGGGCAGTCGCAGCCAACGCTGGGCAAGGTCGCCGGAACGTCAAATGGGCCACTCTTCTGTACCCGATGAAAGCCGACTCCGCGATTCTCGGGAAGCGTGTGCCCTGGTGATATCAACTGTCGGTGAGGTCGGCATTGATGGCCGAGACCGGCTGCCCGTCCAAGTGCGCTGATCTGCTTCGCTGCCGTCATCGAAGCCAACGATCGAGATGCGGACCGCTGCTCCATCGAGCACCCAGGGTTCGTCGTCCCAGGCCATGAAGATGTCGCCGGTCTCTTTGATGCGGTCGCAGACACGGCGATTCGCTCCACCCCGAATGGAGTTCGTCGCCAGCAGACCTGCCCGCTCGCGTTGCCCGCGGGCGATCTGTGCTCGGGCTTTCTCGAAGAAGTAACAGACGAGGTCAGCCTGCGTCGGGCACTCGGTCCGGAAGATGCGTCGAAAGTTCGTCGACGTACTCGTCGCCAAGTTCGCGCCGCAGGATCTTGCCGCCCAGAAACGGCGGATTCCCGATGATGAAGTCCGCCTCGGGCCACTCCGCTTCCTTGGGGTGGTCGGGGTCGGAGCGGTCGAGGAGGGCGTCCTGGAGGCGGATGGTGTCGAGGGGGTCGAGGACGGGGTCGCGGGAGACCTGGTAGCCGTGCTCGCGCATCCACTGGAGGTAGCCGATCCAGACGACGACCTGGGCGAGCTCCTGGGCGTAGGCGTTGACCTCGAGGCCGTGGAGCTGGGCGGGGCCGACGCGGGGGAAGGAGCATGGGCAGGCCGTTGGCGGTGGCGTAGGTGATGACCTCCTGCTCCAGGTCCTTGAGGCAGGCGAGGGCGACGTAGAGGAAGTTGCCGGAGCCGCAGGCGGGGTCGAGGACGCGGACGGCGGCGAGCTCCTCCTGGAAGGCGAAGAGGTGGTTGGCGAAGGTCGGCGCCTGGCGTTCGGCGTTCGGCGTTGGGCGTTCGGGGTCTGCTGGCCTGGCTGGCGTCCCAGGCGGCTTTGAGTTGTCGGCTTCGGTGCGGACCTCGTCCCAGCGGCGGCGGAGGGGGGTCATGACGACGGGTTCGACGACGCGGAGGATGTCGTCTTTGCCGGTGTAGTGGGCGCCGAGCTGGGCGCGGGTGCCGGGGTCGAGGGAGCGCTCGAAGAGGGTGCCGAAGACGGCGGGCTCGACGGTGGCCCAGTCGAGGCGGGCGGCGTCGGCGAGGGTGGTGAGCTCGTCTGCGGTGAGGGGGACGACGTCGACGGTGCGGAAGAGGCCGCCGTTGAAGCGGTCGAGGGCGGTGTGGCCGTAGTCGCCGCCGTCGCGCATGGCGGCGAGGAGGGTGGCGATGCGGGCGGGGAAGCGGTCGGGGTAGGCGATCGAGTTGCGGAGGAGGTCGGTGAAGAGGCCGCGGGGGAGGAGGCCGACGTCTTCGGCGAAGAGGCAGAAGAGGAGTTGGACCAAGAAATGGGCGGCGCGGTCGGGGGCGACGTCGCGGGCGCGCATGCGTGGCGGCGACCTTGGCGAAGCGCTCGGCGGCGAGTTTGGTGACGGTTTCGGGGAGGACGTCGGGCTTGAGGGCGTCTGGGTTGTGCCAGACGGCCTGGAGGATGGCGAGGTTGTTGGGGAGGTGGAGGTCGTCGAGGGGGAGGATGTGGCGTTTGGGTTTGGTGCCGGTGAAGTTGGTGGTGATGATGATGCGGTCGAGGTCGCAGGTGATGAGGAGGGGCGGGTTCTCGAGGTCGTCTTTGTAGCCGACAGGCTACCGAACGTGTTGACACCTTCGGTGAGAGTATCCGGTCACCGCCGCCGGGTCCACCGGATCGACCTGTACCGTCCATCGGGGCGTCACCTTGGCCGGGTAAAGGACTAAGCGGGCGTTGAGTAGGTGCAGGAGGTGCCGCACCTTGTCGAACGTCAACGAGGCAAGGCCGGCACCAAGATCACGGTCAATCTCGGCCAAGTAGTCCAGCGCGGACCGAACCTGGCCCGCTCGGGAGGTACGGGCACGGTCGCGGATTTCTAATGCCGCGGCGTAGGCTTTGGCCTCGGTGAGTTGCTGACCCAACCGCTTCAGCTCTCCCATCAGCACGGCGGCGGCATCGTCATCGTCCAACCCGGCCATCCGGCGGGCAAGGTTTGTCCGGCGGCGCTCGATGTCGGCCACGACGCGCCGGGCGCCATCGAGGTCGGAGACCTCCGCTGCTGCCGTGCCGCGTCGGGCGAACTCGGCTTCGGCGTAAGCGCGGTCACGGACCAGCTTCTGAAGTCGCATCAGGGCGAGCACGTCCACCTGCTCGACCTGGATCGAGGTCTTGCCGCAGCCCCGCGTGTCGTAGCCGTTGCACTTGTAGGAGGGGCCGCGCCCACCATTCCCGGTGCGCACGACAAGCACGCAGCCACAGACCCCGCAGCGACCGAGTCCGCGCCGGAAGAAGCCAACCTCGGGACGGCGATCAAGCCGGGCCTTCTCGTGGACATTCGCCGCGAGCATCGCCGCTACGCGGTCGAACTGCACCTGAGAGATGAGCACGGGGAAGGTACCATCCGGGAGCTTCACCCGGTCCGGGTGGTCAATCGGGAGCCGGACCACCTTCTGCTTTTGCCCCGGCTTCGAGACCACCTTATCCCGGAAGGCATAGCCCGTCCCGGTGTAGTGCTCTTCGGTGAGGATTTGGCGGACGACGGACACCCCCCAGCGGAGACTGCCGGTGCGTTCGTGGCGTGGTGGCAGGACGCCTCGTGCTTCAAGCGCCTTGCAGATGCCCCGGATGCTCGTGCCGCGCTCGGCTTCATCGAACATGAACCGGACCCAGCGGGCCGTCTCGGCATTCTCGACATACCTGCTCTTCGTGTCGTCGGCGTAGGCGAGACCATAGGACGCCGGGGCGGTGCCCAACGGCTTGCCGTTGACCTCGGCCTTGGCTCGAAGTCCCCGGCCGGTTCGCTCCCTGATCTTCTCGTGCTCGACGGCTGCGGCGAAGACCTTGGCGGATCGGATCATCCGCCCGACCGGCGACCGCTCGAAGACCTCGGTGACGAACTCCATCGCCACACCGGCCCGGTCCCATTCGTCATCGAGGATCGCCACATGGGTGTCGTTCGATGACAGGCGGTCAATGGCGTACGCAAGCACGATATCCACTTCGCCCCGCTTGACGGAGGCGCGGAGCTTGGTCATCTGTGGCCGTTCGTGCAGCAGGTTCCGCTTGTGGGTCTCTTCGTACTCCCCGACGATCACCCCGCCGCGCGCCGCGACGTAGGCGCGACCCTGCGCGAGCTGGGTTTCCGGGCTGGTACCCTCATTCTGATCGTCAGTGCTGACGCGGGTGTAGATGGCGTAGCGGGTCGGTCTATGCAGGGTATCGGGTACAATCGCCATGTGATCCTCCAGGATCGCTAGAAGCCGCCGGCCTGCCCTGAATGCGCCCGGCGGCTTCGCTGTCTAGCCTCGGTTGTGCTTGCCGCCCGGCAAGACGTCGTTGATGTCCGGCGCGCCGTCGCGCCGGGCAAGCCTGTCGCCCACGGCACGGCTCCATTCCTGGATCGCTTCGCCCTCGATGTCACCGCTCGGGACCTGGGTGCGGCGCGCGCCTAGGGACCGCTGGACGCCCCGCAACTCGGCGTCGCTCCGGTCGCCGGTGGCGTCCCAGCTCGCCGGGATCGGTCGTGGTCGCGTCTACGCTGCCTCCTGTGCCACACGGGCGGTCCGCCGCCGAATGAAGACCTGCACGTCGGCCGGCGCGATCCGCCATCCGGTCTTGCAGGAGAGACGGAAACCCTCCAGCTCCCCGGTCTGAAGCCACCCCCTGACCGTGACGATGTGGACCCGCAAGACGTCCGCGACTTCCTGCGCCGTCATGTACCGCTCGCTCATCACGTCCTCCCGCGAATCTCGCTTCCCAACGCGTCGTAGCGCTTGCCGAAGTATACCCGATATGGCGCTCTCGGTCGAACGTACGGGCATGGTGTAGGAACGATCATGCGGATGGATAGTTGTAGTTGGCGATAGGAGCCAAGTCAGGGTCAGCTCCAAACGTTTGGGGCTGAGAGGACGAAGCTTTAGATAGGCGGCCGACCTCACCGATTCGGAGCACGGCGGCTCGGTCCTTGCACAGGGGAGGACCTGGCGAGAGCCGGGGGATCGCATTCGCTCCCAAGAACCGGTAAGACGCGGTGCGATCGGCAGCAATTAGGGAGGGGGCGAGAGATGACGGGCGGGCTGGTCGAGCTGGCGCAGTTGGGCGTCGTCACCAACCGGCGCAAGCAGACCTGGCGGGGGCGGATCGTGACGGCGTTCGCGGTCGGCAGCCAGCGTCTCTACGACTTCGTCAATGGGAACCCGTTCGTCGAGTTCCACCCGGTCGACATCGTCAACGACACCCGCGAGATCCGCCGCAACGACAACGTGGTCGCGATCAACTCCGCGATCGAGATCGACCTGACCGGGCAGGTCGTGGCCGATTCGATCGGACCGCGGATCTACAGCGGGATCGGCGGGCAGATGGACTTCGTCCGGGGGGCCCGGCTCTCGCAGGGCGGGAAGGCCGTGATCGCCCTGCCGTCCACGGCCAAGGGAGGGACGGTTTCGCGCATCGTGGCGATCCTGACGCCCGGGGCGGGGGTGGTCACCTCGCGCGGCCACGTGCAGTACGTCGCGACCGAGTACGGCGTGGTCGACCTCGCCGGGCAACCGCTTCGCCGCCGGGCAGAACTCCTCGCGGCGATCGCCCACCCGGACGTCCGGCAGGACCTGATCGCCTCGCTACTCCGTAGACACCACTCCGCGCCATGCCCGTCTCATGGGCGTGCCACGACCGGTCTCGCCAGATGAGCGGCGGGACGGTCTCGCGTGGTGATGTCGTGGGACTGGGCCGGGCGCGCCGCTAGCGTTGGCGCGACGACCACCTGGCCCAGGCAAACCTCTTGCCGGCCGCGAAGGTCAAACTGAATCCGCGATTTCGAGCACGAAATGGCGGACTCATCTGTTCTGCCAGAGCGGCGGTCGCGCTAACGGCGTCTCAGGCGCCCAGGACGACCGAGCTTAGGCGAGTCACACATGCCGATGTCATGCCTGCTCCGCGAAGGCAGCGGTCGCGGCGGCGGTCGTGGGGCGCGGCGCGAGGCTGTCACCAATCTCGCGTGCCCAGGCGCGGATTGCCGGCCAGTCGCGGAAGTCTCCCTCGGGCGCCTTGACCGCCCGGGTCGCGAGGCGCTCCATGAAGCCGAGGTCCTGCGTGTCGAGCTTGCCGACGAAGACCTGGTGGCCCCGCGCCCCGATCTCGGCGAGGACGGCCGCTGCGTCGGTCGGGTCGTCCTTCGGGATCGGGTCGTCCCAGCCGAGTGGGCCGCTGCTGAAGAGCCAGACGACTTTTTCTCGCAGCGATGACATGTTGCTGGCGGCGAACGCGGTCGCCTCCGGGAGCCACTTCCCCATGTAGACGGCGCTGCCGAGGATGACGGCATCGTAGCGGTCCACGTGCACGTGCCCGTCGGTCGGGGCGACGTCGACCTCGTAGCCCATCGTGCGCAGCTCCGCGGCGATGGCCTTGGCGATCCCCATGGTGCTTCGATGCTTGCTGGCGGCGGTAACCAGGATGGTCATTGCGTATCCCCTAGAAGGAGCTAAAGCGTTATCGGCGGTTGGCGCAGGTTGGTTGCAGCCCGAGGGACTCGTCGACCGCGAGGAGGGCGACATCGGGTTCGGGGTACGAGCGCAGGAGGACGATCGGGAGGCGCGCCTCGCGCAGCAGCTTGTCGGAGACGCTGCCGAGGAGCCAGTGCCGGCCGATTCCCTGGCCGTGGCTGGTCATGACCATCAGGTCGCCGGGCGCGGTCTCGTCGACGATCGTCTGGACCGTCGGCCCGTAGAGGAGCACCGCGTCGGCCTCGACGCACGCTCGGCGCAGGGCTCTGATCACCTTGCGCTGGATCGCGACCAACTCGTGCTGCATCCCCGCCAGGATCTCCTCGAAGAAGGCCCCGGTCTGGGCCGCCTCGTAGGCCAGGGAGGGCGGGAAGGAGCGCTTCGGGTCGACGACGGTCACGACCTTCACGGGGACGCCGAGGCGCTGCGCGAGGCGGCCGGCAACCGGGATCGCCTGCTCGGCCCGCAGCGACCCGTCCAGGGGCACGACGATCCGGTGGATCGCGGGGCCCAGGATCTCGCCCGCCCGCTCGCGGACGACGAGGACCGGGACGCTCGACGTGCGCACTACCCGGTCCACGGTGCTGCCATAGCTCTGCTCGTCGGTCGATTCCCGGCCGCGGCTGGCCATGACGATCAGACGCGCGCCGCGGGCCTTCGCCTCCTTGACGATGGTCCTGGCCGGATCGCCCGTCCGCAACACGGTCTCGTGCTTGCCCCCGGACGCCGCGCACTGGAGGCGCTCCTGTCCGGCGAGCAGCGCGGCGGTGGCGTGGACCTCGGCCAGGGCGCTGCCGGCGTCAGGTTGGGTTGCGTTCCTGACCACAGATTCGTCCGGCGTGACGTGGAGCAGGGTGTAGGCCGCGTTCGGGCCGCCGATCTCCGCGGCGAAGTCGATCGCCCGGCTCGAGGGGGCCGATCCGTCGATCGGGATCAGGATATTGGTCGCGATGTCGGCCTGTCGATTGCCCATGGTGGCTCCCCTTGACCCTTGCGGCGAAGAACACGGTCCGTGTCAAGGACGACGATAGGACCTGGACCGCGTCATTCCCGCCGAAGACCGTCCCACGCCGTTGCAGAAACGTTGCGGTCTGGGGAGTGGATATCGGCTATGCTTGGTATCTGTTGCCACAATAGCCCGACAATTTATCGAGCCGCCGGGCTGACCGACGCCAGTCGACTGCGTACGCCGGTGCTCTACACGCCTTTCGCGGAACGGTTAGATGCCAGGTGGAGGAGTCGCTCGCCCTTTCGGCGCTCGTTACCCACGTGACCGACCCGGTGATCATCGCCCGAGAGGCAGCGCCATGCCCCGTGGTTGCGGCGAGCGCCGCGGCCACCCTTCTTGCTGGCGGAGCCACTATCGGCGCGCCGCTCGCGAGATGGATTGGCGATTCCTCCGCCGTTGAGATCCGGCGTGCGGCGGATGCCGGTCGCACCGAAGGCCAGACGAACGCTGGCCGGTGGACGCTGGCGGGCGGCAGCGGCGAACGGTGGGTGATTTTCACCTTGACGAGATCCGCGGGCGAGCACAACGGCCAGCGCGGCCGTCTCAACGGCGAGCAGACCGATTCCATCCCGGTACCAAGGCGGTTCGTGCGGGTCGCCGCGTACGAGGCAGCGCTCGCCGTCGCGACCGAACTCGAACTCGGCGCGGTCCTGCAGCGGATCATCGACCTGGCGCGCACAGTCGTGCCCGCCAAATACGCCGCGCTCGGCGTGAGCGACGAGCACGGGCGGATCGAACAGTTCATCACGGCCGGATCTGACCAACGAGGAGCGCGAGGCGATCGGCCCGATCCCAGAGGGCCATGGCATGCTCGGCGAACTCATCCGCGAGCGCGTGCCGCTCCTGGTTCCCGACATCGCAGCCGACCCTCGCTCGGTCGGGTTTCCCGCCGAACCATCCGCCGATGCGCACCCTGCTCGGCACGCCGATCCTGCTCGGTGGCGCGTGCTCGGCAACCTCTACCTGACCGAGCGTCTCGACGGCGGCCCGTTCGACGAGGACGACCTCGCGACGGTGCAGGTCCTGGCGGCCCACGCGGCGACGGCCATCGAGCGCGCCGCAGCTCTACCGACAGGTCGAGGTCAGCCGCCAGCGGGCCGAGGAGCAGCGGGACCAACTCCGGGTCATCCTCGACAGCCTGCCGTCGGGTGTCATGATCGTCGGCGCGCGACGGCACGCTGGAGCTCGCCAATGCGAAGCCGCGATCGAGATGATCTTCGGGAACGCGTGCCCCCGGCGGAAGCATGCCCGATCGCCGGCCGCGACTTCCGACCTGCTCCAGTCGGACGGCGCGCCGCTCCCGTTTTAGGAGTGGCCGTCCGTCCGGGCGCTGCGCGGCGAGACGGTCCGGAACCGGCAATTGCTCCTCGAAGCCGGAGACGGGTCACGACTGCCGATTCTGGTCCAGGCCGCGCCGCTCGCGGAGCGCGACGGCCGATCGACCGGGCCGTCGTCGTCATCCAGGATGTGACCCGGCTGCGCGAGGCCGAGCAGCTCAAGGACGACTTCCTCTCCCTGATCTCCCACGAAGTCCGCACACCGTTGACCTCGATCCACGGCGGCGCCCACATGCTTGCCAACATGGGCGCGGAACTGGACGAGGAGACGCGGCGCGAACTGCTGGAGACATCGTGGTCGAAAGCGGGCGCCTGGACCGCATGCTCACCAACCTGCTGAACCTGACGGCCATCATGGCCGGCCGCTTTGTCGCCAACACCGAACCGGTGCCTGTCGGACCGCTGGCGCGCCAGGTTGCGCCGCGAGGTGGCGGAACGCGCGCCGGGCCACACGTTCGTCGTCGACATTCCTCCCGATCTTCCGCCGGCGGAGGGCGACCCTGCCCTGCTGGGCCAGGTGCTGCGCAACCTCTACGAGAACGGGGTCAAATACGCCCCGCGGCGGTGGCGAGATCCGCACGACCGCGGCCGCTGGCGGCAGACACCGTCACGATCCGCATCACCGATCAGGGGATCGGAATCGCCCCGGACCAGGTCGGCAGATCTTCGAGCGCTTCCATCGCGCGGCGTCCGACCCGACGGTGCGCGGGATGGGGCTGGGGCTGTACATCAGCAGAAGCCTGGTCGAGGCACAAGGTGGCAGGATCGAGACGTCCTCGCCGGGCCTCGGTCACGGCACGACGTTCACGGTCACCCTTCCCGATGTCCAGCGATTGACGGAACGGCGATGCGACGGCCGAAGCAGCGGGGACCATTGGCCGAGGAGTAACGCATGCGCAAGCAGCATGGTCCTGGTCGTCGACGACGAGCCGCCGATCGTGCGGCTGGTCCGGGCGAAGCTTCAGGCCGACGGCTACGCGGTGATCACCGCGGGCAGCGGCGAGGAGGCCCTGACGCTCCTCGAGGACGAGCGCCCCGACCTCGTGATCCTCGACCTGATGATGCCGGGCATGGACGGGTTCGAGACGCTGCGCCGGATCCGGCCAACCGACACGGTCCCGGTGATCATGCTGACCGCCCGCGCCGGCGATATCGACAAGCTGCGCGGGCTCACCGGCGGGGCCGACGACTACGTGACCAAGCCGTTCAACCCGACGAGCTCTCCGCCCGGGTCGCGGCGGTGATCCGCCGCACGAGCGGCGCCGCGCCCGCGGGCGGCGCGCAGTCCTGCGCTACCCGGGCGTCGAGATCGACCTCGAGCGCAGAACGGTGACCGTGGACGGCGAGGAGGTCCGGCTCACGACGACGGAATGGGAGCTGCTGGCCCAGCTCGGCGCCAACGCCGGTCGGGTGATGCTCCACGGCGAGCTGTTGAGCCGGATCTGGGGGCCGGAATTCCGTGACGAAGCCCACTACCTGCGAACCTGGGTCAGCCGCCTGCGGGCCAAGCTCGAGACCGACCCGGATCGGGCGGGGATCATCACCACCTTCCCGGGGATCGGCTACCGCCTGGAGGCGCCTTCGGCCTAGCCCGGGTCCGATATTCGTCTCCTTTCGCGCCCAAGAGGGCACGTCCTGCGAAGCGCTCGCCACGGAGCAGTGGCGAGCGCTTCTCGTGTGGACGGCCTCTCCGCTCCTCGCGGCGCTGCCCAACGCATCCATGCCTCAGTCCTGCCAAACCGACACGTTCCTGCAACATCCGGCAAGCTGACGCGACGCTCCTTTCACTCTGATCGTTAGACACTGGCAACAGTCGATCTGACCTGACGGGCGTCCGCACATCCGCACAGCGGGAATCCGGACCCTAAGCGGCCGTTTGAGGGCTTCGTTCGCTGCCGGTCCAAAGCGCCAGCGTGAGAGCGGTACCTTGCGGCCCACGGGCTCTTCTTCGAGGAGCGCATCACGATCGTTTGAAGAGGAGGCACGACTGCGGACCAGCGGATGGCCAGCCCCGGTTATCCCTCGGCGAGCCTCTAATCGGGCGGCATAGCCGATGGGTAGCCAGGGAGCGGAGGCGTAGACGTGGCAATCACCGTACCCGTTGCCAGCCCCGACAGCGCGTGGGCAGCGAAACGCCGGCGGGCACCCAGGCCTGGCGACATGGCGCGACCAACGAGGCCGTCGTGCTGAGCGACGGAACGATGGTACCGGTACGGCCGATCCGCCCCGCGGACGCCGCGGCGCTCCGCCGGTTCCATCGCCGCCTGAGCGAGCGGACGGTCTACCAGCGCTTCTTCGCGTTGCTGCCCGAGCTCAGCGAGGCCCGGGCCCGCTACTTCTGCCGAGGTTGACGGCCACCAACGGTACGCCCTGGTGGCGCTGGATCCGGACCGACCGGGCGAGCTGGTGGCGGTCGTCCGGTTCGACCGCGAGCCGGGCACCGATCGTGCCGAGTACGCTGCCGTCGTCGCCGATCCCTGGCAGGGGCGTGGACTCGGGTTCGCGTTGACCCAGCGACTGATCACGGTAGCGCGGCGTACGGGTGTGCGCCGGCTCTACGCGCTCGTCCTGCCGGAGAACGTGCGGATGCTCCGCCTCCTGCGTGACCTGGGCCTGCCCGAGCGGATCCGCTTTGCGGACGGCGCCGATCGAGTCGAGGTCGACCTGGTGGACGGCCCGGGCTAGCCGCCGCACGAGCGCGATCCTGCCCTTGCGGTCCCCGCATACCTGACGGGCGTTTCTGGTTCTCGCTCGCGCTCAGGCCGGCGCGTCGACCAGGAGGACGGCCGAGCCGCGGCCGCGACCGGCGCGACTACGCCATCCGTGAAGTGGGACCCGACGAGGCCGCACCCATTCTCAAGCGCTACATCGGCACGGCCAATATTCCACGACCCTATTTCCAGGCGACCAAAGACCCCCGAGGAGGTCTTCGTTGCCGAGGCGCACCATCACCCCGTTTTCGAGCTTTCTCCGCTTGGGACGAACGTGCCATCGCGCCCTGCTGACTGAGGAAACCCTGCGCCGCTGCTCCTCAACCTATTCGCCGGAGCGCTGGGCTTGGGCGAGCTCATGCGTGAAGGCTGAATGGCGGGTACTGGTCCGTAACCAAGGTGAACGAATAGCCGACGCACACGGTTGTTCCACCGGAAGACGCCCTCCACGAAGTCGAACAGCCCCCGGGGTAGCGGCCGGTGAAGAGGATGGCGAACCAGGCCACGATCACAGCCCCGAACGCCGCGATGTTCAGGACGATCAGAACGAAGTAGTGGGGGATGGCCAGGAACCACTTCACCAGCGGCAGCCACCGGTTCAGGTCACGTGCCGCGTCCGGATAGGCGTAGTCCAGGTGGACGGACTGTGGTCGTCGGTGGATGGATAGCGGTCGTCCATCAGCGCCAGGTACGCTCCTACCCGGTTCCCGAAGCGCTGCAACTCGAGGTTCCAGTCGAACCACCAGCGCGGATACTTCTGGCGAAACAGGATCATGAGCAGCGGTCCGCCGAAGAGGAGTCCGCCGGCGCTCGCGACCGAAATTGTCGCATTCCCGTCGGTCGTCCACTGCCAGGTCTCGCCGGAGACGGCGCCCAGGACGATCAGGATCGGGATGGCCGCGAAGAGCCGGAAGAGCGTCGTCGCCCGGTCGAGCGGGCGGTCCGGGTAGTCGACCGAGAAGGTGACCGGATACGGGGTCGGGTGCATCGCTTCCTCCTGACAAACGCGCCTGGTCGAAGCGGCTGCCGTTTACGGCGCAACGGCTCGCCGGAAGACGGGGAACAGGAAGAGATAAAACCTGGCAAATTCCCGCAAGAGGCGAAGGCGCGACAGCTTTACCTTGGTCGGGGCAAGGTGCTTGAACATCACGAACTCGGCGTAGTGTACGCCCGCCCGTCCGGCGAGCGCGGACCGGAGGCAGCGCGATTCGCCCATCGGGATGACCGGATCGTCGCGATCGTGCGCCAGGACGCTGTGTGGCGCCCGGATGCCCGGCAGGTAGCTCACCGGCGACATGGCTGCCAGGCGCTCTTGCATTGCGGCGGGCAACCGCTGCAAGGCCGACTCGACTTTGTCAGGGTCCAGGTCGTCAGGAGGGGATAGACCGCTTGTCCATCCTCCGAAACCCCGCGATCGTCGACCCGCCCGCCCCGGTCGGTGCACGCGGTCGCAGCCGGTCCGCTTCACCCGGTACCAAAAGGACGGTCAAGGACCGGACGTAGACCTTTCGGGTCAGTAGATCGACCTACGACGGTGCGAGCACTCCCTCGGAGGAAGACGTGGCACTGGCGGTGTCCCGCGCCAGCGTCCGCATCGACGAGTACGGCGCGACGGCGACGACGAAGGCGACCCGGTCGCGGATCGTCGGGCGGGCGCATGCGCTGCCGGTGGGCTGCGAGCATGGGCCGCCGACCCCGCCAGTTTCAGGCGACGCGGACGAGAGCGTCGGCCAGCTCGCGCGCCCAAGCCCCCGCCCGCGCCTCCTCGCCCTCGGCGAGCGGTCCCTCGCTATGCGCGATGAAGAAGCTCTCCGGCTCGGCGACGATCCGGGCGCCCTTTCGCTCAAACCGCTTGGCGATGCCGCGCGCCGCCGAGCCGCTGACCATGACCGGCATCCGGAACCGGGTGTCGAAGGTGGCCACGGCGACGCCGTCGACTGCGTCCGGCAGCAGGCTGTCGATGAACGCCTTGAAGGCTGGGTCGATCCCGTGCGCGTGCGTCGGGCCGCCGACGAGCAGCAGATCGGTCCCAGCCGGGACGGTCCCCAGTTCGGCGAACGGCAACACCTCGACGTCAGCCGTCTCTCGCAGCGTCGCCCCGATCGCCTTGGCGATCCGTTCCGTGTTGCCAAATTTTGTGTCGTAGATGACGAGCGCGTTCATGGCTGTGTCTCCTTCGTCTGGCGGCGGCTGGACTACCCAGCGCGATTACGCCCTCCCGGCCCCGTGCTCCCGCTCCATCAGTTCGCGGATCTTGCGCTCCTCCCAGCCTCGGCCCAGCGGTCCCTCGATTCCCAAGACGACAATCGCGCGGTCCGCGTCCGGCTGTCATCTCCATAGAGGTATAGCCGGACGGCCGCCACGACCGCGTTACCGCCAGCAGGTCAGAGTCACAGTTCCGCAACACCGGCGTCGGTTTCGGCAGTTCGTCTGGCGTCGGCGACATCGTCCCCCTCCACGGGAGCCGGATGTGCGAGGTGATCGACCCCGCCCAGCGGGCCGAGCTGGCGCGGCAGACGGATTACCACCTCCGGATCGCCAATCAGACGCTCCGACTCGCCCTCCGATGTCATCCGCCACCTCGGCGTCAGGATCCCGTGGACCGGCTCGACCGGGACGGCACCCTGAGCGCCTCTGCCCAGGCCAACGTGACAAGGTCACGGTCGAGCCGGCTCGACCGTCCGGCGTGGCGCCGTCGGGCCCCCCTGTTGCGATCCTGTGACATCGCCTGCCGATCTGCGATGCCTTTGTGTTGCCGTCGCCGCTATGCTGCAGACGTCAACTCGACGGGGCGGCGGCCACCACACGAAGAGCCCCGACGAATCGAAGCGGGGACCGGCCCGCCAGGCCATGCCAGGTTCGGTCGCCGCCCGTCGAGTCCATCCCCTGCGCAGCTGTCCGCCGCGCAGTCCAAGCGGTCGGGATGCCGCGGGGCCGGAAGGTCCCAAGCGGTGGCCGCCGCGCATATTCGGGAGGCAGCCATGCACAAGCTGGGCACACACGGCGCGGAGGCGTGGCCGATCGCCCGCGAGGGTACAAGCTACCGGCCAACCCTGGAGAAGGTCGTCATCGAGAGCAAACATCCCGACGGGCGCGGCGTCGTCCGCCTGTCGTCGGACCAAGCGCTCTACGCTCACAGCCGCCTCTCGCACATCACCATGGCGTTTCTCCACGGCCGCGTGGATCGCGTCGACCACCTCGGGGTCGACCACGTTCCGGACGACCACCTGCATATGCTGAGCCGGTGCGGGGCCAAGGTCTGGCCGATCAGTCACGAGGAAACGGACCTGCCGCCGGTGCTGGAGAAGGTCGTCATCGAGAGCGATCATCCCGACGGGCACGGAGTGGTCCATCTCTCGCCCGACCAGGCGCTCTACATCCACAGCCGCCTGACACACATCACGCTCGCGTTCCTGCACGAGAACGGCTGGGGCGGCGAGGACGCGCGCGCGCAATGACGTCGTAGGCGTTCTACGGAACGTCTGCCTCTGCCCGTAGTGTCCGATGCCGACAACGCCGGCACCGCCGCAAGTGCGCGGCAGGCGAGCTAGAGCCGAGGCGGGGGTTCCGCGTTCGGCAGGCGCCGACACGCTCAATGACCGCGCGGTGCGCGTGCACCGACCCGTGTTGGACCGCGAGCACGGTCGACGCCAACGACATTGGTGGGCCAACGGACGGAACCTGTCGGAGCCGAACCTGAGTGCCATTCATCGGTTCCTGGGCAGGCGTCGACGCGGGTCGGTTCTCTAGCGGCCGGTCACGTGCCAGGCGTCGGTCGTCACCGGTCTCCGGCGCCCTGGTCGGACGGCAGGGGATGAGGGCGTAGCGCCTCGGGCTCCCGCCGGCTCGGCACGCCATACGTCGGCTGAGCACGCTGCCGCGCCAGGCGGCGCTCGAGCTGTCGCTCGACGTCTTCGACGGCAAGCTTGGTGGCCCAACCGGTCGTCTCGGCACTCTGGTGACTCACCAGGGTGGCACCGCGATGTCCGAACGCAACCCGCAAGTCTGCCGTTACCCGACGCTGCTGCTCCAGCTCCTCCAGCACCAGCGTTGCAGATGGCTCCGAGAAGTGGACGAGCCGGCGGTCGAGCGACCCGACCCGGCGCCAGATCCGCGTACGTTCGGTTCGGTTCAAGAAACCGCCGTGCTGGATCGTGATCTTGAGGGTCATGGTCATCCTCTTCGGCACGATAGATCCGGTGCGCACATTCCGGGTCGCCCGGTCAGCGAATCCCACCGGCGCGCCATCCCGGCGACGCTCATCCATCGTAGGGAGTGGACGTGCAAATGCCGATGAAAGATGCCGCCGGAGTGTGGCAATCGCGCAACAGGCACGGCGTCGTTGCGCGGCCTGTTGCGCGACTGTCACTCCGCCGGTCAAGTCTCAATGCGGTTTGAACGCGACGTGCCGTAGAACGGGGTCGAAGCGTTCCTCGATGAGTTGACGTGCTGTCCCAGGTGCGTAGGAAGGATGCGGCAATGTTCGGTCGCAATAGACACAAAGATCAAGCGAACAGTCCACGTCCGATGACGGGCGACGACTACATCATCCGGGCCGAGGCCGTCGTCAAGAGCTACGAGACCGGCGCCACCGTAGTCCAGGCCCTGAGGGGCGTGGACTTCGCCGTCGGCCGCGGCGAGATGGTGGCCGTGATGGGGCCGTCCGGATGCGGAAAGACGACGCTGCTCAACTGCCTCTCCGGACTGGACAACGTCGACGCCGGTCAGATCTGGATCGAAGGGACCGATCTCGGCAAACTCGGCGACCGGGAGCGGACCGAATATCGCGCCCGGCGGATGGGCTTCATCTTCCAGGTCTACAACCTGCTGCCCGTCCTCTCGGCGGTCGAAAACGTCGAGCTGCCGCTGCTCGTCTCCGGCGTCCGACCGAAGGACGCGCGGACCCGATCGCTGGACGCGCTGCGGATGGTCGGGCTGGAGGAATGGGCCCGCCACCGGCCGGCCGAGCTCTCCGGCGGCCAGCGGCAGCGGGTGACGGTCGCCCGCGCCCTGGTCAACGAGCCGGCCATCGTCTGGGGCGACGAGCCGACCGGCGCGCTCGACTCCAAGACTGCGGCCGAGATCATCGACCTCCTGCGTGACTTGAACCAGCGGGTCGCGATGACCCTGGTGCTCGTGACCCACGATCCCGGCGTCGGCGCCCAGTGCGACCGGATCGTGCGGATGCGCGACGGTCTGATCCTTCCCGACATCGAGACCGGCCAAGAGATCCCAGCGATTGCCACGCCTGTCCTGGCGACTGCATGACGCCTCACCGAAGCGCGGTGCGCGTCGCGTGAGTACGCGCGGAAAGGACCGGCGATGAACAAGATCTTCGGCATCCCGATGACATCGATCATGATGGTCCTGCTCGTCATGCTGACCGTTTGCCTGCTGGCGGTGGTCTGGGTGGCCTGGCGGCGACCGGTCGTCTTCAAGCTCGGGGTCCGCAACATCCCGCGACGCCGGGCCCAGACGTGCCTGGTCGTCGTCGGTCTGATGCTCTCGACCCTGATCATTTCCGCCGCCCTCGGCACCGGCGATACCATCGACTGGTCGGCGACCGCGGCGACCTACGACCAGCTCGGCGAGGTCGACGAGCTGGTCCTTTACTCCCGCTCCGACGATCACGAGGCAACCATCAGCCTCGCCTGGGAGGAGACCATCCCCCAGACGGTCGTCGATCAGATCGGGGCGGCCTTCCCCGAGACCGGCGACGAGCGTCTGATCGACGGGGTGGTGCCCGTCCTGATGGAGGCCGTCCCGACCTTCCTCGTCGCGGTCGATCAGACGGGCCAGCCGATCGTCGAGAACGGCCGACCCAAGGCGGATCAGGCCGAGCCGTTCACCTGGCTGATCGGGGTCGATCCCGCCCGCCTGGCCGAGGTCGGCGGCCTGGACACGGTCGACGGTGACCCGATCGACCTGAGCGCGCTCCAGCCGTTCGACCTGACGGTCGCGGGCGTCACGTTCCGGGGGTCGGAGGTGGCCATCAGCGAGACGATGGCCGACGACCTGGGGACGGAGGTGGGAGACACCCTGGCCTCCTACTACAACAACCTGCCGGTGCCCCTGAAAGTCGTCGCGATCGCCGAGGACTCCCCCTTATCCGGGAAGTTCGACCCGGAGACCCCGGGGATGGTCATCCCGCTGGCCCGCTTGCAGGAGTTGACCGGACAGGAAGGTCTGATCACGCTCGCCGGCGTCTCCAATCAGGGCGGGATCCGCGACGGGATCGCGCTGACGGATCAGGTGGAGGAGCGCCTCAGGCTCGCGTTCGCCGGTCAGGACCTCGGGATCGACCCGATCAAGCAGACCCTGATCGACCAGGCCCAGCTCTTCTCCAACATCTTCACCGGCTTCTTCCTGGTCCTGGGTCTCTTCTCGATCGCCGTCGGCATCCTCCTGATCATCCAGATCTTCACGATGCTGGCCGCCGAGCGCCGACCGGAGATGGGGATGACCCGAGCGATCGGCGGCCACCGGTCGCTGCTGATCCAGCAGTTCATCAGCGAAGGGTCGGCCTACGCCATCCTCTCCGGCTTCGTCGGGGCGGCGCTCGGCGTCTTGGCGACCCTGTTCATCGCCTGGGGGTTCGGCGTCCTCTTCGGCGAGTTCTTCCCGATCCAGGCCCATATCACGCCGAGGAGCTTGGTCGTCGCCTACTGCCTGGGGGTGGTCATTACCTTCCTTGCCGTCGTCGCCTCATCCTGGCGGATCAGCCGGCTCAACATCGTCTCCGCCGTCCGCGACATCCCCGAGGTCTCGTCGCCCAGGCGGAAGCGGCGGACGCTGGCGTACGCCGGGCTGATGATCGGGATCGGCGCGCTCTTCATCCTGCTCGGGCAGATGGGCAACGTCGGCGAGGCCTTCTTCTTCTACGGCGGCATGAGCCTGGTCCCGTTCGGCGTCGCCCTCGTCTTCCGCTACTTCGGCGCTGCTCCCCGGCTGGTCTTCAGCCTCGTCGGCAGCTACATCCTCGTCCTCTGGCTGCTGCCGCCGAAGCAGGCCGAAGCGCTCTTCGGCGAGCTGAGCGGCGGCTTCGAGATGTTCTTCCTCTCCGGCATCTTCATGGTGGCCGGGGCGACGATCCTGATCGTCAACAACCTCGACGTCCTCCTGGCGGGGATGAACGCCGTCGGCGGACTCTTCGGGACGAAGCTGGCGGCCGTGCGGACGGCGATCGCCTACCCCGGCGCCGCCCGGGGTCGGACCGGGCTGACGATCGCGATGTTCAGCCTGATCGTCTTCTCTCTGGTGACCTTCGCCACGATCAACCAGAACTTCGTCAACCTCTTCCTGGGCGACGAGGCCAACGCCGGCTGGGACGTCCGCGCCGATCTGATCAGCACCAACCCGATCGGCGACGGCTCGGCCGCCGCTTTCGACCAGTCGCTGGCGACCGCGGCCCAGGCTGCCGGGCTGGACCCGGAGGAGTCGGCCGCGATCGCGCCCGACCAGTTCGCGGCGACGGGCGTCGTGGCCACGACGTTCGAAGGCCAGCTCCGGCAGCCGGGCCAGACCGAGTGGCGGACCTACGCTGTCCAGGGCATGGACGCCGGCTTCCTGGACGAGAGCGAGCTCTTCTTCCAGCAACGGGCCGAGGGCTACGAGAGCGACGCGGCGATCATCGAGGCGCTGCGGACACGAGACGACGTCGCGGTCATCGATCAGGCCGCCCTCTACATTTCTGGCGGCTTCGGTCAGGACGAGCGCGTCTTCATCTTCGACGACCCGGACGGCGCCGGACCGATGGAGCCGCTCGAATCCGACATGGACGTCTTCGCGCCGCGCCAGGTCGAGATCGAAGGCACCGACGGCCGGGTGACGACGCTGACGATCATCGGGATCATCGACAGCAAGGTCGGCAGCCTCGTCGGGCTCTACGCCCCGCGGGACGTGGTCCGGGCGATCTACCCCAAGCCGATCATCACGAGCTACTTCCTGAAGTCCGCCGACCCGGCGCAAGCCGATGAGCAGGCCAAGGCGGTTGAGGCGGCGCTGCTGGAGAACGGCGTCCAGGCCGTCTCGATCCGGGACGAGCTGAAGGAGTCCCAGAAGCAGAACCAGGGCTTCCTCTACATCATCCAGGGCTTCATGGGGCTGGGCCTGATCGTCGGGATCGCGGCGGTCGGCGTCATCGCCTTCCGGGCGGTCGTCGAGCGGCGCCAGCAGATCGGGATGCTGCGGGCGCTCGGCTTCCAGCGTTCGATGGTCGCGCTCTCGTTCCTGGTCGAGACCTGCTTCGTCGTCGGCATCGGCGTCCTGGCCGGGACGGTCCTCGCGATCGCCCTGGCCCGCAACCTGATGACCAGCGAAGACTTCGCCGGCTCGAACGTCGACTTCGTCGTACCCTGGGGCATGGTGATTGCCATCCTGGTGGTCACCATCGTCGCCGCGCTGGCGATGACCTGGGTGCCGTCCCGCCAGGCCGCCCGCCTGGCCCCGGCCGAAGCGTTGCGTTACGAATAGAAGGGGAACGGAGGGACGGGGAGACGCAGGGGTCGGCTCTCCTCCCCGTCTCCCCGTCCCGGAGGTGTCCTGATGCGCGTCCTGGTGATGGCCCGCCGCCGGTTCCCGGTCCCCGAGCAAGAGATGCCGGCGCTGTTCCAAGGCTTCGCCGCCTGGTGGAACCATTACCGTACCAATTGGGAGGGTGCCTGGTTCTTCGCCGGCGGCTCCGAGGGCTTCGGGGTCGCCAGCGTGCCCGATGAGGCGGCGCTCCACCGCATGATGATCGAGTGGCCGCTGGCTCCCTTTCTCGATCTAGAGATCCGCCCCGTCCTCACCGTGGACGAGGCGCTCGCCATCTGGTTCGACGAATCTCGGATGGTGGCGGACCAATGAGCGGACGATCCGGCCGGGTCAAACCGACACAACCCACGGCCGCCGTTCCTCGTGATCGGATCGCAACACGATGACCGAACCTGCGCCGCCGCCCGGCCCCCTTGGCCGGACGGCTGACGACTTTACCCGCGAGTATCTGGAGAATCTGCGCTACCTGCGGGGTGTCGACCGCTTCGCCACGCCCAACGACCACTACCAGGCCCTCGCCTACACGGTGCGGGCCTATCTCATGCAAGGTTGGCTCGACTCCATCCACGCTCAGTTCGACGCGCAGGCCAAGACCGTTTGCTACCTCTCCGCCGAGTACCTGCTGGGCCGCCAGCTCGGCAACAGCCTCCTCAATGCCGGTTTGGAGGAGATCGCGCGCCAGATCTATGACCGGGCTCGGCCTGAACCTGGACGAGCTGGCGGCGTTGGAGGTCGAGCCCGGGCTCGGCAACGGTGGGCTCGGCCGGCTGGCCGCCTGCTTCCTGGACTCGCTAGCCACTCTGCGCATCCCGGCTGTCGGTTACGGCATCCGTTACGAGTACGGCATCTTCCAGCCAGACCTTCGTCGATGGCTGGCAGGTGGAGCAGCCGGACCCATGGCTGCGGCTCGGCAACCCCTGGGAGTTCCCGCACCCTGAGCTTGGGGTCGAGGTCGGCTTCGGCGGTCGCACGGAGTGGTACGGCGACGACACTGGACAGGAGCGAGTGCGCTGGCTGCCGGAGCGGCGCGTCCTGGGCATCCCCTACAACGTGATGGTGCCCGGTTACCGCAACGGCATGGTCAACACCGTCCGGCTCTGGAGCGCCAGGGCGACCCACGAGTTCGACCTGCGGATCTTCAACGCCGGGGATTATGCGCGGGCTGTCCAAGAGAAGACCCTTTCCGAGAACATCACCAAGGTGCTCTACCCGGACGACACGACACCGCAGGGCCAGCGGCTCCGGCTCGAGCAGCAGTACTTCCTGGTCGGGTGCGCGCTGGCCGAAATCCTCCGCTTCATGCCGCCCGGCTTCGAGCTCGACCGATTGCCGGACCGGCTCGTCTGCCAACTCAACGATACGCACCCGGCGCTGGCGGTTGCCGAGCTGATGCGGTTGCTCGTCGACGAGCGGCGCCTCGGCTGGGAGGAGGCGTGGGAGATCTGCCGCCGCGTCTTCGCTTACACGTTGCACACCCTGTTGCCGGAGGCGCTGGAGACCTGGCCGGTGTCGCTCTTCGCCTCGCTCGCTGCCCCGCCACCTGGAGATCGTCGGGGAAATCAACCATCGCTTCTTGACAGAGGTGCGGGCTCGCTTTCCGGGCGACGACGGGCGGGTGCGTCGCATGTCGATCTTCGCGGAGGCGGGCGATAAGCGGGTCCGGATGGCCCACCTCGCCGCGGTCGGTAGCTTCGCGCTCAACGGCGTCGCCCCGCTCCAATCGCGCCTGCTGGTCGAGCGGACGCTGAAGCGACTTCGCCGACCTCTGGCCGGACAAGTTCAACAACGTCACCAACGGCATCTCGCCGCGCCGCTTCGTCCGTCTGGCCAATCCGCTGCTGTCCGACCTGATCACCTCGGCGATCGGCGACGGCTGGGTCAACGACCTGGACCGGCTGCAAGCGCTGGCGCCGCTCGCCGACGATCCCGCCTTCCGCGCCGAGTGGCGCCGGGTCAAGCAGGCAAACAAGGAGCAGCTTGCCGAGCTCTTCCGAGAACACACCAGCGTCGCGGTCGACTCCGGCGCCCTCTTCGACGTGATGGTCAAGCGGCTGCACGAGTACAAGCGCCAGCTGCTCAAGGTGCTGCACGTCCTCGACCTCTACGACCGGATCACGACTCAGCCGACGCCTGATCCTCTGCCGCGCGTCGGTGATCTTTGGGGCCAAGGCCGCGCCGGGCTACTGGATGGCCAAGCTGATCATCAAGCTGATCAACGCCGTCGCCGATGCGTCAACGACGACCCTGACGTCGGCGACCGGCTCAAGGTCGTCTTCCCGCCCAACTTCAATGTCACCCTCGGCCGAGCGGATCTACCCGGCGGCCGACCTCTCGGAGCAGATCTCGCTGGCCGGCAAGGAGGCGTCCGGCACCGGCAACATGAAGTTCGCCCTTAACGGCGCGCTCACGATCGGCACGCTCGACGGCGCGAACGTCGAGATCCGCGAGTTGGTCGGGCCCGAGAACTTCTTCCTCTTCGGTCTGACCGAAGAGCAGGTCGCGGCGCTGCGCGAGACCGGCTACGCCCCGCGGCGCTTCCTGGCCGAGCCGCCCGGCGCTCGAGCGGGCGCTCGACCGGGTCGCCTCCGGCGAGCTTTCGCCGGAGGAGCCCGACCTCTTCCGTCCGCTCGTCGACGCGCTCCAAACGAGGACCGTTACCTCGTGCTGGCCGACTACGCTTCGTACGCGGCCCAACAGGAGGACGTGGAGCGAGCGTACCGCGACCCGGAGCATTGGACGCGGCTGTCGATCCTCAACACCGCGCGCAGCGGCTACTTCTCCTCCGACCGCAGCATCCGGGAGTACCGCGACCGGATCTGGAAGGTGGGTCCGCTGGACGGCATTGCTTGAAGCGGCCGCGGGCTGAGCGTGCTCAGGCATCCCCAGACGCCGTGGGTTCGAACGCACCGGCTGTCGCCGCTGGAGCCTGTTGCGCGATTGTGACTCCGTTCTCCTCGGTTCGGAAGCGCCCTCGTGGCCAGCGGCATGGACTGCATGCGGATCAATTGCGCCCACGACGACAGCGCGGCCTGGGCGCGGATGGTCGCCCACCTGCGCGCCGCCGAGGCGGTGGTTGCCGGCGCCGTCGGGTTCGCGCCGCTGGACTGGGACGCGTTTGCCACGTTGGGCGCGGCATCTGTGGCGCGCCCGCAATCCGTTTCTGGCTAGCCTACGGGCAACGGATCGCAGACCGACCGGTGTCGGGGGACACACCCGAGCGGCGGACATTGGGGTCTCGGGCGCCGCGGCGCCGGTCACCGAACCCCGGAGGCTCGTCCATGCACACCTTGGCAGAAGATCTGTTGCTGCTCGCGCTCGACGACGACACGGGGACGGTCTCCTTGGCGCGCTCGACCGCGCTCCGCTCCGGGCTTGGCGGGGCGCTCCTGATGGACCTGGCGCTGCAGAAGCGCATCGACCGTCTCGACACGCAGATCGTGCTCGTCGATCCGTCCCCGACCGGAGACGAGGTGCTGGACGCCGCCCTGGAGCACCATCCGCGCCTCGACCAAGCCCCGCGACGCCAAGCACTGGGTGGAACGGCTCGGCGGCCGGACGGGCCTGATGGACCAACTGGCCCGCCGGCTGGTGGCGCGCGGCATCCTGCGCGAGCAGGATCGCACGTTCCTCTGGGTCTTCCACGACCATCGCTTCCCCACCGATGATCCCGGCCCGGAATCGTCGCTCCGCGGCCGGATCCGCGACGTGGCCCTTGGTGCTGCCGAGCCGGATCCGCGCACCCTGCTGCTGCTGAGCCTGGTCAACGCCTGCAACCTCGCGGATGCCGTGTTCTCGCGCGGAAGAGCGAACGCAGGCAACGCGGCGGATCAAGGACCTGGTCGAGGGAGAGCAGTTCGGCAAGGCCGTCGGCGAGCCATCGCCGACGCGGCCGCGGCGACGGCGGCCGTCTCGACCGCCGCGTTCACGACCACGGTGGCGCCCGGTGCGTCGCACTGACGGCGGCAGCCGGGACACCTTTCGGCTGTCGAAGAACGGAAGTCGACGATGTTCAAACCGCCGCACGCTCCGGCTCCCGTCCTCCTCCTGCTCTCGCCCCGCTCCTCGCTGGTCGTCGCCCCGACCCGCGCCCAAGACGCGGCGACGCCGCCCCCCAGTGTCGAGGGCGAGTACCGCGACCCCGCCGGCCGCCTCTCCCTGCCCGTGCCGCCGAACTGGACCGTCGAGGAGCACGACGGCTTTGTCCTGCTCCGCGCCCCCGACGGCGACCTGAATTTCGCCGCGCTCGTCGTCGAGGCCGACGACGCCGGCGCGGGCATCATCGCCGCCTGGCAGATCGTCGATCCCGCCTTCGACCCGGCGGCGATCCAGCCCGAACGCGTCGAGATCCCCAGCGATCCCGGCGTCGATCAGACCGTAGTCCTTACCTACGACCTCGGGCAGACGTCTGGCCGCGTTGCGCAAGGGCTCGGACAGCGCATCGACGATCAGGTCTACGTCTTCATCATCCGCGGCGACCTCCAAACCGTCGCCCGCCGCCAAGCGCAGCTCAACGTCATCCTCACCGGCTCCCGTATCCTCGCGAAGCCGCGGATCGACCTCACGGACCGCGCGCCCCTCCCGCTCGACGGCGACCGTCTGCGGACCTTCGAGGCGTTCGTCGCCGACACCCTCGCCGCCTTCGGCGTCCCTGGCGCCGCCGTCGCGGTCGTCCACGGCGGCCAGGTCGTCTACGCCCAGGGCTTCGGCGTCACCGAGCAGGGCGCCAGCCAGCCGGTGACGCCCGACACCCTGATGATGATCGGCTCGGGCACCAAGTCGTTCACCACGATGATGATGGGCACCCTCGTCGACGAGGGCAGCCTCGCCTGGGACCAGCCGGTGGTGGAGATCTTGCCCACCTTCAGGGTTGCCGACCCGGCGATCACCCCCACGGTCACCGTGCGCAACCTCGTCTGCGCCTGCACCGGCGTGCCCCGCCGCGACGCCGAGATCTTCTTCAACGCCAACGAGCTCACCGCGGAGGACGTGATAGCCTCCCTCGCCGGCTTCCCCCTCTACACGCCGATCGGCGAGGCGTACCAGTACAGCAACCAGATGGTCGCCGCCGGCGGCTACATCGCGGCCCTGGCCGCCGGTGGGCAGATCGGCGACCTCCACGCCGCCTACCTCGCCGCCATGCGGCAGCGGGTGCTCGACCCGATCGGGATGAGCCGCTCGACCTTCGACCCCGATGCGATCGCCGGCGACCCCGACCACGCCAGCCCTCACGGGGCTACCCTCGACGGCGGCTACCAGCCGATGCCCCTCACCAGCGAGGTGGCGTGGGCCGGCGCGCTCGCGCCGTCCGGCGGCCTCTGGTCGAGCGCGAACGAGGTGAGCCGCTACGTCATCACGGAGTTGCGCCGCGGCGTCGGACCCGACGGCACCCGCGTGATCTCCGCCGAGAACCTGGAGGAGACCTGGCAACCACAGGTTGCCGTCAGCGCCGACGTGTCCTACGGCCTCGGCTGGTTCGTCGAGACGTGGGAGGGGCTTCGGGTCGTTCGTCACGGCGGCAACAGCCGCGGCTTCACGGCCGACGTCGCCTTCCTCCCCGATGCCGACCTCGGCGTCGTCGTCCTCACCAACGCCCAGGACGCCAACGTAGTCGCCGGCGGTATCCGCCAGCGCCTGCTTGAACTCCTCTACGACCAGCCGGGACAGATCGAGACGCAGATAGCGTCCGCGCTGCAGGAGAAACAGCAGCAACTCGCGCAGACCGACGCCCGACTCGACGGAGCCGATCGACACCGCCCTGGCCCGCACGCTGACCGGCGAGTACGACAACCCGGCCCTCGGTTCGGTGGCCGTCACCGTCGTCGACGGTGCCCTTGTCGTCGACACGGGCGAGTTCCGCTCCGCCTTGCGCCCACTGCGCCAGTCCCCGGCCGCCGGTCCTGCCTTCGTCGTCGCCGAGCCGTCCTTTGCGGGCTTCCCCGTCCGCTTCGACACCACCGGCTCCGCCCCCTGGCTCATCGCCGGGGCGGCCCCAGAGGAGTATGTCTTCGAGCGCACCCCAGGGCCGGCCACGCCGGTGCCTCGTCCGGCGGCATGACGGCGGACGAACGGGCGCCCGTTCGTGCCCCGGGCAGAGCAGAGTAGCCGAGGGGTGTCGGTCATTCGTGAGTGGAGTTCGGCCATGCGGCGCCTCATCCTGGCAGCGATCGTCGGCGGCGTCGCCGCGTTCGATGACGGCAGGTTGGCACAGTCGGGAGGCGGATGATGGTCCGCAAGGTCTTGCTGGTCCGCGGGATCGCGTCGTCGCTGATCTGCCTCGCCAGTCAGCCCGAGGGCGTCCCGACAACGCGTCCGGCACAGTGCCGTCCGACGCGATCGACGCCTACCTGCGCGGCGGTCCAACGAGGAGGCAGACGTGTCAGCGACAGATTCGGGCGGACCCGACGACCGGCGCCTCCGAACCAACCTACAGGCCGAGCTCGACGGCGCCGCGCTTTACCGCGCCCTCGCCGAGCTGGAGGAAGCGCCGGCCCTGGCCGAGGTGTACGGCAGGCTCGCCGCGTCCGAGGAGCGCCACGCCGAGTTCTGGCGGGCCAAGCTGCGGGCGGACGGGATCCAGGATCTCCCAACCGGGCCGAGCTGGCGGACGCGCCTGCTGATCCGGCTGGCCCGCCGCTTCGGAGCGTGGTTGGTCCTGCCGACCGTGGCCGCGCGGGAACAAGCCGACGATCAGCGCTACCGCGAACAGCCGGATGCCCTCGCGGCCGGGCTGAACGGCGAGGAGAGCTCCCATGCCCGCCTGCTCCACGCCGTGGCCCAGGGCGGTCCGCAGGGGATGGAGGGAGGTCTCATCGCCCGTTTCGAGGGCCGGCACCGCGCCTCGGGCGGCAACGCCCTGCGGGCGGCCGTCCTGGGCGCCAACGACGGCTTGGTCTCCAACGCCAGCCTGGTGATGGGCGTCGCCGGCGCCGATCTGGCCGGGCCAAGCATCCTGATCACCGGGCTGGCGGGGCTGCTGGCCGGTTCGCTCTCGATGGCCCTCGGCGAGTGGCTCTCGGTCCAGAGCGCCCGCGAGCTCTACACCCATCAGATCGATATCGAGCGGCAAGAGCTGGAGGCCGCCCCGGAAGAAGAGGCGGAGGAGCTGGCCCTTATCTACCAGGCCAAAGGGCTGCCGGCCGAGCGGGCTCGCGAGGTCGCGGACCAGCTCGTCCGCGACCGGTCGGTCGCCCTCGACACCCTGGCCCGGGAAGAGCTCGGTGTCGATCCGGAGGAACTGGGCGGGTCGGCCTGGACCGCGGCGGCCACCTCCTTCGTCCTCTTCGCCGCCGGCGCGATCGTCCCGGTCCTGCCCTACTTCTTCGGTGCCGGGGCCCGGGCGGTGGCCATCAGCGTCGCCCTCAGCGTGGTCGCGCTCTTCCTGATCGGCGCCGGGATCACGCTGATCACCGGCCGGAACGCGCTCGTGTCCGGCGGTCGCCAGGTCCTGTTCGGCCTCGCGGCAGCGGCGATCACCTTTGCGGTCGGGCGGATCGTCGGCGTCGGTCTAGGCGGCTGACCGGACGAGGCCACCGGCCGCGGATTCTCGGGTTCTGAAACCTGAGGCTAGTCGACGATACCAGTCGCTTGTCCTCGCGCCTGCTGTCACGCAATTGACACATCTGGAGCGTCGAACATGCCGCCTTCCTGACGGCCGCCGTGGCATCGTCCGATGAGACATCGATGGACGGCGCAACGGAGAGGATGGCAGCCATAGATGGCCACGCGACCGACGATGTGGATCCCCAGAGATGGCTACTCGGATCGACGGCAGGGACGGCACGTTCTGCCCGGGTTGTCGTTCATCACCGTGCTGGCGCTCGTCTCGTCGACGCTCTTCGGACTGCTGCTGGTGGATGCGCTGCTCCACCCCCGCGCCACGTTCGATCTCCGGGTCATGCAAGAGATCCAGGCCATCGATGCGCCCGGCCTGGCGCGCGCGATTGACTACCAGCAGGTCCTGACCGACTCCGCCGGCGCGATCGCCTGCTGGGCGGCGGCAATCATCGTGTTGGGTGCGTACCGCCAATGGGTTGCGCTCGCGGCGCTGCTGTGCCTTCCCCTGGGTGGAGTCGTCAACTACGTCGTCGGCGAGGTCCTGGTTCAGCGTCCCCGGCCCGATCTGGACGTACTCGTCCGTGTCAGCAGCAACCCGGCGAAGACCGCTCCTTCCCGAGCGGCCATGTCCAGGGGGCGGTGTTGCTCTACGGCTTCCTCTTCGTCGTCGCCAATCGGGTCCGCAACCGCGCCCTGCGCCTCGCCGTCCAGGGCGGTTGCCTGGCGATGACCGCGACCGTCGGGTTGGGCCGGGTTTGGGAAGGCGCCCACTGGCCGACCGACGTCCTCGCCGGCTATGCCCTTGGCGGGCTCATGCTTGCCGGCGTGCTGGCCGCCTACCGCCGTGTCTACGCCGCGGTTGGGGACGTCCCGCTGGTCCACGCCGCGGTGGTTCCGCACGACGAGCATCTCCCGCACGCCCACGCCCTGACCAGTACCATCCTTTTCCGGGGCGACACCGTCGCCAAGATCTACAACCCGGGCTTTGTCCCCACGGGCGATCTACTGGCTCGCGTTCCAGGCCCCGTTCGCGTACGAGCGCAACCTCGATGGGCTGCGGGCGGCGGTCCTGCGCCGCAACCTCGCCGGCCTGCTGACGGAGCATTGGTACGGCGACAACCGGGTCTCGCGAGCCATCGGGATCGAGCGAATCGCCGGTCGCTACGCCGTGATTGGCGAGTTCGTCCCCGGAACCGTGCCGCACGATCTCCATGCCGCGCGTGCATTCCTCCACGACCTGGCGGATCGCTTCGACGCCGCCGGCTTGCCGACCTGGCAGATCGATCCCCGCCAGCCGCGCTCGCTCGGCAACATCATGGAGCGGCCGGACGGCACCTACGTGGTCATCGACCTCGAATCCGGGTTGGTCTCGCCGCTCGCGTCGCCGCGCGCCTGGGGTCGGGCCCTTCGGCGCGGCCTGGTCCCCGTCTATGACGACGTCTATTTCGACCTGACCCGCGCCTACATCGAGCGAGAGGCCGCGGCGATGCGCGCCGCCCACGGTGACGCCTGGTTGGCCCAGCTGTACGCCACGCTCGATGCGGCGAAGCCGCGACGGCCGCGTGGCACGCCGGGGAGCCCCGGATCTGGAGCCGGCTACATCATCGGTGTCCGCTCGGGCTTCGGCGTCCGCACCTGGCCGGATCGGCTCCGGCATGCCAGCACCGCAGGCGAGGCGCACGTCCTCGCCTGGCTGAACGAGGCCATGGCGAACTGGGAGCCGAGGGGCGGGTGACGCCGGTGGAGGCGTCGACGCTCCGGACCCAGATCGAGGCGCCGCAGTTCCAGGCGGTCCTGCCCCACTTCGGGGTCTTCCTGATGATCGGTGTCGCCTTGCGCTTCCCCTTGGGCAGCATCGCCCGGGTCAGCTACCTCCTGGCCAACCAGGCGATGGCGACGGCGCGGCTCCTGACCGGCCGGATCGATCGGGCGCGGTGGCGGCAGACGATGAGCGTCCACTCGCCGCTCGTCCTCCTGTTCGCCGCGATACCGGATATCGGCACGTTCTCGTACCTGGCCTCCGGTCCGGTGCGGTCGAACCGCCTGCTCGTCCGGGTGGCCCTCGACGCCGTCCTCGTCAAACTCCCGTGGCACGTCTACGAACGAATCGGGCTGCGCCGGGTGATCGCCCGACCGGCCGCGACCGGAAAGGTGGCCCCCGATGGCCGTCCCGCTTCGCATTGAATCGCGGCACGCCAGGGCGCGGCGCCGAGGGCGCGCCGCCACGATCACGGAACGCCACGCGCGGTGGCTGCGCCTCGTTGCCGGGCTCTGGCTCCTCGTCGCCGTCGGGGTCTTCCTGGCGATGGCAGTGCGCGGAGGGATCCCACGAAGCCCGCAGCGCGGTGACTGGGAGGTCCTGACGCAGTTGTTGCTGCTCGGTTGCGTCGCGGTCGGCGGCGCCCTGGCCTGGCGTTGGCGGGGGCTCGGCGCCGCCGTCGTCACCCTCGCCGCGATTGGGTTGGGCGTCCTCGCCTCGCTGGAGCACCAGCCCATCGTCGCCCTGCTGGTCGCGCTCGTCTTTTACGTTCCTGGTCTGCTCTTCTGGCTCGATTGGCAGCGGACCAGGCCTCTCAGGACGCTTGTCGCCCTGGCCGTGGCGACGGCGATCGCTCTCGCCGCCGGCGGCTACGGGGCCGTCACCGTCTACGAGACCTATTTCGGCCCGGTCCAGCCCGAGTCGCCCCTGGCGGCCGAGCCGGTCGACGCCGTCGCGTGGATCTGGGCCGGCGGCACGACCGACCAGGCGGTGACGGTCACCGCCAAGCTGGCAGGAGAGAGCCGGGACGTGGCGCTGCTAGTCAGCCGCCGGGCAGACCTGAGCGACCCGATCGTCGCCGCACCGCGGCCGACCTCCGGGCCGGTCGTCTCCTTCGACGTGGAGGGGCTCACGCCCGACACCGAGTACTGGTACGCGGTCGCCGTCGGCGGCCAGGCCGACCGGTCGCGGTTGGCTCATTTCCGGACGTTCCCGGTCGGCCCGGCGTCCTTCTCCTTCGCCTTCGGCTCCTGCGCGACGACCGGCTCCAATGGCGCGGTCTACGACACGATCCGCGCCCTGGACCCGCTCTTCTTCCTGATCGCCGGAGACTTCTTCTACGAGGACATCGCGGTCGACGACCCCGAGGAGTTCCGCGCGGCGTTCGACCGGAACCTGACCGCACCTTCCCAGGCGGCGCTTTACCGGTGGGCGCCTATCTCCTACGTCTGGGACGATCACGACTACGACTCGAACAACGCCGACTCGACCGCGACGAGCCGCGAGGCGGCGTACCAAGTCTACGACGAGGTCGTGCCTCATTACGCCCTGCGCGACGGCGACGAGCCACCGATCTACCAGGCCTTCACCGTCGGCCGCGTCCGCTTCATCGTCACCGATGCCCGCTCGGCCCGGTCGCCGGCCAACGCCGCGGACGACGCCGACAAGACGATGCTCGGCGCCGAGCAGAAGGCGTGGTTCAAGCAACAGTTGCTGGAGGCGAACGGCGTCTATCCGCTGATCGTCTGGGTCAATTCCGTTCCCTGGATCGCCGAGCCGAGCCCGGGCGCCGACCACTGGGGCGGCTACGCCACCGAGCGCCGCGAACTCGCCGATTTCATCGCGGGCAACGGGATCGCCGGTCTGCTGATGGTAAGTGGAGACGCCCACATGCTGGCGATCGACGACGGTACCAACAGCGACTACTCGACGACCGGCGGCGGTGGCTTCCCGGTCATGCACGGGGCGGCGCTCGATCGCCACGGCAGCACCAAGGGCGGCCCCTACAGCGAGGGAGCCTATCCAGACGGCGGTCAGTTCGGGCTCGTCACGGTTACCGACAACGGCGGCGCAACCATCGACGTTGTCTTCAGCGGCCGGACCTGGGAGGACGAAGAGATCGTCGCGTACGCCTTCACCGTGCCGGCCGTTCCTGACAGGACCGCCACCGGCGGCGGAGGGCGCTGAACTATGACCGCCTCCTTCGCCGACGTGGCCCTATTGTTCCTGGCGGCCTGCGCCACCGCTTTGGCCACGGGGCTCGGTGCGGTGCCGGTCTTCCTGCTGACGACCCGCCGGCTGCTGCGGGGGCGGGATGTCCACGTCGGACGCTTGCGCGGCGCCGGCGTCCGGGCGAGCGTCCTCGTTTTCGCCGTGCTCTTCGTCCACAGCCTACCCGAAGGACTCGCCATCGGCACCGCCTACGCCTCGGACACCGCCGGCCTGAGCCTTTTTGTCCTCACAGCGATCGCGCTCCAAAACGTGCCGGAGGGGACGGCGGTCGCGATCCCGATGCAGGAGGCCGGGTTCAGCCGGTCCGCCCAGTTCTGGGCCGCCGTCCTGACCAGCGCGCCGCAACCCCCGGGGGCCATCTCCGCCTTCCTGCTGGTCGAGCAGGTCCGGGCGCTGCTACCGATCTCCTTCGCCTTCGCCGCCGGAGCGATGCTCTCACTCGTCGTCTGGGAGCTGGTGCCGGAGGCATTCGACCGGACCACCTGGCCCAAGGCGACCGCCGGGGCGGTCGCGGGCGGCATCGCCATGCTCGTGCTCGGCGCGACGCTCGGTGTCTGACGGAAGAGGCCGCGTCACCGGATTCCACGCCCTCGCGCTCAGGTACGCGGGGACGGAGTTGGTCGCCGGACAGAAGCGCTGGTTGGCCGAGGAGTACCTGGGCCCCGCGCCCGGCGGTTTCGCCGGGCGCGGGGGGATCGTGACCAGCCGAGTTGCCACGGAACTGCAACACCGACGGTCTCATCGATGGCGCGGTCGTGACCGGCGACGGGCTAACGTGGCCGGAGAAGCCGGGACGCGCGACGCGCCCGGAGCCGCTGGGCGGCCCGACCGGGTGGCGAGCCCGTCCCTCGCAAGAAGGGAATCGCCCTGTGGCGCTGAAGGAGACCAACGACAGAGCAACGCGCCTCATCAGCCGTGTGCGAGGCGGCTGGCAGCCTCAGTTCGCCTTCGCCACCGACACTTTGGCCCGCCTGGTGCTCGAGCCAACCGCCTTCCTGATGGAGCGCCGCATGTTGCTGGGCATCAAGGCTCGCGCCGAACGCCTCGCCGGCGAGTCTCGCCGAGCAGCTGAACGGAGGTCACCCGGGGACACTGGACCGGCAGGCGCCGGCCCGGTTCCGGTGGGGCTGGGTCTTGGGCTTGCGCTGGCCGCGTATGGTCTCGGCGTGCGGCCCCGGCTGATGACCGCGGGCGCAACGGAAGGAGAAATCGGCCGCGCACTCCCGGGGGACGAGATCGTCCCCCAGCCGGCGATGGCCACGACCCATGCCATCACCATCGACGCGCCGCCCGAGGCGGTTTGGCCCTGGCTGATGCAGATGGGGCCCGGCCGTGGCGGCGTCTACACCTACGACTGGATCGAGAACCTGATGGGACTCGACATGCGCAGCGCCGACCGCATCCACCCCGAGTGGCAGGATCTTGCGGTCGGGCAAGCGTTCCACCTGAGCAAGAACGGGCCACCGCTCCGGGTTGAGGCGATCGATCCGCAGCGCACCCTCCTCTTGGCGATGCCGGACCGGAGCTGGAGCTGGGTCTTCGTCCTGGAGCCGGCCGAGGGCGGGCGCACCCGGCTGATCGAACGCAATCGCATGCCGGTCGGTCGGCTGACTGAGCGCCTGCGACTGGAGCTGCTGCTGCCGGGCGCGTACCTGATGGAGCGCAAGATGCTGCGCGGCATCAAGGACCGCGCCGAGCAGGCGGGGAGGTGCTAGATGGACGCGGCGATTCCGCTGCTCCAGGTCCTGGCCCCCACGGCCGATCCCCGGGGGTGGGGCGTGGCTGCGTACGCGGCGGCCATCGCCGCCCTGTTGATCGCCCGCGCCCTTCCCTGGTCCGGGAGGATCGGCGGATTCGCCCGCGAGGTCTGCCTGCTCCTCCCTGCCGCCCTGCTCTACTTCCTCGTCCGGGGCGTCACGGCGCCGCGCGCCGACGAGGCGATCGCCCGGGGGGAACGCCTGATCGACCTTGAGCGGTCTCTGGGAATCTTCGTCGAGCCCGTTTGGCAGCGGGCGATTCTGCCGTACCCGGGCCTCTTGGACGTGGTCAACTGGGTCTACATCTGGGCCCACTGGCCGGTGATCGCCTCGTTCGCCATCTGGATCTGGTTCCGCGACAAGGACGGATATCGCACCTTCCGCAACGCGCTCCTGATCTCTGGCGCCATCGGCCTCGTGATCTTCGCCTTCTTCCCGGTCGCGCCGCCGCGCCTCATGCCGGATTGGGGGTTTTACGACTCCGTCACCGATCGGTCCCACTCCTATCGCGTCCTCCAACCGTCGGCGCTCACGAACCGGTATGCGGCGATGCCCAGCCTCCACTTCGGCTGGGACCTCCTGGTCGGCATCGGGCTCGTACGCCACGCCCGGTTCCCGCTCCTTCGCCTCGCCGGGGTGCTCCTGCCGATCGCGATGTTCGCGAGCATCGTTCTCACGGCGAACCACTTCGTGCTCGACGGTGTTGCGGGCGGTGCGGTGGTGTTCGCCGGGCTGGCGCTGGCGACCGCCTTCGTCCCCCGGGAATCCGAATCCACGCGTCGAGAACCCGCCGCGCTCCCGCGCATGGGATCGGTCTCGATCCCGAGGCGATCGGTACCGGCGCGTAGACCGGCCCCCCACAAGGGGGCATAGGCATTCCCGCCATCGTTCGCGACTTCTGGACCTCGGCGTACCAGTTAATCGACGAACGAGGCCCTCCGCATCAACGCCGTCACAACCTAGGAGCCCATTGACTCGATCAGTTAGCGATCCGATCGACCATACAGCGGGTCTCGTCTTCGAAACAGCCGCGCTGGACCTGCCGCCTCGGCGAGCACCGGTCTGGTTCGTGTCCCATTTATCTGCCGGGCGTACCCTTCCACCGACGCCGTCTCCCCGGACCGGCCGGGCGCCCCGGTGCCGCACCACCCCAGAGGGTCCTCCCATGGAGATCGACGAACTCTTCGGCCTGCCCGCCCACCCGTTGCTGATGCACGTCCCGGTGCTCGGCATCCCGGTTTGCGCGGTCCTCACCTTGACCTACGTCCTGCGCCCGGGGTGGCGCCAAGCGCTCGCCCTGCCCTTCGGGCTCGTCACCGTGCTGGTCGTCGTGCTTACGGTGCTGACCGCCGGGTCCGGTGACCCCCTGGAGCACAGGGTCGAGCGGACCAGCCAGGTGCACGACCACGCCGAGCTGGGCGAGCAGTTGCGCACCATCGTCATCGCGTTCGGCGTGGTGACCCTGGTCGGGCTGGCCCTCGACTGGTACGCCCGCCGCCAAGCGGCTGTGGAGAACGCCGGTCCCCCGCGCGGCACCGGCATCACGACGCTCCGGCGCGCGGCGATGGCACTCTCCGTCGCGGCGGTCGTCCTGGGCGGCGTTGCCACGGTGAGGGACGTGCGTACCGGCCACTCGGGGGCAGAGGCCGCCTGGGGGGATGTCGGCGACGAGCCGGGGCAGTCCTTCGTCATCCCAGGTGCCGACCTGGATCGTCCGGCGTCCGACGATTCGATAACGGTGCGCGCGGTGTAGTGGGAGGGCCGAGCGTGTCCCAGCAGTTGCCGTTTCTGGCGCGCCACCACCGGAGGGAGCCGCACACGGACGCCCTCGGCGACCGGTTGAACTGGCTGCGGGCGGAGGTGCTGGGGGCCAACGACGGACTCGTGTCGACCGCCGGCGTCGTGGTCGGCGTGGCCGGGGCCACCGCGACGTTGTCGACGATCCTCACCGCCGGGGTGGCCGCGCTGGTCGCCGGAGCACTCTCCATGGCCGGCGGGGAGTACGTCTCCGTGAGCACCCAGCGGGACACGGAGGCGGCGGTGATCGACCTCGAACGGTGGGAACTGGCGAACCTCCCGGAGCAGGAGGAGGCCGAGCTTGCCGGACTCTATCGGGAGCGTGGGCTGTCCGAACACCTCGCGCTCCAGGTCGCGCGCGAGCTGACGGCGGGCGATGCCCTGCGCGCCCACGCCGAGGCCGAGCTGCGGATCGATCCGGATGCGCTCACCGGTCCCTGGACGGCGGCGGGCGCGTCGTTCGGCTCGTTCGCCATCGGTGGGTCGTTGACGGTGCCGGCGATCCTGGTCCCGTCCTCGGGCTGGCGCGTCGCCAACTGTGTTGCCGCCGCGGTGCTGGGGTTGGTGCTCACCGGCTACCTGAGCGCCCGCCTGGGGAAGGCGCCGCCCCGGGCCGCGATCGTTCGCAACGTCGGCGTCCTGACCAGGGCGATTACCTGGGGCGTCGGCAAGCTTAGCGGCGGGGCGATCGGGTAGCGTTTCACCGGACGGCTCGCGTCACGTCGGGCGTTCCAGTTCCGTCCCGCGCAGCTCGTCGAGCATCTGATAGACCAGGCACCACGCCCGCGCCTACTCCGGATCCGGCGCGCGGAACTCCTGCTCCTCGGGTTTGAACAGCCACACCACCTAGCCGCGCTCGTCGTCGGCGATTGCCCCGCGCAAAGCCGCCAGGAGCGGCGAACGGGGCAGCGACGTGTCGACCCCGGCGCGGGCGCCGACGCCAGGTCCCACGGCAGGGGCGGGCCGTCGAGCGGCTCACCCATCGGCCGGCTCGAGGTCATTGGTGCCGTTCGCCGGCCGATGTGCGAGAGCTCGACGAACGCCAATAGGTCGTCCCGATGGACCCACCAGTGGCCGGTGCGGCCGTCGGGCTGGCGGTCCCGGATCGCCGGGAAGTCGCCCCGCCCCGCCCCGGCGCGGCCGGATCCCCCCAGCGGCGGCGCGGCGGGCCGTGAAGGCGAGGACGTCGGTGCGATGGAAGCTGAGAGGGCAACGCGACCTGCTACCCGTCCGGATCGGAGGGATCCGCCGTGCCCGCGCCTAGGAGATCATGGCGTGGCGCGTGACGCCCGCGAGGGCCGCCACGCCGGCTGCCGTCCCGATCGCTGTCGCGGGACGGGGCGCGCCCCGCCTACCGGCCGCACATTTCGGTCCGGATATGTGCCTGGTGCTCGCCGACGGTGAGGTTGGTGCCATGCATGGCGTTGTGATGCGCCGTTGCCGCGGACATGCCGCCGTGATCGCGGGCCATCATGCTGACGTGCTGCCCGACGCAGTCCATGGGCGAGCCGTCGCCGGGAGCCGCGATCGTCGCGCCGCCGCCGATGAGGAGCGCAGCGCTGAGCGCTACACCAACCACTGCACTGCGAGGTGTCATCACAAAACTCCTTGCTCGCGGAGTATCCATGGCCCCGCCACTGCTGGCTCGCGAGGGAGAGCCTCTCGACCCAGGCTAGTGGACGGGGCGTCTCGGATGTGTCCATTGCCGACAGTCTGTCGTCGCAATCTCGTGCCACGTCGGCCGCCGTCCGCAGCGCGCCGGAAGCCGATCCCCTGGGTCGACGCGGGCGCCGCCCCGTTCCTGTCCTTCGCCCGCCTCAGGCGGATGCGTGTCCGGTCGCACCCGCTTAGGGGGACGGTTGGCGGCCGGGGTACGCCCCGTACGTGGCCGCTGGCACCCCGTCGGATGCCGTGCGCCGCGTCCCCGCGTGCGGGGCGGCGACAGTGGCCGCGATCCCGACCAGAGCGCCGACGGCCAGGACCCCCGGGGCTAAGAGCGGCGCGGCGCCGGTCAGGACCGCCTTGACCCCCTCCTCGGTCCCGGCGTGTGGCCGCACTTCGCGGGCAAGGTCCAGGTTGCCCGAGGCGTGCTCGTAGACCCCGAACAGGCTGCCCGCCGCGATCACCCCGAGGGTCACGGACGACCGCCGGCCGGGCGCGCCACCAGGCGGTGACTAGGGCCACCATGCCCAGCGCACACAGCCCGAACGGTATCACCTGGATCCGGTCGGAGTAGTGCTCGGCCATCAGCAGCTCGGCGACCGTTCCGGCGAAGAGGCCGAAGGCCAACAGGTACAAGATGGTCCGCAGGCGACCCAAGGTTCGCCGGGCGGCGACATCGGCGGGATTCATGCGCCGGCGGCGAGGTGGGCCGGCGCAAGGGTCGCCTGATCGGCCGACACCAACGGGGCCAGGGCGGCGACGAACGCGGCGGCATCGGCGTACGGTGCGCGGCCTTGTCGCCATCCACGCCGGAAAGCTGGGCGAGCATGTCCTCATCGAGGTGGGCCGGGTCGATCGGGACGAAAACGTAGGCCTCGTAGCCAGCGACCACGTCGTCCTCGACGTACTTGCCGATCTCGGCTCGGAACTGGCCGATGGTCGTGTACGGGCGGTACTCGGCGAACTCCCGTGTCATCCGGTCGCGGGGATCGCGAGGACCTGCTCGCTTGAGGACGGCCCGGGTCGGCCGGCGCACATCGCGCCGTTCGCTTCTGTCCTCTGGAGGGTACCCGGTGCGGCATATGGCGGGCGTATGGAGTCGGTCGAGCGGTGACGCGATAGTCTCGGACGTACCGTTTCCCGGCGGCGTCCCGCCCCTCGGCCGGCTAGCGGTCGTCGACGGGTCCTGCAGCCGGCCCAGCCAGCGCCGGCGGCCCATCGGCAACCTCCTCCTGGACGTCGAGGAGCCGTGGGCGGCGACGTCGGCGGCGTCGGGCCGTTGAGGCCATCTTGGTACGCGTTTGTCATGCCGATCGTGCGCCTTGCAGCGCTCCTTCTACGGGCGGACGCCTAGACTCCTTGCAGGTCGGTGAGCCGAGCGGTCCCTAGCCCAGGCCGATCCGGAGTCCGCGGGCGGAGGGTAGCCGTTCGGTCCCAGTGTCGGCTTAGCTTCGTGGGTCAGTCGAGGTGCGTCGGCGACGCTTTCCGTCGCCGGGGAGAACGGAAGGAGCATCGTCATGAAGATCACGCGGACCAAGACCTACGTCCTGACCGCACTTGCGGCGTTCGGCTACGTCCTGCTCATGTGGCTCTTCACCGGAGGGAGTCCCGGGCACGGCGGGACGTCGTGGGACCAGTTCAAGCTGACCGGCGGAGCCGACCCCTTCTTATACCAGGTGGATGACGGCATCAAGGTCTACGCCCTCGGGACCATCTGGACCTACGTCTTCCTCGCCGTGATCGTCCTCGGCGGGATCTACCAGGCGCGGCGCCTGCGCCCGGAGGGGACCGACCTCGATCCCGCGATGGACACCACCACCCCGGGTCAGATCGAAGATCCCAAGGGCTGGAAGCTGATCATGGGCAACGCCTACCTGGCGCTCCTCTGGCTGCCGCTGCGCTTCTACATCGGCCAGGAGTGGCTGGCGGCCGGCGAGCACAAGATCAGGGACGACGCCTGGGGCACCGGCGAGGGGCTGCTGGGCTACTGGCAGGGTGCCGTCGCGGTCCCCGAGCAGGGTCGGCCGCGGATCACCTACGACTGGTACCGCGACTTCCTCCAGGGGATGATCGACCGCGAGTCGTACACCTGGTTCGCCGACGTGATCGCCTGGGGCGAGTTCTTCGTCGGCCTCGGCCTGGTCGTCGGTGCCCTGGTCGGGATCGCGGCCTTCTTCGGCACCTTGATGAACGTCAGCTTCCTGCTGGCGGGCTCGACCAGCAGCAACCCGATCCTGCTGGGCCTCGGCATCCTGATCGTCCTCGGCTGGAAGGTTGCTGGGTACGTCGGTCTGGATCGCGTCCTGCTGCCGGCCCTCGGCACCCCGTGGAAGCCCGGTCGGATCGTGCCGCGCCGCGCCGCGCCGCTGCCCTCGCAGCCCACGACGACCGCGGCGTAGCAATCGATGCCCGGTCGGACGGCCAGAACTGGCGACCGGCAAGATGGCCAGAACTGGCGACCGGTAAGATGGGAAGGGCCCCGGCGGATACATGCCGGGGCCCTTCCCATTGGCTTCCCACGGCATCGGGTCCTCGTCCGGCCGCGCTGGAGGAAGGGAGGAGCCAGATGATCGGGTCGCTCCATCCAGAGGAGGTCGAGGCCGTCCCGCACCGTCACCACGTCGGCCGCCTGGCCTGCCTGGCCGACGGGCGCCCCTACGTCGTCCCGATCACCTACGCCTACGCCGACGGCGCGATCTACGGCAACACCATCCACGGCCGGAAGGTGGACGCCATGCGGCCCCAGCCCAACGTCTGCTTCGAGGTCGACGAACGGTGGGACGTGTGAACCTGGCGCGGCGTCGTCGCCGAGGGAACCTTCGAGGAATTGACCGGCCAGTCCGAGCGAACTGCCGCCCTGCGCCTGCTGGGCGGCGCGATGCCGGACGCCGCCCGAGCCAGCCGCGGTAACGCCGTAATCGTTTGTCGGCTGCGGCTGGTGGAGAAGACGGGGCGCGCCGTGACGCGTTCGGTGCCGTTCCCGTGCAAGGAGTCGCCGGAGCATCCACTGCACGGCATCGATGCGCGGTCCGGGGACGAGCGCACCTGGCCGCACGGCCGCGGCTTGACCGACGGACCGGAGAATGCGAGGTCCGGGGCACGGGCTGAGCGCGGACGAGACCCACGCGCTCCGACCGGGTTCTCGATCGTTGGCTGACACGCTTCTGCAACGCTGACCGACGCCGAACGGATGCGACCGTCACCGCCTGGAAGGCATCGTGATCGTGCGACGGGTCGGTGCACATACCCGTCCTGACGCGACGGGACCGGTCCGCCGGCACACGGATGCCGGCGGGGTCCGGTCCATCTGGAGGAGGATTGCAGATGTACGAGCGCATCGTCGTTCCGCTGGATGGTTCTGAGCTGGCAGAACTGGCACTGCCGGCAGCGGCGGAGTTGGCCCGCCTGAGCGGCGCACCGATCCACCTGATCCGCGTGGTCGATATCACCCGGCTGGAACGCTACGGGGCCTACGGGCTGGCGGTCGAGTACGCTGGGGTCGAGGCCGTCGTCGAGGACGAGCGGCGGTTCGCCGGGGAGTATCTGACCGGCGTCGCCGAGCGACTGCGGGCTCGACGGTCTGACGGTGACGACCGGGATCGAGCGCGGGCTCGCCCCGAAGGTCCTGATGGCCGCGACGAAGCCGGGCGACACCTTGGTGATGGCCTCGCACGGCCGGACCGGTCTCTCCCGCTGGTTCCTGGGCAGCGTCGCCGAGGAGATCGTCCGTCGCGCCACGGTCCCGGTCTTGCTGATCCGCGCGACCAAGGCGGCCGAAGCGGCGCGAGGTGAGGCCCCGCCGGTCGCGCTCTAGTCGGTCGCCAGCCGCGCCGCATCCGATCACGGGCGCCCTGCTCGACGCCGTCCGCCCCGGCCAGCACGCCGCGCGGGCGGAATTGGCCCGCGCCGGCGGCGACGGGTGGCGCGTCCCGCTCGCCGCCGAGTACCTAGAGGCCCAGCTGGGCGAGCTGCCGGAGGCGACGCGGCGCTGGATCGCCGCGCGCGTGGTCCCCACCCGCTGCGGACCTGGACGCAGCCGATCCGGCTGTCCGGTGCGTCCGCCGCGATCCCGACCACCTACGTCCGCTGCACGGTGGGGTACGACCCGGCTGACGAGGACGGACACCCTGCGCCAGGACGCGCGGCTCCGCAGCGAGCCGGGTTGGCGCTATCGGGAGCTGGCCGCGCCCCACCTCGCCGGGTGGACCGCGCCGCGTGCCGTGGCCGACCTGCTCCTCGAGGCGGTGTAGCACCCGCCCATTTTTCAACACGCTGCAGCCTTACTGCCGTCTCGTGCTCTGAACCCGGGCGCGACGGAGCGCTCGCGAGATCGTACGCCAAACCCCACGTCTGCGGAGACGGCGGGTCAGGCTGTCCGGGGTATGGAGCCGATCGGAAACCACCGCGGGGGATCATCGCAACCCCTCGCGGAGGAAGGTGCCGGGCCGTTGCGCGCGAACGGCGCCGGCGAACTTCAGCAGGGTGTCGACGATCACCGGCAGCTCCAGGTAATCGATCAGGATCGCCACCCACGCCAGCCAGGTCGGCAGGCCGCTGCCCTCGTCGTCGCCGCCGAACTCGCCGGCGACGAACTCGTCGGTGATCCAGAAGATGTGCAGCCATTGCGAGTTGAGGAACAGCAGGAACAGCAGGCTCTTCCAGCTCCAACCCTTACGAAGCTCGTTGATGTAGATCGAGGGAAACCGAGAGGAGGGCCGGTATCTCGGTGTAGTCGATCACCACGATGAAGAAGCGGAGCGGCCCGCTCGGGCTGAACCAGCTCTCGCCCGTGAGTCGGGCCACCACGACGTCGGTTGTCAGCCAGTGGAGATGAACGATCTGCAGCAGGAAAAGCAGAGTTGCGATGCCGACGTTGAGGGCATAGTTGCGTTCATACCAGGCAAAGAATCGGGCGATCAAGGCGCGCATTAACGTCACCCAATCTCGGCCGGCCGCCTTGCTACCGGGCCCAGCCGAGCGCCAGGGCATGCAATTCCGACCCAGAAAGTCAGTAATGAGACTCATTCTCATTTCTACGCGCCGCATCATAGGACGCCAGCGCCCGATTGTCAAGCGAGACGGCACTGGGGTCAGGAGGGGAAGGAAGCGATGGACCCTCAAGCGGGCGAAGGCCTCGAGGCGCCCGCCCGCCAGCGTCCGAGGCCGCCTACACGGGACCGGATCCGGCCCAGGCGGCCTCCCTCGCGCCCCGCGTTTCCGCGACCGCGACACCGGTCCGCACGTCGATCACGCGATCGAGGTCATGACATCGACCCGGCCAGGTACCATCAAGCGTCCAGCTTGAGAGGACGCCATGATTCGGACCAAAGAGCGGGTGTTTGCCCCGCTGCCGCCGGTGGACCCGCTCTGGCGCCTATCCCCCGACGGCAACGACGGTCAGCATCCCATAAACGCGTGCGGCGTCCCGCTGTCTCGGTCCGGCATGAAGCAGGCAGCAAGGTAACTGCCCGGCGCCGAGGTCGACCACCACCCAGGCCGGACCGGGGGCGACGTGCGCCGGGAGTCCGACGATGGCGAAGTCGCGCAGCTCCACGGCGAGGTCGGCCGCCGACTCGGAGGCGGCCGCGGGCGTGGCGTTGCCGGTGGCGTCGACGTCGAGCCATCGATGGTACTGGGGCGAGCTGCCGAAGGAGACGACGGCGTAGCAGGCGGCCGAGCGCAGGACGCTCGCCATGGCGGACCCTCGCAGACGATCACCGCAGGTGTAGGGTCCAGATGATGGCGGGCGCGGCGGGTCGTGTCAGCAACGGCAGCGGGTGATCGCGAGGATCGGCCGAAGCCTTCCAGCCGGCCAGCGAAGACGATAGCGCGTCGCCCGCACCAATCCCGCGGCATCGTCCGGCCGTGGCGTTGCAGGAACGTACCGATTCGGTGCCCGGTGCGCGAGCGGGCACGCCAAGGGTTGCGGCGGTGTGGCGCCGGCCGGCCCCACCGGTCAGCCACGGCCCACAGCCGGGTCTCTGCCAGATCAGGGCGGCTGCCGTTGCACGAACGGCTCAGAGGGGCGGCCTAGGCCCCACCGCCGGGTCGGGCAGGCACACGGTTGTGACGCGTTTGGCACGCCGCGGCCCCCGTCGTGGGCGCGGCTGACACGCCGCCGGGGGTAGGGTCGCAGCAACGCCGAAAGGAGGCTCCGATGATCGGATCGCTGCACCCGGACGAGGTCGAGGCCGTCCTCCACCGCCAGCACGTCGGCCGCCTGGCCTGCCTGGCCGACGGGCGCCCCTACGTCGTCCCGATCACCTACGCCTACGCCGGCGGCGACGTCTACGGCCGCGCCCTGCCGGGCCGCAAGCTCGCCGCCCTCCGGGCCGATCCGCGCGTCTGCTTCGAGGTGGACCGGCGCGACGACCCAACCCACTGGTGCAGCGTCGTGGCCGACGGGCGCTACGAGGCGGTGACCGAGCCGGCCGAGCGCGGAGCGGCCCTGCGGCTGCTGGCCGCGGCGGAGCCGACGGTCGTCTCGGCGGCGGACGACGCGCCCGGCGTCGTCTTCCGGCTCCGGCTCATCGCCAAGACCGGCCGGTTCGTTGGCCCCGTCGGCTGGGATTGAGACCGCGTTCGAGGAGGTGCGTGATGACACCGCAGGAGCTGGCACGCCACTACGAGCGATGCATGGCGCGGGCGCGAGGCGCGGCGGCGGCCGGGGTGCGGGGAGCGCGTGACCCGGAGGCCGCCGCCTTCGCCGACTGGATGGCCCAGTTCTGGGCCGAGACCTGCCCGGTGGCGCCCGCCGCCCCACCGGACGTGATCAGCGCGGGCGCGGGAGATGCGGACGGGATCCGCCGGTGTGTGGCGGGAGACGCGATCCTCGCCCACGTCACCGACCACCCGTGCGGCTGCTATCGCATCCCCTGCGGGTGGAACCGCCGGACCCGGCGCCGCCGGGCGCGACGCCATCCCGCCCGGGGTGCGCACGACGCCGAGCGGGGTGGTGACGCGTCCGGGGATCTCGCCCGGGCGGAACCGGAGCCACGCAGCGGGCGGACGACGCTCCCGTCCGCCACGCTCCCTATCGCGCGGCCGACCTCCAGGAGGGCACCATGCACAGGCACAGCAAGCTCGGCACGCTCGAGGCGGCGGCGTGGCCGGTCGCGGCCGAGGGTGGGGGCCACCAGCGGATGCTGATCAAGGTGGTCGTCGAGAGCGCCCACCCGCTCGGCCACGGTCGCCTCCACCTGTCGGCCGATCAGGCACTCTCCCTGCACGGCCGCCTCACCCACATCGCGGCCGTCTTCCTCCACGGCGCCCGCGCCGATGGGCCGCCCACCGCGCCCGCGGACCCGGCGCTCCGGCCCGACGATCTCGAGGTCCGGCTCGGGCGGAGCGGGGTGGAGGCGTGGCCGCTCAGTCGCCCCGGTGCGGACGGCCGCCCCGTGTTGGACGTGGTCCTGGTCGAGAGCGTCCATCCGGATGGCCACGGGGTCGTCCGCCTCTCGCCGGAGCAGGCGCTCGCCATCCGCGACCGGCTGGAGCAGATCTTGCTCGCGTATCTGCACGAGAACGTCTGGGGCGGGGAGGACGCGCGCCGCCAGTGAGCCCGGCGCACAGGCCGCGCACGCGGCGCCAGCGGAGCGTGTGCACGAGACGTTTGTCGCCGGGGCCGACCCGAGCGATCTCCTCCGCGACGCGAAGATCCTCCAGACGCTGTATCAGTCCATGGAGGAGGCGCTGCCGGCTGGTCTGGCCAACGGCAACTTGGTGCGCCACCTGCACTTGCTCGAGTACTACCTCGAGCAAGGCCAGCCGGAGGCCTGCCGCAACGATATCGACGATGTCTGCCGAACCGACCTGCCCAGGATGGCGCCGTCGATGCGCCGTGTGTCGGACGCAGAGGTGGTCCATGGGGACCATTCCCCTGTGACCGCCAAGGCCGCCCCGTGCCCGCATCCGTAGGCCCCCGCCTCTTCCGCCCGCCCATTCGTGTCACGAACCTGCAACGCGCAGGCCGGTCACGGTGTCCCGTCTGCAACGGGCGCCGCGGTACGCTGACCGGGCGGTGCCCACCCGTCGGCGCAGGTCCCGATCAACGCGACCGGGGTGATGCAACACGCCACACGTTTGCTGGCCGGCAAAACGCTGGCATCAGAAAGGATCTGCGAGCCATGTCTGCGATCACGAGTACAAGACAGACACGTCCCGAACCAGGTGCGACCGACGGGATGCGCGCGGCGGTGTTTCACGCGGTCAACGATCTGCGTCTGGAATCCGTTCCGATCCCAACGGCCGGTTCCGGTGAGGCGATCGTGCGCGTCACGATGACAACCATCTGCGGCACCGACGTGCACATCCTCAAGGGCGAGTGGCCGGTTGAGCCGGGGCGGGTGCTCGGGCACGAGCCGGTGGGCGTCATCCACGAACTGGGACCAGGCGTCGACGGCTATCGGGTCGGTGACCGGGTGCTGGTCGGGGCGATCACGCCGTGCGGCACCTGCTACTACTGCCTGCATGGCCAGGCGGCGCAGTGCGCCGGCACCCACGACCACTGGGTGCCCGGCGGTGGCTGGCGGCTCGGCAACTCGATCGACGGCGTGCAAGCCGAGTACTACCGGGTGCCCTACGCCCAGGCGAACCTGACGAAGATCCCCGACGACCTGCGGGACGAGGATGTTGTCCTGCTGGCGGACATCGCGTCGACCGGCATCTCGGCGTCCGAGAAGGCCAACGTCACGATCGGTGACGTGGTGGTCGTCTTCGCCCAGGGCCCGATCGGGCTCTGCGCCACCGCCGGCGCGCGCCTCAAGGGGGCGTCGTACGTCATCGCCGTGGACGGCATCCCCGAGCGGCTGGAGATGGCGAAACGCCTGGGTGCCGACGAGGTCATCGACTTCCGCGAGCAGGACCCGATCGCGGCGGTCAAGCGTGCCACCGAGGGGCGGGGCGCCGACGTCGCGATCGAGGCGCTGGGCACCCAGGCGACCTTCGAGAGCTGCCTGCGCGCGTTGCGGCCGGGCGGCACGCTCTCCAGCCTCGGCATCTACGCCGGTAAGCTGGCGATCCCCGCCGACGCCTACGTCGGCGGGCTCGGGGACCACGCGATCGTGACGACGCTGTGTCCGGGCGGGAAGGAGCGCATGCGCCAGCTGATGGAGCTGGTCCGGCACGGGCGACTCGACCTGACGCCGCTCCTGACCCACCGGTTTGCGCTCGACGGCATCGTGGAGGCGTACGACCTGTTCGGGCACCAGCGGGACGGGGTGCTCAAGGTCGCGATCACGCCGTAGCCGTCCGGTCGGGATCACCCGCAGGGACTTGGGCCAACCCCCGACCCGTCCCGGCGGGGGCACCACGGCGGGCGAGACGCGCGTCGGCTCCGTCGGTGCTGCGTTGTGGCGTGCCCGATGTTGCTCACGACCGAACGGCGATCCGAATGGGAACGGGCGTGCACCGGTGAGCCCGCGCCAATGGGCGTCCCGGCCTCAGCCGCGGGGCGCCCGCCGGGCCGTCTAAAACGGGGTGTCCCGGTCTTCGGCCAGTACGAGCGAAGAGGCATGATCTGGGCCCGCGGCGAGGTCGACCTGATACGTCTCGCGGATGGCGGGTGCGCGCAGGATCGGCGCGACGGCGGCGATCTGGCGTCCGAGGTAACCACTCGCCTCGCCGGCGACCAGGTCCTCCGCTGAGGCCCAGAGCGTGATCATCATCCCCTTGCCGGTGCCATGGTCGAGGAGCGTGAGCGCGCCACGGAACCCGGGTTGCTCCCGGGCGGTCGGGATGACGACCTCGTTGAGCACACTCCGAAGCTTCTCCACGTCCGCCGGTGCTACGGCGGCACTCACCACCCGGGCTTGAATCGCCATGATAGCTTTCTCCTCTTACGCTACTTCGCGGTCATCGAGTATGCGGGGGTGCCCGGAGATCCGGGATTCCGCGTCGTCGTCGTTACTCGGTGGACGGTGGCGTGCAGCAGGACCAAGGACTGCGGCTCGAGAATGCGCCCTTCGCCGCCGGCTAAGACCGTGTCGTCGACCGATGGCCAGGACGCGGTGTCGAGCAGGGTCTGCCACCCCGCTGCCGCGGACCCGGGCAAGGTGTAGTGCACGGCATTGTGCGCGGCATTGAGCAGCAGCGCGTGGTCGGCGACCGGCTGTCCGTCCCGTCCCACCTTCGTCAATCGCAGCGCGATGGCGCGGGCCCATGCGGTGCTCCAGTCCGTGTCCGTCATCACCTGGCCATCCGGACGCAGCCACTCGGCGGCGACCGAGCCACCGTCGGGTTCCGATTCTCCGGGGAACCGGTGCAACCGGAAGCAGGGATGCGTACGGCGTAGGGCGATAACGAAACGGGTGAACTCGAGCAGCGACCGGCGTCGTTCGTCAAGGTCCCAGTCGAACCAGCTCAGCGCGTTGTCCTGGCAATAGGCGTTGTTGTTCCCGATCTGCGTGCGGCCAATCTCGTCGCCTCCGCAGAGCATCGGCACCCCTTGGGACAGGAGAAGCGTCGCCAGCAGGTTGCGCTGCTGCCGCTGGCGACGCGCGGTGATTTCTGGGGCATCGCTCGGCCCGTCGTGACCATAGTTGCACGACCAGTTGGCGTCGGTCCCGTCTCGGTTGCCCTCACCGTTGGCCTCGTTGTGTTTGTGGTCGTAGGTGACGACATCCGCCAAGGTGAAGCCGTCGTGGGCGGTCACGAAGTTGACGCTCGCGTGCGGATGACGCCGATCGTCGGTGTAGAGATCCGGAGAACCAAGCAGCCGTTGCGCCAGGTCGGGGATGCATCCCGGATCGCCCCGCCAGTACCGGCGGACGGTGTCCCGATAGCGGCCATTCCATTCGCTCCACGGCCACGGAAAGTTGCCGATCTGATAGCCCCCTTCGCCGATGTCCCACGGCTCGGCGATCAACTTCACCCGGGAGAGGACCGGATCCTGGTGGACGACATCAAGGAAGGGTGAGAAGCGATCGACGTCGTGCAGGTGGCGTGCGAGAACCGTCGCGAGGTCGAAGCGGAAGCCGTCGACGTGCATCACCTCCACCCAGTAGCGCAGCGAATCGGTGATGAGCTTGAGGGTTTCCGGTTCGCTGCCGTGGAGGGAATTCCCGGTGCCGGTGTAGTCCATGTAGTAGCGCTCCGCACCGGGCTGGAGGTGGTAGTACGCGCGATTGTTGATGCCGCGCAGGGACACCGTGGGGCCCAGCTCGTTGCCCTCCCCGGTGTGGTTGTAGACCACGTCAAGGATGACCTCGATGCCGGCGGCGTGAAGCGCCTGCACCATCCCCTTGAACTCGGCCACCTGCTCGCCCGCATCCGTCGCGTTGGCGTATCGGGGTTCTGGGGCGAAGTAGCCGAGCGTGTTGTAGCCCCAGTAGTTGGACATGCCGCGGCGCACAAGGTATTCCTCGTCCAGGATCGCCTGGATTGGGAGGAGTTCGACCGCGGTTACGCCCAGCCGTGTGAGATGGTCCAGGGCCGCCGGGTGCTCCAACCCTTTGTAGGTCCCGCGGAGCTGTTCCGGGATGTCCGGATGCTGCTTCGTGAATCCCTTGAGGTGCACCTCATAGATCACGGTGTCGGGCCACGGGACGCCCGGTGGGCAGTCGGCGCCCCAGTCGAACGCCGAATCGATCACCACGCTCTTCGGTTTGCCCCAAGCGTCATCCTCCTCGTCGAACGACAGGTCGAGGCCGGGGTGATCGCGGCGATATCCGAAGACCGGTGCGTGCCAGTCGAGTCGGCCATCGATGGCTCTGGCGTAAGGGTCAACGAGGAGTTTGTGCGGGTTTCCGCGTAGTCCGGAGCCGGGATGGTACTGGCCGTGCACGCGAAAGCCGTAGCACTGTCCCGGGCCGATCCCCGGCACATAGCCGTGCCAGATCGGGCCGGTGCGTTCCACGAGTGGGATGCGTTCGCGCTCGGATTGGGCGCCTGGGTCGGCGAACAAACAGAGATCAACGCCGCTGGCACACGCGGAGGTCAGGGCGACGTTCACCCCCGATCCATCCCAGGTGGCGCCCAGGGGGAACGGACTGCCGGGCAGGATCGGTCTCATGGTGGCTCTCCGGGTCTTACGCAGGGAGGTTCGTTCCTGTCGAACGTGCCTCGCCGAATCCGTCGGGTGTCATCGCGTTGGTGAAGGGCTTGCTCCGCCTCTCGGAGGACGGAAGATCCTCACCGTACTCGAAGATGCGCTGCTTCCGTGGATGGCGGGTCACAGAGACCCGGGGCGGTCATAGGGTACCGGGCTCGTCGCTTCGTTGGGCCGAGCGAACTCTAGCTGACTGTCGATGTTGATCATCACCTAGGCGCTGCTCATCGTGCGGCGATGAACTCGTTCACCAGCCGTCGCAACGTGGTCCCCCGGTTCGCCCTGTCTCCGCTCGGAACAGGAGCGCACCGCGCTGGCACGCCACGTGTCAGACCAGAACCGTCCGCCGCACGATTGTGGCGTCCGGCGGGAAGCCAGCCGCCTGCATCTGGTCGTCGGCACGCGGCTCAACTACCAGGCCGGGGATCTCCGGCAAGCCGTAGCTAGTCTCCATGACCTCGACCGTGATCGCGTCTGGGGACTGGATGGTCATCGTCAACTCGATCCCATCGGCGTCGATCCCGGCATAGCCGAACGTCAACCCGCCCGTCTCCACCGGAGCGTAGTCCTCCAGATCCAGCGCGCGGCCATCCATCGTCGCTGCGACGATCGCACCCTCTGCGATGATCTCCGCCTGGAGATCCTGCGCGCTCCGCGGCGACGTGATGCGGAAGGTGATCGTCCGCACGCTGTCCGTAGTCGTGTCGGCCACGACCTCTACGCCCGCCGGTTCGAGCGCGACGGCGGTGGTCGGCGCGGAAAAGACCGAGGCCTCGACGCCGGGCTGGAGTTCGTAGTCGGCCTTTTCCGGATCTGTCGGAAAGAACTGCGAGGTCCAGGAGTCCAGTTCTGCATCTAGGCTGACGAAGCGGGCCGCGCCGGTATCCGCGTCGAGTTCGTAGGCGATGTGGTTGGGCCGCGGGTGCTCGGCGTCGAACCCGGAGGTGACGGTGGTCCACCCGAGCAGGGCCACCGCCACAAGCGCGGTGAGCCCCGGAACCAGCCACCGGTACGGCCGGACGCCGTCACCGGAGAGCGTGTTCAGGTGCAGGACAAACAGCCCGACAAGTGGCGCGATAAAGATCGCCCACAAGCCCAGCACGGGAATGTTGCCCGTGATGCCGAACATGTACTCCAACCGGTTCAGCAACCCGACCAGCTGATAGGAGATACCCGGGATCAGGAATGCGGCGGGTAGGAGGGCGATCGTCAATACCGCCAGGTTCCACTGCGGGCGGCGGACGCGTTCGGGGGCGAGGATCGCCCACGCCAGCGGCAACACGGCGAAGAGCAGCGGCCAGGTCAGGAAGTAGCTGGCCCCGGGCGCCGCGAGGCTGACGGCCCACATCAGAAGCGTCCACGCCACCGTGGCGCCGGCGGTCAGGTTCACCGCCCGCACGCGCTTCTGGAGCAGGACGTACATCGTCGCCATCAGCGCGATTGCGAGTAGGGAGAGGGCCAGGACGATCACGTCCGTCTGGTACGGGCCGACTAGGAACACCTGGAAGTCGGGATTCGTCGCCTTGATCGCGAACCAGACGGCGTCGACGAGGGCCACGGTCAGGAGCGTACCGAGCAGGAGCGTCACGAGCCCGACGGCCAGACCGCCGATGCTCAACATCCGGCGCCGAACTCCCAGGACGATAACTCCCCCCACGAGCAACGTCACGAGCGCGGCGATCGGGATGACGTAGCTACCGCCGTAGTGGATCGTCACGCCGGGCAGGATCGTGAAGTAGACCCGGTTTGCCGACGTCGGTACGTCGGTCAGGTCGAGCTGCCCGAAGTGCCGGACCGCGGCGAGGGTGTTGTCCCCCTCCTGCTGGACGCTTCCGCGGTCGATGGCGGCGACCGTGTCCATCTCCGTGTGGTAGGCGGGCGTGCCGTCGGCGATCACGAACCCGAGGCCGCTCGCACCCTTGATGAGGTAGTCCTCGAGATCGCAGGCCAGTCGTCCCGGCAGCGCGCGGACCAGCTCCGGCAGCAGCGAGTAGGCGCTCGCCTCCGGCGCGACGGAGAGGTACTCCCCGGTCAGCCAGCCGTCGTCGTCGCTGGTCGCGTAGAGCATGGCCGGGCCACCAGTTCCCTGCGCCTCGAAGTTGATGGCGATCCGGACATCGCTGGCCCAGGGATGATCCTGGTTGAACGCGGCGGAGCCCAGGTCACCGTTCTCTTCGCCGTCGCTGAAGACGACGATCAGGTCGTTCGCGAGGGGCTCACCGGCGAGGAAGGCACGCACGACCTCCAGGGTGGCGACCACCCCGACGCCGTTGTCGCCCGCGGCGGGGCCGGTCGAGCCGCCGTCGTAGTGCGCGTTGATCGCGATCGCGCCCGTGTTGGCCGTCCCGGGGATGCGCACGATGACGTTCGAGATCATGCCGGCGCTGAACGCGTCCGCCCCCTCGAACAGGAGGGCCGAGGACGTGGCCTGGATCTCCGGCTGGAGGCCCATCGCGGTCAGTTCCGCGACCAGGTAGTCTCGCGTCGCGTCGTGGCCCGGCATGCCGATGGCGCGGCTTTCGCTCGCGATGACGTTCAGATGGACCATCGCTCGCTCGGCCGAGAACGCGGTCGGCGGCGCCGTCAGGGGCGCGACATCGGGCGTGCGCAGCTGGATGAACCCAACCCAGGTCAGCAGCGCGACGATCATCAGGAGCGCGAGGCTATGGATCCAGGGGGCTCCCGCGGACGGCCTCAGTCTGATTCGGACCGTCTCCGTTCGCCGTCGATGGGCGCGATCGGAGGTGGGCAGTGCGTGAACACTCATGACAGTTCTCCTGGCGCCCCCAGCGAAAGACCTACTTGGTCATCGGCATGGCGCGCGATAAACAGGCGAAGGTGATCGGTCCGTTCCTGAACATGGCAGTCAAAACGGACCGGTTGTGGCGTTACGTCGTCCAATCTGTCCGGCGATCGGCCGACCGGCCTAGGCGGCTACTCGTACGCCAGGACTTCGCGGACGCTCAGACGCCAGGCGCGCCGCGCCGGCAGGAGGCTGGCGAGCACCGAGAACACCACCACGATCACGAGCCAGAGGAGCAGGCCAAGCATGGAGAAGGCGTAGACCAGCGGCGCCCGAACGAAGGCGATGCCGATGACGCTGCTCAGGCCCCAACTCAGGGGAAGCGCCAGCAGTCCGCTGAGCAGCCAACTCAGCAACCCCACCACCAGACCTTCGACGATGACGAGTCGGGCGATTACGCCGTTCGAGGCGCCGATCGCTCGCATCACCCCGATCTCCCGTGTGCGCTCGAGGACGTTGAGCGACATCGCGCCCATCAACCCCAGCGAACCGACGACCACCAGCAGCCCACCCACGACGTACAGGAGGATGACCGCAAGGTTGAATGCGCTTTGGGTTCCGGTTCGCATGTCGCGCTGGGTGTCCACCTGCACCACCGGCAGGCCGTCCGCCCGCAACGCCTGTTCGGCCAGCGTTGCCGTCTCCAGTTGCGCCGCGGCCCCGTGGTCCCTCGTGACCAGCATGATCCGGTTGGCCTCACCCGCCAGGCCGAGGGCCTGCCCCAGCGGCTCGAGCGGCGCGTACACCACCGGCCCCATCAACTGGCTCGACACGACCCCCACCACTGGCCACTGGATCTGCTGGCCCTCTACCCAGAGGACGACCCCGTCGCCCATGCCGACGTCGGACTCGGCGTCGCGGAAGTCGACATTGATGACTAGGGCCGCTTCACCGGGCTCGAGCCAGCGACCCTCGACCAGGGTTGGCTTGATTAGGCTGCTCGCCGCCGGCGCGGCAATGAGCCAGATGTTCGAGTTCTGCGTTCCGTCTGGTCGCACGCGGGAGGCGTTGGTCGCGATCCAGCCTTCGGCCTGCTCAATTCCGGGTAAGGCCTCGGCTGCGACAATCGCCGCCGTAACCGGTTCGGGTTCGTCCAGCGAGAGCTGGGCATCGTAGTCCGAGTACTGCATAACCTCATCGAGCGTTGCCTCCAGCGAGGACTGCACGGTGGCGACGCTGGCGAACAGCGCCCCGCCGAGCGTCAGCGTGGCCAGGGTCAAGGTCAGGCGACCCCGGCGCCGGAAGGTGTTGCCCAGCGACAGCCTGACCGGCCGTGGCAGGTGCAGGCGGCCGGTCACGCGATCCACGAGCCCGCCGGCGTGCGACTGTTGGCTGAGGCCGTAGGAGGTCACGGCCTCACGCACGGTGATCCTGGTGCCACGCAGCACCGGAACCAGGGCGGCCAGCAGCGGCACAAGCATTCCGAGCGCCACCTCGAGGGCAACGACGACCGGCGGGAACCATGGCCCCGTGACATTGATGTTCAGGACGTCCGAGAAGAGTCTGGTGAACTGCCAGGCGGCGAGGGCAGCCAGGGGGACGGCGATGAGCGCCGCGAGCCCGCCATAGGCAAGGACCAGACCGAGATACAGCACCATGATCTGCCGTGTCCGTCCGCCGATCGCCTTCATCATGCCAATCTGGCGGATCTGTTGGGCCAGGAGGGCGCTGACCGTATTGATCACCAGGAAGACGCCGAGCAAGAGCACGAGGCCACCGAGCAGCCCCAGAATCAAGATCAGTGCATCGATCAGCACCGCGCTGTGGTAGCGCGGTGTGTCGTGCACCGCGATCCGGTGGACCGCAATCCCGTTCGGCTCCAGAACCTGGTCGCGCGCTAGCCCGGCCACCCACTCCCCTTGGTTCAGGTCGCGGGGGTTGTCTGCCGCCACGATATGGAGCTCATTGAGCTGCGCCGGCTCGCCCAGGATGGCGAGCGTCTCGAGCGTGATGTACCCGGAGAGTTGGTCCTCGGCCAGCATCGGAGCTACCTGGCCCGGGTCGTACGCGACGCCGCCGACGCCCAGCGTGTGCCGCGCGCCACTGGGGGTCTCGATCACCAGCTGATCGCCCCCCGCGGCGCCAGCGTCATTCATCGATGCCCGCTCGATCAGCATCTCCCCCGGGGCGGGAGGCCATGCGCCGGATTCCGGAATGACGAGGTCGATCCGGATGTCGCTGAAGTCGGGGATGGCGACCAGGTTGAGGTTACGCCACGCACCATCGGCCATTTGGAGCCGAACCGCGACGGTGGCCCGCCCCTCGGCATCGCCGATTCCGGGGAGGGCCTGCGCGGCGGCGACGATTCTGGCATCGAATGGCTCGGTCATCAGGACCGCGGAGGCGGGATTGGCGAGGTCGAAGCTGGTGTTCACGCCTTGCTGCAGGATGATCCGCGTTGTCAGCATGCTACCGACGGCAAAGATGCCAATGGCGATCGAGAGGATCACGAGAACGGTGCGCGAGCGAGACACCTTCATGTCTGCCAGCACCTTGTGCACGCGTGGACTACGCATGACGTCCTCCGATCCCCGCGGCCACGAGGAGACCGGCATCGCCATTGCTCGGGGCGGCTCCGCCCACGATGCGGCCATCGAGCAGCACGATGTGCCGTCCCGTTCGGCGCGCGAGCGCTTCGTCGTGGGTCACCATGAGGATGGTTTTCCCTCAGCGACCAGGCGTTCGAAGAGCTGGAAGACGGACTCCGCCGTGGTCGAGTCGAGGTTGCCGGTTGGCTCGTCCGCCACCAGCAGGGGCGGATCGTTGGCGAGGGCACGGGCGATCGCGGCGCGTTGCTGCTGCCCACCCGAGAGGCTGGCAGGCAGCTTGAGGGCGTGTTCGGCAAGATCGACGAGATTCAGTAGGGCCATGGCGCGCGCTGGGCGCTCGTGCGGGCGGTACGTGCCGGCGAAGTCCATGGGCAACATGATGTTATCGAGGACCGTCAGGGTCGGCAGGAGCTGGAAGAATTGAAAGATGATGCCAAGGTTGCGGCCGCGCCAGATGGCCAAGCCGTTCTCGTCGAGGTCGTGCAGGGCCGACCCGCAGGCGACCACTTCGCCGCTGGTCGGCCGGTCGATGCCGGTGATCATGTTGATCAGGGTCGACTTGCCGCTCCCGGAGCGTCCCGTGATCGCCACGAACTCGCCGCGATCGATGCGGAGGCTGACTCCGCGCAGGGCTTGGAACGCGCCGGCGGCCGTTTCAAAGGTCTTCTCGACGTTGCGGAGTGAGACGAGGGATGGGCGAGTTGGCGGGGCTGTGGCAATAGGACGGCTGGCTACCGGAAGCACGGCGGTCGCGACGTGACGCATGCGGGCACCTCTTTCTGCGAGGAGCCGCGCCATCTAGCCGCCCCTGAGAACGAGGCTACACGGAATGCCATGCCAGCCGTGCGCACTTCGCGGTTGCGACGTGGCAGATCCGTGACAATCGAGATGGCATGCGTCGACGAGAAAGGTGGTTGCCGTGTCAGTGGATTGAAGAAAGTTGCGCTCGTGACCGGGGCCGGATCCGGTCCCGGTCGGGCAACGGCGATTGCGTTCGCCACAGCGGGGGCCCAGGTCGTTGTGTCGGATCTGAGCGAATCCGGCGGGCAGGAGACCGTTCGGCTCATCCAGGCGGCTGGGGGAACGGCGATCTTTCAGGGGGCCGACGTTGCCCGCACCGAGGAGGTCGCCTCATCGACGCCGCCGTGGCTCGATTCGGACGCCTGGATTGTGCGTTCAACAACGCCGGTATCGAAGGGATCTCGGCCCCGGCCGCCGATTGCACGGCGGAGAACTGGGAAAGGCCGCGGTCGAAGAGGCCGAACGGGCTCCGGCGGCGAGGCGCCGCGCCGCCCCGGCAGGCGCCGGCGACTGACCGGTCCCCGAACAACAGGAACGGACGGGCGTTCCGTTTGGGCGCTAGGTCGGGCTAACGTCCCAGCCGTCGGCCCGGATCGGTGGGCCACGGCAACAGACACGGCCTTGCGTTACCGCGTTCCTACGTGCCGCTCTTCCGGCTTCGCGCTGGCGACCTCAACGACATTCCAGTTCGACGGAGAAGCTTGCTTCTCCGTCGGAACATCCCTATTCGGTGCCCCTTTCTTGTCAAGAACCGGGCTTTGGCAAGCGATTCTGCGACGGTGCCCGGGAGCGCTAAGATGCGGTCTTTCAGAATGAGTTCTTCCACTAATCATGCGTAGTGGAAGGAACTCACCGCGCAGCGACTCGGATCTTGCGAGGCCGCTCCATGATGACCCGTTCGCCGGCTGCGGGTCGCACCCATCGGCCAGTCTCGCCGCTCATGAATGAGCACGTGGCCCCTCTCGAATCATCGTGACGCTATTGAGACGGGAGCCGTGCCCGTCGTTGCGCTATTTCCATCCGGTCTGGGGCACCATGATTTCTGACTCCATTGTCTGGAATCCCGTCGGGGTAACTGGAGATATCCGCAATGACCACAGCAACGACTCCGAGCCTGGTGTCCAACAACGGCGGAGGTGGGAACCCTGGTGAGAGGCGGGAGCGCCTCGAACACCCCCCTGATGTCGCCAAGAACCACCAGGATCCGCTGCCCTACGGCGTCGCGGCACGCGCGGAGGCCCGCTGCGCCGTGCGCACGGCCGTGCTGCTGGCCCAGCGCCGCATCCACCAGCCGTCCCAGCACGTCGGGCTGGGCCTGCGCTTCGCGGACGGCACCTCGGCCCGGGTCTACCGGGAAACCGTCGTCGACGGGGCGTGGCGGCGGATCCCTGCGTCCTCCTGGTCGAGTTCCGGCTGCGGCTCGTGCGCGGCCGGGGACACACCCTCTTCCGCTGGGAGAGCCTGCTCAACACCCCGCTGTTCGTGGGCTATCCCCGGCTTCGTCTCCAAGCTGTGGCTGGCCCACGACCAGCACGGCGTCTACCGCGGACTCTACGAATGGGACGGGGCGGAGCGGGCCGAGCACTACGCCCGCTGCCTCTGGCGGGTGCTCGCGCTGGGCTCGGTGCCGGGCTCGATCCACTACCGGGTCGTGCCCGGACTGCGGCGCGACGAGGTGCTCGCGGCGCCGCACCTGCTCGCCGCGGTGGCGCGAGGCGGACCAGGCAGCGTGGTGGCGGCTGGTCGGCGGTCGCGTGAGCCGCGCGGCCGATCTCCTTGTCGTGGGTGCCGGCCCGACCGGCCTCGCGCTCGCGGTGCAGGCCCATGACCACGGCGCCCGCGTCCGGATCGTCGAGCGGCGGCCCGAGGCGTTTCGGCCGTCGCGCGCCCTCATCCTGCACCCGCGGACGCTGGAAGTGCTCCGGCCCCTTGGCGTCACGGACGCGGTGCTGGCGCGGGCGGACACCGCGCCGGAGGCCGACCTTCGGCTTGGCCGTCGGCGTGGTCCGCGTCCGCCTAGGCGAATTCGCCCTGCCGGACACGGCCTTCCCCCATCTCACCCTCGTGCGGCAGATGGACGTCGAAGCCGTGCTCGCGCAGGCGCTCGCGGACCGGGGGATCGAGGTGGAACGGAGCACGGAGCTGATCGCCGTCGAGCACAGATGCCGCCGGCGCACGGTCCACGCTCCGGTCTCCGGCGGGGACGGAAACCGCCGAATCCGCGTACGTCGTCGGCTGCGACGGTCCCGGCAGCACCGTGCGGCGCTGTGCCGGGATCGGGTGGCCCGGCGGGCCCTACGGCGAGGAGGTCGTGCTCGCGGACGTCGAGCTCGACGCCCGACCTCGACGATGGATGTCGCCCACGTCGTCGCTGGGTCGACGGGGCCTGCTGCTGGTCTTCGCGCTGGGTGAGCACGCCACCTGGCGGGTGCTGGCGACCCGACCGGCCGGCCGCGACCACGCTGCCCTTCGGCCAGCCTGGCCCTCCCCGTCCCTGCCGGCGAACTGCAGGCGCTGTTGGACGACGCGGGGCTCGACGCGCGGATCACCGAGCTTGCGTGGTCGGCGCGGTACCGGCTGCAGCACCGGCTGGCCACGCGGTTCCGGCACGGCCGGCTCTTCCTGGCGGGCGACGCCGCCCACGCCTATTCGCCCGGCCACCGGCCAGGGGATGAACACGGGCATCCAGGACGCGCTCAACCTGGGCTGGAAACTCGCCTTCGCCGCCTCCGCGACCGACCGCGCGGCGCTGCTCGACTCGTACGAACTCGAGCGCCGGCCGGTGGTGCCGCCGGGCGCTCGCCCTGACCCACCTGGCGTTCTGGGCCGAGGCGTCGCCGAGTCCGCTGCCGTCGCTGCTCCGCGGCGTGGTCGGGCCGCTCAGTGCGCCGGTGGTCCCGATCTCTCGTCGGCCGCCGCCGCCTGGTCGGCGAGGTCCTCCGCATGGTGTCCCAGATGCGGGCGGCCTATCGCGACAGCCCGCTCTCGACGGACGGGCGGCCGAGGCTTTCCTCTGGGCCGCGGGCCGGGCAGCGGCTCCCGGACGCGACCGTCGCCGTCGGTGGGCACCGCGTCCGGCTGCACGCCCTACTGGCCCGGCCGGGCGTCCACGTGCTGCTGCACCGGGACGCTGGACCGCTCGAGCGCCACGCTTCGGCCCGCACGTTCAGGTCCACCGCCTGACGAGCACGCCCGGCACCGGCCTCCTCGCGGTCCGCCCCGACGGCCACGTCGGCTTCCGCTGCGGGGTCGGCCGACGTCGCCCAACTCCGCGGCTGGCTCCGGCGCATCGGTGCAACGCGGACAGGGGCCGGTAAGGCGGCCTACAGCGACACTTCGACGATGGAGCCGTGACGCCTGCTCGAATCGGCGCCATATGGGCCAAGATTCGCCGAGGATTTTGAGGGGCGGGACCGGACCGACCAGCCCTTCCGGCGCGCCCTCCGACCCAGTGTCGCTGGCCGATCCGTTGGTCCCCTCATGGGGTAGGGCTTTCGCGGGCAATGCGAAGCCATCTTTGCGTTTCGAACCCCCTCGTTTCTGCGGCACACCCGCGCGCCGGCGCGTTGGCACGAGGGGGATCGTCACGACTTTGCAAGGTCGGTGCCGGTCCGTGGGTCGCCGGTGTCACGCCCGTGCGGGTATTCAAGAGACAGAACGCTCGCAGCGAGCGACCCCGTTCTCAGGGAAAGGAGGCACCACGATGGCTGTGACGGTTAGCCTGCGGGACTACGAGCGGGCCGAGCGCGAGCTCATGCGGACCGAGGCGCGGCAGGGATACCGCATCCACGCCACCGTCTATGTGGTCGTCAATCTCCTGCTGCTGGCGAGCAACCTGCTCGTCATCAGCATCACCGACACCGACATGATCTGGTTCGTGTTCCCGCTCGTCGGCTGGGGCATCGGCCTGGCGATGCACTACGTCTTCGGCATCCGCCGCCTGGAGACGCACATCACGGACTGGCAAGGGCAGATCGAGCGGCGCGCCGGGGCCGCGTGATGGCGTGGCCAGCCGCGCGCCCCACTAACCTGCCGGTGAACGGGCGGGACCGCAACGCCGCGATCCCGCCCGTGCCGCCGCCCTGGCCTCGATCGTTGTGCCGTTGTTCCTTGAGGTGATGTTCGCAGCGTCGCCGTTCCTATTGGTCGGCTATTTCGCATGGTGCTGGCGGCGGGGTGGCAGCCCCGGGATGAGCGCGGCCCACATCCAACTGCTGGATGCCGACACCGGCGGATTGCCCCGGTCCGGTCGGATGGTGCTTCGGGGCGTCATCGCCGCGTTCTACTACTTATTCAGCTTCTGGTTCGTGTACAGGTTCGCCACTCTGTTGGTCTATCTCGGATTAGTCCTCTCCTTAGGTCAACCTAGCGAGGAGAAGGAGCTGACGGCAAGCGATGTCTTCGGAGCCGACTCGTTCGTCACTCTCGGGCTCTTTCTGGCGATCACCGTCGCCAACCTCTGGATGCTGTGGGGCCCGCGCCGGCAGACACTGATCGACAAGCTCTGCCGGGTCGTGGTCGTGCAGCACCCACGCCCCGAGCGCACGGTGTCCGAGGAGCGGCCGCGCCCGCCGGACGTACCGCGACAACCCAGGAACGAACCAACCGGGAGCCCAGCATGAACACCGCGAATGTCGAGTCCGCTCACGGTCGCGGAGCCCCCCAATTGTCCGAGCCCATCGAGCCGGAACGTCGAAACCCCGCGGTCGCGCCACTGATCCATGGTCCGTCTCACCGAACCCACCGATGGACCCACCGCCGCGTCCTGCTGATCGCCGGCACGGTCCTGACGGTGATCGCCGTGCTCGCCTATGTCATTCCCGTCATGCTGGTGGTCCAAGAACTGACCACGCCGGACCGCAACCCCCTGACGAATACGCCGGCCGATCTGGGCCTGGCTTATGAGGACCTCGCCTTCCCGGCCCGGGGCGAGGACATCACCCTCCGCGGGTGGTGGCTCCCGAGCACCGGCCCCCAGACGGTCATCATCGCCCACGGCGTCAATGTTCGCCTTAGGGGCGCTGGAGTGGCAGGACGTGCTGGGCGCCGTCGACGCCGCGTTGGCCCACGGCGCTCCCGCCGGCCAGATCGCCCTCGTCGGCTTCTCGACCGGGGCCGCGGCCAGTCTGGAAGCCGCGGCGCGTGAGCCGGCCATCGGGGCCGTCGTCGCCGATGGTGTCTGGCCGGACCTCAAGGACCTGCTCGACGACGAACTGCCGGCCGAGTCGGATCTGCCGGCACTCTACAACCCGGGGATCTACCTCGCCGTTCGCCTCCTCTACGACGCCGACATCTCCGACGCCGATCCGATCGATGACGTCACGACCCTCGCGGCGGCCGGCCGCCCCCTCTTCCTGATCCACGAAGCCGACGATAAACATACGGACGCGGATGCGGCGCGACGCCTGGACCTGGCCGCCGCCGGAGCGCCGCAGGTCGCCACCTGGTGGGTAGAAGGCGCCAAGCACGTCCGAGCCTATGCGACCTACCCAGACGACTATCTGGCCAGGCTGGGTCCCTTTCTCGCGGGTGCCATCGGCTCACCGCGATCCACGAACGAATAGCCGGGCTGACCATCCCCGTGTCCCGTCATCTCTGCGTCGACCGACACACCGGAGGCGAAAACCGAGTCACGACAAGTCATCCGATATCCGGTGCCCGAGGTGCGGAGACCCGGTGGACCTCGTCGTGGTTGGCAGTCAAGGCACCCGCCACCAGCCGCTTCGCAGCCCCGCTTGCGGGTGGGAGTGGATTCCGTTCAAAGGAGATAGGAGGCCCTCAGCCTGGATCCGCGCTCGTTGAGCAGGAGGCATGGCATTGCCTCCGCTTACGGATGAGCAGTCCGCGGCCGAGCAGCGCCACCAGCGAATCGAGGCACGTGCAATTGCCCTCGATTAGTGGCTCAACGCGGTGGAACGGACAGTGCCGGGCCTCTTCGTCGACAGGGAATCACCGATCGTCGAGACGGCACTCCCGGCAGCTTCCTCAAGCCTTGCCGTTGAGAAGGGCCAACTCGCGGCCCCGACCGGCGAGCAGGCTCTCTCCGCCCGCGAACGGATCATCGAGGCGCCGATTGAGACTAGCGCCAGCGCGCCGACGCCTACGTGGCGGATGGATGCGGCGGCTCGTGCCTCGTCCCGGTCACGAGCGATCCGAGCCGCCGCCCCACTTCCCGCCCCACCCAGATCAGGACCGTCAAGGGAAACCCCACCAGAAACACGGCGAAGAACAAGCCCATACCGGCGCTGGTCTCGGCCGGGTTCTGGATCTCGCCGGCGACGACCTCCACGCACACGAGGAGGACAGTGATCGCCGGCACCACCCAAACCCTCGCCGGCCGCACCAGCAGCCCGATGAGGAAGGCAAGCACCGGCGCGACGACGAAGGTCGTGATGAGGACCTCGCCGGTTCGGTCGTCGTGGATGAGCCACCGCGTCAACAGAGCACCAGCGCCCAGCGCAAGGACGGGCAACGCGTACTGCCACGCCCACCGCCGCCAAGTTGCCGTTGCCATCACGCACCTCTCCTTCCGCGGGGAGGACCGCATCCACGCCCGGATACGGACCCCATCCTTACCTTAGGTCGAGTGGGATGACGCCTCAGACGCCACTCCTTTGGTCGGCGCGGGTCATTGCATGCGCGGAGTGATGACCGCGCGGAGGACCGTCAGCGGCTCGTCGCCCGTCGATGTCCACGAGAGCGTCGAGTTGAAGGCCGCATACCCGTCGCCCTGGCCGAGTTCAACCGTCGCCGTCAACGGGACCTGCTCGGGCTCGACCATGCCGCCCGTAATGATCGCGGGCCAGGTCAGGTTCTGGAGCGTGCGGTTCTCGAAGACCACCTCGGCGGATCCGGTCTCGACGGCGCCGAGCTCGATGCCCATCCACCCCGGCCAGATTCCTTCGGGCGGCCCGATGGCGCTCTCCATCGCTCCAGACGGCTCGACGACGACCCGCTCGATGGTCAGCGTCGCGGGGACGGGCTGGAACTCGGCGCTGCCGACCGAGATGCCCGTCTGGGTAAGCCCGACCGGCTGTTCCGCTGGGCCACCGCCTTCACCTTCGCGCTCCGCGGCGTACATCAGGAGCATGAGGAAGGTGATCGGTTCGCCGGTGGCATTCATCGCCGAGACCGCCGTGCCCTCGCCGATCACGGCCGAGTCGCCGGTATCGAGCAGGGTCTCGTTCACTCCCGTGGGAGTCGCCAACCCGGCGGCGTCGGCCGACCGCGCCTCTCCGAGCGTGACCGGTCCGTCGGTCTCCAGCGTGAGCTGGCCCGATTCGATGTAGAGCACGGTTGTGCCGGCTTGCGGGCCCAGCGGGGTGGTCCCGGCCGGATCGAGCCCCATCCGAATGAACCAGACTTCGGCATGCGGGGTCGGGAGCTCGTCGATCTCGAACATGGCCAGCACGCCCGTCGGCGCCGAGCCGGGATCCGGGGTTGCCGGGAGCTCCTGGGCGCTGGTCGTTCGCAGGGTAGCGAGGCCAAGGAGCACGACGACGAGAAGGGATGGCGCGAGGCGTCGACCGGTCATGACGTTCGTCCTTTCACCGGCCACTGGGCCGGAGGCGATTCTCGGGCCCGGTTCAGTCATGCCCGACGAAGATGTCGATGGCGAAGAAAACGAAGACCAACACGCCGATCACCAGCGGGAGATAGACCAGCACCGACCGCTCGTGCTGGCGAACGATCGCCACCGCCGAGAGGATCAGGCTCGCCAGCGCGCCGATTGCGGCGAGGAACGTGGCGAAGACCAGGAAGCCGTTCTGGTCGCCGCCGCTCGAGGTCCACAGATTCAGCCCCAACACCACCAGGAACAGCACCGCGAGCGCGACGGCAGTGGTCCCGGCCTTGCCGCGAGGCCAGGAAAGCAAGCCGGTATGGGGGAGCGAGTCGTTCATCACGCAAGTCCTTTCCAACGATCGAAGTACGGCGCTCTCAACCTTCGATGAACAACTCGACGATCATGAACCAGCCGAGGAGCGCCCCGGCGACGGTGGCGAGGATGGTGCCCACCGACCGGTCGTGCTCCCCGAGCATCGCGACGAGGCCGGCAAGCACCGCGCCGACGCCGCCCAGGAGCGTCGCGACGCCCAGCGTTGGGAAGGTCAACATCCCGATCGTGCTTTCGCGATCGAGCCCGAGGCTGCCGACCGCGATCGCCAACACCAGCGGCGCGAGTGCTTTCGCCACGCCGATCTTCGCGATGGGCGCCAACCGATGGGTCGTACGGGGAGGCAAGCCGAAAGCGAGCGGGGGATGCTTCACGACATGCTTCCTTTCCGTCGCCCGGGCGGCCGCCGGGGCCAACACCGCATGAGACGGTGACTTCCTGAACGAGATCGGGTCGTTGTACGGGTGCCCGCCGGTCATCAGACGACCGGCGGGCACCCGGCTGCTCGCGTTGGACACGGGTCCCCCTCACCTCAGCCCTTCCCCGATCGACCAGCCGACATCGCCGGTAGCCGTCTCCAGCTTGTACCAGTGGTAGCCGTCGGCGCTCACCGGGCCGTCGAGCACGGTCACCTTGGCCCCACCGTCCAGCACGTGGTCGACCGCGGAGCTCAGGCCGGGACCGGTGCGGCTGTTGAGCCGGGGAGTGTCCACCACCGCGGTTGAGCCGATCGCGAACGAAGGAACCCAGCCTCCGTCGCCCCCGCCGCCGGTTGCGGAGGCGAGGTACGCGCCTGCGACCCAGCCGAGGTCACCAGTGCGGGTTTCGACCTCGTACCAGGCGTACCCGTCCGCCGCGATCGGGCCGTTGGACACGATCAGCGCGGTGCCGCGCGACAGGGTCTTGATGATGCTGCTCCAGAGTCCTGGGCCGGAGCGCAGGCTCAGGGCGTCGGCATCGACAACCACGTCCGCCCCCTTGGCGAACGCGCCGCCGCTCCCGCCGGGATCGGGCGAGCCGCCGGTCGGGGCGAGCCCTTCCCCGATCGACCAGCCGATGGCGCCGTCCGCCATGGCGAACTTGAACCAGTGGTAGCCGTCGGCGCCCACCGGGCCGTCGAGCACGGTCACCTTGGCCCCACCGTCCAGCACGTGGTCGACGGCGTAGCCCAGACCCGGACCTGTTCGGCAATTCAGCCTGGCAGTATCGACCACCGCCGCATCGCCGACCCCGAAGCCGCCGGTCTAGCCGTCGTCCCCGCCGCCGTCGCCACCGTCTGTGGCGTAGGCGAGGAATTCGCCGGCGACCCACCCGGAGGTCGGGCCATTGACCCGGGCATCGACCGGGTACCAGTTGTACCCGTCGGCCTTAACCGGCGCCCCGGTCACCGTCATGGTGCTTCCGCCCAGCAAGACGTGGAGCACGGTTGCGCCGAGGGACGGCGCCTCCCGCAGATTCAGGCGGTCGGTGTCGACGACGACGGTATCGCCGGCCGCAAAGGCCGCCGCAGAGGCAGGCTGCGGCTGCGGGTAGGCCACGAGGCCGAAGGCGAGACCGCCGACGAGCAGGATCGCCGCAAGGAGGCGGGCGAAAGAACGGGTCGCTCGGACACGGGGAAGAACACGCTGGCCAGCCACGGCTGGCCTCCGTTCGCTGCGTCACCGCGACGCCCGGGCGGGACCGTTCCTGTCCAAGACGGCGCGGCGGAATGCTACTCATCCGCCCCGATGGTAGGTGCCTCCGCGTCACAGCCGCGTCTGAGGACGAACCCCGGCGTTGCGGTTGCGCCACAATCGCCCACGCCCACCTGGCGTCCACGCATGACCCAGGGCACGCGGGCACCGCGCACCCGGCAACGGCAGCGGTGGTGCCGGGCGCCGATGGCCCGACGCCCGGCTGCTCGACCAGACCACCTCGCCCCGTGGCACGCCCGCCGTGGGTGCCGCAGGACGGACGCAATTTTCGGATCCCGGTTCTTCACGTTCCCGAGCAGTCATTCGCCGGACGCATCGAGTCTATTGCGGATAACGGGACTTGTCTCTCATCGAGACACTTTGACATCGATCGTCCCGCACCGCGCCACAACGGTACCTGGTCCGGTAACCGGGATGCCGATCGAAGGTTTCGCTTTTTGCGATGAAGTGTTGCGATAGCTATAGACAACGTTCCGAATGCTTGTTCTGAACACGGCAATGTGTGATTCTGCTATATTTTGTGAGAGAGGCTAGCAACCCGCTTTTGGCACCGAAAGGTGAAACCCGTACCCCATTCGGAAGCCAGAAACGCCACTCACCCCCGCGACGCTTGACTTCCCGCCCGGCCAGAGCAATCGTCGGGGCGCGGCACCCACTTGGGGTAGCGTCACCGGGCCGGGGCCCACCTGGCGCGCCACCGGCCCGCACCGGGGCGCTGGGCGTCCCACGGGGGTATACGGGCAATGGGCACCAAGGCGAAGGGCACGGCGGCAACCGGTACGGCGGCCGGACGCGACCGAGGTTGAACTCACCCGGCACGATGCCGACGCGGAGATCACCGTGGTGGAAGACGCCGAGGGCCGCAAGACGGTCCGGGTGACGGCGGCGTTCGACCACACCGTCGAGGCGGGCAGCGCCGCCGGATTGGGTCCACCGTCCCCGCCCCCAAACGTTTGGACCGCAACACGAGCGGACGCAAGTTCTCGGCGAACCCGTACGTTGGTAACGCATACACACGGCAAGATTCGGTTCTCCTCTGTGCCAACGGCTGACGGGACGTATCCCTGCCGGGCGGCGGGGCGCAGCCCCAAACGTTTGGGGCTGGCGCGCTGAGGGGTGGCGGTGGAGGCCGAGGGATGGCGGTCCCGCACCAGGAGGTCGTCGCCCGGTTCGCCCAGGGTCACGACCCGGATGGTCCCGGCCGGCTGCGGGAACGGCGGCCGCAACTCGGCATCGTCGTCATCGTCGTCGCCGTCCTGGTACTCCCAGGGCATCAGGCCATAGCCCATGCGTCATGTCCTCGAGCGAACCTAGCCTTTCGCCGCGACGGCAGCGATGCCCTCGCGACATACACCGATCATCTCCCGAGTGTCCGCCGTGTCTGGCTCTGCTCCGAGCGCCTTGAGCGCGCGGCGGCACTTCACGACCATTTCGTAGTCGGCCTCCTCCTCGCTCCGCTCGTGGAACGAGCTCCACAACGGGCGGCCGTCGGCGACCCACTCCGGCAGCCCTTCCAGGACGTGCTGGGGCTTGATCGCGCCGGCATCGCCGAAATACGGGTTGGTGCTCTTCCACCGAACGAAGCCGTAGACGTCATAGGCATCGAACGCTCCGGCAGGGTGGCCAGCGCTCGGGCCTGCTTTCGCGCGGTCGGTTCCGGCACCTGATCGGGGTCCACGCCGTTCGCGTCCGCGAAGGCCAGGAACAACTCCTCGCCTCTCGCTTGGCGCTCTTCTTCCTCTTCCGCCGCAGCGGCGGAAATAGAATCTCCGTTGGTTCTGGTTCTCTTTGGTCTGGTTCGTTGGTCTTGTTCTGCCATCGGATTCCGATACACCCCCCTCCGGAATCCGATACACCCCTCCATCGGGATCCGATACACCCCCTCGGATTGCGGGGCAGGGGTGTACCGGAATCCGATACACCCCCCTCTGCGGCCACACTCCCGGTCTGGGGCCACGAGCCGGCTGTACCGGTTGAACCCTTGGGCGACCGGGATGCGCTCGATGGCGCTCTTCTCCCGGCTGGCCCGGACCAACTCCCACCGGGTTGCCCCGCTTGGCGCTGCCGCCTTCACGAGCCGGCCGCCGGTCCGGGCCGGAATCTCCGCCGCCGTCAAGTGCAACCTGTCCACCGTGTACGTCGGTTCGGCCGCGATGAGGTTGTGTGCGACGAGCACGGCGATGGCCCGCCGGGCCGTCGTCTCGCCGACGCCAGCCTCGCTGGCGATCGCCGCGCGGACAGGTCCCATTGCCCGTTTGGGTTGTCGGCGTGCCGCGCGATGGCGAGGAAGACCATCGCCGCCGCCGGGTCCTGCACGCTCCAAGGCGCGCGAAGACGGCGTCCGTCAGCTTGAAGAACCGCGCCGATGTGCGTTCCTGCGTGTCAAGATCCCTGATCCACGCTTGTGCGCTCATCCGCTACCATGCTCCCGTCTGGTAAGTTCGGCCAACGGCAAGACGACGGCCGGGGAGGCCCTCCCCGGCCGTCGTTGTGTGTCATGCGGCTTCTAGTTCATTGCTGGACCAGACCAGCGTCAGCGGACTTTCAACACGATCTGTAGCCGACGAGCTGGCGGTAGGCGGCGTCGAGGTCCTTGTGGGGGCCTTTGTATTCCCAGGCGAAGTGGTGGCGGAACCAGACGTCGGCGAAGCCTTTGCCGCCGCCGAGTTTTTCGGCGCCTTTTTCGAAGGCGTAGAAGTCGCCGGCGGGGTCGGCTTCGACGGGGGTGGGGACGCCGAGGGCGTGGCAGAGGTCGGTGAAGTGGGATTGGGAGGCGGCGCGCTCGGTGAGGGCGATGCCGCGCCAGCGCTGCTGGAAGGCCGGGATGGTGAGGGGGGTGTGCATGAGGGGGAGTATAGCGGGGGGAGGGGGGACAGCCCTACGGGCTGAGGGGGACACGGCTGTCGCCGTGAGGGGGAGAGGGGGAGAACGGTGTTTGGTGTCTGGTGTCTAGCGTCCGGCGTCCGGCGTCCGGCGTCCGGCGTCCGGCGTCCGGCGTCCGGAACCACGGTGCCACGAAGCCGCCCCACCCCTCCCCTGTCATTCCGAGCTTGTCGAGGAATCTCGAAGGGCGCGTGGCAACGAGGAAGCCATGGCCTGAGAGAACACGGCATCGTGCTCTCTGAGGTCGGGGCGGAATCGGATCGCCGTTTCCCTCTAGATCCCTCGACAAGCTCGGGATGACAGGGGTGGGGCGGCTTCGGGATGACAGGGGTGGGACGGCTTCGGGATGACGGGGTGAGTTGGGGCGGCTTCGGAATGCCGCGGTCCCGGATGATGACAGGAGGGGGGCGGGGCTATGCAGGGGCGCCGTGGACTCAGACGCCGGACGCCGGACGCCGGACGTTGGATGCCACACTTATGGTGGGGGAATGGGAACGACGATGCCGGTGCCGTCGCCGGCGGGGGCGTCGATGATGAGGACGGGGGCGAAGTCGCCGTCGTGGCGGCCGGAGAAGGTGACGCCGTCGCGGATGTCGGAGACGAGGACGAAGGAGTAGATGCCGTTGCCGGTGACGACGCCGGTGACGTCGTAGGCGACCCAGCCGCCCTGCGGGACCACGCCCGGGCTTTCCGCCACGATCCCCGGCGAGCGGGGCGGGCGGGTGTTCCAGGTGATGCCGGTCTCCGGCCAGCCGGCATCCTCGGAGGTCCAGACGCTGGGGCCGAGGCGCGAGCCGTTTTCGGCGTAGAGCCAGAGGGTCGCGCGCAGCGGCGTGCCCGCCACCCCGCCGACGTCGAAGCGGATGTAGGTCCAGATCGGGCCGACGTCCGTGTCGTCGTTGCGGCCGATCGCGCGGAGCTGCCCTCCGGAGAGGTTTGTGTTCGGCTCCACCGCGTCCACCCGGGCGGCGGCGCTGGCCGGGATGACCAGCAGGCCGGGGCCGAAGCTGGCGGTTACGGTCAGATCATCGGGCGGGGTGACGATCCGATGGCTGGCCGCTCCCCCGTCGGACCACCCGGCAAAGACGTAGACAGGGCCGTTCGGCGCACCCTGGGTATCGGTCGTGAGGTCCAGCCCCGCTCCGGCCCAGGAGGGGATTTCGGCCGGTCCGGTGGTGGCCACGCCGTTGACGCCGACGGTCAGTCCGGGCGGGTCGGTCTCCATCGTCACGGTCACGATGTGGGGATCGAGCCGCTGGCTGACCGTGGCGGAGAGGCCGTTGGCGTCGGTGGCGGTCAGGAAGATTTCCAGGTAGGAGTTGGACACCGCCAGCAGATCCTCCGGCTCCGGCGCGACAAAGGAGACGCCGTTCCCAGGAGTTGCCGAGAGGAACGGATGGGTGTGGGTATCGTGGTGGCGAATGACCGCCCACGAGAGGGCAGCCTCCGGCAGATCGCCGTCCTGGTCGTCGGTGGCCCGGCCCTCCAGCACGATCGTGCCGCCGGCGGCGAAGAGGGTATTCGGGCCCGGTTCCAGAATCTGGGGCACCGGCGGGGTATTGCCGGCGTCGATGCGGATCGCCTGGCTGGCGCGGCCGCCATCGGCATCCTCGACGGTGAGGGTCGCGGTGTAGGTCCCGGCGGCGCGATAGACGTGATCGACGGTCGTCCCGGTCGCCACGGGCGAGCCGTCGCCGAAGTCCCACTTGTACGTGAGGCCGGCTCCGTCCGCTCCGCCGCTCCGACCGAGCCGTCCGGGTCGGCGCTGGTCGATGCGTCGAACACCACCGGGAGCGGCAGGAGGCCGGAGGTCCTGTCCGTGTGCGCCCGGGCATAGGGAGGGAGGTTGCCCCCGGCCCCGTAGGCCAGGCGGCGGATCTCGCCCTCGCCCTCGTCGGTGATCCTGGCGTAGAACAGGGCCTGGCCGAACTCTGGGTCCGGGCCGAAGGTCATCGAGACGACCGCCCCCAGCCCGGTGGCGAACGGCTCCACCGCCCGGTTGGTGTCCATGCGGAAGATGGTGCCGCAGACGTAGTCGGCGAAGAGGTAGGCGCCGTCGTTCTCCATCGGCCAGATGCCGTTCGGGACGAAGGCCGCGCCGGTGATCGATTGGCAGCCGGAATCGTGATGGTAGGCGTAGATCGGATCGGTGATGCCGGCCGGCGGCGGACCGCATTCCAGGCGCCCCCCGGCCCGGCAGGTCGCTTCGCGGACGTTCCAGCCGTAGTCCCCGCCGACCGCCAGCTCGTTGACCTCTTCCCAATCGTTGTTGCCCACATCGTTGACGAAGATGCGCCCCTCTCCCGGCTGCCCCGGACTGGGGTCGATCGCAAACCGGAAGGGGTTGCGGAACCCACTGGCGAAGGTCTCCGCGCAGAAGTGACCGGGCTCGGTGCCGCCATCCAGGCGGCACTGGTCGCCCGTCTCGGCATAGGGGTTGGTGGGCGGGATATCCCCGTCCCGGGTGATCCGCACCATCTTGCCGTTGAGCATGTTGCCGTCGCGAGCGGCGCCGTTGCGCACCTGGCAGAGCCGGGGCTGGGCGTAGGAGCAGCCGCCGTCGCCGACCGAGATGTAGAGGTAGCCGTCCGGTCCGAAGTGCATGTCGCCGCCCTCGTGGTAGCCGCCGGGGGTGGGGACGTTGTCGATCAGGGGCAAGGCGCTCTCGGGGTCGATTGCGCCATCGGCGAGGACATAGCGCACGGCCCGGTTGACCGGCGGCGTCTCGGTCCGGGTTTCGCAGTCGCCGTGCTTGTCGAAGGTGTAATAGAGGTACACGAAGCCATTGCTGTCGAACTCGGGGTCGACGGCGACGCCACCCATGCCCCGGTCGACGTCGTCGCAGACCTCTTCGGAGAGGTCGAGCAGCAGCGTCAGGTTCGCTCCGCCGGGCGTGACCAGGAAGAGCCGGCCGACCTTGGCGGTCACCAGCAGGCGCCCGTCCGGGAGGAAGGCCAGGCCGGTCGAGAGGGGAACCTCCGCCACGACCGTGTCGATGAAATCCGCCGGTAAGGTCGGGCCAAAGGGGTTTTGGATCGGCTCGACCTGGGTAAGCCGCAGCTTGGAGACCTCCGAACCGGCACTGGGCGTGGCATCGGCTGCATCGGAGATATCCGGCGCCGATCGCGGCTGCGGCTGGGCGGCGCCGGGCAGCGTCCCGGCGAGGGCCAGCAGGAGTACTCCGGCACAGGCACAGGCGAGGGCCGCCGCGGACCGTTTTGGATGCATCCTCCGCCGAGGACGCACTATCGCCAACACGCCACACGACCTCCGCCCGGCGATAGCAGAGCTTTCGCACGTTGCGCACGTTATCGAGCGTGCGCAAGACCGTCTGCACGGATTTCCGATGTAGATGCATGATAGGGCACAGACTCCGGGAATGGGGGCCGCGTCAACTTCGATTTGTGTGTCGGACGGCGTTGTCGGGGCATCCGCTTGCGGTGCCCTGTTCCCAACGGGGGGCGGCGCGGTGGGCGGCCGGGCAGGGCAAGCCCTGCCCCTACCAGACCGCAACCCGGCCTTGAGGGACTACCAGACAGCGGGAACGGCGAGAACAGCGGCGGGGTGGCGGCAATGGGACGACGACGGGAACGGGAACTGGCCAGGGAGGTGGTGGCAGGGAAGCTGGAAAGGCTCCGATCGCTGGCCGATCGGCCGCGTGAGCAGGCCAGGTTTGCCCTGGAGCTCGTCGCGAAGGAGCGGGACATCGGGCTGATCAATGCGGCGACGGCCACGCTGGCTGACGTCGCCGATGCCTCGGCGCGGCCGGGGCTGCACCGCGTCTACGCGGAGCTGGCCGGTGATCCGACCAAACGCGACCCTGGGTGCCACACCCGGGTGGCGCTGCTGCGCGCCCTTCGCCCGATCCTGACCCCGGAGGACGGCCCGCTCCTGGGAGCGGCCTGCGCGACCTATGAGGAGTTGCCCACCGGCGGCGGCATGGAAGAGGTTGCCCACGGCCTGCGCGGGCTCGCCCTAGTCATGCTGGCCGAGACGGACGAGACGTTGGCGGCCTTCCACGCCGCCCGCCTGCTGGTCGATCCGCGGACGCATCCGATGAGCGGCGAGCCCGCCGCCACCGCCGCGCGGACGCTGGCAGCCCAGGGTCACCTTTTGCCGCTCTATGGGTACGCGCTCGGGGGAGGTCATCTGCCGGAGGTGATCGCGGAGTGCCTGCGCGGGCTGGTCGATCTGCCCCCGTCGCTCCTGCCGGACCTGATCGACGCCCACATCGCCTCTGAGGACGAGACCGTCCTGCTTGGTCTGTTCGATTTGCTGCTCGCCGAGAGGCACCGCGGTGTCGGGGTCAGGATTGCGTTGGACTTTGTGCGCTCGACTAGCCAACTCGACATGGTGCGCTACCTGGCGACGACTTTGGTCGCCAGCCGGGACGAGGAGGTTATGCAGCGGCTGGAGGACCTGGCCTGGGAATTGGACGATGGGGCCAGGGCCCGGCTGATTGGGGAGGCGTTGGATTTGCGGTAGGGGCGGACCGTTGAGTTCGATCGGTCGCCGACCCTGGCGAACCGAGACCCTCCGGACCGACCGATATGCAGCGGCACGAGGTGGCATTCGCGGTCGGCCATCGGGCGGACACATCGGTCCGCCCCTACAAGGCTTTGCACCATTTCCGCATGAATAGGTGGCGCGGCGACCATCCCGACCGCCTACAGGACCTGGCAGTAGTGGACCAGTGGCAACCCCGTAAACCCCGCCTTCTCGTAGGTGCGGCGGGCGGGGGCGTGGCCGGGGTCGCCGCCGGTGTTGGCGATGGCGAGGGTCATGCCGGCTTCGCGCATCCGGGCCAGGGCTAACTCGTTGAGGGCAGTGCCGACGCCGCGGTTCTGGTGGTCGGGGTGAACGGCGAGCAGTGTCACCTCGCCGGACCGGTGCTCGGCATCGAGGGTGTAGGCGATGAAGCCGCCGAGGATGCCGTCCACGTCGGCGACCCAGACGGTGTGCTCGGGAGAGCGGCAGACTTCCTCGACCGCCGTCCGCTGCCCGGCTTGCCAATCCGGATACACCCGGGCAAAGACCTTCGGCCCCATGATCTGCGCGAAGGAGAGAAAGACCGGCTCCCAGGCCAGGACCGACAGCTCGACCAATGGTTCGATGTCGTCGTCGCGCATCGGGCGGTAGCGGTAATCCACGGTGCTCCTCGACGGTTAACCGGCTACTGGAAGATGTTCGAGACGGGAAGGCGGAACCCGGGGACGACCTCGCCACCGTCCAAAACGTCGCCGTCGGTCAGGGTTTGGGGCTCGGCATCCGGTGCCAGGACGATGACGGTGCGGCTGTTCGGATCGACCAGCCAGACAAGCCGGACGCCCGCCTCAAGGTAGGTCCGTGCCTTGGCGAGCAGCGACCGCATCGACTCAGATGGAGAGCGAACCTCCACGGCGAGATCGGGCGGGAAGTCGCCGAAATGCTTCTCGGCCTCGCCTTTTGGCCAGCGGTCGGCGCGGACGAACGCGATATCGGGTGCGAGGACGGTGTCGGGGTTGCGGTGGAGGACATACCCCCCTTCGGGGCCGACGATCCCGAGCCCGTGTTCGCTGACGAAAGCATGGAGGGGCGCGAGGACGTTCATGACGGTTCGGACGTGGAGAAGATCAACAGGGGACATCGCGATGAGTTCTCCCTGCACCAGCTCGTAGCGGTTGCTGTCCTCCGGCAACTGCTCCAATTCCTCGGCGGTCATGAGCTTCGTCGAGACCATGGGGTACCTCCGCTGTCGCGGACAGCCTGGAGCATTGACTAGCGACTTGTCCCGTATAAGAGCTTTGCCATCAGTTACATTTGCTCATCGTCGGACCTGTCCGGTTTGGTTCTGCTAACCCTAAAGTAGAAGTTGCAGACAGCATCATGAGTCCCCATTGCTTCCAACCCTGGTGATCGAATCGATCGTTTCGATGCTCCTTTCGAAGTCCTCGAACCAGTGACCGTTCCAGCCGGAGACAATTAGCCGACTAGCCTCTACGTCACAGGTTGACCCCTAGACCTGTACCAGTGACAAAATGAATTGGGCTCTCGAAAGTCGTGGCCAAACGTCACACCATGCTTCTGGGAAAGAAAATCTCGGATGGCGATTTCATCCTGATCTCGAAACTCGTATTCCACTTCCTGATGCTTCGGAGAGTGACCCGGTTTAAGGCGAATGTTCCTCCACCGATGAGCTTCGATCCCTTGAGCAAATCTATTGGCGAGGAATGCCTGCGACTTTCTGAGATCCGCCTTTGGTCCGATATCTACGCTCACAATTCCCGGAACGACAGGACGTATCCACCAGTCATTCTCCTGCGAAAATGCATCGAGTTGATCGAAATCTTCATCTGTCGCGAGATCCAGGTTGACCGCGATGGAGAGCGTAGAGTGACCGCCTTGCTCAAGCACACGCACAAATACGGGAGAACCATCGATACGCTGAGCCAGGAGCTTGTCGTTGAGACTCACGCCTTCGAAAAATACAGGTACGTTATCCAGCCTAAGCCGATTTCTGGACAGCGGCTCCGCCCACATGCTCTCTGATGGCATGCCTTCAACCTGAACTGGCACATACTTATTCGGCTTAGATTCATGATCGCTCATTCGAATCATGCTCCAGCGTGACGACCAGGCAGCCCACCGCATTCGTCGAGTCCTCGTAAGTAAACATGACACAGATGCGCGATTCAACGTATTGGCGACGACTGATCAATCCCCGGCAGAATGAGAGGGGTTCAGGCGCAGGCTTCGCGAGTGCGCTGGTCCAATGTCTACCAGGATATTTTGGTACCAGTCAGTCGCAGGACTTATTCATCGAGACAGGGGCGGACGGCTCCCCACCCCTGTCTCTCGAAATGTTCAGCCTGTTGAAGAACGCGTGCACCGGTCCGGCGGTTGGGCGCTGGGCTCGCAGAGCCCGTTCGCGGAACGCTGGCGGCCCGGTGCGGGGCTCGGTGGTGAGCCGCGAGACTCAAAAGGGGATCGGTAGCGGCAGGGCGGCCACGCCTGGCCAGGGCCGTCGCCCCCAGCCGGACGCCCGCAGCCACCTCTTAAGGTTCTGGCCCGCGGCCACCAGGAGGCCGGCGACGTTGACCTTCGCGAGCCCCCGCACCCGGATTGACCATCGCCGCCTTGTTCGCCTCAGTCTCGTGGTAGCTGCGGACGCGTTCCAGATACTCGGCGTGGAAGGAACGGTGAACCTGCCGCCCGTTCTCACTCGGCGTGCGTAGCGCTTTAGCGGGGCAGGCGTTGCAGGTGGCCGCATCGGCGCGGTATTCAGTCTTCTCCGCCTTCTGCTCCCGCCGGAACGGGCGAAGCGCCTCTCCTTGGGGGCACACGTAGACGTCACGCGCGGCGGCGTACTCGAATCGTGCGGGGCCGTAGTATGGCGTCTTGTGCTCCCAGTCGGGCAAGGGGACGAAGGCGCGGATGCCCTGCTCCTCCAGTGCGCGGACGTTTTCGATGGTCCCATAGGTGGTGTCGCCGATCAGCCGCGCAGGGCGCAGCTTCCAGCGGAAGATCGCCCGCCGAAGCTGGTCGAGCAGGGGCTGGTTTTCCATCACGTCGGCGGGCGTGACGAGCGCGTGGAGGATGACGCGGGACCGCCCGCCATCCACCAAGTAGTGGACGTGGTAGCCGAGGGCAACGCGCTTGTCGGCCATGGTCATCGGCGTGGCATCAGGATCGGTGCGGCTAATTCGGGACGAAGAGAGGCGCCGGTAGCCGGGTGAGAACGGACGGTCGGGGGCGAGCCGACACTCCTCCAGCACGTCCCACCGCCGTCCCCCATCCGCGCCGGCCGCCGCCGCTGGCGCGTCGGGGTGGAGCAGCGGCGGCGCCTCGCCGACGGCCGCGGGCTCGGGCGCTTCGGCCTCGGCCCCTCGCCCGAAGAGCGGGACCAGGTGGCCGTCCACGACCTCGGCCAGCCGGGGCACCAGGGAATCGAGCGCCGCGTTGCCTCGCACCTTGGTCGCGTCGACCAGGAGTTCCCGCCCCCACACCAGCCCCGCGTCTCGGCACAGCCCGACGACGTGCTCGAAAAAGCGCCGGAAGACGGGCAGGCCGAGGCGCTCGCGGATGCGCGTGAGGCTGGAGTGGTCGGGGAGCGGCTCGTCGAGGGCATAGCCGAGGTACCAGCGGTGGGCGAGATTCAGCGAGGCGGTCTCGATCAGCCGACGCTCGGACCGGATGCCTTCGAAAAAGAGGATCAGTTGGAGCTTGAAGAACACCACCGGGTCGATGCCCGGTCGGCCGCGGTCGGCGTACCGGTCGCGCACCCATTGCCGCACGAAGCCGAGATCGAGTCCCGCCTCCAGGTGCCGGTAGAAGTGGTCCGGCGGGACCAGGTCCTCCAGCGAGACGGCGATCGGCTCGTCGAGGCGGCGGGGTTTGGGCGGGCCGAGCATGAGCGGGCTCCGGGGCGAACCACGAGCAATGGGCCACCCAGTCTACCCCGCTCACCACGCGACCGGCACCCCCTTTCTTCAACGGGCTGGAGGATTTTTGTGACAGCGAGAGGACGGGTCTTGGTGCCCGTGGACGACGGCGTGCTCGCGCGGGGGCTGACCGTCAGCCCGCCACGCGCCAGATCATGGCCTCGGTGTTGGCCGGCGGATCGACGAAGCGCCCCTCGGGCGATGCTGCGGCCAGGAGCGCCCGCAGCTCGGCGTCGAACGCGGCCCATCGGTCGCCGAAGAGGTGCGGCGTCGAGCCGGAGAGCGAGTAGATGCCCGCGACCACCGCGTCCAGGCCGCGCACGAAGGGTTCCGTGGCCGGCACCAGCAACCGGTCTGGTCCGGTGAAGCCGCCCGCCCGGAAGATCGTCGCCTCGTCGCTTAGCGAGTTGTGGCGGAAGAAGCCCTGCCCGGCCCGGCGAAGCGGCCCCAGCTCGCGCGCGATCAGCGCTTGGATCTCCGCGTGGGGCGTCGTCGGGTACGGCAGGTCGTCGTCGCGCGTCCTGGCGACCTTCTCGTCGGCGATGTCGACCAGCGCCCCGCCCGGCTCCAGCATCGCCCGCACGACGGACGCCACCCGCTCCCGGTCCAGCCAATGAAACGACTGCGCGAAGGTCGCCAGTCGGAAGGTGCCCAACCCGAGCGGCAGCGTTTCCGCCCGCGCGTGGACCCAGCGCGCATTGGCGATGCCCGCATCGCTGGCCCGCCGCGCGGCTTCCGCCAGCATGTCCGCGTCCGCATCCAGCCCGATGACCTCGGCGAACCACGGCGCCAGCGGCAGCGTGACGATGCCCGGCCCGCAGCCGACGTCGAGCAGCCGGCCCGTGCCGTCGAGCTCGAGCGCCGCCGCCAGCCGCTCCGCCAACCCCGGCGCGTAGGGTTGGCGCCCCGGCGCGTAGTAGGGCGCGCTGCCGCGGTAGAGCGTTTCGTCCCACTCCCAACCCTCGGGCATGTCACTCGCCTCCCCCGCCGACGGATGGTAAGGCGCCCGGGGCGTCTTGACAACGGCCCAGCCTGTTGAAAAAGCCTGGGGCAGCCCGTTGTTAGGTGGGTCGGCGACCGTTGGGCGCCCTCCGAGGTTCCAAAACCATGCAAACCTGGGCAGCTCGGGGTTCTCCGGCGCGTCCTTGGGACATGCTGCCGAGTTTTTCAACAGGCTCTGTTGTTCTTGAGCAGATCTCGTCGCTACCCGATCGCGAGCAGCATTGGGTTTTCGAGGTAGCGGCGGATGGCCTGGAGGCAGCGGGCGACCTCGGCGCCGTCGGTGATGCGGTGGTCGGCGGAGAGGGTGATCTTCATCCGCTTGCCGGGGACGACCCGGCCGTCTTTCACCACCGGGACGTCGGCGATCGATCCGACCGCCAGGATCGCCGCCTGGGGCGGGTTGATCACGGCGATGAACTCGTCGACCTGATACATGCCCAGGTTGCTGACCGTGAAGGTGCCGCCCTGGTATTCGTGCGGCTGCAAGCCGCCGGTGCGGGCCCGGCCAATGACGTCCTTGGCCATCCTGGCGATGCTGCCCAGGCTCTTCTGGTCGGCGTCCGGGATGAAGGGGGCGATCAGGCCGCCCTCGATCGCGACGGCGATGTTGACGTCGATGTTCGGGTGGTCGTGCAGTTGGTCGCCGTCCAGGCTGGCGTTGAGGTTGGGGAACTCGCGTAGCGCCAGGGCGCAGGCCTTGACGACCATGTCGTTGAACGAGACCTTGCCAGCATCGTCCTGGATCTGGGCGTTGACCTGCTCGCGGAAGGCGACGGCGGCCGCCATGTCGATGTCGGCCGAGACGTAGAAGTGTGGCGCGGCCTGCTTCGACTCCGCCATCCGCTTGCCGGTCGTGCGCCGGATGCGGCTCATCTCCTTGGGGATGCCGGCGGGGCGGCCGGTGGGTGATGGGGGTTGGGTGATGGGGGATGGAGCGGGTACGGCGGCGACTGGAGCCGGGGCTTCGGCCGGGGCGGCTGGGGCCTCAGACGGCTGAGCGCTGACGGCTGCGGCCGGGGCCTGCTTGGCGCCGGTGACGTAGGGCATGATGTCGTCTTTGACGATGCGGCCGCCGGGGCCGGTGCCGGGGATGCCGCTCAGGTCGATACCGTGCTCGGCGGCGAGGCGCTTGACCAACGGGGAGGCGCGGAGGCGCTCGCCGGGGGCGCGGGCGGGAGCAGTGGCGCCGTTCGATCCGGCCGGGGGCTGCCCGTTGGTCTGAGCCGGTTGGCTGGGCTGGCTCGGCGGGGCGGCAACCGCGGTGGTCGCCGGCGCGGGCTGGGCCGATGCCTCGGGGGCGGGCGCGTTCGCTTCAGCAGCGGCTTCGGCTGGAGCGGCTTCGGCCGTGGCCGGGGCGGCGGCGACCTCGTCCGGGGCGCCGATGGTGGCGATGGCGGCGCCGACGGCGACGCTGTCGCCCTCGTTGGCCATCCGCTGGGTCAGGGTGCCGGAGAACTCGGCATTGATCTCCAGGGTGACCTTATCGGTTTCGATCTCGGCGAGGGGGTCGCCCTCGGCAACCTCGTCGCCCTGTTCTTTGAGCCATTTGAGGAGGGTGCCCTCTTCCATGGCGTCGCCCATCTTGGGCATGATGACGGTTGGCATCGTTGGTTCGTCCTCCCCCGGCCGCGTGGTGCGTCAGACCTTGCTTGCGACAGTGTAGTTGTAGGGGCAGGGCTTGCCCTGCCCGGTCACGCTTAGGCGGCATTGGGCAGGGCAAGCCCTGCCCCTACCAAGTTCGTCAGCGGTACAGGGCCCGGTTTACGGCGGTTACGATCTGCGCTTCACTCGGGAAGGCCGCGACTTCGAGGTTTCGGGCGTAGGGGGCCGGCACTTCCGCGCCGCTGACCCGTTCCACCGGGGCATCGAGGTCGTCGAAGGCTTGTTCCTGGATGATTGCCGCGACCTCGCTGGCGACGCTGAACCAGCGCCACTGCTCCTGGACGACAACGGCCCGGTGCGTCTTGCGCACCGAGTTGACGATAGTCTTTTCGTCGAAGGGGCGGATCGAGCGCAGGTCGATGACCTCGGCCTCGACGTTGTCCGCCTTGAGGGTGTCCGCCACCCGGAGGAGCATGTTCACCTGGCGACCATAGCCGACCAGGGTCACGTCTGTTCCCTCGCGCGCAACCCGGGCCTTTCCAAACTCCACGGCAACGTCACCATCGGGGACTTCGCCTTTGGTGCCGTACAGGGCGCCGGCCTCGAGGAAGATCACCGGGTCGGGATCGCGGATGGCGGTCAGCATCATCCCCTTGGCGTCCTCCGGCGTCACCGGGGAGACGACCTTCAAGCCGGGGAAGTGGCCGTAGAAGCCTTCCAGGCTGTGGGTGTGCTGGGCGGAGAGCTGGACGCCGCCGCCGTTGGGGCCGCGGATGACCAGCGGGACCGAGACCTGCCCGCCGGAGAAGTAGCGCAGCTTGGCGGCATTTTGAATGATCTGGTCGGCGGCCTGGAACGAAAAGTTCCAGGTCATCATCTCGACGATCGGCTTCATCCCCAGCATCGCCATGCCGATGGCGGCGCCGGTGAAGCCGCCCTCGGCGATGGGGGTGTCGATCACCCGCTTCGGCCCGAATTTGTCGAGCAGGCCGTCGGTGACGACGTGGGTGCCGCCGTAGACGCCGATGTCCTCCCCGAGGAGGACGACCGATTCGTCGCGCTCCATCTCCTCGGTCATGGCGACCTTCAGCGCCTCGCGATAGGTCATTACAGGCATTGACGGTATGTCCCCTGACGGGGGCGTTCGGCGTTCGGCGTTCGGCGTTCGGAGACCGTTTGTCGTCCCGAACGCCGAACGCCGAACGCCGAACGCCTATTCTGCGTAGACGTCGGTATAGAGCTCGCTGAGGTCGGGTTCGGGGCTTTCGTCGGCGAACGTCACGATCTCGTCAACGGCCTGGCGCGCTTCGTCGCGGATCGCTTCGATCTGCTCTTCCTCGGCCATGCCGGACTCGACGATCTTGTGCTCCAGCATGCCGATCGGGTCGCGCTTGCGCCACTCGGCGACCTCTTCCTTCGTGCGGTACTTCTCGAAGAAGTCGCCGGCGCCATGGGGCACGAGGCGATAGGTCAGCGCTTCGACGGCGTAGGGCTGGCCGGTCTCGCGGACCTGGGCCGTGATCCGGCGTGCGCACTCGAGGACGGCAAGGAGGTCCATGCCGTCGACCTTCTCGTGCGCGATCGCGTAGGAGTCGAACTTGGCGGCCAGGTCGGTCATCGCGGTCGCCCGCTCGACGCTGGTGCCCATGCCGTACTGGTTGTTCTCAATAATGAAGAGGCAGGGGTTGAGACCGTCCCGGCCCCAGAGGCCGGACAGGTTGGCGGCCTCGTGGAAGGCGGCGTTGTGGATCGCGCCGTCGCCGAGGTAGAGCTGGGTGATGTTGTCGGAGCCCTGGTAGCGCTGGGCGTAGGCCATGCCGACGCCGAGGGGGATGTGGCCACCGACGATGCCGTAGCCCCCCATCATGCCGTTGGGCTCGTCGAAGAGGTGCATCGAGCCGCCCTTGCCCTTGACCAGGCCGGTGCCCCGGCCGAAGAGCTCGGCCATCACCGTCTTGGGGTCGGCTCCCATCAGGATGGCGTGGGCGTGATCGCGGTAGGCGGTGATGGCCCGGTCCCCGGGTTGGTAGGTGGAGAGGAACCCGGTGGCGACGGCCTCCTGGCCGGAATAGACGTGGAGGTATCCTCCGATCTTGCCGCGGCGGAAGGAGCGCTGGGCGGCCTCCTCGAAGAGCCGGATCTGGACCATCGAGCGGTAGAAGCCGAGCAGGGTCTCCGCATCGAGGCCCAATGCCTCGGGGGAGATATCGTGCTGCGTCCCGTTCTCGGGGGACGCTCCGTTCGTAGCTACGCCAGCGGCGGATGTGCCGCCGCGTCCTTTCTTACCCTTCGTTTGGGTGGTCGCCATGAGCTGGCCTCTCGCGATGCGGGGGGCAGCGACCACACAGCCGCGCCCGGACAGGTAGTGCACGTCCCCAACGATCGTCCGGCCCAAAGGCCGCCTGGGGCGACGTGATGGAGAACACGCGGCGAGCAGCCGGAGCGTTCTCGTGTGCCGGTCGGCGAGGGGTGAGGCCAGGTGCTACACCGTTCCCCATCGTCCCGGCACAATGTTTGGCGGGATGCGCGAAAACGCTCCCGCCCCATACGGGTCATTGTACCGCAGGAACAGGGCCGTGGCGGAATATCGGGCGCCCAATCGGGCAGAGATGACGGGCCGGCTGGCGCACCCTCAGGGGGTATGATTGGGCAACGCACCCCGCCGCACAGGAGTTTGCCACCGATGGCCATTACCTACCCCACCCGCCTGTTGACCGCGGAAGATCTGGAAGCGATGGGCTCGGAGATCAAACTCCTCGAGCTATACGACGGCGTGGTGCGGGAGACGGAGCGCATGGGCGGGCGTCACGGGGAGGTTCAGCTCGAAATCAGCAGCCCGTTGCACGCCCATGTCCGTGCCCACCGCCTGGGCCGGGTCTACCCGTCGGACGCCCACTTCATCCTCTTCCGCGATCCAGACACGGTCGTCATGCCTGATGTCGCATTCGTCCGGTCGGATCGGCTTCCACCTGAGTCGGTGCGCGTGCGATTCATGCCGCTGGCACCGGACTTTGCCGTCGAGGTCCTCTCCCCGACTAACCGCATCGGTGAGATTCGCGAAAAGATCGCCCTCTATCAGCGAGCCGGGGTGTCGCTCGTCTGGCTCGTCCAGCCCCGCGCCCGCACCGTCACCGTCTACGCCGCCGGGCAGGAGCCACGAACCCTGCGCGAGGGTGATGTCCTCGACGGCGGCGATGTGATCCCAGGCTTCCGCCTTCCCGTTGCGGACATCTTCGCCTAACAGGAAACGAGGGACTGGCTATGGTCGCAACACGGCTGATGACCGTCGAAGAGCTGGAGACGATGGGGGATGACGGTACGGACTTTGAGCTCTTCGATGGCGTGCCGCGGGAACACCCCGGTATGAGCGTGCGTCACGGATACGTCGGGGGCGAGGTCTTTGGTCCGCTCTACGCCCATGTCAAGCGCCATCGGCTTGGCCGCGTTTTTACGTCGGACACGCAGTTCGTGCTCTCGCGCAATCCCGACACGGTCGTTAAGCCGGACGTTTCCTTCATCCGGACGGAGCGGATGCCGCCACCGGAGGAGCACGACCGGATCTCGCGTATGCCGCCGGATTTCGCGGTCGAGGTTGTTTCGCCGGGTGATCGGCGGGCGGATATTCAGGACAAGATCCGGCGGTACCAGGCGGCGGGGGTGCCGTTGCTCTGGTACGTGGCGCCGGAGAAGCGGACGGTGACGGTTTACGCGCTTGGGGCGGAGCCGGTCGTGTTTGGTGAGGATGACACGCTGGACGGGGGAGATGTGTTCCCTGGGTTCAGTTTGTCGGTGGCGGATATTTTCGCCTAGCGCGCGGTGCGGAACCCTGGGGCGGACTCAACGTTGCCTGGGGCACACGGCGGCGGCCAACGGCACGCCGCGTGCCCGTCGCCCGGGGTCGATGCGGGGCGCCGCGCTGCGGCTATGCCCGGTGGCGGACGCCGCGGCGATAGCCGGCCGCCGTGCGGGCGTCGCCCGGGGCTAAAGACCCCGGGCTGAGTGAAATAACCCGGCTAAAGCCGGCTGCCACCCGGCGCGAAAGCCGGAGAGATCCGAATAGAGCCCGGGCGTGGCAGCCCCCTTTTGGAGGTTGCGGAATTAATCGCGGGTTTTTTGGAGCGCCGCCGCCGCCCTGGTCGCCCGGGTCGTGAGCCGTGACCTTTACCCACATCTCCAGAACGGCGCGGTATGCCGGGGAACATGGGCACCCTGGTTGGTGGCGAGCGGCGACGCGATGTTCCCGAGATTCCGGCACGGTTTTCGCGCGACCTCATGTGGCCACTGAGACGTGGGTAAAGCTCACGGCTCACGGCCTGGGCGGCAGCGGAGATGGCATCTCCCGTCCCAGCACCGCCCCGCAAACACCCGATCAATTCCGCAACCTCCATCAGGGGGGTTATCGGGTTCAGCCCGGGGTCTTTAGGCGGGGCCTGGACGACGCCGCCGTTCCCACGCGGTACCCGTGAATATCCAGGCTAGAGGACCACATCATCCGCCGGCGATCCCCCGCATGATTCCCGCGTGAGGTCAGGTTCTCTTCGCGGCCGGGGCGATAGGGACAACGTCCTCCCAGAATTCGCCGAACTCGTCCCAGCCGGGGGGAGGACCGGGCAGCGGCGCGGTCGATCCTGTGTGGAGGCCGTCCAGCAGGATGGCCAGGTGGCGGTGGCGCAGCTCGCGGTTGCGGATCGGGTCGCCGGTTTCAATCGCCTGGAGCGGCACGAAGAGCCAACCAATATCGCCAATCTCGACGTCGGGGCGAAGGGCTCCGGCCTGCTGGGTCCGGTCCACGAGCCGCTGCATTAACACGCGCGCGGTCTGGACGATGCCGCGGTGTTCGTCGGTGATCGTGAAGGTGACCGGGATGTTGAGGGAGAGGGCGCCCTCACCGGCATCCAGGCGCCGGTGCATGTAACGGCAGAAGACCTCCCAGGGCTCGCCATCGTCGGCGAGGGCCGCCTCGGTCTCGGCGAGGCCGCGGCGGTTGGACTCGAGGAAGAGCCGCTGGAGCAGATCCTCCTTACTCGGGTAGCGGCGGTAGAGGGAGGCAACGCCGACGCCGGCCCGCTCGGCGACGGCGGCGATCGGCGCGCCGGGGTCGCCCAGGAAGACCTCGCGGGCGGCCTCGAGGATGCGGGCATCGTTGCGGGCGGCCTCGGCACGACGGCCGCTGAGCGGGGCCGGTTGCGGAGAGGGGGCGTTCATGGTCACTGCTCCATCATGGGGCGGCGGGCGAGCGCGCTCCGGGCCGGGCGTCGGTGACCCGGCGCCGCTCCCAGTACTCCTCGTACTCCACGCCGGTCGGGACCGGTCCGGGCAAGGGCGTTGCGGCGCGGGTATGCAGGCCGTCCAGCAGGATGGCCAGGTAGCGGTGACGCAGCTCGCTGGTCCGGCGCTCATCGCGGACCTGGATGGCCTGGGCAGACACCCAGGTCCATTGCAGATCCCCCGGCCCGAAGTCGGGGCGGAGGACGCCGGCCTCCTGCGTTCGGACCATCAGCGCTCGCATGGCGTTGTCCAGATCGCGGCCCAGTCGCTCCAGCTCGCCGGTAAAGGCGAAGGCACCGGGGAAGCGGAGCGAGAACGAGCCGCCGCCGACATCGAGGCCGCGGTGGATGAAGCGGCAAAAGATCTCCCAGGGGTCACCGTCGGCGGCGAGGGCTGCCTCGGCCTCGTCCATGATGAGTTGCTGGTTCTCGTGGTAGATCCGCCTGATCAGCTCTTCCTTGCTGGGGTAGCGGCGGTAGAGCGCGGCGATGCCGACGCCGGCGCGCTCGGCGATGGCGGAGATGGGAGCGTTGGGATCGGCGAGGAAGACGGCGCGGGCAGCCTCGATGATCCGCTGGTCGTTCGCGGCAGCCTGCGCCTGGCGCGAAGTTCGTGCCGGTGTCGTTTCGATAGGAGCATCCATATGCATAGTGTAGCACTTGAACGAACTATTCCGTTCTGCTAATTTTTTGCGGAACGGAACCATTCGTTCTTTCTCCTGGTCGACCGCCGGATTTCAGCGATTCTCTTCGATCCCAGCACATCCAACGATCGGCATGCCTGCCCCGGTTCCCACCGGGCGTGCGGTCACTCGTCCCACCACGACCGTTGCAGGTACCGGGCGGTGGGCTTTCATATCAATGAAACTCGCGGCGCAGGCAGAATGTTCGAGAAATGTCTGGTCATCCCAACACAGACGTGTTGTCCCGCTGGTGCCCGGCGCCGGCACTGCAGCGGCACGTAGGACGCGGAAGACGCCGCCGAGGACAGCCAAGAGGACAGCCGATCTCGGTACTTGAACGGAATGCTCCGTTCTGGTACGATGCGCTACGGAATGGAACACTCCGTTCCGGTACCGCGTCGGGTCACCGAGATAGGAGCCGCCGATGGCCGCAACCCTTGAGTCCCTCCCGAGCAACCCAAACGTCGATGGCGCGTTGATCCCTGGCCCACAGCCGGCGGCAGCCGGCGCTGTGGGCCCGCTTTCGATCGGCGCGACCACCACCACCTCCCACGATCTCCCCGAGCCAGCCGCCACGCCCGCGCCGCAGCCCGCCTTTGCCGATGTCCTCGACTGGCACGAGGCGGAGATCTACCGCTTCGCCCTCCGGCTCACGGGCAACCAGCCAGACGCCGACGACCTCTTTCAGGAGACGATGCTGAAGGCCTTTCGCGCGTTCGACCGGCTCCAACCCAACTCGAACTGCCGCGCCTGGCTCTACCGGATCGCCAGCAACACGTTCCTCTCCGGCCGGCGCAAGTTCGATCGGATCGATTCGCTCGATTTCCTCGGGGAGCAACTCAACTTCGAGGTGGCGGTTGCCGAGACCGACCACGCCGCCGGGCTCGATGCCCGCGACCTCCTCCAGGAGATCAAGGTGTTCGTCGAACACCTTCCGCCCAAGCAGCGGATCGCCCTGGTCCTGCGCAAGTTCCACGGCCTGGGCTACGACGACGTTGCGACGGCTCTGGGTTGCACGGAAGGCGCGGCCCGGACCAATGTCCACCAGGCCCTGCGCAAGCTGCGCGATGCGTTTGCGGACCGGTTGTAGGGGCGGTTCGGGATCTCGTCGAGCAGATCAAGACACCTGGCTGTTGAGGACAAAGTCGAACAGGTCGTCGGTCCAACCTCTGTAGCGCGCCATCCGTTCGGTCCAAGTTTCGGGCGCCCAGATGCGGAGATCCTCGAGCATAGCTTCAACCGACAGGACGTCGGTGATGGCGTATTGCCGCATGACCGCTTCTCGGCCTTCGGGAGTGACGGCTCCCCAAATCAATACCGCTCCCCCGACCTCAATCGGCTTGGAGGAAAGCCGAACGGTCATCGATGTTGGTCTCTGGCCACCTGCAGTAGTTTCGCGAAGGCTGGCTTACCGGAGTGGTGCAGCAGTTGGCTCGGGTCTGCGAGCGTGAGGTATCGATAACCTTCATGCGCGAGCTCGCTCTTAAGCTCTGCAACTAATGGAACGCCTGTCTCTCGCTTCCTGAGCGTGAAGTCGAGCGTGTGGCCACGGGTTTCGCCTTGACCGAGAAGAGTCGGGCGACCCAAATCCTCGTAGCGCGCGAGTGGGTATGAGCACCAGGCGCGAACGATGTCCTCGGCAAAGAATGCGAACAGACGCGATAGATAGTTGTCTCGCGCCGGTTCGGCACTTCGGAAGAACTGGGCGAACGCGTTGGGCATCTTCCCTCCGTTCAGTACCCTGGGAGATCAGAGACGCGGCCGCTCTGGTCGGCCGACCGACGAGCGCGCTACAGTCCGAGGAAACGGCTCACCCAGTCCAACGTGGCACTCAGCGTTGCCGGTTCGACGGCCCCAAGCCGTCGGAGTAGGCGCTCATGGGTGACCGTGCGGAGTTGGTCGGTGAGGACAAACGACTTTGCCGCGAGGCCGCCCTCTGGCGGGATGATGGCGACGTGCGCTGGGACGTCTCGGTCGCGGCGGGTCAGCGGAACGATCATTGCGAGCTGGCTCGGGCCGGAGTTGAGGAGATCGACCGAGACAACTAGGGCAGGCCGAACGCCGGCCTGTTCCCGTCCGCGGGAAGGATCGAGATCGACAAGCCAGATTTCCCCACGCCGCGGCGTTACCACCACGGGCCTACTTCCTCATCTGGTGGCTCGGTTGGCAATCCGTCGCTGAGGGCGGCGTCCCAAGCCGCGACCTCGGCATCAAAGGTTGCGCTCTCGGCGGCGTCGCCGCGGACACGGGCCATGGCGGCGTTGTAGTCGTGAAGAAGCGCCTCGTCCTCGTAGTGCTCGAGAGCCGAGCCAATGACCTGCGCAAGTGGACGCGACTGACGTCGTGCCAGCCGCTGAGCTCGGGCGTGCGCCTCTGCCGGAATTCGAATGGTAACCGTGGACATGACAATCTCCTGCTGCATCCATGCACGCGCTTTTGCGTGCATCTTACAGCAGGCCAGACGGTATTCATCACCCGTCGGGATGGATTAGACGGTATCGGATCGTGGGTGCCTCCAGGAGGCGGAAGTTTTTCTTGTAGGCCTGGTACTTATTGCGGCTGTCGTCGTCGTCCTGCCGCTCCGTGTCGACAAGCCCGCGCCTGTACTGCTCGCGCAGCCCATCGATACCGAGCAGACAGAACTGGACGTCCCCGACCTTCAACGTTTCGTGGCCATCGAGGGTGCCACGATTCCAATGTTCGGCCGCACCGAACTCGATCTTCAGATCGCCTCTGCGTGCTTGCAAAGCATGCCAGGGTCTCACCCTGCATGCGATCCCCAGCGATTCGAGGGCCTGCTGGAGTCGCGGGAACCGCGATTCGGGGCACGAGAAGTCGACATCGTGGATCTCCATCGATGGATCCCCTGCGTACGCGAGCACCGCAAGGCTGCCGTCCAGGACGGGTGTAACGCCAATCTGGTCACACACCACAAGGACCTCACGGGCGAACGACATGAGCCGGGCGAAGTGCTCCGCGTTCGTTGGAGTTGCCAGAAGCTCAATCACAGGGGACTCCGGACGGGGCAATCGCTCTGCTGATCGGCCCTACGAACTCGGAGGATCCTGGCCGACCAGACCGTCGACCGACTCCCGGATGAGGTCGGCGTGGCCGTTGTGCCGGGCGTACTCCTCGATCATGTTGAGCAGGATGTAGCGAATGGAGGGCACGTCACCCTGCGTGTTCGCCATCGGCCCCGGGCCGCGGTCGGCCAGTGCCTCCGCGAACAGGCGAGCGGGAGCGGACGACGGCCGCCCGCCAGAGCGTGTAGAGCTGCTCCGGGGAATCCTCGGCTGCCGAGCGCCAGTCCCAGTCGTGCTCGCTGTCCCAATCTACCGCGTTCCACGGCGGCAGTTGGTCCTGCCCGCGCAGCCACTCGGTGGACATGTCGTCCTCGAAGCGGGCCAGGTGCTTGAGCATGCCACCCAGCGTCATCGGAGATGAACCGAGCGTCACCCGCAGTCCGGCCGCGTCCAACCCGCCGCTCTTCCAGGCGAAGGTTGCCCGCTGGCGCTCCAGGAATCCCAGCAGGGTGGCGGACTCGTCGCCAGCAATCGGTGGCTCCGCTTGAACGTGCTCGTCCGGGTCGGTCACAGGCGCGCATTCCTTTCCGTGGGAATGAGGTTTCGGCGACGCGGGAACGTCCGATACGGTGGTCGCAGCCAGGTTGCGCATCAACGGCAGAGGCCGCCCCGTTGCCATCAACACGCGGGCTTGGCAATAGAACCCCGATGCCCTCTGCGGATCAGATGCGCTGGCGATCGTCGATCTTGCCGAGAAAATCGAGCGCCCGCTCCGTCAGGAGGGCGGTGGCGGCCGCGTCGTACGACGGCAATGAACTGTCGGCGAAGAGGTGCTGGTCGCCGGGGTAGAGGAATAGTTCGCCGTCTGCGGCCTCGGCGACGAGTGCCCGGGCCGCGTCGATATCGCCCTCATCGACGAAGTATGGATCGGCGTCCATCCCGTGCACCTGGACCGGCACCGCGGCGGGCCAGGCGCTCCCGAACTCCGACGCCGGCACGGCGGAGTAGAAGAGGAGCGCGCCGCGGGCGCCGGCCCGCGTCTGCGCCAGCATCTGGGCCGGGACCACGCCCAGGGAAAACCCGGCGTAGACCATCTCGGTGGGCAGCCCCTCGGCGGCGCGGGCGCCGCGCTCCATGACCTCGCCGAAGCCGATCTCCCGCACGTGGGCCATGCCATCGTCGATGCTGGAGAAGGTGCGGCCCTCGAACAGGTCGGGCGTGTGCACGGTGTGCCCGGCGCGGCGCAGTTCGTCGGCGAAGGCGACGATGCCAGGAGTGAGCCCCTGGGCGTGGTGGAAGAGGATGACCTCGGCCATACTTACACTCCTGCTATTCATGTGGGCTGTGCGGGTGATTCAGCATACGTGAGCAGCTATGGAAATGGCTAGACTGATCGCCCGGGTCGCCCGGCCGATATTGCCTTCCGAGGAGCACTTACGCGCATGGACCGCTCGTACATCCAACGCAACAACGAGACCCGGCAGACGCTGCGCGACCTGGTCGCGAACCTCGATACGGCGACCCTGACCCGACCAATGGATGAGGACTGGACGATCGCCGCGGTGATGGCCCACCTCGCCTTCTGGGACGAATGGAACCTGGTCCGCTGGCGCAAGTACCGCGAAACCGGGGAGATCGCGGGAATCTCCTCCGGCGCGGCGGTCGACATGATCAACGACTCTGCCCTGCCGGCCCAGCGCGCCCTCGATCCCCACACGGCGGTGGCCCTCGGGCTGGAGACGGCCGAGGCGAGCGACCGTTACATCGAGGATCTGCCCGACGATCTGGTTGCGTTCGCCCTCTCGGATAACCGGAACATCTTTGTCGACCGCGCGATTCACCGCGACAAGCACATCCCGGACATCAAGCGGGTGCTAGGGGAGTGGGCATAAGAGGCTGCTGCGAACCGCGGTGTTCCGTATGAGGCCCGGCGCACCGCGTTGTAGACACTGTCTACGAAATGAGACATTGCGGCTGAACTGGGAGATGGTGCGATCCGCACATCACAACCGGCGGGGTGGCGCGTCTTTCTATTTCCGAAGTCGGGGAATTCGCCGTAGATGTCGGTCATAGGACCGCAAAGCCCGGTGGCGGTGCTGACGCGAACAGGTATTCTGTGAACGTACACCTGCCGCGCAACCGTTCCTTGACCGGACGCGGTCAACCTTCACTCGATCCAAACAGGCCAACCACCACGGGAGTATCGTGACGTGCCTAGCTTGACCGTGCCCCAGGCCGCGAACAACGGAGCGGTTACCGGGTACCCCGCAGAACCGGTAATCCACGTCCGCGAGCTGCGCAAGGTCTACGAGGTGCCGGAGCGCGAGAGCGGGCTCAGGGCGGCCACCACCAGCCTCTTCCGGCGGACGACCAAGGACGTCGTCGCGGTCGGCGGGATCAGCTTCGAGATCGCGGCCGGTGAGGTCGTCGGCTTCCTCGGGCCAAATGGCGCCGGCAAGACGACCAGCCTCAAGATGCTCTCCGGGTTGCTCCACCCAACCAGCGGTGAGGCCACCGTCCATGGGTATGTCCCCTGGAAGCGCGACTACGGCTACCTCAGCCAGATGGCCCTGATCATGGGGCAGCGCAACCAACTCACCTGGGACATCCCCGTTCTGGACTCTTTCGACCTCAACCGGGCCATCTTTCGGATCGATCCGGGCGATTTCCTGACCCGGCGGGACGAATTGATCGACCTGCTCGAGATCGGTGACATCGTCAAGAAGCCGGTCCGCAACCTCTCGCTCGGGGAGCGGATGAAGTGCGAGATCGCCGGCTCGCTGCTCCATCAGCCCCGGGTGCTCTTCCTGGACGAGCCGACCATCGGGTTGGACGTGGCCATGCAGCGCCGGATCCGCGCCTTCGTCGCCGAGTACAACCGTCGCCACGGTGCCACCATCCTGCTGACCTCCCACTACATGGCCGATGTCGAGGCGCTCTGCCGCCGCGTGATCGTGATCCACCACGGCACCCTCCTCTACGACGGTGGCCTGCCCGGCCTGGTCGAGCGGTTTTCGCCGCTGAAGACGATCGCCGTCGAGTTTGAAGAGGGCGTTGATCTGGACGAAACGGCGCTACAGGCCATCGCGGGCCAGGGCGGTGAGATCGTCTCGGTCAACCGGGACGGGGCCACCATCCGTGTGCCGAAGAGCGAGACGGCCCGCGTCACCGGGGCGCTGCTGGCAAACGTCCCGGTCGCCGACCTGACCGTCGAGGATCCGCCCATCGAAGAGGTCATCGAGCGGGTCTTTGCGGGTGGAGCTCATCCAGCGGGCACGATCGCCACGAGCGACGATCTCGTCCAGTCGCATGACACGGTGGCGGTCTGATGGCGACCTACCCCACAGCCTCCGGGCAGCCCAGTGTCAGTTCCCCGGGCAAGGCACCGAACCGGCCCTCGCCGCGCGCCCTGATCGACTACTACCTGGCCAAGTTCCGGGCGGACATCGCGGTGCAGTTTGCCTACCGCGGCGCGATCTTCATCTGGCTCATCAGCCTGGTGACCACCCCGTTGATCTCGCTGGTGGTCTGGACGACGGTGGCGCGGGAGAACGGCGGCAGCGCGGGCGGGTATACGTCGGGCGAGTACGCGGCCTACTTCGTGGCCGTGATGATCGTCAACAACCTGACCTTTACCTGGATCATGTGGGAGATGGAATGGAGGGTCAAGAACGGGATGTTCTCGCCCGTGCTACTCCGTCCCATCCATCCGATCCACAACGATGTGGTCACCAACCTGACATTCAAGCTGCTGACCTCGATCGCGATGGTGCCGATCGCCATCGCCCTCTCCTACGGGTTCGACGCGGAGTTCGACACCACGGTCTGGCACGCGCTCGCCTTCATCCCGGTCTTGCTTTCGGCCATGTTTCTCCGGTTCGTCTGCGAGTGGACCGTCAGCCTGTCCGCGTTCTGGATCACCCGGACCATGACGCTCAACCACCTGTACGGCATGTTGACCTTCTTTCTGGCCGGACAGGTCGCGCCGCTCAGCCTCTTCCCGGACTGGCTGCGCGTGATCGCGTCGATCCTGCCGTTCCGCTGGATGATGGCCTTTCCGGTGGACGTCATGCTGGGCCGCGCAGACGGTCAGGACATCGTGATCGGCGTGGGGATGCAGGCCCTCTGGATCGGGCTGTCGCTGCTCACCATGCGGCTCGTCTGGCGCCGCGGCGTCCGGCGCTACTCGGCCGTTGGGGCCTGAGCGTCTAACCGTCTAACCGGGAGGGGCCCAGCACCATGCACAGTCTCGTCGTCGTCCGGACCTACCTGAAGCTGGGGGCGTTGAACGTCCTCCAGTACCGGGCGAACTTCGTCTTCGAGCTGCTGGGCAACGTCATGGGCGTGTTGACCGCGATCGCGACGTTCGGCCTGATCTTCGGCCAGACCGATGCCCTCAATGGCTGGACAGTCGACCAGTTGATCGCCCTGGTCGGGATCCAGGTCCTTGTCGGTGGCCTCACCGGCCTGGTGATCCGGCCGTCGATGCAGCAGCTGATGGAGAACATCCGCCTGGGGACGCTGGACTTCATGTTGACCAAGCCGGCCGATTCGCAGTTACTGGCCAGCATTCAGCAGGTCAATTTCGGCGCCCTCGCTGGAATCTTGACCGGGCTGACGGTGATCGGGATCTCCTTGGTTCGGCTTGGGGAGTCGGTCGGGGCGCTGGAGGCGCTGGCGTTTGTGGTCCTGGTGGTGGCCGGGCTGGTGATCGTCACCTGTTTCCTGACCATGCTGGCGACGTTCTCGTTCTGGTTCGTGCGGCTGGACAACGTCCTGGTGATCTTCCAGTCGGCCTACGACCAGGCCGGCGGCTACCCGATCACGATTTACCCCGGCTGGCTGCGGATCTCGCTGACCTTCCTCGTCCCGGTTGCCTTCGCGGTCACGGTCCCGGCCGAGAGCCTGACTGGCCGCCTCGATTGGTGGACGACCCTGGGCACCCTTGCCCTCACCGTCGCCTTCGTCGCGGTGACCCGCTGGTTCTGGAGGTTCGGGCTGAAGCACTACACGGGGGCGTCGGCGTAACAAGGGTAAGTGCGCCTATCAAAACCATTCGTCCGTCGTGGACGCCAGGTTGAAACCTGGCGCTCAACCGACGAAGTCCCGCCGGGACTGAGCCCGACGGCGCCGTCGCTGGACGATTTCTAAGACAAGTCGAGGATTCGGCGGAGCCGCGCGTCGACCGCCGCGTGTGTCGCGGCGCTGACTCGGCCTCGGTACCGAACGAGCCTTTCGTACGAGACGGTGCGGATCTGTTCGCACTGCACCACCGACGGCCCACAGAGCCCACCTTCTGGTGGCTGAACGCGCACATGGATCGGTAGTCCTCGATTGGTTTGGGTCAAGGCGACGATGATGCAGAATTGGTTGTTGGCAGCGTTGAATCTGTCGGTGGAAACGACGAGGACAAGACGGTGTTTGCCCTGTTCGTGCCCGATGGCGGGTTCAAGGTCAGCATCCCAGATCTCGCCACGTCGGGGCTGCGGCTGAGAACTCACTCTTCGCCCGGGCCGTAGTACGGCGGCTCATTCTCCAGGCCGTCGAGCATCGCGACATCCCATTCGTGGATTTCGTCCATGTAGTCTGCCCAGGCATCCGGATCGACGCGGAGCTGTTTGTACGCGGCGTCGACCTCGGCCCAGAACTGTTCTTCGTCGAGCCGCTCGACGGCGTCGGCGACAACCTTCCCGATTGGCTCGTTCCGCGCCTCGGCAAGTTTTTGTAACTGCTCATGAGTCTGCGGAGAAACCCGGATCATAGTTGCCATTGGTGCACCTTGGTCGACGTCGTGTAAACAGACATGTTTACGCAATTGTCTCACGCGCCTCCCGGTTCGTAGTTTACCGAGGTCGTTGGAGTTCGTGGAACGCCTCCATCTTCCTAGCCTGGATTTTTCATGGGCACCGTGGGAACGGCGGCGGCGCGTTGGCGTCGCCCGGGGCTAAAGACCCCGGGCTGACCCCAATAACCCGGCTGAAGCCGGCTGCCGCCCGTCTCGACCGGCGGAGAGATCCGGACACGGCCCCGCTGTTCCAGCCCCCTTCAGGGGGGTTATGGGGGTCAGCCCGGGGTCTTCAACGCTTGTTGTGAGATAGAAGGGAAGGTCTCGGTCGGCTACGGTTGGGGTGTTGGACCCCCCGCCTTTGCGACAGGAGCCCCGCCCGTGGTCGATCCCGAGACCTTCCGGACGGAGGTGTCCGTGGCCGTCGACACGATCTGCACGGCCGAGATCAGCATCCCCGTCCGCCCGGGACCCGCCCCGGCCTTGACCCGAGCGAGGTCGTCACGCTGGCGACCTACGGCCAGTGGACGCGGTTGGCTCCGAGACCGCCTTCTATGGCCACCTGTGGCGAACGCTGCGTCCCCTCTTCCCAACCCTGCCGAGCCACGCCCAGTTCAACCGGGCGATGCCGCCCACCACGCCGCCGTCGCCGCGGTCGCCCTGGCGCTTGGGCGCTCGTTGGCGGTCGGCGACGACCGCGCCTACGAGGTGGTGGACGGCACGGTCTTGGTGGCCCCCCGCAACGCCAAGCGGCGCGGGCGGGGCTGGCTCTCGGGCCAGGCAACCATAGGGAAATTCACCCGGGTCGGCTGGTACGAGGGGGCGCAGGCTCTTGGTGGCGACCACGCCGGCCGGAGCCATCACCGGCTGGGGGCTCGGCCCGGCCTCCACCAACGACCGCGCCCTGGCCGAGACCTTTTGAGCCGCCCGGGCCGACCCCCAGCCCGGCCTGCCCGGGGTGGGCGCCCAGACCAGCGACCGGTATGTGGCCGACATGGGCTTCAGCGGGCTGGCATCCGCAGCCGCATTGGGACGCCGCCTACGGGGCGGTGGTTGCCGTGGGCGCCCCCCAGACCGGGAGCAAACGGGCGTGGTCCAAGCCCTGGCGGCGGTGGATCGCCGGCATCCCCCCAGGCATGGATACGGTCAACGACCGGCTGCTCTTCGTCTGCGGCCTGGACCGGGAGCGGCCCCCCGCGATGGATGGGCTGCTGGCCCGGCTGGCGGCGGCGGTGGGCTCCCACAATTTCTGCGCCTGGCTCAACCGCGCGCACGGCCGTGGCCTCCTAGGAATTCACCGACCTGGTCGATTGGCCCTGACCCCATGACCACCCCACAACTCACAACAAGCGTTTTAGACCCGGCTGACCTCCACAAACCCGGCTGAAGCCGGCTGCCGACCCGTCTCGATCGGCGGAGAATCCGACCTTCACCGCGTTGTTCCAGCCCTCTTCAGGGGGGTTATTGGGTGTTAGCCCGGTCTTTAGCTTGGGCGACGCCGGGACGACGCCTCGCCGTTCCCCCTGGGCGACCCCGAAACGCGGCCACCTTCTCGACACGCCCCGCTAGATCAGCTTCAGGGCCCGCGCCCGCGACAACGCTCCCCTCCGGACGGCGCTGGACGCCGAGTTTGGCGAAGATCCGCCGGGGTTGTGTCCCTTGACGGTGTCAAGCGCCAGGAAGAAGGTGTCGCCGATCTCCCGGTTTGATAGCTGGGTGGCGACGAGGTGAGCAGCACGTCTAGTTCGCGCGGGCTCAGGGGCTCGTCGATGCCTGAGCGGTACCAACGGTGGGCCGGGACGGGAAGCGTAGACTCGTCTGCCTGTGCCTCAAGGCCGGCGGCGACCAGGCTCCTGCCCGTGTAGGCCGGCGTGATCCCCTGGGTGGCCGCTTCGGAAAGGAGCCGCGCCATCGGCGCGCCTTCGCCGACGAATAGCCCGGACATACCCCTCCGCTCGGCCATGATGGCCAGGGTGCTCCGCAGCGGCGATAGCCCACCAGGACGTCGCCCTTGCCCCGTGCGCGAGCGCCTGCAGGATCAGGATCTTGATGATGCTGCCCGCCCGCTCGCCCGCCACCGCCGCGGCAAGCAATGGGGGGAGCAGGCCATCGGCTTCGCGATGATGCCGTTTCTCCTGGCTCGCCCCAGCTCGCGTGAGCAGCCGCGCCAGGGTGATGTGTTCGAATTCACGCAGGTCTGAGGTCATCCGCAACGGATAGTCCTCGCTCCCGCGCCCAGCCGAGGGCTCACTTCCTCCCCTGGGCGATCGAGAGCCTCGCCCTCGATCGCCGCGATGACGCACGTTTCGCTAGAAGTCGCTCTCGTAGCGGCGCTCCGCCTCGTCGAGCAGATCGAGCGCGCCGTCAATATCTCCTTGGGCTTCGCGGATCCGCGCCGTAGCAACACGCCAGCGATACGGGTTCTTCGGGTACCCGTTGAGATCACCCGAGCCCCAGGCTTCGCAGCAGGTGCTGCGCGGCCCCTCCGCTTCGTTACGCTCCCGGTAGATTTCGCGCATGCCACGTGCATGTCGGCCGTGCCCCGCAGTGGTCGGCGCGGGCGCCGTCGCCGACCCGCAGCGCCGCTCGTAGGTGCGCCATCGCCTCGCGGAGCCGGCCCTGCGGATCCGTGACGTCGGCCAACGCGATGTACGCCGCCGACGGCGTCGGGGTGTACCCGGCCCTCTGCGAAGTTCGCCATGCCGTCGGCATACGACCGGTGCGCCGCCTCGAGGTCCCCGCTCGTCCAGGCGGCGAGCCCCAGCAGCCCTGCCGCCGCGCCGCGCCCCAGAGATCGTCCTTCGCCGACGAGGTCGAGCACTCGCCGGGCGTGGGTACGCGCCGCCACGTCACCGAGCGCCAGAGCCATTCCGGCCCGGTAGATGGCGATCAGCCCAGGGCAGCGTCCCGGACCCATCTTCATCGATGCGAAAATCGGGGCCGTGCGTGGTCGCAGGGGGTTCACCCCGATCGTCTTGCATCCAGCCAGCGCTCGGCGTCCCGCAGGCAGTCCTCCACCCCATCGAGTTGTCCGCACTGTAGCAAGACCCCGACATAGAGGGTCGCCGAGCAGGGGCCGGCAGCGGAGTACTTCGTCGGGAAGCGCCCGGACCAGCTCAGCAACATGGCTTCCTGCCGATCTGGCGCATGGCCGGCGATGCACGTTCGACCAGGTCCGCCGCGCGTGCCGAATCCTGGGCGGCCAGGGCGTGGTGGATGGCCTCGGACGGCTGACCGTGTCTGCTCGTACCAGGCGCTGGCCCGCCGGTGAATGATAGGCTATCTGATCGGGTTGCTCCTCCGGCGCGTGGGCACCGCAGAACGTCGCCAAAGAGATGGTGATAGCGATACCAGTGTCGCCGGTCATCCAGCGGCACGACGAAAAAGTTGCCTCGCTGCAGGGCGTCCAAGCACGCGCTGCCATCGCTCCCGCCCGGTGACGGCGTCGAGAGAGGGCCGGTCCAGCCATCGAGGATTGAGGTCTGGAGCAAGGACGCCGAAGACCTGTTCCGGCCGACGCTCCAACACCTCCTCGACGAGATAATCCACGATACAGCGTTGATCGCCGGCGAATGCCTGGATAAACCCGGGAATCGTCCCGGCCCTGCATCGAGAGCGCGGCGAGTTGCAACCCGGCGATCCAGCCTTCGGTTCGCGCCTCCAAGGCGGCCACGTCGCGAGCCGAGAGAGCCAGCCCCATCGCTTCGTTGAGAAGGCAGCCGCTTCGTCTGGAGTGAAGCGCAACCCGGCGACGCGTACTCGTCAACTGGTCACGGAGGGGAAGCCGGGCTAAGGGTAGATCGGATCTTCCCGGGTGGCGATGACTAGGTGCATCTGCGGCGGTAGGCGCTCCAGAGAAAGGTGAGGGCGCGGCTCGATCGGCTCGGCGTCTATCGCGTGGTAGTCGTCGAGCACCAGGATGCCCGGCCCCGGTAGCGTCGCGACCTCATTGACGAGGGAGGTCAGGATCGATTCGTCGGCGGCAGGCGCCTGAGGGGATTGGAGCGCATCGAGCAGCCCCTCCCGATTTCCGGCGCAACCGTCCGCAGGGCCGCGATCAGGTAGGTCAGGAACCGTGGGGGATCGCCATCGGCCTGCTCAAGGACAGCCAGGCGGTCGGGCGCCCGCTGGCGCCGTACTCATTCGCTGACCAGGGTGGTCTTGCCAAACCCCGCCGGGGCAGAGATGAGGGTGAGCTTGCGGTCCAGCGCCTTGATGCAGCCGCCCGATCAGGGGCGCGGCCTGGGCACCACCCTGGGGCGGGGCGGTGATCAGAGAGCTTCGTGACCAAGACCGGCAGCGTCATCGTCTCATCCCGGGCATTGCGTCATCCGGACGGTGGCTACTGTACACGCGCAGGGAGGCAGGAGGCTCGGGAGGCCGGGAGGCGGCAGGTGGCAGGCTGCGCCGATATGTCCGGGGATGCATGAACGGTCCCAGCCCTAGCAACCCCTCCGCCATCATTGCGTCGTTCACCGGTAGCCGCGAAACTCACCGTGCTATCCACCTGAACGGCTGGGTCGCTGCCTTGCCCGCCCCCATATGGAAGGGCGTGCGCCGGTTGGCGCCTGACCGGGATCCCGCCGTCCCACCGCCACGGCATTTCCGCGTGCGCGACGTGGCCGTCGGCGACGCCGTGGCCCTGGCCGGATCCTGATCGCGAACGATTCCGCCTTCCGCGGCCTCGCCCCCACCGCACCGCCCGTCCTTCACCGAGGCCGAAAGCGCCGCCAACTGGTGAATACGTTGACGGCCGGGACGGTTCGGGCGACTTCATGCTCGTGGCCGAGTCGCCCATGGGGTGCCCGTCGGCTACGCCTGGGCGGCCCTGCATGGACGACCCGGTCTACGGCGGCGAGTTGCGGCAACTCAACGTCTGGCCTGCGGACCAACGCCGCGGGATCGGTCGCCTCCTGTTAGGCGGGCGGCGGACCTCCTCGTGCCCAGGGCATCGCCAGCATGCGCGTCGGGTGCTCCGCATCAATCCGAACCGGGCGTTCTACGAGCGGCTCGGTGCGCGCTACGTGTCGGAACGCCCATACGACTGGGACGGCGTCGTGCTGGTTCTTGCCGCTACGGCGGCGACCTCGCGCCCTTGCTGGGCGACTGACGGGCTGCGCGCCGAAACCCGCCAATCGTTTGCCGGTCTGCGCGATGCCATACTCAACAGGCTTCATAACCGAGACGCAGGCGTGGTCGGGCTGGCGGTCTCGCGGGCCATGGAGGAGGCAGACCGTTGCCTACCGGGCTGGGTGTAGTTCGGCGAGGCGAGGAGTCCGCGTACGCGTGGAATGACCTCGCGTCCGTAGCGCGATGCAGCGCATCATCGTCTCGTGGAGGGCGCCCGCGCTGTACTTCATGTCGAAGCGGGTGACTCCGAGCGCCTGCGCCGTCGTCGCGATCTTGCGGGCGATGGTTCCGCGATCCGACGTAGAGCGAGCCGGACTCGATCTCGCGGTCGAACTCGGCGCGGCTCATCGGCCCCCATCCCCCTCGGCCCCGATGCGGTCGCGCATTTCGCGGTACGGCGGCCAGAACTCCTCGCGCGCGTCCTCATCGGTCTTGCCGACGTGGCCGGGCGAGTGCACCCCGATCGGAAAGGGACGAAGCCAACTGGGAGAGGGCGCGATGGTACAAGTCCACATACGGCGCGAAGCGGACGGGATTGCCGCCGATGATGGCGAGCATGAGGCCGATCCGATAGCGGGCGGCGCGCACCACCACTCCGGGCTCCCTCCGACGCCGATCAGGTTGTCAGGCGGCCGTGTTCTGTCGTTGGGAAGACGCGTCTCCCAGAGCGGTGCCCGCGTCCGGCCGCTCCACGTCACCGGGTCGCCGGCGCCATCGGCGTCGAGCAGCGCGGCGAAGAGTTGCAGCTTCTCCTCGAACAGGAGTTCGTATTGGTCGAGTTCGTAGCCAAAGAGGGGGAAGGACTCGGTGAACGAGCCGCGTCCCAGGATCACCTCTGCCCGCCCATTCGAGACCGCGTCGAGTGTCGAAAGCGCTGGAAGACGCGCACCGGGTCGTCGGAGCTGAGCACCGTCACGGCGGAGCCAAGCCGGATGCGCTTCGTCTGCCCAGCGATGGCGGCCAGCACTATCTCCGGCGAGGAGACGGCGAAGTCGGCGCGATGGTGTTCGCCGATGCCGATGAAGTCGACCCCGACCTCGTCCGCCAGCACGCCCTCGGCGACGACCTCGCGGATGACCTGCGCATGGGGAAGCGGCTGACCTTCGGCAACGCGGCCCACGTCACCGAAGGTGTCGAGCCCGAGTGCGAGATGGGTATCCATGATGTCGGTGTGTCTTCCGTTGTATCCCGATGGTCGACGCGCGGCCGGTGTCCGCGCTCCGGGGAAGATCGCACGGCGCTGCGCCACCCGTCAACTGTTTTCGGGAGCGGTGGTGGGACGGGAACCGGCGTCTCCCCTGCCGCCTGGGGCTTACGGCCCAGGGTTGGCCCAAGGTTGGCCCGGGCTAAGAGGGACAGCATCTCCGAGGCTAAGGGAGACGGCCTCCTAGCCTCGAGATGCTGTCCGGTTTAGCCCTTCTATCAACACCCCTCGGCGGCGGCGGACGCCAGGTTGATGGAGGTTGCGGAATGGATCAGGGAGTTTTGGAGAGCGGTGCTGGGACGGGACATGCCGTTTCCCCGGCCGCCCGGGAAACGGCGGCGCTCCAAACAACCCGCGATCCATTCCGCACCTCCATCAACCTGGCACTCAACCGACGACGTCCCTCCGGGACTGGGCCGAGCGGCGCGGCGCCCGACGGTGTTGATCGGCGCTCTTAGCCCGGGCCGTGAGCCCCGGCGGGAGGCGATACGGCGGCGCCCATGGCCACCGACACTCCCCAAAACCAGCGCCGCCGGCAACGCTTCCCCGACGGTGCCAACCAGGAAGAGCGCCCCCGTCACCGCACCTACCAGGGCGAACACTCGCCCCCGATTGGCGTCGTTGCTGCCGCGCTGCACCAACGTCGTCAGCGTGGTATGCAATCCGATGTGGGTGGGACCGATGACCACCAGCAGGATGACGCGGGCGAGGGCAACGTTCTGCACCAGCGCCATCGCGGCAAATCCGAGGCCGTTCAAGGCCGCACGGCGGCTCTCCCTTTGGGGAGGGGTGGAGCCCGCTCTCTGGCTCCGGTGTGGGGATGTATGCTTGGCGCTCGACCACGGCGAACGCGGCAGACGGGACCTCCAGTCCCTTTAGAAGTGCAATCCCGACCGGTGACCCGATGTGATGTGGCGAACGCTTGGAACCGTGCTGTTGGCGTTGGGGATTCTGGCTGCCCCGGTAGCGGCCGATCATGGCCCGGTCGTCAGCGCCGCGTGTCCGCTCCCATCGGCCCGGGTCGTGCTCGACCCTGGACACGGCGGGCCGGATCCGGGGGCCGTCAACGACGAGTTCGGACTGCGCGAAGCCGACCTGACCCTCGTGATCGCGAACCGGGTGGCTGAGATCCTCCGCGCAGACCATGGCCACTCGGTGGCGTTGACGCGACAGGACACCGGGACGGAGTTGGGCAACTCCCAGCGGGGCGCCATCGCCAACGCCTGTTCGGCCGAGGTCTTCGTCGAAATCCATCTGAATGCCGCGGTGGACTCCAGCATCGACTACGCGCAGACGTTCTGGGCGGTCAAAGAGAAGGATCTGGTGTTCAGCCAGGTCATGAACGCGGCGTTGGGCTCCCTTGGAATCCCCGTCAACACCGTCGACCGCTTCGACAATGGGGGGTTGTTGCTGGCAAAGATGCCCAGCGTTCTGGTCAGGCGGTTTTCCTTCCAATCCCACGGAGGCAGAGGCACTGCGCCAGCCAGAGAGGCGAGAGGAGATCGCTCAGGCAATTGCCGCCGGAGTCGTCGCGTGGTTTGCGCTGTGGTCTGGGTAACCCGGTGACGGGGGCCGGTCGCCTCCGCGCCAGGCTGCTCCTGGTGGCGGCGCTCTGCCTGATAGGAGGCCTGGTTGCGTCGCGGGTCGTCACGCGCCCGCCGAGCCCGACGCTCATCGGACCGGTATTCTCGCCCGGGGCGGTGGTGTCCGGGGCTACCCTCGGCCAGTGGAGCGCGCGCCATTGGCAGTGGATGGTAGGCATCCCGATCGGGCGCAACCCGGGGCACGACGTCACCGGGGCGAGTTGCGGCACCGGCCAGGACGGACCGGTGTTCTTCCTGCCCAGCAGCTTCCCGCCGTGCGCCGTCCCGACGGACCGGGTCGTCTTCGTCCCCGTCGTCGCCGCCGAGTGCTCCACCGCCGAACCGCCGCCGTTCTTCGGCGAGACCGAGGCCGAACTGCGCGCCTGTGCCAAAGATGAGGCCGATCGCTATGCCGTCCTAATTGTCCGCGTGGATGGCGTCCTGGTGTCGGATATCGGCACGTACCGGGCGTCGTCGCCTCCCTTCAGGCTGACGCTGCCGGAGCACAATGTGTTGGGGGGCGCTCCGGGCACTGCCCTGGCGGTCGCGGACGGATACCACCTGCTTCTGGCGCCGCTGGCTCCCGGCCCTCACGAGATCATGGTGCACGTCGAACTCGCGGACGGGACGGTGCTCCCGGACAAGGTCGCGCGCCTGACGGTCGTCGAGCCTGAGGACTAGAGCGCTCGTCGGAACGGTTGGCCGCGTGTCCCCGGGCGGCCGGGGAGCTAGCATGTCCCATCCCAGCCCCGTTCTCGCAAACACCCCATCCATTCCGCAACCTCCATCAACCTGGCGTTCGCCGCTGCCGAGGGGTTGTGATAGAAGGTCTTAGTCTCCAGGCTCAGCGACCTGATGGCGCAAACCTCCAACTCGTTCGCGGACGTGCAGGCCCTGTCCCCGGCCGATCTCTTGCTCCTCATCGCTCCCGCTTGCTTCGACACGCCCATGGAGGCCCCCGCCAAAGCGGCCCTGTTTTGTGGCGAGACCGAACCCCGACGAAACCGCGCAGCTTCCCGGGCGGCTAGCTTTACCTCCTGAGGCGATTACTGCCCGGACTGTGTGATTGGAGTGCTTCATGACGAGTAATGGATTTTCCCCACCCGGATTGCCCGTCTGCCGCAGGTGATCGCCGGGCACGTCGACCGGGGCGAGGCCCCTGGGGTGGTGGCCGCGGTGGAGCGCCGCGGCGACCTCCACGTGCGGTGTCCGGTCGCCTGGCGATCGACGGGCCACCGATCCAGCGGGATACGATCTTCCGGATCTATTCGATGACGAAACCGATCCTGGCCGTGGCTACCCTCTCGCTGATGGAGGAGTGCCGCCTGCGCCTGGACGATCCCGTCGATGACCTCCTGCCGGAGCTGGCCAACAGGCGGGTGTTGAAACGATGGGACGGGCCGCTCGACGAGACGGTCCCGGCCGAGCGGTCGATCTCCCTGCGCGATCTGCTCACTTTTCGGATGGGCTTCGGCGTCCTGATGGCCGACCCGGACGAGGTCCCGATCCTGAAGGCGAGTCATGGGTTGGACCTGGGCCAGGGTCCTCCCGGAAGTGCCAACCCGCCGGAGCCGGACGAGTGGCTCCGCCGCCTGTCTACCCTGCCTCTGATGCACCAGCCAGGCGAGCGTTGGGTGTACAACACCGGGTCCGACGTGCTGGGCGTTCTGGTCGCACGGGCGGCCGGCAAGCCGCTGGCGACGGTGCTGAACGAGCGCATCTTCGATCCATTGGGGATGGTCAACACCGCCTTCGATCTGCCGCCCGAGAAGCAGGACCGGGCGACCACCGTCTACTGGGCCGATTTCGAGACGGGCAACTTGAACGTCTACGATGATCCGAAGAACGGCTATTGGAGCACACCGCCCGCCTTCCAGTCGGGAGCCGGCGGTCTGGTTTCGACGCTGGACGATTACCTGGCCTTCGCCCGGATGCTGCTCCACGGCGGCGTTCATGGCAAAGACCGGATCATCTCCCGCCCCGCCGTGGAGCTGATGACGGCCGACCACCTGACGGCTGAGCAGCGCTCAACCGCCGGCCCGATCCTGGGAAGCGCCGGATGGGGTTTTGGCGTCGGGATCACCCTCGGCTACGACAACCTGTGGGCGAAACCCGGCACCTATGGCTGGACCGGCGGCCTGGAGACGGCCTGGTTCAACGACCCCCAGGAGGAGGTCATCACCGTCGTCCTCACCCAGGCCATGCGCCCCGGCAGCGGCTCTCCAAGATCTGGCGGGACGTGTGGACGACGGCGTACGCGGCGATCGACGACTGACAGGGACGAAAGGTGGCGTCAGGTCCCCGACCGAGGTGCCAAAACAGTCTTGTGTCGCGCCGTGTTGGCGTCGCCCGGGGCGATGCGAGGCGCCGACCCGGCGTCGCCCGGGGCTAAAGACCCCGGGCTACATGAGATAACCCGGCTGAAGCCGGTGCGACCCGTCACGATAGGCGGAGCGATCCGACCACCGCCCCGGCGTGGCAGCCCCCTTCGGGGGGTTATGGGGTCAGCCCGGGGTCTTTAGCCCCGGGCGACGGGAGACGGCACCGCCTTTAGGGACAGATATGAGGCCGCCCGGGGCATATCCACCGGGCGGCAACAAAGGAGCTAACTCGGGGGCTAGCCTTGGGCGGCCTGGGCGCCGTAGTCCGGGATCTGCTGCACGGCCCACGAGTTGCCGTCCGGGTCGTTGAAGAAGACGAACCGGCCCCAGGGAAATCCTGGACTTCGCTGGCGTCAACGCCACGGGAGACGAGTTCGGCCCGGGCGGCGTCCGCGTCGGCGACGACGATCTGGACGCCCTTGACGGAGCCGGGAGGAGCGTCGGACAGGCCGGTCCCGATTGAGATCGAGCAGGCGGAACCCGGCGGGGTCAACTGCACGAAGCGAACACCGCCGCCGATGTCGTGGTCGTGATCGGCGTTGAACCCGACCTGGTCAACGTAGAACGCCTTGGCGCGGTGAACGTCCGAGACGGGGATATTGGTGCCAGCTCGACTTCCAGTCCATCTGCTGACTCCTTGGACGCGTTCGCGGTCGGAGATGCCGGACGTCCCGGTCCCCGCATGACGATAGAACGCGCGAGGTGGCCTTCGTGCAATAACGGGCACCGGTGGTTAGACAGTTAAGCAGGTTTCAACCTGGCGTCCGCGGCCGACCCGAGGTTTTGCTAGACGCCCTAAATACCATGATTAGCCATTTGCCCACCCCTCGCTCTCATCGTTCACGTCTCCCAGGATCCGGCTAGACTGAGATGCCTCCTCCCCGCGCACAGTTTGACGTGCGCGGGGTGTCGAATAGGGTGGCGCCCGTTCGACAACCAGGTGAATCGGGAACAACGCGGCCGGAGGGGCCGCGGCCCCGTATGAACGGAAAAGGAAACGAGAGATGCGCGTCATGGTGATCGTCAAGGCGACGAGGACTCCGAGAGCGGGATCATGCCGAGCGAGCAGCTGCTGACCGAGATGGGCAGTACAACGAGGAGCTGGTGAAGGCCGGGGATCATGCTGGCCGGCGAGGGCCTGCACCCGAGCTCGAAGGGCAAGCGGGTGCGCTTCTCGGGGAAGGACCGCGACGGTGATCGACGGCCCGTTCGCCGAGACGAAGGAGCTGATCGCCGGCTTCTGGCTCTGGCAGGTGGAGTCGATGGACGAGGCGGTCGAGTGGGTGAAGCGCTGCCCGAACCCGATGCCGGGCGAGAGTCGAGCTCGAGATCCGCCCGGTCTTCGAGGCGGAAGACTTCGGCGAGGAGTTCACGCCCGAGCTGCGCGAGCAGGAGGACCGGCTGCGCGCAGAGATCGAGGCGCAGCAGGCGTAAGCCAGGCCACCTCCTGAATCGACAGCCCACGCTGCCGCCCGGGACAAGTCCCGGGCGGCAGCACGCTTCCTCCCCGCTTCCTTGCCTCCCCGTCTACCG
>CAVRUD010000011.1:0-323223 GCA_963724285.1 uncultured Chloroflexia bacterium | reverse complement strand
GTCCGCCACGCCTACTTCACCGGCTCCGACGACCCCTACAAACGCCTCCGCGCCGCCCTCCGCGCCGAGATCGACGAGGCTGCCTGGGCCAGCCTCTACGCCACCACCAGCCGCCCCTTCCCCCCTCCCCGACCGGCAACATCGCCATCAAGGTCATCAACTACTACGGCGACGAAGTCCTCAAGGCCTACCCGGTGATGTAAACCCGACTCGATCGTTGGTCTACGCACGTCTTGACAAGAACATTATGTTCTGATATGATCGAGAGCAAGCGGCACACCCGGCGAGGGTGCGGGCCTGGGCAGCGCCCCACCTTGCCCGGCTCGGGTCCCCAGCCGTCATCCAGGCCCCAGCGCGCGCTCCCGGCGGACGTCCCGCCAGGTCCAGCCCCTGATGAACCCGCTCCCCGATCCGCCCGCTCCGGAGAATGGAGTCGCAGCGAACCAGGACACTAGGCCATCGACCGCCCAAACCGCCCCGCCCCGCTGCATCTTCACAGCCAGTTTCAACCGGCTTCCGTCACTCAGCCCGGGATTTTAATCCCGGGTAGCAAGGAAACACGCACCTATGGACCACTTTCAATGGCAACGCACCCTCTACCCAATCGATCTCGCGCCCAGCGGTTCCAGCCGTCGTGGCGGAGCGTTGCCATTTACGCGACCCTGGCCGTCGTCACCGTGATCATCCTGTTTCCGCTTTACTGGATGTTCACGATCTCCCTAAAGATCCCTCGCGACATCTACCGCCTGCCCTCACTCTGGCCGGAGACCGTCACCCTCGATAATTACCGCGAGCTGATCGACGAGCGCGATTACCTGACCAATATCCGCAATAGCATCATCGTTGCTGGCTGCGTCACCCTGATCTCCCTGACCATCTCCAGCCTGGCCGCCTACTCCATCGTCCGCTTCAAGTACCGCTTCAAGAGTCTCGTCGGCCGGCTGATCCTCTTCGCCTACCTCACCCCGACGTCGCTCCTCTTCATCCCGTTGTCGATCATCGTCGCCCGGCTCCACCTGGGCAATTCTCTCCACGGGCTAATCATCGTCTACCTGACCTTCTCGATGCCCCTCAGCACATGGCTCCTGGCCGGCTACTTCAAAGGCGTCCCCGCCGAACTTGAAGAGCAGGCGATGGTCGACGGCGCCACTCGCCTCGGTGCCCTCTTCCGCATCCTCATTCCGCTGTCGCTGCCGGGGCTGGTCGCGGTCGGGATCTTCACCTTCACCGCCGCCTGGAACGAACTCCTGCTTGCCCTCATCTTCATCACCAGCGAGGACAAGCGGACCGTCCCCCTCGGCCTCCAGTACTTGATCACCGGCGATGTCTTCCTTTGGGGGCCGATCATGGCGGGAGCCGTGCTCTCCAGCCTCCCGGTCGTGATCCTCTACTTTCTCGCCCAGCGCTGGATGGTCCAGGGAATGACGGCAGGCTCCGTCAAGGGCTAAGACTTTCCAAATCGCATCTCACTATCCAAATGATAGCCATGTCGTCCAGAGCGTGGTAAAGTCGGACCGACGCGCCCGCGATCGATGCATGATCGCGCGTTGCTCGGTATCGTTCCGTTGCCGCTGACAACCCTGGAGTCTTCAATGTCATTCACCATTGACACCTCAACCGACTTCGGTGCCCGCGTTGCCACGCACCTCGCCGACGATCAGGTCGTCTGGCTAACCACCGTGCGCGCGAACGGCCTCCCCGAGCCAAGCCCAGTCTGGTTCCTCTGGGACGGCGAGGCGATCTGGGTCTTCTCCCAGGACAACGCCCTCAAGGTGCGCAACATCATCGACCGCCCAAACGTCTCGCTCAATTTCAACTCCACCGAGCATGGCGACGACGTCGTCATCATCACCGGCTCCGCAGAGGTCCAGCGAGATGCCCCGCAGGTCCATCACGTGCCCGCCTATGTCACCAAGTACGCAGGCGGTTTCGAGAGCCTCAATATGTCCCCCGCCGATTTCGGCGCCTCGTATTCCGTCCCCATCCGCATCACCCCGACCAAACTCCGCGGCCACTAAGCACCCGTAGCTTGATTGCCACGTGTTCTAACAACCTGAGACGCCGTCCAGGCGTCGCCCGGGGCTCAAGACCCCGGGCTACATGAGATAACCCGGCTGAAGCCGGCTGCGACCCGTCTCGATAGGCGGAGAGCATCCGACCTTCACCGCGTTGTTCCAGCCCCCTTCAGGGGGGTTATTGGGGTCAGCCCGGGGTCTTCAGCCCCGGGCGACGCCGACGCGGCGTTCCGCGATGCCACGGGACTCGCTAGGACGGCGCCTCGCATCGCCCCGGGCGACGCCAACACGGCGCCTCGAATCGGCCCCGGGCGACAAGAGGACAGCGCCGCGCATTTGCGGAGCGACAGAGGGAGCATGAAGCCGCCTCTCTAGCCACGTCCAACCACGCCCACCGGCACCACCAACTCCCGATGTATCTCTCCAATCTCTGCCTTCCCGCACAGCAGCAAATCGAGGGCAAGCTCGTTTCGAAGCAATTCAAACGCTTCGACCAAGCCGTCTTCGCCGCCTGTTGCCACGGCCCACAGGAAGGGGCGGCCAACGCAGACCGCCTTTGCCCCCAGCGCCAGCGCCTTGATCACGTCCGTTCCCCGGCGCACCCCCCCGTCGAGATAGACCTCGGCCGCACCACCAACCGCGGCCACCACTGCCGGCAGCGCATCCAGCGACCCTACCGAGTGATCGAGTTGCCGGCCACCATGATTCGAGACGATGACGCCCCTCGCGCCAAGCCGGACTGCCTCCCTGGCATCCTCGGGATGCAACACCCCTTTGACGATCACCGGCAGGTCGGTCAGCCCGACCAGCCACTCCAGATCCGCCCACCCGATCGATGCGTCCCAACCGGTCAACTGGTAGTACCCGGGCTCATCGGCCAGCGTCGTATCGCCCGGACCCGGATCGGGCAGCAGATGCGGGAAGGTTATTCCCGGCGGCAGGGCAAATCCGTGCCGGTGCTCGGCCTCGCGCCGGCCCAGCTTGGGGACATCCACCGTCAGGACAATGGCCTGGGCGCCCGCCGCTTCCGCCCGTCGCACGAGCTGCTCGCACCGCCTCCTGTCGTGGGTGACGTAGAGCTGGAACCACCAGGGTCCGGAGTGTGGCGCCACCTCTTCCATCGGCACCGTCGAAGCGGTACTAAGGATCGAAATCGAACCAGCCCGCTTGATCGCCCGAGCTGCCACCGCCTCGCCCTCCGGGTGGACCAGCCGGTGACCGCCCATCGGCGCCAGCAACACCGGCATGGTCACCGGTGTTCCCAGCACGGTCGCACCGGTCTCGGCCCGCTCGACACCTCGAAGCACTCTCGGCAAGAAACGCCAGCGGGCGAACGCCTCCCGGTTCCCGGTCAGCGCCACCTCATCGCCAGAACCGCCCGCCACAAAGCCGAAAATCGCCGGAGACATAATCGCCCGGGCCATCGCTTCGTAGTCGTGGAGGTTCAGCGCCCGGCCAACCTCGGTCGATGTTGTCACCTTCGTCCCTCCAACAACGATGCACCGACACGCCCAGGGCTGGGCCGCATCATCCGCCCCGCTCAGCGCGTCGTCAACGACGTGAGCGGTTCTATCCGCCTGAATGCACCTCGATCGCCCTCACCCTCCCCCTCAAAGAGCGCCATCACCAGATCATTAAACAACCTGCTCCACATCCTCGGATCGGCCGTAGCCCAAAGCGGCACGATTTGTCATGCCCAAAGCCATATCACGCCCACTACGTCATCCCGGGCACCGGGGGACCAGGGATGACGACTGCCCCCATTTCTCCGCGCTGCTGAGCTCGCTTTCCAGCTTCTGCATGGGACCAATTGCATGGACCGTGCGGGGGCTCCACTGGCGCCGCGTGGCGCTGCCGGACCGGTCGGCTGCGGGAAAGTCGGTAAAACTCAGGAGGATCCTGAAGGCCCCAGATCTCAGCATCGTTGTCGATACGGTGCTCGCCCTTCTCGTTGCCCTGCTTGGCGGCATTCCTCTGCCGTGAGCTAATCGATACGCTCATGCGAAACGGGGCGGGGAGTACTCCCCGCCCCGTTTCACCCGCTCAGCGCTGTGCCTGCGTAAGGACGAGGCAGGTGTCACCGGCAGAAACACTCCGGCAACCCGCCGCCGTCTTCTGTTCCGGAGGGACTTCGTCGGTTGAGACCCGGGTTTATGGAGGTTACGGAATTGATCGGGAGTTTTGCGGGCGGTGATGGGACGAGGGGCGCCGTCTCCACTGCCGCCCGGGCCGTGAGCCCTGGGCGGCGGAGGGGCGGCGTTCCAAAAACCACCGATCAATTCCGCAACCTCCATCAACCTGGCGTCCGCGGCCGACCCGAGGTTTTGCTAGACGCTCTAAATCCGATACACCTGAATCAGAGCCCGCCGCACGGTCGCCGACCGAGTCGGCGCCTCATCCTGTCGAATATCCGGGGCAGTCAGCCGCGAACGGGCAGGAGCCTCGATCGCGACGGCCCGCTCGCGATCGGAGACGCCACGGGAGCCCTCGACGACCGTCACCACATCGGGCGCCACGCCACAATCACCGTTCCCGGAATCGGCACCGTCGCCCGCGACGCCTCGTCAAGATGCCGGGCGAGATCTCTCTCCGATTCGCCGGCCCCGGAATGGTCATGCTGGGTCGGCGTTTGTTGGTCGCCCCCCGCCATCGCGATGTCGTGCCCGGCGAGGACAACGGCCAGCAGCAGCCCGAGCATCGGGCCGCACAGCCACCGAAGACCAGTTGGCTTGCCGATCGAGATGATCACAGCTCCCCAGATGTGCCTCCGCCGCGCGGCATCGCACGTTTGGTTCCCACGCTGGGCGGCGGCGTTCCGGTCGCCACGGAACGCCGCCGCCGCGCGCCCGGCTAGTGACCCGGCCGCACGTCGATCCGCCGCAGCAACTGCGCGTTCAGCGCCACGACGATCGTCGAGACGCTCATCAAGATCGCGGCCGCGGCGGGCGCCAGGGTGAAGCCGATCGGGGCGAGCACGCCCGCTGCCAGCGGGATCGCAACCAGGTTGTATCCGGCCGCCCAGCCCAGGTTTTGGACCATCTTGCGGTAGGACGCCCGCGACAGCTCGGCCACCCCCGCGACCGCCCGGGGATCACTGGTCGCCAGTATGACCCCGGCCGATTCGATCGCCACGTCGGTACCGGCTCCGATCGCGATGCCGACATCGGCCCGGGCCAGCGCCGGGGCATCGTTGACACCGTCGCCTACCATCGCCACGCTGGCTCCGCGCTGTTGCAGCGCCATTACCGCGCCGTCCTTGTCCTCCGGCAGCACCTCGGCCAGAACCTCGTCAACACCGAGGGTTGCTCCAACCGCCTCCGCCACCGGACGCGCGTCGCCGGTAATCATCACGACGCGGACGCCACGGCGGTGCAACTCGGCGATTGCCTCCAGCGATTCCGGCCGGACTTCGTCTTCCAGGGCCAGCAGGCCGATCACCTCGTCGCCACGAACAACGCTAAGGACCGAAACACCACGCGTCGCCCAGCGATCCATCGCTTCCCGCAGTCCGGACGGAATTTCCAGGCCGCGCTCCCGCAGCATCGCCGGCCCACCGACGGCGACCTCGACCCCGTCCACCGTCGCGGCCACGCCCCGGCCAGCGATCGCCCGGAAGTCGCGCGCAGTCGGACTGTCGAGGGCGCGCTCCTCGGCGGCCCGGACGATTGCCCGGGCCAGGGGATGTTCGCTGTCGGCTTCGACCGCAGCCGCAAGGGCTAGGATTTCGTTGCCAGTGTCACCATGCGCGGCGGCAACATCACTCACGACATGCTCGCCGCGGGTCAGGGTACCGGTCTTGTCGAACAAGACGGTGTCGACCGTCCGCATCCGCTCCAGGGCTAGGCGATCCTTGACCAGAATCCCCTGCCTGGCCGCTACGGCGGTCGAGATTGCAATCACCAGCGGGATCGCGAGCCCAAGGGCGTGGGGGCAGGAGATCACCAGCACGGTCACGGTCCGGGTGACGGCCTCGCTCGTCTCGCCCAGGGCAAGCCAGACGATGAAGGTGACGATTCCGGACACCACCGCGACATAGAACAGGAGCGCGGCAAACCGGTCCGCCAGCGCCTGCGCCCGCGAGCGCGAGGTCTGCGCCTCTTCGACCAGCCGCTGGATGCCGGCCAGGGTCGTCTCCGCGCCGACCGCGTCGACCCTGATTCGCAGCGACGAACCCATCGCAACCGTTCCAGCAACGACGGTCTCTCCCACGCCCTTGGCGACCGGGCGGGACTCGCCGGTGATCATCGACTCGTCAAGCTCCGCCTGGCCATCGACGATTGTGCCGTCAACCGGCACCCGTCCCCCCGGGCGAACCAGCACCAGATCACCCACCTTGAGGTCGCCCAGCGCCACCGTCTCGGTACTGCTACTGGTGATTCGCTCGGCCTCATCCGGCAGGAGCGCGGCGAGCGCACCCAACGCGCCCTGGGCCTGGCCGATCGCCCGCATCTCCTGCCAATGGCCCAGCAACATGATCGTGACGAGCAGGGCCAACTCCCACCAGAACTCGAGGTCGAAGAACCCGAGGGTGGTCGCCACACTGGCTACGAACGCCACCAGGATGGCAAGCGAGATGAGGAGCATCATCCCGGGTTTGCGGGCCCGGATCTCGTCCCAACCGCCGCGCAGGAAAACCTGACCGCCGTAGAAGAAAACGATCGTGCCAAGAACGGGTGCGATCAGGTTGTCGCCGGGAAACTCGGGCAGGGAGTAGTTCAGCCACTCCTGAACCATCTCGCTGAACAGCACGATCGGGATCGTGAGCGCCAGCGAGCGCCAAAAGAGCCGCCGGAAGACCTCCGGATCGTGGCCAGCGTGCCCGCCATGCCCGCCGTGCCCCGCGTGGGCATCATGACTACCGTGGGCGCCGTGCCCACCCGCATGGGCGTGTGATGGGGCTGCGGACGGATCGTCCTGTCCATCATTGCTGTGGTGATTAACGTGATCGGCATGGACCGGGTGATGCATTTGACCTGAATGATCGGTTCCAGGAACGGACTCCGCGCTCAAATGCGATTCGTGGCCGTGTGATGCGTGTCTGGTCGACATGGATGTACTCGATTGGCTTGTGCGCCATTTTGGCGCATACAACAGCCAGACGGGGTGCGCTGAGGCGCATCCGTACGCAAAGTCGTGGTGCAAGCTAGGGATGAACACGGAGGGGGATTTCGCCGCCGCATGTCCCCGGGCGGGTATGCGTCACCACGGCGAATACGAGCAGTCCGTCCCGCGGGGCGGCCGGCCGGCCGCCCCGCGGACACGTTCGAGGATCTAGCCGGCGACCGGGTAGCCCTCTTCTTCCATGACCTGGGTGATCTGGTTGAGCTGAACCAGCTTCGGATCGTAGACCACCGTGACGTACTTGGTGGCCTCGTCGGCCTTGACCGACTCGACGCCCTCGATCCCGCCGACCGCGTGCTGGACCGTTGCCACGCAATGCCCGCACGAAATGTCGGGCGCTACCAACGTTACCTGTTCCATGCTTTCCTCCTATATACGAGACGTGAGTCGTGAGACGTGAGAACAGACGGACTACTCACGTCTCACGTCTCACATCTCACGACTCCGTTACAACGATTGTCCCCCACATCCCGGCCTCGTAGTGCCCGGGAAGATGGCAGGCGTAGATGAGTGGGCCCGGCTCCTCGAAGGTGTACACGAGCGTCCGTGTCTCACCGGGTGCCAGGGTGATGGCCGCTTCGTCCGAGTGGGCCTCGTCGCCCATTTCAGCCGCGCCATTGGCATCGGCTTCTTCAGCGTGTTCCGCCTGCACGGTGGCGTCGCCCAGGACGAATTCATGCTCGGCTTCGCCGGTATTCGTCACGACAAAGGCGATCGTCTCTCCGGTCGTCACCGAGATGGTGCCTGGTTCGAACCGCATGGTGTCGCTCGCCGTTACCGCGATCGAGCGGTCCGGAATAACGGCAACGGGGGCGTCCTCCATCATCGCTTCGCCTTCATCCATCCCCATACTCGCTTCGGCAGGATCGGGACCATAGACGTAGGCCAGCGCACCGATCGCCAGCGCGATCACGGCAATGCCACCGAGATAGGCGATATCTCGCGCCCGCGCCCCTAGGGATGGGTGGAGAATCTCCTGTGCACTCTCGGGGCGTCGGAAGCTGCGCAGCCGGAGGGCGTTCGTGACGACGCTGACGCTGCTCATCGCCATCGCCGCCGCAGCCAGGGCCGGGTTGAGCAACGTCTCGGTAAAGGGATAGAGCACGCCCATCGCCACCGGGATCAGGACGATGTTGTAGGCAAACGCCCAGAACAACCCCTGCTTGATCGTGCTGACCGTCCGCCGAGACAGAGCGATAGCGGTCACGATAGCGCGCAGGTCGCCGCCGATCAGGGTGATGTCGGACGCGGCAATGGCGACATCCGTGCCGGTCCCAATAGCGATGCCAAGTTCGGCCTGCGCCAGGGCCGGCGCATCATTGATGCCATCTCCTACCATGGCCACGATCCGGCCCTCGCCTTGCAGCGCCCGCACCTGATCGGCCTTTTCGCCCGGCAGCACCTCGGCCAGCACGTTGGTGATCCCGACCTGGGCCGCGATGGCTTCGGCGGTCGCCCGGTGGTCGCCCGTCAGCATCCAGACGTCGAGGCCAAGCGCCCTCAACTGGGCCACGCTCTCACGCGCCTCCGGCTTGACCGTATCAGCCACCCCGATCAAGCCCGCGACCTCGCCATCGACCGCGACGTACATCGGCGTCGCGCCCGACGACGCCAGCTCCGCGGCCACCTCCGCCAGATCATGTGCAATGTTGTCGCCGTTCGCGGCGATATCGGCCATGAAGGCGAGATTGCCGACCGCGACCCTATGACCATCGATAGCGGCCTCGACGCCACGCCCGGTCACCGACTGGAACGACTCGCCCGCCGGCAGGTTGATGCTCTTCGCGCGGGCAGCCGCAACAATCGCCTCGCCCAGGGGGTGCTCCGAGCCCACCTCGACCGCAGCCGCCAGCCTGAGGATGTCGTCCTCGGTACGACCGGTCACCGCGACGACCCGGACGACACTCGGGGTGCCCCGTGTCACCGTGCCGGTCTTATCGAGCACCACGGTGTCGATCGCGCGGGCCTGCTCAAGGGCCTCGCCGCCACGGATGAGAATGCCGTTTTCGGCCGCCTTACCCGTACCGACCATGATCGCGGTCGGCGCCGCCAGCCCGAGCGCACACGGGCAGGCGATCACCAGCACGGCGATCGCCGCCTCCAGGGCCAGCGTCACCTTCGGGCTATCAGCGTTGTCCGGTCCGAACACCAGCCACCCCAGGAACGTCAGGGTTGCCAACACCAGCACGGCGGGAACAAAGTAGCCAGAGATCGTGTCCGCAAGCCGTTGCAGCGGCGCCTTCGACCCCTGCGCCTCTTCCACCAGCCGGACGATCTGAGCCAGGGTGGTGTCCTTGCCGACCTTGGTGGCCTTGAAGACGAATCCGCCGGTGCGGTTGAGCGTCGCTCCGATAACGGTATCGCCGGGGCCCTTGTCGACCGGCAGGCTCTCGCCGGTCAGCATGCTCTCGTCCAGGGCCGAGCGTCCCTCAGAGATGACCCCGTCGACCGGCACCTTCTCGCCCGGTCGCACCCGGATCAGGTCGCCGACGACCACCGCCTCGACCGGCACATCCGTCTCGACACCGTTGCGGATGACCCTGGCCGTGCGTGCCTGGAGTCCCATCAGGGCCTTGATCGCAACGCCTGTCTGCAGTCGCGCCTTGGCTTCGAGCCAGCGCCCCATCAGTACCAGGGCAATCACGATCACCGCCGACTCGAAGTACAGGTGCCCGGCGAAGCCCCACTCGCTCACCTTCTCCGGCCAAAGAACCACGAAGGCGCTATAGCCGTACGCCGCGGTCGTTCCCACCGCAACTAAGGTGTTCATGTTGGTCGCGCCGTGGCGGGCCGCCGCCCAGGCCGCCTTCAGAAAGATGCCGCCCGCCCAGAACTGGATCACCGTCGCGGCGATCAGGAGGAACGGCGCCAGATCCATCATCTCGATACCGAACGGCAGCGGGAGGTACATCAGCGCCATCATGACGAGGCCGACCGCCAGGCTCACCAGCGCCTTATTGCGCAGCCCGTCGATCTCCCGCGCCCGCTCTTGCTCCCGCCTTGCTTCGGCCGCTTCTGCAGCTGACTGCGCCGGCGCGGCGACGGCCCCCGGACTGCTGTCCGGTAGGACCGGTGCTGCCACCGGCGCCTGGATGACCTCGGCCGTGTATCCGGACTTAGCGACCGCCCCCTGGAGCGTGACCAGATCGACCATCTCCGGGTCGAAGGCAACATGCGCCCGCTCGGTGGCCAGATTCACGGCCGCCGTCTCGACTCCGGGCACCTTACTCAGCGTCCTCTCGACCCGGCGCACACAAGAAGCGCAGGTCATCCCTCCGATCGCAAAATCGACCTCGGCGGGCCCGGCGGCAGGTACCGGAATACCCCCACGAGGACCGCCATCAACCGGGGAGGGAATAGCCGCCGGCTGAGCCTGGGCGCCCACCGGATGGGTGACCATCGGCTCGCCTACGCCGTACCCGGCCCGCTCGATCGCGGCGGTGAGGCTATCCGGCGTAGCCACGGTCGGATCGAACGCGATCGTGGCCCGCTCGGTGGCGAGGTTGACGCCCGCATGCTCGACTCCGGAGACCTTGCCAAGCGCCCGCTCGACCCGGCGCACACACGAGGCGCAGGTCATTCCAGAAACCGGCACGACCATTTCAGCCAGAGCGGAGGTCGCGCCGTCCGTCTGACCATCGCCGGTCTCGGTTCGATCGAGGATCGTCGCCATAAGTCCTGCCTGCGCGTCCTTCAATGTCTTGGTCGTTCGCCCCGACACCCCGTGCGTCGAGGATCTTCTGGACTAAATATACCCCCAGGAGGTATATTCGTCAACTGACTGCTGGGGGTGCGATTGCCCAGCGGTACGGTATGGGGGTATCATCAAACTATGGCTACCAAACTATCCGCCACCGACGTCAACGAACAGCTTGCGGCCGAGATAGCGCCGGACCACCCGGTGACCTCGCACGCCTCTTACGCCCACGACAAGGCCAAGATCCTCGCCCGCCTGCGCCGGATCGAGGGGCAAGTGCGGGGCGTCGGCAGGATGGTCGAAAACGACCAGTATTGCGTCGATGTCCTCACTCAGATGTCGGCGATCATTGCGGCCCTGCGCACCACCGGGCTCCTCGTCCTCGAAGACCACGTCCGCGGCTGCGTCATGGGGGCAGGTCCCGAAGACCGCGAGGCTGTCCTTGACGAACTCACGGGCGCCATCGAACGCTTTACGCGTAGCGTCGGCTAGCTGGACCGTCGTCCGGAGAACGGCCCTCACCCCCGGCCCCCTATCCCAGCAGTTGGGAGAGGGGAGGCGCGCAGCGCCGGGGTGAGGGCCATCGCCGGAGCGAGGACTCCCGATACCCGTCCTCCTCCACTCACCCACCACCCACTACCGCGTGCATCGCCTCCGCCGCCTCCCTCAGCGCCCGCTCAACCGGCGTTCTTCCCATGAACCCCGCCTGCAACACCGGCCAGACCGCCCGTTCCACCGCCGGGTAGGCGGCAAATCTGGGCGGGACAAGCATGCTGGTCCCCACCGTCTCATCGAGCAGCGTCAGCCGACGCGCGTCGCGCGAGCCCGGGGCGGCCTCTCCCCGAACCATCGCCTGCACCGACCGCCTGGGGACCAGCGCCCCCTGGCGCGCCTCTAAGAGCTGGGATCGCTCGTCGCTCAGGTGGAGCGCAAGTTGTAGCGCGGCCTCTGGGTGCCGGCTGCTCTGCGGGATTGCCCAGGTGAAGCCGCCCGAGTAGACCGCCCTTCTCTGGCTTCCGGCCGGGTAGAGCGCCAGGTCGAACCGATCTCCCACCCACGCCGCGGCGTGGGTGCTGTATGTCGCTGGCCAGTCCCCGATCATCGCCACCCGCCCGGCATCGAACGCCGCCGACACCGCATCGAACTGCCAATCCGGAGTTTCCGGCGGGACCACCGCCCATTCGCCGTAGAGCCGGCGGAGATAATCGAGCGCCCAGGCTCCCGCGGGCGAGTCGAACGCCGCGCGCAGATCGGGCCCGAAGAACCGCCCTCCAGCCGATTCGACCAGCTCGTAGAACTGTCCCCACAGCCCCGACTCCTGGCCGGGAAAGGCAAACCCGTACAGGTCCGGCGGGCGGGTAAAGTGCCTTGCAACGTCTGCCAACTCAGTCCAGGTTCGCGGTGGTTGCAGCGCATAGCCAAACCGTCGTGCAAATGCGGACTGCTCCGCCGGGTCGTTGAACAAGTCCGAACGGTAATGGAGCAGGCGCGTATCCACATTCCTTGGGAGTCCAAACAGCACCCCGTCGATCCTGGCCATCTCCACCGTCGCCGCCGAAAAGTCGTCCAGCGCACCCGGCGGCAGGAGATCGTCGAGCGGACGCAGCCACGCCGCCTGCGCCGGCGCGTATTTGCCGTGCGTGGAGATCAGGTCGTAGTCGCCAGTGCCATTTCCGTAAGCGGCAGCAAGATGCTCATTGAGTTCCGGGTGGATCAGCTTGGCACCGATCTCGACCTCGACTCCGGTCTCCACCGTGAACGCCGGTAACCGCTCCTCGTAGAGCCGGTCGTACATCGGTCCGCCAACCACCGCGATCTTGAGCCGCATCTCGCGCTCCCATCTCTGGCCCGCCGCGCGGTGTGCGCTACTCCTCGAATTGCAGTTTGACGACGGTGTCCAGCGGGTCAAGCTGCGCCTCAGGCAGCGTCACCCGCAGGGCACCGTGCTCGAGCCCACCGCGATGCTGATCGAACTCCAGTACCCGGCCGCTGCCCAGGACTGTGGCGGCGCCCACCCGCCGGTCCAACCCTCGCACCACTACCTGGTCGCCCCCCGGCCGGCCGAGCACATGCAGGTAGATCGCTTCCTCCCCACCGGTCGTCGGTCCATAGAATGCACCGGCTGGTAGGCCAGATCCCCCGGCAAAGATCGCTTCGCCGTTCCGATCCATCCACTCGCCGACAACACCGAGGCGCGAGGCGAACTCACTGGGGATCGTGCCGTCGGCGGTCGGCCCGACATTGAGGAGGAAGTTGCCCCCTTTGGCCGTCACCTCGGCTAGCGTCGCCACCAGCTCCCGGGCCGGCTTGTAGGCCCTGTCCCGCGGGTTGAATGCCCACGTCTCGTTGATCGTCATGCAGGTTTCCCACGGGCGGTCCAGCCCAGCCACGGGCACATACTGCTCCGGAGTGCCGATGTCTCCGAACCGACCGGGTGCATTGAGCCGGTCGTTGACGACGATGTTGGGCTGCAATTGCCGCATCATCGCCAACAGCTCCTCCGCCCGCCACTCCTCCGCCGAGTGCTCCCAATGGCCGTCGAACCAGACGTAATCGATCTGGCCGTAGTTCGTCATCAACTCCCGGACCTGCCCATGCATGAACTCGATGTAGCGGTCCCATCGGGCCGGGTCAGCCGCGATCGTCTCCGGCACGCCGGCCGGGATTCCTCGGGGATGGCGGTCGGTTCGCGGCCGGTCGGTTAGCGCCGGGTAGTCCGGATGATGCCAGTCGCACAGTGAGAAATAGAATCCCACCATCAGGCCGGCGCTACGGATCGCATCCACGTATGGCCGGATCAAGTCCCGGCCCGCGGCAGACTTCGGCGCGGAGTAGTCACTCAACTTGGTATCGAACAAGGCAAAGCCGTCATGGTGCTTGGTCGTCAGCACGACGTACCGCATGCCCGCGGCCTTCGCCAGCGCCGCCCAAGCCTCTGGCTCGTACCGGGTCGGATTGAACTGCTGTGCCAGGGCGGCATACTCGTCGGCCGAAATCTCACCCCACACCAACGGCCACGACGCTTCAAACCCCTTGACGCTGTAGCTGCCCCAATGGATGAACATCCCGAACCGCGCGTCCCGAAACCGCCGCAGCCTATCCATACTCATCTCCTTGAAGCCCGCCTCTCCCTGTCATGGTCCTAACGCGATCGGTCCACCCCCGGCTCGCGACTCAATCTGAGACACTCCGAACAACTTGAACCGATCCGCCCCACGATGTCGGCATTGAACGTGAGTGCGGCGAGACACCCGGGCGGGGCCCAGTTTACCGCCGTGCGTCCTGTGCGTTTTCCCGGTCAGTGCCGCACCCCAACGTGTGGCAACTCAGCTAACTTCCAATGGAGTGAAGCCGATGAAGATCACCCGGGCCGAAGCGTTTCTCGTCGATTTGGAGCCCGAAGTCGTCCGCTACGACGCCATCCAATCGTTCGTCAAACAGGAGACCATCTTCGTCGAGATCGAAACCGCCGACGGCCACACCGGACTGGGCTACTCCTACACCATCGGCACCGGCGGTCGCGCGGTCCTCCAGCTCCTGCGTCAAGACCTCCTCCCCCGTCTGCTCGGCCAGAACGCGGCCGAGGTTGAAGCCCGCTGGCAAGATCTGTTCTGGGGAACCCACGGCACCGTCGTCGGAGCGATCACCAGCCTCGCCCTCGCGGCGGTCGACACCGCGTTATGGGACATCCGCTGCCTGGCGGCCGGTCGCCCGCTGTGGCAACTGGCCGGAGGCAGCCGCCAGCGCGTCCCTCTTTACGACACGGAAGGCGGTTGGCTCCAGCTCTCGACCGACGAGCTTGTCGCGGGAGCGAACGCGTCCGTCGCCAGAGGCTGGCCGGGCGTCAAGATCAAAGTCGGCAAGCCCGACGCCTTCGACGATGTCGAGCGTCTGACCGCCGTCCGCGAGGCGATCGGGCCCCGGGTACACCTCATGGTCGATGCAAACCAGTCGCTCACCTACCCGGAAGCCAAGCGCCGCGCGCGCCTCTTCGAACCGATCGACCTCTTCTGGTTCGAGGAGCCGATGCCGGCAGAGGATATCGGCGGCCACACCCTCCTCGCCGCGTCGACCAGTCTTCCGATTGCCGTCGGCGAGAGCCTCTACTCGCTGAGTCATTTCCGCGAGTACCTGGCGGCCGGCGCGGCCGGGATCATCCAGGTCGACGTCGCCCGCATCGGCGGCATCACTCCCTGGCTGAAGACCGCCCACCTGGCCGAGGCGTTCAACGTCAAGGTCGCCCCGCACTTCCTGATGGAGCTTCACGTCAGCCTCGCCGCCGCCGTCCCGAACGCCCTCTACGTCGAGCACATTCCCCAGCTTCGCCGCCTCACCACCCGCTCCATCGAGATCGACAACGGCCACGCCGTCGCCCCGATGGAACCTGGCCTCGGCCTCGCCTGGGACCGCAACGCCATCGACAATCTCCGCACTGCCTGAGGCCACCCCCGCCTCTAGCGCGTTGCACGAAAAGGTTGGCGCCGTTCCAGCGTCGCCCGGGGCACGCGGGTGCGCCGTCTGGCGACGCCCGGGGCTCAAGACCCCGGGCTGAATCCGATAACCCGGCTGAAGCCGGCTGCCACCCGTCTCGATGGTCGGAGAGTTCCGACATTCTAAGCCCCGGCGTGCTCAGCCCCCTTCAGGGGGGTTATCGGGGTCAGCCCGGGGTCTTCAGCCCCGGGCGACCGGGAGATGCGGCCCATCCTCTTGCCCCGGGCGGCAGGGACGCGGCGTGCCGTTCGCCGCCGCTGTGTGCCCCGCGGTGTTCCGTTGGTCGCCGCCTGGTGCCCCGGGCAACGCGGCGTCCGCGCCACGGGTTCCGCACCGCGCTAGCCGGTCTTCACCCGGGTCGTAGTCAGTTCAGACCAAGGTTCTGGCCCAGGGCGACAATCGAACGGCAGATCCATCCATGTACTTCGTCCAACAGACAATGAGCGGTGAGGGGACATTCCCCCCTCACCGCTCTCGACTGACCACAGGTTTATCTACTGCACCGGCGCCACGATCTCCACAGGCTCGTTGTAGGCGAAGATGTCGAGCCGCCGGACCACGTCCGGTGCCTCGGACTCGAGGATTGGCCCTTCGACCCGTATCCGCCGGACAAGCCCGTCTCCATCGATCCAGATCAGCGTCGGCACCGGACCGGCAAACTCCAGTCCGGTCTCCGTTGCGATCTCGGTCGCCGCGGCATCGATAGCTTCCGGCGTCCCCGGCACCAACCCGAGCGCGTCGTTGGGGTCGAACGTGCCCTCGATCACGGTCGTCTGCACATCGCCGATCTCGACTTCGCCCCGCACGACCGGGTTTTCGAGGAGTTCGACGGCGCGCAGCAGGATCCGGTCCGGGTTGGCAAGTTCAGCCAAGACTTGCTCCACCCCGCCCCCGACTTCCGTTAGGTCGACTTCGATGTACTCTTCGCCCCCAGCTGCCCCGCTTATCGGGTTCTTCACCCAGACCTGCGTGCCGATCCCGATCACCTCGACTTCGACGTCAAGAATCGCCACGCCGGCAGTCGCGGTCGCCTGGAACCGGTCTGGCCGCTGCACCGCGCCGGTCACCTCCTTGAGTTCCAGGGTGTCCATGATGATCGTCGCTCCCTGCTCGGTGACCAGTTCGAACTGGAACGACTGAACGTTCGCCATGGCGACGGCCGAGTTCTCTAGAATGGCCCGCGCTTCGGCGTCATCCTGGGCTGTCGACGGTGCTGCTGAGGTCATCCCAAGCGCGAACACTCCTTGTAGCAACAAGACGATTGCCGCGATGAACCCGTAGAGACGAGTTCGCGACTGGTGACGCAGAAGTCGCCGGTGATTCATCAATTGCTCCTCGTAATTGATCGCTGCTGGCCCGCATCCAGATGGGGCCTCGCAAACTCGACTCGCGCCGTAGTGTACGGGGACCGCTATATCGAAGTCGCATCGCCGACGATACAGGCTCGCGTCACGACGATGACAAAACCGTCACGATGCCAATCCAGCAGTCTCAGGACTCGATCAAAACCTTCCGTTCGACCCTCTCGCGCTTAGTCCCGGAGTAAGGGCGCCCCTGAGCGTGCCAGGTCAGTCCGCAATCGGCGGGTGGAGCGGCCCGAGGACCAGTCTTGATGTATTCAACGCCCCTAGTCGGTTGGCATCAGCGGCGGCGCTCCACGACAGCCGCGCATGTAGCCGAACCGACAGTGAGCGCACCTGACGCCTTCAGGCACCTCGCATGGCCGAGAACCAAGGCACGTGGCATGCATTCACAATTCTGACCGCGCAGCGTCCGGTCAAGAGCAACGGCGAACCGGTACGAACCGGAGATTCCGCCGTAGCTTCACCCGCCAGCAGGCGGATGACCAGCAGATAGGAGGGTCGTGATGAAGGAACGACGTTGGATCGTCGTTGTTGGGTGCTAGTCGTTGCCCTCGGCCTCGTGGTCGCGGGCCGTATGGACAACGGCCATGGCAGCATCCAGGCGCAGGAATCTGCAAGCCCTGCGGCCCAGGAAGTTCAGGTGAACCAGCCAGTCACCGTTCATGAGGGCGTCTGCGGCCAGACTGTCCCCGACCCGGTGCATGAGTTGAATAATCTCATTCCATTTGGCCAGAACGAGGACGGCACCTTCGAAGAGGTCGTCGGCTCCGTTCCCGCCCTGCCGGTCCTCTTCCAGGAGGACAGCATCGACGCGTCGTTCGATGACTTCAGCGCCCAGCCGTATGCCATCGCAGTCCACGAGAGCCCCGAGACGTTCGGCACGCTCGTCGCCTGCGCCGACATCGGGGGGCCTGCTAGTCGACGAACGCATGGTGGTGGCGATCCGCTCCCTGGCGAGCTCCGGCTACGCCGGCGTTGCCATCATCGAACAGGATGGCGAACAACTCAAGATCACGACCTACGTCCTCCCGCAGGTGAACGCCGAGCCCCAGGCGCAGCCCGCCGGCCAGACTACCCCGGTCGCGGTAGTGCCGCAGGGCTAATCGCGCTGACCGCCAAGCTGGCGGCATCGCGCCGCGCTGCATAGAGCGAGCATTTGGCTCGATCAGGATGTCGGGTTGTCCTATCCCGACGCCTGGACGATAGCGGCACGAAGCATATGTGAGTAACGCGAGCGGCCCCGGCATCTGCCGGGGTCGCTCGCCCTTAGTCATCCCGGCGCCAGAGAGGTCTACCGCCGGCTCGTTGCCAGTGTCAGGGAATCGGCCAATGCCGCCACCACTCCGTCCGCGTCGCGTGAGGTGTCTCGGGTTTCGGGCGATTCCTTCCCGAGCGCCGTCTCGGCGATGAACGCGTAGTGCTCGGCCGCGCCTTCCAGGATCTTCGGCGTCAACCCGAGCGCGCCGAAGGTTGCCGCGATCTCCTCCATCTCGCCAACCCAGCGATACGCCTTTGGCGGCATCGACGGCGCGGATTTCAGCACGGAATTGATCAAGTCGGGAACACTGCCAAGTTGCTCCTCGCGCATTTCGGCTTCGATGCCGAGGAGGCGGGCCGCGACCAGCATCTCCGTGCCCAGCGCCGTCATCCCTTTCGTCAGGGCCGCATAGCACATCTTGAAGCCGGAAGCCTTCCCTACCTCCGGTCCCAGCGGCCGCACGTCGAGGCCGTGCTCCGCCAGCGCGCCGAAATCATCGGCACCGGGACCGGAGACATAGAACCGGGTCGTGCCGTCCTTCTTCGGCGGCGGCCCGACGATCCCGACATCGGCAAACCGGCCGCCGGCGGCCAGAATCCGGTCACCGATAGCCCGCACCGTTTGCGGGGCAATCGCGTTGCAATCGACATAGAGCGGCGACGCGTCCGGTCGATCTCAGCGCGGCCGCCACCCGCTCCGAAAGTCCGGTCGCTTCCGCGGGAACCAGGATCGCGAGGAGCACGTCGACCCGCTTGATCAGATCGTCCAAGCTGCCGGCGTCCACCATCCCGGCCTTGGCGGCCAGGCCCCGCGATCGTTCGCTCCGGCCGTCAAGGCTGGTCAGCACCGTCGCGCCATGCTCCCGCAGCCGGTTGCCAACCGTATGCCCCATATCGCCTGGGCTGATCACACCAATCGTCATCGCCATGGCTCGCCTCCGCTCTCAACCGATACACCAACGTCACTCGCTCGCCTGTTTGCATTCATCAAGAAGTTGGCCAACGCCGATCTAGACTGCATCTGCCAGTAGCCGTCTGGCAAAGGTCGCTATCCACCAGGAGCGTTGGACGTTTTCCGAAAGTTCGCGGCTTCAAGTTCGACGAGCTTGGAAATCAACCTCGGGTATGAGCCGGAGGGCGACAACCATGATTTGACAAAGCATCCTTTGGTGCACTGTTCCGCGAAGTACTCGAAGTTGATGCTCAGCCCAACCTTGCCTTTTGGCCACTCGAAGCGCTCAGTGATGGTCTGAGGTTTCTTGCCTCCAACGGGAACCTGATGCTCTAGTACCGATACTGCTTGTCGATCCTCCGCCCCACCTCATCGTTCGCTTGATGGTCGAGCGCAAGTCGTAAAACCGCTTCGCGGTGTCATATCCAGTCTTCGTCGTTACGGCCGCGATTGTATCGAAGTACGTCAACTCGTTCCACTTCGTGCCGATCTGTTTAGCGAGTCTCGACGTGCGTACTCCAGCGCCGAAGACCTAGCGCATCAACGGATTTCGAAACCTTCGTGAGCGACATAGCCGAGCTCAGAGCATGCATCTGGAGCTCCTGGTTCGTGTGGGCGTAAAAATATCACGTTTCGATGCAACTCCTCGTTATTTGGTCGACCCGCGATAATCAGCAGAACGGCCAGCGTCCAGGTTGCTGGACGCCGCTGATCGACACGCCTCTTTCGATCCACAGTCGACACCTGCAAACGTGGCAACGCGGTCGCGCCTATCGACGTACCCGTGCTGACCGAGCGTGCCCCGTTGAAGTTCGATCGTACTACTTCCGCCCACAGGCCCGCCCACATAGTCAAGAGTCCTGGCCTATCACGTTTCCGGCGGATCAGCATTGGCCTGGCAATCTCGTTACAATCGAAACGAGGGTGATCGCTCCGTCCGTGTCGACTCTCAACGATATCGACGTAGCCCGTATCGGGAATAGCCAATTCAGTGGCTACTGCCATTCGCCCACCACTTGCTCCCGCGCAGCACGATCAGGAGATTGCTCCACGATCGACTTAATCGCCCGTTCATCAGCTGTATGCATTCACCGTCCGGCGCTTGCCATGCGGTTTCCCCAAGCTTTCGCATCAGCATCGAGAACCCTCCGGCACCGAGTTGTCGCTGTCGTCGTCGCTAAGCGCCTATCTGTCGGTCAACAGCCACAGCCCGCTGAGGACCTGAGACAGATTTCGTATCGCCATGATCGCGCTCCGCACTTGCGCTCATGTCTTCCGATGCGCGCTTTCGCCGTCATCCTCCGGGCGGTATCCCAGACCCTCCATCGTATGCGTCAGGTCCCAGTGGCGGCCGGAATTGGCCGAGATGGCGTAGTAGATGCCGAAGATGTTCTCCGTCTCGACGGCCCTCCAGCAGATCTGGGTGCAATCCCGCAGACTAAGCCAACTCCACCGCGAAAAATCGTCGTGCGGCTTGTCCAGGAACCAGCCGATCCGCAGGCAAATAACGGCCAGCCCGTGCTGGTCGGCGTAGTACCTCCCCAGCACCTCACCGAACGCCTTCGACACGCCGTAGAGGGAATCGGGCCGCACCTGCTGGGTGACGTAGATCGGCCACTCACCGTCCCGGTCGTAGAACCCCATCACATGGTTGGTCGACGCCAGGACCACCTTGCGCACCCCGGCAACCCGGGCCGCCTCGTAGACGTTGCGCGTGCCAATGATGTTAGCCGAATGGATATCGTCCCACGACGCGTACGGACTCGGCTCACCGGCCATGTGGATGACCGCGTCGATCCCCTCCATCGCCGGGGCAATCTGGTCGTAGTTTGCGATGTCAGCCTGGACCCAGTCGTCCACCGGCGGGGTCTCCGGCATCGTTGTGTTGTACTGCAGGCGTAGCGAGTAGCGATCCTGGAGCGTCGTCGCCAGGTGGCTACCGATCCTGCCCCCCGCGCCGGTAATGAGAACGCGGCGCTTTCGTCCCACTGTCATCGCTACTCACCACCCCGGCCCGCTGGCAACGCTCGCGCCAGGCGCTGAACCTCGATCCGCGCGGTCGTTAGGGCGGCGTGCGCCGCGGCAATCGCCGCCGCGTCGGCGTCAGAGAGGGTCGCGACGTGACCGTAGCGCTCGGCTCGCTGTTCGAGCACGCGCAGGGACGCGGCGATCGGACCGAGCAGCGCTCCGGCCTCCTGCGCGTTGAAATGCAACTTCGATGGCGGACTCGCGTCACCGCCTCCGGTCTCGACCGACACGCTGGAGCTACCTCCCGTGAGCCTCAAACCCGCCGCGTCGACGCGCCCACCGTGGAATTTCTGGGCGCTGAACGGATGGGTATTGTATGCCCGTGTCGCACCGAACGAAACCCCGGGGCGAGCCGCCGCGCTTCGGCGCCGGGTTCCGCTCCGCCAGTATTCTGAATGTAGCTGCACGTCGAGTCGGTGGTCTGAGACCTGGAGAGGGCAAGCGGTTTCTGGCTGGACGCGTCCAACGGTAGTGATCGGCCTCCCTGCTGAGCTTCGCGCCACGCCTTCACCGAGTTCGGCATATGCGACAGCCAGGAGGCGTGTCTCCACGTTCAAGGTATTCAGGTAGCAATGAGGAGAAGAATCGGTTGTCTCCAGCGCGGCCGTTGCTGATAAGAGCAGGCACATCTCCGCACCGAACTGACCCAACACTCCGGACGTATGGCCGCTGGTTTGCCTATCGCCGCGCGGGAATCGGATCCAGGGCAATCCCGGGTCGATCGCCCAAAGCCAGCCTGCGTACGATCTCGCGCAATTCATCGCGAGCAAGCACCTGCATCGTCGTCCCGGGTTCGCACCCAACCGACTCCGTGATGCGCGGGCGTTTTCTGTACATGGGGCGTTGCGGTCGAATCTGATTCCGCCGTCGAATCATCGTGTTGCTCCCAACCACGCTGGCATCACGAGTCAGGGCCGATCGAACCCAGGCGTCACCAACCAACCACGTCCTCGCGGGATTGACCGGCCGGTCAATCCCGCCGCGCCCGGTTCTGCCGTCCGATGTTCCATACTCTAGGGAGGGCCAAATAGCCCCGCATCGGGAAAACTGCGTATCCGTATACTTTAATCCTGCCCGCCATTCGTCAGTTCCACGCCTGAATCGAGGTCGAGAGCGTTGACCACCTCGCACCAGACGGATCTGACACGCGTTGAACCGCCCCACAGTGCAGCGCCGAATCTCCATTCTGATATCCAGTGCCCCCCCATTTCACCATCGCGCAGGAGCTTCTGGCGCCTCTATGCCCTCGCTTGCCTCATCCCTCTGGCAATCTTTATCGACCTGCTCGTCGGCCCAAGCGCCCAAAAGCCGTTCGAGCCGCTGATGGCCGTCGACTTCGGCGCCTTCTATGCCGCCGCCACGATGGTGCGCGACGGCGATGCCCGCCACCTCGGCGAGATGGAGGCCCAAAGCGCCGCTCAGCAGCAGATCCAGGACGACGCGGACACCGGCTGGCGCTGGTACAACGCCTTTCCTTACCCACCGGTCACGAGCCTCTTCACTGTGCCCCTGGCCGCGTTCTCCCTGGTGACCGCATTCTGGATCTGGGCAACCCTTGGCCTACTTGCCGGAGCGATAGCGTCCTGGCTCCTCGCCCGTTCTTACTGCCCGGCGATCGTCTGGGCATCGACCTTGATCCTGGTCAGCTTCGAGCCCCTCTGGGATGTCGCCTGGTGGGGTCAGATCGACAGCCTTCTCTTGCTGCCGGTGGCGGTCGCCGTCGTGCTCTTGCGGTCTCCGGACAGTCACACCCCGCAGACGCGCCACCGGCGAGAGGTGCTTGCCGGTCTCCTGCTCGGCTTCCTGGCCATCAAGCCGATCTTTGTGCCCCTACCGCTCCTCGTGCTCGCCTGGGGCCGACCCCGCGCCGCCCTCGGCATGATCGCCTCCGGCCTCGCCCTGGCCCTCGCCTCTGTCACCCTCGTGGGGATCAGCGGCATCGGCGACTACATCGACCTGGCCCGCTTCTATCAAGCCTTTTCTGGCTCACCCGCGATCGTCGAGTGGCGAATGTACAACCTGCGCGGCGCCGCCATCCGCCTCGGCTGGGGCTGGTCCGAGGACGTCCAGCTCGCCGTCGTCCTCGCCCTTTCCGCGATCATTTCGCTCGCGACCCTCTTCCTCTCCGCCCGGGCACTCCGCCGCGGTCAGTCCCCTGATCTGGTCGCCGCCGCTGTCATCCTCGGCACCATCCTGACCGCCTACCACGTCCACGTCCAGAGTCTGGTCTTTCTTGCCATCCCCCTGGCCATTTGGCTCCGACGCTCCCTCCACGCCGCCTCCGGACTAGTAGCTGTCGTCTGGGCCATGCCCGTCATATCCATCCACGCCGGCGCCGCGCTTCTCCGCCCACAGCAGCCGTCACCCGCAGTAACGGAAACTCGCCTTGAAACGCTGCTGACGACCGCCTGCCTGCTGGCCCTGGTAGGAATGCTCTTGGCCCTACACCCCAACAGGCGAACCGGCAGGGTGACCCCGATCAAGTGACTCGTGCAGATACGGGTGCGATCGCACCGAAGGTCGCTAGAGCGCTCGTGGGCTTGGATGGCCGCGTTTCCCCGCCGCCCGGGGCTGACGGCCCGGGCTGAACCGGACAACCTCTCCGAGGCTAGGGGCGACACCGGCCAAGGTTTTCGGCGAGCGCTTTAGCTCGCCCCGGTGACCTCCCATGCGTCAAGATCTCCACTGCGGACTCGGAGAAAAGCCGCGACGGTCTTCCAATCGGGGATTCCCGCCTGTCCACCCGGCTTTGGTGGCCTTGATCGCCGCCGTTGCCGACGCGAGCCGCAGGCAGGCAGTCACCCCCATTCCGCGAGCCAGACCCAACGCGTACGCCCCATGAAAAACCTCGCCGCAGCCGGTGGAATCAACCGCCTCAACCCGATAGGCCGTCAGGAAGTTGATTTGCCGATCGTCTCTTGCCCGGTACCAAACGCCATCCGCGCCGCAGGTGATCGCCACCACCGCCCGATTCGAATCCCACAGCCGGTTGACCATGTCCGCCGGGTCAGACACGCCGGTTCGCCGTCCGGCGAATCCTTCCGAGAGGATCAGGTGGTCGACGAGCGGAAAGAGTCCTCGATCGCCGGGTCGTCGTCCGACTCGAAATCGGCGACCACCGGGATATTTGCAGCCCGCGCGATCCTCGCCGCCCGCAGCATCCCGGCCACGCCGATGTTGTCCACGAGCAGCACCCGCGCCCGCCGGATCACCTCCGACTCGGGCAGCTCCGTATCCGCGCCGTGCGCCCCGGTCCGGTCGACGAAGATGTTCCGTGTTCCTTCACGGGAGACGACGATCGTCGACAGCACCGGCCGCGCCCCGGGGCGACGCACCACCGAGCCAACGTCTACCCCTTCGGCCGCCAGCCCGCCAATCGCCGCCTCCGACGCGTCGTCGTCGCCGAGCACGCCCGGCATAGGCCGCCCGCCCCCCAAGGCGAGCCACCGCGACCAGCGCCGTCCCGGCCAGGCCGCCGAACTGCCGCCCGCGCGCCCGCACGGGCGTCTTCTCGTCCGCCGGGGGATACGCATCGACATAGAGCAGGTCGTCGATCGCCACCGCGCCCAGACCCAGCACGTCGAACCCCGCGTCATTGTGGTCGTTCACGACCCGAACGCGTTCTCGCCTCCGCCCACGAGCCGGACGGCCATTCCTTCGACCGTCGCCGCCCCAGCCTGCCGCCGGTCGGCAGTCCAGAACTGGAAGTCCGGCCCCGACACGGCCGCCTCTGTCTCGAGCGCGCAGGCGGGATGCACTGCATCAGCCGCACGAAGCGAATGTTATAAAGACGATCTCTTCCGCTCTGGTATAGATCGCGTCGCCGAGATCGACAACCTGATACTGAACGCGAAGATGACTGTTGAACGCCCGCCAGATTCGGGCTCGCGCACGAGAATCCAGCTGTCCCTCACGGAACTTTCGGGCGATTGCGGACGCGATCTCGACGGTCGTGAGACGGACCAGCGCGAGATCGTGCCCGTTCTTCGGCAGACAGATAGCCCTAACGATGTCGGCGCCTGCCTCCCGAGGATCGTATCGCCGCATGAGGGCCGACGAGTCGAAGATAGATCGTTGCCACTAGTAGTCGGATTCTTCTCGTTCATCGAGGACTGCCTGACCGAGCCCAAGAGGCTCGGTCAGGGTCTCGAACCAGGCGTCGAGTTCCGCCTCTAGTTGCCTCAACTCGTCTCCGGTTACCGCGTCCTCATCCGGGGGCAACGTCGCAAGCAAGCCCGCGGCCCGCAGCTGCTCACGGACGCTTCCGCCAGGATCAGGCAACCGATCCAGGGCATCGCGGATCACTTCAGCCTCAGTGCATCCCCGCACCTCGGCCAAATCCTTCAGTTTTCTGTCCTGCGCTTGCCGCAGATAGACCTGCTTGCGCACCATGGGAGTCGCCATACATCGCGAGTATACATCGCCGTCGGCATGGGCCACGCCTAGATCACCTCCAGATCGTCCGCCCCCGGCAGCGCCGGGAACGGCGCGTGCGGCTCCGACTGGTACCAAATCGCCGTCGAGGCGATGTCGTCCTGCAACGGCAGGTAACGGCTCTTGCCCTCGACCGCTTGCGCCAGCCCAGCGCCTGGATCGTCACCCGCAAGTCCTGCTTGAACCGGATCGGGTCCTGAACGTGCCAGCGGTACATCCCGAACCGCTGTTGGCCACGTAAAACCGTCCGGCTTGATCACCTGCGGCATCCCCAGATACGGCGTTGAGTAGACTACCGTACTCCCCGTGTCGGCCGTCTCGAATTCCAGGCGCCGCCGAAATAGTCCTCGGTGCCGGTGCCGCAGATGGTCGGCCACTCGCCGTCGCCGTCCATGATAGAACTTGATCTCGCCCTCGCCCCACCAGCCGTTGTTGTTGACGCCCCAGGCGATATACGTCCCGACGTACTGCCCCTGGCCCTCGACGCCGTCAAGCAGGGTGTGCACCGACTTGTACGGCAGCGGGTTCGACTGCGCCGCCACTGGGCATGGAGATACGCCCGGTCCTCCGGCACATCGGTCAGGGCGTAGTCGATCTGGTAGTAAAAGCCATTTACCGGCTCTGGCCCCAGATTCTCGACCGTGATCCGGGCGCTCTTGCGGAACGGCATCTCCCAGTAGGAGTTGAATCCGCCCGCCGGGTTCACCGCCACCGGCAGTGAGGCGATGTTGCGTCCGCTCGCACCAGCCGTTGCAGAAGAAGTCGCCGAGCGGCGTCTCGATCGACGGCGTCTCCTCGCCGTCCCAGTAGAACCGGAAGACCAGCTTGCGCCAGGCGCTGGGGTGCACCGTCAGCCAGATGTGCTGGATCGCGCCCGGTCCTTCGATCTCGGCGAGCGTGGCCATCTCGTTGCCGCCAATGTTGATGCTCGGCGAGACCTTCCAGCCCTGGCCCAGTTCCCGGGCCGAGATCGCGCCCGTGCCCTCGGTCGCCATCCCGCCGGTCCCCTTGGCCCCGTCGAAATTCTCGGCCGAGATCGAGCGCGTTTCCGCCCGGGACAACCGCGACAGGTTCCCCAGGTGCATGCCCAACCCGTTGAAATCTCCCACCTGATGACTCCCCGATCCCACGACCCTCTTCCCTCCCGCGGCAGCGCCGCTTCCGCTCGCCCGGCCTAATCAGCCGAACCCGTCGCCGATGTTTGCCTGCTCCTGACGCCGTCGCGTCGGGCTGATACAACTCGCGGCGTCCACCCGGCTGTCCCGCACGAGCGCCGCAGGCGCAGATCGAACCCATAGACCACCGTCTTCGACTGATTTCGCGATCCCCCAATGCGCTCCAGTAGCAGCGAAAAGGCACTCTCCGCCATCCGGCGCACCGGCTGGGCAAAGGCCGTCAGCGGCGGTTCGACGAACTCCGCCCAATACGGATCGTCGATCGTCACGATCGCGATATCTTCCGGTATTCGCAAGCCGTGCGTGCGGATCGCCCGCAGGGCGCCGATCGTCATCAGGTTATTGGCCACGACCAGCCCTGTCAGCCCTTAGCTCATTCCTCGGATCCCCTACTACAGATCTAGCCGCCGACAAGGTCGCGGCTGCGATGTGCAGATATCCTCCGGCATTTGGCCGTATGTCACAATGAGGAGGGACCATGGACGGGGCGAGTACGGTCGGACAGCGGACGATACGGCGCGCCTTTCCCGGCGCGCGGCGATGCGGCGGTTTGGCACGGGCGGTCTCGCCGCGTCGGCCCTGGTTGCGCTTGGTGCCGGGTGCGACGTCGGAGCCGTCGCGCCACCCAGCGTCAGGCTTGCACGTGCGGCGCGGCGACGGATCCATCGATCCCATGCACCTGCGAACCATCTCGAACCGATCATCCCTCCCGCAACCCTGGACACCTTGCCAGAGAGCACGCCGGAGTCGACCGGCCGCCTGCGCCTCCTCACCGACTACGATCGAGGGCCGTGGCTCGACACGGGGTTCCAATGGGTCGCGATCCGCGGCCACGTCTTCGACGTCCGCGCCTTTGGCGCGCCGGCGACGGCCAGACCGACGACTGGGCCGCATTCCACGCCGCGATCGAGGCGATGACCTCGCCGCTCGCCGAGGACAGCAATGCGGCCTTCGGCCACACGCTCCTCGTCCCGCCGGGAACCTACCGGCTGTCCCAGGCGCTCGTCATCAACCGCGCGATCCGCATGACCGGAACAGGGGCCGGCGGTCGCCTCGCCGACGCTGTCCTCCGCTTCGATTCCGGCATCACCGGGATCGTCATCGCCGCCAACGAGCCGGAGCTCACCGGGGACCCGGGCCGGCGCGGCGACGGAACGATCATCGAGCGGCTGCGGATCGAGTCGGAACAGACCGGCGGCTCTGATCAGCAGGCCCAGCAGGCACAGGGGGAGACAAACCAGCCGGCGGAGGGCGGCCCGGGTCTAACCACCCACGGCATCTGGCTCCGCACCCACGCCGCCGTCCTCCATACCGCGGTCTCCGGCTTCGCGGGGAATGGCATCCACATCGAAGGTCCCGCGGATAGGACCCCACGTCGACCGCCGGGTGGCACGTCGAGGCGTGCGAGATCACGGGTTGCAGCGGACACGGCCTCTCCGTCACCGCCGGCAGCGGAGGCGTCGCCGCCCTCATCGTCGCGGCGGAGAACGGCGGCCGTGGGATCTCGGACGCGAGCGAGCTCGGCAACACCTACGTCCAGTGCCAGGCCGTCGACAACGACCAGGGGGCATTCACCTCCACGGGGAGCGCAAACCGCAGCCTCTTCCTCGGCTGCGGCTCCGAGAGCGGTCAGCCGCGCAGCGTCTTCGCCCAGGCCACGCTCGTCGTCGGCGGCAACCACGGCGCCGGGTTCGAGGGCGGGAACGCCTGGGCCGCAACCGGCGCGCGAATGCTCCTCTTGGCCCAGGAGCCCGGCATCGGCGAGCAGGTGCTCCCGACCGCGCCCACGCTTCACCTGATCGGGTCCGGCACACAAACCCAGCCGCACATCCTCGTCGAAGGCGCCGGCGACGCCCGTCTGGCCGAGCTCGACACGGCCGGCAACCTGTTCCTCGGACCGGTCGAACCGGTCACGGCGCCGACGGAAGGCGGCGGCGGCGGTACCGTCCCCCTCCTGCTCAACCTCATCCACCCCGAGAGCGGCAGGGCGGGCATCCGTTGGGTCGTCCCTGGAGAAACCTCGGGGTTCGTCGCCCAGGCACGGGCATTCGTCGAGACGCCCGGGCCGGACGCTCCCCAGGCCATTGCGGGCGCGCGCCTGACCATCCAGACGGCGACCACAACCGGCACCGAAATCGACACCCTCACCCTTAGCGAGGGACGCGCTGGCATCGGCACGACGGCGCCGAACCCCCTCGCCCTGCTGGATCTGACGTCCACCAGCCAGGGGTTCCTGCCGCCCCGCCTCACCAGCGAGCAGCGCGACGCGATCGCGTCACCCCCGGAAGGCCTGACGATCTACAACCTGACGACGCACCGGCCGAACTTCTTCGACGGCTCCGCCTGGCAGGAAGTCGCGATCACCCAGTCCGGCCAGGAGGAGGCAACCGGCGGCTGATCGTCCACCGTCCGCTCGGAATAATCCGCTGTGCTCCCGAGCGGGTATCCTAGCCGTATCCGTGTAGGCAAACGCGGCGCCCGCCTCTCGGCGGGCGCCGCGTTCCCTCGCCGTCGGGAAGGAGCCCTCTGTGAAGCTCGCCCTCTCCTCCTACTCCATCCGCGACCACATCAACACGCAGGTCGCGATCAACGATTTTCCCCGCTACGTTAAAGAGACCTTCGGACTCGACGCGATCGAGATCTGCCAGTTCCACATCCTCCGCAACGACTCGATCGGCCTCCGGGCGCTGAAAGACGGCATCGCCGCCGCGGGCGTCTCCCTCGTCAGCATGCCGATCGACCGCGGCCACATCTCTCAGGCCGATGAGCAGAAGCGCGACTACGACTTCCGGCTATCGAGCTCTGGCTCGACGCCGCCGCCTTCCTCGGCGCCCCGATCGCCCGCGTCAACTCCGGTGACGGCGACCTCCAGACCGCCATCGACTCCTACACCCTCCTCACCGACTACGGCACAAAAATCGGCGTCCAGATCGTCATGGAAAACCACGGCGGCCTCTCCGCCCGCCCCGAAACGAACAAAGCCCTCCTCGACGCCGTCCCCGCCCTCGGCACCGCGCCCGACTGGGGCAATTTCTCCGAAGCCGAGCGCTACGACTTCCTCGCCCAGATGGCCCCCCGCGCCGCCATCGTCCACGCCAAGACCCTCGACTTCGACCCCGACGGCGACATGACGAAATTCGACATCGCCCGTTGCGCCCAGATCGTCAAAGACTCGGGCTTCACCGGCCCCTACTCCGTCGAATTCGAAGGCCAGGGCGACCAAGTCGACGGCGTCCGCCGCTCCATCGACCTACTACGGTCCCTCGTCGCGTAACGCGCGGTCGCACACCATGCGGAGTTCAGGAGACGGACGTGGGAAATGCTCCAAGCCGCTCGGTTGATGGTCGTCGCGTCACCTCAACCCAGGACCCGGAGATCTCGATCCTCGTGTCCGACGCGTTCACCTTTATCGGGCAGGCATCTTTTGCGCTTGGAGACGCTGCTGACGCCGAAGCGTTCGTCTTTGTCGATGTCGAGGAAAACGCGGCGCGGCGCATGCTGGTCGTCCAATTCGAGCGCTACCGCGACGACAACGACGAGCACTACAGCTATCCACACGCCGAGCTGATCGTCCTGGAGGGTTTAGGCTTCCTGACCGATGCATCGGTCATCTGCCTGGACCAGACCCCGCCGCCGGACTCTGACACCGGTCGAATCCTGGAGATGATCCGTGGGAGCAGCCACCATATTCCGCGCCGGGCCGCGGTTCAACGATTCATCCACCTGCCCGGCAACACAGGTCGATCCGAGCTGCTGCTGATCTACGCAGAGGACACAAGCGGCTCAGAGCACATCGAGCCCAATCCCAACGTTGGCGAGCGAGCACGTGCCGCGTTCCGTATCGAGACGCCACGACATGGCTGATTGGCACCGCAACCCAAACGCAACAGCCACGCTCCTGCAGGACACCGCCGCGCGGGCCATCCAATACCTCTCATCCCTGGATGACCGCTCGGTCGCCGTGCCCCCTGCCGCTCGGGCAAACCTGAGTGCCTTAATCGAGCCCCTCCCCGAGCAACCATCTGACCCAGCCGCCGTCCTTGACCTCCTCGACACCCTCGGCTCACCCGCAACCGCCGCCACCGCCGGCGGCCGCTTCTTCGGATTCGTCATCGGCGGCACCCTGCCCGCCTCCCTCGCCGCAAGCTGGCTCGCCACCGCCTGGGATCAGGACGCCGGCATGTCGGCGATCTGCCCGATCAATGCGACCCTGGAGGAAGTTTCCCGTCGCTGGCTCCTCGATCTCCTCGGCCTTCCACCAGAGTGCGGCGTGGGGTTCGTCACGGGGGGCACGATGGCCAATTTCTCGGCTCTGGCCGCCGCACGCCACGCCGTCCTTGCCCGCGCCGGCTGGGACGTCGAATCGACGGGGCCTCTTCGGGGCACCGCCTATCACCTTTGATCGTGGGCGAGGAGAGCCACGTCTCGATCGGCAATGCGCTCAGCCTCCTTGGTCTCGGTCGAGACCGCGTCCTTCGCGTGCCAGTCGACGATCAGGGCCGCATGCACCCTGAGGCGCTACCAGAGATCGACGGACCCGCCATCGTCTGCATCCAGGCCGGCAACGTCAACACCGGCGCCGTCGACCCCGCCCGCGAGGTCTGCGCCTGGGCCAACGCCCGCAACGCCTGGGTCCACGTCGACGGCGCCTTCGGCCTTTGGGCGGCCGCCGCCCCGGATCGCGCCCACCTCGTTGACGGCATATCGTTGGCCGATTCCTGGGCCACCGACGCGCACAAATGGCTCAACGTCCCCTACGACAGCGGTATCGCCATCGTCCGCGACGCCGAAGCCCTGCGTGCCGCGATGGCCGCTTCCGCCGCCTACCTCATCGCCACCGGCGAGCGCGAACCCGACCAGTACACGCCGGAAATGTCCCGCCGAGCCCGCGGCGTCGAGGTCTGGTCCGCCCTCCGCTCCCTCGGCCGCTCCGGCGTGGCCGACCTCATCGAGCGCTGCTGCCGTCACGCCACCCGCTTCGCCGACGTCCTCGCCTCCGCTGGCTACGAGATCCTCAACGACGTCACCCTCAACCAGGTCCTCGTCTCCTTCGGCGACCCCGAGCAAACTCGCCGCATCATCGCCGCCATCCAGGCCGACGGCACCTGCTGGTGCGGCGGCACCACCTGGCAAAGCCGCACCGCCATGCGCATCAGCGTCTCCTCCTGGGCCACCACTGAGGAGGATGTGGAAAAGAGCCTTTCCGCCATTCTCCGTATCGCCCGCGACACCACATCTTGACGGCATCTGGCGTCTATCTCCGCGTTCTCCCCTGCCCGCTACTGCAGCCGGGTTCGAAGGGGCATATTCTTCTCCGCCCCTCCCCCTCCTTCTTACATCCCATTCCGCCTCCGGTTGTAGTACCGTTCGCTAAGCGAAACGACGGCCACGGGTTTGCCCGGCGAACGACCGCGGTTCGTCTTGCCCATCCCACCGTCGTGCCGTGCCACCCTCCGCCCAAAGGTCATCATGTCCAGCATTCCACTTTCAGCGCCCCATTCGATGGGCACCCGCGCGCTTCTGCGCCGGTTCTTCGCCTACTACCGCCCCCACCGTCGCCTCTTCTGGATCGACTTCTCCTGCGCCATCGTCTCCGGCGTGCTGGAACTCGCCTTCCCGATGGCGGTCGGTCTCTTCATCGACGAACTCCTTCCCGGCGACGACTGGGGCCTGATCACCGCCGCCGCCGCCGGCCTCCTCGCCGTCTACCTGTCAACACCGGCCTGATGGTCATCGTCAACTACTGGGGCCACATGCTCGGCATCAACATCGAAACCGAGATGCGCCGCCGCGCCTTCGACCACCTCCAGAAACTCTCATTCCGCTTTTATGACAACCAGAAGACCGGCCACATCGTCGGCCGCGTGACCAAAGACCTCGAGGAGATCGGCGAGGTCGCCCACCACGGCCCGGAAGACCTCTTCATCGCGATCATGACCTTCATCGGCGCCTTCGTCCTGATGTTCCTCGTCAACCCGCAGCTCGCCCTCATCACCGCGCTGATCGTCCCGATCACCGGCTTCATCACCGGCCGCTACGGCGGCGGCATGACCCGCACCTTCCGCGGCCTCTTCGCCCGAGTCGGCGAGTTCAACGCCCGGATCGAGGAGAACGTCGGCGGCATGCGCGTCGTCCAGGCCTTCGCCAACGAAGACCATGAGCGCCGCCTCTTCGCCCAGGACAACGCCCGCTACCGCGCGACCAAACTCGACGCCTACCGCATCATGGCCGCCGAGCATGTCCCTCTCGTATCTCAGCATGCGCGCTCACCCAGGTCGTCGTCATGATCGCCGGCGCCTACTTCGTCCTCCACGGCCGACTCTGACCGAAGGCGACTTCGTCGACTTCCTCCTCCTGGTCGGCGTCTTCTTCCGCCCGGTCGAAAAGATCAACGCCGTCCTCGAGACCTACCCGAAGGGCATCGCCGGCTTCAAGCGCTACTGCGAGCTCCTCGACACCGCCCCCGACATCGTCGACGCCCCCGACGCGATCGACGTCAAAGACCTGCGCGGCGATATCCGCTACGAGAACGTCACCTTCGGCTACACCCCGCACAAGACGGTGCTGCAACAACATCAACCTCGACATCCGTGCCGGCGAGACCGTCGCCTTCGTCGGCCCCTCCGGCGCCGGCAAGACGACGATCTCCTCGCTCCTGCCCCGCTTCTACGAACTGGACGGCGGCCGGATCACGATCGATGGGATCGACATCAGGCAGATGACCCTGGCCTCTCTCCGCCGGGAGATCGGCATCGTCCAGCAGGATGTCTTCCTCTTCGCCGGCACGATCCGCGAGAACATCGCCTACGGCCGCCTCGACGCTACCGAAGCGGAGATCGAAGACGCGGCCCGCCGGGCCCGCCTCGATGCAGTCATCGCCGGGATGCAATACGGCCTCGACACGATCATCGGCGAGCGCGGCGTCAAGCTCTCCGGCGGCCAGAAGCAGCGCCTCGCCATTGCCCGGATGTTCGTCAAGAACCCGCCGATCCTGATTCTGGACGAGGCCACATCGGCCCTCGACAGCGAGACCGAACGCGCCATCCAGCAGTCGCTGATCGAACTATCCGAAGGCCGAACCACCCTCGTCATCGCCCACCGTCTCGCCACCATCCAGAACGCAGACCGCATCGTCGTCGTCGACGAATCCGGCGTCGCCGAGGAAGGCCGCCACGACGAACTCGTCGCCGCCGGCGGCATCTACCGTCGCCTCCACATCGCCCAGTTCGGCTCAATCGCGTCGTAGGCGTCTGGAGACAGCCCTCAGCCCCCTCAGCCCCCTCCCCTCCGGCCCTGGCAGAGGGGCTGCTCCGCGGAGCGGCCGGGGTGAAGGGCGTTCTCCCCCTTCCCCCTGCCGCAGCGGCCGAACGGGACCGGGGGGTTACGGGGCATCCCCGGCACCAGTTGACGCCCCTCCCCAGCGCCACGCATCATCACCCCGTGCATGCTCGCACTCGTCTTGCCATCTATCGCGGTGACCAATGACCATTTCGGCCACAACGGCGACTACCGGAAACGCCGTCCCTCCAACGCCCGATCCAGAGCACCGTCCGGGTTTGCAATCCCCTCGGTCGGGCATCATGCCAACCCCACGCACCCCGCTGGTCGGCCGCGAAACCGAGATGGCCGAAATCACCGCGCTTTTGCACGACCCGGCCGTCTCGCTGCTGACCTTGACCGGTCCCGGTGGTGTCGGCAAGACTCGCCTTGCCCTCCAGGTCGCCCTCAACGTCCTGTCCGCCCAATCCGACTCCAACGGAGACGACGTCAGCTCAGTCCGGTTCCGCGACGGCATCCGGTGGGTCGACCTGGCCCTAACCCGCGACCCCGCAGCAGTCCCCAGTGCGATCGCCATAGCCCTCGAAATCTCCGTGACCTCCGATGCTCCCGTCGAGTCGATCCTCGCCGAGCGCCTCCGTCACCGACGCCTGCTGCTCGTCCTTGACAACCTCGAACAGCTCCGCGAAACCAGCCCCTTGCTGGCTGATCTCCTCACCGCCTGCCCCGGCCTGACGATTCTCGCGACCAGTAGGGCCGCACTCCGCCTCTCAATGGAGCACGAATTCGGCGTCGTTCCCCTCTCCACCGGCGAGGCGGAGAACGACTCCCCCGCTGTCCGGCTCTTCCTCCAACGAGCCCGGGCGATCAAGCCCGGGTTTGCAGCGACGCCCGACGACCTCGAGACGGTCACCGAAATTTGCCGGCGGCTGGACGGCCTGCCCCTCGCAATCGAGCTTGCCGCCGCCCGAGTGCGGCTACTTCCGCCGCGGGCCATGCTTGCCCGCTTGGAACAGCGCCTGCCGATGCTGACCGACGGTGCCCGCGACCTGCCGGCGCGCCAGCGCACCCTACGCGACACGATCTCCTGGGGCTACGACCTGCTCACTCCTGCCGAACAATCCCTCTTTCGCCGGATTGCCATCTTTGCCGGCGGAGCCACGTTGCCCGCGATCGAGGCAGTTCTTGAGGACGAGGAGGAAAAGGCGAGGGACGGACAGGGGGAAGGTCAAACGCCGTCGCAGCCGCCATTCCCACGCCCGGTCTTCCCATCCCTCGACGACGGCTTCCGGCCCCGCGGCCTGCCCTCCCCCTTCCCCCCTCTCTCGCTCTCCCCCTCCACCGAGGACGGCATCGCCTCCCTGATCGCCAACAGCTTCCTGACCCAGGACGAGGATCCCGACGGGGAGCCTCGATACCGGATGCTCGCCACCATTCGCGAGTTCGGCCTGGAACGACTGGTCGAATCCGGCGAAGTGGACACCATTCGGCGACGACACGCCGCCTACTTCGCGTCCACGCTGGGTCACCCAGACGACCCGCGTCCTCCCGGCGACTACGACACCTGGCTCGCCCGCACCTCGCGCGATTACGACAACATCATCATCGCCCTCTCCTGGGCTATCGACGACGGCGACTCGCAGGCCGCGCTGCACCTCGCCGCCGGGCTGCGCTCCTTCTGGTATGTCCGCGGCATCTTCCGGGACGCACGCTTCTGGCTCGAACGCGCCCTTGCCCTTCCGGATTCGGACCCACCGGCGAGCAAGCTCCGGGTCACCGCCCAGATCACCGCCGCCGCCCTGGCCGACGCCCAGGGCAATCTCGACACCGCGCGCGCCCATTACGGGGCCGCACTGGACCTAGCCCGTCAAATCGGCGACCGGCGCTCGGAAGGCGTCGCGCTGGGCGCCCTGGCGAACTACGCCCTCCGCGACGGTGACGACGCCCTTGCTCTCGCTCACATCGAATCAGCCGTCGCGATCCTCCGTTCCCTGAACGACCCGCGCCTAGACTCGACCGCCGCATACAACGAAGGTATCTTCCGCTGGCTTCGGGGTGAGCATTCCCTTGCCGAACAGCTGCTTCAGGAAGCACTGCGCGGCTTCGTTGAGCAGCAAGACCCCTGGGCCGAGGGCGCGGCGCGAGGGTACCTCGGTGATGTGGAGTTCCGGCGGGGCAACCACGTTGCCTCGGCGACCCATTTTCTCCGGGCGCTTGGCGACTTTAGCCGCAATGGCAGCGACTGGACGATCGCGTGGATCATCGGCGGAGTGGGTGCCCTGGCGATCGCCACCGGCCGACCTGAACCCGGCGTGCGCCTCCTTGCCGCCAGTGAATCCGTCGCCGCCCGCGGTGGCTTCTCGATCGGCGAGATGGAGGAAGCGCGCAACCGGGCGGTCCTGGCCCAGGCCGTGGAAATCCTCGGCCGCGAGGCCTTCGACACCGCGTGGAACGCGGGGCGCATCGCCACCCAGCTCCAGGCAACCGACCTAGCCGTGATCATCCTGAATGAGATCGCCTCCGGCTCTACCGGCCAGGACGACGGGCAGGAACCCCCCGCCGCCGGCGGACTCACTCGTCGTGAGCAGGAGGTTTTGGCTCTCATCGCCGCCGGCCGCACGAACCGCGAGATCGCGGAAGCGCTCTATGTCAGCCCCCGCACCGCAACCACCCACGTCACCAATATCCTCGCCAAGCTCGGCGTCGCCACCCGCACCGAAGCCACCGCCCTCGCCCTCAAACAGGGCCTCATCTAACCTTCCGGACTTCCATTAGCCCGCTCAAGGCGGGCTTGAGCCGGTTTCCGTCGCCCGGACCAGGATTTCAGATCCCTACCTGCGAGCGGCCGGAAGACGGCGCCTCCCGTTGCCCTTCCAGGCAACCAGCAGGCGGCGCGACTCATACCTCTCTACGTACCCGCCTACGTACCCCGTCGTAGTGAAACCCTCCAGCCCCGCCACGACATTTACGACGTTCATACGAAGTCGTGAGAGCTATGCCCTGACACCATGGTATTCAGATCCGGCGCCGACATGAGGGCCGCCGGCATCGCACTCCGGCACAGGAGACCAACCATGGACCGCAACCCAACCGTCACCGATGTCCTGACCCGCGACCGCATTGCCGACCTCTTCGCGACCGCATCCAACTCCCGCGCTCGCCGGGGTGAAGCCGTCTCCGTCTGGCGCAAACTGACCGGCGCCGCCCTCGTCCGTCTCGGCGTAGCCATCCTTGGCGAGTCCCGCACCCCCACCGGCGCCGTCTCCCTGGCAGCCGCCAGTCTCAGCCGCTAGCCCTTCGGAGGGAACGCCCCGCCGCGTAACATCTGGCCATCGGGCTCCGTCTCCCTACCAACGAGGTAGACGACCGGACCGATGGCGACGCCACAGGTGGCTGCGCGGCGGGGCTTTCATAATCAGCACGTATCGAACGCACGATCACGTTGAGCAAAACTGAACTTGAGCGCCGAACAAACACCTTTGTCAGCGACCGCTGGTCAGTCGGTTGCAGGCGACTTCCATCAATGAGCCAGGGACTTCGAGCCTCTACCGGCGGTCGGCCCCGTCCGCCACGGGGCTTTGACAGAGGTTCTAATCATTGCGCCAGGGAGCACTCCTACCAGCGAAGTGCTCCCTGAGGTTCACCCGGCTACTATCAGCATCATGATTGAGACGCAGTGCCGCTGCTCCAATTCACTGCCATCGCTGACCCGTATCAGCGCGATAGTACCCTGTGCCTGGCTGTGAATGGGGGCGCCAATCGGCGGGGCGGCATCACCCGACCGCAAAGCCGAATCGGTTCGTTTAGAGCGCCCAGCAACTTCTGCGACAACGGGGACCGTCAACGCCTTCGGCAACACGGGGCACGCGGCTGCGACCCAGACCCGACTCGTGTTTCCGGACGTACAGCCTCGGTGAATTTCTCTGTTGGCGCACTGGTCATGTCCCGCCTGCAAACCATCGTGCTCCGCTCCATCCCCCGAACCATTGGAGAACACATCGCGCGCCTTCCCAGCCCACGTTCGCTGACCGTCGCCGGCCCGCTGACCGACAGCGGCAACAACCTCTGGCTCCCCGTCACCGACATTGATCCCGGCGTCTTCGGTTGCATCCCGCTCGATACCGTGGTGCCCCCGCGAATACGGTGTCACGTCCGACTTCAAGCTCGGCGAGATCATTGTCACCACCGCTCCCGTCCAGCTGCGGCGTTCTCCAGAAGCGACCTTCGCCGCAGATCTCACCGTCCCCGAAGAAACAGCCCTTGAAATCACCGACACGACGACTTCCGCCAGGTTCCTCTGGCTGAATGTCGCCAATGCGGACCCTGGCGAAGCCGGATGGATCCACCCAGACATCTTCCTGGGCGCCGTTGAGTCAGGCAGCGCCCTCGCCCCTAGTCTCGAATGCCTAAGAGCGCCGATCAGAACCGCCGGGCACCGCGCCGTTCGGCCCAGTCCCGGAGGGACGTCGTGGGTTGAGCGCCAGGCTGATGGAGGTTGCTGAATTGATCGGCGGTTTTTGGGAACGCCGTTCCTCCGCCGCCCGGGGCTCAGGCCCGGGCTAAGCATGACAGCCTCTCCGAGGCTAACGAGTCGCGCACGCTAGTCTCGGAGAGGCTGTCACTGTGAGCCCGGGCTGTGAGCCCGGGCCGTGAGCCCCGGGCGGCCGGGGAGACGCCGTTCCCCGCCCGTTCACCGCCCCCGAAAACCACCGATCAACTCCGCAACCTCCATAAACCTGGCGTCCGCCGCCGCGGCGGGGTCTTGATAGGCGCTCTTAAGCATCCGCCAGGCCAATCGCCAAGATTGGTCGTCGCCACCAGGCCCAATTCCCTCGCCTCCCCGATCCCCATCCGGCCGGGGTGCGGGGCCTGGGGAGGGAAACACCCTGCCCAGGCCCCGTCACAGCCGTCATCCCGTCCCCGTCGCCCGCTCCCGGAGGACCCGCCCTCGCGGGTAGCAGCGCTCCGCCCATAGGCAGTACAGCCTACAAACTCCCGCGAGTGACCCCCTGGGCAATTACGCATTCTCCCTGATGTTTCCTTGGCTCAGATTTGCCATCATGGTCATGGAAAATGAGAAGGTTCGTCCGCTCGTCGATCCCCCAGGGTATAGTTGCGCCACGTTTCCGAGCACCGCATCCAAGAGATCGAACACGAGTCGCCGAACGCGAACACCTTGGGAGTCCCGCATGGTCACCGACATCGTCAATCATCGACAGACGGCCCCGCCCGCCAACTTCCCCGACGCCCAGGGCCGCTTCGGCCGGTTCGGCGGCAAGTACGCCCCCGAAACACTGATGCCCGCGCTCGACGAACTTGAAGCCGCTTATCGCGCCGCCAAAGCCGATGTGACCTTCCAGGCGGAGATCGACTGGCTGGCCAAGCACTACGTCGGCCGCCCGACCCCCCTCTACTACGCCGCCAACCTCACCGCCCAGGCCGGAGGCGCCAAGATCTTCCTCAAGCGCGAGGATCTAGCCCACACCGGCGCCCACAAGATCAACAACGCCCTCGGCCAGGCCCTTCTTGCGAAGAGGATGGGCAAGAAGCGGATCATCGCAGAGACTGGCGCCGGGCAGCACGGCGTCGCCTCCGCCACCGCCTGCGCCCTCCTCGGCCTCGACTGCATCGTCTACATGGGCGAGGTCGACATCGCCCGTCAATCACTCAACGTCTTTCGGATGAAACTCCTCGGCGCCGAAGTCGTCTCGGTCACCTCCGGCTCGAAGACGCTCAAGGACGCCATCAACGAGGCCATACGCGACTGGGTGACGAACGTCCGCGACACCTTCTACCTCTTTGGCACCGCGGCAGGCATGCACCCCTACCCGCTCATTGTCCGCGACTTCCAATCGGTCATCGGCCGCGAGGCCCGCACCCAGATGCTGGAGCACACCGGCAAGCTCCCCGACGCCGTCCTTGCCTGCGTCGGCGGCGGCTCCAACGCGATCGGCATGTTCCACCCGTTCACGGGTGACCCCGACGTCGAGCTGATCGGCATCGAAGCCGCGGGCCTAGGGCTCGAATCCGGCCACCACGCCGCCACGCTTGTCGCCGGCCGCGAAGGTGTCCTCCACGGTTCCCGGTCGTACGTCCTCCAGGATGAAGCCGGCCAGGTGATCGAAACCCACTCGATCTCCGCCGGCCTCGACTACCCTGGCGTCGGTCCTGAACATGCCTGGCTTAAAGACACCGGCCGCGCCACCTACGTCGGCATTACCGACGCCGAAGCGCTCGAAGGCTTCCAGGCGCTCTGCCGCACCGAAGGGATCATCCCCGCGCTGGAATCCAGCCACGCCATCGCCTATGCGCTCAAGCTTGCTGCCGAACGCCCAGAGGATCAGTCGATCCTGGTCAACCTCTCGGGTCGCGGCGACAAGGACATGCATACGGTCGCCGAAGCGTTCGGAGTGACACTGTGACCGCCACTGATTCGCGGCGTCCGGCGTCCGGCGTCCGGCGTCCGGAGGACGAAAACCAAACGCCAAACGCCGAACGCCAAACGCCGAACCCGTCCGGCATCGGCGCGGCTTTCGCCGCCAAGAAGGCTGCCGGGGATACCGCCCTGGTCCCGTTCATCACCGCTGGCTATCCAGACCTGGAGACGAGCGAGCAAACCCTTCTCGGCCTGATCGAAGGCGGTGCCGCCGTGATCGAGGTCGGCGTTCCCTTCTCCGACCCTCTCGCTGACGGACCGACCGTCCAGCGCACCAGCCAGGCGGCCCTCGCCGCCGGCACCCGCCTGGTCGACTGCATCGACCTGGTTCGCAAGATGCGCGAGGTCCACGGCGTTACGACGCCGCTGATCCTGTTCGGCTACTACAACCCGTTCTTTCAGATGGGCATCGAGGAGTGCGTCGCCGCCTGCGCCTCCGCCGGGGTGGACGGCTTCATCATCCCCGATCTCCCGGCCGAAGAGAGCGCCGACTTCGCCGCCGCCTGTCGCGCCCACGGCCGCGACCTGATCTTTCTCGTCGCGCCGACCTCAACCGATGCCCGCCTCCAGGACATGGCCGAAAAAGCCTCCGGATTCGTCTACTGCATCTCGGTGACCGGCACGACCGGCGCCCGCGACCAAATCTCGGACGAACTGCCGGCCTACATCGCCCGTGTCCGCGCCTCCACCGACCTGCCTCTCGCGATCGGATTCGGGATCTCCACCCCGGAACACGTCCGCTTCTACAGCAACCTTGTCGAAGGCGCGGTCATCGGCAGCGCCCTGATCAACCACCTTGACCGGTTCGAGCCGGCAGAACGCCGCGCAGCGGCTGCCGATTACTTGCGCTATCTTCGTGGCGAAGTCGACCTTCCAGAGCCGGGAGCGTCATAGTCGCCGCTCTCGGGAGCGGCACACTTGTAGGAACAGGGAGATGATCGCGACGATGTCATCGCAGGCGCAGACCGAGGGCCAGACAACAATACTGACACGGGGCACCGCCGAAGCACCGAACAGCCTCGTCTGCCGGGGCATTCGCGGCGCCACCACGTCGCCGTCCAACACCAGCGAGGACATCCTCGAGGTGACCCGTGAACTGGTGGCGGCCCTCGTTTTTCTGAACGATCTAGACCCGGAGAACATCGTCTCCGCGATCTTCACCACCACCCCCGACTTGAACGCCACCTTCCCCGCCCTCGCCGCCCGCGAGTTCGGCTGGACGGAGGTTCCGCTCATGTGCGCCCACGAGATGTCAGTTCCGGGCTCACTGACCGGCGCCGTACGTATCCTGCTTCATGTCAACACCCATCGCTCGCAATCCGAAGTTCGTCACATCTATCTGCGCGACGCCGGACAACTCCGCCCCTCCTGGGCCTACTCGAACGAGGAACTTGCCCAGATCCTGGACGGGATTGACCCCCGCGCAACATCGTCGTCGTAGTCGTCAACAACACACGCACTGAGGCACTGACGATGTCCGCTTCTCCCTCCATCTCCGCCCATCGTCCGTTCGCCCGCTCCACCGTTGGTGGTCTTCCATCGTATCTCCTGGTCGGCCGCGAGTCGGCGGACTTGTTGTGCCGTTGAGCCCACTCGCCGCCAACCACCCTTCACCTTGAACGTTCCACTTTCCACCAGTAAATGGAGACCACCATGATCGTCGTGATGAAACCCCATGCCAGCCGCAAAGCCGTCGATGCCGTCGTCGCTCGCGTCAAGGACCTCGGCCTCGGCGCCCATCTCTCCGAAGGCGAAGAGCTCACCATCATTGGGGTGGTCGGCTCCCCATTGCCTCCCACCCTCGACGGCATGCTAGAGACGCTCGACGAAGTCGACCGCGTCGTCCGCATCACCAAGAAGTACAAGCTCACCGGCTGGGACTTCCACCCCCAGAAGACGCTCATCCGTGTCCGCGACGTCGTCATCGGCGGCGACGACCTGACCATCATCGCCGGCCCCTGCTCGGTCGAGAGCGAAGAGCAGACCATCGAGACGGCCAAGGCGGTCAAGGCCGCCGGCGCGACGCTCCTCCGCGGCGGCGCCTACAAGCCCCGCACCTCGCCGTATGAGTTCCGGGGTCTCGGTCAGCGCGGCCTAGAAATCCTCGCTCAGGCCCGAAATGAGACCGGCTTGCCGATCATTACCGAGGTCATGACCCCGGCCGACATCGACACCGTGGGCAAGTACACGGATGTCTTCCAGATCGGCGCCCGCAACTGCCAGAACTATCTCCTCCTGGAGGAGGTGGGCAAGGCCGGCAAGCCCGTCATGCTCAAGCGCGGCCTCAGCATGCTGCTGGAGGAATGGCTCCTCGCCGCCGAGTACGTCATGGCCCAGGGCAACCCCGACGTCATCCTCTGCGAGCGCGGCATCCGCACCTTCGAGACCGCCACCCGCAACACCCTCGACGTCAGCGCCGTCGCGGTCATCCAGGGTCTCTCACACCTGCCCGTCTTCATCGATCCCAGCCATGCCGCCGGTAAGCGCGCCCTCGTTCCCGCCCTTTCCCTGGCCGGTGTCGCCGCCGGAGCTGACGGCCTCATCATGGAGGTCCATCCCAGCCCCGACCACGCCCTCTCCGACGGCGCCCAGTCCCTCACCTTCGACGAGTTCTCGTCCCTGACCCCCCGCATCGCCGCCGTCGCCGCCGCCGTCGGCCGCCGACTCCCACTGACCGCGGACCTAGCCTTGGCTTAATAACCCCACCTCCTACCCCCTCTCCACTGCGGTGGAGAGGGGCGTCCGATAGCGCTAGGGCGAGGGCTAGAAACGGTTCTCCCCCATTCCCCTTCCCTTCCTTAGTGCAGCGGGGGAAGGGGGCCGGGGGACTAGGGGGCTTCTCTCCGCCTCCACCACAAACGCTTCGCAACGGCCCCTCTCCACCGCAGTGGAGAGGGGGTAGGGGGTGAGGTCTCTTCTCAATGCCGCTATCCGCCAACCGCCGACAGGCCTGGCTCGACCGGGCCCGCAGTGCCTGGAACGACCGCGCCGCCGACTGGGATGCCATGTCCGAGGCCAACGCGGTCGCCCCCGACCGCGTTGCCGACCTCGATCGGATCACCGCTGCACTCCATCTGACTCAGGGATCGAAGGTGCTCGACGCCGGGTGCGGCAGCGGCCAATGGGCGCTTGCGTTTGCTGCCCGAGGTTGCGCCGTTACCGCCGTCGATCTCTCTCCTGAGATGATCGAGCGTGCCCGCGGCCACTCCGCCGCCCAGAACCTCCCGGTCGAATGGCGCCTCGGCGACCTCACCACCCTCGCCGACCCCGACGCCACCTACGATGCCGTCCACGCCCGCGCCTCTTTGCAGTTCACCCCAGACATCACCGCCGCCCTAACCGGATTCCGCCGAGTGCTCCGCCCGAGCGGTTACCTTCTCGCCAGCGTCCCCGGTTCCCTCTCCCCGATTTACGGTCGCTCCTGGCGCCGCTTCATCGAGCCCGACCGCCATGCCGTCTCCTATATCACTCCCTGGGAACTCGAATCACTGCTTGAGCACCTCGGCTGGGAGGTCGTCGACGGCTGGGGAACCTACGGCTCGGACCTCGCCGGAAACCAGGCAACTGTCGACGCGGCCGGAGCCGGCGCTCTCCCCCGCCGGCTCCAGCAGGCAACCGCGACCCTCTGGACCGTCATTGCCCGATAGATTTCCAGCTGGTCGGCAAGCCGCGGCGTCGATGAGCCCGCCACGTACAATGGTCGGACCACAGCGATGTCGCCTGGCTGCAGTTGGTTGGATGGATGACATGCTTCTTCTATGGAAGAGACCGCGTACGAATAGCCGTCTCGGGATGCCCTCTCGCGTGGTCGGAATGCTGGTCTTGCTGGTGGCAGCCACTGGTCTCGGCGGGGCGCACATCCTCGCCGCGCCCGGCGACAGCCGGGCCGAGCCTGCCCCGCTTGGGACGGAGGTTGCGGCCGGGCCGTGGCGATTGACGGTCGCAGAGGTGGTCACCGGCAGCGACGCCACCGATATGGTCCTGGCAGCCAGCTCGGTCAATGAAGCCCCACGCGACGGCTTCGCCTACGTAGCAGTCCGCGTCACCGCCGTCAACGATGGTGACCAACCGCTGGAGATCACCGGCGACGACTTTGCCCTTACCGCCGCCTCCGGCGTCGTCCGCCGCTTCACGGGCGTGGTCCCGCCCGAACCCGCCCTGAACGGGGTCGCCCAGCCCGGCGAATCCCGGGACGGCTGGGTGGTCATCGGCGCTCCCGTCGATGACGACAATCTCATGTTGCTCTACGACAGCGTCACGCTCTCCGGGGACTGGGCCGACCGCGTCTTTGCCCTCGGCGACGCCGCCGCAATCGATCCGGCCGATGGCCCCCTCGCCGAGGCAAACGAGGTGGGACTCACGCCGGACGACCCCGCCGGTATCGGCGATGTGATCGTCACCGACGCCTGGGAAGTGGAACTGCTCGGTATCGCCTCCTGTGAGGAGGTCTTCGACATGAGCGACTTTCGCGTCCAGGCCCTGCAGGTCGGCGACTCCTACGATTCCGCCCCGTGGTTGGCGATCAACGTCAAGATCGCCAACATCCAGGCCGGCAATGACCCGGCATACCTGTCGACGACCGCCTTCATGCTCGTCGAATCCGACGGCTCGACCACCTCCAACGTCATTACCCTGACCGCCCCGGCCCCGGACGCCAGCGGCGACTATTTCCCGGGCGCCAGCCGCGATGGCTGGGTTGCCTTTGAGTTGCCCGCTCGCCTACGTCGACTCCGGCACTTCCCTCATCCGATTCCTGCCGTTCCGGGGCGAGTCGGACGAGCGCTTTATCACCTTCGGCGAAGAGTGGTCCGACTGCCGCCGGTAATGGCAGCCTAGTCATTGGCCGGAGTGCCGGCAGTCGCGGCGCTGAGTTCGGCAACCTCGCTGCGTCGCTCCAGCACCAGCCATACGACCAGCGCCGCCGCTACCAACATGGCCACGGTTCCAAACGCCACCATCCAGTTCGCCCAGTCCGCCAGCCAACCTACGAGCGGGAAAATCCAGATCATGTTCAGCGAAAACAGAAATCCTTCCACCGAGAGGACGGTGGCGCGCTGCGCTCCGTGCACCTGACGGTTGACCCGGTCCGAGATTGTCGGCTCGAACAACCCGGTCGCGAACTCCGCAACCACGTAGGTGCCCAGCGCCAGCACGACGATCTCGCTGCCCAGGCCAAACGCCATCGCGATGACCGCTACCGTCATCGCGATCGTCCAAGCCCGAAAGCTGCCCCGTGCCGTCACCCGGTGAGCGACCCAGGTTCCCGCCGCCACCACCACGAACGACCCGCCGATCACCACCCCGATCACGGAGGTCGCCAGGCCCATCTCTTTCAAGACCGGCTGCGCATACATCTCCAGGCAGGCAACCAGCGTCCAGTAGATCGACCCGAAGATCAGCAAGGAGGCCAGGCGTGGCCGGCCCCGCACTATCCGCAACGCATCGACGACATTGCGGACGACGCTGCGGTGCTCCGCCTTTTCCCGGTCGGGTTCCGTCAACCCGGCCGCCAACCAGCCGGCGCCGAGCGCCACCCCGATCGAGATCCCGTAGGGCCAGGCGAAACTCCAATCGGCGAGCGCCGCACCCAACCACGTCGTTGCACCGATCACGACGTACGACAGCGATGCCAGGCGGCCAAAGACTCGGGAAAAACCGTCCTGGGCGTTGCCCGCCGCCAAGCTGTCATAGAGGAAGGCCTGCTGGGCGCCGGAGCGAAAGGTATAAGACGCCCCGTTGAGGTACATCGCCGGCAGCACCAGCCACAGATCCTGCGCGGCGAGCATCAACGCGGCCGAGATCGCAACCAGCAGTGACCCGATCGCCAGCGACCATTTCCGCCCAAAGGTGTCCGCAAACGAGCCTGTCGGCAATTCCAGCGTCAAAGGCGCGAGGTGGAAGACGGATTCCGCCAGCCCGATCTGCCCCAGGGACAGCCCGCGATCCTGCAAGTACAGAATCCAGATCCCGCCGGTAAGGGAGACCTCCGTCAGCAGTTGATAGCCAACAAATCGCCGGATTTCCGGGACAGGAGGGGGCGGCTCCGGTGCAACCGAAGTCTCATCCCCGGCGATCGCGAGTTCATGCGCCAGCGCCGCCTCCGGCGCACCATGCACCATGGCGTGTCCTGACCAGCGGCAACTGCCGCGCCGAGTCGCTTCGACCGGTCACACCAGTCGATTCGAAGAGTGGAAACGCCATGGTACCCGATGTTTCCCCTCCAGGCGGCTACAATTGGCAACCTGTAGATGCAACCCGAGCACCGAGAACCACCCTATGACTACGCCGCCCCGCCCACCCGCATTCCGATGAACTGGCAAACCGTCTTGCTTGTGCTGCTGGTCGTCCTCTGGGCGACGGCCCAGTACGGCCTCGCCGCGCACTCCCTCATGGACCTGCGCCGTCGGCCCACCGTGCGCGGCAACAACAAGGTCGTCTGGGCGCTCGTAATCCTGGGCATTCCGATCGCCGGGGCGCTCATTTACACGGTCTACGGACCAACCAGCTTCATCCGCCGAGGCCCTGTTCTCGCCGCGGTGCAGACTCCAGCAGGTCGAAGCGATCCCCAGCCACTGCCATCCGGTTCGGAGAATCGGACCGACCTCCACCTTCCCTTAGGGGAGATTCCTCCGCGTCGCCGGGAGTCTGGCGTAAGCCGCTCGGACACCCGGGTCCGCCAGCAGGCCCAGCCGGTCACTCAACTGCCCGAACTGCCCGAACTGGACGATATTGACGACCAGACCGACGAGTCTCTCGCCGAATCGACTCCTCGCAGCGCCGCCAACCGCCTCATTCGGATGGCGCGGCGTAAGATCCGTTGGTAACGCATCCGTTGGATAGTGCTCAGCACTTCCCGGGTCGTTCATTCCTTCGATAGACCTTCCGCGATCGGCGGATCAACCGGACGTGCATCCGCTCCCGACTGAGGCGTGGCTGGACGAGTCATCCATCAAGGCCAATGACGACCAGCATGGCTCGGCCGTGGTAAGGCGTGCTCTTGAGCGGTAGCCGTAAATCCCATTGAGCGATGGCGCAGTCCTGTGGCGCTGCGCCATCGCTGAATCGCTCGGCAAGCGGACGCGCATGAACGATATCCAAGTTTGCCGAGGTTTGCTTGGCCCGTTCCGCTATACTCTCCGGGCCATGACGAAGCCTGAAATGCCCACTCGGGACAGCGATTCTAGAACGCCACCGGCCCGGCCGACCGCGCTGGTCCTGTTCAACGACCACCGCCGTCACGTCACCGGACCGCATCCTGAAAACGCCTCCCGGCTTCGGGCGATCGAATCCGCGCTCGAATCTGCCGATCTCATCGTCGGCCGGCCCAAACTCACGTATGAGCGAGCGTCGGACGACGCCATAGCCCGGGTCCACACCGAGCAGTATCTCAATCTCCTCAAGGACATCGAGGCCCAAGGCGGCGGCGCCTGGCTCACCTCCGATACTCCCGTGGGGCCCGATTCCTTCGACACGGCCAGGCTCGTCTCCGGGGCCGTGATCGCGGCCATCGATGCCGTGCAGGAAGGCGCGGTGCGACGGGCATTCATCCTGGGCCGCCCGCCCGGACACCACGCCACCCCGGATGGAGGGATGGGGTTCTGCCTGATCAATCACATCGGCGTCGGCGCCGCCCACGCCCTGGCCAACGGGGCCGAACGGATCGCCGTCATCGACTGGGACGTCCACCACGGCAACGGCACCCAGGACATGTTCTACGAGTCGAACGAGGTCTTCGTCTGCTCCGTGCACCAATCGCCTCTCTACCCAGGCACTGGCGCGGCCTCCGAGCGCGGCAGCGGGCCAGGCGAAGGGTATACGCTCAACCTGCCCTTACCGGCCAACCAGGACAATGCGGTCTACGAAGCGGTTTTCCGCGATCGGGTCCTCCCCGCCGTCCGCCGGTTCGCGCCGGACCTGATCCTGGTTTCGGCGGGATTCGACGCCCACCGAGCCGATCCAATCGGTGGGATGAACGTGACCGAGGCCGGGTTTGCGGCGATCGCGTCGCTCGTCGTCGATCTCGCCGAGGAGGTGTGCGACGGGAAAGTGGTCGCGACGCTCGAAGGCGGGTACGATCCTCCTGCACTCTCCCGCAGCGTCGTCGCGGTCTTGAATGTCTTCGACGGCGTGCTGGATGGACAGATCACCGGTTAGTTCCGCCCTTCGTCGCCCCGACACCTGACCGACCGCCCTACGCAAGGACCCAATTCCGTTATGAGCAGCCGCCCAGGGACTCCCCAGGCCAACCAGGTGTCACTTTCGCCCACGGCATACCGTCAGGACGACGAACGCCGCCGCGACGAAGCGCGCACCGTCGCGCTTCAGAACCAGATCGATGAGCTGCGCCAGGCGATGCGCGAAATACTCAGCCGACAGACCCGGGCGGAAGAGGCGACGAAACTGATCGAGAGTGCATCGGCCCAGCAAAAGTTGGCGATCGAGCAATTCCGCCAAGAAGCCTTGCAGACCGCTCAAGCCCGTGCCCTCGACGAGAATCGCACCCGCCAGCAAGTCTCCGACCTGGAATCGGTGATCGAGGACTCCACCCGACCGATCCGGTCGCTGCAGGCCCACGTCAACGAGCTGCTGGAGAGCTCAAGGAAGAAGACCGACGACACAGGTCAGCACCAGCGGCGGTTCGATGAGCTCCGCGCGATGATTGAGCACCTCTCTGCCCACAGCGACCGCACCCTCGTCATCAGTCACCAACTGCGCGACTCGATCGAGGGCATCCGGACCGAGATGGACCAGATCCGGCGGGATATCACCCGATCCGAAGACGCGGTCAAGATCGTCGATCAGGAGTTCCGCCGCCGCATCGCCGAGATCGTGCTGGTCGACGAGACGCTCACCGCCAGAATCGACGAGTTCCGCTCGGACATCGCCCATCTCTTCGACCTCGTCGACGACACCCGCCGCTCGATCGCGCCGCTCAGTCCCCAGATCGACGAACTCCGTCAGATCGATGTCGACCTCCGGGCCGATATCGTCCGTAATCAGGCGCAGGCGCTGGAGCGCCACGAAATCACCCTGGAGCGGGCCGAAGACGTGCGTCAGGAGACCGATGCCCGCTTCGAAGATCTGCGCTCAACCATCGACCAACGGGCAGAACGATTGGTGGAGCGGATGGAAACCGCCCAGGAGGCCCACCGCGAGCTGGTCTTCCGGGTCAACGCCCTTAACGGGCAGCTCGACGAGCTGCGCCAGATCGACTCGTCTCTCCGCCGCGACATCTGGTACCTCCACGAGCAGCGCGTCCGCCTCCGCCTGGAGCAGATCCAGCAGGAACTCGACCTGGTTACCGGCCAGCGGCGGGACAACGACATCCCGGCCGGCCCGTCCGACTCGGAACCGCCCGCTCCTCCGACCACAGAGAGCCGCACCCGCCGCCGGAGTTCGGTCGGTGACGCCGATCTATAGAGACGGTGCGACACCTCATTGGGAATCCGTCTCACCTCCGCCAGCTTGGGTACGTTTCCGTAGGGCTTGGCGCGGCCCTGGGGGCGACCGGCACCCTGCTGCGTGACACGAGCGACGACAATTCCTGGACATATGTGCTCGACGCCGCCGGGTTGCTGCTAGCGATCGCCGGAGCGGTCGCCGAGGCCCGCGTCAGCACCATCTTTTCCGCGTTCCAGCCTGAATCCGCACGGCGCCGCGCAACACTCCTGCTCTGTCTCGGGATCCTGGCGGCTCTGGGAGCCTGCGTGCTGTTGAGTTCGCTCGAAGGAGATGGCACGGCTGTCGCGATACGAACCGGTGCCGCCGCGTTGCTCATCGTCGGCATCGGAGCCGGACTGGGCGGTGGTCTCTCGCTGGCTGCCACCGTCGGCGTTCGCTACGCCGCCGATCGGCTGGCTAATCTCGATGACTCCTGACCTCGCAAACTCCGCCAGATACCGCAACGGGGCTGATCGGACCCATTCTCCGTGTTGCGTCAAGGCAACTATGCAGCTGCCTCGGCACAGGTACATAGCGATGCGTTCGTCGCCCAGTTTCCAACAACGGTGCGCACGCCCGTACTGGCACGTTACCGCCGAGCTACCCCAATTCGAGGCCGTCCAACCCCGCGAATCGGCGGCGCATCGTCGCCACCGCCGCCGGGTTGTTATCAATGAGGTGAAACCCGCGGCCCAGCGCCACCGCTGCCGCACCGGTGGTTCCACTGCCCGCGAAAAAATCGAGCACCACATCACCAGGGCGCGATGAGGCCGCCACGATCCTCTTGACGATGCCGACGGGTTTCTGGGTGGGGTAGCCGGTCTTTTCGCGTCCGGTCGGGCTGACGATCGTGTGCCACCAAACGGAGCTCGGCAGCTTCCCCCTGGCCCGCTTTTCGGGCGTCACCAGACCAGGCGCCATGTAGGGTTCGCGCTCAACCTCCGCCGTGTCGAAATAGTAACGATCGGCAGATTTCACGTAGAACAGAATCGTGTCGTGCTTGGCTGGCCACCGCCGGCGGGGCCGCCCACCGTAGTCGTAGGCCCAGATCAGCTCGTTGATGAAACATTGCCGGCCAAAGACTGCGTCGAGCAAAACCTTGACGTAGTGCACTTCTCTGGCGTCCAGATGGACATACAGGCTTCCGTCGGGCGCCAAAACCCGATGGGCTTCGAGCAGACGGGGCTCCAGGAACGCGAGGTAATCCTCGAAGGCATCGGTGTAGGCCTGCCGCGCTTTTTCCACCGTTACGTACCGGTTGCCGCCAAATCCTGTCCGGTCGCCGTCTTCTACCGAGGAAATCCTGCGAGTGTCTAGCGTCCGACGGGTCTGCGAGATCCCCGTATTGAAGGGTGGATCGATATAGATGAGTGGCACGGACCCGTCCGGAATCCGGCCCAGGGCATCGAGATTGTCGGCCTCTTCAAGTCGATAGTCCACAGGATGTAGAGCCCCCAATAACTGAAAACGTTGGCTATAGTCTGCCCTAATTATCGCTGTAGGAGTCTGCACAAAAATTCTCACCAAATCTAGATGAATCCCTCAGACTCGCGGACAATTACGATGCCGATCCGTGCAATTCTGCGGAAAATCGGGATTCTCATGCGATAAAATATGTTCTTTAGCGAGTTGTGCGGGATTGACATGCCTGGATACGTCTGTTAAGGTCGCCGCATCCCGGGGGTTCCACGAGCGTTCGGGGTCCTGACTCTGGCTGGATAGAGCGGGCCCCAACAATCGCGCAACGTGGCTGCCGGAAAGACACCAGGTCGAGATACGCGGTACTTCGATGGCCAAAGACGCCGTAGTGGCGTAGGTGGTTCGTGGCTGTTTGCGTGCGGTTTGGCTCGTGCTGACGATGGGGTCGGCGCACTTTCCGGCGGTGGAGGTCCGTGCGTCCCATTGTGGTGACACGGCAATCCGAAACAGGTGAGCGTCGCGTGACGCGCATCGGGGAATCTCGAATGGATCGGGTGGCCACGGGGGCCACGCACGTCTGAACTCGCTGGCGCTTGGCTAGGCGCTGAACGGCGGAGGTCGACAGGACACTCAATTCCCGACACCTGCGGGACGGTCACGAGGCTGCGTGACTGGAATGGTTCTAATCGGAGGGATGGGCTTGGATAGGCATACTTCGGGAGTCGCACGTCGACTCTCGCCGCTGCTGGTGGGGATGATGCTCCTCACCGTACTCGCGCCGGCTGGGGCGCGAGCAGCGAGCACTGACTTGACGCTCGGGGGAACGGCGACAGTCAGTGGAGCAGAGGGGGGATTCGCACTCTTGCGGTCCGAACCTGGGTGGGACTCGATGGTTCTCACCTCCGTCCCCGAAGGCACGGTCGTCGAAGTGCTGAACGGCCCGTTCACCGCCGACGACGCCTCCCTCTGGTACGGCGTCATCGCCCTCGATCAGCAGGGCGTCCTCCCCGCAACCCTTCTCATCCCGGGCGCCGGAACCACAGAAGACACCGCTGCCCCCGACGACTCCGCCGAGGCTGAAGGCGACGTCCCGACGGAAACAGAAGCGGCTCCGCCCGTTCCCGACTGGCGAAACGGCGACCATCGCCGGCACAAGCGACGAAGGCGCCCGCTGCCGCACCGAGCCGACCTACGAAGCAGAGGTGATCATCGTCCTCTACGAGGGCGAAGCGGTCGAGCTGACCGGCCCTGCTTCTGAGGAGTGGCAGCCGCTCATCTGCGCCAGTGTTCAAGGCTACGTCCACAACGACTTCGTGCTCCTCGAGGGTGAGTCGCCACTTGAGCCGGCTCCGGTCGAGGAAGTCCCGGCTGAAGAAGTCCCCACTGAAGAGGTCCCGGTTGAGGAAGTCCCGGTAACCGAGGCTCCCACTGAGGAGGTACCGGTCGAGGACGTTCCGACCGAAGAGATCCCGGTTGAGGACGTTCCCACCGAGGAAGTTCCGGTAAACGACGAGGTCCCGACCGAAGAAGTCCCCGTTGATGAGGCTCCGGTCGATGAAGAGCCGGTCTTCGAAGCCCCGGCTGAAGATGTTCCCACCGAAGAGATTCCGGTCACCGATGAGCCGGTCGAAGAGACCCCGGTCACCGAGCCGGAACCGACCGAAGAAGTCGAGACACCGGTCGTGGAAGACCCGACTGAGGTTCCGACCGAAGAGGCAGAGACCCCGGTCGCCACTGAAGAACCAGTCGAGACCGAAACACCAGTGGCCACCGAAGAGCCGACCGAGGAACCGACTGAAGTCCCGACCGTCGAGGTCGAGCCGACCCCGGTCCCCACCGTCGCGGTCCCCGAGATCGAGACCGAAGAGGCCGAGGCGATCCAGCAGACCTTCACCGCCGCGATTGACACCAGCGCCGCTGACGCCACCGGCTATGCCGTCGTGGCGGGCACCAACGGCGACGGCGTTCGCTGTCGGGCCAGCGGTAGCACCAACGCCCCGATCATCACCGTCCTGCCGGAAGGCACCGAGGTCGCCCTCCGCGGCTCCGCGTCGGGCGATTGGCAGCCAGTCGTCTGCGCCAAGTCCAACGGCTTTGTCCACACCGACTACCTGGCCAAGAGCGACGGCGGCGGCGACATCACGGCCGCGGTCGGCTCCGATGGCGAGTTCACCGCTGCCGCGATCACCGGCACCGCGGTCGTCAGCGGCACCGGCGGCGGTGGCCTCCGCTGCCGCTCCTCGGCCAGCTACAGCGGCAACATCATTACCGTCCTCGCCGAAGGAAGTAAGGTCAACCTTAACGGCTCCGCTCAGGGCGAATGGCAGCCGGTCATCTGCGGCGGCAAGAACGGCTTCGCCCACGTCGACTACCTGACCAAGAGCGCCAGCAGCAGCAAATCGACCACGAGTGCAGCGAGCAACACCGGTACCGGTTCGTCCGGTTCCGCCAAGGTCACCGGAACCAATGGCGACGGCGTCCGCTGCCGCTCCTCGGCCAGCTACAGCGGCAATATCATTACCGTCCTCGCCGAAGGCGCGACCGTGACGCTCCGCGGCGCGACCCAGGGCGAATGGACGCCGGTCACCTGCGCCGGCAAGAGCGGATTCGTCCACAAGGACTACCTGACCAAGACCAGCGGCAGCACCTCGGGCGGCAGCACGTCAGGTGGTGGCACGTCGGCAGCCTCGTCTGGAACGGCCAAGGTCACCGGCACCGGCGGTGGCGGCCTGAATTGCCGCTCCTCCGCCAGCTCCAGCGGCAGCGTTCTCATGGTCCTCTCCGAAGGCGCCACCGTCACGCTTCGCGGAGCGGCTCAAGGCAGTTGGCAGCCGATCGTTTGCGGCGGCAAGAACGGCTTCGCCACACGTCGACTACCTGACCAAGAGCAGCGGCGGCTCCACCAGCGGCGGTAGCACCTCCGGCGGAACCTCTGGCGGCGGTTCGACCGGCCGGTTCGCCATTGGCTCCCGCGTGGTGACGACATCGAGCCTTAACCTCCGCTACGAGCCGAGCATGAGTTCCGGCGTCGCCGCGGTCGCTCCGTCCGGCACCGTCGTCAAGGTCACCGGTAACCGCGTCGGCTTCGTCGCGGTCAACTGGGACGGCCTCAAGGGCTGGATGCACAGCGACTACCTGAAATCCACCAACGCGGCGCTGAGCCAGCGCGGTGGATCCGGCACTACGACCAACCCAGGCACCAGCCCCACCAACCCGGCCCCGGGCGGCACGTCCGGCAGCGCCATCGTCAACTTCGCGATGAAGTACGTCGGCTACCCATACGTCTGGGCCGGTGAAGGCCCGTACGGCTTCGACTGCTCCGGGTTCGTGATGTACGTCATCAAGAACGTCCTCGGCCTGAGCATCACCCACGACATGTTCGTCCAGTACGACCTGGGCACGCCGGTGTCGCGGAACGCGCTCCAACCGGGCGACATCGTCTTCTTCCAAAACACTTTCCGCTGGGGCATGTCGCACAACGGCATCTACATCGGAAATGGCCAGTTCGTTCACGCCGAGAACGAGACAACCGGCGTCCGGGTGAGCGACATCAATTCCCAGTACTACTCGTCTCGCTATTACGGCGCCGTGCGCTTCACCTAACCCCTCCCACTCTCGGCACCTCAATTCAACCCCGGGAGCAGCCCGACACTGCTCCCGGGGCGAGGACCCCACCGGGTACGGTCGAAGCAACGGCAATCTGCAGGGGACGCCGGGGCGGTTCATCCAGCCGGCGTACCGGGGGAGGAGAGGACGCGGCGCGGGAACATCCCCGCCGCGTCCTCTCTTGCCGTCAGGGTCATTCTCCGCAAATCGAATGATCCGAGGGTGGGCTGGTGACATACCGTTGTCACCGGCCCACTTCTATGCTGGAGTCCGGAGAATCGATTCAGGTGCTCCTGCACGGAAGGTGCGTGACCCATGACGACCACCGTTGATCCAGAGACCCTCAAACGGCTGCAGAAGATCCCCAACGTCGGCCCCGCAATCTCACGCGACCTGGCCGGGCTTGGTATTGCCCGCGTCGAGGATCTGCGCGGCCGCGATCCCGACGACCTCTTCCACAAGTTGTGCCGTCAGGACGGCGTCTGCCCCGATCCCTGCATGCACGACGTCCTGACGGCCGTCGTGGCCTTCGCCAACGGCGAGCCCTCGCGGCCATGGTGGCAGTTCACCCCGGCCCGCAAAGTCCGGACGACGCCGATCGCTCCACCAGAGCTGATCGATCGCTGAAGATCGCCCCGAGACGCATGGGCCAGGGATCAAAATGGTGCGCATAGCCTGGATTATTCACGGGGACCGCGCGGGACGTGCGGCGCCGTGTCCTTGTCGCCCGGGGCTGAAGACCCCGGGCTCTGCTAGCGAGCCGGATAACTCGGCTGACGCCGGCTGCCGCCCGTCTCGAATATCGGATAGATCCGACCAGAGCCCCGCTGTGGCAGCCCCCTTCAGGGGGGGTATCGGGGTCAGCCCGGGGTCTTGAGCCCCGGGCGTGGACCGGACGGCGCCCCGCATCCCACGGCGCCCATGAATAATCCGGGATAGATGATTCAGCGTACTGGTCCATAAGCCACGAGGCCCGGCTCCTTTGGTGGAGCCGGGCCTCGCGTGATGAACCGTCTGTATGGGCCGATCGGACATAGGAAGCGATCGGTGTAAGAGTGTCGGGGAAGGAGCTTTTGCCCGGACCGTTCTCTAAGCGCCTGAGAGCCTCCAGAACGGGCCGTACAGCCCGTTTAGCGCTCGACGCCCGCTAGGTCCTCGACAAGGCTGTTTGCGCCGATCTCGCCGGTCTGAGGCGCGTCCTCGTGACCATCAAACGCCAGCCGCCCAGAAAGCTCCGGGGAGGCCGCCTTGATGCGGTCACGAATGTCGTTCAGGACATCCTGGTTATGCTTGAGGAACTCCTTGGCATTCTCACGGCCCTGACCGAGACGGTCGTCGCCCAGGTAGTACCACGCTCCGGACTTGCGCACGATCCCGAGGTCGGTGCCGACGTCGAGCACGCTGCCGGAGACGGAAATGCCCTCGTTGTACATGATGTCGAACTCGGCCTGGCGGAAGGGTGGGGCGACCTTGTTCTTGACCACCTTGACCCGGGCCCGCATCCCGACCGAATCGGCGCCATTCTTGATGGCCTCGATGCGGCGAATGTCCATCCGGACAGAGGCGTAGAACTTCAACGCCTGCCCGCCGGTGGTCGTCTCCGGGTTTCCGAACATGACGCCGATCTTCATGCGCAACTGGTTGATGAAGATGACACAGGTGTTGGAGCGCGAGATCGCGCCGGTCAGCTTGCGGAGCGCCTGGCTCATCAGGCGGGCCTGCAGGCCGACGTGGGAGTCGCCCATGTCGCCCTCGATCTCGGCCTTCGGCACAAGGGCAGCGACCGAGTCGACCACGATCACATCGAGGGCGCCGGAGCGCACCAGCGTCTCGGTGATCTCCAGGGCCTGCTCGCCGGTATCCGGCTGGGAGATCAGAAGAGAATCGAGATCGACACCCAACCGGCCGGCGTAGAGGGGATCGAGCGCATGCTCGGCGTCGACGATCGCCGCCAGCCCGCCCGCCTTCTGGGCCTCGGCGATGATGTGCAGCGCCAGGGTCGTCTTACCGGACGATTCCGGCCCGTAGATCTCGACGATGCGGCCGCGGGGCACGCCGCCGATCCCAAGGGCGAGGTCCAGCGCGATCGTCCCGGTCGGGATCGCATCGACCTGCATCGGGTTGGTTTCGCCGGGCTTCATCTTCATGATCGAGCCCTTGCCGAACTGGCGCTCGATCGTCGCAATAGCCAGGTCTACGGCGCGTTCCCGCTCTGACATGCCGTTCTGTCCTCCCGGGGTGTGCGCCACCCCGATTCCAGCCGTAACCGGCCGTTCTATTCCGGCGCCCGCAGCAGGCGCGATGTCTACGAACCTTGCTCGTCGCCGGTAGCTGTGCGCCTCCGGCGTCGCCCGCCCGATACCGAACCCGCGCATGCAACGCTATTCCAACTGCTGGGGCGGATTCCGAAATAGAATGGATGTTCTATTTCAGTCCGTCAATAATACCGTCTAGGAGGCCCCACGTCAACACTATTGCAAGGGGAGTTTAGACCCATCTAACCGAGGCTTTACCGCATTTCCATACCGTGCACGTTCGGGCATCTTCTCTATACAGCCTACACGACCCGTTCCAGGAAATCGACGCGATCCTTTTGACTGCCATGAGATTCCGCTTCCAGTTAGAGGACTGCGCAGCGCCCGGTAGGGGCGGACCGGTGTGTCCGCCCGGCTACAGACCGCCCGATTCCCGGTTGGATACGCCGTTTCTGACCTGAGACGACGCGGTCGGCGACCGGGCGGACACACCGGTCCACCCCTACCAGGCGAACATTCGCAGCCAATTCGCAGGTGGCGTTCGTTGTAGGGGAATCCGCTTGCGATGCCCGGTTGGGTACAGGGCACCGCAAGCGGATTCCCCTACCAGGTGGCACATCACGCGTGACGGACTACTAGCCGGTTTTAACCGGCTTCCTTCACTCAGCCAGGGACTTCGAGTCCCTGGCGATACGGAGACAGCGTCCACCCCTCCCCTTCATACAAAATCAGAAAGCGCGGCGCCCGGAACCCCGGACACCGCACTCCCGATTCATACTCACCGCTCAGCGCCGCAGACCAGCGCCGTCCCCTACGGCCAGATCTCCAGCCCGGCGATGCCACCCAACGTCGGGTCGCCGTTCGGGTTCTCGAACGCGAACCGGACATATCGACCACCAAAGGTCTCGGGCGGCAGGACAAGCTCCTGCCATTCACCTGGCAGTGCGTTCCCGACCTGGCCGGGATAGGTCACCGTGGTCCAGTTGATACCGTCGTCCGACACCTCGATCCGAAGGTCGTCGGCGATGCCTTCTACCGCGTAGACCCAGCGGACCGTTCCGACCGGCATCCAGGTACCCAGATCAAGCACAAGCGACGCCGCAGGCAGCGGTAGGCCGTCCGGCCCGAGCGCGGGCTCGATCACGACCTCGGGCGTTCCTTCCTCAACCGACTGAGCCGCCAATGGAGCGGGAGCGATCACTTCCCAGTAGGTTAGCGGGTCGTCATCGTAGGTTACCCAGCCCGGCACCGCCGGATCGGAACTGACATCGCCAACGATGGCATACGGCGTCGGTTCGGGAGCCGGCGTCTCCGTCGGGACCTCCGTCGGGACCTCCGTTGGGACTTCTGTGGGAACTTCGGTTGGGGTCTCGGTCGCCACCGGCTCTTCGGTCGGCTCGACCGTCACCTCGATCGTCGCGGTCGCTTCAGGCGTGCCCTCCGCACCTTCCGCCACGGGCGACGCGATCGGGGTTCCCGCCATCGGCGATGCTTCGGGTGTTCCGGGCGGTGCTTCGGCCGCAGCCCGCAGGGCCGCGCCGGTCACGACGAAGGCGTTGGTCTGCGCCCTGGCGATGGTGCCATCGCCCCGCACCGAATTGGCCCCGGCGGCGGCGTCATTCGGCACCTGGATATCAACATTCGCGCTGCCGGAATTGGAGGTCGTCACGGTCGTTTGCAGGACCCAGGAACCATTGATCCGCCACCGGATCCGGACGCTCTCCCGCTTAGCAAAGCCACGCAGCGAGACATCGACCATATCTCCGCGATCGCCGCTGCCGGGGATGACCTTGATTCTCGGAGCGACTTCGAAGTTCCGGTTTACGACCGTGCTGCCACTGCTCGCCCGGATCGTATAGGTTCCCATCGGCGTGGCCGGCACCTTCACCCGTGCGGTGGCGGCCCCACTGCCGTTCGTCGTTACCGTTGCCGAAGAGGGGTAGCTTGTCCCCAGGAAAGCGACCGTCACGCTCGAGTTCGCCGGGAATCCTGTCAGGGTAGCGGTGACGTTCACGTTGACGGTCGACCGAGTCTTGTTCAGCGTCATCGACGCGTTTTGCGCCGCCCCGCACGGACCAACGCACAGGACCGGCTCGGGAATGCCATCGACGTCACCAGTGAACCCGCCGCTGCTATTCTGAGCCTTGGCTAGCGCGAAGATGTCGCCGCCGCCTGCCGCCGAGAGCGCGATGGCACCGGTCACGTGGGCAGCCGCCATGCTGGTGCCGGTCTTGGTCCCCGTTATAGAGAGGATGTTGACCGCGGGCGCGGCGATATCGATGTCCGCGCCGTAATTGCTGCTTCCGTAAAATGTGTCGTTGCCGGGCTGGCCGTCCGAGTCGCTGAACCCAGAGACCGCAATCACCTCCGGATACGTAGCGGGGATGACATTGGCGGTGTTGACGCCGCCGTTGCCAGACGCGGCGACTAGCCTGACGCCCGCGCCCGCGACCGCGCAGATCATCTCGCGCAGGCCGTTATCGGAGCAGGCCCCGTCTGTTCCACCTCCCGTCAGGCTCATGTTGGCGACATCGATCGTTCCGGCGTTCTCCAGAACCCACTCGAGTCCGCAGAGGAGGTCGGACAGGTTTCCGGTCAGCTGTCCCGCTGCATTGGTGCTCAGGACTTTGACGGCCCAAATCCTGGCCCCCGGGGCGACACCAACCACACTAGAGCCGTTATCGAGCGCGCCGATCGTGCCAGCGACATGGGTGCCATGCCCCACAGACGTATCGGCGAAGTCGCCCGTGTTCGTCCCGAAGCAGTCCACGCCGCCGGCGAAGTTGAGGTCGCTGGTATCCCCGATGCCCGCATCGAGGACCGCCACATCGGCATTCACCCGCTCATCGGAGCCGTTGATATTGGCAATCGGGTTCTGGTCGGCGTCGATCCGGTTGACGCCGGTCGGCAGCGTCTGCGCCGCCGCGTAGAAGATCGTGTCGGGGATGATGGCGACGACGTTCGGATCGTCCGCCAACTCCTCGACCTCCGCCGCCGTCAGCGTCGCCGAGAAGCCGTCGATCGCCGAGTCGTAGACGTGGACGGGTTCGGAGCCGGTCGTGTCGACGGCCACATCGACCGCTTCCGCTGCCTGGAACCCGGCGCCCTCGTCGAGCACGACGATCACGTCGCCCGCGAGACCCTCCTGGGCCACGACGGGCTGACGAGACCGCTCCGAGGGCGAGCCCGCGCCGTAGACCAGGGCGGGTGTGCCGCCAACGACGACGGCGAGGCAGAGTGCGACGGTCAGCCAGACCGACACCCGGCCCGTCGTCCCCCGCCCAGCCCAGACAACGCGATCGATTCCGAACATGGACAACCCGGCTCCCCTCGGGCAAGACCAGCCAGCCGCCGGTCCGCACCCGCATGCTCGACCTCATTGGGCCGCGACGTTCTTCGTTGTGATCGTCGTTATGGTACACCGGACCGCAACAAATGCGGCGCCGGCCGGGAAGAATCCCGACCGGCGCCGCCTCTTATCGTCACATCAGGCAACCGAGAGCGCCTTGTCTCCCCCTTCCCCCCGCTGCGGCGGGGGGAAGGGGGCCGGGCGGTTAGGGGGCCGTTATGCCGCCCGCCGCCTTCGGAACCGGAACCAAAGCCCGGCCGCCAGCGGCCAGACCAGCCCCAGGGCGGGTCCACCCATGCTTCCGATTGCGCCGGCTCCACCGCTGACGCTGGCCATCGGACCGGCGCCCGTATTCGGCGGATTCTTGGTCGGGTTGCAGTTGTAGATCCAGACCTCGGCGAGCTGATTGGCCTTGACGATCACGTTGCCCTTCGAGTTCACCGAGGTGGACTCCGCGAAACACCAGTCCTGGCCGACTTCAGTCAGTTCGTACGTCCCTGGTGTCAGGTTGTCGAACCGGAGCAGGCCGTCGGAGTTCGTCCCGCCGGTAGTCTTCGGCTCGAACTTTTGGGTCTCGCCGTTGTAGATGCTCAAGGAGAACTGGACCGAGAAGGTCTGCGGCTTGCAGTTCGCCTCGAAGTTGTATCCCGCGGGCGGGGTCTTGATCGGGCAGTTCAACTTGTGGATCAGGATCGATCCTGTCGTCTTCGTGACCTGCGGCGGAACGTTGAACGCCACGCAGGTGAGTTGCTGTCCCGGCTTGAGGTTGACCGAGATCGCCTGGTTCACCGCCTTGAGCGTCGGATTGTTCACGTCCAGGCCACAGAAGATGTAGGCCGTCGTGTAGTACGGGATCTCCTCCTTGATCGTGTAGTTGCCGGCCGGCAGCTTCCCGAACCCTGTGACCCCCTTCTGGCCGCCGTCACCGGTGACGGCCTTGCCGGTCGCCTGGCCGGAGATCCGGAAGGTGACGCCGTTGGTGAGCTGACTCGGGTCGCCACAAGCAGCCAGGAAGTCGGCGTAGTAGGTTCCGGCGTAGCCCGGGTCACAGGTGTACTTGATCACCGAGATCCCGACCGGCGCCGGCGGCGGCGGCTTGACCCAGTTGATCACCACGATGGTGGTCTGCTGGCCGGTGTAGACCTGGAAGTCCTCGGTCGCGTCGCCCGGCAGATCGGGGTTGGTCTCCGTCAGTCGGTAGGTACCCTGGGTTAGGTTCGTCTGGAAGGTGCCGTTCTGGCCGGTCTGGACCTGGCCAGGACCTCCCTCGCCGCCGACGCGCTGGATGGTGAACGTCGCCACACCGTTCGAGCAGCCAGCCGTCTTCGGCAGTTGCTTCGCTCCCGGGTTGGACGAGTCGATGATCTGGGTGAACTCGCCACCCTTGGTCGCCGTGCAATAGAACTTGACCACCCGCACCGAACCGGTATCCGGCGGCGGCGGCGACTTCTTGTCGACCACCTCGATCACGGTCGTGATGCCCGGCTTGACGATCACGTTGTTGTACGGGGCGGTCGGCTGGTAGCCCGGAGGCGCCTGCGTCTCCGTCACGCTGTATGTGCCCGGCTGCAAGCCCTGGAAGGTCACCTGACCGGTGGCGTCGGTGCACTTCGGTCCCTTGCCGTCTGGCGCGACGTCAAAGCAGGCATTTGCCAGCGGGTAACCCTGCTTGTTGGTCTTGACGATCACGATCCGGCCAAGCCGTAGCGTGTTTGCGATCTCGATCTCGGTCGTCTCGTTCTCCTCGATCTCGACCTCGACCGGCGCGACGCCCTGGTAGTCGGCCGACGGTTTGCGGGTCTCATGCGTCTGATATGTCCCGACTCCGACCTCCTCGAAGATGATGTCGCCGTCGTAGTCGCCGTCGTCCTCGTCACAAACCTCGCCGACCGCCGTGTTGGCGCCCTGGCGGAGCGCAAAGCAGGCGCCCGGGAGGGCGTGGCCGTTCTGGTCAACCTTGTGGATCACCAGGCGGCCGGTCTCCTCCGGCTCCGGTAGGGGAACGTCCACGATGACGATCGTCACGGTCTGCCCGGCAATGGCCGTCACGCCGTCCGGATCGGCCGTCTGATAGCCCGGCGGCGTGACCGTCTCGACCACATCGTAGTCGGCCGGGATCACACCCAGGAAGCGGGTGCGGCCATCGTTCAGGCCATCGTCGCTGTCGCAGATCTCGTCGTAGTTCGTATCGCCATCGAGGCGGAAACAAGCCCCGGCCAGCAGGTTGCCATTCGGACCTTCGCGCCGCTTTTCAACCACGATCGTGCCCGGTTGCAGGCTATCCTCAACCGTGACCTCGACCGACTGCCCGGCGATGACTTCGACCAGACGATCCGGCGCGATGCCGTAGCCCGCCGGCGCGACCATCTCGCGCAGGGTCCAGGTGCCGGACGTCAAGTCCTCGAAGTTGGTCCGGCCGTCCTCGTCGCCATCGTCGCCATCGCATGTCTGCCCGACGGCCTGGTCCTGAGCATTGAAGAGCCGCCAACAGGCACCTTCGAGCAGGTTATCCTCGGTGTCGGTCTTGATCACGACCAGCTCGCCAGTCTCTTCCAGCGGCTGGTTCGGAACCGTGATCTGGAGCGTCTGACCGGCCTCGATCTCGATTTCGTCGTTCGGCGCCTGTGCGTAGCCCGGCGGCGGCGTCGGCTCCGACAGTTCATGGGCACCCGCCGGAATGCCGTTGAACCGGATCAAGCCGCCCGCGCCGCTGCCGTCATCTTCGTCGCCGTCGCAGAGCTCGATCGGGTCACCGCCCTCCAGCGGGGTCAGCGTGAAGCAGGCACCCGCCAGCAGGTTTCCGTGCTCGTCCTCCTTACGGATGAGGAGATCGCCGTTGGTCGGCTCGACGATGATGATTATGATGATCACGATGACCGTGACGTTTGCCTGAACGGTGACCGACTTGCCGGCGGTGGCCAGGCCCTGGCCTTCGCTTGCGGCCGCGGCGCGAAGCTCCGGGTCCTCCGCCGCCGGCTGCACCACCACCCAGGAGCCGGTCGGCACGTCTTCGACCAGGATCGTGCCGGTTTCATCGCCGCTGTCGCCCTCACCGTTGTCGCAGAACGGGCCAAGCTCGTCGGGACCGGACTGCAGGAAGAAACACTCGTCGGTCGTGGCTGTCTCGCCGTCCTCGGACTGGAGCTGGATCTCGACCGTCCCGGTTTCGCCGGAGGTATCGACCGGCGTGTGCCCGAAGGTGACCTCCGTCTGAGTGTCGGCCACGACCGTCGCGGTCTGCGACGCCGGATCGGCAGGGTTGTACCCGGTCGGCACCCCCGTTTCGGTCACGGTCACCTCGACGGCCGGAACGCCGTCGAACCCGATCGAGCCGATGGTGCTGTTCGGGTCATTCGGAGCGTTGTCGCAGATCTCGGCGCTGAACCCGCCACCGGTGACGCTGTAGCAGGCGTCTGGCACCGGCGCGGAGTCGGTGCCCTGTGCAAGGACGGTGATGCTGCCAACCGCCGGCGGCACCAGGAGATTCTGAACGGTCAGCGCGGCGGTTTCACCCTCCGCGACGGTGACGCTGGTCGGAGCCGCGGTCTGGTATCCCGTCGGGGCGGTTCCCTGCGTGACCGAGTAGTCGCCCGCCGCGACGTTCTCGATCAGGATGACGCCCGCGGCATCGTTGGAGTCACCTTCGGCGTTGTCGCAAACCGGCGCGACTTCTTCGCTTTCGCCGGTGAGGCCGAAGCAGGCCCCGCCCAGGAGTTCGTCGTTCTCGTCGATCGTGGTGATCTCGACCGAACCATCCTCGACCGGTTCCGGCTCGTTCGTGACGTCGACGGTCGCCGTCTCACCAGCGGTCACCGTCACCGGGGTGTCGGCCGCCGTCTGGTAGCCATCCGGCGTGGAGGTCTCGACCGCCTGATAGTCGCCCGGAGCCACGTCGGCGAAGCCCAGCGTGCCCTCGGCGTCGTTGGTGTCGTTGCCGTCGTTGTCGCAGATCGGTCCGTAGTTCTGGGCGCCGGTCAGGCTGAAGCAGGACTCGGCAAGCGGATCGCCGTTCTCGTCCGTCTTCACCACTTCGACCGCGCCGAACGCCGGCGGAGCGGGCTCGTTCTGGACGGCGACGGAGGCCGTCTCACCGCTCTCGACCGTGACGTCGCCGCCCTCGGCCGCTTCGTAGCCCTCCGGCGCCTGCGTCTCCGACCAGCCATAGTCGCCGGCCGGGACCTCGCCGATCAGGGTCGTGCCTTCGGTGTCATCGCCGTCGCCGTCGCCGTTGTCGCAGACCGGACCGTAGCCGTCGCCGCCGGTGAGGGCGAAGCAGGCCCCACCGAGCGGATCGCCGTTCTCGTCGGTCTTGACGAACTGGACCGCGCCGGGCGGGAGCAGATTCTGGACGGTGACCGAGGAGACCTCACCCTCGGTTATGGACACGCTGCCGTTGGCGGCGGTCTCGTAGCCCTCGGGGGTGGTCGTCTCGACGACTGCGTAGTCACCCTCGGCCACGCTTTCGAGCCGGATTACGCCCGGGTCACTGTCGGCGTCACCGTCCCCATTGTCACAAACCGGTCCGTAATTCTCCGTGCCCTGCAACTCGAAGCAGGAGCCTTCCAGCGGAGCGTCGTTCTCGTCGGTCTTGACGATCTCGACCGTGCCGCCGCTCTCAGCGTTGGTGAACGTCAGGCTGGCGGTCTCCTCGGCAACGACCGCCGCCGTCTGTTCGGCCGCCGCTGGATCGAAACCCTCCGTGGCGGTCGACTGGGTCACGGTGTAGTCGCCGGCCAGGAGGTTCAGAACCCGAACGAGTCCGTCCTCGCTCGCGTCGTCGCCGTCGCCGTTGTCGCAGACCTCGCCGGCGTTGGTCGGGCCAGCGATCGTGTAGCAGGCGCCGCCAAGGACCTGGTTATTTTCGTCGACCGTGGAGATCTCGAGCGACCCAATGGCCAGGGTCAGCGCGAAGGTCACCGTTGCCGTTTCGCCCGCGACGATTTCGACCGTCTGCGGCGAGGGCGTCTCGTACCCCGCCGGCGGCTGGGTCACCGCGACCGCGTACGGGCCGGGGAAGAAGTCGATCAGGACGATCTGGCCGTCCTCGGCTCCATCGTCGGCATCACAGAACGCGAGCGTGCTGTCGGCGGCGTCGGTCAATTGGGCGCAGCCGCCGTTGACCGGATTGCCGTCCTCGTCGCGGAACTCGACCGTGACGCGGCCGCGGCTCGCGCCGGTCTCGAACGTCAACTGGGCCGTCTGGCTTGGATCGATCGCCGTGTTCTGCGGATCGGCCGGGAGCAGGCCTTCCGGAGCCTGGGTCTCGGCGACCGTGACCTCGCCCTCGACCAGGTCGTTGATCCGAATCCGGCCGTCATCGTCGTTTGCGTCACCCTCGCCGTTGTCGCAGACCGGACCGGTTACGGTGCCGTCCTGAGCCGTCGCGGTGAAGCAGGAGCCAGCAACGCGCTGGCCGTCCTGGTTGCGGCGGTCGATCTGAAGATCACCGGTCTCCGGCGGGGTCTCCTCGTTGACGACCGTGACCTGGACGCCCTCCGGCGCCACGTTCACGGACTGGTCGGCGGCGAGCTCGAAGCCATCCTCGGTCTCAGTCTGGACGAGCGTGTAGCTGCCAACTTCGACGCCGAGGAAGCCGGTGCGACCGTCGTCCGGCACATCGCCGTCGTCGTCACAGACCTCGCCACCGACGTTGCTGCCATTGCTGTCAACGAGCTGGAAGCAGCCGCCGCCGAGCGGGGTGCCGTCCTCCTGCTGGAGGAGCACCACCACATCGCCGGTCGGGACTTCCGTTGGCTCGGGCTCTACAGTGGGCGTCGGCTCCGGCGTCGGCTCCTCTTCCTCCACCGGCGCTTCGCTGGATGCCTGGAACTCTTCGGTCTGCCCTTCGGTGACGGTGGCGAAGCTCGCCTCGGGCGCCTGGGTGCCCTCCGGGCTCTGGATCTCGGTGATCAGGTAGTCGCTCGGCTCCAGGTCCTCGACCAGAATCACGCCCTCGGTCGGATCGCCGTCGCCGTTGCCGTTGTCGCAGACATCGCGGAACTCGAAGCCCTCGAGCCGGATGCATGCGCCACCGAGCGGGTTGCCGCTATCGTCGGTCCGAACGTAGCGGAGGCTGGCTCCTTCGCCCTCCGGCTGGTCGCCCTGATCCGCCTCTTCCGTCGGCTCTTCTTCATCCTCCGGCGCGCTGTAGACGAAGACGATCTCCTCGTCCTCGCCTGAGTCGACATCGACCGACTTGGAGTCATCGTCGACGTCGCCCGCTCCCGGCGGGGCGGAATCCTCGGTAACGGTGTTCTCGCCTGGGAAGACTGACGTCAACTGAATGACGCCGTCGTTCTCCTGGTCACAGAACGGCCCGTAGGAGCCGGACTCGTTCTCGACGGCGTAGCAGCCGCCCCCGAGCGGGTTGCCGTCTTCGTCCTGCGCCAGGATCGTGAGCGTGCCGGGTCCGCCATCGCCCTCAGGCGTCTCCTCGTCCTCGGGCTCTTCGGTCGGCTCCTCTCGACACTTCGCTCCTGGCGCCGCGTAGACGAAGACGATCTTCTTCTTCCTCGCCCGCGCTACATCGACCGACTTGGTGTCATCGTCGACCTCGCCCGCGCCCGGCGGGGGCGAATCCTCGGTGACGGTGTTTTCCCCGGGAAGACCTCGGTCAGTTGGACAACGCCGTCGTCTTCCTGATCGCAGAATGGGCCGTAGGTGCCGGAGTCATTCTCCACGGAGTAGCAGCCGCCGCCCAGCGGATTGCCACTCTCGTCCTGAGCCTGGATCGTCAGCGTGCCGGGGCCGCCTTCTTCGTCGCCCTCCGGCGTCTCTTCGTCCTCGGGCTCTTCGATGTCATCACTCGGCGGAGTTTCGTCGCCTTGCCCGGCGGAGGCGTACTCGAAGGTGATCGTCTCGCTCTCGTCCGCGCCGACATCGACCGACTGCTCGGTGTCGGCGGCCTCGTCGTAGCCGGGGGCGGGCTCTGTTTCGGTGATGGTCTGCTCGCCCGGGCCAAGGTCGGTGTAATCGACCTCGCCATCGCCGTCGTCGTCGCACTTCGGTCCGTACGGTCCGATGTCGTTGGCGCCCGCGTAGCAGCCGCCCGGAATCAAGTTGCCGTTCTCGTCGCGGCTCTCGATCGTCAGGCTGCCGAGGCCAGTATCCTGTACGTCCTCGGTCGGCTCCTCGGTTGGCTCTTCGTCGCCCTGGTCACCGTCATCACTCTGACCGGGCGAATGCGGCAGCGCGAACTGCCCGCCGTCGAAGGCATCGAGCGAGAAGGTGCCTGCACTCTGATAGCCATCAGGCGGTTCGGTCTCAGTGACCTCCACCGATCCCGGCTCCACGCTCAGCGTGGTCTGGCCGTCGTTGGAACCGTCGTCCTCGTCGCAGGTCTCCGACCCGCCGTCCACTTCGTAGCAGGCGCCGGGCAGGAGCAAGTTCTGGTCATTGGCATCGACGGCGAGGACAACGATCGTCGCGCCGGTGTCGACCGGCGGCTCATCCTGGCCGTCGTCGGCCGGGGTCTCTTCTTCGTCAGGCTCGTCGATCTGGTCGCTGTCGTCGCCGGTATCGTCGCCGCCGTCGCCAACGGTCACGGTCAGAGAATCGAATGAACCGGTGTTGATCTCAACGTCCTGGGAATCCGCCTGCGGCTGGCCGTCCGGCGTGAAGGTCTCGACGAGCTCGTAGGTGCCGGGGTTGACGCCGTTCTGGAACAGCAGGAAGGTCGAGCCGTCCTCGCCGTCGTCAGCGTCGCAGGCCTGAGTGCCGAGGTCTCCACCGTCGTACAGGGAGAAGCAGGAACCCTGCAGCGGCGCGCCGCTCTCGTCCGTCTTGGTGACGGTCAGGCCCGCCTGGTCCACCTGTTCTTGGCCAACGAGATTGCCGCTGCTGTCCACCTGGAACTGGACGCGGGTAGCGGTATCGACGCTGATCTGCTGGGGTTCGCCGACCGGCTGGTCGTCCACGACCACCTGGAAGTTGTAGGCGCCGGGCTGGAGGCTGACAAACGCCTCGAAGCCGCCCCCACTCGGGCGCATGTCGATCGTGCCAAAATCGCCGCTCAGGGTGACCCTGGCAGCGTACGGCTCGGCGATGATCTCGCCGGTGCGCGGGTTGTATTCGAAGTACACGCCGGTGGCATCGCCCGGAACGTCGAGCGACAGATCACCACCGTTTGGGTCGGCATTCTGGCCCAGTGAGCGAACCTGGTCGCTCAGGGCCGCGATCCGGAAGGAATAGCTCCCGGGCGGAATCGGGAAGCTCCCGCTCCAGATCCCGCGATTCTCGGTGAGCTGGGTGGCGCCACAGTTAGGATCGTAGTCACCACAACCGAGCGCACCCTGGAAGTTGCCGATGGCCACGACCTGGGTCGGCGCCGGGAAGGGCGGGGGAGTATTCGGGAGCGGCTGGGCGCGCTCCAGGAAACGATCGGCCAGCGGCACGGGGGCCGCGGCCGCGATCTGGGCCATCGGCCCGAAAAGATTGACCAGCAAGACCAAGGCGCCAAGGATATGGAGGGGCAACCCTCCGAGGCCATGGCGACGTCTCCCGCGTCGGGCGTGGGGCTGGTGTCGGGCGCCGCGCTGAACCTCAGGTGCGGTCCGGCCGAATCGCGCAGGCAAACGCATGGTTCTCTCTCCTCTAACGGCAGCGCGAGTCGAGCGGCCGCTGTGACCGGGTACCTCGACTTCCAACGCCGGGCGTGCACCGCTGCGCGCCTGTCCAATGCCCCACAGGTGACCGATGTTCATGAAACCGAACGAGTGCGACCGGGAACCGAAAAGCCGTCGCCCCTGACTGGAGAGGGGCTGTCCACGGGAAAGGGGACCGAAGGAACGTTGCCTTGCGAGTTGCCGAACGTCCAAGCGCTCGACATAGTCGTCCGTCCGGGTGCCTTCTGGTTGCGCAAAAGAGTGCGTTCGCTCGTACCCTACCACCGCCTGCCGCCACGTCAACCCGGATTACCGACCAGAAGCGCTGCCCTGATCGGCGGTCTGGACTGTCGGGTCGGTCGACTCCGCCGAAGCTCGTCTTCTCCCATGACGCACGACGGGGTCAACTCGTTTCGATGGAGTCTTGGGGTTACTCCGAGGTTAAGGTTGCGATCGTTTTAGCGAGAGCATCTGCTGAGGAGTTGGGGCCTGGCGGCGAAAGGAAGACGTGCGTGACCCCAAGCACCGCCAGCGCACGTAGCCGCTGCCGTAGCACATTGGCGGGTCCGACCAGCGCGAGTTCAGCGACCAGTTCGGTCGGAATCGCCGCCTTCGCCGCCTCCAGGTCGCCCGCTCGCCGTAGGTCATCGAACCCGCCACCCCGGGCCAAAACCTCGTCCGTACGCATGTGCCGCCGGACCTCGGCGATGATCGCCTCGGTGTCGAAGCCGGGCATTTCCAACAATCGCTCCATCCCCGGGAGGGCATGGATCATCGCGATCGTTGCCTTGCGCCGCTCCAGGATCGGCTCGGGATTATTCGATATCGTGATCCCGCCCCTGAGGAAAACAGAGAGTGACGATTCATCCCGTCCGGCGGCGGCCGCAGCCCGCCTGATCTCGGTGATTGCCCGCTCGACAAAGATCGGCGATGCCAGATCGTTGATGATGAGGCCATCCGCGATCCGGCCTGTCAGGGCCAGCGCTTTCGGTCCAACGGCCGCCAGGAAATCGGAAGGTGCGCTTGAACTGGATTGACTACCCGTCCCCAGTCTTCGACCGGGAAGTGCGGCGACTCGCCTGAAACACCGTGGCCAGTCGCGCGATGTGGTGCCTGGAACCACGACCGCAGCAGGTCAACCGTCTCTTCCAGCACGGCAAGCGGCTTCCCCGTGGACATACCGAAGGCACGGGAGTACCACTCCGTTTGGCCCCGGCCCAGCCCAAGGAACGCCCGCCCGCCGGAGAGCCGGTCCAGCGTCGAAACCGAGGCCGCTATCAGGTTCGGGTGCCGGAGATAGGGGTTCGTCACGCCCGTACCGAGCCGGATCCGCTCGGTCGAACGCGCCAGGGCGGACAGGACGGCAAAGGCATCCCATCCGTCGGGGTCTTCGCTGACGAGAATCGCGTCAAGCCCGGCCGCGTCCGCTAGTTGCCCTTGCGCCAGCGTTCGCGCGACTTCGGCCTCCGGATCGGAGGCCCCTGCCCATCGGCCGGGGGTCAGCGCCAGACAGAATCGCAGCGGGAGGGCTGCCACCGGCCGACCCTACGACGATTCGGGCCGGTAGTAGAGCAGCACTCCGCCGGTGCGCTCGTCGCCCGCCCGGACGACAACGCCGGGCTGACCGTTATGCATCGTGTAGGGGTCGCCCCGTTCCAACTCAGTCGCAACCTCCTTGGTGACGACCGCGGCGAACATGTCGTGCTTCGGGCACTCCCATACGCCCAGCATCCCCTCGACCGGCTTCATCCGATGCTTATCGCGGGGGTGGGTACGACCGATCTCACAGGGAGGATTGGGTCCAGACGATTGCTGCATTGGCTCGCATTCGCTCCTGACGTACGTTTTAGTATCGGGCCGCGCCGCAACACGTTCCGGCCACAGCCGGATACACGTCCCGCTTCGTCCGGGTAGTATGCCAGAGCGATACCAGCGGGCAGCAGAATCGAGTACATCGTGGCAGACCCCGGCTCACCTCTACCAGAAACGTTCCGGCTGGCCGACATCCGCGTCACCGTGGTCGCCATCGAAGGCCGCTCTGTCTGCGGTCTCTCGGTCGGCGACTGGTTCGAGGTGACCGAAAGCAGCAAGGTCCGCATCCCACCGGACCGCCATTTCTGCCTGTTTGCCCTGGCGGCGGTCCTCCCCCTCATCCCGGCGAAAATGCGCAGCCTCGATCCAGGCGATTGGCTCGCGCAAGACAACCTCGTCGCCTGCCCCGATCCCGAAGAACGCCTGATCATGAAGATCGAGCGGATTGGCGAACGGGAGTTGCGCGCTGACGAGTTGACGTAGCGTGCGACGTGAGGGTTCACGTCGTCCAGGCTACGCCCGGGGCTCACGGCCCAGGCTGAACGTCACAGCCTCTCCGAGGCTAACGGAACCGGGCGTTCAAGCCTCGGAGAGGCTGTACCTGTGAGCCCGGGCCAACCTTGGGCCGTGAGCCCCGGGCGGCAGGGAATCGCGGTCCACCATTGCAACATCCACGCCTACACCCGAATCCCCCACGCCTTCATCACCGCCGCAATCAGCCCCTGCCCATCCATCTCGCGTTCAGCCAGAGCGCGCAGACGCGGCTCGAGCGTGATCCGCCCATAGCGGGCAAAGGTCCACTCTCGCCGGATCGTCACCGGGTTGGTGTCCTGATGCAAGGTCGCCGGCAGACGGCGTTGCATGTCGAACACCTTCTGCACCTGGGCCGAACCGGGCATCCGGGCCAACGCGGCGGCCGGCAAGGCAAAGGCGTCCGGCTCGACCGCATCCAGCCAGGCCAGGTAGAACTCGACCAGCAGCGTGTTGACCGCCACTATCTTCCAGCCTGCCAGCAATCCCTGCCCTTCCGGTCCCAACTCGTCCCACGGCTCGCCCAAGACCGGTAGCACCCGCGCATCCCCGATCGCCAGCAATCCCAGCAGCATCCCGACCCGGCGGCGGCTCGTCCTCCGTCTCGGCCGCGAGCTGGCGCAAACGGCGTGGACCTGTAAAGCGGATCTCCATCTTTCAGCGGGGACAGGCTTGCCAGATTGAGCGCTGCCGTTGATATCACCGGTATGTCCGGATCCTGGTTCAAGAACGGGACCAGGGCGGCCAACTGGCCCTCGTGGCTATCCAACACGAACGACACCTGGGCCAGCAGATCGACCCGATCTCGCCAGGAAAACCGATCCGCCACCAACCCGTACAGCCGCACGAGGTCGGGAATCTGCGCCGCCTCGTTGGTGTAGCCATAGTTGAGGATGCGGGCGTAGGCCAGCAGGTTCAGCGTCTCATCCGGCAGCGCCGCCCACCCGCCTGGCTCCGCCGCCAGTGCATCCAGCCGCTCGAGCGAGCGGGCGGGCGGCTGCGGCGATCTCTGGCATCTCGTCCGTGATGCCGTACCCGCGGTGCTTCAAAAACCCGGCGAGCGCGATGCGCTCCGGGTCCAGTTTCCGTTCAGCCGTCGTCTGGCCCGTTGCCCCTGACACAGGTTGTTCTTCCTCTAGGTGATCCAGCGAATGATTCGGGCGTGCGCGCTAGCCTCGCGCGGCCCGGACTGCTCCCACCAGCGCCTTGGCCCGCTCGGTCAACACGTCCCACTGCTCTGCGTCGACCGTCTTGGCGTCGACCAGGTTGCTGCCGGCCGCGACCGCGACCGCCCCCGCCTTGATGAACTCTCCCGCCGTCTCGACCGAGACTCCACCGGTCGGGATGAGCTTCACCTGGGGCAACGGCCCGCGCACATCTTTCAAGTACTTCGGACCGCCAACGCTCGCCGGAAAGACCTTGACGAAGGTCGCGCCCGCCTGCCAGGCCCGGAAGATCTCGGTTGGAGTGAACGCCCCGATCGCCGACGGCACCGCGTACCGGGAGCACGCCTGGATGGTCGCCTCGTCGAGCACCGGCGTGACGATGAACTGGGCGCCATGGAGCAGCGCAATCCGAGCCGTCTCTGCGTCCAGCACCGTCCCTGCCCCGACCAGGACCCGATCCCCAACCGTTGCCCGGACATCCTCGATCGCTCGCCCGGCGAGCCGGTTGGTAAAGGTGAATTCGATGGCGCGCACTCCGCCTGCGACCAACGCCTCGGTCAGCGGCACCGCCTTGTCGAGATCATCCAGGCGCACGATCGCCACGATCCCCGCCGCCTCGATCTCGCCCGCCACATCGTGGTGCATCTGATCGCTCCTCGCAGAAATCCACGCTCACCGATCCCAAGTGTCGCATTTCGTACCGCAATCGTAGGGGCAGACCGATGTGTCTGCCCTCCTCATCCGCCAACCCGGTGCGCGTCCTGGAACCGCGTCCCGATGCCGAAACAGCGCGTTCATGTGGCCGGGCGGACACACCGGTCCGCCCCTACAACATGTCATCCCAAAGTAACATGGAAAGAGTCAATTCCCGGACCAACCCGCGGCCGCGAAGTCGAAGTCGCACCCCTCCGGTGCCTGGGTCACGTGCTCGGCGTAGAGCCAGCCGTACCCGCGCTCGGCGCTCGGGTGACGCTCGCGCCGCGGGGTCGCCGCCAGCCTTGCTGCGATCTCTGTCGCCGGGACCAGAAGTTCCAGGCTGCGGGATGGCACGTCCAGCGCAATCTCGTCCCCGTCCTGCACGGCCGCCAGTGGCCCACCGACGGCAGCCTCGGGGGCGATGTGGAGCACAATCGTGCCGTAGGCTGTCCCACTCATCCGTGCGTCCGATATTCGGACCATGTCGCGCACCCCGGCCTGCAAGAGCTTGCGCGGAATCGGGATCATGCCGGCCTCCGGCATCCCCGGCCCGCCAACCGGCCCGGCGTTGCGCAGCACCAGCACGCTCGCTGCCGTTACGTCAAGCTCGGGGTCATTGACCCGGGCCATCATGTCTTCGACGCTGTCGAAGACGACGGCTTTCCCTCGATGCGACAGCAACGCCGGCGACGCCGCCGAGTGCTTGATCACGGCCCCATCCGGCGCCAGATTGCCGCGCAGAATGGAAATGCCGCCCTCCGGGGCAAACGGCGTCGCCAGCGGCCCGACCACTTCCGGCCGCAAACTCGAGACAGCCGTTGCCAGGTTCTCGCCAACGGTCTTGCCGGTTACGGTGAGCACGTCTCGGTGCAGCAGCGGCGCCAGTTCCCGCATGACGGCGGGAATTCCGCCGGCTTCGAAGAGCTCTTGCATCTGATACGAGCCGGACGGCCGCAGGCTCGCCACCAGCGGCGTCTCCCGGCTGAGCTCATCCCAGCGATCGAGCGGCAGGTCGATCCCCGCCCGGCCGCGCGATGGCCGCCAGATGGACCACGGCGTTGGTCGAACCGCCGATCGCCACGCAGACCCGGATCGCATTCTCAAACGCCTCCCGCGTGAGGATCTTCGACGGTCGCAGATCCTCGTCGACCATCCCGACGATCCGCCGCCCCGCCTCCTCCGCAAACCGAATCCGCTTGGCATCGGCTGCCGGAATCGCGGCCCCGCCCGGTAGGGTCATCCCTAACCCTTCCGTTACGGCGGCCATCGTGCTCGCGGTCCCCATCACCATGCAGTGCCCATGTGACCGGAAGAGCGCCTCTTCGAGTTCTCCCAGCTCGGTATCGCCGATGGTGCCCGCCCGGTATTCGGTCCAGTAGCGCCGGCAGTCGGTGCAGGCCCCGAGGTCCTGGCCGCGCCAGCGCCCGTTCAGCATCGGTCCGCCGGTGACGATCATCGCCGGAACATCGGCGCTGGCGGCACCCATCAGGTAGGCAGGGGTTGTCTTGTCGCAGTTCGAGAGCAGGATCACCCCGTCGAGCGGCTGCGCCCGGACCATCTCTTCGGCGTCCATCGCCATCAGGTTGCGGAAGAGCATGGCCGTCGGGCTCAAAAAGATCTCGCCCAACGAGATGGTCGGGAACTCGAGCGGCCAGCCGCCTGCCTGCCACACGCCGCGCTTGACCGCCTCCGCTAGCTCCTTCAGCGACCGGTTGCAGTGGTTGAGTTCACTCCACGAGTTCGCAATCCCGATAACGGGCCGGCCCAGATCCTCATCCGTAAATCCCATGCCCTTCGCAAACGCCCGCCGCATGAAGTTGCTGAACCCGGCGTCCCCGTAAGACGTCACATTCCCGCGCCGCCCCATCGGCTGCGGCCCGCGCGGCCCACTGCTCTCCATGCGTCCCCGTCCTCCACGCAGTCCAATGCCGCCCGAGCATCTAACCTAGCGCTCAATATCCAGGCAGGCGACCGCGAACGGCCGCAGCCGGACGCTCAACACACCATCGCTGGCCGCGATGCCGTTGCCTCCAACTCCACGGAAATGTTCTGCGTCATGGGCCGCCTCGTCGTAGGTACGTTCGTCCAGGTATCTGGCGGTCGCGCTCCGCGCCCATGGAATCGCGATCCGCACCTCCCGCTCGTCATCGTGGAAATTTGCGACGAGCAACCGGGTGCGATCGCCCGCTCGAAGCGCGAGCGCCTCGTACCCGAACTGTTCCGCGACGGAGACCGGCAGGACCTCGCCGCCCGCGAACTCCGCCACGGCGGCAAAGACGTGGTAGAGCGGGAAGAGTTGCCCGGGCTGTGACGGGAAAAGATCCCGGCGGGTGAGCTTGTCCCGGCGCTCAATCAGCCCGCGCCAACCAGTCGTTTCGAAGTACGTCAGCGATGCTGGCCCTGCCCCGGCCAGGTGCCGCAGGCTGCCGAGCGTCCATCCGGCCCCGAAAAGCGAGAGCTGCCGCGGATCGACCGACGGCGGCAGCTCGTCCTCCCCAACCTCGGGCGCCGGGCCGGTCGCGTTCGGGTTGAACGGTGGCTGAAGGGTCACCGGGCCGATCGCCAGGGGCGTTTCCCCGGCAATCGCCTTCGCAGAGCGTACGGTCTCCGCCTGCGTCCCCAGAGTTTCGACCAGCGAGGCATTGTCGAAGGCGTGCACCTGGGGGTTGATCGTGTACCCCGCGACGGCCATCTCGCCGACCGGTATCGTCGCCGAGGCACGGTTGAACTCGGTGAAGTAGGTCCGCGCCCCTCCCCCGAGCGGCACGTCCAGCCCCGCTGCGGCAAATGCGGCCTTCGCCCGTTTCAGAACCTCTGGTGTGGTCGCCAGGTCATGCCGGGGAAAGGTGATCGGCTCGTCCACCGGCGGAAAGACAAGCACCCGCGCCACGGGTACCCGTATCTCGCCCAGCGCCGCCGCCAACCGTGCCAACCCGTCGCCGCCGTCCGCATCGGCCACCACCGAGATCTCCAGCCCAGTCTCCAGCGCCCGGGCCTCCCGGGTCGCCCGAGTCAAGCGATCGATCCACTCCTCGTCACGAAGGTCAAACGCCACCCAAAGATGAGCCGGCGCAAGCTTGCGCAGGGCGTCGACTGCGGTCGACTCAAGCGGTCCTCTGTGCCCGGCAACCCCGAACCCGATTGGCGGCAGCACCCCGATCGGCTCCGCGCCGACAGTGATATCCGGCTCACCGCTCGCGGTCCCGACCGGTGATAGCGCCGCCCCGGCGTCAACCGTCAGGGTGACCCGTTGCTGGACCCTGGCATCTTTCTCGATTTTCACCGGGTACGGCAACCGCAGCGGTGTCGAATAGGTCTTATAGGAAGCATCGGTCCAGTTGCGCTGGTCTTCTGTTTCGAACAGATCTCCTTCAAATCGGATCGTGACCCGCGCATCGCCTTCACCGCCGGCGTCGTGGCTGATGGCAACCATGTCGACAAATGGCTGGTCGGGGGAGATCAACTCCGGGAACTTGCTCCGGATCGTGCCGTCGGGCGTCTCGACTTCAACCGCCCGGCCCGCAAGTTCCGTCGGGTGCAGGATGCAGAACCCAATCCGGTTCTTGAGGAATGTCCGGCCCGCCCGCCCGTCCAGCGAGTATGCGATCGTGCCATCGGCCGTCCCGGAGATGACTCCGTCCCAGGTGAAGGCGACATCGCCGTTGTCGTGCTCCGCGGTGAACGAAACCCGAAATCCTCCGTCATCCTCAGTTACGTGGAAATTGGAGTACCTCGCCGGAATCGTGTCCCAGTTCTGATTCCGCACTCCGACGTACAGCCGCCGGATGACCTCCTGCCCGCCGACTTTGACATACCGGAGGTCGCCCCCCTCGAGCACCGCCGTGATCGGCCCAGCTCGAAGCGTCCGCCGCTCCGGCAATGCCTCATCCACCCCATACCGAACCACCCGCACCGGCAATGCGCTGTCAGTCATTAACGACCTCACCCCCTACCCCCTCTCCCTACCACCGCGGGAGAGGGGCCACCAGCCCTTCTCCCGGGGAGCGCGCGAGTCTCTCCGTCCCCTCTCCCAGGATTGGGAGAGGGGTGGCCCTTTAGGGCCGGGGTGAGGGCCGCTCGTCTCCCCCTTCCCCCTGCCGCGGCGGGGGAAAGGGGGCCGGGGGGACGGTAGGGGGCTCTCCGGGTCTGGGGGGTATGGGGGCAACATCCCCGTCACTCCTGCGTCCACGACCGCTCCAATCCCCCAACAAGTGCCGCCATTGCCCGATTGACGGGGACGGGCACGCCCAACCGGTCTGCCTCGCGCACGACCGCGGCGTTGACGGCTTCGATCTCGGTCTTTCGGTGAGCTTCGACATCCTGGAGCATCGACGCCTTGCCCGCGCCCCCGCCGCGCAACAGCCGGTGGACGTATTCGATCCGCTCCTCCAGCTCGATCGGGAGGCCACGGGCCTGAGCGACCGCGACCGCCTCCCGCACGATCGCGTCGAGCACGTCGTCGACGAGCGGACCAGGAGCGCCGAGATTGGCGGACCGCAACCGGGTCAGCGCCGCGGTCGGCAAGGAGGCGCAATTGAGGATCAGCTTCTTCCAGACCTCGGTGGTGATGTCGTCCGGCACACTGGCATCCATCCCGGCGCTCGCCATCGCGGATGCGATTGCCATGGAGCGCTCCGGATCTCCCCCAGGCAAGTACGGCCCCACGAACGAGGGCCGGCTTGCGGTATGAGCCACGCGGCCCGGCTCCAGCACCGTCGCGCTCTGATAGGTAATCCCCATCACGATCTGCTCGCCCGGGTAGATCGATGCCAGAATGTCCGAATTGCCCCAACCGTTCTGTAAGGAGCAGATCGATGTCACGGCGTCGACCATCGGTCGCGCCGCCTCCGCCGCCGCCCGCGTCTGGTGATGCTTGACGAAGACGAAGATCGCATCGACCGGTCCCGACCGTTGCCGGGTCACTGGTGATCTCGATCGGCGTCGCTGTCGTCGTCCCGCTGACGCGATCCTCGATGATCACCCCGTCTTGCTGGATTGCCGCCACCGTCTCCGGCGATGCGTCGATACCCCAGACCTCATGACCGGCGCTTGCGAGCTTCGACGCCCAGACGCCGCCCAACGCACCCACTCCTACAACAGCGATCTTCACGTTCTACCCCTCGTTCCGGTTTGCCCGGCTCGCATCCAGGGTTGCGCGCAACCGTTCGGCCGCCGATGACATGTGTGCTTCCATTGCCGCCGCTGCACCCGCCGCGTCTCCCCGCTCGACGGCTTCAAAGATCGGCACGTGGTCCAGGTACGAGACGGCAGTGCTCTCGTTCGCCGCGATCACCCTGGAGATCCAGGCCCTGAGTAACGCCTGAACACTCGACAGGATCTCGCGTAGCGCTGTGTTTCCGGCTGCCTCGGCCAGCTTCAGGTGGAACGCCACGTCGGCGTCGACGAAACCGGCATGATCGCGATCCATCGCTTTCATCCGGGCCAATAGGCGCCGCAGGACCTCGATGTCTTCGGGTGTCCGCCGTTCGGCCGCTAACCCGGCGATGATCGTCTCGATCTTCTGCCGGGCCTCGACCAGATCCATCGTCCGCCGTTCGCCGCCGCAGCCGCTGCCGCCGGGTCCCCTCGCTCGACAGCTTCGGAAATTGGCACGTGGTCCCGATAGGAGACGACGGTGCTCTCGTTCGCCGCAATCACCCGGGAGATCCAGGCCTTCAGCAAAGCCTGGACACTGGAAAGAATCTCGCGCAGGGCCGTATTCCCAGCCGCGTCGGCCAGTTTCAGATGGAACGCCACGTCGGCGTCGACAAACCCGGCATGGTCGCGATCCATCGCCTTCATCCGGACCAGCAAACGGCGCAGTTCTTCGACGTCTTCAGCGAGTTCTCCGCTCCGCCGCCAGGCCAGCGATGCTCGTCTCGATCTTCTGCCGGGCTTCGACCAGATCCATCGTCCGCCGCTCGCCCAGGAGGAGTCCCCACTCGATCACCTGAGGGAACAGGGCCGCGTCCGCCTTCCTGAGAACGTGCCGTCGCCATGACGCACCTCGAGAAGCCCGATCAAGGTGAGCGCCTTCAGGGCCTCCCGCATTGCCGACCGGCCGACCCCGAAGGCCTCGGCCAGGGCCCGCTCCGAGGGCATCCTATCCCCCGGCTCGACCCCGCCGGCGAGCAGAAACTCCACCAACCGGCGAGCGATCTCCGTCGCCAGCGGCTCCCGCTTGATTGGATCGACCTGCGCTAACCGGTTGACCACGTCCGTTCCTCGCCAGTGCCGCCATCAATGCCGCTAGAGCCGCCGCTACCGGTCTCAATCCTGTGCTCTTTCGCGCCGCAGTTCCGAGACAAGTCCGGCATCCCGGGCCTCGCGGATGCCCGCCAGCCGCTCCTGATCGTCGAGCAACCAGCGCCGCAGGTTGTCGATCTCGCTGGCGGTTGAAAGCTCGGGGAAGAGGAAGCGGGCGATCCGCTCGAACGTCTCCGCCCCGCCCAGCGCGGCCGTCTCGAACGGGCCGGTCCGCGTCCACCGGCGGGCCAGGCCGTCCCGCACGATCGTGTCGACCGTCTCCGGCGTGGCCACGCCGTGCTCGACGATCCAGACCGCCTCGCGCAGCAGCGCCAGTTGCAACCGGTTCCAGACGAAGCCCGGCACGTCGCGCTCGACCAGCACGGGCCGCTTGCCCAACGGTCGGAGCAGTTCCAGCACCCGCTCGGTCGTCTCGTCCGACGTCCCCTTGCCCTTGATCACCTCGACCAGGGGCATCAGAAGCGGAGGATTCCAGTAGTGCGTCCCGATTGTGCGCTCCGGTGCACCGGCCGCCTCCCCCAGGATTGTGATCGGCAGCGACGAGGTGTTGCTGGCCAGGATCGCGTTCGGGAACATCGCGGCACACCGCGCCAGGAATTCCGATTTCGCTTCGATATCTTCGACGATCGACTCGACGACGAGTTCAACGCCGTCCCCGCCGTCTTCGAGGCTCCTGCCCACACGCAATCGGGGAGTCGCACCGTCGATGGCGCTATCGGACGCCAGGTCGTACTGCCGCACCAGGGCAAGCGCAGCGTCCAGCCGCGCCCGCACCGCCTCTGGCCTCCGGCCGACGCAGACCACCGTATGTCCACCGAGCGCGTACTCGCACCCGATCTGCGCCCCCATCAATCCAGCTCCGGCAATGACCACCTTCATCGATTGCCCCTCATCCCCACTCCGACGTGTTCCCTATGCCCCGCGCAGTTCCGCCAGCCCCTGGCGGAGGGCCTGCCCCAGGATCCACAGGTCACCTGAGTACGCCATGATCCTGAATCCCTGGGCCAGTAATCTCTTTCCGGTCTCAACATCCCCGGCCATGATCCCCGGCGTCTTGCCATGCTTCTGGCAAGCATCCAGCACCCGCTGTACCGCCGCCAGATAGTCGGGGTGTTCGAACTGAGCGGGAGTCCCCATCGAGGCGGTCAAATCGAAGTGGCCAATCCAGAGCACGTCGATCCCCGGTGTCGCCGCGATCTCCTCGACGTTTTCCAGTCCCTTGACCGTCTCGATCTGGGCAATCAGCAGCCCCTCGGCGTTGGCGCTGACCATCTTGGCCATCACGTCGCCGCCGGTGTAGTCGTCGTGGGCGATGCCGAAGGCGCAGCCGCGCACGCCGTCCGGCGGGTACTTGGCCGACCGTGCGATCAGCGCCGCCTGCTCACCCGTCTCGACCATCGGCACCATCAATCCCATCGCACCGACATCGAGCGGTCCGGAGAGCAAGTGGTACTGGGTGGCCGGCACCCGCACCATCGGGATCGTGTCGGCCGCCCGCGTCGTCGCGATCAACCCCCGGATGGTCTCGATCGTCCAGCCGGTGTGCTCCATGTCGTAGACGACGAACTCGGCCCCCGCCTCCGCCACGATCCGCCCGATCCCCGTCGTCGGGAACTCGAACACCATCGTCCCCAACGACACCCCACCGTCCGCGATCTTCTGCTTCACCCCGTTCTCGCGCATGTCACCGTCCTTTCAGTCGTGAGTCGTGAGGAACCGCCCCCTAACCCCCGCCCCCTCCCCGCTGCGGCAGGGGGAAGGGGGAGAACCGACTCCGATTTGGAGACGGCTCTACCAGACGCCCCTCTCCACCGCGGTGGAGAGGGGGTAGGGGGTGAGGTCTACTCCCGCCGCCTCCGCAACTTCTCCACGAACTTCGGGCTCTCTAGCACGTGCCCGATCGACCGGATAGCGCGGATTCCGTCCCGGACGCCACATCCAGCAGCGCCTCGATGATCGAGTTGCCGTTGCCGCGGGCCATCTCGTCGGTCCAGCACAGCGCGTGCGGCGCGACGATCACGTTCTCCAGCGTCAGAATCGGATCGTCCGGGTCGACCGGCTCCTCCTCGAAGACGTCGAGCGCCGCCCCAGCAATGCCGCCCAGCTTTCAGTGCGTCCGTCAGCGCGACCTGATCCACGATCGGGCCGCGGGCGGTCGAAACCAGGTAGGCGGTCGGCTTCATCATGCCCAGCCGCTCCGCGTTGATCAGATGCCGGGTCTCCGGCGTCAATGGGCAGTTGACGACCACGAAGTCGCTGGTCCGTAGCAGGGTCTCCAGGTCAACCATCTCCACGCCGAGTGGGCGACATCCTCTGGACTTATGTACGGATCGTGGGCCAGGTGCCTCATCTCCAGCGGCTGGGCAAGCCGGAAGAACTCCTTACCGATGTTGCCAGCGCCAATGACGCCGACGGTACGGCCAGTCAGCCCGACGCCCATGTAGTCGAGCTTGCGAGCAAATCCTTCCCCTGCGCGGGTAATCCGATCCTTTCTCCGAGGAGGCGATGGGACAGGGCCAGGACAAAGGTCAGGATGGTCGAAGCCATCGGACTCCGGACCCCGTCCGGCGTAATCGTGACCACCACCCCTGCCTCGGTGCAGGCGGCAATATCGACGTTGTCGTAGCCAACGCCAAAGCGGGCGACGATCGCCAGCCGGTCCGCTCCCTCCAGCGACTTCCGCGTCACGCGACCGCCCAGCAGCACAAGGCCATCGAGCCCCTCAAGTTGCTCCGGCGTGATCTCGGCCGTCCGCTCGTCCAGGTAGCCCCAGATGATGTTCGGAGCGGAATCCAATGCCGCCTGGCCGATATCGCCGAAGCCGACGCTGCCATCCGCCTTCAGGAAATCTCGCCCGTACGCGATTCGAAACGGCTCTACCATACCCGTCGCGTCCCTCCCTGCCGCCCCATGGCACCCACCTGCTCGTTGAAAGCGTTGCCCGTACAGCGCCTTATCGCACCGAAATGCCCCCGTCGACGTGGAAATGCGCTCCCGTGGCGAATGTCGATTCGTCCGAGGCCAGAAAGACGGCGATCCCGGCCATGTCCTCCGGCGTGCCGATCCGGCCGATCGGATGGAGCGCGGTCAGTTGCGCCCGGGTCACCGGGTCTTCGGTCAGCTTTCGGGTCAGGGTGGTCTCGATCGTCCCCGGGACGATGCCATTGACCCGGATCTTGTCCTTGGCATAGTCGGCCGCCATCACCCGGGTCATCGACATCACCCCGGCCTTCGACGAGGCATAGGCGTGCCAGCCCGCCCCGCACATCGTCAGGCCAGTGGGCGAGCCGCAATTGATGACGCTGCCACCGTCACCGCTGACCTTCATCAGGCGCACACCGTGCTTGCAGCAGAGATAGACCCCGGTCAGGTTGACGCTAATCGTCCGCTGCCAGACATCGAGCGGCAGCGCATCGACCGGCGCATCCTCTCCGATCAACTGCACCGCCGCGTAGGTGGCCAGCACATCGAGCCGGCCGTGGCGCTCGCGGACCGTTGCGAAGGCGGCCTCGACGCTCGCTTCATCGGTGACGTCGCACGGGAGCGCGTAGGCCGCGTCGCCAAGTTCGGTCGCCAACATGGTGATTGCCGTCTCATTCCGGTCGAGCAACCCGACCGACGCTCCTTCCCGGACAAATGCGCGCGCCGTCCCCTCCCCGATGCCGCTGCCCGCCCCGGTTACGACCGCGACCTTTCCCGCCAACCGCCCGGCGCCGACCGCACCGTTGGTCATCTCCCTTCCTCCTCTTCGCGCCCCGGCCGTGCCGCCTGCCGCGCCGCCCACGGTTCGATCTCGGTCAGTTCGATGCGCACTCCTTCCCGAAGCTCCGGCAGAAAGCAGGCGCGCCGGCCGCGGCCACCGATCACGATCCGGACGGTCGCCCCCGGCGCAAGCCGGTCCAACGCGTCCGGAATGTCGTCCACCGCCAAGCAGATGTGGTGCAGACCGTCGCCTTCCGTGTCGAGGAAATCCTGGAGCGGACCTGATTTGGTGGGTTGTACGAGTTGGAGCGTGGTGCTCCCGGACTGATCAGAGTCGAGGTAGACCACCCGCACACCGACCTCCGGCAGGGATTCGTCGCCGAACGGCACAAACCCGAGGAGTCCTTGGTAAAAGGCGAGACTGGCATCGATGTCGCGGACGACGATCCCGACGTGATCGACGAGGTCGCCGCCCCCATCCTGCTCGACTTGCCCATTCAACTTCAGCGACGACTCCGCCATCAGTCCTCCCCGCGACGCTCGCGCCGTGCCTCGTTCGGCCATCGCCCCATGGCGGCTCCACACCGGCCGCCGCGAGTATCCGCGGCGGCCGGTGATTCGCCTGGACCGCCGTTGCCGGCGGCTCTCCCCACCCCAGCGCCCGTGGCGCCTCCCCGCGAGTTGGTATATTGGTTGACCAGTAGACCACACCCTATCGGTCAAACCGTCCCGTGTCAAGCGGGCACCGACAAAACTCCGCCCTTGCGCACTGAAGGTCGCCTCGCTATTCTGCGCGGGCACACCCGTCCACCACGACGATCGAGCGGGCCACGAGGTTCGGTTTCCAGATTCCGGCGCGCCGAGGCGCCATCCTGGCGGGGATGTCGTGAGCCAGAACTCCACTCCTGAGCCTGACCAGACAGAGCCACTATCTCCGCTCCCCTTGGAGCCGGTGGTCGCCATGCGCGGCATCGCCAAGCGGTTCGGCGCGGTCCAGGCCCTGCGCGGCGTCGATCTGGCACTCTTCCCGGGGGAGGTCCACGCGCTCGTCGGCGAGAACGGCGCCGGCAAGAGCACCCTGGTTAAACTCCTCGCCGGCATTTACCAGCCCGACGTAGGTGACTTCCAGTTGGATGGCCACGATCTGGTCCTGCACGGACCGCTCGACGCGCGCCGCCACGGCATCGCCGTCATCCACCAGCATCCAACCCTGTACCCCGACCTGGATGTCGCCGAAAACATCTTCATGGGTCGCCAGCCGACCGACAGGCTCGGTCGCATCGATCGCCGCCGGATGGCCCGTGAGGTTGCCGCCCTCCTTGCCCCGCTGGGCGCCGCCTTCTCGCCCGCCACACCTGTCCGCGGGCTCTCCGTCGCCGATCAGCAACTGGTCGAAATCGCCAAGGCGCTCTCGCTCAACGCCCGCGTCCTGGTCATGGACGAACCGACGGCATCGCTCTCGGCACGCGAGGTCGAACGTTTCTTCTCGATCGCCCGCCAACTCAGGTCGCAGGGCGTCGCGATTCTGTTCGTCTCTCACCGCCTAGACGAAATCTTTGCGCTTTCCGACCGTGTCACCGTCTTTCGGGACGGGAGCCTTGTCATCACGGCCGCGGCATCGGAGCTCACCATTGACGCCACCATTCGCCACATGGTCGGCCGCCGCCTCGACACCCTGTTTCCCAAGGAAGATGCCGCTATCGGAGAGACCGTGCTCGAAGTGGTCGGCCTCACCCGGCCGGGCGAATTCCGCGATGTCAGCTTTTCGTTGCGCACGGGCGAGATACTCGGGCTGTTCGGACTTGTCGGGGCGGGCCGGAGCGAGATCGCCCGCGCGATCTTTGGCATCGATCGCGCCGCGGGCGAGATCCGGATCGATGGCGACCCGGTCACCATATCGACCCCATCGACCGCCATGCGCTACGGGATCGGTTTCGTGCCTGAGGATCGCCACGCCGAAGGGTTGGTCTTAGGGTTCCCGATCTCCGCCAATGTCTCCCTGCCGATCCTGCCCCGGCTCAGCCGGTTCGGCATCCTCGACCGGGGGAAAGAGCGCGCCCTGGCGACCGGCTACGCCGAACGTCTCCAGGTCAAGACCCCAAGCGTCGACCAAATCGCGGCAGCGCTCTCGGGCGGCAATCAGCAGAAGGTTGTCCTGGCCAAGTGGCTGGCGACCGGCCCCAGGGTGCTTATCCTGGACGAGCCGACCCGGGGCATCGACATTGGCTCGAAGGCGGAGGTCCATCGCGCCATCTCCCACCTCGCCGCCCAGGGCCTGGCGATCCTCCTCATCTCAAGCGAGCTGCTCGAGATCATGGGGATGGCCGATCGCGTGCTGGTCATGCACGAAGGCCGACTCAGCGGCGAGTTCACGCGCGCCGAGGCCACCCAGGAGCACGTGATGTTCGCCGCCACCGGCCAGCAGCCACTGATGCCGATGCCAGACATGTCGTCAATCGCCCCAGGAGGCGCCGATGGCCGCGCCTAGCCAGCCCAGCCAGATGCTGCCGCCAAAAGCCGCGTCCACCCGCGGCAGTTTCACGTCCGGTGCCGGCCGGCTGGTCGATCAGGTCGGACGGGTCCGCGAGGCCGGCCTGCTCATTGCCCTGGCGGCGGTCGCGATCATCGTCGGCGTCCAGGCACCCCGCTACCTGAGCACTGGCAACATCCGCCAGATCCTGGTCTCCGTCTCGATCATTGCCGTCGTCGCCGTCGGCCAGACGCTGGTGGTCTTGACGCGCAACGTCGACCTATCGGTCGCCTCGACGGTGGGCCTGGTCGCGTACGTCGTCCGCGACATCTTCCGCGACAACCCCGATTTCCCAATCTGGCTGGCGGTGATCGTTGGGCTGCTCATCGGCGCCTGTCTTGGCGCCGTCAACGGCACGCTGGTCACCCTCGGCGGCGTCCCCGCGATCGTCGCCACCCTGGGCACGCTGTACATCTTTCGCGGCCTGACCTTCGCGATCGGCGGCGGCGAGCTGGTTACCGCGTCCGAAGTCCCGCCGGACTTCCGCCAGATCGCCCTGGCCCGGCCGCTTGGCATCCCGGCCCCAATCCTGATCGCCGGCGGCGCTGCCCTCGTCGTCGGATACTTCCTGCGCACGACCCGCCCCGGGCGCGAGCTCTATGCCATCGGGTCCAACCCTGAGGCCGCCCGCCTGTCCGGGCTGCCCGTAGACCGGCTCGTCTTCTCCGCCTTCGTCGCCTGCGGCGCCCTGGCCGCAGCCGGCGGCATCCTGTGGGGGGCGCGCTTTCCTTCGGTCGACGCCCGCGCGGCCACTGGCTACGAACTGCTCGTCGTCGCCGCCGTCGTCCTCGGCGGGGTCAACATCTTCGGCGGCTCCGGCACGGTCCTCGGCGCTATCCTGGGCGCGATCTTTCTCGGCATGATCCAGAACGCCCTGACCATCCTCCGCCTCAATGCCTTCTGGCTCCAGGCGATCTCCGGCGCCGCCATCCTGATCGCGGTGACCCTCGATCTACTCATCATCCGGCGGCTCCAGGAGATCCTGCGGGCGAGGCGACGAAGATGAACGCCCGCCTGCGCGGCGCCGTCATGCGCTGGGAGACGCTGCTAGCCGCCCTTCTGCTGGCGGTGATCATCGTCGGCACGCTGACGTCGGATGTCTTCTTCGAAGCCTCCAACCTGACCGTGATCACCGGCGTGTCGATGGAGAAGGCGGTTATGGCCCTGCCCATGACGCTCATCATCATCGCCGGCGAGATCGACCTCTCGGTCGCCTCGATCCTCGGCCTTTCCAGCGCCGTGCTGGGCAAGACCTGGGAGGCCGGGCTGCCTCTCTGGCTTTGCATCACCATCACGTTACTTGTCGGCGCGGCCGCGGGGTTGCTCAATGGCATCTTCGTTACACGGCTCGGGCTGCCGTCGTTGGTCGTAACGCTTGGCACGCTCTCCCTCTATCGCGGCCTGGCCTACGTGATCCTGGGCGATAGCGCCGTCTCCGACTATCCCCCTAACTTCACCGAATTCGGCTTCGGCACGATCTCGGGCACGCGTCTCCCCTGGACGACGCTCGTCTTCCTCCCCTTGCTGGCGATCTTTGCCGTCGTGCTCCACCGGGCCTGGATCGGCCGACAGATCTACGCGATCGGGTCGAACCCCGAAGCCGCCCGGTTCTCGGCGGTCCAGGTGGCCAGAGTGAAGCTGTGGCTTTTCGTCGTCTCTGGTGTTGTCGCCTCCTTAGCGGGCATCATGTTCACCGCCAGGGTCTCATCGTCCCGGGCTGACAACGCCGTCGGTTTCGAGTTGGACGTGATCGCGGCGGTCCTCCTCGGGGGCGTCAGCATTTTCGGCGGCCGAGGCACCATGTTCGGCGTTGCCCTGTCGCTGGCGGTCATCGCCACCCTGCGCAACGTCCTCAACCTCAACTCGTCCAATGCCGAAATCCAGAGCATCGCGGTCGGCAGCCTGCTCATCCTCTCCGTCCTACTCCCGAACATCACCCGTCGCATCGCCGCGTTCCGGCGTTCGAGCAGATCGGCTCCACGCCCGGCCGCCGGCGATTGACCCGCCGCACTGAAAGGAGGTGCCGAGTTCGAAACAACCTCACCGGCGTAGGGGCGGACCTCCGTGTCCGCCCGGCCGCACACCGCGAAACGACGATGTGAAAATGCCGTTTCCAACGCGAAACCACGTGGTTAGCAACCGGGCGGACACGGAGGTCCGCCCCTACAACAATCTACCGGCAATCCGCGCTTATCGCACCGTTCGCGTCCGACGATATGCGCTGAGGAGGAGACAACGATGATCCGCACCCTCGCGAGCCCGATCCGCCTGATCCTCATTCTGGGACTCTGCCTGCCTGCCTTCGCCTTCGGGGCTGGTTCCGGGCCGCGCCTGAACGTTGCTCGCGCCCAGGGAGCCGACTGCGCCACTGATGCACCCGCCGCGGAGAGCTCACCCGCCGCCGATGCCGCGGGAGCCGCCTCGCCGGCGGCAGGCGCCACTGGCGAGGGCGCGAACGGAGCCCACGTCGCCTTCTTGCCCAAGGACGTCGTCAACCCGTACTTCGCCTCCAACTTCCGCGGCGCCGAGGAGGCCGCCGGTGAGCTGGGCGGCACCACCGAGCAGGTCGGGCCGGACACTCCGAACGCTGCCGAGCAGGTGACCTTCATCCAGACGCTCACCCAGCAGGGCGTCGCCGCCATCGCCGTCTCCGGGAACGATCCCAACGCCCTCGCCCCGGCCCTCAACGAAGCCCGCGGCCAGGGCATCAAGGTCGTTAGCTTCGACTCCGATGTCGCCCCGGACGCCCGCGACCTCTTCGTCAACTCAGCCAACTCCGAGGAGATCGGCCGCGACCAGATCCGCGATATCGCCCGCCTGATCGGCTGCGAAGGCGAGATTGCCATCCTCTCGGCCGCCAGCACGGCGACCAACCAGAACACTTGGATCGAGTTCATGCAGGATGAGCTCACCCGCCCCGGCTACGAAAACATCGAGCTGGTCGAGATCGCGTACGGCGATGACGAGGACCAGAAGAGTTACGACAAGACCATCGAGCTCCTCACCGCCTACCCGGACCTGAAGGGCATCGTCTCCCCGACCACGGTCGGCATCAAGAACGCCGCCGCCGCGCTCCGCGACGAGGGCCGCACCGATGTCGCCTTGACCGGCCTGGGCCTGCCCAACGAGATGCGCGAGTTCATCAAGGACGGCACCGTCCAGGAATTCGCCCTCTGGAACCCAACCGACCTCTACTACCTGACGTACTACGCCGCGATCGCCCTGGTCAACGGCGAGATCACCGGCGCTCCCGGGGACACCTTCACCGCCGGCCGCCTCGGTTCCTACACTGTGGGCGAAGGCAGTGTCGTCGTCCTCGGCCCACCCTACACGTTCAACGCTGAGAACATCGACGACTTCGACTTCTAGATCGCTTTGAGAAGGGGCGGAAGCATTCGCGCCGCCCGGAAGACTTGATGAGCACCGAAGCAGCCGGGGCAAGTGCCCCGGCTGCTTCGGTGCTGTGCGCATCGCTAACGAACATCCCTCTCGATCCAGCCATTTGATGATCCGGGATCATGAGCGAAAAGTCACTCCCGACTGTAGACTGAACACCGACAACTTAGTTATCGGTGATAATAGACGCGAGCGCGCGCCTTTGTCTGCGGCGCGAATCGCCTGCGGATCAAGCTTCACTTAGGAGGTTCACCACGTGTCTTCGGCGCTTTCCCGTCGTCGCTTCTGGATTTGGGCCGGCGCCGTACTGATTATTGTCGTCGCCCTCGCGATTGCGGGAACCGTCTATGTCCAGGGTGAACTCGATCCCGGCGACCCCGTTGCCGGCGTTACCGCGGTCGACGTACGCGACAACGAGTTTGAACCCGCTGCCATCCAAATCGAGGCCGGCCAGACCGTCACCTGGACGTGGTCCGGGGATGAGGACCACAACGTCGTCGGCGACGGCCTCGAATCGGAGACGCAGTCGAGCGGTACCTACGCCTACACGTTCACCGAGCCCGGCACATACTCGTACGAGTGCACCCTCCACTTCTTCATGCGGGGCGAGGTGGTCGTGCAATGACCGAGTACCCTCAAGCGCTGTCGCGGCGGGAGCGGAACCGCATCAACACTGCCGCCGAGATCAAGGACCGCGCCCGCGCCCTGATGGAGTCCGAAGGAGCCGCTTCCCTCTCGCTCCGCGCCATCGCCCGCGAGATGGGCATGACCGCGCCGGCCATCTACCGGTATTTCCCCTCCCGCGACGCCCTCGTGACCGCCCTCATCGTCGATGCCTACGACTCGCTCGCCGATGCCATCAACGACGCGGACGCGCCCCTCGCGCGCGACGACCTGAGCGGCCGCCTATTCGCCATCGCCCGTGCCTATCGAACCTGGGCCATTGCCCATCGCGCCGAGTACTCACTCATCTTTGGCACGCCGATCATCGGCTACCACGCTCCGTTTGAGATCACTCAACCTGCCGCCTACCGAGCCACGATTCAGCTCGTGGACGTCATCACCAGGGCCGTCGTTCGCACCGACGGCACATTCGATCGAATCAAGGGCGGGCACACGAGTCTCCTTGCCCAGGAAGATGAGGTGCGCCACGCGGCCATCGCCGCCTGGGCCACCATGCACGGCCTCATCTCGCTCGAACTCTTCGGACACATGGAAAAACTTGAGGACTCCACCGACGATCTGTACGATGCCGAGATCGGGTGGTTTGCCCGTCGGCTTGGGATCGACGTCTCGGACGGCGACGACAATCGTCTGGGTCGGTGAATCTCCTGCGCAGTGGGACTTGCGTCGTTGATTGACTCGGTTCAAGTCGCCGGCGCCACCCGCGGGGCGCGGTGGCCGAGTTCGACGATTCGCCGCTCGTTGGGCAGCAGGAAGGCAACCCCGATCGTGATCAGGGCCACGATCGCCTGCGAACTCATCGCCGCCTGCATCCCGTAGGCATCGCCGATTGCGCCCATCACCGGCACCCCTATCGCGCCGGTAACGAACCCCAACCCCAGGATAAGGCCAGAGGCAAAGCCCGCCCGGCCCGCCATGAGCTGCTGGGCCGTGACCAGCATCAGCGGCGCGGTCGAAGCCGCCAGAAAGCCGAGCATCGCCGCCAGCACGAACGCGATCGGGCCGGTCATTTGGGCAAAGAGGAGAACGACCGGAATCGTGCCGGCCGTCGTGATGATCACCACTGCCCGCCGGCCGAACCGGTCCGCCAGCGAACCCCAGCCGACATTGCCCGCCGCGCCCGCCAGCACGACCGTCGTCGCGAGCGGGCCGTAGAAACTGGCGTCATACCCCATGGACTTGTACCAACTCGGGATGAACGCCTGGATACCGAAGATCGTCCAGGCACGCAACATCATGACCCCGACGGTCGCCCCGAGCGGAACCCACGGAATCGGCATCGGAGCCGCAGCCGTCCGCTTACGGGTCCCCGTCTCGCCGGCCGCCCGCCGCGCCCGCGCCACCCGGCGCATCTCCAGCAGCATCCAGGTGGCAATGCTCACGCCTGGGAGCACCATCAGGGCGGTTCCCCGGACGCCGAAGACACCGAACAATACGGCTCCCAGCAACGGACCGGAAGCGACACCCAGGGTACCGCCGGAGATGTAGCACGACATGCCGGTGTTGCGGTTCTCCGCCGGGATCGCCGCACTGGCGGACAGCGCTCCCATCGGGTGGTATGCCGCCGAACCGAGGCCGGCCAGGGCCGCCATCACCAGCAGCATGGGAAATGTCGGCGCGAACCCGATAGTCGCGAACATCACCGCCGTCCACACCAACGTTAGCCCGAGGAATTTCGTCCCGTACCGGTCCGCTACCCAGCCGAACAGCGGCTGAGTCAGCGCCGACACCCCGGTGTACGCCAGCGACACCATGCCGACGGTTTTGAGGTTGAGATCGAACTCATCACGCAGGAGCGGGTAGAGAATAGGCAATAGGCCCCCGTACATGTCGACCGTGTAATGCCCGAGCGTCAGCGTCAACAACGCCCGGTTGCGCATGACCCCCAGCCCGCGCCAGATCGACCGTGCGAAGCTCATCCTCTCTCCCAAGGTCCCGTTGTCACGACCGCTGTATCCTACCCGGCCCGCAATCGTCGCGCGATCATCTACTGCCGCCCGCCCGGCGAGGCCATCGGCTCCCATACACCGGCGACATATCGTGACTCCTGCAATCCCTCAGGTGTTCCGACTGGGCCCCGGCGTCCCGACTGGTCCGGGCGGACCGGCGTGTCCGCCCGAATGCCAACCCTGACGGGACGAATCTTGCTTCGACGTAGCGTTGGATCTGGTGCGCCAGCACGGGCAACGTTCGCGGCGGGTGGACCGGGCGGACACACCGGTCCGCCCCTACCGGTCGGGACGCCGGGGCCAAGCCGGATCCACGCAGAAGTGAACGACTACTGCAGCTTCCCCCGCCCCAGCACCGGCAGCACCGTTTCCACCACTCCGTCACGTAAACCAAACATCCGCTCGTGGAGGTGGACGCACTGGTCGTGATAGCCGATCTGAAACTCGAGCCGGTCCCCGACCCGCGGCGCTTCGGCCGGCTCCGACAACCGGATCGTGCCGTGCTCCGCCGAGAAGGCCATCCCGGCCACCGCATCCAGCCCGACGGCGTGTGGCACTCGGTTCGACGGATCGACCGCCTTCCGGCCCGCGTCGACGATGATCCGGTTCTCGGCCGGGCGGCTGGTCACCGTCACCAGGAGAGACAGGGCCGCCTCGACCGGCACGCCCAGGTCGCGATAGGTGGCATCGCCGAAGGTGGCACCACCCGCCTGAACCTCGGTCACGCCCGGGACGGTCACCGACGTCAGGTAGGTCCCAGAGCCGCCGCAGGAGACGATCTCCACCGGAATCCCGCACTCGCGGACCGCATCGGCTGTGGCAGTCAGCGACCCGACCGCTTTCTCGATCGCCGTGGCCCGCCCGGCCGGATCGGGCACGGACATCGCGTGTCCTTCCCAGCCCATCACCCCGGCAAACCGCAGTGCCTTGGCACTGGCCACCCTTTCGGCCAGCCGGACGGTGGGTTCGCCTGGCAGGGTTCCGGCCCGCTCCATACCGGTGTTGACCTCGATCACCACCCGTGGCCGGGTCCCCAATGCATAGGCGGCGGCATCGAGTTCACCGACGTTCTCGGCCGAGTCGACCGCTACGATCACGTCCGCCTGGGCCGCCAGCCCGGCCAGCCGCCGCGCCTTGATCGGCCCCACGACTTGATTGGCAATCAGGATGTCGCGGATCCCCGCCGCCGCCATCACCTCGGCCTCGCCGAGCTTGGCACAGGTCACGCCGATCGCCCCGGCCGCGATCTGGCGATGGGTGATCGCAGGGCATTTGTGGCCCTTGGCGTGGGGTCGCCAGGCGACCCCACGGGAGGCGATCTCCTTCGACACGGTGGCGATGTTGTGCTCCATCGCATCGAGGTCGACGATGAGGGCAGGGGTATCGATCTCGGCGAGCGGTCGTCCGACTAAGTAGCTATCCATGCATCCTCCGGGCGCCCTGACGACCAGACGCCCCGGTCTCAATTCGGCACTCCAATGACGTTCGGTAGCCTACGCCATCTTGCCCGCTTTCGCCTTGCGCTCCTGCGCCAAATACAACCAGGAGGCCCGGCACAACGCCGAGCCTCCGCCTCAATGCGCTGACATCGCCGCGATCGGCTACCCGGAGGTTACGTCCCGCCGCCGGAAGAACCAGAACGAGCCGCCGACCAGCAGCACAATCCACACGACCAGGACGAAGATCGCCTGTCCCGTCCCGGGCAGATCGCTATTCGGACCTCGCCCTCCCGGATTGTTTTCGTTCAGGATCGCGGTCATGTTGTTGGTGAACAGCAGATCGCCGATCCAATCCAGGGCGTCGCTCAGCGCTCCCAGGATCGCGACGATGATCCCCTCGGCCAGCAGAATCGCGAGGCCGATGGCGATACCCGCCGCATTCGAGCGCGTCAGCACTGCCACGAAGAAGGCCAAAGCGGAATAGGGCAGGAGCACGAACAGGTTGATCGCGATCGACTGGATCGCGTCCCCCCAGAACTCGGAGCTCGGGCTGGTGTCCAGCCCTTCGATGTTGGCGATAACGGAGGAGAAGATAGTAGCTGTCACAAAGCCCGCCAGCACGATCAGAACGTCGAACAGTGCCAGCGTAATGAGTTTGGCGGTGATCAGTTCGACCCGGCTGCGCGCCCGCGGCAGCAGCGCCCTGATCGTCCCCCAGCCAAACTCGGTGCCGATGATGCTCGCCGCCAGAATGACCGTCACGATCGAGCCCAGGAAGTTGACAATATCCATGCCAATATCCGGCACGGCGCTCACGCTGAGCTCGTCGGCTTGATCGAGTTGCTCAACCAGGGACGCGTTGATATAGACCAGCCAAAGGATGATGTAGACCGCGGCGACGCCTAACACCACGACCAGCAGGAGAACCGTCGTCATCCAACGCCGCCGCAGCCGGAAAACCTCGCTACGCAACAGCGGCAGCATTGTCCGACCCTCCCGCCTGCACGTTCAGCTCGCCCGGGGTGCTGCCTTCGGTCAGCTCAAGGAAAATGTCTTCCAGCGAGGACTGCCTGGGAATCAGCGCCGAGGCAAAGATGCCCTGGCCGGCCAGCACCCGGTTGATCGCCGCGCCGTGCTCACCCGTATACGTCACGGCCAGGCCCTCGTCGCGCGGCGCCACGCTCTCGACGAACGACAGGGTCTGCAGCACCTGGGCCGCCGCCGCGATTTCGTCCGGGCGGAGCTTGACGTCCAGATACTCGCCCCGGGCGACCAGATCCGCCACCCGCCCGAACTCAATCAGGCGCCCGCTCCGGATGATCGCCACCCGCTCGCATACCTGCTCGACCTCGTGCAGCAGGTGGCTGGCGAGCAGCACGGCATGGCCCTGCCTGGCCAGATCGGGGATCAGGTCGCGGATTTCCCGCTGCCCCGACGGGTCCAGCCCGTTGGTCGGCTCGTCCAGAATCACCAGCGACGGGTCCGTCAGCAGGGTGGATGCGATCCCGAGCCGCTGCTTCATGCCCAGGGAGTAGGTCTTGAACTTGCCGCCGGCACGCTCCTGGAGACCGACCAGCGTCAGCAACTCGTCGATCCGGCTGGCAGGAACCCCACCGGCCGCCATCGCCAGCGCCCGCAGGTTGTCGCGTCCGGAGAGGTAGGGATAGAAGGCGGGCGTCTCGATAATCGCCCCGACCTGGCGCGTGAGCGCCTCCCGCTGCTGCTCAAGCGGCTTGCCGAACAACTCGACCGTACCGGCCGTGGGCTTGATCAGACCCAGAATCATGCCGACTGTCGTGCTCTTCCCCGAGCCGTTCGGCCCGAGAAAGCCCAGCACTTCACCGGCGCGTACGTCGAGATCGAGGTTTTGGACGGCGGTGATGTTGCCGAACCGCTTGCTCAGCCCGCTCGTGCGTAGGATCGTCTCCCCTTCACCGCGCGGGGTCCGGAACTCGCCCTGGCGTTCCGCCACCTCTATCTCCCTCCGCTCCGCCGCCGACCGCCCCAAACGACGTTCTCCAGGAGTCTGGAACGGGATGCGGGCCGGCGATCCAGCCGCGCCGTCCCCACGACAGCGCGGCGCTTGTGGCAGGGAAGCGTAACACCCGCCTGACAACATCCTCTTACGAGGCAAATCGTGCAGCGCTGCCGGGAATCGCCTACCGGGCAAGTTCCGCCACCAATGCGGCGGTCGTCCGGATCCCGGCGTAGAACCGCTCCAGCACCAGGTTCTCGTTGGGAGCGTGATTGGCTTCGTCGTGGTTGGCATAGGGCACGACGAACGACGGCAACCCGAGGGTCTTCGTCCAGGTCGCGTCAGGCAAACTGCCGCCGACGAGGGGGATATCGATCGACTCGACCCCAAATCCCTGGGCTACCGCCCGCCGCACCGGCGCTGCCAGCGGGTGATCGAGGGGAGTGTGCGAGGGCCGCATCGCACCGAAGTGGCGGATTTCCACCTCCGGAGCATGCTTCTCCACGTGCGCCTTCACCTTGGCGAAGACGTCGTCCGGATCCTGATCCGGCACCAACCGCATATCCATCTTGACCGTCGCGACGGCCGGGATGATCGTCTTGCTCCCGGGTCCGCCGTACCCCGAGGTGAACCCGGCAATGTTCAACGTCGGCCGGGCCATCAATCGCTCGAAGTAGGGCACGTCCGCCGGCGGCGGCAACTCGCGCACGCCGATGCCGGCAAGGGCGCCCGCCTGATCGAGCGGGATTTTCGCGATGGCCGCCTGGGCGAGGTCGGAAAGCGGCCGCACGTCGTCCGCAAACCCCTCGATCAGGACATTGCCGCCGGGGTCGCGCATCGTCGCCAGGAGTTGCACCAGCGTCCAGGCTGGGTTCGGCGCGATGCCGCCCCAGTTGCCCGAATGCAGATCGTGGTTCGCGCCCCGGGCCGTCAACTCGATGTAGACCATGCCCCGGACGCCGTACTCCACCTGCGGGTGGGCATCGTCGTGGACCGGGCCGTCCGCCGTCACCACCAGATCGGCGGTGAGAAGATCGCGATTGGCGGCGACGAACGCGTCGATCTGGGGGCTGCCGCACTCCTCTTCGCCTTCGAGCAGCACCTTGATTCCGATCGGCAGGCTCCCGACCGTCTCGGTCCACGCCCGTAAGGCGCAGATGTGGGCGACGTGCTGGCCCTTGTTATCGCCGACGCCCCGAGCCCAGATCTTGCCGTCGCGCACCTCCGGCTCGAACGGCGGGGAGCGCCAGGCGTCCATCGGCTCCGGCGGCTGTACGTCGTAATGACCGTACAGCAGCAGCGTCGGCGAACCGGCCTGGCCCGGCCGGCTTCCGAAAACCATCGGATGCCCCGCGGTCTCGATGATCCTGACCTCCAGGCCCGCGTCGACAAGCAGGTCCCGCTCCAGTTCCGCGCATTCGCGCACGCCGATGTTCTGCGTGCTGATGCTGGGCTGGCGCAGGATCCGAAAGAGATCGGCCAGATCCCGCTCGCGGTTTTGGGCACATGCTGCCAGCACGGCATCGAGATCGGCTCTCCGTGTCGTTGCTTGCGTTCCGTCCGCCACGTTCGACCTTTCTGCCCGCGCCGGGTTCGTCCTGCCCATGCGACGCGACCGACGACCACGTACCATTTGCGCCCTGCGACCTCATCGCGCCGTGTACGCGCCCGGGGTCGCTGTCTGCGTTCGGGTAAACCTGAACCGCGACCGGGGCTCGCCGGTCATCATCTTCGCGTGATCGGCTCCATGCCACAACACCCCCATCTTCCGACCGGTCCGACGGCCCACCGGCTCGCGATCTCGCCCGCACGGGTTCTCCGCTGGCTCTCCTTGGCCATCGTCGTGCTCACCATCCTGGGCATCGCCGGGGAGCTTTCGCGCAACTTCGACGCGACCGATCGCGAGTTTCTGCCACGTGCTTTGCGGGTAATCCGCCGCAACTTCAACCCCAGTGCCGAACAGACGGTTGGCACCTGGTTCACCGCCAGCATGCTCCTCTGCGCGGGGTTGCTCGTCGCGGCCATCGCTGCTGCCGCGCGCGCGACCCGCGATCAATGGGCGCGCCACTGGTTCGGCCTCGCCCTGATCCTCATCTTTCTGTCCTGCGATGAGGTCGCTTCACTCCACGAGCAACTCGGCGACTGGGTCAAGGGCATCATGCCCACCGGCGGTCCTCTGCTCTGGGCCTGGGTTGTGCCGTACTCAATCCTCGCCGTAATGGTCGGACTCGCTTACCTCTCGTTTCTTCGGGCCCTACCACCGGACTCCCGCCGCCGGTTCATCCTGGCTGCCGCGATCTATATCGGCGGAGCACTCGTCATCGAGATGATCGAAGCCGCGATCACCGACGCCCGTGGACGGGGAGGCGGACCGGTAACGATTCTCGCCGTTATCGAAGAGACCGCCGAAATGGCCGGGGCAGCCTTCCTCATTTACGCCCTGCTCCACCACATCGCCGCCCATACTCCCATTGCCGTCTTCGCCGTTGTCCCCTCCGACGATTCGTAGCCGCCCCTCACGCATATTCGATGTGTCATCGGATTTACATTCGTAGGGGCGAGGCATGCCTCGCCCAGTTCCCAACCTCGACGTGCCACATGTCCGGTCTCAAACTGCCCCGGAGGGCAGACTGGGCGATGCATGCATCGCCCCTACGAGCACGAACTCGCCATGCCGATGTACCGCTAATGCCCCAGCCCTACCGGCCCGGGCCGGCCGCCGCCAGCGCGCAGCAACCGCACTAGCCCATACAGGCTGACCACCGTCCACACCCCTTCCAGCAGGAGAAACCCCCATTGCTCCTCCACGATCGCGATGACCGAGAGGATCGCCGACCCGACCAGATTCAAGAGCACGTACGGCAGCCCCGAAGCTGATATCCGGCCCAACAGATTGCCCACGAACGCAATCAGGATCAGCATCGACCCACCCAACGAAATGATCTGCTCCACCTCACCACTCCCCCTCTAGAGATTCTCGATCGGCACGGGCTCGATGGCGTCCGCTGGCTCGAATCCCAGGACTTTGCCGTAGAAGTACAGCTCAGCCTCCAGGGCCCGCTTGACGTTCTCAGCCCGCCGGAACCCATGCTGTTCGCCCGCGAACGGGATGTAAGCGACGGGTAGCCCCTTCGCCTTGACCGCGGCGTACATGGTCTCCGCCTGGGAAGGAGGCACGACCTTGTCCTCCAGCCCCTGGAAGAGGATCAGCGGGCAGGAGAGCAACTCGGTGAAGTGGATCGGCGATCGCTCCTCGTATAGGTCTTTGCGCTCCGGGTATGGGCCAATCAGGTTGTCGAGGTATCTACTTTCGAACTTGTGTGTATCGGTCGCCATCGTCTCCAGGTCGCTGATGCCGTAGTGACTGGCTCCTACCGCGAAGACATCACGGAAGGTCAGCGCCGCCAGCGTGGTGTACCCACCGGCGCTGCCGCCCCGGATCATCAGCCTGGCCCCGTCGACCTCGCCCTGGTCCGCCAGCCAGCGGGCGCCGTTGCAACAATCGTCGACATCGACGATGCCCCAGGCGCCGTTGAGCCGCTCCCGGTAGGCCCGGCCATATCCGGTGCTGCCGCCGTAGTTGACGTCCAGGACCGCGATGCCGCGCGAGGTCCAGTACTGGATTGGCAGTTCGAAGCTGGGCTCGGTCGCGCCGGTCGGGCCACCGTGCGAGAGGACCAGCAACGGCGGTCGCTCCCCTTCGGGCCCGACAAAATCCCGGTTCGACGGCGGGTAGAAAAAGCCGAAGGCCGTCAGCCCGCCTTCGGTCGGGAACTCGACCGTGCGCGGCATCGAGAGATACCCGGCGTCTGGCACCTTTTCCGTCGCCCGGCGCAACTCGATCCGCTCACCGGTCGCCAGGTCGAGCCGGACGATGGCCTTCGGCGTCGAAGGCGACCCGCCGTGGAACAGGACGGTTGAACCGGACGCGCTCACGTTATCGATCTCGTGGTACGGAAGATCGATTCTGTCCAAGTGCCTGCGTTCCGGATCGAGGATCGCCAACGACCAGGTGCCGCTCTCGCAGTACGCACAGACGATCCGGCCGTCATCGAGCACGTCGTAGGTCCGCATCCCGAAGACCCACAACGGCAGCCCGAACTCGGCAGCCATCGGGTATAGCGCTTGGATCTCGGTGGTCCCGCTCGCCTGGCGATAGAGGTTCCACCATCCGCTCCGGTCGGAGACGAAGATCAGATCACCGTTCGGCGACCATTCCGGCTGGAAGATCGACTCGGCCACGCCGCCGGCAACCTGCGATTCCGCCCCAAGTTTCCCCGACTCTGTGAACTCGGCCTCCTTCAGGTCGGTGCCATCCCAGGGCATACTTGGATGATTCCAGGCGAGCCAAACCAGCCGTGAGCCATCCGGCGAGAGGCGCGGCGCCGCGACGAAGTCGGTGCCCTCGACCAGGATCGCGCCTTCGTCTCCACCGGCTTCGCCCGCGAGCGATACCGCAACGATCGAGTTGACGGCCTCACCGCCCCCACGATGGTCCTCCCTCACGCAGATGACCCTGTCCCGCCCGGCGTCGAAGACGATGTCCGCGTAGCGCAGCGCCCCGTCCGACTCCGGCGTCAGCGGCTGGGGGTCACCCCCGGTGGCGTCCAGCCGGTATAGGCGCTGATCCCCATCGTGGACGAAGACCACCAGGCCGTTCCGGACGGCGAACGCGCCGCCCCCGTATTCGTGAACCCGGGTGCGGACGTTGAAGATGGAGGGCGTGACTTCGCCGACCATGCCATCCGCCCCGGCTCGGACGAGTGCGTTGCGCCCGCCTTCGCTCGCTCGACCCTCGAGCCAATAGGCGTCTTGCCCATCGAGCGCCGCTAGCCCAAGCCGGACGCTCCCGGCCACGATCGCGTCCGCCGTGATCGGCGATGCCCAACTGCCGTATGCCGCCACCCGCGGTCGAACCTCTACCACGCGTTTATCCTTTCGATCCGGCTTACCCCACTTAGGTGGCACAGTCTGCCCTCTCCAATGCAGGACTGCAACGAACGCGGCTCGGCCCCGTGGATTGCTCCACGGGGCCGAGCCGTGTGCTGACGCACTTGTCGAAACGACTAGCTAGGCCATCCGGGCTCAACCTCGCTGGCCTACAGCGCCCAGGGCCCCGCGCCGTACGGGATGCACCCGTACTCCAGGTAGTCGGGATGCCGCGCCGACCCTTCTGGGCACGGCTCGACCGTCAAGACAGCCGGTCCCGTCCAGGACACGTACGCGACGACCGGCTCAGTTGCGCCAGTCGTGATGTCGTCCGGTCCGGTCACGACGCCGCCGCCGTCCTTCACGCAGCCGTAGAAGAAGGTCAGGCTTCCGTCCGGGTTTTGCTTCAGGAGGAGCTTGAGGACATAGCCTTCCGGGCAGCCGTGGTCAGGATGGCGCGATCCGTCGCCGCCCGTGCCGGATCCAGGCAGGCTCCCGCCCGTCGCATCGCCCGCCACGACTCCGGCAACCAGCGTGTTGTTGACGCACCCCAGATCCTCGTTCAGCGGCGACCTGCCGGCACCCAACCGGGCGGGCAGTCGTCATGCCCCGGATGGCGCTGGTTCGTCCACGCCGGCGAGCGTGGCCGTCTGAGGCTCGGCCTCGACCGCGATCGCCTCGGCGGACGCGACGCACCCCAAAGCGGGGTTCAGCGGCGGCACGGCAGGCACCCAGCCTTCCGGACAGGTCGGATCGGGATCCGCTTCCTGCGATCCACCCGAGCCATCGCCGCCGTGCGTTGGGAGGCAACCGAGTGCAGGATTGACCGGAGGCAGGACCGGCGCGGTGCCCTCTGGGCAGGTTGGATCGGGATCAGATCCCGTTTCTGGGATTGCATAGCCAAGATCTGTCGGCACACAGCCGAGATCCGGATTCAGCGGCGGCAACGCCGGTTCGAATCCCTCTGGGCAGCCCGGATCCGGATCCGCGGCCACGAAATGGGTCTGGCCTGTGTCAGCGGGAGGGGTCGATGTCTCAACGACCTCTACCTCCGGGGTCTCTTCCCGCTGGGGGGCGTCGCGCCGGGGGTCATCTTTCTCGTCGGCGGCCGATGCTCCCAGGGGCATCGCCAGCGCCAGAATTGCCAATGTCAGGGCGAAGACGGTCAACGATCTCCGAATACACGTAGGGTGAATGGATCGTGGTCTGGAAAGCGGTTGCATGGCTGGCCTCCAAAGGCATGATGAAGTGGCTGGCGTGGAAGTAGAACGACGTGCCGTGCCCGTAGCCGAACGGTCCGATCTCGATGCTCATTCCCCGGTATCTCCTCCTGCTCCTGGGGTCCGGAGCGGATTCGCCGCCGCCGCCGGCGACCACACCAGGAGGATGCCGACGCCGCTTAAAATCGAACATCGATGGAACTACGTAGGTTTTCCGCGAATTCCCGTGAATCTCCTACGTGATTCGGTCAATCCATGAGCTGCTCAATCCCGTTTGCGCCGCTTTCACGCTGTGTCTTCTCAAACAATTCGACCCTACACATCTCAAGACAATCGCGATTCAGAAGCCTTTCAGGTGCCATTCCGCCAGCGACTCTGAACACGAAACCAGTATCCACCCGGGTGGATTTGAGACAATTGACCCCGCCTCATATCTCCCCGAACGAAAAGGCATCCATCCGAATGCACTCCGCCGATACACGACAGGCGTGGCTGACTGGCATCGAGAAAGAACTCCACTGGTGGCGTTCCTACTTCACCAGCGACGGGCTCAACGACCCGGCCGGATATCACGAACGCCTCAGCCCGATGGCTCCGCTGCAGCCCCACATCGCCGCCGCACTTCCGAGTCGCCCGTCGGAATCCATCGTCCGAACTCTCGATTGCGCCGCGGGACCGGCAACCACCGTCGGCAAGGTGTTAAGCGACCTGCCGGTCGACGTCGTTGCAATCGATGCCCTGGCCGACCTCTACCACGAGATGCTGGCAGAGATCGGCCTCACACCACCCGTCCCCACGCTTACCTGCGACGTCGAGCACCTGGACGAACAGGTCGAACCGGACTCCTTCGACCTCGTCTATATGCGGTTCGCTCTGGACCATTGCTTCGACCCACTCAGGGCCCTCCTGCAGATGGCCCGCCCCACCCGGGACGATGAGGTTGTCCTCATCGAGCACTACCGGGACGCATCCCAGGTGGACTTCGACGGCTTGCGCCAGTGGGAACTTCGACCGGAGCCCGGAGACCTGATCGTTGCGAACGCCACAACGTCCTTCAGCGTCCGAACGGAGCTACCCAACCACCAAGTACGCATCGATTACAGCCCGACATGGCTTACCCTCACTCTTCGGCCAGAGTAGCGCTGGCCACAATCTCCAGCCTCGCCACCGGGTGTTTGGGCGGTTCGTGAACCCGCCCGGTAGCCCACCTAGACGCGACGGAAATACCCCACCAGCGCCTAACCAATACCTATCGCGCTCGCCGAAATCGTTGGCCCCATCCCCGTCGCCCCGGACTCAAGTCCGGGGCTGAGGGATGGTTCAAACGTGCTTGACAGTCTCGGTCGGCGCCGGAACGACCCCCTACCCCCCCCGGCCCCCCTTCCCCCTGCCGCAGCGGGGAAGGGGGAGAACGCGTAAGTCAGGGCGCGCGGAGACCGTCAAGCGACCGCGGCCGGTTTTGAACCATCCCTGAGTGACGGAAGCCGGCTCAAGCCGGCCGGAGGACGATCCGGTGTCGCCAGTCGCGACCCCGCGCCCAGTCCCGGAGGGACTTCGTCGGTTCAGCCCGGGAGTTCAGTCCCGGGGAACAGGCAGACGCGGCCAACCGTTGCCCCTGGCCCGAGTCGTGACCAATTCGGGCTCTACCTCTTCCTGCCACAACGCCCGCATCTCGGAGCTTGTCTCCAGGAGATCGGCAAGCGTTCCAACCGCTTCGACTTTGCCGTCGTTCAGCACGACGATGTGATCGGCCCTGGTTAGAGCCGCCCGGCGATGGGAGACCGCCAGGCAGGTCACCTCCGGGTGTCCCACCAGCCGGTCCCACAACTCCCGCTCCGTCTCGACATCGAGCGCGCTGGAGAGGTCATCGATCAAGAGCAACTGTGGCCGGCGAACAAGCATTCTTGCCGTCGCCGCCCGTTGAATCTGCCCGCCGGAGAGCTTGACCCCCCGCGATCCGACCGCCGTCTCGAGACCGTCTTCGAGGGAAGCGATGTCCCGATCGAGGACGGCGCCATGGATCGCAGTGGCGAGCGCCTCCGGGTCCTCCGACAACCCAAGCAGGATGTTTTCCCGGAGCGTGTCGCTGAACAAGCGAGGCGCCTGGGCCACGTACCCGGCCCTGGGCGGGGCGAAGAAGGCCCCGGGGTCGTCCACCAGCCGCCCGTTCCACCGGATCTCGCCCTGCTGCGGCGTCAGCAACCCGAGTAGCACGCGCAGCAACGTCGACTTTCCAGACCCAACCCGCCCCGTGACCACCGTCAACGTGCCGCGCGGCAAGCTGAGGTCGATCCCATCGATCCCCCGGCCCGATTGCGGGTGTCGATAGGTCAATCCACTGACTGCGACCTCTTCCAACCGGTCGCCGTCGTCAACACGGCCGGTCAGTTCGGGGAGTTCCCCCTTTAGGTAGAGCGGAGTCGACTCCGTCAGGACAGCCGTGGGGGCGTCACCTACCACGGTCGCCATTCGATCGAACGCCACCACGGCCTGCCGGCTGTGTGCCAGGTACTGACCAAAGGAGGAAGCGAACTCGGCGACGATCCCGGTGTAGGAGACGAACAGGACGAAATCACCGATCGTCAGCGTGCCTGTGCGCAGAGCACCCGCACCCAGCAACATGAGCAGCCCTGTCCCGATGTTGGCCGTGTTGGTGGTAACGGCCTCCAACGCCTGATTCGCGACCCGGTCGATCAAGGTCGCCGCACGCCGGCGTTCGCCCAACCGGCGGACATGGGCAGTCATCCGGGCTTCGGCCCCAGCGGTCTGCACCGTCTGAACGGCGGCGAAGATATCCCCGATCGCGCCAGTGACCTCGCTGGCTGTCTGGCTGCTGAGTTCCCGGCGGCGCACCAGCGCAACGCCCGCTCGTTGGGCAATCGCGACGATGACGATCACCGGCACGACTGCAGCAATCGTCAGGGGAACGCTGACAAGCAGCAACGCGCCAAGTGCGACCAGGGCCACGACGCCCTGGGACACGATCTCGTCGGTCCAGTCGAGGTTGTCCTCGCCCTGGTAGGCGTCGTCGCGGAACCGGCTAATCGTCTCCCCGGCGGAATAGGGCATCTCCTCGGCGCCCGGTCGCTGGAGCACGCGCCGGAGCAGGTTCCGGCGGAGCAGCCCACTCGACCGGAACCGGAGCATGATCTCGACGTACCCGGCGACCATCCATAACACCGCCCGGCCCAATGCCACGACGGCCAGCAGCGCGATCAGGCCGTTCGTCCCGCCGGGGAACTCGGCGTCGTCCGTGAGCACATCGAAGATGGTTTTGGCGATCAACCCCGGGAGCAGACCAGTGATGTTCATCACGGTCCAGAGCGCCGCGTGAGAGTAGAAGAGCCACGGAGAGAAGGCGATCATCCGCCGCAGATGGCTCCAGGTGGGGAACAGCGTCACGACAACTCCTCCTCGGTGGAGAGCCGAAGAAGCTCGGAGAAGCGGGAGCCGGGATCGGCCGCCAGCGCGAGCCGGGGACCGTGCTCCCGCACCTGCCCGTTCTCGATGACGAGGATGTCATCTGCTATTGCGATCGTCGCCAGCTGGTGGGCCACGACGATGCCGGTGCGACCTTCCAGCACGCGCAGCAACGATTCGTGCACCAGTCGCTCGGTGGCGGGATCGAGCCGCGAGGACGCCTCATCCAGAATCACGACATCCGGATCGTTCAGAAAGATCCGGGCGCAGGCGAGAACCTGCGCCTGCCCGGCCGACAGGCCGATCTCGTCATTCAGGATCGTGTCCAACCCGCGCGGCAGCCCCGCGAGCCAGCCGCCCATGCCCAGGGTTTCCAGAACCTCTCGCAGGCGGTCGTCGGAGATGCGCTCGTCGAAGAGGGTCAGGTTGTCGCGCAGGCTGGCACTGAATAGCTGCACGTCCTGGGTGACCACCCCGACGCGCGAGCGGACGCCGTCGATCCGAACCGTACGCAGATCGACGCCGCCGAGGCGGACGGATCCACACCGCGGATCGACCAGCCGGGGAATCAGGCGGGTCAGCGTCGTCTTGCCGGCACCGGTCCGCCCGATTACCCCAAGCACACGCCCCGGATCGAGGAAGAAATCGACCCCACAGAGCACCGGCGTTCCGTCCGCGTAGGCGAACGAGACACTATCGAACTGAATCGAGAGCGGCCCCGCCGGCAGATGCTCGGCCGGCCCGTCGACGAGCGCCGGCTCTGTGGCCAGCAACGATTCCACCCGGCCCATGCTGGCGTCTGCCTGTTGCAAATCCTGGATCTCATTGCGGATCTGCTCCGTCGGCCGGCGCAGCATTTCCGTGTAACGGAAAACCAGGTAGACCGCGCCGAGGGTCAGCGCGCCATCCTGATAGAGCACGCAACTCAGACCGATCGCCGTCGCGGCTCCGAGGCCAAACATGCCCTCGGTCGTGGCGACCATGCCGTAGCCGCGGATCTGCGCCCGCAGCGTTGCCGACAACCAGGACCGCATCCGCTGCGCGCAGCGACGAAGCACGAACCCTTCGGCCCCGTTCGAACGAATATCCTCACGGCCGGCCAGAGTCTCGCCGATGAATCCGTAGAACTCGGCGCTCGCCTGCCGCTCTGCCGCGGAGTAGGGCGTCGCCTTTGCCCGGATCCGGACCATGGCCGCGAACGCCACAACAACAAACGCGGTCAGGCCCAGCCCGATACGCCAATCGACGGTGAACAGCAGCACCAGCACCCCGATGATCAGCAGCAGGTTGCCGAGCAGGGTCACGACGAACCGCGAAAAGAAGCGGGCCAGGGCCGCGACGTCCCCGTCGACCCGCTCGATCAGTTCGCCTGGTGTGTGTGCGGCGTGAAACCCCGAATCCAGGCGGAGGAGATGGGCAACCAGATCGACGCGAAGCGCGTTGGTCGCGACCCAGCTGACGTTCTCGGCAACATAGGTCTCGGCGACAGCCAAACCCTGCCCCACGATCACCAGGGCAATCGTCAGCAGGGCAAGCACGACCAAGCCTCGCTCGGACCCCCCCGAGGCGGCGCGATCGATGAACCGGCTCGTCGCCAGCGGCGTCGCGATCTGGACCACGATCGATCCGAACAGGATCACTGCGAGCAGGATCATCATCGGCAGCTGCGACCGCAGATAGCGGGTGAGCAGCCCCCGGTACCGACCTAACGTGCGAAGCGGGCGCATGGCGTCCTCCTCGCATCGACGTAGGCGGTAGTCCATGAGTTGGCGTGGCGGCGCACATCATGGCCACGCCAATGGCGCCGACCGGCACATCTTCCGGTGAGCGCGGGCGCAGCAACGCCGGGCCGGGCCGGCGCGAAAGTATGGCTCGTGAATTGGAGAAAGTGAGTGCTAGAGGTCTGGACTGACCCCTGGAGATCTATCGAGGGCAAGGGCATGCAATACGCTTTCGCTAAAGAAGCGGTCGGTCTGTAGATGCTTCTTTAACCGCGTCATGCCAGGCTCCTCGTTTGGCGCGTGTACCGCGCGATGCTAGTAGGCGCTCGGCCGCGTACACCAAGACCGGTGCAACGCCGGATCATTAGAGCGCGACGGTCGCGCAGTATAGCAGGGCATCATCATCACCCCCGCCCTGCACAACCACTCCAACGCCTCAGAACACACCATGTGACACGTGAGACCTCAGCAGTCGGTGCATGCCATCCCGCTCGGCGCAGCCATATGGCCCGAAGTAATGTTGTAGCTGTTTGCAACAACCTGCGTTGCTCGAATTCCGATTGTCGCTGTTGTGGGCCACGCGGGATCAAGTAGGCTTCGTTGAGTATGAGGCCGGACCATCCAAATCCCGACGAGGAATGCATGCTCGATGTGATTTCCGCCTTGCTAATGTTCGCCTGATTTAGGGGAATCTGGCTGTCTACTCGTGGATATCATATATTGCGTTTCTGGGGAATTTCGCAAAGCAGGCTATGAAAATATTGGCCATGCGACCGGGTGGATATTTGACGTATCGTCGATGAGGTGTTATCCATTCCGCGCTTCACACAATCGGGCACCCGAGTTAATGCCCTATGCGGTGTGAGCGAACGTTGCCTCGCGGTCACCTATCGCGGGCACGATGGCTATGTGGCATGAGGAGGGCCACTGGAGCCGCCAAAACGACGGCGCCAGTGTCGCCGCTCTCTCGGGACGCGACGGCCGCGTCCGAGATCTGTCGCCAAGACGGGAACTGGAGATCCGGGACAAGGCGGACACACCCCCGCCTGGATTCGCTGTGCCCAGTTTTCGCCCATGTCCTCGTTCAGGGAGGTTTTGAGTTGCGTACTTTGACCCGTTCGCTCGCGTCCCAGATTGCGGCCAGGCTCGGAATCGTCGTGCTGCTCGCCTTCGTCCTTGCCTCCGCTCTAACCCTCGCGCCGGGAGCGGCAGCCCAGGAACCAGCCGTTGGCCCACGGAACGCCGACGACAGCGCGGCCGAGGGCACGGGCCAGGACGGCGACGCCGTCGCAACCGTGACGAGTGACCTCAACCTGCGCTTCCTGCCCAGCCTCGATGCCACCATCCTGGCGGTCATGCCGGCAGGCTCCGAGGTCAAGATCATCGGTGAGCCGGAAAACGGCTTTGTCCCGGTCACCTTCAACGGCGTCAGCGGCTACGCCCACGGCGACTACCTCAGCGACGCCGCGGCCGCCGCTCCGGCGACGACAGCCGCTCCAGCCCCGGCCGGGGGGGACATCGTCTCGATCATCTATGCCGCCGCTGCTGCCTATGGCCAGTCAGGCGACGACATGCTCCGGGTCGCCACCTGCGAGTCGGGCCTCAACCCGTACGCATACAACCCGGCTGGGTGGTACGGACTCTTCCAGTTCGTCCCGAGCACCTTCGCCGGCACCCCCTACGGCGCCTACGACATCTTTGATCCCGTCGCCAACGCGAACGCCGCCGCCTGGATGTGGTCAGTCGGTCGCCGCGGCGAGTGGACCTGCCAATAACGAGACGGGAAGACGGGAAGTAAACCGATTGGATCGCCGCCCCGGTCCCATGCTCGGGGCGGCGTCACTTTTCGATACCAGTAGCGCTCCGGATATTCGGGATCGCCGCATTCTCAGCCGGTTTTAACCGGCTTCCGTCACTCAGGGATGGTTCAAAACCGGCCACGGTCGCTTGACGGTCTCCGCGCCCCCTGACTTACGCGTTCTCCCCCCTTCCCCCGCAGCGGGGGGAAGGGGGGCCGGGGGGGTTAGGGGGCCGCTCCGGCGCGACCAGAACCGTCAAGTCCATTTGAACCATCCCTCAGCCCGGGACTTTGAGTCCCGGGCGGCCTGGAGACGGCGCCACATCCTCGATTCGGATCCCCCATCCGGGGCAATCACTCGCAATCGATCGCACTATCCAGCCCCAAGCGCCGCCGCCAAATCGATCGAGAGTGGATCGCCGGACGCGGTCAGCGCCGTGCGCAGCGCGCCATTCATCATCTGGTCGAGGTCCTTGAGGGCGGCGTGGATCGGAGCGTCGATGATCGCCGCCCGGGCCGCCGGGATCGACGCCGGGTCGTCCGGCTCATCGTCGATCGCGGCAAACGCAGCCGGACTTCCCGGCCAGCCCTCCAGATGGATCGTCCACTCGTCGCCGAAGAGGTCGATCTCCAGACCGTCGTCCGAGCGCACGACATCGACATCCCCCTGCTCGCTCAGGTCCGCCATCGCCTCACGAACGATCCCCACCAGTCGATCCATCGAGATCCCATTGTCCACCACGCCGCGTCCTTTCCGGCAATCGATTGTCCCTGGTGCATCCATCCGCATGATAGGATGGGAATCACTGCCCTAACCGACAACCTCTCCCGGCATCCCCTACCAACGGAGGTATGGCGCCATGGATGGTCAACGTTTCGATGCCCTCGCCCGCTCCCTCGCGTCCAGCACCTCTCGTCGACGCCTGCTCAGATCACTGGCGGCCGGAACCGGCGCCCTCCTCGGCGGGTTCGCCGCGCAGAATCACGCCGACGCTCGGCACAAGGGCCTCGGCGCGGCATGCAACTCCTCCGCGGAATGCACCCAGACCGGCGGCCCCGTCGTCTGCGCCTCGAACGGGATCGCCTCCGACGGCGCATTGAACTGCTGCCGGAGTCAAGCCGGATCCTGCTCGATAGGGGCCCACTGCTGCGGAGACCTTATCTGCGCCAGCAACGGCATCGCGACCGATGGCGCCCTCAACTGCTGCCGCAACGAAGGTGGCCCCTGCGCGAGCGGCGCCGGCTGCTGCGGCGCGCTGCAGTGCATCTCCGGCGTGTGCCGCGCAAACGCCGGCGGGCGCGTCCCCGGGCAAGCATGCACCAGCACCAGCCAGTGCTCTCAGACCGGCGGCGTCACGATCTGCGCCTCCAACGGCATCTCGGATGATGGCGCGCTCAACTGCTGTCGGAACGCCGGCGGCGCCTGCGCCAGCGGCTCGGGCTGCTGCGGCGCTTTGATCTGCACCGGTGGAGTCTGCACCGGCACGGTCACGGTCAACCGTCCCCTCGGCGCGGAGTGCACCGCCAACGGCCAATGCTCCCAGAGCGGCGGCGCGGTGACCTGCGCCAGCAACGGGATCGCCTCCGACGGCGTCCTCAACTGCTGCCGAAACGAGGGCGGCGTGTGCGCGGCCGGGGCGCACTGTTGCGGAGATCTGATCTGCTCGTCGAACGGGATCAGCGCCGATGGCGCCCTGAACTGCTGCCGCAACGCCGGTGGTCGCTGCTCCTCTGGCGCCGGCTGTTGCGGCGCCCTGGCCTGCGTGAACGGTGTCTGCCGGTAACAAGCGTCAGGCGTCAGCAACGGCCGAATCACGCCCCATCGTCGTAGGGGAGCACTGACTCCTTCGGCCTACCTCTTCGGCAAGCGCGCCAAAGCCTCCTCAATCGCTGCCTCGGGATGCTCATGGTCCTGCATCGAGCCGGAGAGGTAGGTGTCGTACGCCGCCAGATCGAAGTGTCCATGGCCGCTGACCCCGATCAGCACCGTGCGGGCCTCCTCTGCCTCCCGCGCCGCCAGCGCTTCGTCGATCCCCACCCGGATCGCGTGGGCGGCCTCCGGCGCGGGCAGAATCCCCTCGCTCCGCGCAAAGATCAGCGCCGCCTCGAATGTGCGGCGCTGCGGCACCGCCCTGGCCTCGATCAACCCCTGGTCCAGCAACAAGCTCACCAACGGCGCGGCCCCGTGATATCGAAGTCCACCGGCATGAATTCCCGCCGGCACGAAATCGTGCCCCAGCGTGTGCATCTTGACCAGCGGCGTCATCCCGGCCGTATCGCCGAAGTCGTAGGCATAGGTGCCCTTTGTCAACGTCGGGCACGCCGCCGGCTCCGCCGCGATCACGCGCACCCGCTTTCCCGCCAACTTCTGCTGCAGGAACGGAAAGGTCAGCCCCGAAAAATTCGACCCGCCGCCTACGCACCCCGCAATCACATCTGGCCAGGCATCGGCCTGCGCCAGCTGCTCTACCGCCTCCTGGCCAATCACCGTCTGGTGCAGCAGCACATGATTTAACACCGACCCAAGCGAGTACTTCGTGTCCTCCCGGCTCGCCGCATCCTCCACCGCCTCCGAGATCGCCATCCCCAACGACCCCGTCGACTCCGGATCCTTCTCCAGAATCGCCCGCCCCGCCGCCGTATCCGGACTCGGCGATGGCACACACGTCGCTCCCCACGCCTCCATCATCGCCCGCCGGTATGGCTTCTGCGCATACGAAATCTTGACCATATAGACCTTCAGCTCGAGCCCGAAGAAGGCGCACGCCATTGCCAGCGAACTGCCCCACTGCCCCGCCCCGGTCTCAGTCGCGATCCGCTTTACCCCCTCCTGCTGGTTGTAGAAGGCTTGCGGTACGGCGGTATTCGGCTTATGGCTCCCAGCGGGACTCGTCCCTTCATACTTGTAGAAGATCCGCACACCGTTCGGCAGATCGAGCGCCTTCTCCAACCGGTGCGCCCGGTACAACGGTGTCGGCCGCCACAGCCGGTAAACCGCCAGCACCTCCTCCGGGATCGGGATGTACCGTTCGGTGCTGACTTCCTGCCTGATAACTTCCATCGGAAACAGCGGCGCCAGATCCTCCGGCCCAATTGGCTGCCCCGTCCCCGGATGCAAAACCGGCGGCGCCTGCACCGGCAAATCCGCCGCGATGTTGTACCAACTCCCCGGAATTTGATCCTCGTCCAACAGGAACTTCGTCGTCCGGTCACGTGCAGGCATCGCGGGCTGCCCTCTCACTCACGCACATCGCCACAAATCTCGGCTGAATTGGCCGCAGATCTTAGCCGTGGCATCTCTTACAGGCAACTCAGTCGTCTGGGCAGGCTGTGCCTCATCGTCTTGCGTCGTGCCGTCGGTGTCCCTTCCGTCCGCCGTCGCCGTCGCCGTCGCCGTCGCGGAACCGTCGTAGGGGAGGGTCCTGTGCCCTCCCATCGTCCGCAGGACGATAACGGTGCCGCCTTGCATCGTGTCTCGTTATGCCCTGCGGGCATAGGAGACGTTGGAGGCACAGGACCCTCCCCTACGACCATGACGACAGGCGACAACCGGCGCAAAAGCATGAGCACACCCGATCTGGCAATGGTGCTTGCCAAACGGGAATCCGTTCCCTATGCTGATGCACGGCGCTCGATGCGCCCAAGGAGCAAGACCGTGTCGCATCAAACGACCCAGGATGCGCGTCATCGTGACGCGATGAAGCTGGGATACCTCCTCGAAGCCAAGTCACCGCTGTCCTAATACGCAGGCGCGCAGGACAGCGGAGGCGGGCGCCACATCCACCGCCCCCTCCCCACTTTTCCGGGGGACGGTCATCCCATGTCAGTCGAAACCAATTCCATCCCGTCCGTGGCATCCGACCGGTCGACCCGGCGCGGCCGCGTTCGCCGGCCAGCCTGGCCCACCACGGGCCTATGGCGCCATTCCGGCTTTCTCAAGCTGTGGGGCGCCGAAACCATCTCGCAACTCGGTACCCAGCTCACGGCCCTCGCCATCCCGCTGATCGCGGCGCTGTCGCTCGACGCCAGTCCGGCCCAGATGGGACTTCTCGTCGCGACTGGCACCGCCCCCTCTCTCCTGGTCGGGCTGTTCGTCGGCGTCTGGGTAGACCGCTTGCCGCGCAAGCCGGTACTCATCGTCGCCGACCTCGCCCGGGGGGCGCTTCTCGGCCTGATCCCGGTCCTCTGGGTCCTGGATACGCTCAGCATCACGATGCTCTACGCCATCGGGTTCGGCGTCGGCATCTTCACCGTCTTCTTCGACGTCGCCTATCAAGCGTATTTGCCGGCGCTCGTCGGCCGTGACGAGTTGCTCGAGGGCAACGGGAAGCTGCAGGCCAGCGCATCCTTCGCCCAGGTGGCCGGCCCCGGCCTCGGCGGCGGCCTGATCGCGCTCATCACCGCGCCGGCCGCGATTGCGGTCGACGCCGTCTCTTTTGTGCTGTCCGCGGTCCTGATCGGCAAGATCAAGACAAAGGAACCGCCGGTCGATCGCACCGTCGATCACCCGAAGATGATCCCGGCCATCGCCGAAGGGCTCCGGGCCGTGGTTGCCGACCCGCTCTTGCGCGCCCTGGCGGGTTGCAGCGCCACCACCACCCTCTTCGGCTGGGGATTCCTGGCCGTCTACGTGCTCTACATGACCGAGAATCTCGGCCTCAGCGCCGCCCAGGTCGGCCTCGTCTTCGCCACCGGCGGCATGGGCGCCCTCATCGGCGCCGTCCTGGCTGGACCTGCCGCCCGCCGGTTCGGTGTCGGCAAAACGATTGTCGGCTCCAGGGTGTTGGTGGGCATCTTCGGCCTGACCGTTCCGGCCGCCGTGCTGGTGCCCTCGGTCGCCCTGCCCCTGGTGGTCTTCGCCGAATTCGCTCAGTGGCTCGTGCTGCTCATCGCCGACGTCAACACGGTGACCATCCGCCAGGCCATCACCCCGGACCGCCTCCAGGGCCGGGTCAATGCCACATGGAAATTCATCGTCTCCGGCCTGGTCCCGATCGGTGGCCTGATGGGCGGCCTGATCGGGGAGTGGTACGGCGTCCAGACCACCCTGGTGATCGGCATTCTCGGCATGCTCGCCGCCGCCGCCTGGGTTTGGGCCTCACCGGTACGCTCAATGACCGACATTCCGAGCGAGCCGACCGAGATGCCTGATCCGGCTGCCGCCGTGTAATCCAGGGTCCAACGGTCCTGACGGCGGGCGAAGTCACTGCGCTCTGCCCGCGCCCAGGCCCAAGATCATCGAACCTGCCCATCCCGTGGGGACACTCTCGAACGGCTTGACCGAACCGGCACACCGGCAGGAACGTCGCCCTCGACCATCCATTCCGCTCGCACCAGGGAATCCCGGCGCGAGCGCACCCGCCGCAACCGGTAACGGAAGATCATCGGCGCCGCCAGGAGCGCACCCAGGACAACCAGCCAGTGCCAGGTGATCAAAGCGAAGAGCGTGCCCGCCTCCGCTTGCCGCGCCGCCAGGATCACGATCACGATCGTGACGATCTTCATCGTCACCAGCGTCCAGACGAGCGTCCAGGCACCAAAGCTGCCGCTGGCCTCGTCGTCGGACGCGGGCGCTGCCTGCTCGATGTCATGGTAGGGCGTTGGTTCACGGTGAGGCCTCCGGCGGGCCTGCCTCAGCGGCATGGCACCCACTCATGATGCCGGGATACCCAACACGCTACACCCGCCGCTACCGCGATACAACCCTCCCGTAGCGGCTGCCTCCGAGCTGCCCCTTGCCAACCCGGCGCGCAGCCGCCACCATGTCCGGCCCGTGTGCTCATTCACCGCCTCGACCGATCTCGCGTCACGGAAGGTAGCGCCGCCGCATGTCCCGATCCGTCTCCATCGCCTTGCAAGGCGACAAGCCCGCCGCCGAACATGCCGCCCTCGCGACCCTGGCGGAGAACCTCGGCTTCGACGGCATGTCCGTCTACGCCGACCTCGGCTTCCAGCCGGCCCTGGCTCCGTTGCTGGCAATCGCCGCCGCAACGAGCCGCGTCCGCCTGGGACCGGCTGCGCTGAACCCCGGGATGCTTCATCCAGTTGAGATCGCCGGCCAGATCGCCGCCCTGGATTCCGCCTCGAATGGCCGAGCTTATCTCGGCCTGGTCCGAGGCGCCTGGCTCGATGCCGTCGGCGCCGAGCTGGACCGGCCGGTCACACGGCTGCGCGAAACCGCCGAGGTCGTTCGCCGCTTGCTCCGCGGTGACCGTTCCGGGTTCGACGGCGAGGTCTACAGGCTCATCCCCGGCTTCGGGTTGGAATACCCAGTCCTCCGCCCGGATGTCCCCCTCCTGATTGGCTCCTGGGGACCGCGGATGCTCGCCCTCGCCGGCGAGATCGCCGACGAAGTCAAGGTCGGCGGCTCGACTAACCCTTCGCTCGTGCCGGTCATCCATGAACGCATCGCCATCGGAGCGCGCCGCGCCGGCCGTCCCCCCGCCGGCACCGGAGTCGCATTCGGCGCCGTCACCGTCTGCGCCGAGGACGGCGAGGTGGCCCGCTCCCTTGCCCGGCGCGAAGTTGCCCGCTACCTCCCGGTCGTCGCCCCCCTCGATCCCACCGTCGTCATCCGGCCCGAGACCTTGACCCGTATGGCCGACCTCGTCCTCCACGGCGACATCGACCATGCCGCCGCCCTCGTACCCGACGACATTCTCGACCGGTTCGCCTTCAGCGGCACCCCGGCCCAGATCGCCGAGCAGGCCAACGCCCTCTTCGATGCGGGCGCCACCCGCGTGGAGTTCGGTACGCCCCACGGCATGTCCGGGGCTGAAGGCATCCGTCTCCTTGGCGAGCACGTGCTGCCTGCCCTGTCAACGTAACCGACAAATGCTCACTGTGATTGCGCAAGGCCATGGCTCTGGACGCTTCGTGCGTCCTCCACCAGGCGCTCGTGACCAAGCGACTGGATCTCGGTCTTGGGTCGGCAGTCGGGCAAGCGCGGAGGTCCGCCTCAGCCAGACGAGGCGCCGCGCACGATCCAGAATCCCTCCTACCCCGCCTGCGCCAGCGGCGTCCCCTCCGGATTCACCGGAATTGCCGCCGGCTCGTCGACCTCGAACAGCACCGCCGAGAAGATGATCACGGGCTCATCGGTCAGGTTCTCACCGTAATGGACCGTCCCCGGCGCCTCGACTACCCAGTCCCCAGGCCCCAGAACGGTCGATTCACCCGCCCCGAGCGTCTCGGTCACGCCCGGAGTTGCCACCGTCGCCGCCCGCCCGATCGGCGCTTCGCCCTTGAGCACGTGGTAGGTCAACTCGCCGGATTCGATCCAGGCCGTCTGCATTCCGGGATGGACATGCACCGCCAGCGTCGCGCCCGCCGGAATGGTGTATCGGGCAAGCTGCAACGACTGCCCCGGGGCCGCAGGTGGCAACCCACTCGCCAGAATCTCCCGACCGATCGACGCAACCGGCGTTCCGGACGAGCCATCGCGTCCCCCTGGCGGGCGTCCGACCCACCAAGCCCAGTCGTTCCGGCGAAGACCACCAGCAATCCCAGAACCGCACTCCCCCAAGTCCACGCCCGCACCCGACCCATGGCCCCTCCCAACATAGTTCCGCCGCCGAACAGCCGTTATCGCAACGAGTACCTGGCAGACCAAGAGCTAGCCTGGCTATGCGATGACGGTCGCCCTTCCTCGTCCCGGGATCATCTCAAGGCCGGCAATTCGGTGTGTCCTGTCAGATGGACAGTCACGGCCCGCAACCGTCCGCCGGCGGAGCCAATTTCGATTCGCAACCGTGAGGTCCTGATCGTTCACCACGACGAAGGTCTGGCTGCCGATCGTCGTACCCCGTGCGAGTTCCCACCCATCCGGCTCCGCAACGATCCGATACCCGTCAATCCGCTGCCCGTCCGCCAGATCCTCCGCTAGCACTAGATGGTCAAAGGCGACCGGCCCACCAAAATCCACCACAATCGTTTCATCCCGATGGTCAAGCCTGCCTGGAATCGGATCTTCAAACCGCCGCCGCAACTCCCCTGCCAGTTCCAGCAACCGCACCCGGTCCGCCTCATCGATCAGTCCGTCCCGGTTTGGCAGCACATTCAGCAGCAGGTTGGCCCCACGCCCCACCGAGCGATAGTAGATCCCAAGCAAATGCTCCAGGCTCTTCAGCGTCAGCCACTCGTCCGGATGCCAAAACCAGCCCCGCCGAATCGACACATCACATTCAGGCGGTAGGTACCGCGGCCCGGCCGCCAAATAGGCATCGGTATAGGAAGCGGATCCCGGCGCCCCGGACATGGCGTAGTACGTCGACTCCGCCGCCAGCCCGTCCTCATTGCCGACCCAGCGGATCGTCGGTCGCCCCATGTTGAAAATAGCTGCTTCCGGCTGGTAGCGATCCACCACCCCCATGATCGCGTCCCAATCGTAGGTCCGCCCCTCCGACCCTGCTCCATCGAACCAAAGCTCGACCAGCGGCCCATATCGCGTGCAGAGCTCGGTCAACTGCCGAACGTAGAGCCGGTCATACGCGGCGACATCCGGGTAGCTCGGCTCATGCCGATCCCACGGCGAAAGGTAGAGCCCGAACGGCATGCCCATCTCACGACAGGCCGCCGCCATCTCCCCGAGCACATCGCCCTCGCCACCTTTGTAGGGCGATGCCCGCACCGAGTAGTCCGTCGTTTCGGTCGACCACAAACAGAATCCGTCGTGGTGCTTGGCGGTCAGGATCAGGTAGCGCATTCCCGCGGCCCGGGCCGTCTCTACCCACTGCCGCGCGTCCAGCCGCCCCGGCGCGAACCCCGCCGGATCGAGGCTACCATCGCTCCACTCCAACCCGAAAAACGTATTGATCCCAAAATGGCAAAACATGCCGAACTGCAGCTCCTGCCACCGGAGCTGCTCTGCCGTCGGCCTCACCGTCACCTATGGCGTCCTTTCGAGTCCGAGAAATAAGGACCGGGGCGGCGAAGTCACCGCCCCGGCAAGAGCTGGATTTCTACGCGCCACCCTTCGCGTCGTACGCCGCCTGCCATGACTCCAGGTACGGCGTGACGCCCATCGAGTCGAGCGTGCTGATGTATTCCTCCCAGGCCCCGTCATCGTTGGGATCCCGGTCGCCGAGCGTGAACGCCGCCAGCGATTCCAGCACGTAGCCGTTGATCGTCGTCGCCAGCTCTCCCACCTGCCCGGCCTGCTCCTCGGTCAGATAGAGCGGCGGTAGCTGGAGGCTGATGTCCTGGGCGTAGGGGAAGTAGTTATCGACCGTGTTCTGGTAGAGCGGCGCCTCGAAGGTCGGATGCTCCGGGTCGACCACCTCAGCCAGACGGAAGTCACTCGAGCGATATCCCGGCCCGTCCTGATCCCACCAGGCTCCGCGCATCGCGTCCGAGGCCCAGGTAACCAGCGGCTTCCAAACGCCCTGCTTGCCGTTGATTCCTATTTCGCCCTCAGTGGCCCACGTCCAGTGCTCGCCCAGGACGCCGTGGTAGCCGCGCAAGAGCGTCTCCAGCTCGTACTGAGCATCCGCCCACGCGACGGCAATCTCGGGATGCTGGCAAGCGCTGGTGACGACAAACCGACCGTTCGTGGACGCGGCGCCGTAGTGGTTCCATCCCGCTACCCGGGTTCCGTCCGGTCCCGTCAACGGTGGCACCGTGACGTACTCTTCCCATCGCGCCCCTTCGGTCGCTTGGTCGACAGTCAGGAAGACGCCCCACCATCCGGCCGGCGCCGCGCCGACGATGGTCGCGTCCGGATTGTCTCCCATCCGCTTCAAGCCCTCGTCGTTCTGGGAGAACGACTCCGGCGCGACCAGCCCGCCAGCATACAACCGGTTGAGGTACTTCAGCCCCTCACGCCAGCCTGGCTTGTTGAAGGTCACGTCGACCTTGCCCTCGTTCAGGACCAGCCACGGCTCACCCGGGTTGTAGAGGAAGGAGCCCATGAAGAAGTTATCGAAGGAGCCATTTGAGCGGCCACTGTTCGCGCTGACCACACCCGTCCAGACCTGATCGCCAACCCCGCTCACCAGTCCGATCTCATCCGCCTGGCCGTTGCCGTTCGGGTCCATCTCCTTGAACGCCTTCAGCGCCGCCTCGAACTCATCGGTCGTTTGCGGCACCGCCAGCCCCAGCTTGTCCAGCCAGGCCTTGTTAATCCAGAGCTTGCACGACCCCTGGCAATGGTAGCAATCGTTCACGTTCGGCATCTGGTAGATATTGCCGTCCGGGGCCGTGATGATGTCCACCACCGTTGGGTAGTCGGCCAGGATCTTTGGCATACGGGGTGCGTGCTGATCGATCAGATCGTTGAGGGGGAGGAACAGGCCCTGCTGGCCGTAGAAAAGCAACTGGGCCGGCGTGAAGTCGACCCCCTCGCCCCCCATGAAGATGTCCGGCATATCGCCACCGGCGATCATCGCGTTGATGACGACCCGGCGCTCGGCCGCTGTACCGGCGATCTCCTGAAACTCGATATGGACATTGGTCCGCTCTTCGAGCCACGTCGTGAACGAGTTCGTCGCCCAGTCGCCGGCATTCTCAGAGCTTCGTACCACCACCCGGAGCGTCACTTTCTCGGCGGTCAGTGGCCCCTGCGCTTCGGCCACCGGTCCGATCCATCCCTCCGGATAGATCGGCCCGCCGGCCGCGGGCGTGCTCTGCATGCTCTTGGCGGCGACGCGATGCACCTCCTCACATGGCTCGCACCCTTCCTGCGCCAGCGCACTGGCGATCGCTCCACCCGAAGCTCCCAACGCCAGCGCGCTGCTCACAAAGAGGCGGCGGGAGACAGCCCCCGCGTTAAATTCCTGAAGAAGTGTTCGCCAGTCAGACTGCTGAACCACGGTCGTGCTCCTTCTTTGAGCGTGAGGCGTGCAACGCCCCGTCAACGACATGCGGCCGAACGTGTCCCGCTACTGCTACCGCCTGATGTGGATTGGATCCCGGCCACCGCGAACGGTGGCGCCCCGGCAACATGACCCGATGTCACCTCCTTCCAAACCGATACCTGATTGCGCCTCAGGCAGGCGACACTGAAGGTTGGCTACCACAGCGACGCCGCTTTCAGGCGTCGGGCAATCTGGTTGGCGGCAAGAATGAGGATGAGCCCGATCACGGCCTTGAACAGGCCGATCGCCGCCGCATAGGACCACTGCGGCATCTGCGAGAAGATGCTAACTCTGAGCACGTAGGTGTCGATCACCTCAGAGCTGCGCTGGTTGAGGGGGTTCTGCATCAGGTAGACCTTCTCGAACGCGCTGCTCAAGAGAAAGCCCAACTGCAAGATGAGGAGAATCACCGCTACCGGCATGATGCCCGGCAGATCGATGTCGCGGATGCGTTGCAGCTTGTTGGCCCCGTCGATGACGGCGGCCTCGTGCAAGGTGGGATCGATCGCGGTGAGGGCGGCGAGATAGATGATGCTGCTGAAGCCCAGGTTCTGCCAAATGCCCGACCAGACGAAGATCGAGTTGAAGTAGGACGGCTCGCCCATGAAATTGATCGGGTCAATCCCGAGCTTGCCCAGATACTGGTTGACCAAGCCCATGGTGGACAGCATCTGCAAGATGATGCCGACCATTACCACCGTGGAAATGAAGTGCGGGGCGTAAGCGACCATTTGCACGGACCGCCGGAACCCGGCTCGCATCGTGTAGTTGAGCGCCAACGCGAAGATGATCGGTAGCGGAAACCCCGCGATTAAGGAGTACAGGCTGAGCGACAGCGTCTGCCTGAGTACGGGCCAAAAGTTGAAGCTCTCATAGAACCGCTGGAAGTTCTCCAGACCGACCCACTCGCTCCCGGTGATGCCGAGCGCCGGACTGTAGTTCCGGAAGGCGATCTGCGCCCCAAACATCGGGATGTAGGCAAAAATCACCAACCAGAGCAGCGGCAAGAACAGCATGACGTAGAGCTGCCAGCTCTGCTTGATCGCCTTCCACCGCCGCGAACTCCGGCGGACTTCCACCAGCGGCCCCAGGTCAATCCGCGACGACGCCGCCACGGCCCCCGCCGTTCGCGCCCCGTCCATCTCGGCTGTCGTCTGTCGTGCCATCTTGTACTCCGTCTTCGCGTCGCGGCTCGCGGTTCTCGGCTCTCGTTACCCCTTGAGCGACCCAATCAGCGCGCCCTTGACGAAGTGCTTCTGCACGAATGGGAAGACCAGCAGGATCGGCACGGTCGAAACCACGATCAGCGAGTACTTGAGCAACTCCCGCAGGTTGTTGCGCCGGGCCAGCTCCTGGACGCTCGACATCATCTCGTTGTCGACGTTGTTCTGGATCAGGATCTCTCGCAGCACGAGCTGGAATGGCCACAGGTTCTGATCGGTCAGATAGATCAGCGCGTTGAAGTACTGATTCCACTGGGCCACCGCGTAAAGCAAGGCATTCACTGCGATGATTGGCCCGGACAACGGTAAGACCACGTCCTTGAGGAAGCGGAAGTCATTGGCCCCATCCAGCCGCGCCGCTTCGTGTAAGTCATCCGGTATCGCGGACTGAAAGAAGGTCCGAGTGATGATCATGTTGTAGACCGACAGCGCTGTCGGCAGCAGCAGCGCCCAGCGTGTGTTGAGGAGCCCTAGCTCTTTGATCACCAGGTACGTCGGGATCAAGCCACCGTTGAAGAGCAGCGTGAAGAAGAAGAGGAACATGATCGGGCCGCGCCCATAGAGATCGCGCCGGGAGAGCGGATAGGCGGCCAGAATCGTCAGGGCCACACTGATCGCCGACCCGGCCGTCGTGTAGAAGACCGAGTTGAAGAAGCTGCGCATCAGCAGGGGATGCTTGAAAAGGGTTTGGTACCCGTCCAGGGTGAAATCCACCGGCCACAGCCATACCCGACCCGACGTGACCGCCCTGGCGTCGCTGAACGAGGCGCTGACCACATAGATGAGGGGATATAGGATCGCGATCAGCAACAACGTGAGGATCACATAGTTGAAGATGGTGAAGGCCCGATCCGACCCTGTTTCGCGGATCGCGCCCCTCGTCATTGCCATCCCAGCCTCCTTTGCGCCGGTTCAGCGCGCGGCGGCCATCCGCGCACCTGGTTGCCGTGTGGCCTACGTGGTTGTCGCCTTCTCATCGAACATGTCAGCTAAGACCCAGCATTTCGCCTGGACAATGTGTTCCCGCAGCGACTCCGCCGCGATGTCGAACTCCCCGGATAGGAGGGCGCGCAGCACCTGCTCATGCCCGTCCAGCGCCGCCTCCATCCGCTGTGGATAGCCGGTGTCCCGGATCTGAAAAACGCTCACCTGACTGCGGAGTGTCGCCAGCATCCGCACCAGCCGCCCGTTGCCAGACGCCCGAATGAGCAGGTTGTGGAACCGAAAATCGTGCTGGAGGAACGTCTGTACCTCGCCGCCGTCCACCGCCGCTCGGGTTTCATCCAGCCGCTGAAGCTGCGCCTGTAGCTCCGCCGGCTCGAATCGCTGCGCGGCTAGGCTGACCGCCAGCGACTCGAGCGCCGCCCGCACGTCGTACATCTCGTGGACATCCTGGGACGTGAACGCCCGGACCCAGAACCCGCGCCGGGGATCAGAGAGCACGAGTTCATCTTGGGCAAGACGGTGGAGCGCCTGGCGGACCGGGGTGCGGCTGACTCGGAGCTGTGCCGCCAAGTCGAGGTCGGAAAGGCGCTCACCCGGCTGCCACTCGCCGGCGATCAGCCTGCGCCAGATCTGCTCGTAGGCATGGTCAACCGCGGTCGGGATGGCGGGGCGCTCTGCCCCCCAGAGGAGGTCGAAGATTTCGGCGGCGATGCCGTCCATCTCGGGCGACCGCAGTACCGTCGTCGCCATCGGGCCTTCCTTCGCGCGGTCCTCACTGACCAGGAATCGAAGGGCGCTTGTATTCTGTGTTCAGAATGCGCGGTATGATAGCCACGCGTTCTCGTCGTGTCAACCGGCGCCTGTGACGGCGCCACAGGCGGCCACGCGGCCGCCGGATTCATCCAGGGAGGGAGTGGAACCGATGACCGCGGCGACCCTGCCAACGACGGCACCCACCAAGGGCGATACCACCTGGTTTACCCGTGACCGCTTCGGCCTCTTCATCCATTGGGGCATCTACTCCGCCGCCGCCCGGCACGAGTGGGTCAAGCAGCGCGAGCGCATCCGCGACGAGGACTACCAGCCCTACTTCGACCACTTTGACCCCGATCTCTACGACCCCCGCCAGTGGGCCCGCGACGCCAAGAACGCCGGCATGCGCTATGCCGTCATCACCAGCAAGCACCACGACGGCTTCTGCCTCTGGGATTCCGCCCTCACCGACTACAAGGCCACCAACACCCCGGCGGCCGCGACCTCATCCGGCCTTGGGTCGAAGCCTTCCGCGAAGAAGGGCTGAAGGTTGGCTTCTACCACTCCGTCATCGACTGGCATCACCCGGACTTCACCATCGACTGGGTCCATCCCCAACTCGTCGAAACCCTGCTCAACTACGTCGAGGGCCATGCCACCCCCGAAGAGACGCGCCGCATCCTGCCGGCGATCCGGAACCTCGTCGGCAACCTCACCGACCGCACCGCTCTGCTCGACGCCCTCAAGGAGGCCAACAGCACCCGCGACATCGCCAAGTACCGCGAATACCTCCACGGCCAAACCCGCGAACTGCTGACCAACTACGGCAAGATCAACATCATGTGGTTCGACTTCACCCTGCAAGGCGTCGGCGGCAAGAGCCGCGACGACTGGCACTCGGTCGAGCTCGCCCAGAAGGTGCGTGAGCTGCAGCCCGACATCCTGATCAACGACCGGATCGACCTGCCCGCGGAGGCCGACTTCGTCACCCCGGAGCAGTACCAACCCAAGGGTTGGATGGAGCGCGATGGCCAGCGCGTCGTTTGGGAGGCCTGCCAGACCCTCAACGGCGCCTGGGGCTACGACCGCGACAACCTCGACTGGAAGTCACCCGAGTTGTTGGTGAAACTTCTCATCGACAGCGTCGCCAAGGGCGGCAACGTCCTCCTCAACGTCGGCCCTACCGCCCGCGGCGAATTCGATCCCCGCGCCCGCGCCACCCTGGCCAGCATCGGCGAGTGGACCCGCCTCCATGGCCGCGCCATCTACGGCGCCACCGCCAGCGACCCTGACCCCACCGCCCGACTGCCGCCTCACCCAGCGCGGCAATCGCCTCTACCTCCACCTGTTCTCCTGGCCCCTCCGCCACGTCCACCTCGACGGCCTCGCCGGCCGCGTCGAGTACGCTCAGTTCCTCAACGACGCCTCCGAGGTTAAGCGCATCGTCAACGATCCCCACCAGCAGGCCCAAAACACCACGATGGCTGGCGACGCCGGTTCCCTCACCCTGGAGCTGCCAATTCAACCACCCGCCGACGTCCTCGTCCCCGTCATCGAGCTTTTCCTCCGGGACTAGGTTGGCGGTCGGGGAATAACCCCCTAACCCCCCGGCCCCCTTCCCCCGCTCCTCCGTAGCGCGGCAGGGGGAAGGGAGAACAGTGCCGCAGGGGAGCAGGGTTGTAGGGGCGGACCGCCGTGTCCGCCCGGCCACCGCCCGACCGGCTGCGTGTCGGGGACGGCGTATCGATCGCGGACCGTCGCGGTGGGTCACCGGGCGGACACGGCGGTCCGCCCCTACGACGGGGTTACCCGGCCAGCATCGCACCGCCTCAACCCAGTCGCCGGTCGCCGCCGATCTCCCCCTTCCCCTGCCCTTCCTTAGTGCAGCGGGGGGAAGGGGGCCGGGGGTTAGGGGGTTATTCCCCGACCGCCGAACACCCCAACGCCCCACACTCCTCGGCGGTATAGTTGCCGCCGCACCGCCGTGGTCCGCGCCGTGCGGCTCGTTCGGGCGGGATCTCATGACCTGGTTGGAGGGAGCATGTCCGCGTCCAGCGCTCGCAAAGTGATCATTTCCTGCGCCGTCACCGGCGCGGTCCACATCCCCTCCCAAACGCCCTACCTCCCCCTGACCCCGGACCAGATCGCCGAATCCGCTCTCGGTGCTGCCGAGGCCGGCGCGACTATCCTCCACCTGCATGCCCGCCGCCCCGAAGACGGCAAACCGACGCCCGACCCGGAGATGTACATGCGCTTCCTGCCGCGGATCGCCGCTGGCACGAACGCCGTCATCAACATCACCACCGGCGGCGGCCAAGGTATGACCCTGGACGAGCGCCTCGCCGCCGCCAAGCGCATCCAGCCGGAGATGTGCTCCCTCAACATGGGCTCGATGAACTTCGGCCGCTACCCGATGAAGAGCCGGATAAAGGAATACAAGTACGACTGGGAAGAGGCCGACCTGGAAAGCTCGCGCGATTACATCTTCCGCAACACGTATGCGGACATCGAGCGCGTCCTCCAGACCCTGGGCGAGTATGGGACCAGGTTCGAGTTCGAGTGCTACGACGTTGGCCATCTCTACAATCTGGCCCATTTCCTCGATCGCGGTCTGGTCAAGCCGCCGCTGTTCGTCCAAACCATCTTCGGTATCCTCGGCGGCATCGGCACCGACCCCGAGGACCTGCTCCACATGAAGCGCACCGCCGACCGTCTCCTCGGCGACGCCTACCGCTGGTCGATCCTCGGCGCCGGCCGCCACCAGATGAACCTCACCACCATGGGCGCCATCATGGGCGGCAACGTCCGCGTCGGCCTCGAAGACAGCATCTACCTGGGCAAAGGCCAGCTCGCCGAGAGCAACGCCGCCCTCGTCACCAAAATGAGACGCATCCTCACCGAGCTCTCCCTCGAAGTCGCCACCCCCGACGAAGCGCGAGCCATGCTGGGCCTCAAGGGCAAGGAGAACACCGCGATCTGAGGCGCTCGTCGGAAAGGGCAGCCACCACCTCTCCCGGCCGCCCGGGACTCGAAGTCCCGGGCTGACCGACGGAGGTCGGCTCAAGCCGGTGTAGGAACCATACCCCCGCGAGATCGCCGGCTCCGTTCTCAGTCCCGGCGGGAATCCCGTCACTGAGCCATGGACCTCAGTCCCGGGCGGCCCGAACGCGGCGCTCCCCACGCACAACCAAGACCACATACGACGGCGGCCACCCTCTCGGATGGCCGCCGTGTCGTCTACCTGCTCAAGTCTGTCGTTCGCGAATCCGCTCGACTGAGGACTAACGACTCAAGTCTAGTAGTGGATCACCACCCTCGTCCCGATTGAGGACCAGTTGTACAACCACTCCGCCTGGGCCAGGGGCTCATTGATGCAGCCGTGACTCATCCGCTGGCCGAAGTTGGTGTGCCAGTAGGTGCCATGGAAGGCGTGGCCGACGTTGGTGAAGTACATGACGTGGGGCACGTTCGGCACGTTGTAGCACTCGCCCTGGAGGCAACCAGCCATCGTCTGCGAGAGGTACTTCGAGTTGATGTAGAAGGTGCCCGTCGGCGTCTCGAAGTTCGGGTAGCGACCCGAGCTGATGTAGTACTCGTTGACCACCGTGTTGCCCTGGTAGGCCCTCAAGTACTGCGTCGTCAGGTTGACGTCGATCCAGCGCTCTCCCGATGGAATCGCCGGGCAAGTCTTACTGAAGGTCTTGCCAGTGCTGACCGTGACCGTCACCTTCTCCTGGGTGCCGACGTTCTGATTGAGGATGTGCTGGCTGGTCAGGACGTTTGCGCTCGCCCCCGCACCACTCTGGTAGGTGATCGTCTGGTTCGGGTTCAGCGTCGCGTTCAGGCCGAACGGCTCGGCGGCGATGGGCTCGTAGGAGGTCCGAATCGAGGAGAGCCGCACCGGCCCCTGGCCGACGTTCTTGATGGTGATCTTCTCGGGAGAGGTGTTGCACGAGACCGACACCGTCAACTGGCTCGGATACACCTGCGCCGCGCAGCGCTTCTCTATCGTGCCGGCGTTGGTCGACAGCCGGACCCCGTCTTTGTCGTAGGCCGTGTCACCGTACAGAGCCCTCGTCGTCAAGACCGTACCGCTCGTCGCCCCGCTGTTGGAGCGATAGATGACGGTCTTGCCTGCGCCCAGCGTCCGATTGACCGTGTACGGCTCGCCGGAGCCCGGCGCGTCGATCGAACCGACCGAGTAGATCACCAGCGGCGTCGAACCCAGATTGTCGATCCGGGTCGTCTCCGGATTCGTCCTACAGCTCAGGGTGACCTTGATCGAGCTCGCCGGCGGCGCCGGCGCCGCCGGGCACTGCGCCTCAATATCGAAGGTATCGGTCTCGATCACGACCCCGTCGCTGTCGTAGGCGTTGTCCTGGTAGAGGAAATTTGTCGTCAGGATCGTGCCGCTCGTGGCACCGCTGCCAGAGCGGAAGATCACCGTCCGGCCCGGACCAAGCTTCCGGTCGAGCGGGTACTCGGTCCCGCCGATCTGTGAGGCGATCCCCTTGATGGCCAGGGTGCCGGTGCCGTTGTTGTCGATCCGGGTCAACTCCGGGTTGCCCCGGCAATTGAGCGTCACGACGATGTCGTCCTGAGCCGCCGCGATCAACTCGGGCTCGACCGGCGTCCCCTCAGGTGTTTCGGTCGGGCTCGCCTCGGGGGTGGCGCTCGGCTCAGCATCCGGCGTCGGCGACGGGGTCTCCGTCGGCGAGGCGGACGGGTCCTCGGTCGGCTCGGCCACCGGGGTCTCGCTGGGGACTTCGGTCGGGGTCTCGGTTGGGGTCTCGGTCGGCGTTTCAGTTGGAGTCGGGGATGGCTCTTCCTCACCCGTGGGGTCATCCGCGGGATCGGACGGCTCGTCGGCCTCCCCGTCCGGCGTCCCCTCTTCGACGGCCGTCTCGAATGGCTCGTCGGCGGTATCGAACGCGGCCGACGTCAGGCGGGGGGAACCCAATCCCCCCGACCACGGGACAACCATGATGAGCGCCAACAGAAGTGGCAGGACCAACGATCGCGCCTTCACGGTTGCCAGTCTCCTCGTTCAGCCGGGTCTCCCCGGGTCCCAAACCGTCCCACCTGTACAGCCGCCGCACCGGCAAACTGCGGTTTCTTTGATCCTAATGCTCCGACGAAGTCCCGGATAGTGACCGTTTGGCTTAATCCGGGTATCCGTTTGGACACTCGATGCCTAGAACGCGTGATCCCCAGAAAACGGTTCGCGGCGCTGACCTTCAGTTTTCGTGCGCGTGTACCATACCTGAAAAACAGTCGCGACCGCATCCTTATGCAAAGGAATTGCCGCGCGATCGGTCGTGGATTGTGCGCGTTGGCCTACTGCCAGGCGACCTGGGACCGGTCGGAGTCCATCCTGCCCACGCTCGAAGTCGGGCGGGGGCCGACGTTGACCCAGCCGCGGACCACGGCGTGGCGCATGACCGCCACCCGGTCGGTCGCCCGCAGCTTCCGAAGGATCGCGTTCATGTAGTTCTTGACCGTCTGCTCGGCGATCCGCATCGCCTCCCCGACCTCCCGATTGGTATAGCCCATCACCACGCAGTCCAGCACCTGCAGCTCCCGCAGGCCGAACCGGGCCGCCGGCTCCCCCTCGTCCGCCCACGGGTCCGGCCCGGCCCCGGCCTGCCCCAGCCCGTGCCGGGTCAAAGCCGGGTTGGCCAAGAGCGCCCGGTCCATCAGGTTCTCGCCCCGCAGGACCGCCGCGACCGCCTCGGCGACCGCCTCGGGGCCGGCGGCGCGGCCGAGGAAGGCGCTGGCGCCGAGGCGCAGGGCGTCGAAGACGCGCTCGTCCTCGGCCTGGCGGGAGAGGAAGATGACGGCGAGGCCGGGCAAATGGCGGCGCAGGGCGGCGGCAACGTGCAGCCCGGTCAGCCCCGGCAGTTCCACGTTCACCAGCGCCAGGTCCGGACGGTGCGAAACGGCGACCGCCAGTGCTTCATGACCATTCGTCGGCTCGGCGATCACCTGCACGCGCGGGTTTTGCTCGAGGATGGCTTTCAGCCCACCTCGGTACAAGGCCTGGTCGTCGATGATTACGACTCTGTACCGGGCAGGATCCATCACGTACTCGCCTCATTTCACCTTGGTGAACGGACGACGGCTCGCTATTTGGCCCGTCCCTGGTCCACCCTGACCACTGGCCCAAGGTCATAGGCCGTATGGCCTAGACGAAGCGGGGAAAGGTAGCCGAACATCCTTACATGAGGATGGTAAAGGCGGTCTACAGGGTGAACAATGGGAACGTCTACCTACCAACATTTTCCGGAGTCAACCCATGTGGGCGGTGCTCAGGCAGCACCCCCCACAAGTCACGTGCGGCAATTATCCGAGATTCGTGTACTTGACAAACATGTCCCGACGTTATGTCTCGCGAATGCTCAAATCGTCCAGAATCCTGATACCCCCGTCTGGCACGCGGGTACCATGCCTTCCTACAATCCACTCCCGCATCGCCCCTATGCCCGCGCACGGCCGCCCGCGCTGCACCGGTCCTGCGATATAGTCGCCAATCATCGCCAGTATTGCAGGCTTGGAGGGAAACATGGGCCTGGAAATCTTCGACCGGGGGAACCTTCCCCATTGGGCTCGGGTCCGCCAGCAACTCGAATCGACGCTCGTCACCGACGTTCGCACCGCCGTCGCCGCCGAATTTGCCCGGCCTGAGATCCGAGCCACCATCCAGCCCGGTGCCCGGGTCGCCCTGACCGCCGGCAGCCGCGGAATCGACCGCATCGCCGAGGTGATCGCCGCTTGCGTCGCCGAAGTGCGCACGCTTGGCGCCATCCCGTTCATCATCCCAGCCATGGGTAGTCATGGCGGCGCCACGGCCGAGGGCAGCTCGAACTCCTCGCCCACTACGACATCACACCGGAGACGATGGGCTGTCCGACATCCGCGCCAGTATGGAGACTGTCGAGCTCGGCGCGTCGACGGCGAGATCCCCGTCTTCTTCGACCGGATCGCCTACGAGCAGGCCGACGTCGTCATCCCGGTGGCGCGGGTCAAACCGCACACCGACTTCCACGGACCGATCGAATCTGGCCTGATGAAGATGATCGCGATCGGCTGCGGCAAGCAGAAGGGCGCCGATGCCTTCCACGGCCGGGCTTCACCCGCTTCCACCACCTGATCCCGGCTGTCGCGATTGTTCTACGCTCGGCCACGTCAACATGCCGTTCGGCATCGCGCTGGTCGAGAACGGCTACGGTCATCTCAGCCTGATCGAGGCCGTTCCCGCCGCCCGAGATCTGCGACCGGGAACCGGATTGCTCAAGCTCTCCCGCCAGCGGCTCGGCCGCCTGCCGGGCGAGCAGATCGACGTGCTCTTCATCGATGAGATCGGCAAGAACATCAGCGGCGACGGCGCCGACCCCAACGTGATCAACCGCGATATCTCCGGCGTGTTGCGCAGAGCCGAGCTCAACCTGAAACCACTGGGTCCATCGCGTGATCTTCCGCGACCTCACGGACGATACGCAGGGCAACGCCTGTCCGGCATCGGCCTGGGCGATTCGTCTTGCGCCGCGCCTTCGACAAAATCGACCTGATTTCGACCTACATGAACGCGATCACGCTGAAGTACCCGGCCGGCGGCATATCCCCGATGGTCGCCGCAAACGACCGCCAGGCGCTCTTCTTCGCCCTTGTCCGGCGCTACCGACTGAGGCCGAAACGGCGAAGATCGCGCGGATCAAGAACACCAAAGACGTCGAGTAGTTCTGGGCCTCCGAACCGCTGCTGCCCGAACTGCTCGAAACCGGCAAGGTGGAGCTCCTCTCCGATCCCGAGCCGATCCTGTTCGACGCATCAGGCATGCTCGTCGAGCAATGACCGGCGGTCGGCGGTCGGAGAACGGCCCCCCTTCCCCCGCTGCGGCATGGGGAAGGGGGAGAACGGCTGCCGAACGCCGAACGCCGTTTAACCAGGAGCCTCTCTATGCCACCCACCCCGCCCGTCACCTTGGACCATTGCGTGATCGCGGTCACCGATTGGGACCGCGCCAACGCCTTTTACCATGACGTCGTCGGAGCGGAGATCGTGCCCGCCGGAGAGGGCTGGCGGTACCGTTTCGGCGGTATCCAGTTGCATGTCCATGGCCCCGGCGCGCCGGGGTGGCCCCTGGCTCGCATCCCGGTTCCTCCCGGCGGCAGCGACCTCTGCTTCGTGTGGCCCGGCTCGATCGCCGCCGCAGTAACCCACCTCACCCGGCGCGGCGTCACCGTCGAGCTCGGTCCGGTGCCACGCCAGGGTGCGCGTGGTACCGGCGAGAGCGTCTACTTCCGCGACCCGGATGGCTCCCTGCTCGAGTTCATCTCCTACCCGGACGAGGAGTCCGAAGTCACGCCCACCAGCAGTTGAGGCGCAGCCGGCACGTAGACCAGGTGGGACGGCTGGGCGTCTTCCGCCACGCCAAACCACACCCAGCCACGCGCCCGTTCGCCGGGGAGCATTTTGACGTTGAAGAGGCGCGGGTCGCTGACGACCATTGCGCCGTTCGTGTAGTCGGTCGCCTCGACATCCCGCAACCGGACTTGCCCTGGAGAGCCCGCCAGCGGCTGGTCCGAGTCGTTCCGGATCTCCACTTCAGCCCCGATATTCGGAGAGGCTGTCAGCCTAGCTGGTTCAGCCCACTGGTTCGGGGCCGAGTGTCCCGGGCGATCGGGAGACGAGGGCTCACCCCGCCGCTTGCGCCCACCCAACCAGAGCTTGACAATGCCCGGCATGGACACCACTCGCAGCTACTGGCAAGGCAAAAGGATCCGTCTCCGCGGCATCGAGCCGGGCGATTGGGTCACGTACGCCGATTGGAACCTGGACGACGACCAGGCCCGCCGCCTTCATGCGGTCCCATTTCCCCAGTCTCGCGAGTCTGTCCGCCGCTTCGCCGAAGCCGAATCGGTGCGCGGCCCCGAGAACGACCGCTACCGCTTCGTCGTCGAGACCAACACCGGCGAGGCAATCGGCGATGTCACCACCCACGACTGCGACCGGCGCGTGGGTACATTCTCCTACGGCCTCAATATCCTTCCCGAGCATCGACGCCAGGGCTACGCCAGCGATGCGATCATGCTCATCCTGCGTTACTACTTCTGGGAACTGCGCTACCAGAAGGCCACCGTCGGGATCTATGACTTCAACGTGGCCTCCATCCGCCTCCACGAGCGCCTCGGCTTCCAGCACGAAGGCCGCCTCCGCCGCATGACCTATGGCAACGGCGTCTTCAGCGACCTCCTCATGCTCGGCCTGACCGTCGACGAATTCGCGCCGCTCGCCGCCGAGCGCGGATTCGGTCCCCTGCCGAGTCCTACCCCTTAACCGCTAAAATTGGCATCGCCGTCGGCTTGACGTACCTGAGACGCGGGCGTACCTTCCGATGACGAGCGCTTCAAAAGGCATCCTCGCCTCGAACGCGGTGTCTTGCGCCGAGACGTACCGTGGCGTATCGCCGACCTTTGATTCAGCCACGGAAGGAAGCCGATAGCCGATGGATCCGTTGTCCTCGTATCCTGGCGAGCGATCCACGATTTCCAATCCCACCGCCCTGCCCGGCATCCAGATTCAACCCGGTCTGGCGCTCGCCGGGCGTGCCCGCGAACTGGCGGTGCTCCGCGCCCGAATCGAGGCCGCCCGCTCCGGCACTGGCGCCATCGCCCTGCTGGTCGGAGAGCCGGGTATCGGCAAAACCCACATCGCCCGCGCGCTCACCGCCGAAGTCCGCGCCGGCGGCGGCATCGCCATCTGGGGCCGCGCGTTCGAATCGGAATGGGCCCCACCGTACAGCCTCTGGATCGACGCCCTCGGCGACCTCTACCGCGGTCTTACGCCCGACCAGGTTCGCGCCAACATCGACCGCCTTGGCTCTGGCGGCGCCTCCCTCGCCGGATTGCTTCCCTTTGCTGCCGGCGCGGATAACAGGCCGCCCGCCCCGGACCTTGCCCCGGACGAGGAGCGCTATCGGCTCCATGAAGCCGTCACCGGCGCCCTTATGGACGCGTCGTCTGACCGGCCGGTCCTGATTGTGCTCGACGACTTGCAATGGGCCGATCCCGCATCGCTGCTCCTGGTTCGCCACCTGTCCCGCGCCCTTCCTCGCGCTGGTATCGTGGTAGTCGCCACGCTGCGCGACACACCACTCGACCGGGAGGCCCACTCCAACCAACTCACCGCCCTCCTGGCGGCCCTCCATCGCGAGCCGTCATTCGTCCGGCTGCCGATCGGTGGGCTCGAGCGCGAAGACGTCGCCGCCATCCTCACGGAACTGGCTGCTCGCCCGGTCAGCGCGGCCCTGAGCGACGCGGTCCACGGCGAGACCGGAGGCAACCCGTTCTATGCCGTCGAGGTCATGCGCCATCTCCTCGACGAAGATCGCCTGACGGCCCGCAACGACGCCTGGACCGCCGATCTCTCTTTCCGCGAGCTTGGCGTCCCCGAAGGCGTCCGTCAGGTGGTCGCCCGACGCCTCTCGCGTCTCTCGGACGACGCCCAGACCATCCTCGGTTTAACCTCCGTCTTCTCGTCTGGCGCTCAGGTCGAGGTCCTTCACGCCCTGAGCGGACTGCCCGAGCCGGACCTGCTCGACGCCCTGGACGAGGCCCTGGCCGCCGGTCTCATCCGCCCCGTTCCCGGCCGCGACGAGCGCTATGACTTTACGCACGCCATCATCCGCCACGCCCTGTACGAGGGCCGCTCGCGCGCTCGCCGGGCCCGCCTCCATCGCCAGGTTGCCGAAGCGCTCGAGCGCGTCCACGGCGCCCGGGCAAGAGACCATGCCGCCGAGCTGGCCGCCCAGTACCACGCCTCCGCCGCCCTTCCCGGCGCCGAGAACGGCATTCAGTACGCCGTGATCGCCGCCGAGCAGGCCCGGGCCTCGTTTGCTCGGGCTGAAGCGGTCGCCGCCCTGCGCCTCGGCACCGACCTGGCGGCCGGCGCCGACGCCGCTATCCGGGCCGACGTCCTCTCTCGCCGCGCCATTGCCGAAGCCGACGCCCTCCTTCTCGTCGAGGCCTCCCAGACCATCGCCGAAGCACTTGATGCCCACGAAGCCGCGGGTAGTCCGCCGGAAACGGTCGCCGCCTTCCTCGAATCGGTCAGCTTCGCCCTGAAGAGCAACAACGCCGACTCCGCCGTCTGGCTCCCGCTGGTCAAGCGCGGCATAGAGCTCAGCGCGCCCGCCAAGGACCTGACCTGGGCCAGACTCCACCTCATCCTCGACCCGATCGAGCCGGTAACCGGGACCCGGTTCAAAGCCGGCATTTGGCGCGGCTTCGATCCCGAAGCCGTCCGGATTGCCCGCGAGCGCGGCGGCGAGGAGGACCACGCCCGCACCCTGGAATCGTTCGACCAGCGGACCCGGGCCGAAACCGACGCCCTCCTCGCCCTCGCCCGGACGTGGTCCAAGCCCGGCGCCAAGATGCGCGCCCTGACCGTCGCCGCCAACGACCTGCAGTACCGGCATGGCGCCTTCCGCCATGCCGCCGCGGTTTGGGAGGATCTTCGGAGCCTGAGCGAGCGGTACGGCGCGATCTCCTGGGAGGCAAACGCGCTCACCCAACTCACGTTCATCTATCTCACCCTTGGCGAGATCGAGCGCGCCCGAACGGCCGAGCGGACCGCTATCGACTTACTCTCCCGGCTCGGTCCCTATCGCGAGTCAGACCTCCTCGCCACCGAGATGGACACCAGTTTCGCCTGGTACCTGGACGGCGATTGGGCGGCGTTCAGCACCGCCTGGAATCGGTTCATCACCAGCTCGAATGCCAACGGTCCCGACTTCAGCCAGCTCGGGGGACCGCTCTACGCGGCCATCGCCGCCTACACCCGCGCCCTGGCCGCGAACAAGCTGGTCTCGGCGACGGATCGAGCCTTCGTTGGGGAGGCGATCGATCTGGTCAGGCGCCTCCTGCCCCAACTTCCGAACCAGAACCAGAACGGCGTGGTCGCCTTCCTGGGAGCAGCGGTCTGGGAGTTCGGCCTGGAGGAGCACGCCCAGACGGTCGATGCCTTCGTGCGGGCAGTCCAGGCCGGCGAGATCGGCGACTACCCCCAGACCTCCCTCGACCTTACCCGCGCCCGGATGGCCGCCCTGCGCGGCGACCTCGCCGCCGCGACGACCAATTTCGCTCGGGCCCGGGAAACGCTCGATGCCTCCGGCCAGCGCCCGCTCCGGGCGATCGTCGACTACGATGAGGCGCAGGCCCTGATCCGGCAAAAAGGCGACGCCCTGCTCGCCACCGAACTCCTGGCCGCCGCCCAGGCGGCGTTCACCGAGCTGGGACTGACCGTCTGGGACTCACGGGCCAAGCAAGCGCAGGCCGACCTCGAAGCCTCAACCACGCGGCCCCTCTTCCCGGCCGGTCTGACCGAGCGCGAGATGGATGTGCTCCGCCTGGTTGGTCGCGGCTACTCCGACCGCCAGATCAGCGACGCCCTGTACATCAGCCCGCGCACCGTCAACGCCCACCTGCGCAACATGTTCGCCAAGGCGACCGTCAACAATCGGACCGAGCTTTCGGTCTGGGCCGCCGCCCAGGGGCTGCTGGATTCCGCCCCGTCAGACATCTGAACTCGACGTAATCGGGCAACCGTGCGTATCGGCAAACCTGCCGACACCGTTTTAGGCGGTGACCGGCCACCGATTTAGGCACATTCCGCGATGCGGGCTGTTCACGGAAACGCGACACTTGACCCGTAACATCTGGCACGTCGATCCGGCCGAACGTTCCTCGCCGCGACCAGCGATCGTGACCCTCGCGGCGATTCACCCCTGAAAGGATCACCATGGATACGCTCTTCCCCATGCGCCTGAGTCGAAGAAACGCCGTCGCCGCTGGAGCCGTCGCCCTCGCCGGGGCCGGTGTGGCGGTGAGTTCGGGATCCGCCCGGGCGATCCGTCAGCGGGCCATCAGCAGCGGCGGTGGCATCGCGGGCGGCGGCCTCATCGAGGGCCCAGACGCCTCGGTCCACTTCGTCCTCTCCGGTTCCCGGTTCTCCCTCGAGGACGACAGCGTCGAACTCTTCGGCTTCCTCCAACTCACCGACCCCGACCAGAACCTGAGCATGACCTCTACCGAGATCAGCTTCTACGGCCAGGTCGAGGGCGAGCCAGACGACACCCGCGAGTTGCACGGTCTTATTGCGGTCTCCCAGGACGGCGAAAACCTGGGCGAGTTCCTGTTCGTCCTCAAGGCCGTCGTCGCCGGCTCCCCCGGCCCCGATGGCGATTCCCTGGAACTGACGGTCGGCGCCGCCGCCCCCGCCACCCCCACCGCAACCGAACCCTCCACCGACGACTTCTCCTACGCCCTGAGCGGCGACCTCACCGCCGGCGACATCACCCTCCTCATCTTCGAGTTCCCCGAGGAAGAGGAATAGAAACCCCAACAATCACCGGGCCCGGCCAAAATCTTTAGCCGGGCCCGGTGTCGGTTCACCGACCGACAACCCATCTGCGAACGAACCGGATATCTGTTTTGGACGAGACTCAACGACTTGTAGTGGCGGACCTGTGTGTCGCCCGGTACCCAACTGCGCCGTCCCAGGTCTGGAGCAGCGTGACAAATTGGGAATGGGTTGGTCAGCGGCCGGGCGGACACACTGGTTCGCCCCTACATCGGTACCGAGTCCGGCGCATGGCCACGCCGTGTAGCCGCCACCCCGAGATCGCTTACCACATCCAACCCCGCAATCGCATCCCGCAACGCGACCAACCCCGGAGCCGTGATCACCGACGCGACCTCCGCCGCGAACGACGCCACCGACCTATCCGGCCCCGCCGCCGCGTACTCGCGCGATTGCAGAAAGGTCTCGACCTTATCCGCCTGCTTAACGAAGCGGGCCTCGGCGCTCTCTCCCGCCTCCAGGTCGGCCCAAAGCTCCCCCAATCGCCCGGCGCTCACGGACGGCAGATCCGCGATCAGGTCGGCCATCGCCTCGCGTTCGGCCGCCTGCTTCGCCAGCCGGCGCTCCTCGGAGCGCACATGTCGCCGATCCAGGAACGCCTTGAGCGCCTCCGGGTCATCCTCCGTGGGCATCTCCTCCGGGTCGTACGGGGGCAGATCGCCGGTCACGGCCTCGGCCAGATCGTGCAGGAGGGCCATCTCCAACACCCGAGTCGCATGCAGCCCTGGCTCTTCCAGCGCCACCAGCCAGGCCAGCAGCGCGGTGCGGAACGTGTGGTCGGCGACCGATTCCGCCTCGATCTCCGGAATCCCCCGATCCAACCAGCCGGTCCGCGGCGTCGTCTTCAACCCGCCCGCCCGGTGGAAGAACCGGGCCAACGTGGCCGCGTCGCGCGCCCGCCGGGCCGGCGACTGCTCGTCCGTCACCCGGCTAACTCCGCCTCGAAGAACGCCAGTGTCCGCGCCCAGGCATCCTGAGCCTCCGCGTACCAGGCGGCATCGGGATCAAAGGTCAAAAAGGCGTGCCCGGGACCCGGATAAACCACGAACTCGAACTGGCGATCCGCCTCGGCCAGGGCAGCCCGGTACGCCTCGACCTTGTCCATCCCCACCCCGGCGTCCTGATCCCCCCAGATTCCCAGGAGCGGCACCCGGACCGAACTCGCCTCCCCCAGGGGCACCCGGGGGCGCAAATCGGTCGGCTCGTTACCGGGAAACCCGTAGAAGGCAACGGCCGCGTCCGGGCCCGATTCCTCGGCGGCTACCAGCATCGCCAGCGTCCCGCCCATGCAGAACCCGACCACTCCGACGCCCGCGCCCGGCCCTGGCTGCTCCCGCAGCCAGCCGATCGCGCCGGTCAGATCCTCCATCGCCTCGCTCTGCACCAGCTTGCCGCCCCGCGCACGGGACGTCTCCCGGCCGGTGTCGGGGGCCGGTCCCTGGCGCACGAACAGATCGGGCAACAGCGCAGCGAACCCCGCCCCGGCCAACCGCCGGGCGACATCCTGATAGAACGGGTTCGCCCCATGGATGTCATGGGCGATCACCACCGCCCCTTTGACCTCACCCTCCGGCTTGGCCAAGAACCCGGGAATCGTGCGCCCCGCCCCCGGCGTCTCCACCCACGACTCGTCGATCCCCGCTCCGCCCGACACCGGCGCCGGACACGTCTCGTGGCACATACGGTCCTCCTCAGTCGCTACGGGTTGTCGAAGATGTCGTGCGTGCCGATCCGACGCCAGATAATGTGCGGCTCGCCTCCCCGGATAGAAGGACCGTATGAGAAGGTCGCGCGACCGTCATCCGCCCAGGTCATCTCCCAAACGCCCGGTTTCTTTCGGACTCGCTTCACCCGTCAGCCTGGGCGAATAGTGCCGTGCCGCAGATCTTCGACGAACCTTCGGACCGCAGCCTTGAACTGTTCACGTTGCTCATCGCTCAACATTCGGTAGTCGGCGCGGAACGCCAACGCGCGTTCGAATGTCGGCATCGCCCCTGCTACTCGTCGTCAAGCGATGCGAGAAACTCTTCCGTGGAGTTGTACCGCGTGAATCGGCCTTCGGCGTAGTCCCGATCCGCCTCCCGCTCCTTCGCCTGCCACTCAGGCGTCCAGAACCACGCCTGCTCTGGGTCGATGTCGATCGGCCGGATCAGCACCCCGCCTTCGTGCACCACGACCTCGACCGGTTGCCCCGGCTCCAGATGCAGCTCCTCCCGCATGTCCTCGGGGATCGTGATCTGCCCGCTCTCGCTCATGTGGGCAATGGTGGCAACCACGGCGGCACCTCCTGCGCAGCTCACCGAACCGCTCGTCTCGCTCGTCGCGATGCATGATCGCCGCCGCTCCCGCACGGCCACACCACGTTACCCGCGCTATGATGACGTATCCCGCGCTCGGCCCACAATCCCGCTGTCCAAGGTTCCGTGATTACGCGGAACGACTCAGAGAACAGGTGCGCCGTCGCGATCCGCTCGGGAGACCCGGACCATGCCCGACTCCAATCTCTCGGACGCCCAGCGCCGCATCGTCGTCCACCCCGCAGACGCCGGACACCTCCTCGTCCTCGCCGGTCCCGGCGCCGGCAAGACCCGCGCGATCGTCGAACGCATCCACCTTCTCCTCCAACACCAGCGCTGCGAGGCCGAAAACATCCTCGCGATGACGTTCACCCTCCACGCCGCCGCCGAGCTCCGCGAACGCCTCGCCCTCCGAGGCCACGCCGGGGTTACCGCCGGCACGTTTCACCACGTTTGCGCCCGCCTCCTCACCGACCACGGGAGCTCCATCGGCATCACCCCTCCGCTCCGCATACTCGACAGACCCCGGCAAGATGACGCATTGCGCATCGCGGCGACCGCCGTCGGCATCATCTGCGACGTCAGGGGACCCATTTCGATCGATGGACTCCGATCGGCCTTCAGCCGCCGCAAACTCGCCGGCCTCTCGCCAGGCGAAGGCTCGTACCCAGACCTCCAGCCACGTATCGCCGACATCATCCGCGCCATCGACGAAGGGTACTCGCGCCTCCTGCGCGAGCGCGATGCGCTCGACTACGACGACCTCCTCGCCCGTGGCATCGAACTCCTTCGCACGGATCATGACACCGCGAGCGCCGTTCGCTCCCGGTACCGCTTCCTCTTTCTCGACGAGTTCCATGATCTCTCGCCCGATCAGTTCGCCCTCATCCAGGAGATCGCCCCGCCGGTCCGACCTCACTCTGACCCAGACGGAACCGACGTCCATCCATTTGCCCAAATCATGGCCGTCGCCGACTCCAATCAATCCATCTTTGGCTTCCGCGACGCCGACCCCTCCCGGATCATCCCCGCATATAGACGGATCTACCGGCCTACGCGCTTCGACCTCACCGAGAACTTCCGCTCGACCGCGGCCATCGTCCAGGCCGCCAGCACCCTGCGCGATACCGGCTCCAGCAGCCCGCCCCTGATTGCCACCCGCGACACTGGCTACCCGCTCTCGTGCATCGCCTGCCTCGACGAGGACCACGAAGGCTCAGACCCTCGCCCGCCAGATCACGATCGGCCATCCACTCCGGTAACTACACCTACGACGACATCGCCGTCCTCTACCGCACCCACGCCCGTGCCAACGCCGCCGAAGCCGCCCTCCTCGCCGCCGAGATTCCCATCCGCCGCATCCAGCCCGACCGGTTCTTCGACCAACCCGATGTCCAGGAATCGCTCCGCTTTCTGGACCTCATCGCCACACTCACCGACGACGACGTCGCCCCCGCCCTCAACTGGCCCCGCGTCCTCGTCGATGAACCAACGATGATCCACCTCCGCCGCCTCGCCCGCGCCCAAGGCCACTCCCTGGCCGCACTCGCCCAGGACATCGACACCTTCGCCGGGGCCGTTACCCCCCTCACCCGCGCCGTCATCGCCGACTTCCTCACCGGCGTCGCCTCCCACCTTCGTCCCTTCGCCCACGGCCCCTTGCCGGACCTCATCGACCGTCTTCTCCTGCTCCTCGCCCGCCGCCGATCCCCCATCTCAACAGCGGACCGCGACACTCTACGCGGCTTCCTTGCTTTCCTCACGTCCCGCCTGACCCCCGCCCTCACTACGCTCAAAGAGGCAATCGCCTCCGGTATCCCCATCGCTGTCCACCACACTGGAGACCCAGACACGACCGCAGCCTCCGTCATCCTCGAGCACACCTTCACCCACTACCTTCGTCATCCAATCACGGTGGGCCGTTCGGGCGACCCTTCCCGATCCGGCACCCTGACCATCGACCTCCAAACTCCCAGTCCGAGTGCGATTGCCCCCGCGCTCACCCTCGCTCCCCTGAAAACCCGCGACCGCGCCTATCCCGTCGCCCTCCTTGCCTGGCGCCTCGGCCAGATGCTCCACACAAGCTACGAGACCCTCGGCCAGGGTCGGTTCACCATCTACGATCTCGAAACCGGGAGCAATCACCCCAACACCACCGAGATCCTTGAACTTGCCGCCCTCCGCATCGAATCCGGCACCCGGACGGGCGACACCTTCTCTTCCCTCGTCCGCCCCACCAGCCCAGACAGCATCACCTATGACGCCGAGCAGATCCACGGCATCGGCTGGCATGACGTTGAGAACGCTCCGACCCCCGCAGACATCCTTCCAGCCTTTGTCACCTTCCTGGGCTCCGATGCCCTGGTCGGCCACAACATCGACGACTTCGATGGCCGGATCCTCCGACGCCTCTGCCTCGATCTCGACCTCCTCACGCCAACCGAGGAGTCCATCGACACCGCCAAACTCGCCCGCCGCCTCCTATCGAACCAATCCCACGCATTGGAAGCCCTCGCCCACGAGTTTGGCGTCCTCAAACTCGGGGATCGTCAACCGCACCGCGCCCTGCCCGACTGCGAGTTGATCGCCTCCGTCTTCTCCCATCTCCTCGCTCGCTCCCGCGCCGAGCGCGAACTGGACACCCTCGACGAGACCCTGCCTCTCGTCTCGTTGGCGATTGCCCACGCCAACGACCACCGCGATGAACTCGCCACCCTCTCCCTAGCCGGCGCCCGAGGCCTCTCCTTCGGTCAAGGCGCCGCGCTCGTCGCCCGCTGGCACGATCTCCTATCCGACCCGAACAACGCGGACGCGACCTTCGCGACACTCCGCACCATCGACTCTGCCGTCCCCGCCGACGACACCCACTGGGCCGAGTGTGCAGACCGCTGGCGCCAAACCGTTTCCACCTACCTTGCCACCGGCAACGAACCCACACTCCCCGCGTTTCTCAACTTCCATCGCCTGGCCACCTCTATCGACGAAACCGCCGCCGCCCCCGGCCGCGTCACCCTCATGACGATCCACTGCGCCAAAGGCAAAGAATGGCCGCTCGTCTTTGTCATCGGCGCCGAAGATGGCTCCCTCCCCTTTCGCGCTCGACGACGGACGACGATCTGGCCGAAGAACGCCGGGTCCTCTACGTCGCCCTTACCCGCGCCAAGACACAAGTCCGCCTTCTCTGGGCCAGAAACACCCACAACCGCGACCGGACTAGATCCCGCTTTCTCGAGAACCTCCCCCCTGACCTCGTCCATCATCGCTCCGCCCCCCACCTGATCTCTAGGTTGTGTTTGCCCATTCCGATTCGGCGGCGGTCGCGACACGTTCGTAGCCCTGGCAGGGCTACGTCTCGCTGAGCCCCGGGGTTTATGACGTTTGATTTCTTGATCGTCGCATTGCTGCCCCGCCCCGGCCCCAGTCCCGGAGGGACTTCGTCGGTTCAGCGCCAGGTTGATGGAGGTTGCGGAATTGATCGCGGGTTTCTTGGAGCGCCGCCGCGCCCCCGTCTCGCCCGGGGCTCACGGCCTAGGGTTGGCCCGGGCTGCAGCGGAGCCGGCATCTCCCGTCCCAGCACCGCCCCAACAATCCATGATCCATTCCGCAACCCCCACGAACCTGGCGTTCCCCCCGGCCACGACGGTCCGATCAACCCGTCTACGCCCATCAACCCCGGGGACCCACCGCCCCAGCGCTGGCGCCGACCGCATCGCAAACACGGCACGCTGCACTATCCGCTCCGGCCACCCCCAACCACCATCAAGTTGCACAATCCGCAAGGCTCATCGAACCAAATGTCGTGCCTATTGACAGACCCGCAACCCACCCCTATGATTTCTTCATTCACTGAAGAAAGTCCCCCCCGGCCACCCACGCCCCAGCGCCGCCGTGCCCACTCGTCGTCTTCCTACTCACGACTTCGAGAATGCCATGGCCCTCCGGCTCCGCTCCGCTAACCGGCAATTGATCCGCCAGATCAACCAGGCCGTCGTCCTGGGCGTGATCCACGACCGTGGCCCGATCTCCCGGACCGCCATCGCCGAGGTCTCCCGCCTCTCCCTCGCCACCATTTCCGGCATCACCGCCGACCTCATCGCCCAGGGACTGATCTATGAACGCGAAGCCGGCGTCTCCACCGGCGGCCGCCGCCCGATCCTGCTCGCCCTCAACCGCCAGGCCGGCCTCGTTCTCGGGGCCAAGCTCACCGAATCCCACATCGTCGCCGCCCTTACCGACCTCGGCGCCGACATCGTCGCCCAGCGCCAGATCCCCCTCAGCCCCGATCGCGACCCCGATTCGGTCGTCGCCGCCCTCGCCGGGCTTGTCGCTGACCTCCGCGCCGACCACCCGGATGGCCGCCTCTTCGGCCTCGGCCTCGGCCTCGCCGGCGCGATCGACCGCCGCGCCGGCATCTGCCGCTTCTCGCCGTTCCTCCAGTGGCGCAACGTCCCCCTCCGCCGCATGCTCGAAGCACGACTGGGTCTGCCGGTCGTCGTCGAGAACGACGTCAACACCCTCACGGTCGCCGAGCAATGGTTCGGCGCCGCCTCCGGCGTCCAGGATGTCGTCGTCGTTACCCTCGGCCGCGGCGTCGGCCTCGGCATGATCGTCGCCGGTCAGGTCTACCGCGGCGGACGCGGCTCCGGCGGCGAGTTCGGCCACACCACCGTCGATCCCGACGGTCCCCGCTGCGATTGTGGCAAACGGGGCTGCCTGGAAGCCTTCGTCAGCGAACCGGCCCTCCACCGCTGCATCCAGGAAGTCACCCAGACCGACGTCACCCTCGACCAGGCGATCACCCGCGCCCGCGACGGCGACCGCGCCATCGCCGACATCTTCACCGCCGCCGGTCAGACCCTGGGACTTGCCCTTTCCAGCGTCGTCAACCTGCTCAACCCGACCCTGCTCATCGTCGGCGGCGAAGGCGCCCACACCCTCGAACCGCTCCTCAACCCGATGCGCACCACCCTTGAGGCCCACTGCTTCGAGGGCCTCTTCGCCGACCTCACCCTCGTCGTCGAGCCCTGGGGTGACGACGCCTGGGCCCGGGGCGCCGCCGGCCTGATGCTGGAAGAACTTTTCCACCCAACGCTCTACCGCGACGCCGGCGACGACGTCGCCACCCTCGCCGGCGTCTTCACCTACGGAGCGCACGGCGACGGCAATCGCCACGCCGCCCACCCAGTAGCGGGCTGACCATGGTCGCCACCACCCCCGAGACCGTCCACCCACCCATCACCGCCCACTCCGCCTCGACCGGCATGGTCGGCGACCGCGGCTGGAAGCGCGCCGCCTGGGTCGCGGTCTTTCTGCTTCCGAGTCTGAGCGGCCTGCTCGTCTTCACCATCGGGCCGATCCTGGCCTCGCTCGTCCTCACCCTCTACGAGTGGGATCTCCTTACCGACCCCAAGTTCGTCGGCCTGGAAAACTTCCGCCGACTGTGGTCCGACGACGACTTCTGGGCCGCCCTGCGCCACACGCTCTACTACATCGCCGGCTATGTCCCCCTGGTGATGGTCCTCGCCCTGCTGATCGCCCTCGCGCTCAACGCGAAGCTACGCGGCCTCTCCTTCATCCGCACCGCCTTTTTCCTGCCCGTCGTTTCCTCCTGGGTCGCAGTCGCCCTGCTCTGGTCCTGGCTCTTCAACCCCCGCTTCGGCCTGATCAACTACGGCCTGAGCAGGCTCGGCATCGACGGCCCCGGCTGGCTCTTCGACCCCGCATGGGCCATGCCCGCCATCATCCTGACTAGCGTCTGGAAGGACCTGGGCTTCGTCATGATCCTCTTCCTCGCCGGCCTCCAGGCGATCCCCCGCGACTACTACGAAGCCGCCGAGATCGACGGCGCCGGCCCGATCGAGCGCTTTCGCTCGATCACCCTCCCGCTCCTCGCTCCGACCACCTTCTTCGTCACCGTCATCTCGATCATCAACTCCTTCCAGGTCTTCCCCCAAGTCTGGGTCATGACCGAAGGCGGCCCCGCCGGCGCCACCACCGTCCTGGTCGAGCGCGTCGTCAAGCACGCCTTCTCCTACGGCGAGATGGGCTACGCCGCTGCGATCTCCTGGGTCCTCTTCGCCCTCGTTTTCTCTCGTCACTGCTGCCCAACTCTGGCTGCAACGCCGCGGAGCCTTCGGCGATGTCTAACAAGACCCCCACCTACACCGACCCAATAGCCTCGGAGAGGATGTCCGGTTTAGCCCGGGCCGTGAGCCCCGGGCGACCCAGCCCCGGCGTCGCCGTGTCCTCCCTCCCACGCTACACAGCCACCGTAACCCTCGCCCTCCGCTACCTCGTCCTCATCATCGCCGGCCTGACCATGATCGCCCCCTTCCTCTGGATGCTCTCGACCTCCCTGAAGGAGCCCGGCTCCGTCCTGACCGTCCCACCCCAGATCATCCCGAAATCCCCCACCTTCGAGTCCTACCGAGCCGTCGCCGATGCCATCCCCCTCAGCCGCATCTTTGCCAACAGCGTCATGGTCACAACGATCACCGTTTTCGCTCAGCTCGCGACCGCCTCGCTGGCCGCCTACGCATTTGCCCGGATGCAGTGGCGTGGCCGCAACGCCCTCTTCACCCTCTACCTCGCCACCCTGATGGTCCCCTCCCAGGTGACGATCACTCCGCTCTTCATCCTGATGACCAAGCTCGGCTGGGTAAACACCTACCAGGGCCTCATCCTGCCCGGCATCACCGGCGCCTTCGGCGTCTTCTTGATGCGCCAGGCCATGCTCGGCGTCCCCCGCGAGTACGAGGAAGCCGCCTTCCTCGACGGCGCCAACCACTGGACCGTGTTCACCTCCATCATCCTGCCCACCGTCCGCCCCGCCCTGGCCACCCTGGCCGTCTTCGCCACCATGGGCTCGTGGAACGACTTTCTCTGGCCCCTGTTCGTCACCAACGACGAGCGCCTCATGACCCTGCCCGTTGGCCTCTCCCTCCTCCAGGGCCGCTACACCAGCGACTGGAACCTCATCATGGCCGGCGCCGTCGTCTCCGTCGTCCCTATAGTCGCTGTCTTCCTCGCCGCCCAACGCGCCTTCGTCAACGGCGTCCTGCTCTCCGGTCTCAAATAACCGATCCAATCGCCTTCCTCCACCCAAGGAGACCTCCGGCCCCGCCGCCTGGCCCGCCGCGACCAACCAATCCCAAGCCGCCGTCCGATTCGACCGCGACGGAACGTCTTGTAGGGGCGGACCGATGTGTCCGCCCGGCTACCCGTCCAACGCGTATCGATGTCAGCGACGCCGTCCCCGACCGCGAAACGTCGCGGTCGGCAGCCGGGCGGACACACCGGTCCGCCCCTACAACGCTATTCCGGCACCAACCACCCCCAGGAGGATCGCAATGTCCGCATCCCACCGACCCGACACCGCCACCCGCGTCCTTCCCGCCTTGCTCCTAACAGCCCTGCTCACCCTCAGCGCCGCCTTCGGCGCCCTCCGCGCCTCCGCCCAGGACACCACCGAGATCACCTACTTCACCTTCTCCGCCGCTCCCGATCACCTCGACACCCTCGACGCCATGGTCAAGGCCTTCGAGGCCGCCAACCCCGGAATCGAAGTCAACGTCGAGACCGCTCCTTACGACTCTTACTTCACCGAACTCCAAACCCGCGTCGCCGGCGGCGAGGCCCCGGACGTTTTCGAGCTCAACTACGAGAACTTCGTCACCTACGCGGCCAAGGAGACCCTCCTCGACCTGACCGACCTCGCCGGTGCCGATCCGGAATTCGCCGCCCGCTTCTACCCGGAGGCCTACGCCGCCTTCAGCCAGGACGGCCGCCAGTTCGGCCTGCCCGCCTCCTTCTCCGACGTCGTCCTCTTCTACAACAAGGACCTCTTCGACGCCGCCGGCGTCGCCTACCCGACGTCAGACTGGACCTGGGCCGATGAGGTCGAAGCCGCCAAGCAGCTGACCGACTCCGATGCCGGCGTCTGGGGCTCCTACGCCCCGATCCAATTCTTCGAGTTCTACAAGACCGCCGCCCAGAACGGCTGCGGCGTCTTCGGCCCGGACGGCGCCGTCACCATCAACGAGCCCGCCTGCGTCGAAGCCCTTGAGCACATGGTCGCCGCCCCGAACGAGCACAAGATCCAGCCCACCGACGAAGACCTCGCCGGCGTCAGCGACGGCGACTTCTTCAAGAGCGGCAACCTGGCGATGCTGACCACCGGCATCTGGATGTTCGCCTCCTTCGCCGACGCCCCATTCACTTGGGACATCGCCGTCGAGCCCGGCAACGTCCAGGACGCCAGCCACTTCTTCGCCAACGCGGCGGTCGTCTCGGCCGATACCGACAACGCCGACGCCGCCTGGGCCTGGGCCAGCTTCTTCACCAGCAGCCCCGAGGCCGGCCAGCTCCGCGTCGCCGCCTCCTGGGAACTACCCGCCCTTGCTGACCAGTCCCTCTTCGACTCCTACCTGAGCGCGACCCCACCCGACTCCCGCGAGGTCGTCTTCGAGGCCCTCGACGCGATCGTCACCCCGCCGGTGATCGAAAACCAGGCCCAGATGCAGGACGCCATCAACGCCCTCATCGACCAGGTCAAAGCCGGCGACATGACGGCCCAGGAAGCCCTCGACCAGGCCAAAACCGAAGTCGAGGCCCTGCTCTAAATCGCGCCACCGAGGCGCCCCGATCCAGTCCCGACGCATCGTCATGTAGGGGCGGACCGGTGTGTCCGCCCGATCGCTGCCATTCCTGTTGCGGGTTTGGAACGCCGTCCCAGAATCGACGCAACGCGGTCGGTTGCCGGGCGGATACATTGCTCCGCCCCTACCTGACGCGGCGCCGCGGCCAACTCGAATCACCCCGTCTTTGAGCCGGTCTTTAGCTGGCTTCGTGGACCTAGCCCGGGGTCTTTTAGCCCCGGGCGACGTCAAAACGGCGTTCCGCATTCGCTCGGGGATACGCATCCCAAGACCGGCGGCGTGGCAGGTGTGCCACGCCGCCTCTTTTCGTTCTCCAAACCTCACGCTAAGATCTAATCTCCCCGCCGTTGAAAATCCCTCGCCCCGAACGACTACTTTGCAGAGGCAGCCTGGAAGGGTGTATTCCGGTTGCCCTATCGTACCAACCGAGGGGTGAGAACGGAGAACGCGGAGAGAACAACCAACGTCAGCGAGCGTCCAACTCGATCAATGGCTCGTGAGCCCACGAGGAGCCCAGCACATGGCCCAAGTCAGCACCTACCTCAACTTCGCCGGAAACACCGAAGAGGCGTTCAACTTCTACAAGTCCGTCTTCGGCACCGAGTTCGCTGGCCCCATTGCCCGCCACGGCGATGTCCCCATGCCCGACGATGCTCCTCCTATGAGCGCCGCCGACAAGAACATGGTCATCAACGTCGCCCTGCCGATCCTGGCCGACCACGTGCTCATGGGCACCGATGTCCCCGAGTCGATGGGCTTCCCCTTCGTGGCAGGCAACAACGTCCACATCTGCCTCCACCCCGATACCCGCGGCGAGTCCGACCGCCTCTTCGCCGCCCTCTCCGACGGCGGCAAGGTCGAAATGGCCATGCAGGAAATGTTCTGGGGCGACTACTACGGGTCCTTCGCCGACAAGTACGGCATTAACTGGATGATCAACTGCTCTAGCATGACTTGATCCCCGAATCCGTTTTCCGATCTTCCCATTTACCGTGACCGCGACCGGGGCGCCAGTGTGGCGCCCCGGTCTCTCGTCCTCCTCGGTACAATGCCGCTCCCAGCATCGCGACCCAGGCAACTCCGAATCGACACAGGGAGACCGGCACCAGATGGACGTTTACGCCCGCCTCGGCATCAAACCCATCATCAACTGCGCGACCACCTACACCCGCCTCGGCGGCTCGCTGCCGCCCCCTGCCGTCGTCGACGCCATGGCCCGCTCCGCCCGCTGCTTCGTCGATGTCTTCGCGCTCCAGGCCGCCGCCGGTCGCCACCTCGCCCAGATCACCGGCAACGACGCCGCGTACGTCTCCAACGGCGCCGCCGCCGGCCTCGCCCTCGCTGCCGCGGCCTGCATCACCGGCGATGATGTCGTCAAGATGGCCAAACTGCCGAACGACCTCGCCGGGCTGAAAAACGAGATCGTCGTCCACCGCGTCCAGCGCAACTGGTACGACTTCGCCGTCCGCCAGACCGGCGCCACCCTGGTCGAGATCGGCCACTCGATGGAGACCGCCCCCTGGGAGCTCGAGGCCGCCATCACCGAGCGCACCGCCGCCGTCTTCTACTTCGCCGGCGAGCACCTCAACCACCACACTCTGCCGCTGAGCTACGTCGTCGAGCGGGCCCACTCCCACGGCGTTCCGGTCGTCGTCGACGCCGCCGCCCAGATCCCGCCCGTCAGCAACCTGCGCTACTTCACCCAGGAGTGCGGCGCCGACCTGGCCATCTTCAGCGGCGGCAAGGGACTCAACGGCCCCCAGAACAGCGGCCTCGTCGTCGGCCGCGCCGACCTCATCCAGGCGATGACCCTCAACGGCCCGCCCCACCAACGCATCGGCCGCCCCATGAAAGTCTCCAAGGACGCCATCGTCGGCATCGTCACTGCCGTCGAACTTGCGCTGGAGCGCGACGAAGCCGCCGACGTCGCCGAATGGGGCGCCGAGATCGCCGCCTGGATCGCCGCCTGGCAACCAGCCCTCCCCACCGGCGTCTCCATCGCCCGATCCGAAACCAACGAAGCCGGCGAACCCATCCCCCGCCTGATCATGACTATCGGCCCCGGTGCGCCCTGGACCCGGGCCGACCTGATCGCCACCCTCCGCGAAAGCACCCCCGACTGCCCCGCCATCGAGGTCGTCCACCACTCAGACGGCCTGTCAATCGCCTTCAACGCCCACCTGCTCCAAAACGACGAAGCGGCGAGTGTCGAGCGCCGCCTGCTCGACATCTTCGCCGCCGCTGTGTCTCAGAAACCGGTCACCGCATCGGTCACCTAGCAACCGCCCGGCAACACCCGCACAACATAGTTGGACGGGGCGCTTCGCTGCTGCCCCGTCCCAGAATCAAACCTGGCTCCGGTTTCCATGTAACTTCGGAGAGGCTGTCTGGTTCGGCCCCCTGGGTAATAGCCGTCGGCCCTCGGTGCCCCGTCACGCTTAAACGCTGCTCGAAACGCTCCCTTAATTCGGGACCCCCAACGCCTCCCGCGCCGCGTTCAGCACCTTGTACGTCGAGGTCTGCCCGACCTCGCCCATCGTCAGATAGTTCTTGGTGAAGCCAATTGCCAGCCCATAGTCGGGATCGGCGCCTCCGTACGTCCCGCCGTATCCGCCATGCCCGAACGCCGACTCCCGCGTCCCCCCCGCCGACTCGGAGTGGCCAACTCCCCAGCCGAGCGCAATCCGCCCCATCAGACCGGAGTTCGCGTCAAGCTCCTGGACTTGCAGCTTCGAGCCGATCGCCACCCGTGACTCCGGCAGCAGCCGGACGCCGTCGACGCCGTCGCCGATCAACGAGGCATACAGCCGCGCCATCGACCGCGCGTTCGTCACCATCCCGTGGGCAGGCAGGCACGACCGCCGGGTATCCGTGCTATTCAACGCGCTATCGGCCATCAAATCCGCCGGACCGATGTTCGGGATCTTCGGCGGCGGTGCGGGCGCCAGGAGTTCCGGAGACTGCTTCAGGTCAGCAACCCGCCCCAATTCCGACTCCGGCACCCCCATGTACAACCCGTCAATCCCAAGCGGCTTCGCCAGATCCTCGGCCACGATCTGCCCGAACGGCCGCCCGTCGGCTCGCTCGGCCACGCCGCCCAGGATCCACCCATAGGTGATGGCGTGGTAGCAGAGCTGGCTCCCGGGCTCCCACAGCGGCGTCGCCTCCGCCATCCGCTCACACATCAGCGCCCAGTTGGCCTGGTCCTCTGGCGTCGTCCCCTCCGGCACCTGCATCAGCCCGGCGGTATGGGTCAGCACGTGCTTGATCGTCACCCCTTCCTTGCCGTTCTTCCCGAACTCCGGCCAGTAGGTCGCGATCGGCGCGTCGTACTCGATCACCCTACGCTCCGCCAGCAGGTGCAGCGCCGCCGCGGTGATGCCCTTGCTGCACGAGTAGACCGTGAAAATCGTGTCGCCATCGACCGGTGTCGACCCACCCCGTTGGGTCACCCCCGCCCAGGCGTCGATCACCAGCTTGCCGTGCTGATAGACGGCCAGTTGCAAGCCGGTCTCTTCCCCGCTCGCGACCAGCCCGTCCATCACCGCCTGCACCGCCGCCGTCGGATTACCCACCCCAATGCCCTCCTACGTCCGCACCAACACCTATGGGCGCGATTCTCGCACGCTCCCGCCCACCCAGGTCAGACCCACTTCACCCATGCCCGAGTGGTATAACCCTCCGGGGTTTCCACGACGGCCGCACGTCGGCACCGTCCGTCTCACCATGCGCAACTCACGACTCACGTCTCACGACTAAAAAGGAGTCCCCGTGACCGATCCACGTCTCGCCTCCCTGGCCAGCCTGCTCGCCGGCTACTCGGTGGAGGTCCAACCCGGCCACACCGTCGCCATCATCGGCGGCGTCGCCGCCGAACCGCTCCACCGCGCCGTCTACCGCGAGGTCGTCGCCCGGGGCGGGTACCCCGTCATGATCCCCTCCTACCCCGACCTCGGCGTCGAGCTCCTCACCCACGGATCAGACGAGCAACTCCAGTACATCACCCCGGTCGAGCGCTTCATCCGCGAGCAGGCCGATGTCTCCATCCACATCCTGGCCGACACCAACACCAAAGCCGCCTCCGCCGTCGACCCCGCCCGCCAGATCCTGATGCAGCAGGCCCGCACCGAGATGCTGGAGAAGTACCTCGCCCGCGATGCCAGCGGCGAGCTCCAGTGGACCCTCACCCTCTTCCCCACCAACGCCTACGCCCAGGACGCCGGCATGTCCACGACGGATTTCGCCGACTTCGTCTTCCGCGCCGGCAAGCTGCACGAGCCGGACCCCATCGCCGCCTGGAAGAAGGTCTACGACGACCAGGAGCGCATCATCGACTGGCTCGCCGGGAAGTCCGAGATTCACCTCACCGGCCCCGGCACCGACCTGACGGTCAACGTTGCCGGCCGAAATGGATCAACGCCCACGGGAAGCACAACTTCCCCGATGGCGAGATCTTCACCGGCCCGGTGGAGAACTCCGCCAACGGCCACGTCCGCTTCTCCTTCCCCGTCGTCACCGCCGGCCGCGAGATCGAAGACATCCGCCTCGTCTTCCGCGACGGCAAGGCGGTCGAGGCCACCGCCGCCCGCAACGAGGACTACCTGATCAAGACCCTGGACACCGACCCCGGCGCCCGCTACCTGGGCGAGTTCGCCATCGGCACCAACTTCGACATTACCCGCTTCATCAAGAACATCCTCTTCGACGAGAAAATCGGCGGCACGGTCCACATGGCCCTCGGCGCCGGCTACCCCCTCACCGGCTCCAGCAACAAATCCGCCATCCACTGGGACATGATCTGCGACCTCCGCCAGGGCGGCCAAATCGACATCGACGGCGTCCCGTTCCTGCGAGATGGGCGCATCGTCATTTAGACGGCGTTCGGCGTCCGGCGTCCGAGGAGTAGCGATGTCGCCCCGCCGCACCCTGTCATCCCGAGCCTGTCGAGGGATCTCGAGGGAGACGGTATTGCACTCTCGCCCCGGCCTTCGAGAGGACGATGCCTCTTTCTCGGAGTCCGGGGCTTCCTCGTTGCCACGCGCCCTTGGATATCCCTCGACAGGCTCGGGATGACAGGGGACGTGGTGGCGTTGAGGGAGCGTTCAGCGCCCGAGCGCCGAGCGCCGACCCCCAATCCGAACGCCGAACGCCGCGTAATCCGCTTCCCCTTGCGTACGTACACCTCTGCGCCTAATATGTGTACGTACACCCGCACGGTGCCCCGCGCCAGGGCCAATAAGGGGGACGGCGTGTCGCGCGGCTTTGCTATCGTGGTGAGCGTCATGCTCGCCTTCGGCGGTCTTCTCGTGTCCGGCACCGAGCGCCAAATCGCTGCCGCCTCGACCGCCACTACCACCGACGCCCTCAATCTCAGGGCATCACCAGTGCTCGGATCGCACATTCGGCGGGTCATTCCCGCCGGCGCCCGGGTCACCGTCTCCGGCGGACCCGACAACGGCTTTTACTCTGTTCGCTACGACGGCACCTCCGGATGGGCCTCCGGCCAGTACCTCCGGTTCCGTAGTTCGGTCGTCGGCTCGATCGCCCGCACGACCGACGCCCTCAACCTCCGCTCCGGACCCAGCACCTCCAACAGCGTGGTACTGGTCATGCCGGCCGGCTCCGACGTCAAGATCCGAGGCACCCGCCGTGGTTTCTACGCCATCACCTACCGCGGCGTGCGCGGATGGGCCTCCAGCGGCTACCTCACCGTCCTGTCCGGTCAGGCAAGCGGGGGAGGATCTCCCTCCGGCTCGTTCCCCCAGGGCGTCTACATCGTCACCGACAACCTCAACCTGCGCACCAGCCCCTCTACGAGCAGCAGCGTCATCACCGTGCTGCCACGAGGTACCAGCGTCGAAACCACCGGCGACGCCCAGAACGGTTTCGCCAGGATCCGGTACGGGGGCAGGACCGGCTGGGTCTCTCGGATCTACCTCGACACCGGCGGTCCTGCCCCCGTCGCACGGGAGCCATCCAACACCGGCTTTGTGGCCAAGGCAGCCGGATCCGGCATTGCCATCGTCGTTGAAGACCTCAACTTCCGCGCCAGCCCCAGCCGGTCCGGCCGGATCATCACCGTCCTGCCGGCCGGAACCGAAGTCCGCCTGTCCGGCTCCGCCAGCAACGGCTTCTACCGGGTCTTTGTCGGCAAACGCATGGGCTGGGTCTCGGCCGAATACCTCCTTCCTCCGGCAAAGCCGGTCGACCGCTACGGGTATTCCCGCTCCTTGATCCGCAAGTTCATCGTCGACGCCGCCCGCCGCTACGGTCAGAACCCGGAGGCGATGCTGCGTGTCGCCCAGTGTGAATCGAATCTCATCCCTACCGCTGTCAACCGTTCCGGCTCCTATGGCCTCTTCCAGTTCGTCCCCAGCACCTGGGCAAGCACGCCCTTCGCCGACCAGGACGTTTTCGAAGCCTGGGCTAACGCCAACGCCGCCGCCTGGATGTGGTCGGTCGGCCGCCGCAACGAATGGGTCTGCCAGTAACGAGGCGGGAAGGCGGCAAGGGGAACGGGGTTGGGGCGGCGTAAGGCGGTGCTCGGATAGGGATACGTCGCCTCGCCTTGTAGGGGCAGACCGGTCTACCCAGCGTGTCTGCCCGGCCACGCATACGCGGCGATGCGATGGAGGAACGCGGCTTCAGAACGCGAATCCGGTTGGCAGGCAAACAGGGCAGACACATCGGTCTGCCCCGACATGGCGACGCCGTGCCGACCTCCAGCCGGTTTCAACCGGCTTCCGTCACTCAGCCCGGGACTTCGAGTCCCGGGCGGCGCCCAAACGGCGCTCCCCTATCCGAACCCAACTTACAGGCCCTAAAAGTCCCCGCCGAAATCACCCCCACCAAAGTCACCGAAATTCCCACCGCCGATATCTCCGCCGATATCGCCCCCCAAGTCCCCGGCACCAACATCGGTGGCACCGAAATCGCCGCCGTCGGCACCCACGTCCGCCGCCTGATCGTCAAACCCGGCGCCCTCACCGGAATCGCCCGAATCCCCGCCGGAGTCGCCGCCGTCCGATCCCGACTCGTTGTCGAAGAACGACTGGGCGATCATGCTCCCGACCATCACCCCGGCAAACGAGCTGAAAACCCGCCCGCCATGAGGCCGCCCATGCCAACCCCGCCGAACCCGGGCCGGTTATCCAGCCCCGAAAATGTCCGCTCCAGGGTGCCGGGTTGGCGCATCTCCGCCCGCGTCGCCGTCCGGGCCAGCGCCCTCGGATCGTCGCCCGCCCGCGCCGCGGCCATCCGCTCCTGCTCGGGCAACCCCGCCGACAACTCCTGCAGCACCATCTGGCGCTGCTCCGGGGTCAACTGGGCGAAGGCCTCGGCGTGCGATTCCTCCAGCGTCTCCGGCGGCGCCGTCCGCAGCATGTAGCGGTATCGCTCGATCGCCCGCTGATCCTCGGATAGCCGTTCGTCGTCCTGGTAGCCCCGGCGCGCCGGCCGCGACGCCGGCCGGTACTGCTCCTCGTCATCGCCGCCGCCGAACAACCGCTTCAAGAATCCCATCTGATTTGCTCCTCGTTGCGTATTCGACCCGGTCGTCGTACGCACAGTACCGCGACCGCGCCTCCTAGTTGTACGTCGGGACAGGAGGACGGGTTGCCTCCACCAACCCTGCTCCCCCAGAAATACCCCAAAGGTCCCGGTTCCCAAGCACGGATCGATCCGCTACAGTGGGCGCCAAGCCCCTTCCAACGCTGATAGGTGCAGCGCACCGGTGCGCACCGTCCCATGGAGGCGATCGAATTCGCGGCCACACCGCGTTCGACCGTCGTGTCGCGCCGCCCGCCTGACCATGCGTACCGGAGGGATTCCATGCCGTCGCGCCCTAGACACGATGCCTCGTCGACCGGTTCTAGCCGTTGGGTGATGCCCTTCTCGGCCGGCAATGCCGGACTCCGAGACCTCCTCGGCGGCAAAGGCGCCAACCTAGCCGAGATGACCCGCCTCGGGCTCCCCGTCCCGCCCGGCTTCACTGTCACCACGTCCGCCTGCCGTGCCTACTCTGCAAACGGCGAGCCACCCTCATCTCTCTGGGACGAGGTCGAGTCGGCACTGAAAGCCCTCGAGCCGGCCACAGGCAAGCGCTTCGGCGACCCTACCCGCCCATTGCTCCTCTCCGTCCGCTCCGGGGCGGCCATCTCCATGCCCGGGATGATGGACACCATCCTCAACATCGGCCTGAACGACGACACGCTCATGGGCCTCGGCGGCCGTCCGGGAAACGCCCTTGAAGGATTCGCCCTCGACTCCTACGCCCGCGTCATCGAGATGTTCGGGCGCGTCGTCCGCGAGATCCCCGCCGAGCGATTTGCCCAGACCGCCGCTGCCGCCTGCGCCCGCGCCGGAGTCGCCAGTGTCCACGACCTTCCCTCCCGAAGCCGCCGCCAGCTCGTCACCGCCTACCAGAGCCTCATCGCCGCCGCCGGCGACCCCTTCCCCGCCGATCCCACCGAGCAACTCCAAGCCGCCATCCTTGCCGTCTTCCGCTCCTGGAACACCCCCCGCGCCATTGCCTACCGCCGCACCCACGGCATCTCGGACGACCTCGGCACGGCAGCCACCGTCCAGGCCATGGTCTTTGGCAACCTGGGCGAGACATCGGGCACCGGCGTCGCCTTCACCCGCGACCCCAATACCGGCGCGCCCGGCATCTTCGGCGAATTCCTCGCCAATGCCCAGGGCGAGGACGTCGTCGCCGGCACCCGTACCCCCATCCCCCTCACGGAGATGGCCGACGATCCCCGCTGGTGGCCGTCGTATACACGCCTGGTTGATCTCGCCACCAGGCTCGAGGCCCACGACGGCGACATGCAGGACATCGAGTTCACCATCGAGGAGGAGCGCCTCTACCTGCTCCAAACTCGCCGCGGCCAGCGCTCCGCCCCGGCCGCCGTCCGCATCGCCGTCGATCTGGTCAAAGAGGGCGCGATCGACCGGCCCACCGCCATCAGCCGGATCTCCCCGGCACAGCTCGAACTCCTCCTCCATGCCCGTCTCGACGAGAACGCCCCGGTGACCGTCATCGCCACCGGCCTCCCCGCTAGCCCCGGCGCTGCCTCGGGCCACGTCGTGTTCGATCCCGACGCCGCCCAGGCCCGCGCCGAAGCGGGCGAAGCAATCGTCCTCGTTCGACCCGAAACGGCCGCCGAGGACTTCCCGGCGATGGCCGCGGTCGCCGCCATCCTCACGACCCGCGGCGGTATGACCTCCCATGCCGCGGTCGTCGCCCGGGGCATGGGCAAACCCACCATCACCGGCGCCGAATCGATCCAGATCGACCTCGCCGCCGGCACCTTCCGCGCCGGGGAAACGACCGTCCGAGAAGGCGATGAGATCACCGTCGACGGCTCCAGCGGCCGGGTCATCCTCGGCCGCGCCCCGCTCGTCCAACCCGATCTCGTGGGCGACATCCAGACGCTCCTCGTCTGGGCGGACGACGAGCGCCGCCTCGGGGTTCGCGCCAACGCCGACACCCCGGCCGATGCCGCCCGGGCCCGTTCTCTCGGCGCCGGCGGCATCGGGCTCTGCCGCACCGAGCACATGTTCTTTGGCGAGGACCGCATCGCCGCGATGCGCACCCTGATCCTGGCCGAGGATCAGGCCACTCGCGACGACGCCCTCTCCGAACTCGAAGCCTTCCAGTTTGAGGATTTTCGCGGCATCTTCCGGGCGATGGATGGCCTGCCGGTCGTCATCCGCACCCTCGACCCGCCCCTGCATGAGTTCCTGCCCCACGGCGAGCGCGAGATCGCCGACCTCGCCCTCCGCCTCTGGCAGACACCCGATGCGATCCGCACCCGGATCGCCGCCCTGCAGGAGGTTAACCCGATGCTCGGCCACCGCGGCGTCCGCCTCGGCATCTCTCGCCCGGAGATCACCAGGATGCAGACCCGGGCCATCGTCCGGGCCGCACTCGCCTGCGTCGACGATCACATCCCGGTCTACCCTCAGATCATGGTCCCGCTTGTCGCCGACCCGGAAGAGCTCCGCCGCCAGCGAACCCTGATCGAGTCCACCGCCGCCGAGTGCTTCGCCGAGGCCGGACGCCGGGTCCACCTCGAGATCGGCACCATGATCGAGCTGCCCAGGGCCGCCCTCCTTGCCGGCGAGATCGCCGCCCATGCCGATTTCATGAGCTTCGGCACCAACGACCTCACCCAGATGACCTTTGGCCTCAGCCGCGATGACGCCGGCCGCTTCCTCCCGGACTACCTCACTCGTGGCATCCTCGCGGCCGATCCCTTCCGTACCATCGACCAGGCAGGCGTCGGTGAGTTGGTCCGGATCGGCGTCGAACGTGGCCGCACCGCAAAACCCAACCTGTCGACGGGGATCTGTGGCGAGCACGGCGGCGACCCCGCCTCAATCGCGTTCTGCCACGCCGTCGGACTGGACTACGTCAGTTGCTCCCCGTTCCGCGTCCCCATTGCCCGCCTCGCCGCCGCCCATGCCACATTGGCAGAGTCCGCAGCCGCCACAATAGAGACCGGGCGGAGTCAGGTATCGTAGAAAAGCCGACGTCACCGCCAGCGACGACGATCAGTGGCTTGGAGTAGCCGACTCCTTGATCGTCCGGGAAACGTCCGGGTGGTATCGGTGTTCTCGGTCCACCTCCAATGAAAGACTCGTCGTCAAGGCCGCGCGATCGATGGACGCGTCGGCTGAGACAGCGAATGCTTCATGTGGAGGAACCAGGCCATGACACCGAGCGGATCGTTGGTCGCCACAGCGCCTGCCGGCGCCCCAAATCGGACCCAGTACGAGTCGCGCCGCCGCGAGCACATCGATGAGATGCGCCGGCGGCTGCCCGCGCATCTGGAGCGGATGAACTGGCCCGCCGATCGACTGCGCGACGAGCGCGAGGCACGGCTGCGCAACCTGGTGCGCACCGCGATCGCCCGTTCCCCATGGCACCGGGAACGGCTCGGCCATCTCGAACTCGATCGGCTCAACGAGGGCAATCTCGCTCAGATTCCGGTCATGACCAAGCACGACCTCATGACCAACTTCGACCGGATCGTATCCGATCCCCGCCTCACGCTCGACAGCATCGAACGCCACCTGGACGGCCTCACCTCGGATGCGTATCTCCTTGATCGCTTTCATGCGGTTGCCTCGGGGGGCTCCAGCGGCCGCCGCGGCGTCTTCGTCTACGACTGGGAAAGCTGGGCCGACTGCTACCTGAGCTGCCTGCGGTACACGATCCGCGCCCGCCTCCAGAGCCCGCAACCGACATCAGGCCCGACGGTGATCGCGGCGGTCGCGGCCGAGCACGCGACCCACATGTCCAGCGCCCTGCCCCAGACCTTTACCGACCCGGAGACCATGGTCGCGGTCCGCGTCCCGATCACCCTGCCCGTCGCCGAGATCGTCGAGCGCCTGAACCGCGCCAACCCCGACACCCTCATCGCCTATCCCTCGATCCTGCCGGAGCTGGCCCACGCCGCCCGCGCCGGCCGGTTGCGCATCAGTCCGCGGGCCATCATCTCCGCCTCGGAGCCGCTTCTGCCCGAGATCCGCGCCATCACCGAAGAGACCTGGGGCGCGCCGGTGATGAACTGGTGGGCGACCTCGGAGGCAGGCGGCATGGGCATCTCGTGTGGCCGCGGCCCCGGCATGCACCTCAGCGACGACCTCATCATCGTCGAACCGGTCGATACCGAGGGACGCCCCGTCCCGGCCGGCGTGCGTTCCGCGAAGGTCTTCGTCACCAACCTCTACAACCCGCTCCTGCCCCTGATCCGCTACGAGATCACCGACGAGATCATCATGATCCCCGACGACCAGGTCTGCGGCTGCGGCTCGGCCCACCGCCGCCTGGAGGACGTCCACGGCCGCCTCGACGACCTCTTCGTCTACGACGGGGTCGGCGCCGTTCATCCCCACATTTTCCGCTCTCACTTAGGCCGTGACCGCGCGATCGTCGAGTACCAGGTGCGGCAGACCGAGCGCGGCGCGGCCATCGCGATCCGCTGCCGGGACGCGGTAGATATTCCCCAGCTTCGCACCGCTATCGTCGGCGATCTTGAGCGTCTCGGGCTATTAGCCCCAGAGATCACGATCGAGCGAGTCGAGCACCTCGAGCGCCAGACAACAGGAAAGCTGAAGCGGTTTCTGCCGCTGGCGACGGCTCGCGGGGCGCAGCTTGCAGCGGAACGGACGTCATGAATCGGACAAGTCTGGCTGAAGCCGAGCCCCATTATTTGACGTCGTCCGCCTGGAACGCGGTCGACCGCACGGCCGATCCAAACAGGTTCGTCAGCTACCTCGACGCCGTCACTCGTCAAGGCGCGGTCCAGGCCTACAAGCAGGCTTCCTTCGCGTTGCTCGGCCTAAACCCCGGTGACCGCGCTCTCGACGTGGGCTGCGGGACCGGCGACGACGCAATATTCCTGGCCGGGATCGTAGGGCCAGGCGGCTCGGTTGTGGGCCTGGACGTGAGCGAGGAGATGATCGAAGAGTCCCGCCGCCGCAGGGAAGGTCTCGGCCGCTCGCTCGAGTTCCGGGTCGGGGATGCCCACCGGCTCCACTTCGAGGACGAGACCTTCGACGGCGTCCGCGCCGACCGCGTCCTCCAGCACCTGAACGATCCAGAGCAGGCCCTGGCCGAGTTGATTCGGGTGACCAGGCCCGGCGGCCGCGTCGTGGTGGCGGACACCGACTGGGGCACGCTGGCGATCGACTCGCCTCATCGCGAAACCACCCGGGCGGTGCTGGACGGAATCTCCGCCGGGATCCGCAACCCGTGGATGGGCCGTCAGCTCTACGGGCTCTTCGGTCGAGCCGGCTTGGCCGACGTGAGCGCCGTGTCTTTCGCGCCGGTCGTGACCGACTTCAACCTCGCCCAGCACCTCGCCCACATCGGCGACGGCATCGAGCAAGCGGTCACCGCCGGGACGATCACCGTGGAGGCGGGTGAACGGTGGTGGCAAGGTCTGGCCAAAGCGGGCGAGGCCGGCCAGTTCTTCGGTACGGTGACGATCTCGGTCGTCAGCGGTCGTCGCCCATAACCGCAGCAGGGGCTTCACGCGCGGCCGGCCTGCCGTCGTCGAGGATGAATGCGGCAATGGCCAGTGCCTCGGCGACGGCGTCGTCGACCGTCAGACTGCGGCCCTCCGCCCAGGCTTCGGTGAAATTCGCCTCGCCCAACTGGGCCTGGGTCTCCGCCATCCAGCGCTCGAACCCCGGCCGGTCGACCGGTTCCATCCCGTAGCCCGCGATTTCCCGCAGCACCGCCGAAGCGCCGAAGAGGCGGGCGCCGCGAGCTGGGGCGCCCCATTTGACCGCCGCCGCGGCCAGACCCTCCAGGCTAGCGGGGATCCCCCAGGGAGCGGCCGCGACCGCCGCGATCCCTTTCAGACGCCCGGCCGTGCCCCACCGTCGGCCGAGGTCGCTCAGGTACTCCAAGCACTCCCGAATCCGCGCCGCCGCCAGAGGCACGTCGCCACGATCCAGCGCGACGTGGCCGAGCGCGACCAGGGAGAGCGAAATGCCGATCGGATGGCCCATCTCCTGGGCTAGTTGCAGCACTCGGCTGCCGAGCGCCTCCGCCGCCTGTAGATCACCATGCAAGCGCAAGATCCGGGTCATCGCAAAGTCACACGGCGCCATCAGCCAGGGCGTGCCGAGTCCTTGGGCGATCCCCCGCGCCTCGGTGAGAACGGCGACCGCTTGCTCGTCGTCAGTACCGCCGAGCGCCAGCCCCTGGCACCAGAGGGCGTAGCAAAGTCGCTCCCGGTCCCCGATCCCACGCCAGACGGCAACCGCCTCCTCGTGCATGCCAGCGACGCGCGGCAACTCGTTGCCGCTCTTGTAGTGCAATGTCGCCAGCCCGGTCATCGCCCGCGCCCAGGCGAGGTGATGCTCTCGGGCGCCCGGGAGATCGAGGAGTGCTTCGAGCTGTTCCCTTCCCTCGCGATAATGGCCGCGATACCACCAGAAAGCCGAGAGACCCGCGCCCAGGCGCAGAGCGGAGGCGGTATCGCCACGGGCCTTGTACCAGACGATGGCAGCACGCAGGTTGGCATGTTCCGCCTCGACCCGTAGCAGCCAGCGGAACATCTCCGGCCCTTCCAGGTCGGCGTCCACCTGACTCGCGAAGTCGAGACACCATGCCGCGTGACCCGCCCGAGCCTCGTCCTCCTCACCCCGTGCCACCAGCTGCTCCAGCCCAAACTCTCGGATCGTCTCCAGCATCCGGAATCGCGCTTCCCCAGCCGGTCCCTGCTGTTGGCGGACGAGGCTCTTATCGACGAGCGAGCTGAGCAATTCGAGAGACGACGGACGAGGCGAATGGCTCGTTGTCCCTCGTCCCTCGTCCCTGGCGGCGGCCTCGGCGGCGTCCAGCGTGAAGCCGCCGACGAAGACGGCGAGGCGGCGGAAGTAGGTTTGCTCGTCGGGGGTGAGGAGGTCGTAGCTCCAGGCGATGGCGTCGCGCATGGTCTGGAGACGGTGGGGTAGATCGCGGGGGCCGCCGGTCAAGATGGGCAGGCGCGGCTCAAGTCGGGCGAGGAGATCGCGCAGCGGCAGCACGCGGGTGCGGGCTGCCGCCAACTCGATCGCGAGCGGGATGCCGTCGAGACGGCGGCAGATCTCGGCCACGACTGGGGCATCGGCATCGGTCACGGGGCCGGCCGCGCGATCGAGGAAGAGTCGGGTGGCCGGGAAGGCGTTCAGCGTATCGGCAGAGGGCGAATCCCCGACATCGGGTAGGTCGAGCGGAGCAACCGGGATGTCATGCTCGCCGGAGACGAGCAGGCGGGCGCGGCTGGTGACCAGCGCCTTCAACCGCGGGCAGCGCTGCAGGAGCGTCGCCACGGCCGGCGCCGCTGCAAGGATCTGCTCGAAATTGTCGAGCACGAGCAGCAGCTCGCGGTCGTGGAGATAGCCGACCAGCACGTCGGCCATCTGGCGTCCGACGACCTCCGGGATCCCCATCGCCGAGGCGATCGCCGTCGGCACCAGTTCGGCATCGTGCGTGGCCGCGAGCGGCACGAAGATCGCTCCGTCCGCAATGTCAGGGGCCACCTCCCGCGCCACCTGCACGGCCAACCGTGTCTTCCCGACGCCGCCGGGCCCGGTCAGGGTGATCAGGCGGACGTCCTCGCGCCGCAGCAACGCGCAGTTCTCGGCGATCTCTCGCTCGCGCCCGACCAGGTTGGTCAAAGGTGACGGCAAGCCGCCGGACCGCGGCGCGCCATCGCCCTTCGATGGTCGAGCCGGTTGGTCCGGAATGCGCGCCCGACCATGGCAATCAGATCGGCACGCTCGACATCCGAGAGCGCGAAGGCGGCGGCAATGGAACGCACGGTGGACGGATGGGGATGGCGACGCAAGCCGCGCTCCAGTGCGCTGATGGCATCGACGCTCAGCCCGGCCCGTTCCGCCAACTCCTCCTGGGTGAGGCCGGAGCGCTCGCGATGCTCCCGCAGCCGTCGCCCAAATTGCGTCTCTTCGTAGTCTCGCATGGGGCGTCCACCTCCGGGTTCCGACGCCCGCCGGGTCTTGCTTCGGGGTCGTGTTCCTAAAGTACCGCGCGCGCTAAATCGCCGCATCGGCAACATTGCCGAATCGGGCGATGGAGGTGGACACAACCGACACGCTCCCGTTCGGCGGCGTATGTCCGCGCGTCCGGCACCGGGTTCTGATGATCCCGTTCGTTGACGATTGGTTGCCGCAGGAATCGAGGGATAAGAACAACGATCGGAGCGAAGAGTGACCCCGATCTCCACTCCTTCGGAGAACAGTTATCGGGTGCGCCTCATGGATTTGCGCCGGTCGCCGTCGGCGGGTAGGCGTAGGGGAGGGTCCCGTGCCCTCCCGATGCCCGACGCAGGAGGGCATACCAAGGTCTCCGGCGCGCGGGTATCGTCCTGCGGACGATAGGAGGGCACGGGACCCTCCCCTACGCCGGACTGGCAACCGACCTCGTCACCATGCAAAACGATGGGGCGCACCCACGATTATCGCGGGCATTGACGTATGGATGGCCCGTTGTTAGGATCGATGCGGCGGTGCGGTGGAACGAGATGGCCATAGGGCCCCGAACCGTCGTTGTCCCTCCGGCTTACTCAGGGGGTAGACGTATGCGTAAACAGGACAGCACGGCGGCATAACGAGGGACTCGTTCCCGTCGTTGTGACTCACGCAAGAGACCACGGGGCGGCTCGTACGAGCCGCCCCGCTCCTTTTGCCTTCATTAATCCGACTTCTTGCGTGCCGAGCAGAGCTCGGCTATGGACTTACCGCCGTCCCCATGTATTGGTTGTAGCCCCCGTTGTCTGGAAAATCCCAGCCGGCGATGGCGTTGGCGCCGGAGAAGGGCGCGGCGACGTGGTCCATGCCACTTCCCAGCCAAAGCGTCATGTCGACGTGGGGCGTCGATTGGTAGCCGGGACCGCCGGGGCCGGAAATGGTGCCGAGGTAGTCGCCCTGGGAAACGGCGACGCCGCCGGTGAGCCAGCCTTCGAAGGTAACGTGGAACATCGCGATGGTGTAGCCGTTGCCGACGTCGATCAGGATGCCGCCAGAGCCGGGATCCTGCCAGAGGACGGTGCCGTTGACGGGGGAGTAGATCGGCTGCCCGGCCGTGTTGCCGTCGGCGCGGGCCCAGTCCATCGAATAGTAGTACTGGGCGAAGGCGCTACGGTTCTGGTGCGTGCCGCCGTTGTAGCCCTGGATCACCGTCCAGGTACCGCCGGTGAACGGAAAGATGATGCCGCTCCCCACGGGCGCCGGATCGCTCCCGCCGAACGAGACGAACTCGGAGAATGCCCAGCCGCTCGTGCCGTTGTAGGTCGCCGGGTAGAACCCATTTTGAGGGTCACCCGTCACGGCGATGGATGCCCCCGCCGGCATCACCGTCAGCACCGACGTCCCGGTGCTCGGGCCAGAGCGCAGGTTCAGGGTCGAAGTCGTCGTCGCGGCCGTGCCTTCGCCGCCCGGCGACGGCACCGGGGCGCCATCGGTCGAGAGGTAGTCGGCTGACGCCCACCCCTCGATACCGCCGTAGACGATTGACAGGAAGCCGTTGCTGCTACCACCAGTCAACGTGACGCTCGCGCCTGGTGGCATCACGGTCAACACGGCGTCGCCGGTACTCGGTCCGGCCCGCAGGTTCAGATCCGAGGTCGTGAACGCGGTACCGCTTCCGCCAGGCGCGGAGGACCCGCCATCCAGGTAATCCAGCGAGGCCCAGCCCCAGACGCCGTTGTAGATCACCGAGGCGAAGCCGTTGTGGTTCACCCCAGCCAGCGATACCACCGCCCCGGCAGGCATCACGTCTAATACCTGGTCAGACGTGCTCGGTCCGGCGCGCAGGTTCAGGGCGGACGAGACCGTTGCGGTGCTCCCACCACCAGGCGACGGATTTCCTCCCCCGGAACGATCGAGATAGTCGGCAGAGGCCCACCCGGACACCCCGTCGTAGCGGACGCGGTAGAAGCCGTTCTGCATGTTCTCGACGATATTGACCCCTGCCCCGTCCGGGATCACCAGGATGACGGCATACTCGGTCCCCGGCCCTTCGCGCAGGTTCAGGTCTGATGTCGTCACGGCCCAGGCCGCCGCCGCCGGCCGCGGGGACAACCCCGCAAGCGCCAGCGAGGCGGCCACTAGAAGGAACACCAGAAGGACGCGGAACGCCCGTCGCTCTGCTCCGGATCGGCGGGGACGAACGAGAGACGCGATCGACACGGGGTCGCTCCTCTGCTCCACCCGTATCGAACGCCGGCAAGCCGAACACATCGGCGCTGCGGGACGCCCAATCGGGAAGGATTGCGATCGCGTGGGGGCCGCGACGCACGGTCTGAACTTTGTTTGGACGCCATGCGCCCGTTGGAACGTTCGGCCGCCAGCCGGCCTGCGCCGCGACCTTCGCACGATCCTGGCAGCGCTCCCCGCACCATCCAGATCGCGAATTCCCGGAGCCCAATGCCGCGAACCCAGCCATGGACGCGTGGGCGCACGAGCCACCGGTGGACGGGTTATCCCACACCCCACAAAACGGTGTCAACCTCATTCACAGCAAACACTCTGCGATACCGCAATATGTTCCCAATTATTATCCGCAATATCACTTCTGGATCTCGGCAATAACCCGTTCCATTCATCAGACTCATCGGCACTATGTTGACATTCAGTCACAGCGCCCCATATTGTCCACACGAAACAATCAAAGTATCGCGATCCTCCCTCAGGAGCACGGCGAATTCACCCTTCTGCCTACCATGGGTAATCACTCGTCACGACCAATGCATCCCCTGCCTCCCCTCACGGCCCAACGCCTCACCGCCCACGCGGCCTGACCGCGAAAAACGCCCCCTAATGCGCTCACCGACACACCGTGGCCGCCGGCGCCGCTCGCCTCGGAGGGGCTGTCACGTTCAGCCCGCGGGTATGGGCCATGCGCCCCGGGCGGCAGGGGACACGCGCTCAACCGTTCCGACGAGCGCTCAAATCCCCAGACCGCCTTCACTCCCCCAGCAACAACACCGCGTACACCGCCAACCAGTGTTCCACCATGTAGTCACTGCCCGAGACTTCGCCCAGTGATACCGCTGTGTGCGCTGCCGCCGCTTCCCGCAACGGCTCAACCCGGGCATCCCCCTCCGGCAACCTGTCCGCGATCACCGCAAACGCCCAGGCCCGGCTGAGGTTCAAGCCGTGGAGGTGGGCCATCTGCCCATCGCTCGCGTCCGAAACCACCGCCGGTGTGAACAACTCCATCGGCTCAGACCGGGCCAAATTCGGCAGGAAGCGACCGAGCCACCGTGAAAACTCGCCCGCCGGCAGGATGCGGGAGACCAACTCCGCCTCGGTCATCGCCGCGGAAAGGAAATCCGCTCCGGACGGCTCGTACCGGGCCGGATAGTCACGATCCTCCAGGAACCACCGCGCCGTCGCTCCCCGGATCGCCTCCAGCAACACCGGGTCGCCAGCCGCCGCCCGCGCCGTCGCCCAATCGAGCGACCGGGACATCGCGAACGCCGTATTGGGATGCACCCCCGTCCGCTGCGGGTACGTCATCGCCGGGAGCCACGCCGCCATCCGCCCACCGAGCAGTTCAGCCAGGGGCCGCACCGCGTCTGCCCACGCCCGGCCGTCCGGGTCGTCCCAGCCGTCCAACTCATGCGCCAGGGTCAGTAGCCAACCCCACCCATAGGGCCGCTCGAACGATCGCTGATCCGAGAACGTCCGCACCTCCGCCGCCAGGCTCTTCGGTGTCAGCAGGGCGCGCATTGTCGCCCGCGCCCGGTCAGCCACCTCCGCCGGTATCACCTCCGGCATCGTGCGCAACAGCCGGGTGGCCACCCAGTGCATCTCTACGCACGCAACACCTTCCGGGCTTGGTGCTGCGCTGGACGTCGGAGGACGCGGCGGGAGCCTCGCCGCGAACAGCACCGGAGACCTCCGCGACAATCCCGGATTGGGGTGCGTTGTAATCGCGCCCGAAGTCCTGGTACTGCCGGCCAAGAAGCACCTCGACTACGCCGCGAACGATTCGACGCGGGCCCACAACGGCCACGGAGCCACGACCCCAACATTTTCGCAACCAGTTCATCGGCCTGGCCAAGAACTGGCCGGTGCTATTCATTAGTCGCATCTCTACGCCAGTGTTCAACTTCGTGGCGACCGAAGACCAACTGATGGCCGGAGACTGACTTCGAATGCGGCCGTGAGGTCGGTGATGCCGGACGAGGTACAAGTCCCGTTGTCCGCATACAGGAGAGGCAGGGCCGAGCGCACGGACGGGCCGGGGAACCTTCCCCGGCCCGTCGTCGCGATCCCCGCGCCGCCCGTTACGGCGTCGGGGTCGGCCGCTGGCGTGGCGGCCTGCCGGGTCGCGAGCATGGCCAGCATCTCGTCGTAGCCCGACTGCCGGGCACCAGTCGCACCCCGCCGATGGGGGGAACAGAGCCGTCCCCGCCAAGGTCTGGACAACGACCCCGTTGGGGTCGCGGATGGTCACGGTCGCCTCCACGGCCGTCGTCCCAGAAGGACAGCCCGTCCTCGCTGGCGACCGGGTGCCCCTCGACGGTGAAGGTGCCGGTCAGCGCGCCGGTGGCGTCGTAGGTCCGGTTCGTGAAGATGAAGTGGATCCCGCGCGCGCCCTCCGGCACCCAGCTCCCCATAGCCGGATCATTGTGGGTGATAGCGCCATCAGCGCCCACGCCGACGGTGGGCAGGTTGGTGGTCATGCTCCCGTCCGGTCCCCAGTGGGCGACGGAGATGTCGTTTGCGGCCCGCCCCGCGAGCCACGTCCCGACGAGCGGGTGGTTGGCCATCTCGGTCGCCGCGTCCTGGGCGGAGGCAGGGCGGGTCGTGGCGGCGAGGGCGACGCCGAGCCCGCTGGCGCCGAGGCCGGCGAGGGCGGAGCGGCGGGAGACGGACGCGGTGATTCGGGGAGTGGTCATCTGGCGGCTCCTGTTCTAACAGTTACGGGTAGAGCGTGGCGGGGGTTATGCGGCGATCAGCGGCGCAGCCCTCGCCCGGGGAAGAACCGAACCGATCTAATAGGGCGTGCCGCGCGGCCATTGGCTGGGCGCCGCGTCGGCCGGGGCGGAGGCGGTGCCGGAGGATCTCCACCATCAAGAAGTCGAGCCGCAGCACCGTGATCCGGCCGTCGGCGAACTCGTAGAACGCGGTGTAGGGTACGCTCATGGTCCAGCCGTCGCGGCCAGGCCGGCGAACGCGCCGATCTGGGTGCCGCCGAACTGTCCGGTCGTCGCGGCCTCACCCTGGCCGACGACGCTGGCGGTGATCGTCATCCGGCCGGCGAAGGCGCCGTGATACAGCTCCGCGATCGCCCGGCCGACGGCGGCCTGGCTCCGGACCTGCTGGCCCGAATCCCCGAAGGTGAGGACTGCGTCGGAGGCGAACATCTCGGCGAACGGCGTGCCCGTATCGAGCGCCGCGGTGTAGGCCGCCAGTGCCCCTGTCGTCGCCGCCGCCGACATCGGTGCCGCGGCGACGGCGCCGGTGCGGCCGATGCCGAGTGCCATAAAGCCCATCACCGTGATGAGCGCGAAGGTCCCGATCCGTCGTGCAGGCATGATGATCTCCAGTCATTCGAGGAACGTCGAAGCGACGTATCCGACCGTTCCGCGGTCTCGACATTAGGTGGCGACGGGCCGCGGGATCCCGGTGATCCGGCTGAGCTCCTCCAGCACGCTGAAGTGCTGGATGCGGAACTCGCCGAAGGCGGGGTTCGCGGTTATCCCCGCGACCATCGAGCCGTTGAGGTAGGACTCGGCCGCAGCGCGACCAGTGAAAAGGTGGAACCCGCCAAGCGTCGCGCCCTCCTGGAGCCACGTCTTCGTCACCAAGCCGGGGACGTTTGCGAGGGCGTGCGCGTAGTCGGTGAACGGGCCGACCAGCGAGTCGAAATCGGCCGTCGATTGGAAGGTGATCAGGACCGCATGCATTGGCATCCTCCTCCGTGTCAAGTCCCGTGCCGCTCGCTGCGGCTCTGGTTCGACTCTACGCCGATGAGCGTGCGGGCACATCAGAGGAAGTACGCAATCGGTCGACGGCGACGATGGGCCGCCCACATCGATCATTAAGTCGAACTACGGGAGCCGAATCCGTGCGTCAGGGTGTCTCACCGGATATTGTGATCGAGGGCGAACCGGATGGCGGAGCCGCGCGAGGTGACGCCGAGCTTGCTATAGATCGTGGTCAGGTGGGAATTGACCGTTCGCGGGCTGAGTGACAGCTGTTCGGCGACCTGACTGTTGCTCAAGCCCCGCGCCACCAGTCGCAGCACCTCGATTTCGCGGCGGAGAGGCCGGCCAGTCCGGTCGACGGGATGGCGGCTGCGGCGGCCGCGTCGAGGGTCGACGCGAGCGCGTCGGCGCGCGCGAGCGCGGGACGGGCGTCCAGATCGGTGAAGAGGGCACTCGCCTCAGCCAGCGGCGGTCGCGCGGCGTCGCATTCCCCTGCAGCCGTGCGCAGCTCCGCTAACCCCAGCAGGGTCAGTGCCCGTTCGTAGGGTGCGGCGCAGGCGTCGGCGAGCGCCAGCGATTGGGCAAGGTGGCGTTCGGCTTCGACGTACCGGCCGGCCGTCGTGTCGAGTTCGCCGAGGAAGCGGTGGGCGGCGAGGAGGACAAGGGGCTGGCGCGGTGTCGTCGCGCCCGCCAGGGACTGCTCGGCGCGCCGCCGCGCCGCCTCCGGGTTGCCAGCGGCCCGGTGATAGGCCGCCCAGGTGAGGTGGCCCTCGGCGCGGCCGAGCACGGCGCCGCTCCACGCGAGCCAGCGGTCGTGCGCCTCGAGCCAGCTGGTGATGCGGCCTCCAGATCGTTGGCATCGAGTGTCAGGTTGGCCGCGAGGCGCAGCAGTTGCGTTCCGGAGAGGAAACGCCGGGCCGTCTCCGGACGCGTCCTCGGCCCGTGCGGCAACTCTTCCCGCACGAGTCGCCACGCCAGCGTCACGTCGCCTTGGGCCCGTGCGAGGGCGGCGACGGCGGGGTTCTCGGAGACGTCGAGGGGGCGGAACGACTCCGGGACCGAAACCACGCCGCGGATGTCCGCCCACCGCCCCTCGATGAACCACAGGGCAAGGCACGCGGGCTCGTCTTCCTCCCGCCAGACGCCGCGTGCGGCGCGGCGCGCCGCGTCCACCTCCGCCGCCAGACGCGCGCGTTCGGGGAGGCGGTCGGTCTGATAGGGCAAGACGGCGACGGAGAGCTCCACGTATAGTTGCTGATGCAGCGCCGCGTGGTGGCCGATGGCGCGGAGCGAGGTTTGCGAACGACGCCAGTAGCGCCGAGCTTCATCTGGACGTCCCTCCGCGGCGTTCACGTACCCGAGGGCGTGGTAGGCATCGTAGAACGACGCCGACGAGGCGCCTGGGGTCCGGATCGCCGTCCGGCTCGGTCGGCCAGGATGGCTTCCGCCGCCTGTCGCGCTTCCGCATACCGCCCGACGATGGCAAGCCACTGGGCAAGAATGGCTTGGGGAACGGCATTGTCGGCCAGGACGCCGGTCGTCCCGTCGGCCAGTAGGCGGGCGAAGCGGGCGCGATCGGCGGGCGGGAGGGCATCCAACGCCGCGACCCCCTCCGCCATCTGGCGGACGCCGCCACTGATATCACCGGACCAGCACCGCAGGTGGCCCGCGTAACACGTCGCCGCCGCGACGAGGAGCGCGTCATCCGTGCCCGCGCTCAAGCGTTGGGCGTCCTCGAGCGCTGCCACCGCCCGCGGCGGGTCGGTGTAGCGCAGGAGCAGACCGAGCCGGAGGTGCAACCATGCCCGTTGCGCTCCGATCGGCGTTCTGGGCGTCCAGCAGCGCCAACGCCGCCGCGAAGCGTTCGATCGCGGTCGCCCAGGCATAGGCGCGCTGTGCGCGCTCGCCCGCCCGGATGAGCCAGTCCGCGGCGCGCGCGTCGTCCGCCAGTCGGAAGTGCGAGGCGACTGCATCCGGATCGGGCGCCGGGGAGGACAGGAGCACCTCGCCGATGCGGCGGTGCCAGACCTGCCGCCGAGGCAGGGGCACGCCCTCGTAGAGCGCCTCTCGGATCAGCGCGTGGGCAAACCGCACGCCCCAGTCCGTCCGCCGTCTCCACCAGCAGGTGCGCCGCCATCGCCCGCTCGACGACATCCGCCAGCATCTCCTCCGAGCTGTCGCCCACCGCGCGCCAAAGCCCCAACGGCGCTTCGTGGCCGATCGTCGCGGCCAGTCCCAAAACGCGATAGGCGTCCTCCCCCAGCCGTGCCAGCCGTCCGTCGATCACTTGCCGCAGAAACGCGGGCACGCGCACCGTGGACAGGTCGCCAAGCCGCCAAACCGCGCCGTCATCGCCGGCGGTCGCCGGATGCAGCACTCCTTCCTCCTCCAGCGCGCGAAGCAACTCGCCCGCGTAGAAGGGGTTGCCACCTGCCCGCCCATGCAGGTAGGTGACCAGCCGGGCCTCATCCCAGGCGGTGAGCGCGTGGCGGGCCCGCACGAGAGCGCGGAGGTCGTCGTCGCTGAGCGGGCGCAGATCGAGCCGAACGGCGTGTGCTTCACGCACCAGGGTCGGCAAGAGCGCGTAGAGCGGGTGCTGGCGGTGTAGTTCCTCGGCGCGATACGTGGCCAAAAGGAGCAATGCGGCCCCCGCCAGCTCGCGGGCCAGGAAGCGCAGCAGATCGAGGCTGGCTGGGTCGGCCCAATGCAGATCCTCGATCACGAGCACGATTGGCCGCGCCGCCGCCGCCGCGAGCAGGAAATCTCGCACGCGGGCGAAGCGCGCCGCCTGCGGTTCGGGCATCCCATCCGGATTGACCGCCCCGAGCAGCGTGGAACGTGGCGGGAGTTCGGGCAGCGGAGGGACAGCGGTCCAGCAGTTCGGTCCAGGGCCGTAGGGAGGCGTCTCGATCAGGTCGTAGCAGTGCCCGACGAGGACGAGCGCTCCCCGCGCCACCGCATCCGATTGCCAGCGCCTCGGCCAGTGCCGATTTGCCGATCCCCGCCTCGCCGCCGATCAGCACCAAGCTCGCCGCCGCCGGCCAGTGCTCCCGTGAGGTGCTCTCGCAGGAGCTCTTGCTCCCGCGCCCGCCCCACCAGAAGCGGCGCCGAATGCGAGCGCCCACCATTAGCGAGATTCAGGATCTGTCATCGCACACCGTCCGCGCGGATCGCCCAGCGTCGCATTGGCGTCCAATCTACCAGAGCGGGGCGAAGGACCTGGCCGTGTGTTTTTTGGGTGGGCGTCGTATCTAGCTGGGTGCGGTTGGGGCGAGGGCCGCTGCCAACGCGTCGGGGAGAGCGAAGCCGGGAGCGCCAACCGGTGCATCTAGGGCAATCCCATGCGATGATACCGGCACATCACAAACCAGACCTGCCGCAGCGCACTCCGCCGGATCCGAGCCGCGCGGCTCAACGGCGACGAAGGAGGCAAGATTATGCGTGCCAAGCGGACGGCGCTTCGTCGGTGTTCACTGGTCTGTCTGGTCGCCTTGACCGGGGCGCTCACCCTGGCGTTGGCTGCGGGGGCTCAGGGACCGACCGCAACGCCGGTGGCGTTGCGGATCCCTCACGCGCACCGAGTATCGGGCGCAGCTGACGGCACACTACCAATTTTCGACGCCGGAGCACCGGGGCGGGACGGTGATCGCTTCGGTGGCGGGCGACATCAGCCGGAACCAATCCGGTCCTAGTCAACGACACGGGGACCCAGATCGCTGCTCGGCCTGGTCTTCCTCGGGCTGTGGGGGATCAGCCCGCTCGATGGGCAGCCGGTGCCGTCGGGGCTGGCCGACTGGTGGGAGGTGGGCGCCGACGGCAAGACCTACACCTTCCATCTCGAACCAAGACGTCGCGGTGGCACGACGGGGTCGACGTGACGGCCGACGACGTGGTCTTCAGCCTCGACGCCCAGGCGAGCGAGGCGACGGGGAGCGCCTACACCGGGGCGTTCCGCGACTCGGTCGCCTCCTATCGGGCGGTCGACGCGGATACCGTCGAGTTGGTCGCGACCGGAGGTGTTAGCCGACCTGCTGTTGACGCTCTACGCGCCGATCCTGCCAAAGCACCTTTGGGGCAAGCGTGCCATTCCAGGATTGGGCGAGCGATCCAGGCAGCACCGGGCAGGATCCCGCGCGGGTGGTCGGCAGCGGCCCGTTCCGGTTCGATGAGTGGGTGCAGGGCGACCACGTGGCGCTGGTGCGGAACGATGCCCACTTCGACATCGTCCCGAGCGATCGACCGCTACGTTGTCCAGGTGCTGCCTGACAGCGCGGCGGCGACCACCGCGCTGTTGACCGGTGCGGTTGACATCAACGTCGTTGCAACCGACGGACGTGCCGAACAGCCCAGGGGACTTCCGGGATCACGGTGGCGATTTACCCGACGATGCACGTCAACCTCTACCTGACCAATCTCGACCCGGACGAAGACGACGCTCTTCCAGGACGCGCCGGGTGCGGCAGGCGCTCTTCTACGCGCTCGACCGCGAGGCGATCGTGCAGACGATCGAGCAGGGGCTGGCCGAGGTGGCCCACGGGACCCAGCCGACGCTCTCGATCGCCTACGCACCGGAGCGGATGACGACGCGCTATGGCTATGACCCGGACAAGGCGCGGCGCGCTGCTGGCGGAGGCGGGCTGGGTCGACGCGAACGGCGACGGGGTCGTCGAGAAGGACGGCCAGGAACTGCGCTTCGAGCTGATCTACGAGTCGGGGCAGGCGACGGTGACCCTGATCGTGACCTACTTCCAGGACGCCTGGCGGGCGATCGGGGTGGCGATGACGCCGGTGTCGCGGCCGTTCCCGGCGCTCGTCGAGGCGTTGACGACCTTCGATTACGCAATGGGGGTGGTCGGGTTCGATTGGGACGCCTCCGGCAACCAGTACACGATGTTCAACTGCGACCAGTACGGCGTCGGGTTCAATCTGGTGAAGTACTGCAACCCGGACGTGGACGAGCTGAACAACGCGGCCCGGCGGGAGCTGGACCGCGAGAAGCGGATCGACCTGCTGATACGGGCGCAGGACCTGGTGAACGAGGACCTGCCGGTCGGGACGTTCGAGACGACCAAAGGCGGCGGTCGGCTACGCGGAGCGGCTGCACAACTTCTTCCCCGGCGGCTACGGCGATCCGGGCCTCGCCTACGTCTGGGTCGAGGAATGACCGCGGTCTCCAGGGCGACCGGTCGCGGACGGACGGACTCCTCGGCTGGATAACCGAGATCACCCGAGCAGACCAGGAGACGTCACGACGACGCGCGTGAGCGAATTCTCGATAACGCCGGTTTTCGAGAAAATCCTCGGACCAGGCGGTGGCGCCTAGGCGGTCGGCTCCTAGGCGGCGGTGAGGTCGAGCTTCATGTACTGCCAGTGCGCGTCGAAGTCGGGCGCCACCTCGCTGCCCGGGTACGGCTCGCACGCCACGAACCCGGCCGCGCGGTACATCCGGTGCGCGTCGGCCATGAACCAGCCGGTGTCCAGTCGCGCCTCCCGGCAGCCCATCCGCCGGGCGGTGGCCAGCAGCTCCGCCAGGAGCGCCCGGCCGATCCCCTGGCCGCGCGCCTGCGGGTGCAGGTACATCCGCTTGACCTCGGCAGTGTCCGGTCCCAACCGCCGCAGCGCCCCGGTGCCGAGCGCCTCGTCGCCGTCGTAGGCGAGCAGCAGGCGGCCGTCGGGCGGGGAATACTGGTCGGCGTGCGCCAGGTCGTCGGCGACCACCGCCGGCACGTCCTCGATGAAGCCGATCTCGAGCAGCGCGGCCGCCGCCTCGTCCAGTTTGGCGGTCCAGAGCGCCGCGGAGCGCGGCCACGTGCCGTGCGGGGTCGTAGTCGACGAGCGTCGTCGCCATCGCCGTCCCTCCGATTCGGTACCTCGGTCGCTGAGCACGGAGTATGACCCAAGCTCGCCAACGTGTCCCGCCAAGCCGTCGTCTCGAAACGGCCATTTGTGCGACTCATGTCGACTTACGCTAATCCCAAACAATCGTCCAAGGAGCGGAGGTCTCGTAACTCGTCTCTTTATCTCTGTCGCGAATCTTGGAGGCATAGACGACTTTTGTGACATTGGGCGGGTGGCTCTAGTGAACGAGGCGTCCGCCCCCTTTGAAGGCAAGTTCCCACATAGCGGCCCGGTCTACTTATGCACTGGTTCAGTTATGTTCCTTTCTACGCACGAGTGCCAATCGAAGCTGCCAAAGAAGGCCGGATGCCGCTCCCGGTGGCTCGAAATCGGCCCCGGCCCCGTGACGTAGACGTACGCCGCGTGGGGATACTCCCGAACCGCGCACCGAATCGCCGTTTCGACGTACTCCCCGGCGCGCTCGCGCAGCATCTCCCGCCGCGTCTCCGGCCCGAATCCCATTCCGCTCTCCAGAGCCTCAATCATCCGTTCATGCCCAGCCGGGAATGCCGCCGGTGTACCTCAACCTTCCCGCTTGATCTTGCGCCAGCCGCCGGCCCGGTTGTTGGCGATGATCTGCGTGAACATCGCCGACAGCGCCGCCGCGTTGATCGCCTCCCCTTCCCGAACCGCAACCGTCCGGGCAGAGGTATTGGCGTGCCCTCCGGTGATGATCCCCTCAGGGTCAGGCACGATCGCGCCGTCGTAGAGGAAGACGTTGACGTGGTCCTTCGCCGCCAGCAGCGCGCAGATATTGCCCTGTAGCACGAAGTACGGCCGGTCCCGGAACTTGATCGTCTCCTCGACCTCGGGATCGGCCCCATGCACCAGGTCGCGCACCTCCCGGCAGATCGCCTGCTGCCACGCCGGCAACGCGCCGATGTACTCGTCCACCCGCGGATCGGTCGCGTACGTCATCCTCCTCACCCCCTTCCCCGCCTGGCCCCAACCTCAGTCCCGGAGGGACTTCGTAGGTTTAGCCCCGGGTTTCAACCCGGGGTCCGCACGCCCCGGTAACCCCATTCCGGCAAACGTCCGCCTTAGACCCTCCCCATGTCCTTCTCTACAACCGGCCCCAATCCGCCGAACAAATCGTCCGCCCCTACCGGTCGCCAGAGCGGCACCCCGCCCCCCGTCTCCAATCGGACCGTTTCCCCCCGTCGCGCCGAATCCAGCCCGCCCAGCACCACCGCCATATTGCGGTAGGTCTGCTCGGCGGTCCCGATCAGAGCCGCATCGCCCCGGAGCGCGTCGGAGAAGTTGAGCATCTCGTTGAAAAAGCCCCGATCCGGCTGGGACACCCGGTAGATCTCGACCGATCCGTCCGGCCGCACGATCCTGGTATCCGTCCAGCTCACCAGCATCGTGCCTTCGGTACCATACAGCCGCAGTTCGTTGGTCTCGCCGGGCGTCGCCGCTTCCGGGTAGGACGCCGTGTAGTTGCCGACCGCCCCACTCGCAAACCGCAGGTTGAACGTCAGATCCGACGGCCCCCCGTGGGTCGAGTTCGCATACTGCATCTCCCCCGACACCCGCTCGACATCGCCGCACAGCAACCGCAACTCGGCGATGAAATGCACCCCGGCGTCGAGGTGCGGCCCGCCGTCGTACCCCGGATCGTGCCGCCATGGCGTGCTCGAAAACTCGCCCGCGCGCGGAATCAACTGCGACACCATCCGCCACGAAACCAGGTGCATCCGCCCGATCGCCCCGTCGTCCAGCAGCGACCGCGCCAGGCGCAGGTCATCGCGGTAGAACCAGTTCTCCGCCACCAGCACGGTCTGGTCAGGATGACTTGCGACGGCGTCCAGATACCGCCGCCCCTCGGCCAGATCGACCCCCACCGGCTTCTCGCAGATGACGTTCTTCCCCGCGGAGAGCGCTTCGGCGGTCACCGGGTAGTTCATCGGGATCGGCAGCGAGATCAGGACCGCGTCGATATCGTCCCGGCGTAGCAGATCCTCATAAACGGGCGTATACCCCTCCATCCCGACCCCGCTGTACTCGGAAAAATGCTCGGCCTTCGCCCGGGTCCGATTGGCAAATCCAACCACCTGGAACCGGTCCCGCAGCCGGTCCAGTGCCGGCCAGTGCAGCTTCTCGGTCGCCAGACCCGTCCCGATCAATCCCAGCCGAATCGGCTCCACTCCGCCCACGTCACACCCCTTCTATAGGCCAATCACCCGACTACGTCCGCCAGAACTGGCACCTATTGTGCCCGACCCGCCATCCACCCCCCGAACGGTCTATCTATTTGCGCCCCCGCTATGCCTCCCGGCCCAGGACTCATTAACCGTTCCAACCACAACATACCGCCACGAATACGTAGTCCTACTGATGTATCCACCGAATCATCATCCAATAATGGTTGCATCCCCTCCTCTTCTGTTTTGGGCCGAGCATCCACCCCGAGGAGGTACCACATGAACTAACCCCGGTTACGACCACCGTCCCCCCATAGCTCCAGGTCCCTTTCTCCTCTCTGTCCCTCCATCCCCTTCAGAAAGGACCTCCCCATGGCCATCGGCGACGGCATCCGCCGCAACGTGGCAACCATCTCCCAGGCAGAGCGCGATCGCCTCCGCAACGCGCTCCTCGCCCTCCACACGTCCCGCCACTTCCCCGGCTCCCGGAGCGATTCTCCCCCCGGCGGCGTCAGCTTCTGGTTCAAGCAGGACGAGATCCACCAGGCCACCCACGTCCACGGCGGCCCCGCCTTCCTCCCGTGGCACCGCGAGCTCTGCAACCGCTTCGAGTTCCTCCTCCGCGAGGTCGACCCGGACCTCTCGCTCCACTACTGGGACTGGACCACCGACCCCCATCCCCTCTTCACCAACACCTTCATGGGCAGCGCCAACGGCGACGCCGGCGCCCCCTGGCTCGCCGCCGGCTTCTACGACCCCGACGCCGATCCCTACCGCAGCGACTTCATCAACCTCACCGACAATCCCTACGACCCGCCCCGTACCCTCTCCCGCGGCCTTCCAGCCGGCGGCCCCGTTGCCGGCGGCCCCGGCTGGCCCACCGACGCCGATATCCTCGGCGCCATGACCTACCCGGCCATGCGCCTCCTCCTCGAGGATGCCCACGACCAGATCCACGGCTACATCGGCGGCACCATCGGCAATCCCCACACCTCCTTCCGCGACCCCTTCGTCTTCCTCCTCCACTCCAACGTCGACCGCCTCTTCGCGATGTGGCAATCCGATCCCGCCCATCCCTGGCGCCTCGACCCCGCCCAGGTCTACGGGAGCGAAACCGGAACCTTCGGCGTCAATGGCATTCAGCCCGTAATGGAGCCCTGGGCCGGCGTCACCCCCGCCGCCAACGGCCTCCTCACCCGCCCCTGGGCCCCGCCGGAGAATCGGCAAGAATCAAAGAATTGCCAGGACCCCTCCGTCGTTGCTCCCCGCTGCTACGACACCATGCCGAACGTCCCGGCGACCATCGTCCAGGAGACCGCCTCGCTCACCTTCAACGAGGTCCCCGTCAACGAAAAGACTGTCCGTGCCGCAGTCTTCTCTGTCTACGCCTGTGGCGATGTCACCTTCACCGTCGTCGACGGCCCGAAGCGCCTGACCGGACCGCTCACCACCCAGTTCGAGTTGCCCCTTGGGCCATCCGTCACGGTCCATCAGTCCGCGGACTACACCCTTCCAAAGGCCCGGGTCTGGATCGCCTTCACTGGCACCGCCGCCGGCGACACCGCCACCGGCGAGGTCACCATCCGCTGCGTCGAGACCGGCGACGACTACGTCATCCCCATCTCCACCAGCACCGTCGCCCGCCAGCGCGCCCTTGTCGGCCTCGTCCTCGACCGATCGAACAGCATGAATTTCGACGCCGGCGACGGCCGTACCCGCGTTCAGGTCCTGCGCGATTCCGCCCTCCCCTTCGTCAACGTCCTCCAGGAGAACAACGCCGTCGGCATGGTCGCCTTCGATCACGACCCCCACGACGTTTTGCCCGTCACCGTCGTCGGCGCGCCCGACGACGCCTTCGACCCAGGGCGCAACGATGCCCGCCAGGCCGTCACCAATCACACTCCCAACCCGATGGGCAACACCGCTATCGGCGACGGCGTCGAGCATGCCCACAACCTCCTCGACCCTGCCTCCGCCTCCGACTTCCCGACCAAGGCCATGATCGTCCTCACCGATGGCCAGGAGACCGCCTCGAAGTACATCTCCGAGGTTCTACCGATCATCAACCCGAACCACCGCATCTACGCCATCGGTCTCGGCACCCCGGAGGAGATCCAGCCCCACGCCCTTGCCGCCCTCGCTCAGGGCCACCGGGGCACCCTCCAGATGACCGGCACCATCGACCAGGACGACCTCTTCAAGCTGACCAAGTTCTACCTCCAGATCCTGGCCAACATCACCAACGAGGACATCGTCGAGGACCCGGACGGCTTCATTCTGCCCGGCCAGGTTCACCGCGTCCCCTTCCTGCTCAACGAGGCCGATATCGGCAGCGATGTCCTCCTCCTCAGCCCGGCGCCCCAGGCCATCCGCTTCACGCTCGAGACCCCGAACGGCGACGTGATCGACCCCGGCCTTGGCGGCGTCGTCGGCACGACGTTTGTCAGCCAAACCCAGGTCGCCTACTACCGCATCCTGCTCCCGACCGTCGTCGGCGGCAATCCCGCCCAGGACGGCCTATGGCACGCGGTGCTGGAAATCGACCGCGCCGGCCTGCGCAAGTACATCAGTTCCCTAGACAACCAGCAGGAGGCCATCGGCCAGGTACTGGCCCACGGCGTCCGCTACTCCCTCAATGTCCACGCCTATTCGAACCTCCGGATGCGGCCTACCCTGACCCAGGATAGCTACCAGCCGGGCGCCACCCTGACGCTCCGCGCCATCCTGACCGAGTACGACCTCCCGGTCGAGGCCCGTGCCGGCCTCGCCGTCACGGTCGAGCGGCCGGACTCCACCGTCGCCGTCCTCCCCCTCGCCGAGGTCGAACCCGGCGTCTTCGAGGCGAGTTTTCCCGCCAACCAGGCCGGCATCTATGCCTGCCGCCTCCGGGCCAACGGCCATACCCTTCGCGGGCGCGCCTTCACCCGCGAAGCGCTCCTCACCGGCCTGACCTGGCGCAACGGCGACACCCCACCGGTCATCACCCCCGGCGACACCTCGACCGGCACGCCGGGAACGCCCGACAACCCGTTCGTCGACCTTATCTGCTGTCTCAACGAGGCCGGCACCCTGAAGGAGTACCTCGCCCAGCACGGCATCGACCCGGACGCGTTCACCCGCTGCCTCCGCCCGATCTGCCGCTAATCGACTTCAGACCGAGCCGCCGCGCTGTCCGGTTGGGCGGCGCGGCGGCGTTCCCGTTCTTCGTCGCCAGCCCCGTCCCGATTACCCCAACTGGATCGGCTCCCTGTGGTCCCATCCATTGGTCGTTCTCAAGCGCACGTACGCTTCAACGCGGTGTCGCATCACCGTAACGACGCCATTCGTCCAGGTAGTGCCGCAATTGGACCTGATGACCTTCGAGCCATCCAAGCCCCGCTGCCACCCTCACCGCCTCGTCGATCCTCCCCCTCCCCATGCGCCGTGCGTAGTTCTCCCGCATCCGCTTCGCAATCTCGGGAACCACCCATTCAACATCGGTGCCGCCATACGCCTCGCGCATCAGCCACAGCCGCCGCGCAAGCTCGCGCGGCTCCTTAGCTACCCCACCGATGTCCAACCAGCACCAGAAGGCGTACGATAAATCCCTGGCCCTGGCCCCGGGCGCGGCATCATCGAAGTCGATCACCCCGACCGGCATGCCATCAACCAGGACGACATTCCACGGCGCGAAGTCGTTGTGGCAGACCACCTCGGCTTCACCAGCAAGCTCCGTCCGAGCCGTCGCATCGTGGAACCGCCTGATGAATCTCGCCACCTGCCTGAGCTGCTCATCGCTCCAACTCCCCGCCTGCCACCGGTGCCCCATCTCTCCGTCCAGATAGGTCAGCACTTCTCGCCCTTGCCCGTCGACCCCACGAAACCGAGGCACACCCTCGAACCCAATACCCTCTAGATACTCCAGCAGCCGGTGCACAAACGCCGCGCGCTCCGCCATCGACCGGTGCACCATCGGCCCGATCCGCACCACCTTCGCCGCCGTCCAGCCCCCCTCCAGCGGCACCTCTTCACATTGTTCCTGCGTCTCCCCCATTCCCGCAGACTAGCACGGCACCAACCCGCGGCAATCGACCGCGAACCGCCCCGTCCACTATCAAAGACGGCTTGAGCGGGCTTCCGTCACTCAGGGCTGGTTCAAACCTGCTTGACAGTCTCGGTCGGCGCCAAAGCGGCCCCCTACCCCCCCGGCCCCCCGCTACGCCAGGGGGCAGGGGGGAGAACGGGCGCTGCCCCGGGCGCGGAGACCGTCAAGCGACCGTGGCCGGTTTTGAACGATCCCTCAGCCCGGGACTTATGGAGGATGCGGAATTGATCGCGTGCTGTCGGGGCGGTGCTGGGATGGGACATGCCATCTCCGCTGCCGCCCGGGGCTCACGGCCCAAGGTTGGCCCGGGCGAGAAGGGGACGCGGCGGCGCCCCAAGAAACCGCCGATCAATTCCGCAACCTCCATGAGTCCCGGGCGGCCCTCAGACGGCGCACCCTATTCCCCTCTGAGTAACCCTTCTACCCTCGGCAACACCTGCCAGACCAGTCCCTGATTGATGTACGCCTCTGGGTCGTTGAACCCCGCCGTCACCACAAAGATCCGCCCGTCCGCCCGCTCCAGCAGCCACGTCGCGTTCACCACCCCGGCCTCATACCCGCCCTTGTACCCGGCAAACGGCCACCGCCTGCCCGCGAAGACGTCCCCCCGGTTGGCCCCCAGAATCCCCGCCAGCGGCCGCAGAGCCGGATCGTCCGCGAATGTCCTCCAGCGCCGCCAGCACCCCGCAGACCTCCAGCGGCGAGGCAAACCACTCCAGCCCGTCGACCCACGATGGACCCGTCCAGTGACCCCAGTTGTTCGGATTGAGCAAGATCGGATCGATCCGGTTGCTCAGGATATTGCGCTGCTCATCGTCGGGAGCGGCCAGATACATCTCGACCACGTCCCGCTCGACGTGCATCTTCATCGCGAACAACTCGCGGGTGAGCAAGAACGGCATGTTGATCTCCGGCTTGCCATGCCCAAAGTCCGCCAGCGCCGCCTCGATCCGCTCCCGCCCCAGCCGGTCGATTAGGTGATCCGTCGCCGTGTTGTCGCTATCGCGGATCATCCGGAGCGCCAGCTCCTCCAGCGTCCGCCTGGTCCCCTCGGGCTCGTACGCGGTCGCACCGGACGGCATACTTCGCAGCTCGTCCCGGATGACAATCCGCTCACCCCAACTCGCCTCCTCAGCCGCCACCTGCCGGGCAAGCTCGGCCAGCACGTAGAGCTTGAACGTCGACGCGATCGCCAGTCGCTGCTCCTCGCCGTACCCGTGGACCGTCTCGCACGCTCCATCCACCACCTCGGCCGCCAGAAACCCAACGCGTGGCCCGACCTGGCCAATCGCCGCGTCGAATGCCGCCCAATCGTCCGCGGCGCCAACACTTCGGGCCGCCCCGGGCAACCAAGACCCGATCACCAGACCGGCAACCACAAACACCACGTACCAACGCCCAGTCCGCGTCCGGCGTACTCGACCAGAGACGCGGCTGCCCCATGAAGTCATGGCAGACCCCTCGCTTACGTTTCATGCCGGGACCCACCCAGTCTACTCCTCAGACCCCGATGCAAGACGAGCGCATCCTCCTCCGGTCCACCCGCGCGAAAACACCGCGATTGACGTAACCCGCGCCAGGCGCATACAGTCAGGCCATCGGCCGCCGGCCGGGGCATCGACCGCGGAACCCTGCTGCCAACCTGCCCAGCTCGTTCTCAGCCCTGGAAGGGCTTCGTCTGGCGTAGCCCAGGGATTCATCCCCGGGTTCGACCGCCCGACTGGGCGCCCGCCCTACCATCAATAGAGGCCACGCATGACCGCACTCGACGTCGCCGCCGCTCGCCCCGTCTACCCCGATGTGATGGACGTCACGCCGCTCACCCATCCTGTCGACGCCACCGTTGTCATCCCCGGCTCGAAAAGCATCACCAATCGGCGCCCTGCTCGTCGCCGCCCTGGCTCAGGGAGAATCACTCCTCACCGGCGCCCTCTTCAGTGACGACACTCGCTACATGGCCGCCGCCCTTACCCACCTCGGCATCCCTGTCGAGGCCGACGAAGCCAACGCCTCATTCCGCGTCCAGGGCGGTGGTGGCGCCTTCCCTGCCCAAGAGGCAGACCTCTTCGTCGGAAACTCGGGCACCACGATGCGCTTTCTGGTAGCCGCCCTCCCCCTTGGAGAAGGCCGCTACCGCATCGACGGCATCCCACGCATGCGCCAGCGCCCGATCGGCCCACTGCTCCGCGCCCTCGCCGACCTCGGCGCCGACGCTTCCAGCGAGACCGGCACCGACTGCCCGCCCGTCGTCGTCAACGCCCGTGGACTGCCCGGAGGCACGACCACCGTCCCAGGAGAGGCCAGCTCGCAGTACTTCTCCGCCCTGCTCATGGCCGCTCCGTACGCGAAACTCGGCGTCGAGATCACCGTTGCCGGCGACCTCGTCTCGAAGCCCTACATGCCCATGACCGCCAGCGTTATGGCAGGCCTTCGGAGTTACCGCCCATCTCGACACGACAACATGGCGCACCTTCAGCGTCCCGCCCGGGCAGGCCTACACCGGCCGCACCTACGCCATCGAGCCCGATGCGTCGAACGCCTCCTACTTCTTCGCCGCCGCCGCCGTCACCGGCGGCCGGGTCCGGGTCGAAGGCCTGGGCAACTCCTCGACGCAGGGCGACCTCAACGTTGTCCGTGCCCTGGAAGCAATGGGCTGCCGTGTTGTCGTAGCGGACAACTACACGGAAGTTGCCGGGCCGGAAGGCGGAAAGCTGCGGGCCGTCGATCTCGACATGAATGCCATCTCCGATACCGCCCAAACCCTCGCAGCGATCGCACCATTCGCCGACGGCCCCTCGACCATCCGCGGCGTCGCCCACGCCCGCCTGAAGGAGACCGACCGCGTCGCCGCCCTGGCCACCGAACTCCGCCGCCTCGGCCAGGAGGTCAAGGAGCACCCCGACGGCCTCACCATCACGCCGCGGCCCGTCACCCCGGCCACCGTCCACACGTACGACGACCACCGCATGGCGATGAGCTTCGCCATCGCCGCCCTCCGCACCCCCGGCATCCGCATCGACGACCCCGCCTGCGTCGCCAAGACATTCCCGGACTTCTTCGACCGCCTTGCTGCGCTCCGGACAGCGTCCTGACCCGCCAGGAGCGTGCGACGGAGCAGCGGCATTTCTTCGGTAGAGAAACGGTCGTCTGCTAGAATCCGTCCCATGAGAGCGCACAGTCAGAGCGGCCAGAATCGATCTGGCTCTGCCGAGCCCGATCACCGGGGTGAGACAACCTTTCCGGTGCGTGCCTGCGGAGCCCGGGCGTGAAGCGCGATGCGATCATCGCGTTTGGCCTCTTCGCGCTTGCCTTCTGGCACTTCCTCGGCTTCGTCGAGGACCCCGACCGCGACCGCATCGGCTACCACCGCGATGAAGCGCGCTGGATCCACCGTTCCTACTTCATCGAAGAGTTCTTCCACCCCAACGCACCGACATGGAGCGGCGACAACATCCTCACCCTCGGCCAACCTCCCCTCGGCTCCTACCTCATGGGCATCGGCCTCTGGATCCAGGGCCGCGAACTCGGCCCAAACGGCTTCTACGACTTCACACACAATGTCGAGTGGAACACAGCCCGGGGCAATGTCCCCGAGTGGGAAGATCTCTACGCCGGACGCCGAACCAACGCCTTCGTCGGCGCCCTCACCGTCGCCCTCGTCTACCTGATCGTGCGCAAGCTCGCCGGGCGCGTCGGTGGCGTTGCCGGCGCCCTGATACTGATCCCCCACCCGCTCAACACCTACCTCACGACGTTCGCGGGTTCCGATGCGCTCCTGATCTTTTTGGTCGCCGCGTCGGCCCTCCTTTCGATCTACCTCGCCGAGCGCCCCACCTGGCCCAAGGCCATCGGCCTCGGCATCCTCATCGGACTTGGCGGCGCGACCAAACTCACCCCGATCGCCCTCGCCTTCGCCCTCGCCATCCTCGGCGTCGCAATCCTGGCCTACGACCTCCCCAAACGCCTTCGCGCCGCCAACGCCCCGCCCGAGCCCGGCGTGAAGCCCATTCCCCGCTGGCGCCGCCTGCTCGCCACAATCGACGGCAACGAGCGCGCGCTCGGCTGGATGCTGCTCACCCTCCCCGCGGTCGCATTCGCCACCTTCATCGCCATCTACCCTTACCTCTGGTCCGACCCGATCGGTAACTCGAAAAAGCTCTTCGACTACCGTTCCGCGGAGATGGCCAACCAATCCGATATCTGGGAAAACACCCGGGTCGACGGCCCGATCGAGGCCCTCCGGCGCGTCCGCGACCAGCTCGGCGGCCGGACATCCACCGGGCGTTGGCTCTCGGAAGAGTTCGCCCTCCGCTTTGACCAGGCCCCCTACTGGCCCGGTGCCGATGTCAAGCTTGGCGCCCTTGGCATCCTCCTTCTCGCCGGTTGGGCCATGATGTACGGTCCCAAGAGTCCCCACGCCCTCGCCCTGATCATCCTTGCCGGCGAGGCGGGGTTGATCGTTCTGTTCATGCAGGTCGATTTCAACCGCTACCACCTCCCGATCCTGCTTACCCTGGCCGTCGGTGTCGGCTTCTTTGTCGGCCAAGTTTGGAATGGCATCGCGGCCGTCGGTCACACCTTCAACACCTGGCGCACGCGACGCCGGCACCATGCGACCCACCTTGCCCTGCCCTCCGGCCAGCCCGGCCACGGCTCCGCGTCGCTCCCCGCCAACGCTGCCGTGTCCGTCACCGAGCCGTCCCGTCCATTGGGACCCGGCGGTGCGTCTGCATCCGCCGCCATCGTCAGTGGCGCCAACCGCAATACCGTCAGCCACATCGGCCCGATCCTGGCTGCGGTCCTCGGCATCGGCCTCCTCCTCCTCGGTCGCGCCTGGCTCCGCATCCGCAGCTTCACCCGCCCAACCCCCGCGCCTAGCCCCCCTCCTCAGCCCCCATCTAGCCACGCGTAAGTCCCGTCGCCTCCGGGACGACCCTGGATCGGTCCCCCAGCCTCTCTGGTCAGTTGAACGGGGCCTGCCACTCGGCAACACCCAGTAGGGGCGATGCATGCATCGCGCCTATTCCTGGGACATCGCTTCGAGCGTCGTCCGATGCGAACGGCAGCCGGGCGAGGCACGCCCCTACGATCACGGCTACCAGGACATTCATCGCTGGCGCCCCCTGGCGCCAAGCCCGCAACCACAAAGCCCTCTCCGCCGTACACTCAACAACGCGTCCACACGGCCGCTACCCCTGGACGTTCGACTTCCCCAATCCCTTGGACCATATGACCCACCTCAGTCAGTCACCCCTACCTGAACCGGCTCCCGTGCACGTCGAGAAGCTCCACCGGGCCGCCCGCCGCCGGGACCGGTTGCGGGGTGCACTGGCCGGTGCGTTGGCCACCGTCCTCACCCTCGCCGCCGCCATCTTGCTCAGCACCGCCACCAGCCGGGTCTCGTTTCTCGACGCCACCGCCGAACTAACCCTCGATACCCTGCCGCTCCGCGCCTTCGCCGCCCTGCGCGATCTCTTCGGAGAAGCCTCAAAATCCTGGCTCCTCGCCGGGCTCTTCGCCGGATTCACCATCACCGGCGCTCTCCTTGGCATCGGCTTCGCCCGGTCAACAGCCGGCTCACGCCGCATCCGTTGGGACCGTGGTCTCATCTACGCCCTTGGCGTTGGCCTCGCCTGCTCGGTCATCCTCCTCCTCACCTACGGCAGCGACACTGGCGGCCCCTTGGCGGGCACCGGCGCCTTCTGGGTCTTCTTCTGGCTCGCCGTCTCCCTCCTCGTCTATGCCCTCACCCAACCCATCGCCCTCGCCCTCCTCCGCCGCCTCGACCCACCCCCGTCCCTCCCCCTCCCCCCCTCTCCCCCTCAGCTCGCCAGAGCTGTCCCCCTCAAGGCTTCGGCCTTGTCCCCCTCCCGTCGTCGCCTCCTAACCCACTCCGCCCTTGTCGCCGCCGGGCTGGCCGGACTCTCCATCCTCGGTCGTGAGGTCATCCGCGTCCGCGACGGAGCCCTCGCCGCCCTGCGCGACACCGGCACCTGGTCCGACCCCATCACCGCCAACGACGATTTCTACCGGGTCTCAAAGAACTTCCGCGACCCCAACGTCGATAGCGACGATCCCTGGAGTATCTCCGTCGACGGCCTCGTCGCCAATCCGCTCTCCTTGACCCGGAGCGACCTCGAAGCCCTCACTGGTGCCGGCACCTTCGTCTCCACCCTGACGTGCATCTCCAACGAGGTCGGCGGCCCGTTGATCTCGACCGCCCGCTGGACCGGCGCTCCCCTCGCCGCCGTTCTCGCCCAGGCAGGCGTCCAGCTCGGCGCCAGAAAGGTCGTCTTCCACGGCCGCGACGACTACAGCGATTCCGTCCCAGTCCAGCGGGCCCAGTCACCCGAACCGCACATCGTCTGGGGAATGAACGGCGTCGATCTACCCGACTCCCACGGCTTCCCGGTCCGTGTCATCGTTCCGGGCCTCTACGGCATCAAGAACGTCAAATGGCTGGAACGGATCGAGGTCACCGACGAGGATTTCAAGGGCTACTGGCAGCGCCGCGACTGGACCGACACCGCCGTCATCAAGACGTCGAGCCGCTTCGACCTCCCGGTCGATCGCGCGATCGTTCCGGTGGCTGAGGCCCAACTCGCCGGAGTCGCCTTCGGCGGCGACCGCGGTATCTCCCGCGTCGAAGTCAGCACCGACGACGGCGAATCCTGGCGGGACGCCACCATCACCGACCAGCCCGGCCCACCCATCTCCTGGGTCCGCTGGTCCCTCCCCTGGACCCCCGACCCCGGCACCTATACCCTCGTCATCCGCGCGACCGACGGCGACGGCGCAGTCCAAACTGTCGACCGCGATCCGCCACTCCCGGATGGCTCTAGCGGCTGGCACACCATCTCCGTCGGCATCGTCGCCGATTGACCGCTCACCTCGGGAGCTCCTTTGTCCGACGCGGTCCCATGGAACCGGTAGACTGTGAGCGCCAAACAATCCCCTTAGGCGGCCGCCGCTCAGTCGGCATCAGCCAGGGTTTCGTCACTGAGTCCCGGACCCGAACCCTCACCCTGCGGGCGGCCCGCCCGGCGACGCCCCGCCCTGGCAACACCGACGCCCCGACCACCCGAGATCGGAGGAGTTCGTGACCACCGTCGAAATCTCCGACAACGACCTCGTCGTTCGCTTGAACGGCTTGAACCAGCTCTGGGCCCTCAAGCGCGGGTTCACCGTCCCCTGGCCCACGTCCAGCAGGCCGGACTCGCCTCCCCCGGCATCACCCCGAACGGCCTCCGCGCCCCCGGCACCTACATCCCCGGCGGACGCCTCATCGCCGGAACATGGCGTAGTGGAAACGCCAAGGAGTTCTGGAACGTCCGCGACCGCTCTCGCTCCGTCGTCATTGCCCTCGATGGCGAACCCTACACCCGCCTCGTCCTCCAAGTCCCCGACCCCGGAACAACAGTCGCCGCCATCGAATCCGCCCGCACCCGGCCTGCCTCGGCAGGCGTTCCCCACTAACGCGCGACGCTCCGATCCTGCGCCACAGTTCTCGCCATGGGAGTCTCCATTTTACCGGAAACGCCTGGCTCCTCGCGGCTTTCCGTCTACTACACTTCCCTCATGACCGACGCGCCACCCACCTCATCCCTCCGCTTTGCCACCCACGGCCACCACCGCCTCTCCTACGAACGTATCGCCGCCGACATTGCCGATTCAGACAGCGCGGACGATCACCCAACCGAGACGGTCGTCCTGCTGCACGCGCTCCTCGCCGGCCGGGGCGAGTTCGCGACGCTCCGCACCCTGCTTACCAACCGGTTCAACCTCCTCCTGCCGGATGCCCGTGGTCACGGCGCCAGTGCCGCCATCCCTGACCAGCGTTACACCATCCTGACCGCCGCCTCCGAACTGGACGCCATCCTCGACGCCGCCGGCGAAAGCCGCGTCCACCTCCTCGGCCACGGCCTCGGCGGCGCCGTCGCCATCGCCTACTCCTCAGTTCGCGCCCAGCGTGTCCTTACCCTGACCCTCATCGATCCCGCTGTCCCGAACCTGCTCGCCGGCGATCCCGATTCCGCTGTCGCCGCCGCCTACGACGACGCCAGGCGGGCTGACGACCTTGCCGCCGACACCGCCTACAAAGGCGTCCCCGAGCGGGCCGTCGACCAGTACCTCGCCCCACGCTCCGGTCCCGACTGGCGGGCCACCGCATCCAGGCCGATGGTTGGCGCCATCCGACGCCACGCGTCCGCCCTGGCCGGTTCCCTTGTTGCCCTCTCCACCTTCACTCCCGATGCCCAGAAACTCGGCGCGCTGACGCTTCCCACGACCATCTTCACCACCGCCACGGCTCGCCCGGTCACCCGCTTTGCCAACCAGCGCCTGGCTGGCCTCATGCCGGAATCGCGCCTCGTAGATCTCCCCGCGGGCAGCCCCGACGATCCACTCCGCTCTCCGCTCAGCGGTGCGGCCGCCTCAGCGGTCGCCGGGTTCCTCCTCGACCGTTCCGAGCATAGCTAACCGAACGCAACGAGCTGCCCGCCCTGAGCCGCGCGCCGCACCAGACCGCGGTCGACCGGGAGATGGCCCCCCTGGGCGCGACACTCGTCATCGCCATCCTGATCGTCGTCGCCGCCGGGGCCATTTCGGGTCTGGCCGGCTTCGGCTTCGGGCTCGTGAGCGTCCCGCCCCTCCTCCTGATTTTTGATCCGCCCACCGTCGTCGTCCTGGTCAAGGTGCTGGCCCTGGCCACTTCCTGGCTCATCCTGCTCGATGCCTGGCGGGAGATCCGCTGGCGCACCCTGCCCGAGATCCTCCCCACTGCCCTCCTCGGTCAGATCCTGGGGATCGTCCTCCTGATCTACCTCGACACCGCCGTCCTCAAGCTCCTCGCCAGCGCGGTCGTCGTCGGCTTCGCCCTGCTCGTCCTCCGCGGCTTCGCCAGCCCCGGCGCCGACCGCAAGATCGCGGGCGTGGTAGCCGGCGGCACCAGCGGCATCCTCTCCACATCGACCGGACTCTCCGGCCCGCCGATCGTTTTCCTCTTCACGCTCCGTCACTACCCAATCGCCGCATTTCGGGCTACCACCGTGGTCTTCTTCGTCATTATCGACATCGTCAGTCTCCCCGCCCTCTTTGCGCAGGGGATCGTCGACCGTGACACCATGTGGACCGTCCTCATCCTCTCGCCCGCCGCGTTTCTTGGCCGCTTCGCCGGCGCGCGCCTCACCCGCTTCGTCTCCCCACCCCAATTCCGCCGCGTCACCCTCGCCCTCCTCCTCCTCACCGGCCTCATCGGCATCGCCGGCGCCATCCAGAGTCCTCCTCTGATCCCTCCCCCTCGAACACGCTCGTAGGGGCGCATGGCATGCGCCCTTCCCAGGTAGGCGGCATTGCGCAATGACCAACCCGGCCCGGGGATGTGTTCGGGCGTCGCCCCGTCCGGCCGGGGCAACGACGCGGTCGGCGATGGGGCGCATGCCATGCGCCCCTACAAGTCAACGCCGTCTCTCCCCCGTCCCACCACTGCGGCGGGGGGATGGGGGCAGGGCGTTAGAGGGCCGTCCCGGAAACGGCGCAAACAATAAGCCCCCCTCTCCCAGTATTGGGAGAGGGGGGTTGGGGGTGAGGGCCTTACCTTCCCGACCTTACCGCTGATCGATCTCCACGAACGTCAGTCCTGTCTCCCCGACGAACTCCGATTGCGGCCGGATGAGCCGGTTGTTCGCCGCCTGCTCCAGCACGTGGGCGCTGTACCCCACCGATCGCGCGACCGCGAACGTCGGCGTGAACATATCTCCCGGCAGCCCGACCGCCGCGAGCACCGCCGCCGAGTAGAACTCGACGTTGGTGTACAGCCGCCGACCCGGCTTGCGCTCTTCCAGCATCGCCAGGGCCCGGTCCTCGGTTGTCTTCGACAGGGCGAAGAAGTCCGGATCACTCGCCGTCTCCGCCAGGCCGCGCAGGATCTCCGCCCGCGGGTCCTCGGCTTTGTAGACCCTGTGGCCAAAGCCCATCAGGCGCTCGCCCTTGTCGAGGGCATTGGTCAGCCAGGCATCGACATTATCGGCCGAGCCAATCGCGTTGAGCATGTCCAGGACCTTCGACGGCGCCCCGCCGTGCAGGGGCCCCTTGAGGGCGCCGACGGCTCCCGTCAAAGCGCTGCACATGTCGGAGGTGGTCGAGGCGATCACCCGGGCCGTGAACGTCGAGGCGTTCATGCCGTGATCGGCCAGTAAGATCAAGTAGGTCTCCAGCGGTCCCCAGTGCCGTTCCTCCGGCTCTTTGCCGAAGAGCTGGTAGAGATAGCTCTGAGCGGTGCGCAGACCCGGCCTGTGTGGGATCGGCTCCTTCCCCTGACGCAGGCGAAAGAAGGTCGCCAAGATCGCCGGGAATCTGGCCGAGATCGCCACCGCCTGATCCAGGCTGGGATCGCCCTCGAACATGCCCGGCTCCGCCGAGCCAAGGGCGGAAACACCCGTCCGCAGCGCGTCCATCGGTTCGCAGTCGCTCGGCAGGGCGCGCAGGATCGAAATGACCGACTCCGGCAGCAACCGGTTGGCGTCCAGCTTTGCGTTCAGGTCGGCCAGCTCGGCGGCATTCGGTAGGTGGCCATTCCAGAGGAGGAAGGCGACTTCCTCGAAGGTGGCGTTCCCGGCCAGCTCGTGGATGTCATACCCACGGTAGACCAGCCGGCCTTCCTCTCCGTAGACGTGACTCAGCGCCGTTGTCGCCGCAACGACCCCCTCAAGCCCCTCCGGCTTCGGCATCGGAGTAGCGATTGCTGTCGCGCTGCTCATCGAATCCGGACCTCCTCAATCGCGAGTGTTCGCCGCACCAATGTATCTTTCGGCCGTATACGTCAAGGTTCGGCGCCACAGCGACCGAATTCGGTGAAATCAATCTTGATCCGAACGGTCCCCATCGACCATCAGATCCGACTCAAAGACGTCGTCGCTGGATGCCGTGCACAATGTGCACCATCACCGATTGGCAATCCTAGCACGATTTCGCCAGTCTCCGGACAGACCTCGTTCGCACGCCCTGCATAGCTGCCAACCAACTGTCTACGCCGGTACTGACCCTCGACTTTTCGGCTCCAACGCCGCTCCCGTGCCGGTCAGTGTCCGGTAGTCTTCCTCCAGCAGGCCGCGCATCCGGGGGAGTGTCTGAGCCAGGACATCGAGCCCGGCCCGCAACGTCTCTTCCTGCTCCTGGGTCGGCGCGGGGCTCAGGTTTGGATAGATCGATCGGGTCAAGGCGATGCGCAGCGCCGTCACTCCCGCCTCCAATTCGCGCGCCGTCGTCGCCGAGATCCGTAGCCGAGTTTCGGTCAGGTACTCGCCCAGGGCGTATGCCGTCTCACCAACCTCTTTCCAATTGTCCCAGCGCAATGCCTCTGGCAGGAATTCTTCCGGCGCCTCGTAGGTTTCGCCTGGCAGCAGGATCGGCGTGGTGAGTTGGGCCAACGCGGTTTCGACCCGGGCCACCCGGGCATACAGCTCGATCAGCGTCTCCAGTTGCTCGATTGCCACCCTGCTCGCCAGCAGGGCATCCGGCTGCTCCAACTCGGCCGGCGCGACAATCGTGCTCGCCTGCTCTGCTGCCTCCTCCGCTCCCTGCCGGATCCGCTCCGCCCGGGAAAGCTCCTCGCGGGCCTTAGCGAGCGCCGTCTCGAGTTCAGCCTGGGCCGCCTCCCGCCGCTGCCGTAGGCGGGCCAGTTGAGCATCGCCCTCACTGGTCGCCGCCTGCAGGTCGGCCTTGAGTTGGTTGAGTTCCGCCCGGGCGTCGGCCAGTGCCGCATCCTGCCGGGCCTGCAGGTCCGCCTCCACGGCCGCGGCGTCCCGGCTCAGCACCTGCTTGCCGAAATCGCGCAGCAGATAGCCGCCCACGCCATAGAGCGCGCCAATCGCGAGGACGACCAGCACGATGATCGTCACCTCCACCCCGTCCAACCCTCCGGACGCCCCCGCGCCAGCGCCGGCGGCAGCGTCATAATCGCGGCTCTTGTTCGCATCAGCATCTGCCCGGCAGTATACCGATCCGTGCCGCCCGCAAGGCCGCCGTTCGATGGCCCAGGGCGCCCAGTCGCACCCGGACTGGTGCGTTGACCCTCCGGACACAAGTCGGCCTGGTTTCCCCGTCAATCCCCAGAAATCGTGCTGAAATGACACGCAACCGATGCCCAGGATACACAGTTGGTGCGAACGTGCCGAAAACTCTATCCGTTAGATTCCATACAGATTCTGAGAGGGGGATATTCTGATTACAGTGGTGGCGAGGCATCCCTGATGGCCCCGCCGGAAAGGCGCCCCCCCTATACGCCGAAACCGGCCACCGCTGCAGCTCAGCGGCGACCACTTGGCCCGCGATACCAGCCATATCGCGAGGTACATTCCCTCCTTGAGGTCAGAGCCACGTGGCACCAGCCAGCCACGTGGCTCATCCTCTTTTCGGGCCAATACGCTCCTGCCTTTACCTCACAGATGTGCAATCCTATAGAGCCCAGTGGCGCGACCTTTGTAGGCAAGCGCACACATGGGAAACTCCCAGCGCCTGTGGTGGCGTAACACTGGCAGAGAGCGTGGATGCACGCATGCGGCGGCATGTTCGCCGCCGTTTTATGCTCAGTCTTGATATGTCGTTGTACCCGCGAAGGAGTACCGTTTCCGTGAAACGATTCATTGCGCCGGGCTGGACGGCCGGCTTTGTCACCGGCATCTCGACCGCCGGGTTGGTAGCCCTGCTCGTGATCGCCCTGGTCCTGCCCGTCAACGTCGGACTTTCCGGCACATCCGCCCAGGTCGAGACAACTCCCGAGGCCGAAACCCCGGATGAATCAGCTTCGGCGCCGACCGACGCCGTCGAGGTGGTCCAGCGTGTCAGCCCCGCGGTCGTTACGGTGATCAACCGCCAGACCGGCAGCCTGGGATCATTCGGCTCGGATGACGAAGACACTGTTGAAGCCGGACTCGGCACCGGTTTCATCATCGACGACGACGGCCACGTCGTCACCAACTGGCACGTCGTCGAGGGCGGCGATGAGTTTGTCGTCCTGCTCTCCGGCGGCGAACAGCGCGACGCCGAGCTCGTCGGGTCCGACCGCCTCAGCGACCTTGCTGTTCTGGACATGGAAGGCGACGTCCCCGCGACCGTCCCCTTTGGCGACTCGGATGCGCTTCAGCCCGGTCAGACCGTGATCGCCATCGGCTCGCCCCTTGGGACGTTCACGTCCACCGTGACGCAGGGAATCGTCAGCGCGCTCAATCGCGACTTTGGCCAATTCGGCGGCGATCCCCGTCTCTACAACAACCTCATCCAGCACGACGCCGCCATCAACCCTGGCAACTCTGGCGGCCCGCTCTTCACCCTTGCCGGCGAAGTCGTCGGGGTCAACACGATCGGCATCACCGAGACCGGCGGCGAGGCCGTTGCCCAGGGCCTCTTCTTTGCCGTCCCCTCCAACACGGTCCAAGAAGTGGTATCGGAGATCCTTGAAAATGGCGAAGTCCAATATCCATTCTTCGGTATTTCCAGTGCGCCAGTGACGACGGAGATCGCGTCGGAGTTGGACCTACCGGTTGACTATGGCAACGTGGTTATCGAGGTCGAACCTGGCAGCGGTGCCGATGAGGCGGGTATCGAGCCAGGAGACGTCGTCCTGGAAGTTGACGGCCAGCGCATCGACTTCGACACGCCCTTCATCGAGGTGCTCTTCGACCACGAGCCCGGCGACACCGTCGAGGTCCTGATCCAGCGTGGCGATGAACAGATCACGGTCGACGTTACCCTCACCGAACTCGACATCAGCGACCGGTAGCCAACCCACATCGACGAGTGAAGCGGGCCCCTCCCCACGATCGTGGGGAGGGGCCCGCTTCACATTATGGTACGTACGCCCCACAAGACCGACTTTGGAGCGAATGGAACGTATCTCGCATCGAGGTGAGGGGTGTGCCCGATCGTTTTGCATGGTGACGAAGTCGATCGCCTGCCCGTCGTCGTCGGGGAGGGTCCGGTTCCCTCCCACGGCCGCCGGCCGTCACGCCGCCGAGGGGACCGCGGGGATGCCCTCCCGCGGCGGGCAGCGGGAGGGCACGGGACCCTCCCCGACACGACCGACCACGACGGGGCGCAAAACCGTGGGGCACACCCCGAGGTGAGCGGCGAGTGGACACTGAAGGTTCTCATCGCGATCATGGAGGATGTCCAGCGCCGGACTTAAGCACCAGATCCAGTCGAACGCATCCCTGGCGCAGAGGAGGTCACACCGCGATGAATGCTTCCACATCCCAAACTCCCGGCGCCGGTTCGGTCCACTACATTTGCGCAACCTGCGGCACACAGTTCCCGGCAACTGACGTTCCGCCGGCGGCATGCCCGATCTGCGAAGACGAGCGGCAGTACATTGGACACGCAGGACAGCGGTGGACGACGATGGCGGAACTCCAGCGCGAGCGAAAAAACGCCTTTCGCGAGATCGAACCCGGCTTGACCGGGATTGGAACTGAACCGGCGTTCGCGATCGGGCAACAGGCTCACCTGATCGAAACACCGGCCGGAAACGTCCTCTGGGATTGCATCAGCCTGATCGACGACGCGACGGTGGCGGAGGTCCAGCGCCGCGGCGGGATCGCCGCCATCGCGATCTCCCACCCGCATTTCTTCTCCAGCATGATTGAGTGGAGCGCCGCATTCGGGGATATCCCTATCTACCTGCACGCCGACCACCGCCCGTTTGTGGTCAGATCCAGCGCGCAGGTCACTTACTGGGACGGCGAGACGCGCGAGATCGTGCCGGGCGTGACCGCCATCCGGTGCGGCGGCCACTACCCCGGCAGCAGCGTGCTCCACTGGTCCGCCGGCGCGAACGGCGGCGGTTCCTTGTTCACCGCCGACACGATCTACGTCGTCCAGGACCGGCGCTGGGTGAGCTTCATGTACAGCTACCCCAACCTGATCCCGCTCGACGCCGCGTCAGTCAACCGCATCGTCGCGGCGGTCGAGCCTTTTCGCTTCGACCGCCTGCACAGCTCCTGGCACGGCGCCGTGATCGCCAGCGATGCCAAGAACGCGGTGTCCCGGTCGGCCGCCCGCTACATCGCGCACGTATCGCCCGCATCCTAGCCCGATCGATTCTCGCCATTCGGTTCGACGGCGAACTCCTTGCGGGTGCCAAAGGAGGCGTAACCGGCCCGCTCAAACGCGGCGGCCATCGGGGCGTTCCGGAGATCGGTGTCGGCCACGATCCTGTCGTACCCGGCCGCGTGGAGCGTCCGCGTGACCTGCGCCATGAGGTCGTTCGCGTACCCCTTGCCACGGTGCTCCGGCACGACGCCGATATACCCAATGGTCGCGGCACCCGGGTTAGCGCAGGGCATCACCAGTCCGACAAGTGAGCCCCGGGCGTCGTAGGCGAGTTGCCACCAACCCGGTTCGTAGTGCAGCTTTGCCAGGAGATCCCAGAAAAGCCGCGCCGCGCCCTCCGGCCCTTCGCGCTCCCTCTCTTCGAGAATCTCCTGGTCGAGCGTCCCAGCGGAAACCAGCCGGATCGCGTCGAGGAACGTCCGCTCACCGACCGAAGAGAGATCTCGAAATGCGAGTCGTGTCGATGGTGGTGGCATTTCCCTGAACGACATCTCGAACCTGGTGGTCTCCCTGGTCAGGCGAAACCGAGCCCGTTCCAGCAGGGCAATACGGGCATGGACGTCGTCCTGCCAGAACGGTTCTCGCGGCGGCTCGTCGATGACGTGGCCAACCCGTTCGCCGCCGAGTGTCCAGATGTCTGCCAGCACGTGACGAAGTAGGGCATCACCAATCCGAACACCCGGTTCATCCCAGGGGACATCGAGCAGGACGAGATCCAGGGGAACGTCGGACGGCGGCAGGGTCCAAGCCGCCACCCTCCCCACGACACAACCATCCACCTCCGCGAGATAACACCACTCCGGCCGCATCGCGCCCGAAGCGATCGTTCTGCCCACATACGCGCGAACGTCGGCAATCTTTTTGACATCACGGGTCAGGTCTGTGAAGAGGTCGAGATCGTCCGGCCGGTCGGGCCGGAGAGGTCGCACGGCGATCGTCATCGGGGGGATTCCTATCGCGTTGCCTGGCGATAATTGTTCGAGTCTGCGTTCGCATAGGAATCACCCCCTTTCGGTCAGACAGCTTCAATAGGGGCAAAGGCGGCGGAACGCCGCTTCTGGGGATGATACCCGCATGGAGCACCCTACTAACCCGCGCAGGCTCAATTGCCCGCCATTGGGTGTCGGATCAAGCGCGCCCCAAGCCCCCCGTCATTCCGAGCCTGTCGAGGAATCTCGATGGAGCCAGCGAGACGGAGTAACGATGGTGCGGCCGGGTTCGAGAGCACAATGCCGTGTTCTCGGAGGCAGGGGCGTCCACGGTGCCACGCGCCCTTCGAGATTCCTCGACAGGCACGGAATGACGGGGGAGTCGGGGCGGCGTCGGTCCCTGGACCAATCGGATAGATGACCCTGCACGGGGTACAAGTCCGTTGCTTTACTGGATCAAGGACCCCGCTCAGGTCGCCCCCGTAACCGTCCAATGTGCGTCGGTGAAGTGGGCCAGTGCCTGCTCGTCGACCGTGACGCCGAGGCCGGGAGCGTCGGGAACGATGATCCGGTCGCGGTCGTACCAGGCGCCGACGTCGCCGATATCGGCGGTCACCATGAGCGGGCCGCCCATCTCGACGGTGCGGACATTTCCGAGAGCCATCGCCAGATGCAGCCCGGCTGCCGATGCGATGGAGCTTTCAACCATCGTGCCCACTTGCGCACCGATGCCGGCCGTCTCGGCGATCACGTTGAGTTCGAGTGCCTTTGCCAATCCTCCGGTCTTCATGAGCTTGATGTTGACCAGGTCAGCCGCTCGCAGGGCGGCGATCCGCATCATCTCCCGCGGACCGTGGCAGGATTCATCCGCCATGATGATCGCCCCGGTCTGCCGGCGGACCTCCGCCAATCCCTCCAGATCCCACTGGGCGACCGGCTGCTCGATGTAGTCCGGAGCACTCTGAAGGCTGGCCCGGATCGCGGCGATGGCGATGCCCGGCGTGCGCCACCCCTGGTTCACGTCGACCTTGATCCCGATCGCCGGACCGACCGCGGCCCGCACCGCGCCGATCCGGGCGGCGTCGCGGGCGGGGTTGGCCGCGTCTCCGACCTTGAGCTTGACCGTCCTGAATCCGGCTTCGACGTGGCGGACCGCCGCCGCCGCCATCGCCCTCGGCGCGGCCATGCTGACGACCCGGGAGATGGTCAGCGATTGCTTGGAGCGCCCGCCGAGGAGCGCCCAGACGGGCAGTCCATGGGCCCGGCCGAGCAGGTCGTGCAGGGCAATGTCGAAGGCGGCTTTCGCGGCCGGAACACCTTCCACCCGCTCGTCGAGGGCCCGCAGGATCGCACCACGATCGCGTGCGTCCCGGCCGGGCAGCGCGGGCGCCAGTTCCCGCCGGATCGTTTCAACCGTTCCGCTATGCGTTTCGCCGGTGACGAGCGCGTCTGGAGTCGATTCGCCCCACCCTTCGACGCCGCCTTCGGTCCGGATCCGGATGATCACGGTCGGGACGTCCGTGAAGGTGCCGTAGGCGATCACGAACGGCTCGCGCAGAGGCAACCGGACGGCATAGACATCAACCGAGGCGATCTTCAGGGAATCGGTCACGATGGCGTCCTCACACGAATCAGCACCAACGCCGGATCGGTCCGTTGCCCGGCCGCCGGGGCAAACCCCGTCACCGCATACCCCTGCGCGAACGCGGGAATAAGCGCCCGGCGGAGGGAGTATCGCCAGGCGAGCGCCGCGTCCGGATCGCGGGCAAGGAGCGCGTCGATATCGGCGGGCATGGGCACGAGAACATGGGTTGCAAACGCTCCTGCCTCTGGATCAAAGGCCGGTATGCCGGCAACATCGCGCCGTGCGCGGGCCGCAGCAGGATGCATCAGGCGTTCGCGAACGGTCTCCGACAAGAGTGGCCACGTTATGTGGAGCCGGTCGGTCGGCATGCCGCCGTAGAGATCGGCCGCGAACCCGGAGCCGTAACGGTCGATCTCATACTTGTCCGCGTAGGCTCCAAGCTTCTCGAAATTGAGTCGGGCGTTGGCGGCACGAAGTGGGTCGACCGTCCACACGATCTCGACGAATCCCGCGGCCACGGCCACCGCCGCCTGAAGCTTCTTGAGTTCTGCACCGAGCCCGGCTCCTCGGAAGCCCGGCCGGACACCGAGCATATCGGAGAGCAGCCGCGGGCGGCCGCCGACGTAGCCACCCCACCCGATCACGAACCCAATCAGCTCATCACCGCCTGGTCCCGCGACGAACGCTCCTAGAACCTCGCCGCCCGTCTCCGGCACGCCGACGAGCATGCCGGCCGAAGCGAGATCCAGATCGGAGATTCCGGCAAATACGGCGCGTTGCAGCGCCTCTACGGGCTCCAGTTCGGTCAGGGAACGTAGCCGACGAAAGGACACGTCGTACGCGCCGCACGTTTTCGACCATGCTGCATGCTCCGCCCTGCCTTCGGCTACGGGTGTGACGGCAAAACCGAGGTCTTCGGGCGTGAACGGCATCTACGCGGTAGGGGTTGCCGGCGGCGATGCTCCCGGCGTCGCCGCCTCCGGCGAGGCGGCCGGGGTGGCGGGGTTCAGAGTCACCGACGTCTCCGGAGCCGCGATCGTCACTGAAACATCGAACGCAAAGGTCTCGACGGTATCGAGCCCACCGCCGATGGTCGTCACCGAGCAGAGGCGCCCCTCGGGCGTCAGCGCAATATCCACATCGAGCCGCTCACCGGTTTGGGTCGTCTCGACGGTGCTGAACACGAAGCATGCCTGCCCATCCACAGTCGTTTCCGACGTGAGCACGGCTTCGCGGGCCTGTTCCTCCGGCGCCAGACCGCTGAACCGCGGTTCGAGCAACGCCTGGAGCTGGGAGAGGACGTTTGCCCCGGGTGAGCCGGGAGCGAGCATGTCCTGGCTGAACTGCACCCAGGTCTCTGGCGAGGCGCCGGTCTGGAAGGTCGAGGAAACCAGGCTGCCGCGCGCAAACACCTGCCCGTCGATCAGGAGGAACTCGGCCGAGGTCGCTCCGCTGGAATCGACGACCGTGCGATGGACGCTCCCCGGGTAGGCCACCTCGTCGGTGACGGTGAGCGAGGTCGATCCGGCGGTCGGCGTCGAATCCGGGGACGGAACGCTGGTCTGGACTCGCCGGTAGGTCGTTTCCGGCCACGCCGCGGCGATGCCCTCAGCCAGACGGCCCACGGTGGTAGACATGGCGGTCGGCGTACCACCGGCGGGCGTTGCGCCCGGCGCGGCCGGGGTCGAACCAACTGGAGAAGGAGAGGCCGCGCTCGGCGCCGGGGACGTCGCCACCGGGGGCGCGGCCGTCGAGGCCGGTTTCGGATCATCTTCGTCGTCGTCGCCACAGGCCGCCAATGCGAGGGTTGCGAGGAGGACAACGACCAATGAGATCGGTCGGAATCGGCCGAAGCTCTCTTTCACGGTGCGCTTCGCGTCGTTCACCCTGCAGCTTACCCCTCACGCCGTCCGGTCTCCCGGAGTGATATCCGGGTGCCGGCCCCCTGTTCGTTCGCATCAACATGCCGTGAGTAGGGTAGCAGATGGGACCCCGGGGTTCTCCCGGAACTGGTACCGGTTCGATCCGGAAAACCTCTGGAAATCTATCTCACATGGCAATCGCGATTGCGTCATAGAGACGAACCCACCGATCGAGGCCGGAACGCCGGCTCGGGTCGCGACGGTGGGAAACGGAGCCTCCCGAGCGTCGCGTGATTGGGAACCCGCTTCCAGTCCTCTCAGTGCGTAGGTGGCGGTCGTTACGTCACAGGATCGGCGATTTCAAAGGCGACGCCGATCAATCAATGAACCAGGAGCATCCGATGACCATTCCCATGAGCATTCCGTTCGGCGGCCGGCGGCTCGTCTTCTCGATGAATCTCTTTGTCGCTCCCGCCAAGTCCAAACGAGCTGATTACCCGGAGGCGGTCGATGCCTCCGATGCTGAACTGGCGAAGCTCAATCGCCGGGCAGCGGCCGATGCCGATCGCCGCCGGTGGCATGCGCAGGCCATCTTCCACGGTGTCCGGGGCTAGCCGATTCGTATACACCCGATCGCCAACTCCTTTCATTTCCCTTCCCTCCCCACTTTCCTCACTCGCGCCGGGCGACATCCCTTCATCGCTCCTCACCCGGCGCGACGTGATTCACCGCTCCAGCTCTTGGGAAAGGACGGCCCCGGATGCATCCCCTCCTGATCTTGCTTGCGCTCCTTGCCAGCCTCGTACTGCTCGATATCGCCGCCTTGCGCTGGGGCGCCGACTCCCGCTCCGTCGACGGCGACACCCGGGATTGGTGGTAATCCGCCTCGTCATCGCTCAATTCCTCGCAAAGAAAGGCCCCGCCGGACATCCGGCGGGGCCTTTCTCGCACATAGGTGGTCAAATACTAGCCGGAGAGATTACGCCTCCGGAGTGGCCTCGCCTTCCGGAGCAGCAGACGGACTCTGCGGCTGGGCCAGCGTGATCTCGACATCGAAGCCGTCGCCGTCCTTCGAGATCTTGGCGATGCCGAAGTAGCCGGAATCGTTCTGGGTGTACAGCGGGATGAACAACTCGTCATCGGCCACGACGCCGCCGATGTCCCCGCAGGCGATGTAGTTGTCGATGTTCTCGGCGCTCTCGTGCACGTTGAGCGCGTGCGACGTCTCGAAGAGCTCGTCGAACGTCACATCGGTGTCGATCTCATCGTTTTGCGACACCTCGACCAGAGGCTGATCGATCGCCCCCTTGATATCCTCGGAGGTCGGCGCCTGGTCTTCGTCGTCACCGACGAGAGGAAGCGTCACGTCGTTCAAGGGCGCGAGCGGGTTCGGGTCTAGTTCAGCACAGGTGCCCGAGTGAATGTGAGCTGGGTGCCCCACCACCTCCGGCTCGTCATCCTGCGCGAGCACCCCGGATCCCATGACCCCGGCCGCGAGGAGCGCCCCGGCCCCAACCATTCCGAGAACTCGGAGCTTTGCACTGTCCATCAATTTCAACGCCATCGCCGTCTTTCCCCCTTCTCAGGCACAACCTCGTGCCAGTCGCAGCCATACTGGCCGCGGCCATTATAGGCTTGAACAGCCGGGAAAACTCCCTGCTGCTCAAGCGCTCGAACGCGGAGACGCGGGAAGTGTGACCGTAAGCCTTCCCAGCCAGTCCACGACTGACTCTGAAAAAGCAAGAATTGTGCCAACCACGCCGATTTTTGTCGTGAATGGGGCTGTTATGGCTGCGAGGGGTCAGTTGCCGATGAGAGCAAATCGGTCAGTGCCTCGCGCAACGCCTGGAGCACAACGAAGTTTGGATCCTCAGGGTCGGCGATGGCTTCCGGTGCCCGAGAGAGGGTTCGGGCCAGAGCCATTACCTCTTTGCGCAACCGCTTCTGATCGTATTGGGGAGCAGCGAGCACATCAGCGGTGTGCCGCAGTACCTCGCGCGCCCGCTCCTCGCCGGTCGCCGCGGCGGATATCGCCCCAAGCAACGCGACGACCTCGTCATCTTGCTGCCCTGTTGGCCCACTGTCTCGCTGGCGGTCAGGTGCCGGCTTGTGCGTGCCCATGGATTGCTCGGGCGATCTCGCGGCCACCGGGTCCGATACGGCCCGGAGTTCCCGCACAATGGACAGAACGTCCTGGGGATCGTCCGGAAGATTACGCCCGCGCAGCTCCCTGGCCAACCGTTCCGACTCCGCCGGTGCGACTCCGTGCTCGACGACAGCTATCCGGAGCGCTTCCTGGGCGGCGGGCGGGAGTCCCTGAAACGCCCGGCTCTGCTTTTCACTCAATCGTCCGGCCCGGATGTCGTCCTGCACCTGCTCCGGCAGCTTCTCAGTACCAAGCAGTTGGAATAGGCGGCTGCGCCGGATCCCGACCGCTTCGGCGACCTCGTCCCAAGGAACGTCACCGAGTTGCGCCTTGAGTGCCCGCAGCGCGGCGGCGCGGTCGACCGCGTTGAGATCGTCGCGGACGATGTTTTCCATCAACTGCTGGATCAGGCGACGCTCCGGCGGGACCTCGCGCACGACCGCGGGCAACCGATCCAACCCGGCCAGCCGGGCGGCCCGCCAGCGCCGCTCACCATGGATCACGACGTAGGTATCCTGGGATTCGTCGTACCGGACCACGATGGGTTGCAGCACACCTTCGATCCGGATCGAAGCGGCGAGTTCATCCAGCTTCTCCTGGTCGAACGTCCGTCGCGGTTGATCGGGATCGGGGATGATCCGGTCGAGCTGGATCACTTTGGCCGTCGCCAGATCCTCGACGCCGGTCGCCTGTGGCCGGTGGTCGGTGAAGAGCGCGTCAACCGAGAATCGGCGTCGCCGTCCCGCGTCCCCTTGCCCTCGCTCGTCCTGTGGCTTAGGCATGAAGGGCAACGTCCTCGTCCGACGCCATCAGGTCGGGACGGGCGGAAGGTGGGGTGCCACTCCCGGCCGCTTCCAGCCACGCTCCGACATCCCGATAGGCGGCGGAGACCCCAGAACGAGGCATGTATTGCAAGACGCTTGTGCGCTCTGCCGCCGATTCCGCGCCCGCGCACTGAGAGCGGAACTCCCGGCAGCAGGGCCAGATCGGGAAACTGCTCCTCCAGGGCGGCGATCATGTCGGCGGCCAGCCGGGAGGAATGGTGCACCTTCGTTGGTAGGAATCCGTGGATGCGCAGTCCGGGATTGAGCCGGCGGACCCGATTCAAGGTTTCGAACAGGCGCCGCAGGACCATTAAGGAAAGGGGATGGGGTTCGATCGGAATGACCAGCTCGCCAGTGGCAACCAGAATATTGATCGACAGGATGTTCAGCGCCGGAGGCGAATCGATCAGGACATAGTCGTAACCGGTCAAATCGGCCCCGCGCAGGCGGTAGTCGAGCTGGCGCTCACGCTCGAGCACGTTGAGCAGTTCGAGTTCGGCCGCGGCCAAGTCCGGATGAGACGGCACGAGGTCGACGCCCGGGATGGTGGTTCCCACCGCGACATCGGCGATGTTCAGTTGTTCGTCGAGGAGGAGATCGTACGCGGAAACGGAAAGCTGGGTGACATCGACCCCGATCGCCATCGTCAGGCTGGCCTGCGGGTCGAGATCGATCGCCAAAATACGACGCCCTCGCTCGGCAAGGGCGGCAGCAACATTGAGTGTGGATGTGGTCTTGGCGGTGCCGCCCTTCTGATTGAAGAAGGCGACGATGCGGGCCATCGGCGATCTCCGAAGACACAGGGGGAGGTCCTCTTCCCCAACGTACACCGCGGCGGAATCGCTCAGGGTGTACGTACGGTCGACTCGGAGGATACCATGCCGGTTATCCGCAGGACAAGACGCATTCCTACGCCCTGGGCCCGCCAACTCTGTTGAGGAAGTCGAGCACCAGGCGGTTGAACTCCGCCGGCGCTTCCATGTTCGGCACGTGCGCAGTACCGTGAATCACCGCGAGTTGGGCGCCGGAAATCTCCTGGGAGATCACGGTGGCGACCTCCACCTTCTGGGGATAGTCCAGACCGCCAACCAGAATGAGCGCCGGGGCCCGGATCTCACCGATCCTACCAACCGCGGGCGGATCGAGGCGCAGCACCTCCGGCTCTGGCTCCGCCATTGCCCGGGCAAACGCGAGCGCATCCATCTCCCGAACCCGCTCCCGCACCCCGGGATCAACCTGATCTGGGTTGCGGAACGGGCCATCGACCCACATCTGCAGTTCCAGCTCGATCGCCTCCTCCACCTTCCCCGCTTCAAGCAGGGCGCCGACGGCATCCCAGCCAGTCCGGATGTCCGGCGTGGCGCTTGTGCCGCTGGGCGTTGACCCACAGACGATCAGGGAAGCGAGCCGGTCTGGGTGGCTGAGGGCGAAGTCGAGGGCGACGGTCCCTCCCATCGAGATCCCAAGGATATGCGCCCGCCCGATGCCAAGACCGTCAAGCACCGCCAGGAGATCGTCGTGCGGGGCAAATGGCTCGTCAGGCAGGGAGGAATTGCCGTAACCACGCAGGTCGTAGCTGATCACGCGGAAACTGGCCGCGAACGCCGGAATCTGCTGCTCCCACATCCGTCGATCGGCAACGCCGGCATGGAGCAACACGAGCGGATCGCCGGAGCCGGCATCCTCATAGCTGAGGAGCGCGGCTCCGGCGGGAATCGTCCGTTGTTGGTGGGTTCGTCCCGACGCGGCCGGAGCGGCGCCGGATCCACTGGTGGAGTGGTCCGCTCCATGTCCTGGCGCCGCCATTAGCGAGCGATGCGCAGAACAGTCGCGCCGATAACGCGCTCGGACGGCTGACGCTCGTCGCGTTCGCCGCCAACGAGGTTGCCGGTCCGGACCAGAACGTTGCCGACGGCCCGGCGCGCCCGCTCGATTGGGGTGGGTACGCCGTTCTGGCGGCCGACCGCGGCGATGAGGCGATCCCGCTGCGCCGCGGAGCGCAGCTCTTCGTTGCGCAGGAGCGCAATAGAGTGGATAAGCGTGGTCTGACTGCCGTTCATGGCAAGAGGCTCCTGTCTGGTGTCAGTGGTGTGCTGGTTGAGACGGATGAGGACCCTGGGCGGCCCAGCGTCAACGGGTGCGAAGCGGAGTTTGGCCATATCCACCAGGCGAGGCGCGGTTCGAATGAAGAGAATGCGGGCGCCTCTAGCCTGGTCGCGATTCGGATCCCTTGTCATAGATGACTGCCTCCTTTGTGTTTGAGTGGCCAGGGCCACACTCGGTCCCGGCCGAGGGTGGAAGCTCGGAGGTCGTTCGCAACTGCCTGAAGACGCCGGATTTGCTGTGCCCCAGGATAGAAGCGTCGTCTTCCCGGCTTCTTCCGGAAACAGACACAAAAAACCCGGGGCGGTCGAACCGGCCCGGGGAATCAGAGGCATCTTCGTCGAACTGACAACCTACGTCAGCATCGAGCGACAGGATCCTCCCACACCGGGCAGGCGACAACGGCAGTAGCGGCGTCACGTCGGTCTGAACCGCTAAGTGCGTACTTGATCATCGCTGTCCCTCCTTTCCCGTTCCGTGTGAGCGCTTTCGCACCACCGTCATGATCGTAGCGATCATCTCGCAATTCCGTCCACCTCGCACCGGCTACCTGGCTAGCGGCGCACATAGCAGACAGGTCTCCCGGCCCGTGCCGGTGATTCCATGTCTCTATCTCTATCATGCGATTTTGGGGGTGTCAATAGGGGGCGATCTCGGCATTGAGGATAATGCGGGCCGCAATCAAGGACTGGTCCCCGGCCACCAGCGACAACCTTGCCGCCAGTCAAACGTACTCCCAAGAGCCAACAACGTCAGCAACGTGAGGACGCTCCCTCAGTTCAAATTGCCCCGGGCCATGGATGGACCTACCTAATGTTGTCGCATGCTACACACGGTCACATGTCGCTCGCCAAAGGCGAATAGTTCGATCAGAATCAAGCGTCTCGCGATGACCAAAATACGCCGATGCGCGCCGCGTCGAACACATAGTCGCCGATGTTGTAGCGTCAGTCCGCCCGGGATGAAGCTGGCACCACCTGGGTGCTGGAACTCCGCGATGTCCGCGGACTGACCCGGTCGACAACCCATGCTCGCCACGTCGGGAACCAATAGGCCACGACGAACGCCGCCCCGGCGACAAGCACGCCGCCGACGATATCGAGCACGTAGTGATTGCCGGTGACCATCACGGTGTAGAACATCAAGGCGGTATGGGCACCCCCCACGATCGCGCCGATGTACCACTTCGGGAATGCATAGGCCAGCATCACGCCGCCGATGAGGGTCCAGCCGCAATGCATGCTGGGCATCGCCGCGTATCGGTTCGCCGTAACCATGCCGCTGCTCGAAAAGTAGTTGGGACCATAGATGGCCAGGGTGTCGACAAAGGGGTAGCCGTAGGACTCCATGAACCGAGGCGGCGCCAGTGGATAGATCGCGTACCAAGGGAGAGCCAGCACCATCGAGGCGATGAACGCCCGACGGAGGAAGGGATAGTGCTTCGGCGCGAACAGGATCGCCGACGCGGCGCAGATGTAGAACCCGGTCATGAAATAGGTGTAGTAGCGATTGAAGAACCAGATCATCCAGTCGTGGTCGAGCACGAATTTCTGCAGATCGAGCTCGATGTTGAGTCCAAGTCTCCCCTGCAGGGAGATCAGATCGAGCGCGTTATCGTACGCCACCCGCTCGGCCCGCTGGATGAACGTTTTGCGGACCATCTTATAGGCCTGCAACAAGACCATGAACAGGATGATCTGAGAGACAACCCGGATCGGGGCGTAGATAGCCCAGCGGAGGAGCAAGAGCGGCTCTATGGCGAATCGCTCTGGCCGGCGAATGATCCAATGCATGCTTACTCCGACAACAGACTGCGGTGCCCGGGTCTCATTCCGGCGATGGATGGGGCTAGTGCACTATGGAACAACACAAGAAACCGGTCTTACCGACTGGGGCAAGCCCCGCAAAATCGGCAACGGCGCAAGTCTCGGGCCACGGCCCACGTACGTTCAACCACGTTAACCCAGATCTGCGAAGATGCGGACACGGCGCCCGGCGATCCGACCACGCGGATGGCACCTGGTGACAACGCCGGCTTCGCGGTGGCGCATCTCCGGTAGATTCAACGACGGTCGCGGTTTCAGACCCGCGCAAAGACGGAGGACACCACGTGACCGATCCGGTCCAGGACGAACGAGATGTGATCGACACGATCGAGCTACCGCCTTCCGGCACGCGGCGGCGGGGTCATCTCCGCTTTTCCGCTCCCCTGCTCGACGGATGGGCCTGGCCCTACACCGTGATCCGGGGTGCGCAGGATGGCCCGCGCCTCGTCATCACCTCGGGGGTGCACCCGGCAGAGTACCCTGCCATCGAAGCCAACATCCGCTTCGCTCGCGACCTTGACCCCCAGAGCTTGCGCGGCACCGTCATCTCCCTCCCGATCGTGGATGTCCCGGCATTCCTGGAGCGGACTCCGTTCGTCTGCCCGATCGACCAGAAGAACCCGAACCGGTATATGCCCGGCGATCCGAACGGCACCTTTACGGACGTGATGTGCGACGCGGTTTTCCGTAATGTGATGGCCACCGCCGACGCCGTGATCGATCTCCACGGTGGCGACATGACCGAGGCATTGGTGCCGTTCTCGATCTACTCCAGGGGAGCGGACGAAGTCGTCAGTGCAAGGTCCAGGGAGCTGGGGTTGGCCTACGGACTTCCCTACCTTGTCGGGAATTCGCCCGACACCGGAGGAACGGGCGGCACCACAATCCGGGCGCTGGCTGACGCGGGCATTCCCGCCGTCCTGACCGAAGCCGGAGCCTGCGGATTGCTTACCGAACCCGAAACCTCCCAGCACGAGGCGGGCCTGCGCAACATCCTTTGCCACCTCGGCATGATCGACGGCGATCCAACCTCGCCCGCTACCCCGATCGTCGAGCTCGGCAGGATGACGCCGCTCCGCTCTCCCGCCGAGGGCATGTGGTACCCCGAGGTCGTCGTCGGCGATCCGGTCAGCGCCGGTGACCGCGCCGGCCACATTGGCAACCTCTTCGGCGACAAACTTGCCGATGTCATCGTCCCCGAAGACGGTTTCGTCCTCTACCTGTCGAGCAGCCCCGCCATGCGCGTCGACGGCCTCACGGTCGTGATCGGCTCGGACTAACGCAGCAATTCTGCGCCCCATTCCGTCCTGACATGTGCGTTGCGGTCCGACGACCATTCGTCGGACCGCCTCGCGGTCCATACATTGAGCATATCCGCCGGTCGGTAGGGTGATGGCGTCCGGTTGATATCGCCGGCAACGAACTCGACCCGAGCGAAAGGATGGACGGCGATGGACTCGACCAAAGTGCCCAAAGAGACATCCGCACCGAACCAACCCATGACGAGCGTCCGAGTGTTGCTGGGCACGATTGCCGCGACCGGCGCTCTGGGACTCGCATCCGTAGTCGCCATGGCGCCGACGAAGGAAACGTTCCTGCTTGTCGGAGCCCTTTCCCTTCCTTGGCTGGCGGCGGCCCTGGTGATAGGCCTTCCGATCCTTATTCCCGCCTCCACACCGAAGCGCCTCCAACCGGCCGCGCCGCGAGCACGGGGATTTCGGCCAGCGATGGGCACCTGGCGCCTCGCTGGAGCGGTCGCAGCACTCGCGCTCCTGCTCCTGGCGAGCGTCGTCGTCCAGCGCTCCGGCGACACGTCCTCTCCCGCCGAACGTGTGGCCCCGGTCCAGGTCGCGTCGACAGATATCTCCGGCGGCTGATTGACCTCAGCCCAATGGGCCCTGGCCACTTGAGCGCTCACCACAAAGGTTGACCTGCCGCCCAGGCCGCCCGGGACTCGAAGTCCCGGGCTGAGTGACGGAAGCCGGTTAATGGAGGTTGCGGAATTGATCGGTGGTTTTTGGAACGACGTCGCCCCTGCCGCCCGGGGCTCACGGCCCGGGCTGAACCCGACAGCCTCTCCGAGGCTAGCAAGCCCGGTGTGGCCTCGGAGAGGCTGTCGGTGACCTGGCCGTGAGCCCCGGGCGGCAGCGGATGGCGCGTCCCCGTTCCCACCACGTCGCTCAAAAATCCATGATCAATTCCGCAACCTCCATCAACCGGCTGAAGCACGCGGCGCGGTAGCCTCGGAGAGGCTGTGACGGTGAGCCCGGGCCAACCCTGGGCCAACCTTGGGCCAACCTTGGGCTGTGAGCCCCGGGCGGCAGGGAGACGCGGTCACCCGTTCCGCCGAGCGCTCTAGGCGGCGGCAGCCTGCTCCGACTGCCGCCGCAGGAATGCCAGCACGGCAGCTTCTTCGGGGGAAAGCGCAGTTCCGGAATCGGTCACCTTGCCGGCGCGGATGCGCATGCGCCGGTTGAGGCTGCCATCCATGTAGGCATCGATCACGGCCGGATGGATATAGCACTTCCGGCAGACCGCCCGGGTGTTCCCCAGCAGTTTCGCCACCTGGTCAACGGCCCGCACTACTTCGAGTTTCCGCTGGGCCTCCGTCGCGGCGGCGTCGCTTCCATGCAACTCAAGGGCCCCCAGGACTGTCCCCGCCCACGTCCGAAAGTCTTTGGCGGTGTAGTCCTCACCGGTGACCTCGCGCAGGTAATCATTAACATCGGCCGAACCGATGGTGTGCCGGGTTCCATCCCCGTTGATGTACTGAAAGAGATCTTGCCCAGGCAATTCCCGGCAGCGCCTGACGATAGCGGCGAGCCGCCGGTCCTTCAGATCGACTTCGTGTTCCTGTCCACTTTTTCCACGAAAGCGGAAGCGAATCTCGCTCCCGTCGATCTCGACGTGGCGGTCGCGCATGGTCGTTAGGCCGAACGACTTGTTCGTCCGGGCGTACTCCTGGTTACCGACCCGAATAAGGGTCGTCTCCAACAGCCGCACCACCGTGGCAGTCACCCTTTCCCGCGGTATTCCGGGTCTGCTGAGATCCTTTGCCACCTGCTCCCGAATAGCCGGCAGCGCCTCGGCAAACGGAACCAGGCGCTCGTACTTAGCGTCGTCGCGGGTTTCCCGCCAGCGGTTGTGGTAGCGGTACTGCTTGCGCCCGCGCTCATCGCGCCCTGTGGCCTGGAGATGCCCGCGCGGCGACTCGCAAATCCAGACATCTTTCCAGGCGGGCGGGATCACCAGGGCAGCGATCCGATCCAAGGTTTTCCGGTCGCGCACAATGCGCCCCTCGGGATCCCGATACGTCACCGTGGCGCCGCGCGTCTCCCGTGAGATCCCAGGTTGGGCATCGTTGACGTACACAAGTCCGACCGAACGGGCCGCGATCTCGGGCGATGCATCGCACTCCCGTGTGGCCCGGCTCTCCGCCGACATGGTGATGCTCCTCCAAATCGACCGTCCGCCCGGCGGGCGCGAACCGGACCTCGCCCACCGGCGCGCATGCTGAGCACGAAAAAGCACGTCGTGTGCCGTGACTGGCCTTCAGTACCGTTTTCCACGTTGCCACGAGTTTACGGGAAAATCGTCTAAGCATCTGTTATGGTCTCCGCGATCTTGCACCGCTTTGGCAAGGCAAGCAGCGTACGACGGCCGCTTGCCCAGTCCGGCGGCCGCTGTGTGTACCTCAGGAGAGTCCCGCCGATGCCGCTACGGCCCGTCCTGTCCGCCCCGCCGTCGCTCCCGCGCCGTAGAGCGCTCCGCACCATCGCCGGCGCAGCCGTAGCCGTCGCCGTTGGGGCGCGTCCTGCCCGGGCGTCTGCCCGATCGACCTCCTCTCGGACCTACGAGGAACGGATCGACTTCGGTGCCAAGGCGGTCCACCTCGACCCACGCAAGAGCAACCCGGACTTCGTCCGCTCGTTGGTAGACCTGATCGACAAGACCGAGCTCAACGCCTTGGTGATCGATATCAAAGAAGAGGGCGTCTACTTTCGCTCCGCGGTCGAGCTCTTTCGCGATAACGGCGTCCTGATCCCGAAATATGACGTCTCCGACCTGATCGGTCTGATGCACGACCACGGGATCTATACCATCGCCCGCCTCGTCAGCTTCAAAGACCCGATTCTGGCTGAACGTCGGCCGGACCTCGCCGTCGGCGACACCGGCGGCGGCATTTGGCGCGACGTGAACGGCGTGCCCTGGCTCAATCCGTTCAGCGAGGAAGTCTGGGAAGCCAACGCCTCCCTGGCGGCCGAAGCGGCGAGCTTCGGGTTCGACGAGATCCAGCTCGACTACGTACGTTTCCCTACCGATGGAAACCTCAGCCGGATGAGCTTCGGGAGGCCATTGACCCAGGAGTCTCGCCAGAACGCCATCCTCGGGTACATCCAGTTGGTGCAGGAAAAGGTTCGCCCCCACGGCGTCGCCCTGGGTGCCGATATCTTCGGCTGGTCCCTCGTCGTCGACGATGACAGCGGCATCGGCCAGAACGCGGTACAGATCGCCCCGTCCTGTCGATTTCTTCTGCCCGATGGTCTACCCGTCCCACTGGCCGCAGGGCAGCCTCAACGTGCCCGGCCACCCCAACGATTATCCCTACCAAACCATTGAGATCACCATGAACTTGGCCACAGCCAAGCTACCGACCCAGGTCAAGAAAGTGCGGCCGTGGCTGCAAGCGTTCTCCCTGCCCGGGATGTCGCCATACACGCCCCGCGAGATCCGTGCGCAGATCGACGCCGCGGAGGATAGCGGCATCGAAGGCTGGATGATGTGGAACTTCGGCAACCCCTATCCAGCAGAGGCATTTCACGCAGGGTAGCTGCTTGTTAGGCCGGACCACCGGGCCGGCATCCGTCAGTTCGAGACAGCCACCTTCGCCCGAGCGAAAACATTGCCGGTCGCGAGCACCTCGGGCAGAGCATACGCCGCACGCGGCGGGGTGAACCAGCATCCCTGTCCCCGATGACAGCCGAGCTGGCGCATGCGCGACCACTGCGCTTCCGTTTCGATGCCTTCGGCCGTTACATCGTGACGCAGGTCAATGTCGTCGCTGCGGGTCCGATCACCTCGGTGGACGCGATCGAGGGGATCGTCGGTAGGATCGTAGAGGGCGCCTGGCGGAAGACCGGACCGACTAGCGCGACCCGGCCCGACCGACCGTCACCGGGCAAAGCAGTGAACGTGTGGCTGGCCCGCTCATGGCGAACCCCTTCTGAACCAACAGCACACATGCACTGCAGATGGGCGCGCACCGCGCCCTGTGGCCGCTCGCTATCTGCCGGTCTCCCCGGATCTTACCCCGTCACAGCCCGAGCCGGTGGCGGGATCAAGTACCGCACCATCAGGTACCCCGTGAACAGGGCCACGAAGTGAAAGACCGACGTATAGTCGCGCAGGTTCACATACAAGATGAACAATTCCCAGAGGCAGAACAGGCCCAGGAGAGGCCAGGGACGCCGTGACCGAGCGGCGAGCCCGCCCATCAGCCCGAAGCATCCAGGGCTCCCACCGCTCCATTTCCGTCTCCAGGCCGTCTCCAGGACCGACGCATCCCACACTTCCGGATAGATCAGGTGCAAGAGCACCCCGCCGATGACCGCGGCGGCAAAGGTCGATCCGAAGAAGACGAACGCGGTCGTGAGCGGGCCTTCCCGGGCCTCGAACACCATCCCGAACAGCAACACCAGAGCGGTCACGTAGACCAACTGCAGGCTGTCGTTGTTGATAAACGGTGCGGTCAGGAGCGACCGCAGGGCACGCGGAAAGTTCTCGCTCAGGTCAGGGACCCGAAAGACGTAGGGATCGAGCCGATCGCCGTCGATCCTGAACTTGTTTCCGTCGGCGTACGCGAGGGGCACGAACAGGAACCACGATAGGAGGAGATAGCCCGCCGAGCAGGCGACCATCAGGGGCCGCCGTCGCCCCGCCCTAATCGCCCTGCCGGATCCATCCGCCCAAGGCAGAAACTGTGCGATTTGGCCGCGTTCCACGGCCCCCTCCCGCCACTGAGCCCGGAACTGCGAATCTCGGGCGACCCCAACAGCCGGGGCGTGCTGCCAGAATTACTACGCGTCCGGGGTCGCGATCGCCGGTCCGGGGAGTGTCCATGAGGCCGCACCCCAACCACCGGCGAACGCGAGGTATCCGACCGTCACCTCGGTCGCCCCAACTGGCACGGCAACGGCGATCCGACCAGTCACGGTCGCCGGTTCACCTTCGGTGTTCGCCCGCACCCCGCCGTCTTCGAGGCCACCTTCGCCAGGAATCTCCACCGCGAGATCTCTTCCGGAGCCGTCTACTGCTGTCAACCACGCGGTCCGATGCGGAACCATGAATGTGCCGAGGGTCCGGAGTTCAAGGTCAAGGAGCAACCAGACCGTTTTTGACGGAGAAGCCAACCCTGCCACAACCTCCGCGTACTCGGCCGTCCGGAGCGTGACGCTAAGGTCGTCGAGGTCCACGCTTTCCCCAACCCGTGCCGGCACCGCGGGAACCAGAGTAGCAGTCGGACTGGGCCGGGGAGTCGGCCGAGAACGAGGAGTCGCGGGCGGTCGCGGGGTTGGAGCGGAGATGACGGAGATTCCAGCAACGGGTCCAGGTACACTCCAGGCGTAGCCCCCGTTGGTTCCTCGGATCGTGAACCGCACCGTGACCACAGCCTCATCCACCGGCACGACGAACACCACCTCACCGCGCACAGTACCGGTGAACTCCTCGGATTCCGCCAAGCCGGTCGCCAGGGGCGGGTCGACTATCCTCAGCGCCGCGCTCCTTCGTCCTACCGCCGAAAACTGGTCGGCGCGATACCCAGCGGCCACGGGCGAGCCCATCGCGTCGCCCCAAGGCGTTGCATCGCCCACGAAGGAACTCAGCATCTCGACAAAGAGCACAAGGTACCGAGATCCAGACGGCGGATCGGGTATCCCGTCTAGCCGCTCCTGATACTCCGCGTGGTCGAGACGGACGACCAGACCCCGATCCCAACCGGACATGTCCCGACCGAGTGCCGCAGTGGTCTACTGCGGGGCACCGCATCGCGCCGTGTTCGTACAGGTGCATGGTGTTGGCGTGGGTCGACTGGGTGATCCAGCGATGTCGAACGCCCAGAGCAACAAAGCGAAGAAAACAATCACTCCGATCGCATACACGGCGACAGCACCGGCGATCACAAGGATGATGATCTGCGCGATCTTGCCCATCGCGCCCACCTCACATCCCCTTCTCGACTCGGTCTGCTCCGCGCCGCGACGCCCTAGACCACGCTCGAATGGACTCGACTATCCCCGCGTCCGAATCCGCGGCGGAATCAGGTATCGCACCGCGACGAAGCCCGCAAACAGGGCGGCGAAGTGGAAGACCGTAGTATAGGAGCGCAGATTCACGTACTCGATGAAGACCTCCCAGAGGCCAAAGATCCCCAGGAGAAGCCAGGGTTTGCGCGCCCTGGCCGCCAGTCCGCCCATGAGGCCGAAGCAGCCGGCGCTGCCGCCACTCCAGGTCCGTTCCCAGGCCCTCTCCAGGAACGACGCTCCCCACAACTCTGGGTAGATCAGGTGCAGGACCACCCCACCGAAGATAGCGGCAAAGAAGGTTGAGCCGAAGAAGACCAGTACCGTCGTCCTCGGACCTTCCCGGATCTCGAAAATCACGCCGAACAGGAGCATCAATAGGGTGACGTAAATCAACTGTAGGCCGTCGTGGTTCAAGAAGGGGGCCGTCAACAGTGAACGGAGGGCGTGGAAGAAGTCCTCGCTCAGGTCGGGGATACGATAGATATACGGATCGACGCGCTCCTCGTCGATCCTGTACTTGCCCCCGCCGTCGTCGTACGACAGGGGCACGAACAGCAGCCACGAGAGGATCAGGTACCCGACAGAGCACGCCACCACCACCGGCAGGTAGCGCCACGATCCGACCGTCCGGCCGGTCCCGTCCGTCCAGGGTAGATACGGGGCAAGCCGGGTGCGCAAGGAGGTCCTTGGCGTTCGAGCTTGCCGGCGCGCAACCGATGCAAAGCTCGAACGCGAATCAGAACTCCCAACCCCACCGGCAAGGAGTGCGCTGTAGAGGAAAAGGTAGCTCGCCAGTAGGCAGTGGAAGAACGTGGGAATGCTGTGCTCAAACGGGAACCAGTCCGGGTGAAGGGCCATCGTGACGACGTACCGGACAACCATCGCCGCGAAGTAGACGACGCTGGCAATCCGCAAGTAGTGACTCAATCCTGGCCGCGGCGCGATGAACCTCCCGAATCCGCGCCAGGTATCCCGGGCAATCCCGGCCATCACGGTCAGAATGACGACCTGGGAGGCAAGGAGGACCGGGTAGGGCAGCAACCCCGATTGCCAGTGAGCCTTCTCCGGCAGCCACGAGACGCCGCCGTAGGTCACCAGAACCTGCCCGATGACCCGGAGCAGAAAGAGCCCGCTAAGGGCTGTCATTACGGCAAATATGGCACCAGGACCAGGTCTAACGCGCTCGCCGAACACCGTGGCCGCCGTCGCCGCTAGCCTCGGAGAGGCTGTGACTCTTAGCCCGGGCCGTGAGCCCCGGGCGGCCGGGGACACGCGGTCAACCGTTCGGACGAGCGCTCTAAGCAGTGAACTCCTCACCGGCACATCAATCCTGGCGTTCATGGTTCGTCCTTTTCGCTCCAGGCTGACTTGGCGGCTATACAGACCCGCTGTCCACCAGCACATCGGCAAACATCTCGCGGTAATGGCGATACCAGTCGCTCTGGAACCGCTCTGCCGGGTCGTACCGGCGCTTGAGGCGCAGGAACTCGCCGAACTGCGGATAGCAGGTCTCGACCTGTTTGCGGTCGGCGTAGCGGTGGTAGGTCAAGTAGTAGCTCCCGCCGTAGGCGATCGCAAGGTCGATCAGGCGGCGGAAATCGGCGGCGGAGCGGGCGATCCCCTCCACTGTGTGGTCGGTATGGAGGTTGAAGATGATGCAGGCGTACGGGTGCTTGGCCCAGGCCAACATCGATTCGCTGTCGCGCTCGATCAGGCGGATCGTGCCGTAGATCAGATCAACCTTGTGCTCGCGGAAATCGCGCCGGACATCTGCCATGAACAGGGGTAAGGCGACCCGTGGCACGTAGATCTCGGTGATCATCTCGCTGCCGCGAACCGTGCAGCCCAACCGTCGATCGATCAGCGCATGGTAATCGTCGAGGTAGTCGGCCATCTGGTGCGTATCGCTCCAATAGAGCTGTCCGGAGGTCGCCAGATAGTGGGCAGCATAGGCGTCAACGGCGCGCCGCTTGTCGACGTGGCCCAGGTACAGGAGCGACTGCCAATCGGCCGCGGAGAGCGCTCGCTGACCGGCCACCATCGGCGTCTCTGGGTCGACCGGGCGGTAGCAGGAGAAGACGCCCTCGCGGAGAAAATCATCTCCATCCGGGTCGATCGCGAACTGGAAATCACCGTAGAGACAGCCATCGGCCATCCGCTGGTCGAAGGCGTCCATCAGGTCATCGACGTCGAGCATCTCCACGACCCGCTCGACCTTCTGGCGCCGCATCAGGCGAAGCCGGACGGTCGCGATCACGCCAAAGAGACCGTAGCCGCCTATCGCCAGGCGGAAGAGGTCGGCGTTTTCCTCCCGGCTGCACGTTCGGATCTCCCCGTCGCAATCGACCAGGGTGAACGACTCGACATCGTCGATGATCGGCTTTCGCCCGAGGACCCGGCCATGGACATTGGCAGCCAATGCCCCGCCGATGCTCAGGCGGTCAGCGCCAGTCTGTTTCTGGATGATCCCCCACTGCTGCTCCCGATCGACCTGAGCGTCGAGCAGGTAGGTGATCAGCTCCGGCCACTGGATTCCAGCCTCGACCTCGACGATCCCGGCTTCGGCATCGAACGAGATCACCCGATTGAACCGGTTCATGTCCAGGAGGACGGTGCCCTCCCCGAACTGCTGGCCACCCATCGCGTGCCGTCCAGCGGCGATGCTTACCGCGCGCCCTTCGGCCGCCGCGGCCACGACCGCCGCCTGGATCTCCGCGACCGTGATCGGCTGGACAACGCGATGTACTTCGGTGGTATTGAGCTGCGAGTGGATGTCGTTGACGAGGGTGCCTTTGGCGACTGCGGCCACTGCGGTTCTCCTCCTTGGGAGCGTTGATGGATCGACGCTGTTCTCATCGCACGCGCGACGACGGTGAGGAATCGACTACGCAGACGGCAGCGTCCGACGGTTCCGTTTGGCTTCTGCGAACCCGACCAGCACGCCGATGACGTTGGCAAGGAGGGCGATCGGGGTAATGATCATCGTGAGGAGGGCAACGATTATCTGCTCGGAGATAAACGCGCCGGTTTCCCCCTGATCGGCCACGGATGTCAGATACGCCCCGCAGGCGGCAATCGCGGCCGGCAACCCCAGCACGTACACCCATCGCGCCCAGACAGGGCCGGATGAACCCAGGAAGAACCCGGCGGAGTAGAGCAGGAACGCCGGCAAAAAGACGAAGATCGTGCCGAACAGAACGAACTCTGCCATCTGACCATCACTCCTCCGCCGCTGGCGCCTAACGCCGTTCCCGGCCGGCTCACGACTCGATCTGGTCCCGACCAACATCAGGTATTTGGATGTGTTTCAGGATGCGTTTTGAGGAGTGTCGGCACATCGTTAAAGCTACGGATTCGACGTCCCGTCGGTTGAGGCGGGGATACGTAATCGGTTGTGAACGCGAGATCGGCTCCGGAGGAATGTGGTGGCGACCTGAAATAGCGCTACGACTCCGGCCACCAACACAAGGCATCCCGCCATCAGGGCCAGCCAGAGCAGGACCCACCAGGGATTGAACGCTCCGTGGACGGGCAAGGACTGGGTAAGGACGAGCACTGATCCAAACATGACCATTCCTCCAAGGACGACGAGTTGCCAACTGACGGATGGCGGAACTACTGCTGTTGGCCGGGCCGCAACCAGAACTGGGCGACCAGGTAGCCGACGGTGAGCGCGATGAGGTGGAACACGCTGGTGAAGCTGTGGGGCACGTGCCACCAGACGAGATCGAACTGCGGACCGCCGGACCCCGCCGCCCACACCCGTAGGTACGGCCAGTACAGATCCCACAGGACGACGACGCCCAGAAACAGCCACGGCCTCCGCGACCGTGCCGCGAGAGCGCCTATCACCGCGAAGCAGCCGGCGCTGCCACCGCTCCAGCTCCGCTCCCAGGCGTAGGCGTACATCGGCGCCGAGCTCATCTCCGGATAGAGCAGATGCAGGAACAGCCCTGCACCAAACGCACCCGAGATCAGACCGATGACGAAAAGCAAGGCCATGCGTCGGGCTCCTTCACGCCGTTCGAACCTCATCACATGGACGAGAACGAGGACCGTGATGTAAATGAGCTGGATGCTGTCATGGTTGAGGAATGGCGCGGTCGCCAGCGCCCGAATCGCTCGTGGGAAATCCGCGCTCAGGTCGGGAATGCGATAGACAAAGGGGCTGACCCTGTCCAGGTCGATGGCATACGTCCCGTCAGCCCGATGGGCCAGCGGCAGGAAGAGCGCCCAGGTGACGATGACGTACAGCACCGACACCGGAACGGCCGCCACCTTCGTTAGGCAACCTTTCCACCAGCGGCAATCCTGGAGATACGCGGCCAGCGTGCGATTCACGGTCGCGCTTGGTGTCATGGTGTGCCCCTCGTCTCGCATGTCGCGGTCTGGAAACCGGTCAACCGGCTGTCTGGATGTCTCCCAGAATGCGGATTGCGAGAGAAGCAGCACATCGACAAGGCTACGGATTCGCGATGAATTGCTTAGAAATGGGGGTACGTAATCGGCCGCGAACGCGGTATCCTCGCCTCAACAATCCCTATCCTGATCCTGTTCGGATTCATGTGGATACCGCCATGCCCACCGCCCGCTCAGGCGAGTCGCTCCCACGTTGGCCTGTCCCCTCCACGCCGCTGATTGGCCGGCGTCGTGAGCGGGCGGCCGTGCGCGAACTTCTCAACCGGACGGAGGTGCGCATCGTGACCCTCACTGGGCCGGGAGGGGTGGGGAAGACACGGCTGGCCCTGGAGCTGGCGGCCGACCTGGATACGGACTTCCCGGACGGCGCCTGGTTCGTCTCCCTTGAGCCCATCGTCGACCCAGGTCTGGTACCGTCGACCATCGCCCAGGCCCTGGGCATCCGCGAGACCGGCAGCCGTTCCGCCCTCGATCGCCTTCGGGTTGAATTGCGTGACCAGGACGTGCTCCTGGTCCTCGACAACGTCGAGCAGGTGGTGGCTGCGGCACCGGACATCGCCGCCCTGTCTGGCCGCCTGCCCCGGCGTCAAATTGCTGGTCACCAGTCGGGCCCGGCTCCGGATCCGGGGTGAGCACGATGTTCCCGTCCTCCCGCTTTCGGTGCCCGAACGGGATTCTGGCGACGCGGGCGATTGGACCGTCGAGGCCGCGCTGCGCTCGGAAGCAACGCGCCTCTTTCTGGAGCGCGCCCAGGCGTCCCGGCCGGATTTTGACCTCACCCCAAGGAACGCCTCTGCCGTCGCGGAGATCTGTGCCCGCCTCGACGGCCTGCCCCTGGCGATCGAGCTTGCGGCCGCCCGCGTCACCTTCCTTACGCCGCGCGCGATGCTGGACCGCCTTGAGCGCCGCCTGCCGCTGCTCACCGGCGGCTCCCGCGATCTCCCACAGCGCCAGCGCACCCTCCGCGACGCCATCGCCTGGAGCTACGACCTCCTCGCCCCTGCCGAGCAAGTCCTCTTCTGCCGCCTCGCCGTCTTTGTTGGCGGCTGCACGCTGGAGACTGCGGAGGCGGTTGGGGGGGACAGGGCTGGCGCCCTGAGGGGGACAGCCCTGACGGGCTGAGGGGGAGAGGGGGAGAGGAGTACGACGGACACTCCCCCATCCGTCTCCCCCTCTCCCCCTCAAGGCGACAGCCGTGTCCCCCTCCACGGCGTAGCCTTGTCCCCCCTTGACGCAATCGCCGCGCTCGTCGACGGCAACCTCGTTCTCCAGATCGAGCAGGCGGACGGCGAGCCGCGGTTCACGATGCTGGAGACGATCAGGGAATTCGGGCTGGAGCGTCTCGCCGAGAGCGGCGCAGAGGACGCAACCCGGCAACGCCACGCCGAAACGTTCCTTGCCCTGGCGGAAGAAGCCGAGCCGCGGCTTCAGGGGGCCGAGCAGGCCGCCTGGCTGGACCGCCTCGATCGTGAGCACGACAACCTTCGCGCCTCCCTCCGCTGGTTCCAAAGACAAAACGACACCGGGTCCGCCCTTCGCCTGGCGGGTGCGATCTACCTCTTCTGGTTTATGCGCGGCCACCTGACCGAGGGGAGCGAACGCCTCGCCGACCTGCTCTCATTGCCCAGCGACGGCACGAGCGAGGTCGCCCGGGCAAAAGCCCTCACCGGCGCGGGAGCGCTCGCCGATGCCCGCGGAGACTATGAACGCGGCGAGCAGTTCGCCGAGGAGGCGCTGTCCGTCTGGCGGAGGCTCGGCGACGAGCACGGCCTTGCCCTGGGCCTCTTTTTTCGGGCGCAGATCGCCTTCGATAGGGGCGATTTCGCCACCACCTGGGCGATCAGCGATGAGAGTCTGCGTCTGACGCGGGCACGCGGGGATCACTGGACGACGGCTATGCTCCTCGCCGGCCTCAGCATCCTCGCTCTGCATCAGGGCGACCCCGCCCGGGCCACGGCAATGGCCGAGGAAGGCTTGGCAATCTTCCGCCACATTGATGACCGCTGGGGCATCGCTATGACAACCGGCAACCTGGCCATGATTGCCTTTCGCCTGGAAGAACAGGATCGCGTCGCCGAGCTTATCGGCGCCTGCCTCGAAGAGTTCCATGAAATCGGCAACACATGGGGCATAGCCCAGTACCTCGAGGTTCCCGCCCGATCCGCCGCCGCGCTGGGCGACCATCGACGCGCAACCCGGCTCTTCGGCGCGGCTACCGCCTTGCGCGAATCGATCGGCGCACGACTCAAAGAGCTCTACGTGCATGGGCACGAGGAGACCGTCGCCTCGCTCCGTGCAACGCTCGGCGATGACGACTTCGGGTTGGCCTGGGAAGAAGGCCGTGCCATGAGCCTCGACCAGGTCGTTGCCTACGCCCAGGAAGCGCCGACGTTACCCGCCTCTCCCGTCCACGAGACAAGGCCCGCGACGGCCTTTGGGCTTTCCAGCCGCGAAATGGAAGTGCTCAAGCTCTTCGCGACGGGTATGTCCGACCGGGAGATCGCCGACAATCTGGAACCACGCGTTTCCCATCGGACCGTCACCACCCATGCCCAGAGCATCTACGCCAAGCTGGGCGTCGGAACCCGCACCGAGGCGGTCGCGGTCGCCATGCGCCACGGCCTGATCTAGCGATTTCCGCGCCTTTCCGCTACTGGCAATACGTATCCATTTAGCATCTCATCACCCCACAACCCGATCGGCAATACGTAAACGTCACGATGCGGGCCCGCGCGAATGTGGGCATCGTGGCGGTACACCGAACGATCAACCAACGGAGACGCTGAGTACGCGGGGGGCGGGCGGATGAGCACAAGCAACGAAAATATTCGTACACCGGAGCCGGCGACATCGGTTGCCTGGGACGCCATGGGCCGCCGGCCCGTGGTCTCCTGGGCCCTCTACGACCTGGCGAACACGATTTTCCAGTTCAGCGTTATCTCCTACACCCTGCCGCTCTGGGTCAAGGATGAAGGAGGCAGCGACGCCGCATTCGCCGTTGCCCTCAGCATCGGCGCCGGGCTGATGTTCTTCGCCTCACCCGTCATCGGCGCTGTCTCGGATCAGGTCCGGCGGCGAATGCCCTTCCTCATTGTCTCAACGCTGCTCTGCTGCTGTCTGCACCTTCTTCCTTGGCACCTTCGGTTTGGTACCGACCCTGGTGATCTTCGTCCTCGCGAACTTCGCTTTCCAGGCCGGATCGGTCTTCTACGATACCCTCCTCCCTACCGTCAGCACCGACGAGAATCGGGGACGCGTCAGCGGCCTGGGTGTCGGGATTGGCTATCTCGGGTCCTTCCTGGCGCTGGGGACGGCCTTCGGGGTGCTGGCCCTCGACGACGACGCCAAGCCCCTCGTCTTCAAGATCACGGCCCTGCTCTTCGTCGTCTGTGCCCTGCCCTGTTTCCTCTGGGTCAAGGAGCGGCCCCGGTTTGACGTCGCCCCGCTCAGCCGAGAGTCGGTAAGGCGGGCGTTTGCCGACGTCCGGCAGACGGTTGATCGGGCCCGGCAATACCCGGATCTGCCCCGCTTCCTCGCCGGACGCGTCTTCTACTCCGACGCCTCCAATACCCTGGTCGGGTTCATGGGCATCTACGTCACCGAAGAACTCGGCTTCTCCGATGGGCAGAGCAACCTCATCCTCGGAGTCGGCATCCTGGGCGCGCTTCTTGGTGCATTCGCCTGGGGTCGGGTCGTCGACAGCATTGGGCCAAAAGCGACCCTGAACCGGGTCCTCGGGCTCTGGGCGATCGTGATGGCCCTCGCCGCCGCAATCGCATACCTGGACCTGCCCTCAAGCCTGTTCTGGTTCGTCGCGCCCCTGGCGGGTGTCGCGCTCGGCGGGACCGGCACCTCCGACCGACCTCTCATGATCCGTCTCTCACCCCCGCGCCACCTCGGGCAGTTCTACGGCCTGTACGGCATGGCGGGCCGGTTCGCCGCGATCGTCGGCCCGCTCCTCTGGGCCCTGATCGTCGACGTCCTCGGCCTCGGTCGCCCGGCGGCCGTCCTCAGCCTGCTGGGCATGATCGCCATCGGCTATCTCATCCTCCGCCCAGTCAACGACGCCCTGCGCACCTGGACCCCCGCCGAATCCATCCCAACCATTGACCCGATTCCGGTCATGCCCACCGCGCCCGCGTGATATCCCCACCCTGCCGCATCTCCCCCTTCCCCCTGCCGCGGCAGGGGGAAGGGGGTTGGGGGGTTAGGGGGCTCTCCGGCCCGGGGGCTTAGGGCTCCGCCCCAGCACCACTCATATCCGGAACACGGTCGAGAAATCCAACGATCGACTGGAGCCGCCCATCCGGCGCCACCTGGGCGACGTCAATTCCCGCGATCAGCGGCTCGCCTGAGGCAACGTCGACGAGTTCCCAGCCAAATCGGACCCAATCGTTGTGGGCATCGGCAGCCCCGGTCCGGCGGAACGCATGGCCGGGAAACTGGGCTTGGGCGCTGGCAGTCATCGCGTCAATCCCGGCCGGTCCATCCCCCTTCATCACCGGATCGACGTAGGTCGCATCCTCCGACCAGGTCTTGGCGATCAACTCGCGGCGGCTTGTCGCCATCGGTCTCGTTCCAGATGGAGATATTGGCATCGACGACGCGATCGATATCGGACATGTCAGGCTCCTTTCGGGCGGATCTGCGTTGCCACCCGGCCTGCCGCCGGTTGGACTGCCTCTAGCGTCCCGCACCAGGAGCGAATATCCATTACCTCCAAGGTCATTGGATTCCGTCGATCGCTCGGCTATGGTTGCCGCATGCTCACCGCACCTCCACCGCAACCCGTCGGCAAACTGCTCCGCGCCTGGCGCCAGCGCCGGCGCCTCAGCCAGCTCGAACTGGCCAACGAAGCCGAGGTGTCCACCCGCCACGTCAGCTTCCTCGAGAACGGCAGGTCGCGCCCGAGCCGCGAGATGCTGCTCCACCTGGCCACCCGCCTGGACATCCCCCTCCGAGAGCAAAACGCCCTGCTCTTGGCGGCCGGGTACGCCCCCATCTACCAGGAACACAACCTGGACGACTCGGCGATGCGCTCCGCCCGGGCCGCGATCCACCTGGTCTTGAACGGTCACGAGCCGAACCCCGCCCTGGCCGTCGACCGGCACTGGATCATGGTCGCCGCCAATGGGTCGATCGCCCCGCTGCTGACCGGGGCCGATGCCGACCTCCTCCGCCCTCCGGTCAACGTCTTGCGCCTCAGCCTCCATCCCGACGGCCTCGCGCCCCGGATCGCCAACCTGTCCCAATGGCGGGAGCACGTCTTCGAGCGCCTCCGGCGGCAGATCGAAGCCTCCGCCGACCCGGTGCTGGTGGACCTGCTTGAGGAACTGCGCGCTTATCCCGGCGACGACGACCGGACGGCCTCCCGTCGCCGTCCCGCCAAAGACGACGCCGGTGTCGTTGTCCCCATCAGGCTCCGAACTGAGCACGGCCTGCTCTCGTTCCTGACCACCACAACGATCTTCGGCACGCCGATCGACGTCACCCTCTCCGAGCTGGCGATCGAATCCTTTTTCCCGCCGACGCCCCCACCGCGGAGTTCATCAGGACTCTTGGGGCAACCTAACTCGATTGTTGAGTTCCAGCCGCCCGGAATTTAAATTCCGGGCGACGTGGAGACGGCCCTCGCCCTGCCACGACCTACCCGCCGACAATCTCACGCCAAACCATCTCGGCCTCAGGCGATACCAGTCGGGCATTCGCCTCCAGCTCATCCACATGGGCGGCAAGTCGTTCCTTCGCCACGCCGGGCGGCGCGTACGCCACGAACACGACCGAGGTCGTGCCGGGACCAATCCTGCGCCATCGCCGACGGGCCGGTGATGATCGCGCTGAGCACACCGTTCGCGTCGGCGACGTACATGTCCCCCGGCTTGACGCCCATCTCCTTGCCGTTGGGTGCGACAAAGGCGACAGGGTCGCCGTCGCTGCCAACGTCCAGGCGCAGCGGCAGCGCCACCTGATCGAAATCGTGCCCCGCCGTGAGGATCAAGTTACGCAGTTCCGCCACGAACATCCCCTCGACCAGGGCGGCAACACCTGGCAGATCCTTACCCTTTTGCGCCACCGACTCCAACTGCATCCCTACGTGGTAGCGCTGACCAAACCGCTTGTAATAGGCGGCATAGGCAGGGAGGGGCTCGATCTCCCGCAGTGCAGCCCGGTCGAGCGCGCCGAAGCGTCCCTGGAGATCGGATTGCAGGTCCGCCTTGACCCGATCGATCGCGGGATGACGGGCAGGGTTCTCAACACCTTGCATGGCCAGGAAGCCCACGTAAGCGTTGGGATAGGCCTCCCGCCACGCCTCCGAGACAACGACCAGCGATCCGCCGGTCATCCGTTGGCCTCGTGCGCCGCCACCCGGTCGGCGGCCGGGACGACGATCACCGGCGCGGTTCCCTCCCGCACCAGCTTCTCGGCCACGCTGCCCAGCAACCAGCGCCCGATCCCGGACCGGCCGTGGCTGGACATCACGACGACGTCCCCGGGAGTGTGGAGCTCCTGGATCACGGTCGCCGCCGTCCCGACCATAACCTCAGCGGTCGCGGCAATGCCCTGGTTGACCATCTCGGTCTTGACCGCATCGAGCGACGCCTTGGCGTCGTCCTCTTGGTCTTCCAGCACCTCTTCATAGACAGCGGCGCTGACGGCGTCAGGTCCTCCGGCCGGCGAAAACGACATCGGCACATCGCCGCTCGGGCTCACAGCACGGACGAGCAAGACCGGCACATCGAGGGCCGTGGCGTACTTGACCGCCACCGGCACCGCCTGGGCGGCGGTCTCGGAGCCATCGTGCGGGACCACCAGCCGCCGCACCGGCGCGTCTGCCAGGTCGTGATCGCTCGGGTTCCTGACCCGCACCAGCAAGACCGGTGTCGTCGCATGGCGAGAGACGCCGTCGGCCACACTGCCGTGGGCCAACCGTTGCAGGGCGCCGCGGCCGTGGGTGGCCATGACGATCAACTCTGCCTCCAGCTTCGCCGCAACCCGGGTAATCACCTGGACGGGGTCACCTTCGAGAACCTGCACCCGGGCCGGGACTCCTTCGCCGCGAAGACGCTGGGCCACGGACTCCATCTCGCCGCGTGCTTCGGCGTGCTGGTCGGCTTCTAACTCGGACGGGGTCAAGAGATCGGCGGTGGCCAGTTCCGTCAACGCGCCGGACTCAGGCAGAACCTGAATCAGGACAAGTTCACCGTTGGCCGGCAGGAAGGCCGTTGCCAACGGCAGGGCGCGCTCCGCGAGTTCAGATCCATCCAGCGGAACAACAACGGTGGCAAGATTCTGGTCCTGCTGGTCTGGCTGGTCCGGGGTGACAACATCGGTCATCTTCGCTTCTCTCCACATCCAAAGACACCCGCCGTCATGCCACGGACCGCCAGGGGGCCGGGACCGCCGCCGAGCTCATACAGTCGGCCTGTAGTCTACCGAACCGCGGGGACCGTTTTTGTTAAGAGCGCCTATCAAGACCGTCGGGCGCCGCGCCGTTCGGCCCAGTCCCGGAGGAACTTGGTAGGTTTAGCGCCAGGTTTCAACCTGGCGTCCGCCGCCGCCGACGGGTTTTGATAGAAGTTCTAAGCCGCTTTGACCAGACGTTCCGGATTCGACGCGGCGATCGTAACGCTGCATCAGCGGCGTGACCGACACGCCGTGCACGACCACCGAGACCGCTATCGCGATCAGCGTCAGCGCCACGATCTCATCTGCTGCCCTCCCCTCCAGCCCATGCTCAAGCGCGTAGGCGAGGTAGAACACCGAGCCAATGCCGCGGATGCCGAACCAGGCAATCAACCAGCGCTGCGGGCGGGCGACATCGGCACCGTGCAAACCGATCACCGCCGAGACCGGCCGGATGACAAGCAGGAGCAGGGGCACGAACCAGAGGGCGTTCCAGGACAGATGCGGCGACCCGAGGAGGCTGCCGACAATGACGACGATGACGACCTCGCCAATTCGCTCGAGCTGCTCATTGAAACCCAGCACCGCCTGGGCCAAATGCATCGAGGCGGTGTCGGGATGGGTGGCCGTGTCCTCGGCGCCGTTGGCAACCCGCTCCATTGTCGGTTCGGCCTCGGCGCCGGTGTCGCGCCGTTCCACCGCGCGCAAAGCCAGCCCGGCGGCAAAGACCGCCAAGAAGCCATAGGTATGGAGCAACAGCGCAACGCCGTAGGACAGCGCCACCAGCCCCAGCGTCAGGAACTCGTCCAGGCCGACCGCCTCACGATGGCTCCGGCGCAGGTAGATCACCACCCGGGCAACCGCGGCGCCCAGCACCGCTCCCACGACCAGCCCGCCCGTAATGGCCCACAGGACATCGATGGCGATCCACCTCATCCCCCATGTTCCCAGCTCGTGCGCGCCCAGGATCCCCAGACCGAGCATGACGAAGGGGAAGGCCGTGCCGTCGTTGAGGCCAGCCTCCCCGGTCAGGCTGAAGCGCAGCTTGTCGCGGTCCATCGGGTCGTTGAGCTGGACCTCGGAAGCGAGCACCGGGTCAGTAGGCGACAGAATGGCCCCGAGCAGGATCGCCGCCCCCAGCGGCAGTCCGAGTACCGACCACCCGACCGCGGCGATCAGGGCGACGGTGATCGCCATTGATCCGAAGGCGAGGCGGAGGGGCACCAGCCAACGGCGATCGCGGAAATCGACGCGCATGTGGAGACCGGCCGTGAACAGAGAGATCAGGACGGCCACTTCGGTGAGGTGTTCGAGGAGCTTGGCATCCTTGAGCGGATCGAAGTTGAGCAGGCCCACGCCGTGCGGTCCCAGCCCAAATCCGACCGCAAGGTAGAGCACCGAGGTTGTTAGCGGCAGACGTTTCAGCACCGACCCTCCAAGGGCCATGGCGATGAACAGCAGCCCGGCGAGGATGAACCAGACGATTGCGATGGCGAACCTCCCAACGTCGTACCGGCCGCGGCCAATGCACCGTAGTCCGGGCGTGGCGGCGCCCCTTTGGCGCAATTCCCGTACCTTTGCGCGACATCGCATGGTCACAGGCACACGCCGTCAATGGCTCAGGACATGCATAGAGCACCCCGCGGACCGCACCACACGGTCCGTCCGGGGTATGGCCGCGCCCGGAGATGTCGCGGCCCAACGTACCCTTCGGACAGTGCATGACGATGACAGCACCCGCTCAGCGGAACGAAATGCGCCACCCCCACCGTTTTGCTTCATCTCCCACCAGATTCGATTGGCCACCTGACGATACAGTGGCGGAGTATCCGAGCTTCCAAAGCACCTCCAGCCCACCGGCGCCAGAGACGGTCCAGCAGGAAGGACCGGTCGAGTCAGGACCGAACTCGTCGCCATCGATGGCGATGACCACCTTGCTCTTCCACAAGGGGGACCAACCCACCGAGATTGACCGATCCGAAATCGCGGACGCCGTTCGGGACGACGACTGCTTCGTCTGGATCGATCTTTCGGACTACGCCCAATCCGATCTCAGAGGGCTGGTCGACAACCTGGGGCTCGATCCCGCCGGCGTTCAGGCCGCCCTGGCGGGCTGGCATCGGCCCCGAATGGACGTCTTCGGAAACCACTTCTACGTCTCGGTGACCATCCCCCGGGTTCATCCAGAGCGGCGCAAGGTACAGGCTGGGCAACTCGATCTCTTCGTCGGTCGCAATTTCCTGGTGAGCGCCCACAAGCGCCCACTCCCCTTCGCGGACCGCGCCTTCGACCGTGCCAGGCAACAACCCTAGCTCCTCCGTCTCGACTCCGCCTACCTCCTCTCGATCCTCCTGGGCGAACTGCTCGGGCATTACGAATCGCTCACCGAAGGGCTGGAAGACGAGATCGAGGCGATGGAGGAGCGCGCCCTGCGCGACACCTCCGATTACTTCCTCGAAGATCTTCTTGAGTTGAAGCGGTACGTCTTCGCTCTCGGGCGCCTGACCGGACAACACCGAGAGGTCTTCGTCGCGTTCCTGCGGCCCGAATTCCCCTTTGTCGCCAGCGAAGAGATGCGGCCCTATTTCCGCGACCTCGAAGCCCGGCTGGACCGCCTCCTCGACCAACTCACGACCGACAAGGACGCGATCAATGGGGCATCCGACCTGTACGTCTCCCAGGTCGGGCACCGCTCCACCCGGGTGATGCAGCTCCTGACTGTGGTCTCGACCGTTTTCCTGCCAGTGACGCTTGTTTTGGGGTTCTTTAGCACCGGCTTCCGGTTTCAGTCGATGTACTCCGGATTCGCGTTTGCCGCCATGATCGTCACCGTGCTGGCCATCAGCGGGTCGCTCCTGGTCATGTTCTACCGGCGCGGCTGGATCGTTCCCGAACGACGAAGCTGGCGCGAGATGACACGCAGGAAAGGGCGGGCGTAATGGGGTCCTCAAACGGAGCGACGCTGAGGCGACGCATGCGCCGCGCCGCCCGCGAACGGCTCGGCATCGCCGCCCTGTACCCAGGCCAGGAGGAAGCGGTCTCCTCCATACTGCGCGGTCGCGACACGCTCGTGGTGATGCCGACCGGCTCGGGCAAGTCCGCCATCTACCAGGTCGCGGGATACCTTCTGGACGGCCCGACCGTGGTCGTCTCACCGCTGATCGCGCTCCAGCGCGATCAGGTCGACGCAATCGAAAGCCGAGAGGTCGGTGCGGCGGCGCAGGTCAATTCCGCACTCTCTACCACGGACAGGCACGAAGCGTTCGAGCGGCTGGGCGACGGCGACCTGGAGTTCGTCTTCCTCGCACCGGAGCAATAGCAGAACGACGAGACCATGGAGCAGCTCGTCACAGCCAAACCGTCGCTCTTCGTCGTCGACGAGGCCCACTGCATCAGCGAATGGGGCCACGACTTCCGCCCCGACTACCTCCGCCTCGGCGCGGCGATCGAAGCCCTGGGACACCCCGCTATCCTGGCGCTCACCGCCACCGCCGCCCCGCCCGTGCGGGCCGAGATTGTCGATCGGCTGAACATGCGCGACCCAGCGGTGCTGGTGCGCGGCTTCGACCGGCCGAACATCCACTTCGACGTGCGCCCATTCCAGGACGATGAAGAAAAACGGGCGGCCCTGTTGGCCTACGTCGCAGGTGCCGCCAAGCCGGGGATCGTTTACGCGACGACCCGGAAGCGCGCGGAAGAGATCGCCGAAGCACTGGTCGAGGAGGGCCACGCGGCGGTCGCCTACCATGCCGGCCTGACGGCCGCTGAACGGGACCGCGTCCAGTCGGCATTCATGGACGGGGAGGCGGCAGTGATCGTCGCCACGACCGCCTTCGGCATGGGCATCGACAAACCGAACGTCCGCTTCGTTGCCCACGCCGATGTCAGCGACTCAATCGATGCCTATTACCAGGAAGTAGGGCGGGCCGGCCGGGACGACGAGCCCGCCGAAGCGGTGTTGTTCTACCGTGAAAAGGACCTCGGACTACACCGGTACTTCGCGGGTGGCGGCCAGATCGACGAAGCGCAGGCAGAGCGGATCGCTGCCATCGTTGCCGGGCGTCAGGCCCCGCTCGACCCACAGGATCTGAAAGAGGTGACTGACCTCTCGGACACCAAGCTCGTCCGGACGCTCAACCGTCTGGAAGAGGTGGGAGCGGTCCACGTCGAGCCCGACGGATCCGTCTCCAACGGCGACTCGAACAAAGACCCGGCCGATGCCGCCGCGGCCGCGGTTCTGGCCCAGGGCGAGCACCGACAGGTGCAGCGCTCGCGCATCGACATGATCAGAGGCTATGCCGAGACGCCTGGGTGCCGCCGGGAATACTTGCTCAACTACTTTGGTGAAGATTTCGACCCGCCCTGCGGCCAGTGCGACAACTGCCTCGCTGGTTTAGCAAGCTCCAACCACTCCACACGTGAGCCCTTCCCGCGCGAGAGCCGTGTCGTCCACTCGACCTGGGCGGAAGGCCAGGTCATTCGCTATGAGGGCGACAAGGTGGTGGTCCTGTTCGACTCCGTCGGTTACCGCACCCTAGCCCTCGACGTAGTCCTCGAAGAGGGATTACTTGAGGTGGCCGATAGGTAACCTAAGTGAAATGACGTAGTGCGCGACGCGGGCGAATTCGGAAAAACAAGGTGATTTTCCGGATGTTCTCCTCCGACTACCTAGGCAAGATGTCATCACCGGAGATCGAACCGGGAGCGGCCTCAAACGAGAGGCCCGCCGGAACCGATCACCAGGGGGAGAGCACCAATGGCAACCACATTCCTGAACAGCATCACCACCGAGCGCCAGATCCCCACCACGTTCATCGCTCCCGGCCAGCGCTACACCGAAGTCGGCACCGCCTCCTGGCGCGTCGACAAGCAGTGGACCGTGGTCCACGTCGGCCGGTTCGAGGGCACCACCCGCGTGATCTACCGCTGCCCCAACGGCCACCAGATCACGATGCCGGCCGAGCAGTTCGAAGCCGCCGTGATGTCCGGCCAGGTCGTTCCTGTCGCCAGCGGCGGGCGGATGGCGCGCTGCTAGTGGGCTCGGAGCGAAGGCGACCCAGCCAGCGCAGCTACGAGTCCGGCAACGAGCCGGTCGAGCACGACACCCTCCTCGTCTCCGTGGTCGGGGTTCAACTCCGTCATCGTGACGGCGCTGAGGCGTTCGCTCGCCAGCAACACTCGCAGCGCCCGCAGCGCCTGATCCAGGGTCAAACCCTGGTTGCGCCCGGTCTCTTCGGAGAGGGGCGCGTCGGTGAAATCGACCACGTCGACGTCAAAATGGACCAGCAATCGGTCGCAACGGTCCGCGATCCGGGCCACGGCGGCGGCGGCCGCCCCTTCGGGGTCCGCCGCGACCTCCGCCACCGGCACCCTGTCTATCCCCAGGCGCTCCATCGCCTCCCGCTCGCGCGGCGTGGACTGCTCCGGCCCGTACGCGAACAGGAGGAGATCGGCGGGATCAAGGAGCGGAAAGCGCGGCCCGACCCGGCTGAGCGGCTCGGCGGCCCCGTCCTCTCCGAGCAGGTGGGCCACGCCCATCCAGTCGAGCGCCCCTTCCCGCACGGCAGCCGGGACGTTGAGATCGGGATGTAGGTCGAAATAGAGGAGCCCGATGCGCTCCTCGCCGGGGAGATGCCCGGCGACCGTGCCGATCTCGACCGTGCAGTCGCCCCCGAGCACTAGGGCAATCTCGCCCGCCGCGATCACCTCGCGCACCCGCCGGGCGGTATCCACCACAATCTCCACAACAGCATCGATATTCTGCGCGGTCGGATTCGTCCGATCCGGACGCCAACGCCAGACCGCGCGGTCTCCGTGGTCCGCTACTATGACACCGGCTTCCCCCAGCCGCTCGATCAGCCCTGCCCCCCGGAGCGCGGCCGGCGCCTTCTCCTGACCCGGCGCGAACGCCGCCGCGCTCGATGGCACCCCGATGACTCCCAATCGCCTGGCCGTAGTTGCCTCCCGCGCGAGGAAATGGCGGATGACGGATTCGGTCAACCGTGGGATAGTGTGGCACGCTGGACCGCTTGCCGAACGCATAAGTGAGAATCAACGATGCAAGGCGCTCAGGAATCGAACGGCCGCTCGCCGTTGCGCCTTGCCGTCGCCGTGGCCCTGATCGCGGTTATCGCCGCGGTCGCCGCCGTGGTGGCCCTCCAGCGGGACGGGGAGGACGAACCCACCCCCACCGCACAGATCGAGGCGACATTCGAGGCGGACCTCCCCGGCTCCGCCGCCCCTGCCACCCCATCCGGCACTCCAATTGGGCCGGCAACGGCCGCGCCGAACGCCACGCCCGCCCCGTCGCCCTGCGGCGAGACCGGCCGACCGGCGGCAACTGAAGAAATCGCGGTCGTCAACGCGGAGGTGAGGCTGAGGGAAGGCCCGGGAACAACCTGCCGAACCATTCAGTTCATCCCCGAAGGAACCGAGGTGCGGATCCTCAGCGAGATGCAGATCGACGATGCCGGCAACATCTGGAGCCGCGTCAGGTTGGTGGAGTCGGGAACCGAAGGGTGGATGGGCTTCACATTCCTCGACATCCAAAGCTGAGCATTCCTAACGGTTCCCACCGTTCGACGGACGATCCCCGGATCGTCTTCCCCCAGCTCTCGATGCCCGCCGAGCTGTTCGAAGCCGCGGTGATGTCCGGGCAGTTCGTCCCGGTCGCCGCCTTCGGCCGGATGACCCGCTGCTAGTCGGTGTGCGCATCGCTCTGGCCGCCTCTTTCTTGACCATCCTCGTCGAACGGCTGGAGGACACGGGGCAGTTCGGCGGCGAGGAAGTGGTTCCATCCCTCCCGGAGCCGTTGCTGGACCACGCTCAGATCCAGGTCCACGAAGTCGTCGGGACCCACGAACTCGTAGCCGTAGATCGACCTCCACCGTCGCGTGCCCGCGCTGGACCGCCGCAACGACAGGTCGAACGGCGGCCCCCACCGCTCGGCGATCCCGAGTAGCCTCGTCCGCTCGGCTTCCGGGCCTGGCCCGACGTACAGCCCGAGCGTCACGCCCCTATCGGTGACGTCGAACTGAAACAGGAGCATCCGGCGCGAGTCGGTCCACAGCCGTGGCCGGGCAGACCGGTCAGGCGCTTCGATGCGGTCGAACGCGGGGTGGCTGAACCGCACGTAGGCGACGCCGGTCCGCTGGTTGACGTCTTCTTCGGGCTCCTTCGCCAGGGTAGGCGTGCCGGAAACGAGCCGGCTGACGAACGCCTGTAACTCCGCGCGCGGGTAGTGCTTGTGCTCAACGATGAAACTCGAACACCTGTGGCGCCTGATCCTAAAGCCGCTTCGCCTGCGCAGCGAGGTCCCAGTCCCCCACGAATTCCCTCCGGATCATGCGTCTGTAGTGCTCCAGGGTCATGCGGACCGGAGCGGAGCAATCGAAGGCTCCGTCGGCCAGGAGTCCTTCGAGGACGCGCGCGACCATCCGGTAGTCACCGGCGAGGTAGGTCGGATCGGACGGTGCTTCGCCGACCAGGGTGAGGTAAATCGGAATTGCCCGCCACTCGTCCGGCGGGTAGTGCCCGAGCATCGCCGACCAATAGCGGGACAGTTGGTCGTCGTGCTCGGACGTATGCACCTTGTTCTCGACAAGCACCGCGACCCGGTTCGTCGGATCGATCACTCGCAGGTCCATCGACTCCTGTTCGCGCAGGATGTCTGCCGGCTCGAACACCCACAACGCCGGGTCGCCGAAGTGGCGCCGGACCAGGCCGGGGTCGTTGGCGTCCGCGACGGCCCGGAGGAACCGGTCGCCGAAGGCGGCTCCGAACCCGTGTTGGCCCAGCGGATCGAACAAGAACGCCAGGATTCGGGTGTGGGCAAGTTCCAGGTGGGCCGTGCCGAACAGATCGAAGACGTTGAACTCCGTGAGATGCGCCTGCAAGCCCCGAATGACGTCCATCTGGTGCTGAACTGTCGCCAACGATGTTTGATCAGTCATGTGCCGCCCAACGTCGCTCTACGCTTTCCAGTCCAATATTCCTTCCTGTGCGCGCGATATGGAGCGCAGGCGGTTGAACATCTCGTGAAGCTCCGGTTCGGTCCTCCACCCGCCGTCAGGATCACCCATGTCACTGTCCGCGTTGACTACTGAGATCCGACAGCAAACGCGACGCTTTGTCGACGGCGAGATCTCTCTGCGCGAGTTTCGGGTGGCGTTCAACGAGGCAGACAGGCTCGCCAATTACGGTCGCCCGTCTGGTACGAACGATGCTTACCCTGCCGCGATGACCGACGAGATTCAAGACGCCCTGAGCGACTTCGACGACGGCTTCATCGACTTCGATCGATTGAAGCAAGTCATATCGACGATCGAGGAAACGCTGCGAGAGCGTGCTCGCCCCGAGTCTCAAGACGCAGCGATTGCACGACATTAGCCCGGATTGATGCACAGGTGACAGGTGATAACCTCCCCCCGACCTGGCCAACGTCATGCACCTGCGCGTTGCCCGGACTGTATCCGGAAAACGCCACGAGGATGACAACACTAACCATAATGGTGTAAACTATCTTCAGTAAGGGATGCGCGGGTTCGCCGCGCGACAGTACGCCAATACTCCACTGCATTTCGCGCAGCGCCCAGGGGTAGTCGAGCCGTACTGACCGGCTCGGCCGTTTCCCTCGTCTTTTAATCCGCACTGCGCTGCGCGGTAGAGGTTCACCTGTTTGATCGCTCCAGTTGAAGAGATGACGGCCACCGAGACTGCGGTCTCGTTCGCCGATATGCGCCTGAGCCCGCAATCGCTCCAGGCACTCACACGCATGGGGATCGAAACCCCCACTCCCATTCAAGCCCAGACGATTCCCGCCCTCCTCGACGGTCACGACGTCATCGGACAGGCCCGAACCGGCTCCGGCAAGACCCTCGCGTTCGGTCTTCCGGCTGTTGAAGGCATCGATACACGACAACGCGTCATCCAGGCGCTGGTCCTCACCCCCACCCGCGAGCTGGCCGTCCAGGTCGGCGGCGTCCTCGAAGAGGTCGGCCGCGCCAAGGGCGTGAGCGTCGGCCTGATCTTCGGTGGCCGCGCGATGGGTCCGCAGCGCGACCTGCTCCGCAAGGGCGTCCACATCGTCGTGGGCACGCCGGGCCGTGTCCTCGATCTGCTCTCGCAGGGCGCCCTCCGCCTGGATAAGATTCGCTTCCTCGTCCTGGACGAGGCGGACGAGATGCTCGACCGCGGCTTCGCGCCGGACGTCGAGAAGATCGTCGCCCGCGCCAATACCGCCCGGCAGACGGCCCTCTTCTCGGCCACCATGGCCGATTGGGTCCGGAAGACCGCCGACAAGCACATGGACCGGCCGATCGAGGTGAAAGTCGATCCGAACCCGGAAGATGCCGCACCGATCGAGCATATTGCCTACGACCTTGGCGAGAACGACAAGCTCTCCGCCCTGAAGGACCTCCTCGATAATCGCTCCGGCGATGGCTCGATCATCGTCTTCGGGCGCACCAAGCACGGCGTCAAGGCCCTCGCCCGCAAGCTGCAGGCAGATGGCTACCCGGTCGCGGCCCTGCAGGGCAACCTGTCGCAGAACGCCCGCGACCAGGTCGTGGCCGACTTCCGCTCCCGCGCCGTCCCGATCCTGCTGGCGACCAACGTCGCCGCCCGGGGCCTGGACGTGACCCATGTCGAGCAGGTCATCAACGTTGAGCTGCCGGAGTCACCGGAACTGCTGACCCACCGAATTGGGCGCACCGGCCGGATGGGCCGCCCCGGCCAGGCGATCACTCTCCTGGGCCGCGAAGACGGCCCGAAGTGGCGCCAGATCGAGCGTGGCCTCCAGCGCCGGATTCCGCGCGCTCCCTGGCGGGGCGCCGCGGCGGCCCTGGCCGCAAACCCGGACGACATCGACACGACGTACCAGCCAGAGCCGGTTAGCCGCAGTCAGTCCAGCCAGACCAGTCAATCCGGACGCTCGGGCCGCGCGACCTCCTCACGGACGTCGAGCGAGCCTCGCACCCGGACCCGGGCGTCTGAGCCGCGCCGGTCGCTGCCGCAGTCGAGCGGCAACGGCAATGGCTACGGCAATGGACGAACCACGATTCCCGCGCGGGAGCAGTCACGGGAGCAGCGCCCGCCCCTGCGCCGGAGCGAGGCCATCTTCGGCGCCCGCCCGGATGCCCGCCGCAGCCGCCACGCCTCGGTGATCGCCGATCCCAGCGGCCGCGTCATCGTCGGCACCGAGTTCCGCGAACTGACGAGCGCCACCGCCGGCGACGACAGCCGCTCCCTGACGACCTCTGCGCCGGACTCCTACGAGCGCTCGGCCCGGCCGAGCCAGCCGTCCAGGGACGACTCCCGCCGCTCCAGCGCCCCGCGCCAGAGCACCCAGGTCGTCTGCTCCGAATGCGGCACCCAGACCAGCGTGCCGTTCGCCCCGGACCCTTCCCGGCCGGTCTACTGCAGCTCCTGCTTCGGCCGCCGCGCCGGCGCCCGCCGCTAGGAGTCGTGTCCTCACGGGCCAAAACGGAGGGCCTGCGAGCTTCACAGGAAGGCAAATGTGCAACACCGGCCCGGCGCGTCTTCGCGCCGGGCCGGTGCGCACCTCTGTCCCGTCGTTCCGTCGTTCCGTCGTCGTAGGGGAGGGTCCCGTGTCCTCCCGATGCCCGACGCAGGAGGGCATACCGTGCCGACCAGCGCCGGATGATCGTCCTGAAGACGATGGAAGGGCACGGGACCCTCCCCTACGACGGACGGGCGACCGACCTCGGCACCACGCAAACGGTGAGGCGCACCCCCACATCCACGTGCCGTTGACAGGGGTATCCGCGACCCATATGCTCGGTCCAATTCCATTGAATATACCCGTCCGCGAATGGTGGGCGGGCAAGAGCGAGCAGAAATCCTGCCGGCGACGCCCCGTCGAGGAGAATGCTATGGAGGCGGCAACGCAGCCCTACGCGCTGGCTCAGAACGAGGGACAGGCGCTCTGGTTTCTGGGCGCTCAGACCTGGGTGAAGGCGACCGGCGAGCAAACTGGGGGCGCCCTGGGTCTAGTCGAACAGATACTCCCAGCCGGATTCTCCTCGCCCTGGCACCTCCACCACAACGAGGACGAAGCCTTCTATGTCGCCGAAGGCGAGATGACGTTCCTCTGTGGCGACCATCGGCTGTCCGCGGGCGCAGGTACGTGGGTTTGGGGGCCGCGCGGCATCCCCCATGGATTCCGAGTGGAGGGTTCGGCGCCGGCGCGCTTGCTCCTCTTCGCCACGCCCGCCGGCTTCGAACAGTTCGTTGTCGAACTGGGCGAGCCGGCAACCGAAGGTTCCTCGCCACCAGCCGGACCGCCCGACATGGGGAAGCTGATGGCCGTGGCCGCAAGGTACCGCGTCGACATCCTCGGGCCTCTGCCCGACTGAGTGTGTGCGTGCAGGAAAGGAGCGCTCAGATGCGAGCCGAAGACAACGCCTCCGCCGTGCGGCGATGGATCGATGCGTACAACGAACGCGACACGCAGGCCGAATCCGCCGCCCGCGCCCCCGGCTTTCTGGCCCACGTCCCCGGCGCCCCCGGCCCCCTGGACAGCGACACCTGGGTTGCCTTCGTGGGCGGCTTCGCGGCGGCGTTCCCCGATCTGCACCTCACGGTGGAGGACACGCTCGCGGACGAGGAGAAGGTCGCGGCCCGGGTAACATTCCGGGGCACCCACCAGGGCGACTTCCAGGGCATTCCCCCGACCGGGAAGCACGTAACGTTCACGGCGATCGAATACAACCGCATGGAAGACGGCAAGATAGCGGAGCACTGGGTCGAACTCGACTTGCTCGGCCTCATGCAGCAGCTCGGGGCAATCCCGGCACCAGGGCCGACCGGCAATTAGCCCGGCCGCGGGCGCGTCGTCCGACGCTTTCGGGTGCGTATCATGCTGCAAGAACGGGACCGGGCGCAGAAAGGGCCCCGGTCCCGTCGTCTTTTGGAATGGCAGCGATCGGCCGGCAGGGGTACGCTTTGATTGGCGGCGAAATTGGCCGCACGGTGGTAGGAGCGATCCAGCGTGGATCAACGAGAGAACGGACCACAACCAAGCCAGGACTTTGCCGGCGCGACCGCAATTGGCCCCTCGGGAACGGTATCGCTCGAACCGGAGAAGTTTGCCCGCTCTCGTTACGAAGCCATCGCCCGCGAGGCATTCGCCTTTGCGATCCGACCCACACGTCGGAATAAGCTGCATTGGGCATCCTGGGCTATCGCACTGGGCGCGGAGATCATCCTGGTCTTCATCCTGCGCCGCGGCCAGACCTATGCCTGGGAGCGCTGGCTGACCCGGCTTTTTCAGGACATTCCCGGCCGCCGTCTCGTCTTCGACGTGACCTCGACGCTCACGAACACGATCTCCCCGACCTTCCTCCTGATCTTCCTGGCGATCCTGGGGACCGTGCTCGCCCTCGGGCATCGCGGCGCCGCCCTCCTGCTCCTGATCACCTTCCCGTTGCACGTCCTCGCCCAATGGCCCAAGGCCCTGATCGACCGGCCCCGGCCATCGGACAACTTCGACGGTATCGTCGGGGTGGGCGGCTTCCAGAGCTTCCCCTCCGGCCACTCCGAGTACGTCGTTACCTTCTACGGGTTTCTCGCCTACCTGGTGATGCTCCACCTCGAGCGCCGTTGGATGCGCTGGGCCGTCGGGATCGGCTGGGTCGTCTTCGCCCTGGCGACCGGTTTCGGCCGGATCGCCCTCGGCCGTCACTGGCCGATCGACGTGCTCGCGTCGTACGTCATCGGCCTCGGTCTGCTCTCGGGCATGATCTGGCTGCACTCCGCGCTACGCTATGCCAAGCGCCTCCATCCGCGCCCAAATGCCCATCCGACGGTGTTAGACTGATCCAGAAATGATGACCACTCACCTACTCACACCCACCACACCCAAACACGCCCTACGCCACGCCAAAGTCGCCGCCATCCTCCTGACGGCGTTCGTCGCACTCCTGCTGATCGTCCAGCAGACCGCCCCGACCGAATTCGACCGCGCCCTGGCCCGCGAGATCCAGGCGATCCCCTGGGGCTCCTTCGCCTTTATCCCCTCCTGGGGATCGGAGATCGGCGGCGGGTTGATTGGCTTTTATGTCGCGCCAGTCCTGCTGGCCGCGACTCTCGCGTCCCTGCGCCGCTGGCGCCTGCTGCTCCTGCTCCTGGGCGTCGTCGTCCTCCACTTCGCCCTGATCTCACCAAAACTCTTCATCGAAGCCTACCGGCCCTCGCCCCGCTTTGGCGTCGAGGGCGGCGGCGGACTCTCCAGCTTCCCCAGCGGCCACGTCCAGTGGGCCGTCTCGTTCTGGGGCTTCGTCGCCCTCCTCGCCTGGCGATTCGCCTCGGAGCGCTGGCGCCCCGCCATCCTCGTCGCCTATCCCACCCTCGTCGCCTCGGCGATGCTCGGCCGGATCGAACTGGGCAAGCACTGGCCGGTCGACACCCTCGCCGGCCTGATCGCCGGCTTGATCGCCCTGAACCTCGTCATCGTCGCCCAGGTCTGGCTCCACCCGGCCCCACGGCCAGCCACCCTACCGGTGCAGAGCTCCCATTACCCCCCGCGGACCGCAAACCCGCCCCGACCTCAGTCCCGGACGGACTTCGTCGGTTGAGCGCCAGGTTTCAACCTGGCGTTCCCGAGTCATCCAGCGGCTCCATCAGGTACCGGCGGATCGTCGGCACGTAAGCGGCCAGGATCTCCGCCCGCGTCGCCGACGCCAGCGGCTTGAGCCTCAGGATGTAACGAGCAACCAGCACACCGACCATCTGGCTTGCCAGCAGATTAGCCCGCCACGCCCTGTCCCCACCAACCGATTCGGGCAGCGCCTTCGTCATACGTTCCGCCACGTTCTCCAGCATAAACCTCCCCATCAGCTCGGACGCGGATTGCTCCCGGATCACCCCCCGGAAATTCGCGATCATCACCGTGGAGAGCGGGCTGTCCATCACATCGAGCATGATCTCGATCAACCCTCGTGGCCATTCCTCAACCGGAAGGGCCACGACCCGCCCGACCGCCGCGACCAGGTCGATCGGCGGCGACACCACCTCCGTAAAGAGCTGCTGCTTGTTCCCGAAGTAGTAGCGCACCAACGCGACATCGACTCCCGCCCGGCCGGCGATGGCCCGGATCGATGTGCCATCGAAGCCGTTGGCGGCGAACTGCTCGCGCGCGGCGATCAGGATCGTTTGCCGGGTGTCGGCGTTGCCCTTCCGGCGTCCCGTGCTCATGCGCTGCGGCGCCGCAACGTCTGGGCCGCGAGCCCCAGTGACGCCACCGCGGCCGCAAGCACAATGCCGATATCGACCAGGAGCGCCCCCGACACGCCCGGGTGCTCCCCGATCTCGAGCATCGCGTCGACGGCATAAGTGAGCGGGAAAACGGTGGAGAGTCCCTGCAGCCAGCCCGCCATCTCATCCCGCGGGACAAGCAGCCCGCAGACGAAGAACTGGGGCAGGATCACGACCGGCATCACCTGCATCACCTGGAACTCGGTCGGGCAGAGGCCGAGCTGAGCAACACGAGCGCCACCCCCATGATCGCGTCGACCACCGCCATCCCGATCACAAACGCCACGCTCCCCCGCGTCGATAGACCCTGGACCGGGAAGGCGACGAGGGCCGTGACGATCGCCTGGGCAGCCGCCACCAGCGAGTAGGCCAGACCATACCCGAAGAGGAGATCGGCCCTGCTGATCGGGGTGGTGAGCGCCGCTCCAGCGTGCCGCTCGTCCGCTCGCGCAGCATCGCGATCGACGTCACCAGAAACATCATCACAACGGGGAAGACCCCCAGCATGATCAGTCCGATCCGGTCGAAGACCCGCATGTTCTCTTCATACAGGTAGTAGAGCAGGGCAAGCAGCGCGGACGGCAGGACCAGCGTCATCGCGATGCTCCTGGGATCGTGCCGGAGCTGGTCGAGGACGCGGCGACAGGTCGCGGACAGATAGGGCGGATTCATGCCGCCACCTCCAGACCTTCGATCAGGTGCAGGAACGCCTTGTCCAGGTCGGGGCTGCCGCCGCGTGCACGCAATTCGTCCGGCGTCAACGACCTGATCAATGACCCATCGCGCAGCAGCAAGTTCGAGCCGCACCGGGCCGCTTCGTCCATGACATGGCTCGAGACCGGAATGGTCATTCCGGTCTCGGCAAGCGTCGCGAAATACCTCCAGAGTTCGGATCTCAGGGCGGATCGAGCCCGACGGTTGGTTCGTCCAGGATCGGCAGGCTCGGCTCCGCGACAAGGGCGCAGTCCAGCGAGACCCGGCTGAACTGGCCACCGGAGAGGCTGCCGGTCAGGTGTTTGGCCTGATCGGTGAGCCCGACCGCGTCGATCGCACGCCGCGCCTCGTTGTTGCCCCTTTCGTAGAGCGCGGCGAAGTACGCCACGTTCGCGAGGACACTGATGTCGCGGTAGACGCTGGGCGTTTGGGTGACGTACCCGACCCGCCGGCGCGGCGATTCGCTCCCGGCCGTCTCCCCGAAGACGGTCACGCTGTCCGACTCGATCCGCTGCACCCCGACGATCGCCCGCATCAGCGTGGTCTTGCCGCTATCGGGCGGGCCGATCAATCCGGTAATCGATCCCCGCGGAATCGAGCACGAGTGCGACCGGAGCACGTCGTTTCCTCCGCGCCGCACGACCAGACTGTTCACGGTCACGGCATCCATGTTATTCACCGCCTCCTAATTCCACAATCGTTGAATTAACCCCACCGGTTGGCACTCATCCGCGCAAACGCCCCCTGCCGCAGCGTGGGGAAGAGGGGAGACGGAGCGGGGCAGGGGGCCTTCTCCATGACGCCCGAGCGCCCAAAAGCAGTTTCGGAGAGACTTCGAGAACAGCACGTGACACAAAGACGGTCAGGGAGGGTGTGGTGAACATCAAGATTACCGACGTCAAGGCCACGGTTCTCGGCAACAGCCCCATCGTCCGCATCGTCACGGACGCCGGCATCGACGGCTACGGCCAGGTCGAGGCCTACAAGCCCTACTTGAAACCCCACCTGCTTCACCTCGGCCCCGCCCTCGTCGGCGAGGACCCTACGGACGTCGAGCGGGTGATGCGCAAGATCCGCCAGCGCGGCGGCTTTAAGCCCTGGGGCAGCGCCGTCAGTGCCATCGAGATGGCCCTCTGGGACATCGCGGGCAAGGCGGCCGGACTCCCGGTCTACAAACTCCTCGGCGGCAAGGTCCGCGACCGCGTCCGCACCTACAACGGCTCGATCCGCCCACCTCTCGCCTCCTACTCACCCGAGGACATGGCCGCCAATATGGCCCAGATGAAGGCCCTCCCCGAAGGCTTCACCATCATCAAGCAAGGTATCGGCTTCCACTCCGGCATGAAGACCGACATCCCGAATTTCTACTACGGCGAGCCCGGCCAGAGCGTCTTTCACGGCCAGCTCATGCGCGGCATGCTGACCGAGAAGGGCCTCAATCACGTCGTCGATTGCGTCGCCGCGATGAAGGAGGTCCTGGGCGATGAGGTTGGCCTTGCCCTCGACTGCGGCCCCGGCTGGACCGTCCCGGACGCCATCCGCCTCGCCAAAGCCCTCGAACCCCTCCACATCATGTGGCTGGAGGACCTGATCACCGGCGACTACGTCCCCTGGGTCGCCGCCGACGTCTATCGCGACGTGACCAGGGCTTCAACCACCCCGATCCACACCGGCGAGCAAATCTACCTGCGCCACAACTTCCGCGAGCTGATCGAAACCCACGCCGTCAACATCATCGGCCCCGACCCCTGCGACGTGGGTGGTATCGCCGAGCTGAAATGGGTGGCCGAATACGCCGATCTGCACGGCATCATGATCGCGCCGCACGGCACCGGCAACGGCCTCCTCGGCCTGGCTGCCCTGGTCCAGGTCTGCGCCACCCTCCCCGACAACTACATCGCCTTCGAGTACCCCAGCGGCAACCCCGACTGGTGGTACGACATCGTCACCGGCCTCCCCGACCCCATCGTCAAGAACGGCTTCATCGACGTCTGGGACACCCCCGGCATGGGCATCGACCTCATCCCCGAAGCCGCCCAGCAATACCTGCCAGAGGGGGACGAAGACTTTTTCGCGTAGGGAAGAGGACTTCACTCCCTACCCCCTCCCTCCCCCAGCCCACTGCGGTGGAGCGGGGCGGTTGACTACGGCGCGGGAACAGCCCTCACCCCCGGCCCCCTCTCCCACGGTTGGGAGAGCGGTGGCCCGTTAGGGCCGGGATGAGGGCCGTTCTGTCTCCCCCTTCCCTTGCCGCAGCGGGGGGAATGGGGCCGGGGGGTTAGGGGGCTCTCCCGGGCCGGGAGGTTAAGCGGCCAAACGCTCCGCCTCCAAACAAAAACCCCCTCCCCACCGAAGTGGAGAGGGGGCTGCTTGGGTTGAGGTCCTACGCTCTACTTACCAATGCACCTCGACCCGCGTCCCCATCGCCGCAAACGCGAAGATGTGAGCTGCGGCTCCCGGCTCGGTCGCGACACAGCCCCCCGTCGCAGCTACACCATTAGCGAGCACGTTGCCGTTGGCGTCACGCGAGTACGAGTGGAAGCCGTTGGCCCGCTCGGGGTCAAAGCCGACCCAGTCGGTGATGTACGCCTGGCCCCACTCGGTCCAATTGAGGTCCTGGGCCTTTGAGTAGACGTAGTAGGTGCCGATCGCGGTCGCGTAGAAGCCGTGATCGGAATTTTCGTAGCCGAAAGCGCCCCAGTAACTCGCGACCGCGTTGTTCCCCTCCATTAGGGAGACTGTCTGGTTGGTCCGATTGACATCGATCCAACGATCACCACTTGGAGCGTCCCCCCCTCCCCCGCTCGCTGAGGCGGCAGGGGGGCCATCGTAGCGCAGGTACTGACCGGAGACCCAGCCGCTACCGCCGTCCCACTGGATCGGCAGGAAGCCGCTCACGGCATCCCCGACCACGGTCAACTGGCCGCCCTGCCAGATCTGATTGACCACCGCCGAATCCGTCCCCGCGCCAGCACGGACGTTGAGCACGTCGGTGTCGACCCAGGCGGAATAGCCACCGCCGCCCACGCCGGAGGTCGCCGCCGCGGCCGCTACCGCACCGCCGCCTCCACCACCGCCATCAATGGAGATGAACCCGCCCCAAAGCCAGCCGAATTGACCGCCGGATGCCACCTGATACCAGTCGTCCCCGGCGGGACCGGCCGCGATCTCGACCCACTGCCCCATGTAGACCGATCCCACGACCTCGGCCCACCACCCAGGCTCCGAGCGGAGCGTCGCCATCTCGGTCGTCACCGTCCCTCCCCAGGCGGCCTGCGCCGGCGTGGCGGATGGGAGCGCGAATGAGAGCACTGAGGCGATTAGGGCAAGTGCGAGCACGCACGAGGATCGGCGCCAGCGCCCAGGCATCCTCGCGACGCGGTCGTAAGTGGCGCGGCCACCAGCCATGGCGACGCCGCCGTGCGACACGTCCACGTTGTCCGGTTCCTTTCGTTGCGGGGGAACGTTTTGAACGCGGCGGGAAGGCGACGGGCGCCGGACCTCCGTTTGGCTCCTGAGCTTCCCGATCCGGATAGACCGCCCCCAAGCAGGCGAACATCCGGGCGATGACCGTCCCTTCCCGTGTTCCCTCCAGCACGGACGGACGACCCGCGGATTCCCGGCCAGCCACCGGGTTCGATCGGTACGCCTCGGCAACCTTCCCGCTCACCAATTCACCGGTGCACCAACGAGCCAGCCAGCAGCCAGCAGGAAGGTCGGTAGGCACACCGGCGAGAGCGGACCAGACGGCGCCTCGCGAGACGTCTCCACCCCGATCTTCACGGCGATACCGGATGCCTGGCATCCGGTATCGATTGTCCGTGTCGTATCGGACCCACGACGTGACGGTCGCGGAAGGTCTATAGCTTACTACACGGCCAAGGATGTATTTCCGCAAGGCAACTTCGCGGGCGATGCAGCGATAACATGATGAAGAACGTCCAATGCAGCATATTCCGTCAAGTATCCTCGGATTTGGGGAACGGGTGGACACGACCCCGTCTCAAGAGCGCCTATCACAACCGTCGGGCGCCGCGCCGTTCGACTCAGTCCTGGAGTCCCGGAGGACTTCGTAGGTTCAGCGCCAGGTTGATGAAGGTGGACAACTTAATCGGACCATGTGAGGCCGACGTAGCGCAGGAGGGTGGGGGAAGCGTGGGCGTAGCGGTCCAGGTGGGCATGGACGCGGGCCTTGAGGTCGGTCCAGGCGTCGGCGAGGCGGTGGTGGTGGAGCACATCCTGCTTGGTCTGGCGCCAGAGCTTCTCGATCGGGTTGAGCCAGGGCGCGTAGGTCGGCAGCCAGACGATGCCGATCCCCAGTTCGCCCGCCCGGGCCAGCACGGCGGGGTGGCGGTGGACCGGCCAGTTGTCCCAGACCAGCAGCAGGCGCCGCCCTGGGTAGGCCGCGCGCACGTCGGCCAACCAGCGGCACAGCACCGCCACCCCGGCCGTGCTGGCGCCGCGCCAGACGACCTGCCCGGTGACGGCGTCGAGGCCGCCGCAGATCCGGTGGCGGGTGTTGGCACGGTGCGACAGGGTGGCCGTGGGCTCGATCCCGGCCTGGCCCCAGGTCGCCGCCAGGGTCGGCTGGCGGTAGATCCCCACCTCGTCGCCGAAGGGCGTCGTGACGCGTCCGGGGAATTCGCGCGCCAGGGCGACCGCTTTGGCGACCCGGTCGCGCTTGGCGGCGTAGGCGGGGTCGGGGCCGTGCAGGCGCAGCCGCCCCCGTTTGAGCCGGACTCGCAGCCGTTTGAGGGCCTTGGCGACGCCGCTGCGGGTGTACCCCGCCAGCCACGGCAGCCGCGCCCGCAGGTCATCGAGCCGCCAGCGGGCGCGCTCCAGCCCGTGGCACGCCGGGTCCTGCCGCACCCACTCGACCAGCGCTGCCCCCTGCCAGGGGGGAAAAGCCCCGGCGCCCGCGGCGGCGGTGCACCAGGGCGGCCAGGCCACCGGCCGCGTAGCGGGCGAGCCAGCGGTAGAGCGTCTCCGGCTTGCGCCGCCGCCCCAAGCCGTGGCGCGCCACCCGCCGCGCCGGGATTCCGTCCGCCACCTGCAACAGCGCCGCCGCCATCTCGCGCAGATAGGGCCGCGGGTCGCGGGCTCGGGTCCGCTCCAGCTCCGCTCGCTGCTCCGCCGTCAGGACCAACGCGTACGGGCGCATCGGCATCCTCCTTACGTCCGGGTTCCCCCCGGATCGCCCCAGCCTCGCATGGTCCGATTAAGTTGTCCACCTTCATAAACCTGGCGACCGACCAAGCAGGAGCGCGATGACACCCTCAGCCATCGACACCCGGTACGGAGTCCCCTCGGACACGCTTCGTGAGCGGCCCTCATCGTGGCCGCGAGGGCTCCTCGTCTGGTTGCTCCTCATCACCGGCTGCTTGCTCGTCGCCGTTGCCCTGGTGGCCATCTGGGTCAACACCCTCCTCCTCGACGACGACGCCTACGTCGACACGATCGGGCCGCTGGCGACCGACAGCGCCGTTCAGGCCGAGATCACCACGGTAGCCACCGACAGGATCATGGCTGCCCTCGATCTAGGCTTCGGCGCCGGCACCGCCGAGCGGACGGTGCGCAGCGCCGTCGGATCGTTTGTCTCCTCTGACGCGTTCCCCGACGTCTGGCGCGAGGCCAATCGGGCCGCCCACGTCCAGGTGAAAGGGCTGATCGCCGGCAAGGAGGGAGACGGATTCGGCTCCCGCGATGGCGAGGTCTACCTGGAGCTGGGCCCTATCGCGACCGCCATTGCCAATCAACTCGTCCCATTCGGCATCGACCTCTCGAGGGTGACCGCACTCGCGGGAGACGTCGAGTTCCAGATTCTGAAGACCGACGACATTGAGGCCATCCAGAGGACTGTCCGTCAGATCGACCAAGCCGCGTTCTGGTTTCCAGCCCTCGCGGCCGTCGCCTTCCTTGGCGCAATCGTCATCAGCCCGCACCGCCTGCGCACGATCGGGCGAATGGGCGTCGGCCTGATCGTCAGCGGCGGGATCGTTCTCATCGCCGTCGCGGTGATCTTCCGGCTTTACAAGAACAGAACGGCCGACACCGGGTCGAACGTGGTCGCGGACCGCCTCTTCGAGCTCATGGTCGATCCGCTTCAGACCGCTGCGCTTGGCCTGATGGCCGTGGCAACCGTGCTCGCCATCGCAACGTTTGCGGGCGATCTGATTGCCGCCCGCTTCCGCCGGTTTCGTACCCACTCTACCGAGTCCAGCCCATCCGGAATCCGCGTGCAGTGACACCAGGTCGGGCCGCGCGTCCGCATTAAGCATGCCGATTAATCCGGACTACGTATGTCCATCACCATATCCAGATATAGGATGAGAGTGTAGGAGCAATCCGAACCGGCCGCATCGACAAGCGCGGCCGCCAATCCCAACGTCGCCCTGACGCCGCCCACGCCGCGTCACTACGTGAACTGGACCACTCGCATGTGCTGCTCAAAGTCCCGGCGCTAGCCATCCGTTCGTTCTCTCATTGCCCGGCCTTTCGCCCATTCTGGAAAGTAGATCCCATGTTCGCGCGTCGCATCCTCTTCTCAGTTGCAGCTCTCTTGCTTCTCGGCTTGTTCGCCGCGCCGATCAAGGTTGGCGCTCAAGAAACCCCAATCCAGCCCGCCGTCTTCGTCGACACCGACGAAGACGGCCTCTCCGACACCGATGAAACCGACTACGGCACCGACCCCAACCTCTACGACACCGACGAGGACGGCTTCGGCGACAACCAGGAGGTCGTCAACGGCTCCGACCCGCTCGATCCAAACAGCGTCCCGGCCAACGGTCAGCCCGGGGTCGACACCGACGGCGACCAGCTCTCCGACGCGGAAGAGGCCGAGATTGGCACCGATCCGACCAAGACCGACACCGACGGCGACGAACTTTCCGACTTCGCCGAGGTCGGGTTCGAGCCTGGTTCCAGCACCGGCACGGATCCCCTGAAGTTCGACACCGACGGCGACGGCCTGGGTGACGGCGCCGAACTCCGCCAGGACGGCTGGGGCACCGACCCGACCAAGGCCGACACCGACGGCGACGGCTTCAACGACGGCGACGAACTCTTCGTCTTTGACACCGATCCGAAGGACCCCGCCAGCGTCCCGGCCGGCCAGGGCCCTGCTACCCTCATCGTCGAAGTGCGCATCCTCCCCGCTGGCTACACCGGCAACGACTACATTGGCGACAGCCAACCCCTCCCCGATGTGCACGTCAGGGCCATGATGCCGGGCTCCGACATTGCCCACGGTGGCCGGACCGACAGCAACGGCAGCGTGGTCGTTCCCGGACTCATATCGAGCAATTACTCGGTGACCCTGGAAGTTCCCGGTGACTTCGCCAACTTCCTCACGTTCTTTGGTACGGCGGACGGCTTCGAGCCGCGCCAGCACGAGAATGAGAACACCAATGCTCCGTTCGTCTACATCGGCCCTGGCGAGACCCTCTATGGCACGTTCTACGTGTTCCCGGTCGACACCGAGGGCGACGAGCCAGCCCCTGCTCCGGCCCCCCAGCCGCAGACCCCATCCCCCGCTTCGGCCCCCCAGCCGCAGGCCCCGACCGCTAGCCCGGTTGAGGTCAGTGCCCTACCAAACACCGGTGCCGGCGTCGAAAGCTCGAGCACGGGCTTCGAGGTTTCGATGGTCCTGATTGCCGTCGCCGGCGCGGCCCTCGCCCTGGCTGCAATCGGCGGCCTACGCCAGGCCCGCCGCCAGGGGTAAGCTCTCCGTATCTCATCTCCGACACGTTCAGCAGCCGCGGCCCGGGCGAGGAGCCCGGGCCGCGGCTTTTGCAACACATGCCAAACCGAATCGGGTGACGAGGTGGTAATAGCGTCCCTTCCAGGTGGCGCGCTGCCACTCGCGTTCAGCCCGGGTGAGGCGAACGTCATTGGCCGGGATGGCACGGCGTTCGTCCGGACCGAACTGTTCGAGGGATCTCCGGTGCCATGGCCGGGAAAGACTCCTGAAGAGAATACCCCGGGGCTGTTCCAGATCAGTACAAGCGTGAGCGACAAGGCGGCCGTGAACGTGACCCGGCCACCTTCGTCTTGTCAGCGTCTCGAAGGACGTGTCGGGGACCCACGCCCTCCTCTTGTTGGGAACTAGCACGGGCTACCAATTCTCCAGGCTGGATCCGTTCAAACTGCACAGAACCTGGCTCGGCGGTGCGCATTCCCATGCAGCGATGCAGGACCTCATGAGGCGATCTGCGTTCATGGTTCGTTGACAGGACCGAGATAGGCCGGTACCATCGAAAAGCTCTTGTCGACTGTCGACGAACGATCGAGGAGGAGTTCCTGTGGCCCACCCGGACCGCCCCGCTCTGTCCGACGCTTCTACGTTGTCCCAGCCCAGCGAGACTGATCTTTCGCGTCGTACCCTCCTCAAGCTAGGCGCCGCGATCGGTGTCTCCGCACCTGCCCTCGGTGGTGTCGCCACCGGCATCCGACGTGCTGCCGCCCAGGCCACGCCCGGCGGCACCCTCACCATCGCCGTCTCTGCCGACCCAAGTACCCTCGACTGCCACGTCAACTCGAACACCCGCGACTCGATCTTCCACCACGCGACTCTACGACCACCTCATCCAGCGCTCGCCCGATGGCACGCTCTACCCTGGGCTCGCAACCGAGTGGGCCGTGGCAGAGGATGGCGTCACCTGGACGCTCAAGCTGCGCACCGGTGTGATGTTCCATGACGGCACGCCGTTCAACGCCGAAGCCGTGGTCTTCAACTTGGACCGGATCGTTGATCCCGCCACCAAGTCCGAGTACGCCGTCTTCCAGCTCGGCCCCTACGAGTCATCCCGCGCCATCGACGAGTCCACCGTCGAGATCAAGATGTCCCGCCCGTATGGCCCGCTGCCGGTCTCGCTGGCGACCTACGGCATCGGCATGGTCTCCCCGGCCGCCGTTGACCAGTTCGGCGACCAGTACGGCCAGAATCCGGTCGGCACCGGCCCGTTCAAGTTCGTTGAGTGGACGCCGCAGAATCAGGTCGTGCTCGAGCGCAACCCCGACTACAACTGGGCGTCCGAGATCGAAGCGTTACCGGACCCGCCCCGCTCGAGCGGATCGTTTTCCGCACCATCGCCGAGAACGCCACCCGCGCCGCCGCCCTCCAGTCGGGCGAGGTCGACTACGCCACGCTGGCCGCCCCGGACCTCCTCACCTTCGAAGGCAACAGCGACTACCGCACCCAGACGATCTCCGTCGAGGGCTACCCGCCGGCCGGTCTCTTCGTCAACTGCGTGACCGCGCCGACCGACGACGTCAACGTCCGCAAGGCCCTCGCCTTCGGCGTCAACGCCGAAGAGGTCCGCACCGTCATCTACGAGGGCTTTGCCGGCGAGGCCGACAGCGTCATCTCCAACTTTGCCTGGGCCTACGACCCCGCCTCCGCCCTCTACCCCTACGACCCGGAGCAGGCCGGCGCCCTCCTCGACGAGGCCGGCTGGGTCATGGGCGACGGCGACTACCGCCAGAAGGACGGCCAGGACCTCACCATCGTCCACCTCGCCCTCACCGGCGTCCGCAACGTCGCCGAGCTCGTCCAGGCCCAGCTCACCGACATCGGCGTCAAGGTCGAGTTGCTGGTGGAGGACAACCCCGCCCAGCAGCAGTCCGCCCAGCAGGCCCAACATAACCTCGTCTGGACCCAGTGGTCCGGCGTCGATCCCGCCGACCTGCGCAAGGTCTACGGCAGCGAAAACATCGGCAGTGGCTGGAACTTCGCCCACTACAACAACCCGGACCTCGACCAGATGTTCCTGGACGGCGAAGCGACGAACGACCAGGAGCAGCGCAAGGAGATCTACTCCCAGGTCCAGATGCTCCTCATGGAGGACGCGACCTTCATCCCCCTGAACAACAACATGACCTACCTGGCGATGAAGACCAGCGTTCAGGGCACCGACGTCATCGACGAGCGCGGCGCCAACCCGCGCATCTACAACGCGTACCTGGAGCAGTAAGGACATTCGAGCAGTCTCGGCACCTCTCGGCAATCGGAAACGGCGGTGAGGCGCCGTTCGCCAGACGCCAGACGCCGTGCAATGGACATCACCGTGCTCAAGTACGCCGCCGGGCGGATCACGGCCGCAATCCCCGTGATCTTCGGACTGATCACCATCGTCTTCTTCATGATGCGGCTTCTGCCGGGAGACCCGGTCAGCCTCCTGCTGACCGAATTCGCGGCTGCCGCCGAAGACCAGGAGCAGATCCGCCGCAGCTCGGCCTGGATGATCCCCTGATCGTTCAGTACGGCCGCTACCTCGGCGATCTCGCCCAGGGCGATATGGGAACGTCCGTCTTCACCAAGCGGCCGGTTCTCGATCAGATCCGCTCGCAGCTCCCCGCAACGCTCGAACTCGCCACCGCCAGCACGGTCATCGGCGTCGTCGGTGGCCTCCTCATTGGCGTCTTTGCCGCGGCCTGGCGGGGTTCCGCCTTTGACCGTATCTCCCTCGTCGTCTCGCTCTTCTTCATCTCAATGCCGAGCTTCTGGGTCGGCCTGCTCTTCATCTATTTCTTTGCCCTTCGGCTGGGCTGGTTCCCGGTTGCGGGAACCGGCGGCTGGGAGCATCTCGTCCTTCCCGCCCTAGCCCTCGGCCTCCGCCCGATCGCCGTCCTCAGCCGCGTCGTCCGCGCGTCAATGCTGGAGGTACTTCGCAACGACTACATCGTCACCGCCCGCGCAAAGGGCTTGAGCGGGCGCCGCGTCCTCTTCGGCCACGCCCTCCGCAACGCCCTCATCCCGGTGATTGACGATCATCGGCATCCAGTTCGGCTTCGCCCTCGGCGGCTCCGTCATCATCGAAACCGTCTTCGGCCGCCAGGGCATCGGCTTCCTCGCCGTCGGCGCCGTCCAAAAGCACGACTACCCCCTCGTCCAGGGGACCGTCCTCTTCATCGGCATCGTCGTCGTCCTGGTCAACCTCCTCGTCGACCTCCTCTACGGCCTCGTCGATCCCCGGATCAGGTACTCATGAGCGACGTAAGTCGGATCGAATCGGCGACCAACATCGGCCTTGCGGCGGCGACCCCGGCGGCGGCGCTCGGCGAGATCCGGGCCCGCCCTTCGCGCGGTCGCCGCTTCCTTTGGCAGATGCGGGCCAACCCGATCGCCGTTGTCGGCGCTGTCCTCCTCATGCTCCTCATCGCCGCCGCCGTCTTCGCGCCGTTCCTCACCTCCTATGACCCCCTCGACGCCCAGACCCGCGAGCGCCTCCAGGGCCCCAGCCGCGACCACCTGTTCGGCACCGACGAGCTCGGCCGCGACCTGTTCAGCCGCGTCCTCTACGGCGGTCGCCTCTCGCTCCGCGCCGGCTTCGTCGCCGTCGGCATCGCCGTCCTCGGCGGGGTCCTCATCGGCCTCATCGCCGGCTTCTATGGCCGCTGGGTCGACATGATCCTGATGCGTCTGATGGACATCCTGATGGCGATGCCCGGAATCCTCCTGACGATGATCTTCATCTTCTCGTTCGGACCGACCCTCACGAATGCGATGATCGCGATCGGCCTCGCCTCCATCCCGGAGTACGCTCGTATCGTCCGAGGCAGCGTCCTCTCCGCCCGCGAGTTTCTCTATGTCGATGCGGCCCGCGTCACGGGAACACCTCCCTGGCTGATCATGGGCCGTCATATCCTGCCAAACGTGATCGCGCCGGTCCTGGTCGTCGCCACCATCGGCGTCGGCGGCGCCATCCTCTCCCTGGCCGGCCTCAGCTTCCTCGGCCTCGGCGCCCAACCGCCGAACCCCGAGTGGGGCGTGCTGGTCAGTGATGGCCGCGCGCGCCTCCAGACCGCCTGGTGGATCACGACGTTCTCCAGGCATCGTCATCGCGGTCGCGGTCCTGGCGATCAACCTCGTGGGCGACGGTCTGCGCGACGCGTTTGACCCCCGGCTGCGTGGCCGATGAGCACCATGCAGACAAGCCCACCGGTCGAGTTCAAGCAGCTGCGATGGTCAGACCGTCGTCGTCACCGGCGCCGGCCGTGGATTCGGCGAAGGCATCGCCCGACGGATGGCCCAGCACGGCGCCCAGGTCATTGCGACCGCCCTCGAAGCCGACGAACTTGACGGCGTCGCCACGACGATCGCCGCCGAGGGCGGCAAGGTCTCCACCTACGCCGTCGATCTGGGCAACCCGGCTCAACTGGACGAATTTGCCGCCGCGGTCCTCGCCACATTCGGCCGGGTCGATGCCCTGGTCAACAACGCCGCCCTCCTCCGCATGAAGTCCTTCACCGCCATGAGCGCCGCCGAGTTCGACGAAACGATCGCCGTCAATCTCCTCGCGCCGGTCCGCCTCAGCCGAGCCTTTCTCCCTGCGATGCTGGAAGCGAGTCGCGGGGCAATCATCAACGTCTCGTCAGCCGCCGGGATCCGTCCGTTTGTGGATGAGACCGACTACTGCGCCGCCAAGTACGGTCTGGAGGGCTTTTCCTACTCCCTGGCGATGGAGCTTCAATCCGCCAATATCAGCGTGAACCTGATCTCACCCGGCTACCGGATCAAGCCGACCTCGGTCACTGCCGCCGAGTTCGCGGCCTGGCCGGAGGAACGCCGGGCCGAATTCCGTGACCCGATCGACATGGCGGATGCCTTCGTCTTCCTTGCCTTGCAGGACGGCAGCGGCATCACCGGCCAGCGATTCAATGCGTGGGAATTGACCGAGCGGGTCCACCGCGACGGGTGGGACTGGCCCGCACGGGACGCACAAGAGGCGGGCGCAAGCTCGCCGGGAGGAACGACGGCGTGAGTGTGGAATACGTCAAGCATCTGGCGATCGCGGTCAAGGACGTCGATGCCGCCCTGGCCCAATACCAGAAGTTCCTCGGCATCGGCATGGACTCGAAGCCGCGCGACCTGCTCAAGGGCGGCTCCCGCGAGGCCCATTTTGTGATGGGCAACGTCGAGATCCAGCTCTGCCAATCCGTTGCAGCCAAACCACCGCTTCGCCGACTTCATCGAGCGAACACGGCGAAGGGCTCCACCACGCCTGCCTGGCCGTCACCGACGTCCATGAGTCGGTCGAGATGGCCCTGGCCGCCGGCGCGATCCTGAAAGAGTGCAAGTCCTGTGGGATCACCGGCGTCCACGAGCACCCCGAAGGCTGGATCGCCTTCCTGGAAGGCGATTCCGTCCCCGGCATGGAGATCGAATTCATGCAGGTCTACAAAGAAGGCGAAATGCCAGAGCGCTTCAAGAAGCCCCGAACGATTTAGGCGACCGGCGCTCGGCGCTCGGCGTCGCGCGTTCGGCGTCCGCGTCCGGCGTCCGGCGTCCGGCGTCCGGCGTCCGGCGTCCGGCGTCCGGGAGATTGAGCGTCACGCGGACGCCACGGCGCAACCAGTCATCCCGAGCTTGTCGAGGGATCTCGAAGGGGTCGTGGCACCGAGGAAGCCCCGGCCTCCGAGAAAACGGCACCGTGCTCTCGCAGACGGCGGCGACATCGGAACGCCGTCTCCATCGAGATCCCTCGACAAGCTCGGGATGACGGGGAACACGCTTGGCGATATTGGACACGGCCGGACGCCGGACGCCGGACGCCGGACGCCGAACGCCGCGACCACCGAAAGGACCCACATTGGTACGCGACAACCGTCATCAACTGGTCGAGATGGCCGTCGGGGGTGAGGTCTGGCCGGCCGCCCTACGATCGCCGTATCGACCGAATGCCCAGGGCGAGTCGAAGGTCTTTATGGGGACCGCCGGCGTCATCCTCAATGCCCGGGTCGGAGACCGGGCATACGGCTGGGCGGCAGACCACGTCGAGCCGGCCGTCTCGATCCGCAACAAGGAAGATGGACCCGGAGCACGCCCTCCACTACCTTGCCTGCATCGGCAACTCCGCCGTGATGACCTCCGGTGAGGCCAAAGGCGCCCGCGGCGTCGTCACCGGCGAACACGCCCACATCCTGATCGACTTCGAGCCGGAGGATATGGAGAAGATCTGCATCGGCGATCAGGTCCTCATCCGAGCGGTCGGCATGGGCCTGGAACTGCTCGACTACCCGGATATCTCTGTCCGCAAGATGGGGCCGAACCTGCTCGACGCCCTTCGGATCGAAGAACTGGGCGACGGCCGCATCCGAGTGCCGGTCGCGGCCGAGATCCCCGGCTACTTGATGGGCTCCGGCGCGGAACTCGGCGCAGACTACGTCGACCAGGACATGACGACCAACGACCGGGAGACCCTGGCCTCGCTCGGCCTGGACAACCTACGCATCGGTGACATCCTGGCGGTCAAGGACCACGACCACACCCAGAACCGGGGCTACCGCGAGGGCGCCGTCACAATCGGGATCATCAACCACGGCGATTCGTACATGATCGGCCACGGCCCCGGCGTGATGGACCTGCTCTCCTGCCGGACCACCAAGATCGAGTACTACATCGACAAGAGCGCCAACTTAGCCCCGTATCTGGGGATCGGCAACGCGAAGCTCGCGTGAGACGGGAGAGGGCGATAACCGCGTGGTCCTGTAGGGGCGCATGGCATGCGCCCGTCGGCAAACCGGGGCGCTACGCATTCAGCCCTCGGTCCCGTCACGCCGGGTCGACTCCGGGACCGTGCGGTCGGCAAGAGGGCGCATGCCATGCGCCCCTACAAATCGCCACCCCGTTCGCCATACTGCTCTCACGCCTAACGACTGGAGGACCAATGGTTTCCGTCAACCGCGACCGCCTCATCAAGATGTCCGTCATGGGCGTCGTCATCTCGCCGGGCTACCCCGGCATTCCAGCGATTCCCGCATCAGATCGACCGGGACGGCCGTCCGCGGCTACTCCCCAGCCTCGGCGGCATCGTCTACAACGTTCGCACCGGCGACTCGGTCTACGGCTGGGCCGGCGATAACATCGAGCCCTGTGTTGCGATCAAGTCGCCGGATGGCGCCGCGAATCAGGCCCTCAATGTCTTCGCCTGCGTCGGCAACGAGGCGGTGATCATGTCCGGCAATGCCAAGGGCACGACCGGCGTCGTGACCGGCAAGAGCGGCCGGTTCTCCGAGCACGTCATCATCGATTTCGCGCCGGATGTGCTGGAGCAACTCGCCTTCGGCGACAAGATCGTCGTCCGGGCGATGGGCGTCGGCATGGCGATCGATTCGCTTCCCGGGATCTCGCTGAAGAGCCTTTCGCCGATGCTTCTCGACCGCCTGAATCTGGAAGAGAGCGGCGGCAAGCTCTCCGTCCCCGTTACTGCCATCGTGCCGCCGGAACTGATCGGGGCTGGCGCCGGCCTCGCCAGCGAAGGCGGGGCGATCTGCATCCAGACGATGGACGAGAACGCCCTGCAAGAAGAATGGCCTCGACAAGCTCAAACTCGGTGACATCGTTGCCCTGGCGGACGTCAATTCCACCTGGGGTCACGGCTACCACAAAGGCAGCGTTGGTATCGGCGTTGTATCGTCCACGGACAGCATCAAAGCCGGGTACGGCCCGGGAGTGACGCTGCTCATGACCGCGCCCGGGGGCGAAATCGATCCCCTGGTGGTCGAAGGCGTCAATCTCAGCGGATTGCTGGAGATCGGAACCGCCCGGCAATGACGCCGGACGCGGGTCCACCAGTGAACAGGATCAACCCCGTGCCGAGTACGCTACCGTTCCGTCCCGATACCCCCATGGGGCGCGCCCTCGCCGGTCGTGCCATCCGCCTCGCCGAAGCCCTGGAGGTCTCGTCCGGGCCAGCACCGATTCCGCAGCGTCCCGCTTTGGCGCCGGAGCACGTCCGCGAAGCCGCGAAGGACGCGCTCGCCCGGGGAGAGACGCACTACACGTCGAGACCGGGCGTCGTCGATCTGCGCAAGGCGATCGCCCGGATCTCCACCGAGCAGGGCTTCCCGGCCACCGCCGAGTCGGTCGTCGTCACCAACGGCGGCGCCGAGGCGCTCTACATCACCCTCCAGGCGGTCATCGGAAAAGGCGATCGCGTCGCGGCGCCGGAGCCCCTCCAACCCAACGTCGCCGAGATGATCGGCTTCATCGGCGGCGACCTCCACCGGATTTCCACCTCACCCGACAACCGATTCATCGCCGACATCGACGACATCTTCACCGCCGACCCCGCCGTGATCCTGCTCTCCTCGCCTTCCCCGATCACCGGTGTTGCGCTCGGTGACGCAACCCTGCGTCAGATCGTCTCGCGAGCAGCGGACCGCGGCGCGGTCGGTCATCCTCGACCGCTCGCTCGTCCCCGCCCTCTACGACCCGACCGAGCGCGACCTTCTCCGCCCCGGAACTCGGCGCCGGCGTCGTCTACCATCGGCTCCTTCTCCTCCGGCTACGGACTCGACGGCTGGCGCGTCGGCTACTTCACCGCGCCGCCCGACCGCATGAAGGAGATGCGCGAGCTCAAACAGGCGATGTCGATCTGCACCACCGCCGTCTCCCAATACGCCGCCCTCGCCGCCCTCGACGGCCCGACCGACCTGGCTCGACGAGCGCCGCTCCACCTTCGCCACCACCCTCGCCCGCGCCACCGCCATCCTCACCGCCGCCGGCCTCCCCGTCATCACCCCGGACGCCTACCCCTGGCTCCTCGTCGACGTCCGCGACGGCGCTCGTTCTCAGTCCCGGAGGGACTTCGTAGGTTCAGCCCCAGGTTTCAACCTGGGGTCTCCGGCTCCGGCCGGCTTCCACCTGGGGCTCCTCCGGCCGGCTTCCGACGCCTCGACCTCTCCTCCCCTACCCTCGATTCCGACCTCGCAGCCCTCACCGGGGAGCGCCGACCATGACCCAGCAATCCACCAACGCTCCCGGCAAGACCGTCAACATGTTCGATTTGGCGGAGCTGGCCAAAGGCCGCAAGGACATGATCTCGATGGGCCTGGGCGACCCTGATCTCGCCACTCCGGCCCACATCATCGCCGCCGCGAACCGGGCTATCGACGAGGGCCGCACCGGTCCCGCCCCACAGACGGGCCTGCTCGAACTGCGGCAGGCGATCTCACGCAAACTCGCCCGCGACAACGGCATCGACGCCGACCCCGAATCCGAAATCCTGGTCACCACCGGTGGTCAGGAAGCCCTCTTCCTCCTGGTCCAGGCCCTGATCGAGCCCGGCGACGAAGTGATCGTGCCCGACCCCCGCTACACCTCCTACGACGCCGCCATCGACCTCGCGGGCGGGGTGCGGGTCCTTGTCCCGACGCTTGAAGCAACCGCCTTCGACCTCGACCCAGACGAGGTCGAGAAGCGGATTACGCCGAAGTCAAAAGTCCTGATCCTGATCTCGCCCAACAACCCCACCGCCGGCATCGTCACCCCTGGCAATATCCGCCGCCTGGCCCAGATCGCGATCAAGCACAACCTGATCGTCATCTCCGATGAGATCTACGAAAAGTTCCTGTACGACGACGCCGAAGGCCTCAGCGTCGCCTCCCTCCCCGGCATGCGCGAGCGCACCATCACCCTGAACGGCGTCTCCAAGACCTACGCCATGACCGGCTGGCGCATCGGCTACCTGGCCGGCCCGCCCGAGTTCATCCGCGTCGTCTCTGCCCTCAAAGCCATGGTCAACGTCCAGGCTCCGACCGTCTCCCAGTGGGCCGCGGTCGCCGCCCTGGACGGGCCCCAGGAGACCGTCGAGGAGATGCGCCAGACCTACGACGCCCGGCGCCGTCTGCTCCTCGGCGCGCTGGACGACATGGGCTTCACCTACGGCATGCCCAGAGGCGGCCTCTACATCTGGGTCAACACCCGCTCGACCGGCATTCCCGCGGTCGAACTCTCCGCCCGGTTCATCCAAGAGGGCGTCATGATCGTCCCCGGCACCGGCTTCGGCGAAGGCTGGGGCGACTACATGCGCATGACCCTCCTCCAACCGATCGACGTCCTCCAGGAGGCCATCGTCCGCATGAAACGGGCATTAGCAGACGTAAGTACGCAAGAGCCGAGAGCCGAGAACCGAGCGAGTCGACCTAGCCGTCGCCGACAACGTCCCCGTTCTTAGCCGGCTTTAGCCGGGTTATCTGGCTCAGCCCGGGGTCTCTAGCCCCGGGCGAAGCCGCACTGAGGCGTCCCGATGCCCCAATCCGTCTCAACTCCGCTTGCAGCCCCGAGTCAACTCCAATGATCCGCACCGTTCGCGTCTCTCCCGAAGCACTCGCGCCCAGGCAGAGGCCATCCTCCTCGCCTTCGGCGCCACGCCAGAGGAAGCCGCGCTCCAGGCTGAAGCCCGGCTCCAGGGCCAACTCCGCGGCCACCCCGGCCAGGGCCAGGGCATGCGCGGCATCGCCCGCTACTGCGCCATGCTGGAGAACGGCGGCATCGTCCCCAACGCCCCCTTCGAGATCCTGACCGAAACCGCGGCTGTCGCACTAGTTGATGGCCACAAAGGTTTCGGCCAGGTCATCGCCGCCCGGGCGATGGACCTCGCCATCGCGAAAGCCAGAGAGGTCGGCGTCGGCCTCGTCGGCGTACGCCACTCCAACCACCTCGGCATCACCGCCTTCCACGCCATGCGGGCCGCCGCCCAGAACATGATCGGCATCTGCATGACCAACGCCGGTCCGGAGATGGCGCCCTGGGGCGGAATCACTCCGACGATCGGCACCAACCCCTGGGGCATCGCCGCCCCGACGAACCTTGGCTTCCCCCTCGTGCTCGACATGGCCCTCTCGATGAGCGGAAAGGGGATGGTCCGCTGGTACCAGCGCGAAGGGAAGAAGATCCCGACCGACTGGGCCTACGACAAGGACGGAAACCTCACCGACGACCCGGCCCTGGCGATGGAGGGCCCCCTCGTGCCGATGGGCGCGTTCAAGGGCACCGGCCTCTCGATCATGACCGACGTCCTCACCGGCGTTCTGATGGGCGCCGCGTTCGGTCTCACCCCCTACAAAGACCCTGCAAACCACGACGTCGGCCACACCCTGATCGCCATCGACATCTCCCGGTTCATGCCCATTCGAGACCTACCTTGAGCGCATGGACGCCTTCTGCGGCGAACTCAGCGCCTCCGCCCTCGCCCCGGGCTTCACCGAGATCCTCCTCCCCGGCGAACTGGAGCACCGCCGCGCAGACCGAACGGACCGCCAACGGCATCGACCTCGACGACGAAACCATCACCACCCTTCGCGACCTCGCCGCGCGGGTGAACGTCCCGTTCACCCTCGACCGAATCACACAGAGGGGAGCCACCGCATGACCACCACCCGTATCGTGATGCTCGACCCGACCTCCGACGACCGACCTCGACTTCTACCGCGGCCTCCTCCCCGGCGAGGGGTTTGAGCTTCGTCGCCCCCGAACCGCGACACCGTCGCATCCCCCGACCTGCTTGCGAGCGCCGATGTGATCGTCACCCGCTCCCAGCCGGTCGACGCTGCCGTTATCGCCGCCGCCCCCAACGCCAAGCTCGTCCAGAAATACGGCGGCCGAGCCGACCGGATCGACCTCGATGCCGCCAAAGCGGCCGGCGTCCCCGTCGCCCTGATGCCCCTCAGCGGCTGCATCGCCGTCGCCGAACTCGCGATGACCCTCGTCCTTGCCCTCTCTAAAGAGCTCGTCATCGGTCACCACGCCACCGTTGACGCCGACTACCAGGATCTCGGCATTGAGCCCAAGCTCACCAGCCAGCGGGTGATCGCCTTCCAGTGGATGGGGCTTGAAGCGCATCCAGGAGGTCCGCCGCAAGACCCTCGGCATCGTCGGCTTCGGCGAGATCGGCACCGAGATCGCCAAGCGGGCCCGCGCCTTCGAGATGGATGTCCTCTACTACAAGCGCGAGCCACTCCCCGCCACCATGGAGGAGTCTCTCGGCGTCCAATCCACCTCCCTCGACGAGCTCCTCGCCCGGTCCGATTTCGTCTCGGTCAACGTTCCCCACAGCGACTCCACCCACCGGATGATCGGTGCGCGCGAGCTTGGCCTGATGAAGCCCTCCGCCTACCTGATCAACACCTGCCGCGGACCCGTCGTTGACGAGGCCGCCCTGGTCGACGCCCTGCGCAACGGCACCATCGCCGGCGCCGGCCTCGACGTCTTCGACTACGAACCCCTCCCCGCCGACAGCCCGCTGATCGATCTGGCCAAGACGGGCAACGTCATTCTCACCCCCCACATCGGCGGCGGCACCGGAGGCGCCCGCGAGAAGCAGATGCGCGACGTCCTCGACAACGTCGTCACATTCATCCGCGGCGACCAACCCCGCAACCTCATCACCTAGCAGCGAGCCATCAACCATCATCCATCAGCCGTCAGTTCTTCTCGTCTTCCCGTCTCGCCGTCTTCCCGTCTCAGAAAGGATCCCCATGCTCGACCAGGCAATCGTCAACGGGTTGGTCGTCACCGCGGACGGGCAATCGCGGCTCGATGTCGGTATTTCCGGCGACAAAGTTGCGCTCCTTGCCGCTCCCGGCTCGCTCCCCGAGGCGACGAAGACGATCGACGCGGCCGGCCTCTACGTCCTCCCCGGCGTCATCGACTCACACTACCACTGCCGCGCCCCCGCCAACCCCGAACGTGAGGATTTCGGCAGCGGCACCCGTGCCGCCGCCGCTGGCGGCGTCACCACCGTTCTCGAAATGCCGATCTCGAAGCCTCCCACCCGCGACGGCGCTACCCTCGCTGCCCGCCGCGCCCACGCCGAGCGCGACGCCTACGTCGATGTCGGCTTCTACACCTCCTCGGCCACGCTCGACCCCGCCAACATCCAGTCCGCCATCGACGAAGGCGCCCTCGCCTTCAAGGCCTTCCTCCAGGAGATCCCGCCTGGCCGCGAGGAAGAATTCGACGGCCTCTGCATCCGCCACCATGACGAGATCATGCGCGCGCTGGAGCTCGCCCTTCCGACCGGTTTCCCGTCCGTCTTTCACGCCGAGGACTACGAGACCTACACCTACCTGGAGGAAAAGCTCCGCGCCGCCGGCCGCAAGGACATCGCCGCCCACTGGGAATGGCGCCCCGACTACGTCGAAGCCATCTCCATCAGCACCCTCATGCTCTTGGCGGAGGCCACCGGCACCCACGTCCACCTGCCCCACATCTCATCTGGCCTGGCCGTCTCCCTGATCCGCGACGCCAAACGCCGCGGCGCGCCCGTCACCGCCGAGACCTGCCCCCAGTACCTTTCCCTCAATCGCGCCACCTTGGAGGAGCACGGACCGTTCGCTAAGTGCAACCCACCGCTCAAGACGGAGGCCGACAACGCTGCCCTCTGGGAAGGCCTCCGTGACGGCACCATCGACACCGTCGCCACCGACCATTCCCCCTTTACCGTCCCCGAGAAGGAGGTCGGCTGGGACGACATCTGGCTGGCCCCGCCCGGCTTCCCCGGCGTCGAAATCCTCACCCCATTCATGCTCACCGCCGCCGCCGACGGCAAACTCCCCTTAGAGCGCGCCGTCGAGTTGATCACCAAGGCCCCCGCCGATATCTTTAACCTGTCCCCACGCAAGGGCACCCTCACCCCCGGCGCCGACGCCGATGTTACCCTTTACGACCCCAACGGCCAATCAGCGAAACCGACACATCTACCTGGCAAACCCGCTCCGCCGCCTGCGCCCGCGTCTGGCACGGCTTCCCCGTCACCGGCAAAGTCACCACCACCATCCTCCGCGGCACAGTGATCTACGACAACGGCGAAGTCACTCGGCCATCCCGGCTATGGCGAAATCCTCCGCCCGGTCTACCCTAACAAACCCGGTATCGTTTCCGTAGGGGCGGACCGGCGTGTCCGCCCGCTTGCCAACCGAGTTGTCCCGGGTTGGAAATGAGGTCTCCAAACGGAAATGATCCGCTTTGTTGCCGGGCGGACACGCCGGTCCGCCCGTACGGGCGTACATCACCGTCCGATTCATCCGCCGGACGACTACCGGCGACCGCTACGCCCCCATCACCACCCGCCCATCCTTGACCACATGCGTGATCGCCGCCTCACATTGCAATACGGTGATGTCGCTCAGCGGATCTCCCGCCACCACGACCACATCCGCCGCCTTCCCCGCCGCCAGTGTCCCGATCTCGCTCACCGAAACCCGAGCAGATCGGCCGCCGTCGCCGTCGCCGCCGTGATCGCCTCCAGCGGGCGTAAACCCGCCCTTGACCAGTTCCTCCAGCTCGGCGGCGTTCTCGCCGTGGTCGACCAGGAACCCGGCGTCGCTCCCGGCCGCGATCTTGACGCCCGCCTCCTTCGCCGCCCGCAGGCTCGGCCACTTCGCGTCGTAAGCCGCCTTCATCCACCGCCAACCCGGCCTCCGTGACCCCCAGCGTCTCCCGATCGTATGCAAAATTGCGCGAATTGACGATCAGGGTCGGAACGTAGAACGCGCCCTTCTCCAGCATCAGCTCGATCGCCCGCTCGGTCAGCCAGTGGCCGTGCTCGATCGTGTCGACCCCGGCCAGCAGCGCCTCCTCGATCGGCGGACCACCCGAGGTGTGGGCCGCGACGTGGTACCCAAATCGGTGGGCCTCGTCGCAGGCGGCCTGCATCTCGGCGAACGACATCTCCTGCCGGTAGGGCGTCTCCGCATCGCGGGCGCCCACATCCGAGTTGATCTTGATGAAATCGACCTTCCGTTTGGCGTGCTGGCGCACCGCCGCCCGAAATCCCTCCGGCGTGTCGCACACCCCGACCCGCCCCGCAACCGAGACGTGATCGGGAAAGAAGGTCTTGTCCATATGGCCGCCGGTGATGCACAGTCCCTGGCCGCAGACGACCAGACGTGGCCCCTCCAACCGGCCCTTCGCGATCGCATCGCGCAGCGCTACATCGACGTACCCAGGCGCGTGCAGGTTGCGCAGCGTCGTGTACCCCATCCGCAAACTGCGGAGAGCGTTCGCGTACCCCTTCAGAGCAAGATCGGCGGGGAAATCGAGCGAATCGCCGAGGACCGCGCCGGTCTTGCCCGGTCCGCCGTCGTTGGTGATGTGGACATGGACATCGATCAAGCCCGGCAGGATCGTGCCGCCCTCGGCGTCGATCACCCGGGCGTCGTCGGCCCAGGTCGCGCATCGGCGCGCGGTCCGGCGTAGGCGATCCGGTCGCCTTCGACGATGACGGCGGCGTCGGGGATCGGCGGGGCGCCGGTGCCGTCGATCAACTGGCCCGAGGGACCCGAAAGGATGACACGGTGCTCCACGGATTCGGTACCTCCGGCAGATTGTCGACGGTCGACACGGCGAATAGCCTATGCTAGGGTAATGCGTTTGGGGTGTCAACGCGGCCTTGGCGTGCGATTCTCGCTCCTCCAGGTTGCCTGGCCACTCAGGGCCACGCGGCGGACACGACGGCGTGGGCGTCATGGTTCTGGTTCTTGGAGGGTAGGTCGTTGGCCGTAACAGCGATGTCCGAACCGATGTTTCTCGAAGTCCGCGGTGAGCCCCTCAGCGGGCTCGTTCTCCGCGCCATGCGCGAAGCCATCATCGATGGCCGCATGGCGCCCGGCGACCCCGTCAACGAAGTCGAACTCGCCAAGCAATTTGGCGTTTCCCGTGCTCCCATCCGGGAGGCGATTCGCCAACTTGAGAGCGAAGGGCTCGTCGTTCGGGTCGCCTACCGCGGCACCGCCGTCTCTCCCCTCACCGCCAAAAACATCACGGAGCTTCAGGGGTTCCGGCGCCTGCTCGAGACGCACGCCGCCACCGCCGTGCTCGAGAAGGGCACTGACCAGGATCTTCGACGCGCTCGCCGGCGTGGTCACCGAGATGGAACGGGCGGCCAGCACCGGCGACATGAACGGCGTCAACGCCACCGATGTCCGCTTCCACACGCTCATCATCGAGGCCGCCGACAACGAATTACTGCTCGAAGTTTGGAAAACCTACGTCCAGCGCATCCGGCGCGCCCTGGCCCTGCGCAACCGCCTCAACAGCAACCTCGACAACATCGTCGGCATGCACCGCGACCTGCTCGACGCATTCCGCGCCCGGGACCTGGAACGGGTCAGGGCCTGCTACGCCGTCCACGGCACCGACCTGGTCCTCGCCCTCGGCCACATGCTCGACCCGGACGACTCGTCGTCGCGCACCTCGGCCTGACCAACCGCTTACGCGTTCACCGGCAGACGCCGCGCGAGATCCGCCAGCGCGAAGACAACCTCCAACTCCACGCCAGCCCAATCGCAGTTGAGAAGCGCCACGGCGGTCACCCGGTGCCCATCCACATCCGGGAAATGGAACGCCGCCGTGGCGTACCCCGGTCCTCCCCCGGCGTGCCCGGCAACCCGCCCATATGGCGATCCCGGATCGACCATCACGCCGAGACCGTAGGCTGGCCGGACGAACGGCGGATGGGTACCCGGCACCGCAACGACGGTCAGCATCGCCTCGATAGACGTGTCTGCCAGCAGCAGCCCCGCGAACAGGGCGTCGATCAGGCTCGCCGTTTCCGCCGCAGTCGAAATCACGAGCCCGTGGGAGACCCATCCTGGGTGGTAGCGGCCGGTGATGCCGCGACGCTCGTCCCCATCGTCGAGCGCAGCGCTGAACCCGGGTGTCAAACTCCGCGTGTCGGCCAACGTTTCGGCCACAGACGTCTGCCGCAAGTCCAGCGGCCCGAGAATCATCTCCTGCAGGGCTGTCCGCAGCGATGCTCCCGCGAGCCGCTCGATCGCGCGCTTCACGAGCATGTACCCGACGTTCGAGTACGCCCACCCCGCCCCGGGCTGGTAGAGGAGCCCGCCCGCCAAAGTCCGCTCGAGGAACTCATCCGGCGTCCACGGCTTGCCCGGATCGGCGCGAAGATCCCCGTGATACTCGGGGGTTCCGCCGTAGTCCGGAATCCCGGCCGTGTGGTTGAGCAGTTGACGGAGAGAGATCAACGGCTCGGGCGGAAGCTCTGGAAGGATGCCCCGGAGCGGTTCATCGAGCGAGACGCGCTCCTGCTCGACCAGCCACAGCGCCGCGGTTGCGAGCAGCACCTTGGTGATGCTGTAGAGCGAGAACCGAGCGTCGGACATCAGCGCCTGAGTTCGGTCAAGATCGCGGTACCCAACACCAACCGTGGTGCTCTGGCCGTCAACGATCAGGGCGATCGACGCACCGGGAACGTCCTTGGCCGCCAGCAGATCGGCAACACGTTCGGTGATCTCGTTGGAGAGGTCGTTATTCACGCGCCCGCCCGGGGTTCCGCTGTTGGTGAGTTCGGTTCGCACCTAGAGCGCCTATCAAGACCGTCGGGCGCCGCGCCGTTCGGCTCAGTCCCGGAGGGACTTTGTAGGTTTAGCCCCGGGTTTCAACCCGGGGTCCGCCACCGACGAACACTAGGGCTTCACGCGACAACGCGTCCCAATCCAGCGGAGCTTCCGGATCGACGCTGAGCCACTCGCGCATCGGCCGGCCATGTCCGGGATCGAACTGTGTCCCGGCACCGGACTCCACCAGTGCGGCGACACGCTCACGCGGCAGCTTCACCACCAGCCTGCTCCGGGCCAGCATCGCGAAGATCTTGCCGCCCACCTTCAGGGCGGAGGCGCCAAACGCCTTCCTGGGGGCATCCCCCGCCCCGCCGGTCACGCCGGGTTCGCTCTGGAAGCCTGCCCGAAGCGACTCGAACCGCTCTTCTGGGGACACAGCAATCTCCTTCTTCTAAGCTCGGCTGGCACCGGAGTCCGAACCCCAGAAGCGACGTGTACCATATGACCGCCCGGCCGGATCAGCGTGAGTCTCCGGCCGCCCCGTTCCGTCGCCACAGCCGGAGACAACCGCCCCGACATGAGCGATCCACGCCTATCAACCGAGTCCGTCCAGACGCCCGCCGCTACCCTGCACATGATCGGCAACGCCCACCTCGATCCGGTCTGGCTCTGGCAGTGGCCGGAGGGCTTGCAGGAGGCAAAAGCCACCTTCCGATCGGCCCTGGACCGGATGACTGAGACGCCGGAGTTCATCTTCACCTCCAGCTCCGCCGCCATCTACGAGTGGGTTGAAGAGAACGACCCCGCCATGTTCCATGAGATTCAGGGGCGCGTCGCCGAGGGCCGGTGGAAGATCGCCGGCGGCTGGTGGATTCAGCCTGACTGCAACATCCCCGCGGGCGAGTCATTCGTTCGCCATGCGCTCTACGGCCAGCGCTATTTCAAGGACAAGTTCGGGGTGGTTGCCACCGTCGGCTACAACGTCGACAGCTTCGGCCACAGCGGCATGCTTCCCCAGATCTTGAACAAGGGCGGCATGGACACCTACGTCTTCATGCGCCCGGAACCGGTCGAAAAGGAACTGCCCGGCCGCATCTTCTGGTGGGAAGCGGCGGACGGCTCTCGCGTCCTCACCTTCCGCATCCCCTACGCCTACACCGCCGGAGGCACGACCGAGGATCTGGAGAAGCACGTCCTCCGCTGCGCCGCCGAGGCGACGGCGGAATTCCCCGAGATCATGTGCTTCTACGGCGTCGGCAACCACGGAGGCGGACCGACCCGTGACAACCTGCGGCGCATCCCGGAGATGGACGCCGATCCCGCCTTTCCGCATTTGATCCATAGCTCCCCGCGTGACTTCTTTGACCGTGTCCTCGCTGCCGGCGTTGACCTCCCCGTCGTGCACGGCGATCTTCTCCATCACGCTAGCGGCTGCTACGCCGCCCACTCCGGGGTAAAGCGTTGGAACCGCCAGGCCGAGAACCTGCTATTGGCCGCGGAGAAGTGGTCCGCGATCGCGACCGCCATCCTGGACCGCCCCTACCCGGCTACGGATCTGACCCACGCCTGGAAACTGGTCCTCTTCAACCAGTTCCACGACATCCTGGCCGGGACCAGCCTCGCCTCTGCCTACGACGACGCTCGCGACACCTACGGCGAGGCCATCGCCATCGCCCGCCGCCGCCTGCAACACGCCATCCAGGCCGTCGCCTGGCAGATCGATATTCCCTTCGCCGAGAGCACGACCCCGATCGTCGTATTCAATCCCCACGCCTGGCCGGTCACGGCCGGCGTCGAACTTGAGTTTGGCCGGTTCACCCCAACCGACGGCCTGACCGACGAGTCCGGAGTCGCCGTCCCTGTTCAGACCGTCCGCTCGGAGGCCACCGTCAGCGGCTGGCGCCGCCGCCTCTGCTTCGCCGCCGCGATCCCGCCGATGGGCTACCGGGTCTACCGCGTCGGCCCAAGGGCTGAATCGGACAACGACGAGCATTCCATCCCCTCGCTGGTTTCCACCGCGACGAGCCTGGAGAACGAATTCCTCCGGGTCGAGATCGATCCCGAGCGCGGCACGATATCAAGCCTGATCGACAAGCGCCGGGGAATCGAAGCCGTCCGCGGCGGCGCGGCCCGCCCGGTCGTGATCGCGGACCCGTCCGATACCTGGAGCCACGGCGTCTTCCGCTTCGATCAGGTCGCCGGCGAATTCACCCCTACCGCCGTCACCCTCGTCGAGACCGGTCCGGTCCGGGCCGTCCTCCGCGTCGAGAGCGCCTACAGCAACTCGACGCTCCGCCAGGAATTCATCCTCTATGCGGGCGCCGATCAGGTCGAGGTCCGGGTCACGGTCGATTGGCACGAGCACTTCCAGATGCTCAAGCTCCTCTTCGGCCTCAACCTGGAAGAGACGGTCACCACCTACGAGATTCCCTACGGCGTCATCGAGCGGGCCGAGAGCGGGGACGAGCAGCCGGGCCAGGCCTGGATCGACATGTCGGGCAACGTGCCGGGAAGCAAAGCGCTGTACGGGCTGACCGTTCTCAACGACGGCAAGCCCAGCATGCACTCCACCCCGGGCGAAATCGGCCTCACCGTCCTGCGCAGCCCGATCTACGCGCACCACGACCCGTACGTGCCGGAGCCCGGCGGTGACTACGAGTTCATGGACCAGGGTGTGCAGCGCATCACCTACGCCCTCGTTCCCCACGCCGGCAACTGGCGCGAAGGCGCCGCCGTCCGCCGCGCCGCCCAGCTCAACCAACCGCTCATTCCCCTAGCCGAGACCTTCCATCCCGGCCCTCTGCCGCTTGCCGCCGAGTTTGTCGCCGCCGAGCCCGCCAATATCGTCGTTACCGCCGTCAAGCAGGCGGAAGACGGCGACGATATGATCCTCCGCTGCTCCGAGACGGCAGGCGTCGCAACGGCTGCCACTCTCCGCCTCGCCGCCTGGAACCGGACCGTCGAGACGACGTTCTCACCATTCGAGATCAAGACTATCCGCCTCCCAAACGATCAGAGTCTTCCCGTCCGAGAGATCGACCTGATCGAATGGAGCTAGCGGCACGTTCTCGCGGATAGAACTCGTAGGGGCGAGGCATGCCTCGCCCAATTGCCAACCGCCCAGAACCGAGGGGAACGCCGCCCCCGGGGCAGGGCGATGCATGCATCGCCCCTACGAAGGGATGGAACGGAGACATCTGCACGAAATCAACCGGATTGCCTGGAACGCCGCCACCCAGGTCCATAACAGCCACAAGCGGGACCAGGCCGCCTTCTTCCGGGGTGGCGGCAGCACGCTCTTTCCTGACGAGGTTGAACTGCTCGGAGAAATCTCCGGCAAGCGCCTGCTCCACCTCCAGTGCAACGCCGGCCAGGACACCCTCTCCCTCGCCCGGCTCGGTGCGGACGTCACCGGTGTCGACATCAGCGACGAGGCGATCGCGTTTGCCACCGCCCTGTCCACCGACTCAGGCATTCCGGCGACGTTTGCCCGGGCCGACGTCTACGAGTGGCTCGAGGCCGCCCAGGACCGCCCGGAGCGGTACGACATCGTCTTCTCCTCGTATGGCTGCCTGGTCTGGCTCTCGGACCTGTCGGGTTGGGCGCAGCGCATCGCCGGGATCCTCGCGCCGGGCGGCAGGGTTGTCCTCCTCGACTTCCACCCCTTCGCGATGACCTTCGATTGGGATTGGACCGGTCGCCTACCCTACTTCACCGGCGGAGCGGCTGAGTCGTACGAGCGTGGGGTCGGCGACTACGTCGGCCTGTCCGGCGAGGCCCTGGCCCCGTCCGGTTTCGAACAGGGCGAACAGGACTGGACGAACCCGCACCCCGGCCAGGAGTTCCGCTGGACCCTCGGCGAGATTGCGACAGCGCTCACCGATGCCGGACTGGTCATCACGACCCTACGCGAATATCCGTTCTCCAACGGGGCCAAACTCTTCGATCGCATGCGGGAGACACCCGGCCGGCGGATGGTGCCACCGGAGGATATCCCCAATCTGCCGCTGATGTTCGGGATGGTCGCGACGAACCGCTTGTAAGGGTGCGACGAATCGCGCCGCAACGGGGTTCGGCAGAAATCGCCTGGCGACTGCAGATTACCGCCGGATCCCCTCCGGCCCGGCCACGCCCGCATGGGGCCACTCGGTCTCGACGATGACCACGGAGGGCTGATCGGAGTCGATTTCGGCGGTCTCCAGTTTCCTGCCAGATTCCGCCCAGGCACCGGTTCCGCCCTCGACGCTAACCAGGTTATCGAATCCAGCTTGGCGAAGGAACTGGGCCGCGCGAAGTGAGCGGATGCCCGCCTGACAGACGAGTACCAGCGGTTGGTCGCGCGGAATCTCATCGAGCTTGGTGGCAATCTCTGCCTGCGGCAGGTTGATCGCGCCCGGTATGTGCCCGCCCGCGTATTCGGCCGGCTCCCGGACATCGAGGACGATCACGTGGTCCTTGCGGGCAGCGAGCGCGTCGACATCGATCTGCTCGACCTCGGGCGAGGTGACCGGCATCGCCCACGAGAGGTCCGCCGTTCCGCGGTTTGTGGCTTCGATGGCGATCATGTTCAGCGGCCGGGCGGGGATACCGTCGGTGAGGCGCGCCAGGAAAGCACGCTTGTCGAGGTGAGTGAGGGGGTTGTAGAGCCGCTCGAACCCGATCGTCGTGCTCGGGCGGCCGCACATCTGCTTGCCGCACGGCCCTTCGAAGTGGCCGGGGAAGACCGCCACCCAGTCCGGCAGACGCAACAGCTTCCCGACGCTGTCGTACTGATCGGCCGCGTCCCCCCCGCCGAAGTCGGGCCGCCCGACGTCTCCCACCAGCAGCGAATCGCCCGTCAGCACCATCGACGGCTCCGGGCTTCGGGCCGGGTTCACGATCAGGATCGACATCAACTCGGGACGGTGCCCTGGGGTGTGGATGGCCTTCAGGATCAGCGGTCCCAACGGGAGCTCCTCGCCATCGGTTACCGCCCGGAACGGGTAAGAAACCTCGGCCGACTCGTGCAAGATGAGTTCGGCTCCGTGCAACTCCGCAAGGCGACGCGCCCCGGAGACGTGGTCGGCGTGGATGTGGGTGTCGATCACGTAGCGCAGGTTGAAATCTCGCTCGCGCAAAAGCGGCTCGTAGACATCGATCGTCAGGGCGGGATCGACGATTGCCGCATCGTGCGTGGCACGGGACGCAATCACGTAGGACGCGCACCCGCATCGCTCGTCAAGCACTTGCTTGAAGTACACGACCGCCTCCATTCATCGCATCAGTGCCGGAAGGCCTCCAATATCTCCCAGCATAGCGCCTATGGACGCAGTTCTCTACGAACGATCGACCTTGCGCGCGACGATGGACACCGGCAAGCCGTGAAACTGCCCGTACCGGTCGGCGGCGGCCTCTAGAGACGCCCGTTCGGCCGGGTGCAGCTGAACGAGGAGGTCGGTTTCGATGACGACTTCACGAGCCTTGATTGTCCGGCGCCAGCCACCGATCACGAGCCCGTCCAAAGTAACGATGTTGAAGTACAGGAGATTATCCCCCGGCTTGACGGCATCCACGAGTGCGGGATGCGTCGACGGGCCGTGGTCCCGGTAGGCAACCGTGTGCTCATCGTAGGCGGGCAACAGGTGGACGACACCGGACGGTGCCGGGGGCGGATTCTCCTCCGGCGCCATCCAATAGGTCTTGTCGTTGTGCTCTATCGAGACGAGCGAGTCCCCGTTCGCCGCCACGCCCGCCCGGCAATCGCCCATCGTCAGGCCAGACCACCAGGAGAAATCGTGGACCGTGGCCGGTCCGTGCGCCCGGAAGTAGCGCTGCGCCAGCTCTGCCACGGCCTCGTCACGGTCTTTCGGCGGCTGAGCCGGCACCCGCTCGTCGAACAGGGCGTAGGTGAACTGCTTGCCCCGCAGCGGACCGCTACATATGACCGCCTCCAGCTCGGCGTGCATGACCAGATACCCCAGCCGCAGCCCAATGGCACTGATGCCCGCCGCCTCCAGCGACCCCTTCAACTCCGCCCGGGTCAGATGTTTCCCACCCTCCAGCGCCCGGGCCATGACTTCGTCGCCGCGCCGCAAGGTCGCTTCGTCCAACCCCTCCCTGCGGTAGATCGAACCACTCGCGACGTGAACGCGCGGGCCGGTCAAGGCAAGGAGCCAGCGAATGTCCTCCGGCAGGACGAAGTGCCATGTCGGGCGCATCGGGTGGGTCCGGATAAGCGCCCCGGACGCGAGCATCGCATCGAGATCCGCGTTCGTCGCGCCCTGGGTGCGCTGGGCCACCCCCCACTTGGTGTCCGGATACTCCTGGGCCTGGACGGCGACGAAATGGCGGATGACCGCCTCTGGATCGGCAGCCGGCGGCCCGACCAGCAACTGGTTCTGGAGCCTCCGCCCGGCAATGTCGAATTCGCTCATCACCCGTATCGACCGCCCCTTGAACGTGGACTACCAGACTAAGAGGCTCTCACAAATCCACGCCGCGCGCGGCTCCGCCCGGGACTTTGAGTCCCGGGCTCAGTGACGGAAGTCCCTTCGGGACTAGGAACGCCGGGGCAATCCGGTGGCAATTCGTCAGTCGGCTTTAGCCGATTTCCGTCACTGAGCGCGGGACTTCAGTCCCGCGCGGAGCCGCCCATCGAACGGTTTCGACAGGGAATCTACGCTTCCGGCGTCGCCTCCCCGGCGCTCGTGATCCGGATGACCCCTTCGATGTTGAGCGGCAGATACTCCTCGAAGTTCGCCCAGGAGCCGTATTCCGGCTCAAGCACCGCCCGCACCGCCTCGACCATCTCCGGAGAATTGTCGGCCAACCCGTCCGCCCGGGCCGCCTCGATGGCCGCGATCAGGTCTTCGACGTAGACGCGAATCTCGCCGACATCGGCTTTGGTACCCGAAACGGGCGGGTGGCCGATCACCAGCGTGTCGAAGTCGAGGTTTTCTTCGACCCACGTCAGGGAATCGAGCCAGTCGGGCAGATAGAAGTCCGGCAGGTCGCGGAACGGCAGCGAGTCCACCGGGATGAAGTCAACGGCGAAGGCGAGGCGCTGTGCGGGGTGATAGAGGACCACGCTGTTGTCGGAGTGGTTCCGACCGGCGTAGTACAGCTCGATCGTCGTGCCGCCGAGTTCCAACATGAGGTAGTCATCGAACGCGATCGTCGGCACCGGCGTATTCGGGTCGCCGATCGCGGCGATCTTCTCCACTGCGTTGCGGTGCGAGACGAAGGTGGCCGTGTCGGCGAAGACAGCCCCTCCGATGGCATGGTCGGCATGGTCGTGGCTGTAGACCAGGTAGCGCACCGGCTGATCGGTGACGGACTCGATGGCCGCCTTGTAGCGGTTGGCCCGGTCCGGATCGAACTCGCTTGCCGGATCGGTGGCGATCACGCCATCGTCGGTGACGACGAAGAGCGAGACGTACCCACTGCTGAAAAAGGCATAGGTGTCATCCCCAAAAGGGACCACTTCATCGGTCGGCGCTTCCGGTTCTGGCGTCGAACTTTGCGCGGCAACGCGCATCGAGACCGCGGCGAAGAGCAAAAGGAACGCACAGAGCAAAACGGGTGCACGGCGCATGGACAGCTCTCCTCGATCCGACGGGATCCGGTCATCCCTGCGATTGCCGCCAGCCACGATGCGGCGGCCCGTCCAGCATATCAGCCAGTTCACCGGTCCTTGCGGCTCTATAAGGGGCGATCCTTTGCAAACTTAGGCGCTGGGGTCAGGACAATGGCCCTGCTTGACACCCGTTGAGGCGCGCTGCTACGGTTTCTGGTATAGACCTCTGAACCAAGCCTTTTCACGCCACCCGGCCAGGAGTGTGCCCGTGGTCTCTGCCCCTTCCGCACCGACCACCCCCGCGTTCGAATCGACCCTTGCCGGACCCTACTTCCACGAGCCCGCCATCTACGCCCAGGAGCAGAGCAAGCTCTTCGGCACGATGTGGGTCTGCGTTGGCCGGGCCGATGCCATCCCTGAAGCCGGTCAGCTCTTCACCACCGACCTGGCCGACGAAAGCATCATCGTGATTCGCGGCCGCGACGGCCATATCCGCGCCTTCCTCAACGTTTGCCGCCACCGCGGCGCCCGCCTGGCGGTGACCCCCTGCAACGAAGTCACCCAGTCCGGCAAGACCATCCAGTGCCCCTACCACGCCTGGTCCTATGGGCTCGACGGCCGCCTGCTCGGCGCGCCGAACCTGGTCCACGACGAGCGTCTGGACAAATCCGCGTTCGGACTCGTTCCCGTCCGCTGCGAGGTCTGGCAGGGGTTGGTCTGGCTCAACCTGGCCGACGAAGCGACTGCGCCCGGCGGCGTGGCCGATCAGCTCAACCCACCGCTCATCCAGCGGTTCGGCACGCTCGACATCTTCTACCGCTATCGCGTTGGCGACCTGACGGTCGGCACGTCGATCACCTACGAGATCGCGGCCAACTGGAAACTGGTCGTCGAGAACTTCATGGAGTGCTACCACTGCGCTCCGGTCCACCCGGAGCTCACCCGCCTCTTGCCCGAGTTCCGCAACGGCACCTCCTACCAGGGCATCCCTGGCGAGGGGACAGCCTTCGCCGACGATATAGATGCCTTCACGCTCTCCGGCAGCGGCCAGCGGCCCCGGCTCCCCGGCCTTGGCCCGGAGGACGACCGGACCTACTTCGGCTTCGTCCTCTGGCCGAACGTCTTCGTCAACCTCCTCCCGGACCACGTCATCCTGCACACCCTCCGCCCGCTCGGTCCGGAGAGCTCGCACGTTACCTGCGACTGGCTCTTCGCCCCGGAGGATGTCGCCCGGCCTGATTTCGACCCCGCCGACACGGTCGCCATCTTCGATCTGGTCAACCGCCAGGACTGGGAGGTCTGCGAGCGGACCCAACTCGGCATGCACTCCCGCGCCTACGCCGCCGGCGGTGTCTACGTTCAGAACGAGACCCACATCGCCGGGTTCCGCGACCTGGTCCTGGAAAAACTCCGTGGCTGAGCCTGCCGCGACGCCGCTCCCCTCCCACGCCGCGATCGTGATCGTCGGGGCGGGGATCGTCGGTACGTCCGCCGCCTATGCCCTGACCCAGCGCGGCTGGCGCGATGTCGTCGTGCTCGACCAGGGGCCGCTTTTCGCCACCGGTGGATCGACGTCCCACGCCCCCGGCCTCGTCTACCAGACCAACCCATCGAAGACCATGGCGACCTTTGCCAAACGCGCCGTGGATCTCTACTCGTCGTTCGCGCTGGACGGGCAGCCGTGCTGGCATGGCGTCGGCAGCCTGGAGGTCGCGCGCACGCCCGAGCGCTGGCAGGATCTCCATCGCAAACTCGGTTGGGCCAAATCCTGGGGCATCGAGGCCGAACTGATCGGCCCGGAGGAGGCCCAGAACCTTCTGCCGCTCCTCGACCCGACCCAGATCCTGGGGGCCTATCACGTCCCAAGCGACGGCATCGCCAAGGCGCCCCGTGCGGCCGAAGCCCTCGCCCGGGCGGCGTCGGCCACCGGCGCCACGTTCCACGGACACACCCTGGTCACCGGATTCGAGATCACCAGCGGTCGGATGCACGGGGTGGTGACGTCCCGCGGCACGATTGTGACTGAGCAGGTGCTGGTCTGCTGCGGAATCTGGGGTCCGCTTGTCGGCCACATGGCGGGCGTCTCGATCCCGCTCGCCGTCTGCCAGCACCAGTACGTCAAGACGACACCCCTACCGGAGTTGGCCGAGTTTGCCGGCCAGGAGGTCGCCCATTCCATCCTGCGCGACCAGGACAGGGCGATGTACGAGCGGCAGGTTGGAGACTGCTACGGCGTCGGCTCCTATGCCCACGAGCCGCTGCTGGTCGATCCCGCCGCGATCTTGCCTCACGCCGACGCCCCGGTCATGCCCTCGATCGTTCCTTTTACCCCGGAGCATTTTGCCGGGCCGTGGAACGACGCCCTCGAACTCCTCCCGGCCCTGCGCGGGGTTGAGATTGCCGAGGCGATGAACGGGATGTTCTCGTTCACCCCGGATGCCTTTCCGCTCATCGGCGAAGCGGCCAACGTCCGCGGCTTCTGGGTGGCGGAGGCTGTCTGGGTCACCCACGGCGGCGGCGTGGGGCAGGCCGTCGCCGACCTCATCACCGACGGCGTCAGCGACCTCGACCTGCACGACTGCGACCTCAACCGCTTCGATCCCTTCGCCCTCACCAAGACATATGTCCAGACTCGGGGTGCGCAGCAGTACGACGAGGTCTACGACATCATCCATCCGCTCCAGCCGCTAGAGCATCCCCGCCCGCTGCGGGTACCACCCTTCCACGACCGTGAAAAGGACCTCGGGGCCGTCTTCTTCGAAGCCCGCGGCTGGGAGCGACCCCAGTGGTATGAGGCGAACGCGCCGCTACTCGATGAGTTTCCTGTCGCCCCGCGCGACGGATGGTCCGAGATGTTCTGGTCGCCGATCGCCGGAGCGGAGCATCTGGCCGTCCGCGAACGGGCCGGCCTCTTCGACATGTCGACCCTCTACCGGATTGAGGTTACCGGCGAAGGCGCCTGCGCCCTGCTCGACCGCCTGACAACCAACCGCGTCGACCGGCCAACCGGGAGCGTCATCTACAGCCTCCTCCTCGACGCCCAGGGCGGCATCCGCAGCGATATCACCATCGCCCGGCTCGGCCCCGACCACTTCCAGATCGGCGCCAACGGGCCGCTCGACCTCGACTGGCTTCGCCGTCACGCCTGCGATGATCGGACCGTCCACATCCGCGACATCACCGGCAGCACCGTCTGTATCGGTCTCTGGGGACCAAGGGCCCGCGACATCCTCGCCGCGGTCTCAGCATCCGAGCTCCGCAACGAGGCATTTCCCTACTTCACCGCCCGCCGGATCGAGGTCGGACCGGTCCCAGTTACCGCGCTGCGAGTCTCCTACGTCGGCGAGCTCGGGTGGGAGTTGTACGCTCCGGTCGAGTACGGAGGGTACCTCTGGGATCTGCTCTGGACCGCGGGCCAGCCCCACGGCCTGGTCGCCGCCGGCCGCGCCGCCCTCGAGACCATGCGCCTGGAGAAGGGCTACCGCTCCTGGGGCACCGACATGACGACCGAGCACACCCCGGCAGAAGCCGGGCTGATGTTTGCCGTCAAACCCAAGAAAGGCGCGTTCATCGGCCGCGATGCCCTCAGCGGATCTGAGCCCCCCCGGGTGCTCTCCTGCCTGACCCTCGACGATCCATCGGTTGTCGGGATGGGCAAGGAGCCGGTCCTGATCGGCGCCAAACCCGTCGGGTATGTCACCTCCGCCGGATTTGGCTTCTCGACCGGCCAGAGCATCGCCTACGCCTATCTTCCCGTCCCATCACACCGCGCCAGGCACGTCGTATCGGTCGAGTGTTCGGCCGGGAAGTCAGGGCAACGGTCCAGACCGAGCCGCTCTTCGACCCGACGGGAGAGCGGCTAGATCCTGAACGGCGCGCATCAGAGCGCAATGGGGGGCTGCCAGCGACTGGGTCTCCCATTCGCCGCAGAAGGCCACCTCTATCCCCACTAGCGGGTAAGCGGGTAGGCGGGAAGGCGAGACGGTGGGGCGGGAGCGCTTCGACGTCATCGTGCTCGGGGTTGGCGGGATGGGGTCGGCCACGTGCCACCAGTTAGCGCTACGCGGGAGCGAGGGTTCTGGGGATCGAGCGATTCGATATCCCGCATGCGCTGGGGTCGTCGCACGGCGTGACCCGCATCATCCGCCAGGCCTACTACGAGCATCCGTCGTACGTGCCGCTGCTGCGCCGGTCGTACGCGCTCTGGCGCGAACTGGAAGCAGGGTACGGTGAGCGGCTGCTGCATATCACCGGCTCGGTCGACGCCAGCGCGCCAGATGACGACGTCTTCCAGGGCTCGTACGCACTCCTGCCGGGTGCATGACATCCCGCACGAGGTCCTGAGCAGCACCGAACTCTCGCGCCGCTTTCCCGGCTACCGCCTGCCGCCCAATCACCTCGCCCTCTACCAACCCGACGGCGGCTTCGTGCTGTCCGAGCAGGCCATCGTCGCCCACGTGCTGGCCGCCCAGGCGGCCGGGGCCGAGGTCCACGCGCGCGAGCGTGTCCTGGGCTGGGATGTCTCCGGCGACACCGTGCGAGTGACGACCGACCATGGCAGCTACGAAACAGCGTCGCTGGTTGTGACCACCGGCGCTTGGATCGGGCAGCACGCGCCAATCCTGGCAGCCATCGCGGTGCCAGAGCGCCAGGTGCTTGCCTGGCTCCAACCCCACGACACATCCGTCTTCACGCCGGAGCGTTTTCCCGTCTTCAACCTCCAGATCCCCGAAGGTCGCTACTACGGCCTGCCGATCTACGGCGTTCCCGGTTTCAAGTTCGGCCGCTACGGCCACCTGGGCGAAATCGCCGACCCGGACAACCTCGACCGCGACGCTACCGCCGCCGACGAACACCTGCTGCGCGGCTTCGCCGAATCGTATTTTCCGGCGGGCGCCGGCCCGACGATGGCCCTCCGCTCCTGCCTCTTTACCAATACCCCCGATGGCCACTTCATCATCGATCTCCACCCAGACAATCCCAACATTGTCCTCGCCTCCCCTTGCTCCGGCCACGGCTACAAATTCTGCCCAGTCATCGGCGAAATCCTCGCCGACCTCGCCACCACCGGCGAGACGGAGCACGACATCGCCCTGTTCCGGTTGGACCGATTCTCCGGGGGAAATGCGTCATCCGTTACGGAGACGGTGTTACCGTCGTAGGGGCGGACCTGTGTGTCCGCCCGGTGGCAGATCACGACGGTCCGTGGTTGGAGATGGCGTCGACATCAACGAATCGCCGCGACCCGGATGCCGGGCGGACACACAGGTCCGCCCCTACCTGCCGGTGCGTCGCGACCAACACGCACCGCTCGTACGCCCTACAAAGCCCCGTACCGCACACTATCTCGGCTGACCGCACCGATCTCGCCCAGCGCCACGTCACCCGGCCGGTGGAACTCCGCTGGCAGCACGAGCTCACGGTACTCGCCATCGACGCGCCCCTCCCGGTTGAGCAGCAACTCGGTGGCGATCTTGCCCATCGCGTAGGACGGCTGCACCGCCCGGATCATCGTCGGGGCGTAGTCGTCGAGGGCGGAGGTATCGTGGAAGGCCGCTACGGCAATGTCGTCCGGCACCTTCAACCTGGCGTGCCCGATCGCCCGCAGGCCGCCGACCGCCAGGCGGCTGTTACCCAGAAGAATCGCCTCCGGCCGGGGAGACAACTCGAGCAATTCGGTTACCAGCCGGTAGCCGGTGCTCGGGTTGAGCGGTCCGACTCGAACCAGGTCCATAGCCGGTTCGATACCGGCACTGGCGTGCGCCTCTCGGTACCCATCGAGCCGATCTTCGCTGGCCGGATCCGACAGTGGCAATCCGACGTAGGCGATGCGCGTCCACCCGTCCGCGATCAGGGCGGCGGTCAGGTCCCGGGCCGCGCCCTGGCCGTCGCTGCGGACGACATCGGCGATCGGCTGGCGCAGCTTGCGGTGCACCACCACGAACCGGGTTCTGTGCTGGCGCAGCCGGTCGAGCTGCGCCTCGCTCTGCGGATCGGGCGTCGGTACGATCAGGACGCCGCCCACTCGGCGGCGCAGCAAACTCTCGATGTAGGCCGCTTCCTTGTCCGGGTCGTTGTCGGCGTTGCAGATGAAAACGCAGTAGCCGCGCGACCAGGCGGCGTCCTCGACGCCCCGGGCGATCGTCGTCCAGAACGAGTTCGTGATGTCGGGAAGGACCAGGGCCAACAAATCCGACTGCTGTGAGCGCAGGTTACTGGCCACCTTGTTGGGAACGTAATTGAGCTCGCGGATCGCGGCCTCGACTTTTTCTCGGGTCGCCGCCCCGACGTAGCCGTTGCTGTTCACGACGCGCGAGACGGTGATCATGGAGACCCCCGCCCGATTCGCGATGTCCTTGATCGTCACCATCCGGCGTACCCTCGCAACCACACTGTCTGCTGTGCCAGACAGTATGAAGGCATCAAAAACCGCAACGCCAACGCGCAAACGGCTCACGGGCGCCGGGAGGTATGCTCAGTCGGGCGTCCAATTAGACATGGAGCACGACCCAACCGTCTTCGACCGTGACCTCGAAGGTCTCGACCGACTCGTCCTCCTCGTCCTCAAGTCGGGACTCGACGGTGACATCGTAGGCCTTGACCCGGGTCTTGTGCGGGTTGAAGATCGAGCGGCCGGTGAGGATGTCGAACTCCCAACCGTGCCAGGGGCACCGGACGATCTCGCCTTCCCGGCCCCAGATGTACTCGCCCGGCTTGCTCGGCATCGTCATGCCCTTGATCGCGCCCAGGCAGAGCGGGGCTGCCTGGTGCGGGCACGAGTTGCGCAGGGCGTAGAACGAGCCCCCGACGTTGAACACACCGATCGAGCGGCCATCAGCCTCGACAATCTTCCGGCCGCCGGGCGGCAACTCGCTGACCCGCCCGACCACGTGACGACCCACGACAATCCCCTCCCGCCGTCCGCGTTGTCTGCGGCCCAGATCCATGTTGGGGCGATGCATGCATCGCCCTGCCCAGTCCCCTTCACATCGGGGTTGGACACGCGATCCGCGCTAATCCGGCGCCCGGGCGTACCCCTACGAATGCACCACCTAGTTCGCCGCGACCATGCCGTTGCCGGACTTCTGGGTCGGAGCGGCAGGTAGGTTCAGCCATTCCCGCGCGTTCGTCGAAAAATCCGCTCGTGCATTGCCGTCGGCAGGCGCGGAAAGGCATGGGTCGGAGAATCAAAATCCCAGTGCGGGTAGTCGCTGGCGAACATCAGGATGCGCTCGGCATCCATCATCTCCAACATCTGGAGGAGGTGTTTGGGGTTGTCCGGCGTCTCCAGAGGCTGGCTGGAGAGGCGGACGTGGTCGCGCAGGTAGGCAGACGGAGGCTTGGTCAGCCACGGCACCTCGGAGCGGAGCGCCTTCCACTCGGCATCGAGCCGCCATAGTAGCCCAGTCACCCAGGCAACACCCCCTTCGACAAGTGTGATCCCGAAGCCAGGGAATCGCTCGAAGACCCCTTCGGTGATCATGCTGACGAGGTGGGCCTGGAACGAGAGCGAGAGGCAGGTGTGCCACTCGATGTAGTGGGTCGGGTAGCCAGGTGAGGGCTGGACGTTGATACCCATGCCGTCGGTCCCGGGATGGACAGCGAACCGGAACCCGTGCTTCTCGCAGGCCTCATAGATCGGGTAGTACTGGCGCTGGCCAAAGGGGGCGCGGGCGCCAGAGTCGGTCATCACCTGGACGAAGTGGGGATGGCCCGCCCAGCGCTCGATCTCCTTCGCCGCCGCGGCCGGGTCGTGGATATTGACCGTTATCGACCCTTTGAACACCCCGTCGTGGTTGTACTGGGAGAGCCAGGTGGCGTCGAGCCAGTCGTTGTAGGCGGCCGCGATCGCGGAGCCAAAATCCGGGTCCGGGTGGACATTGCAGAAGGCCCGGGGCATCAAGACGGCGTAGGCCGTCCCGAACTCCTCGATCAATTGGGAGCGCAGGAAATCGGGGTCGGAACCGGCCGGGCCTCCCTTCGGCGGGTTGCTGTCCAGCCGCGACCCATGGACCGGGTTGCCAAAAAAGCCGCGCCCACCGCCACCGAAGCGATCACGCCAGGGTTGCTTCAGGTAGCCCTTGATCTCGTCGTTGTTGACCGGATACGGGTGAACGTCGCAATCGACCAGCCCAACGCGCCCCTGCACAGACGTTTCGGCCTTCACCCCAGCGACCTCGGCAACGGTCATCGTCCAGCCCTCCTGGCTCTCACGTACGGCTCGGCTTGCTTGACCCGATAACGCTACCATGCTAACGTCACCATAACAATGGGGCATCTTCACCAATGAGCTATCAGGCGTCCGGCGTACCTGTCATTCCGAGCCTGTCGAGGAATCTCGAAGGGCGCGTGGGAGCGATGTCGCCGTAGCGTTCGAGAACACGGCACCGTTCTCTCGAAAGCCGGGTCGAACGCGAAATGCCGTCTTCCTCTAGATCCCTCGACAAGCTCGGGATGACAGGGGAGATCGGGGTTGGATCTCGGCATCGTGATCGCAACCGGCTGATTGCTGACGGCTGAAAGCTGCTAGCTCGTTACTGGAAGGAGGAGTCAACCGCGTCCATCCGCTCCCATTGAGGCCGCAGCTGAGCCCGGATTCCTCAGCGTGCGGCGAAGCTACGCAGCTGGCTGGCTACCCGGCTGGTACTCAAGGAAAGGAAACGGTTCGATGACTTCCTTCGGTTCTCGGGTGACCCGGCGACAGGTTCTCTCTTCGATCGCGACCGCGGGCGCGGCCGCAGCCCTGCCCCACCACCTCTCCGCGGCCCCCGGCGCCCCTGCTTACGGCCGCCTCTCCCGGTTCCAGGACGTCGGCCCCACCTCCTTCATGAACTGGGAGGCGATGGAGGGCACCCCCACCGAGGCCGCCATCCAGGCCTACATGGCGGAGACCGGCCGCACGGTCGAACTCGTCCCCACCCCCGGCACCGGCACCGACTACGAGACCAAGGTCCGGACGATGCTTGCCGGCGGCACGGTCCCCGACGTCATCCGCACCAACGACGACTTCGTCCGGTTCTACTCGGTCAAGGAGCAATTCCTCGATCTGATGCCGTACATCGAACGCGACGCCATCAACTCCGCCGATTATTTCGAGCCGATCTGGAACTTCACGGCGCAACCCGACGGCAAGTACACCGCCGTCTCCCTTGGCAGCCAGCCCCGCCTGATCTACTACAACGTCGACATGTTCAATGAGGCCGGAGTCGCCCTACCACCGAAGGATTGGGTCAGCGAGGGCTGGACCTGGGACGACTTCCTCGCCACAGCCCAGGCCCTGACCATCCCCGGCGAGCGCTGGGGCGCCCTCGTCTACGACGACACCGGCTGCGAGCAGACCTGGGCCGTCAACAACGGCCTGGCCGAGGGCATCTACTCCGAGGACGGCAAATCCTTCCTCCTCGCCGAGCCCCAGGGCATCGAAGCGATCCAGTGGCTGGCCGACTTGACCGTCGTCCACGGCGTCCAGCCGGAGCGGGGCCTCGTCCGCGAGACCAACACCGGCAACAACCTCTTCCTCCAGGGCAAGGTCGGCATGATCTTCCGCACCCAGGGGACGATGGCCTACTTCCGCAACAACGACATCAACTTCACCTTCGATGTTGCTCCCCCGCCAGCAAAGGTCGACCAGAAGTCCGAAGGCAGCTTCATCTGCTACGCCGTCCCCACCGCCGCCGAAAACCCGGACGGTGCCTGGGAGCTGCTCAAGTACCTCATCGGCCCGAACGGCCAGAAGATCTTCGTCGATCGCGGCGACTTCATCCCCGGCCACATCGCGACCGCCGAATCGCTGACGGCGCAGGAGGGCGTCTCCCCGTCGAACATCGCTCTGTTCGCCACGGCGATGCAGTACGGCACCTCGGTCAACTTCACCGAGAACACCGAGAATGCCCGCAACACCTACCGGCCGCAGCTCGACCTCGTCTGGACGGGAGAATCCACCGCGGAGGAGGTCCTGACCGGCGTCAAGCAGGAGGTCGAGGACATTCTGAGCGGCGATTTCTAGCGACGACATCATTCGGCAGGGCCGGTGCGGAGTCGCACCGGCCCTGCGCCGTGAGGTTCGCCGATGGTTGCCGTGCCCACACCCGAACGTCCTGCGACGGTCCCGCGGACCCGCTCGCGGCTGTCGCGCCAGATGCGCAAGGATATCGAAGGCTGGCTTTTTATCTCGCCGGTCGTCGTCGGGGTGCTGGGGTTCTATGCCCTCCCCATCATCGTCTCCCTCTACACCTCATTCACCAATTGGGACGGGCTGACCCAGCGCGAATGGGTCGGCCTGTTCAATTACGAGCGATTGCTCACCAGAGATGACAACTTCCGGGAATCGATCAAGAACACCCTCATCTACGTAGTCGGGCACATTCCCCTGACACTCGGCATCGCCCTCGCCCTCGCCATGCTCTGCAACCGGCCAATGAAGGGCGTCACCTGGTTCCGGACGGCCTACTTCCTCCCGGTCGTCACCAACGTGGTGGCCATCAGCCTCGTCTGGGGCTTCTTCTTCTCCCCGGACGACGGCCCCGTTAACTGGTTCCTGAGCGGCTTCGGCGTCGACGGACCATCGTGGCTCACCGATACCCAGTTCGCGATGGCGGCGATCATCATCGTCAGCGTCTGGTTCGGCGTCGGCTACCCGATGGTGATCCTCCTCGCCGGGCTCCAGGGCATCCCCGAGACCTACTACGACGCGGCGAAGGTCGACGGCGCTTCCGCTTGGTGGCGCTTCCGCTCGATCACGGTGCCGCTGCTTACCCCGGCCCTCTTCTTCCTCACGATCACCCAGTTCATCTCGTCGTTCCAGGTCTTTGGCATCATCTACGTCCTGACCGACGGCGGCCCGGCGAACGCCACTGAGGTCTACATCCACAATCTCTACCAGAACGCCTTCCAGTTCTCGCGGATGGGCTACGCCTCGGCGATGGCCTGGCTCCTCTTCGTCGTGATCGGGGTCATCAGCCTGGTCCAATGGCGCCTGCAGAAGTACTGGGTGCATTACGGGTAGAGACGGGAAGGCGGAAAGACGGGAAGAACGGAGGACGTACCAGGTGGCTGAGTTGACCCGACCGATGACCGGAACGGTGGTCGTCCCACAGACGCACGCCAGGCAGCGTGTCGTCCGCAAAGTCCTGACCGATGGCTTTTTCTACGTGCTGATGACCGGGCTGGCGGTCATTTTCCTCGCCCCGCTGGCCTGGATGATCACGGCCTCGCTCCGGCCGGAGCGCGAAGTGCTTTCGATTCCGCCGGAGTTCATTCCTCGTGACTTTGTCTGGCAAAACTACCAGCAGGTCTGGGACGTGATTCCGCGCTTCCTCTGGAACAGCGTCAAGCTCGCCGCGATCAACGTTGTCGGGGTGCTCTTCGTGACGTCATTGGCGGCGTATGGCTTTGCCCGGCTCGACTTTCGCGGCAAGAACCTGGCGTTCGGGATTCTCCTCTCGACCCTGATGGTCCCCGGAATCGTGACGCTCATCCCCCTCTACATCATCTACCGCGAGATCGGCTGGATCGACACCCACTTTCCCCTCTGGGTGCCGCGCGTCCTCCACTCGGTCTTCGCCATCTTCCTCCTGCGCCAGTTCTTCATGCAGATCCCGCAGGATCTAGAGGATGCCGCCCGCCTCGATGGCGCCAGCACCTTCGAGATCTACTGGCGGATCATGTTGCCCCAGGTCATGCCCGCCCTGGCCGCTGTCGCGATCTTCACCTTCCTCGATTCCTGGAACGACCTCTTCGGTCCGCTGATCTTCCTCAACTCGACCGACCTGCAGACCCTGCCGGTCGCCCTCAAACTCTTCCAGGGCGAGTACTTCAGCCAAGTCACCGTCCTCATGGCCGGTGCCACCATCTCGATCCTGCCCGTGATCGCCGTCTACTTCGCCGCCCAACGCTACTTCCTGAAGGGAATCGTCCTGACCGGGTTGAAATAGGACCTGGGCGACAGCCCTGTTCCCTATTGCCAATCCCGCCCATCTTCGTAGGGGCGGACCGGCGTGTCCGCCCGGCCGCATTCCCCGACGTCACGCTGTGGCAGACGCCGTTCCCGACCCGTAACCGTGCGGTCTGCCACCGGGCGGACACACCGGTCCGCCCCTACGAACGTCGCGCCCAAGCCCAACATCCGTCCTCACGAAAGGACCCCGTCCACCCATGACCAATCACTCATCCGGCGTCTGGTACCGCAACACCATACGCTGGGGTCAGACCAACCTCACCGAACTCGATCCTACCCGTTACGACCGCGCCTGGTGGCGCCAGCACTGGCGCGACACCCGCGTCCAGGGGGTCATCGTCAACGCCGGCGGGATCGTCGCCTACTACCCCACCGCCCTGAAGTTCCACGCCCGCGCCCAGCACCTCGGCGACCGCGACCTCTTCGGCGAGATCGTTGAGGACGCCCGCGCCGAAGGTCTCACCGTCATCGCACGCATGGACTCCAACCGCGCCACACCCCAGGCCTACCTCGAACACCCCGACTGGTTCACCGTCGACCAGAACGGCGCACCCTACCGCGCGGGCGATCTCTTCATCACCTGCGTCAACAGCGCCTACTACGACGAGCACCTGACGGGCGTCCTGCGGGAGATCATCGAGCGCTACCAACCCGACGGATTCGCCGACAACTCCTGGAGTGGCCTCCAACGCGACCGCATCTGCTACTGCCCGAACTGCCGCCGCACGTTCCGCGACTACGCCGACGCCTCCCTGCCGACCAGCCACGACTGGGACAACCCGGTCTACCGCGCCTGGATCCGCTGGAACTACGACCGCCGCCTCGAGATCTGGGACCTCAACAACCGCGTCACCAAGGAGGCCGGCGGCGAGCACTGCCTCTGGATCGGCATGAACGCCGGCGAGATCCCCGCCCAAAGCAAACACTTTCGCGACTACAAGGCGATCTGCGAGCGCACCGACCTCCTCTTCCTTGACTCGCAGTACCGCCACGCGCGGCCAGGGATTCCAGCGCAACGCCGAGATGGGCACCCTCATCCACGGCATCCTCGGCTGGGACAAGCTCGTCCCGGAGAGCATGGCGATGTACGGCGCCGGCCAGCCCAGCTTCCGGGTCGCCAGCAAGTCCGAGCCGGACGCCCGCTTCTGGGCGCTCTCCGGCTTCGCCGGCGGCATCCAGCCCTGGTGGCACCATATCGGCGCCTACCACGACGACCGCCGCCAGTACCGCACGGCCGCGCCTCTCTTCCGCTGGCACGAGGAGCACACCGACGTCCTGCTCGATCGCCAACCGGCCGCGACCATCGGCGTCGTCTGGTCACAGGAGAACGTCGACTACTACGGACGCGACCACGTCGAGCAGCGCTACGGCCTCCCCTGGCGGGGCATGACCGACGCCCTCATCCGCGCCCGCATCCCGTACATCCCCGTCCACGCCGACCATATCGCCCGAGACACCGAGCAGCATGGTCTTGCGGCGCTTGTCCTCCCGAACCACGGCGCCCTCTCCGACGGCCAAGCAACCGCCATCCGGCAGTTCGTCAACCGCGGCGGCGGGCTGGTCGCCACCGGCGAATCGAGCCGCTACGACCTCGATGGCCTGCCCCGCGACGACTTCGCCCTCGCAGACCTCTTCGGCGCCCACGCTGTCGGAATCCACCACGGCTCCGAAACCGATGAACGCGTCTCCTGGGATGAGTGGGGCCAGCACACCTACCTGCGCATCGCGCCGGAGCGCCGCCGCTGGGTCCACGGCCCCCTGACCGGATCTGAGCCGAACGACGACACCCCCCGCCACCCAGCGTTCACCGGCTTCGAGGAGACGGACATCATCCCCTTCGGCGGCCGCACCGAAGTCGTGCGAGCGGCGGCCAGCGCCCGTGTAGACCTGACGTTGGTCCCACCCTTCCCGATCTATCCGCCGGAAACCGCCTGGATGCGCCAGCCCGCCAGCGGCGTCCCCGCCCTCATAATGAACGAATCAGCAGGCGGCCGCGTCGCCTACCTCGCCGCCGACCTCGACCGCACCTTCGGCCGCAGCCGCCTCCCCGATCATGCCCAACTGCTCGCGAATATCGTCCGCTGGGCCGCGTCGCACCGCATTCCCGTCTCAATCGACGGACCAGGCTTCGTCCACGCCCAGCTCTACCGCCAGCCGGACAAATTGATCCTCCACCTCGTCAACCTCACCGGCCACGAGACCGGATCCGCCCCCGCCCACGAGTACATCCCAGTCGGCCCCCTGACGGTGCGCCTCCACGTCCCCGAGGCATCAGGTTCGCGATCGGCGCAATGCCTGGTCAGCAGCGAAAATGTCGAGACCGAATGCGACGGCGAATTGCTGCGCTTCACACTCGACCGGGTAGTGGATCACGAGGTTGTTGTGGTTGGGGAGTAACGCGGGTACGGCCCCATAACGCCCCAACCTCTTTTCCCCGTTGCACTAAGGAAGGGCAGGGGGAAGGGGGAGAAACGGCGTTGACTTGTAGGGGCGCATGGCATGCGCCCGGCCGCCTACCGTGTCGTTGCCGCGGCCGGACGAGGCGTCACCTGAACACATCACCGGGCCGAGTTGGCCATCGCGCAACGCCGCCCACGTGAGAAGGGCGCATGCCATGCGCCCCTACAGCCCGCTCCGGCAAAGGTTTGCCCCCTAACGCCCCTCCCATCGATCACCGCATCAACCACCCATACGGCCGCTCGATCATCCCCTTCAGTGCCTGCACGAACCGAGCGGCCGGAGCCCCATCGACCACCCGATGGTCAAAGGTCAGGCTGAGCGCCATCATCTTCCGGACGGCAATCTGCTCGGTGTCCTCATCGATCACGACCGGGCGGGAGACGACCCGGCCAACGCCAAGCACGGCGCACTCCGGCAGATTGATGATCGGGGTGAACGCGTCGATCTCGAACATGCCCAGATTGGAGATGGTGAACGTGCCGCCCCGGAGATCGTCCGGCGCGGCAGTCCCCGCTCTGGCGGCGGCGATCAAGCCGGCCGATTCCCCGGCGATGGCGTGCAGCGACTTCCGGTCAGCGTCCCGGATGACCGGCGCCAGCAGGCCACGCTCGGAATCAACTGCCACGCCGATGTGAACATCCGGGTGGCGGACGATCCGGTCATCGGCGAACGAGGCATTCAGGTCGGGATGCCGGGTCAACGCCTGCGCGGCGAGCTTCACCAACAAGTCGGTGACCGACGGCACTGGACCGGAGTCTTCCGCCGCCGCGTCGAGTTCGGCTTTGATTCGCGCCCGGATCGCGATTAATTCGGTCGCGTCGGCTTCGGTGGTGAGCGTAACCGGCGCTGCCGTACGGGCGCTCTCCGCCATGCGCTGGGCGGTGATCCGGCGGATAGGGTTGAGGATGACATCCACGCCGGCCACGATCGCCGGAGCCGCCTGCATCGCCCGGACATCCGCCCGGGTCACGCGACCGCCAGGACCATTGGCAGGGACATCACCCAGCGAGACGCCCCGCTCCTGAGCCAGGCGACGCACGCCCGGTGATGCCCGCGGCGTGAACGACCCGGCGATCGGCGCCTCCTGCCTGGAGGATGCTCCAAGCACGTCCTGCTCCCGGATCCGGCCGGAGCTGCCGCTTCCAACGAGCGTCGTCCAGTCGATCCCCAACGACCTTGCGGCGCGACGCGCCCGGGGGCTGATCCGCGGGCCGCTCGTCCGGGCGGTGCCGTTGGTGGCGACACCTTCGCTCAGGGCGGTGACCGCGCCGGCCATCGCCTGCTCGCCGTCGGCGCTCGCCGAGGTGAACGACCCGGCGCCGGAACGCGCTGGCGTTGGCAAGGTTTCACCCGGCGCCAAGATATACGCCAACATCGATCCGACGGCGACCTCTGCCCCAATCTCCGGGGCGTCGGCCGGGATGCGTAGCACGCCGCTATCGAGCGACTCGACCTCGGTCACGGCCTTGTCGGTCTCGACCGAGAAGATCAGGTCACCCGCCTCGACCTCGTCGCCGTCCGCCTTCAACCACTCGACGACGCGACCGGTCTCCATCGTCCACCCCAGCCGGGGCATTACCACCTCACTGGCCAACGTGTCCTCCTGGGTGGATGGCTGCTGGCGGATGGCGGATGGAGCTCGTCCATCAACCATCCGCCAACCACCCCAAACCTACTCCGCGACGAGATCCCGGACTGCCTGCGCGATTTTGGCAGCGTTCGGGACAATGGCCGATTCCAGCGACGGGCTGTACGGCACCGGGGTGTGCACGCCGTTGAGGCGGCGGATTGGGGCGTCGAGATCGTCGAAGGCGTGCTCGGTGACGAGGGCTGAAATTTCGCTCGCCATCCCGGCCGGGGCGAAATCTTCGTCGACCACCAGCAGGCGGCCCGTCTTGTGGACCGACGCCAGGATCGTATCGATGTCGAGCGGAGCGACCGTGCGCGGATCGATCACCTCAACCGAGATGCCCTCCGCCTCGAGCGTCTTCGCCGCCTCCAGCGCCCGGTTGACCATCAGCGAGAAGCCGACGACCGTCACGTCCGTCCCGTCCCGCCGCACCACCGCCTGCCCGAACGGGACCAGCTCATCCGCGTCGACGTCCGGCACCTCACCCTTGGCATTGAGCAGCAGCTTGTGCTCCAGGAAGAGGACCGGATCATCCGACCGGATGGCGCTCTTGAGCAGACCCTTGGCATCGCGCGGGGTCGTGGGGAGGACCACCCGCCAGCCCGGAAGATGGGCGAAAATGGGGTAGTAGTTGCCAGAGTGGTGGGTGGCCGATGATCCTCCAATGCCAATGCAGCCACGAAGCACGATCGGCATTTTCAGCCGGCCGGAGCTCATGTACTGGATCTTGGCCGTCTGGTTCACCATCTCGCCAAACGCATCGAGGATGAAATCGAAGAACATGAAATCGACGACGGGCCGGGTACCGGTCATCGCCGCGCCGGTGCACATCCCGACGAAGCCGCGCTCGACGATCGGGGTATCGCGCAGCCGCTCCGGCCCGTACTTCTCGTAAAGACCGAGGGTGGTATTGAAGTTGCCGCCCCGCTCGCCGATGCCTTCACCGACAACAAAGATCGATGGATCGCGGGCCATCTCTTCGTCGAGTCCCTCCCGGGCGGCGGTCGTGTAGGTCAATTCGCGCATTGATTGCCCTTTCGTCCCGACCGTTCGTAGGGGCAGACCGATGTGGCTGCCCGCCCGAACCGCCGCATCACCATTTCGAACACAGGCCTTCAATTTGAACCTGCCCGACCAGCAGCCGGGCGGACACGCTGGGTAGACCGGTCCGCCCCTACCAGCCGAACCGCGCTGCCGGATGTTGGTCATCCCTGGTCACTGTAGATGTGCAGCGTCGCCGTATCCGGCTCCGGGAATGGGCTCTCCATCGCGAATGTCAGCGCATCCGCCACGATCGCGGTGATCTCGGCGTCGATGGCATCAAAATCAGGCTGCCGTCGCAATCCCTCTCGATAATGCGCCCTCTCGCAATGCAGTAATCGGGTCACGACTCTTCCATTCAGTGATCTCGTCGGTGCTTCGGTAGCCGCCGTCGCGCATCCCTTCGGCGTGGGGCCGGGTCCGGTAGGTGCGGCACTCGAGCACGGTCGGCCCTTGACCCGTGCGGGCCCGGGCAATCGCCTCGGCCGCCGCCGCGTAGACGGCCAGCACGTCGTTGCCATCGACCGCGACCCCTGGGATGCCGTAGGAACGGGCTCGTTCGGCCACCTCAGTGTTGCGGGTGGCAGAGCTGAACGGCACTTCGGTCGCGTACTGGTTGTTCTCACAGACGTAGAGCACCGGCAGATCCCAGATCGCCGCCATGTTGACGCCTTCATGGAATGCGCCGTTGTTGACGGCGCCATCGCCGAAGAAGGCGACGCTGACTCGATCCGACTTGAGCAGCTTGAACGAGTACCCTGCCCCGGTCGCCTGGAGGATGTTCGGCCCGACGATTCCGGTCGTGCCCATCAATCCAACTTCGGGCGCGAAGAGATGCATGCTCCCGCCCCGGCCGCGCGAGACGCCCGTCGCCTTGCCAAACAGCTCCGCCATCATGTCCCGAGGCGGAACCCCCTTTGCCAGGGCATGGCCGTGGCCCCGGTGCGTGCTAAAGACGACGTCGTCCGATCGCAGATGGGCACAAACCCCGACCGCGACGGCTTCCTGGCCGACGTAGGTATGGCACGCCCCGGGGATGTGGCCGCCCTGATACGACCGAGCAAGCTGCTCCTCCGTCCGCCGGATGTTCACCATCTCGCGGTAGAGGCCCAGGATGACATCCTTCCCGACGCCCCCGTCCACACCATTTTCCATGCCGTCTGTTCCCGCTTTCGTCTCCAGCACCCTACTCAATCCCCCATCTGAAGCGGGACAGGATTTCCGGCCCGTCTTCGGTCACCAGCACCATCTTCTCCGAGCGTGCGCCAAAGGTTCCGCCGGGCCCCTGATAGGCGCCCGGCTCGACCGAAAAGACCATGCCTGCTGCGATCGGCGTCCGGTCGTACGGCACCAAACGCGGGTTCTCGTTGACCGTGACCCCGATCTGGTGCCCCGCATAGTGGGCCATCGGCAGGCCATGAGACGCGAAGGCCGCCTCGGACGCCGCCGCGGCGTCGCAGGCCAGCGCGCCCGGTTTCAGCGCCGCCATCGCCGCCTCGCAGGCGTCCTGCGAGGCCCTCGCGTAGCGGCGCTGCTCCGCCGATGGTTCAGCTCCGCCGATCAGATGGGTATTCGTGCAGTCGAACCAGTAGCCCTGGTACCGGCCGCTGAGATCCATCAGTGCCGCGTCCCCGGTCTCGGTTGTCCGCTCCCGCGGACCGTTCGGGTAAAGGACCGTCGTTACTCGCGGGCCGGTGACCAGTTCGCCCGACAGCGGAATCTCGCGGCCGGCTCCGGCAAAAATCGCGGCCGAAATCTTGGCGAACATCGCGTACTCGGTTTGCCCCGCATCCTGGCAGAGCCTGGCCAGCGTGTTATGGGAGATATCGGCCAAGTGTGCCGTCTTGCGCAGGAGCCCGATTTCCCGGTCGGTCTTGATCGAGCGGGCCTGTGCCAGGGGAGCCTCGGCGTCGACCGTCCGCCATTCCGCCAGCTCGTCTGCAATCAGCCTGACCACGGCGGCGGGCAGCGTTCGTTCTTCGATTGCCAGCGTCCCGCTCCTACCGGAGATTCCCGACTCCTTGAGCGTCTGGCGCACCGCACCCAGCCACGACGCCCGCGAATCGGTCGGAGCGAAGCTGTCGAACGTGTCGAAAGGCAACACCCCATCGACCGTGGCAACCGTGCGCGCCGCGCTCTCGTTCGCGTTCGGCACGATCAAGTGCGCCGACTCATCGCGCACATTGACGAGCAGCAGCGGAATGCCATACGACATCTCCGCCAGCGCCCCCAACGGCACCGGCACCTCCCATCCACCCACATACGTCACATTCGCCAGCGACGAGAGCAGCGCGGCATCACACCCCGCCGCCTTCAATGCGGCGATAGTCCGGTTCAGTTCGTGTCTCGGTCGTCCGGAATCGTGCGGATTTGCGTCCACTCATTCTGCCTTGTGATTCGTCCGCCGGTCGCCTCTAGCCTCGGAGAGGCTGTCCGGTTTAGCCCGGGCCAACCTTGGGCCGTGAGCCCCGGGCGTCCCCAACCCACAGCCAACCTCTTGCATTTCAATCCCCGGCAACCGCCACCACCGGCTCATTCACCGGATACCGTGGCCGCTCTCCACGCAACACCCGGAGCACGTCCTCCGCCCCGCGCCGCCGCACATCCACCTTGGCCTGCTCCGATGCCCAGGCGACATGCGGCGTCACCAGGATCCCCGGCTCGTGCAGCACAGGATCGTCGGCATCCGGCGGCTCGGCCGGCAGCACGTCGATGCCCGCTCCAGCCAGCCTTCCCGACTGCACCGCCGTCACCAGCGCCGGGATGTCGATCACCTCGCCCCGGGCGGTGTTGATCACGTAGGCGGTCGGCTTCATCTTCGCCAGCGCTTCGGCGTTGATCAGACCGCGGGTTTCCGGGGTGAGCGGCACGTGCAGGGAGAGGTAGTCGCTCTCGCGCAAGAGCGTGTCGAAGTCGACGGGATCGGCCCCGCCATCCCGGATCCGCTCGTCCGGCAAGTAGGGATCGTGGGCGATCACCCTGAGGCCAACGCCAGCCCCTTTGCGCCCCATCGCGCTCCCGATCCTGCCGTAGCCGAGGACGCCCAGCGTCAACTCGGATAGACGACGGATCGGCGAGACGCTCTGGTAGTTCCAGTCACCGGCGCGCGCCGCCGCGACATGGCCGCGCAGATTGCGCTGCAGCGCCATCAGGAGCGCCAGGGCATGGCTGGAGACCTCGTCGATCGAGTAGTCGGGCACGTTCGTCACCCAGACGCCCCGGGCCGCCGCCGTCTCCGCGTCGATCGCGTCGACCCCGGTGCCGATCCTGGTCACGATCTGGCACTTTCCGAGCAGCCCGAGCAGTTCGGCTCCAACGGGATGCGTCGTCACCATCACGGCGGCAGCCTCCGGCATCACCGCGAGCGCCTCCGCCGCTCCAAGGTGCGGGGCCAAGACGAGGTTCGCGTCTAGCCCCGCGAACACCTCCGCCTCGATCGCCGGCTCTTCTCCCCCAGTATGCGCCATCAAGATTGTTGGTCCCGACCCCATCACTACCCTCCACGAGCTATCTGCAATACGCCTCGTATCTCACGTCTCACGTCTCGGAACTACCAGGTATGGCTGCCCCCCGCGTTCAGGGCGAGATTGCCGCCGTCGACCCCGAGGAGGGTGCCGGTGACCATCGCAGCGGCGTCGGAGGCTAAGAAAATGGCGGGCCCGGCCATGTCTTCGGCGGAGGCCAGCCGTCCCATTGGGATCCCGGTGAGAAAACGGTCCATCAGCGCCGGATCGAAGCTCGGCGAATCCAGCCAGACCTGAAAGCCCTCGGTCAGGACCTGACAAGGCAAGATCGCGTTAACCCGGATGCCGTGCTTCGCCCACTCGACCGCGAGTTCTTTGGTCAGTTGGTTGACGGCCCCCTTATTGGCGCTGTGGACCAGATTCCCGCGTCCCAGGGCGGTCGCCCCAGCGATCGAGGAGATGTTGATGATGCTGCCGCCCCGCCCGGCGGCGATCATCCGCCGCCCAGCCTCCTGGGCGCAGCGGAACGACGCCGTTACGCCGGTTTGGAGCACGTAGTTCCAGTCGGCCGCGCCGAGTTCTTCGGGTTTCGCCCGGGAGCCGTGGCCGACGTTGTTGACGAGGATGTCGATCCGGCCAAACGTCCGGTCGCACGCCTCGAACAGGGCGATAATCTGGTCGTCGTCGCCGACGTCGGCACGGACGCCCCTGGCGGTCCGTCCCATCGCGGCAATCGCCGCGATGGTCAGGTCGAGGCCGTCCTGGTTGATGTCGCAGGCGAGGACATCCGCCCCATGCCGAGCCATCCCGAGGGCGATCCCCTTACCGATCCCGGCCGCGGCGCCGGTCACGACCGCCACCCGGCCGCTCAGGTCAAACAGATTGAACGGATGAGCGGACGCAGGCGAATCAGCCATCTTGGACGCCTCCCGCATGCTTCGTTGGCTCCTTCAGAGGCGCTACCGGTCCGGACGAGTGCTGTGCCGCGACCCGCTCGTAGGAGCCGCGGAGGTGATCTTCGATTGTCTCGACGGCCCCGTCGGCGTTGCGTCTGGCGATGGCATCCAGAATCCACTGGTGTCCCTTGACCAGGTACTCGCGGAAATCCTCGTGGGCGACGTTGCGGTTCAGAAGGAGGATGTGGATCTGGGGCCGCAGGGTCTCCCAGGTCTGGACCAAGCGGCGGTGGTTGCTGGCGGCATAGATCAGGTCGTGAAAGCGGATATCGAGTTCGGCCGCCTCCTGCTCGGTGATCCCGCGCTCGGCAAACGCCGCCATCGTGTCGACGACGGTTTGGAGTTCCGCCAGGTGCGCGGCGGTCGCGAACTCGGCCGCCCGGCGCGTAGCCAGCGTCTCGATCGCGACCCGGAGCGTGTAGACCTCCTCCAGGTCCTCCGCCGCCAACTGCGCCACGAAGGCGCCCCGGTTGCGCCGGATCACGACCAGGCCCTCGCGCTCCAGGCGGACAAGCGCCTCACGCACGGGGCCACGGCTGACGCCCATCGAGCGGGCGATCGGCTCCTCGCGCAACTGCTCCCCCGGGCCGAAGTGACCGGCCAGGATAGCATCACGCAGGCGGATGGCGATATCGACCGCCAGCGCCCGGCTCTCCGGCATCGTCAACACTGACTGAAGGTCAGACAAGGACCATGTCCACCCCTCCCGTGGGCAACGCTGCCCGCGGGTCGTGACGCTGATGCGATGTACCCGATGCCGAACGAGACATTCGGCCCAACACCATATCTGTAAACTGTTGATTGTCAACAATCCTAGAGGCGATACGCACACGTGTCAATAGCTGGGCCGCCTCGCCCGCCGTTTCAGACCCTTGGGCGGCCCTCTTTGCTGATGTGACAGGGCTTGCACACGCGGTTCGGCTCGTAGGGGCGAGGCATGCCTCGCCCAATCCGCCCGCCACGTTGTTTCGGGGGAGATCACGGTTCCGCGGTGGTCTGGACACTGGGCGAGGCATGCCTCGCCCCTACACGGGTTACCCTATTATCCTTTCAGGCCAGCGTTCTCAATCCCGGCAACGTCTCCGTCAATATCCTCCGGACAACCGGCAACTGCGCCGTACTCGGCGGCTCGAGGATGAACTCCGTGATGCCCGTCCCCTCGGTGTACCGCCCAACCACATCCTCGAATGCCCCAGGCGACTCCCACGGATCGGCGCCCAGGTTGTGCGGGCCGCCGTAGCACGACCGGATGATCGTCGCCGGGTCCCGCCCGATCGCGGCAAGCTCCTCGCTCAAGCGGGCATGGCGCTCTCGCATCTCGGCCACTGTCCCGAACGTGTTAAACCGGTCCGCGTACTGGGCCGCCACCTTGATCATGCGCGGACCGTGGCCACCGATCGTGATGGGTGGCCGGGGCCGCTGCACCGATCCGGGCCGCAGGGTCGCATCCTCGGTCTGGTAGAACTGGCCCGTAAAGGTCACACCCTCGTCACGCAACAGGACGTCGAGCAGGGCCACCGCCTCCTCGACCCTGGCCACCCGCTCCCCACCCATCGGAAACGGAATCCCAAAGGCAGTGTGCTCCGGCACGAACCACCCCGCCCCGATCCCCAACTCCAGCCTGCCCCCGCTCGCGTGATCGACCGTCGTCGCCATCTTCGCCAGCAACGATGGGTGCCGGAACGTGTTGCACGTCACCAGCAGCCCGATTCGTGCCCGCTTCGTCAGTGCCGCCAGCGACGCCAGTGCCGTCCACCCGTCAAAATGCGGCTCCTGCGGCGCACTCGGCCGCATGAAGTGATCGACTCCCCAGATGCTGTCGATCTCCTCCCACCCGTCGTACCGCTGCCACGCTTCCACGATCTCAGGCCACGGCAGCGCAAAGCTGCGCAGGATTCCGATACTCAACGGTCTTGACACCGCCGTTCACCGAATCCTTTCCTATTGCTCACAGTCGACGTTACCCACCATGTACGATTATCGTACAAATTGCGCCTCCAGTAAGATAACGGAGGGCACTCTGGTCCCGTTACCTTAGCAGCTGTTGCTTAGAGGGCACCGATGGCCACCATAAGTACACGCGCAGGCCGCTATGTAAGCCAACCAACCGGCTACCGGGCCTTCATTCCCGCCCCTCTACCACCAGATCCGCCGGTTACGCTCGACAGTCCCCTCGTGGCACTCCTCTCCCGCGCCGATCAAGCCGTCGGTCGGCTTGATGGACTCACCGAGACACTGCCGAACCCTGATCTCTTCGTCGCGATGTACGTCCGGAGAGAGGCGGTGGATAGTTCCGCGATCGAGGGGACTCAAAGTACGCTGGAAGATGTGCTGGCCTTTGAGCTTGATCCCCGCGCCCGCGATCTCCCGGACGACGTCGGCGAAGTTGTCAACTATGTGCAGGGCGATGAACTACGGACTTGACCGACTTTCAACGCTCCCACTTTCGCTGCGCTTGATTCGGGAGATCCATGCCGAGTTGCTCCGAGACGTACGCGGCGCCGACCGGATGCCGGGTGAGTTTCGCACCAGCCAGAACTGGATAGGTGCCCAGAACGCGCCCCTCTCCCGAGCGACGTTCGTGCCGCCACCCGCGTCAGAACTCGGGAGCGCCTTGGGCGAATTCGAAAAGTTACCTCCACTCCGGCGAGGATCTCCCATCGCTCATCTTCTGCGGACTTGCCCATGTTCAGTTCGAGACGATTCATCCCTTTCTTGATGGCAACGGCCGGGTCGGCCGCCTCCTGATCGCATTTCTGCTGGTTCATCGGGGCACGCTCCACCGCCCGCTGCTCTATCTGAGCGCCTACTTGAAGACGCATCGCGCCGAGTACTACGACCGCTTGATGGCGGTCAGGCAGGACGGCGACTGGGAAGGCTGGCTCCGCTTCTTCCTACGCGGCGTGGCCGAGACCGCAGAAGAGGCAATCGTCACCGCGCGCACCATTGTCCGTATGCGCGAGTCGCATCGCGCCTTGCTTCATGGACCATGGCCACGGCGCCAACGAGAATCGCTTCCTCGACGTGCTCTTTCAGCGGCCGCTCGTGAATATCGCCCTCATTTCTGACCTCCTGGGCGTCACGGATGTCACCGCCAGCCCGCTCATCGACCGCCTCACCACGCTTGGACTTCCTCGACGAGATCACCGGTCGCCAGCGCAACCGAATCTATCGCTACACCCCCTACTGGCTGCTGTTTCAAGACACCGCCGACCACCATTCGCAGCCGGACACGCCGCGCCAGTCAACGACATCCTAACAGCGTCGATGGACCCTACTCCGCCACATCCCGCGGAATCGACGACGGCCCCGTCGTCACCACCGGGAATCCGCCCTCGCTCTTGCGAGGCTCCAAGTCCAGGTAGAGCCGGAAAAAGTCGTCCATGTCGAGCAGCATCTGGCGGACATTGGCGGTCGAGGCGACGTAGTAGGTCTCGCCCGCGTAGGTCTTGTACTTGAAGGTCTTGTACTCCCGCTCCAGGGCCAGCGCGAATTCCTTACCGGCGACGGATTGCGGGTAGACGCCGCTGCCGTGCAGCACGAAGCACGGCGTGGTTGCCTGCGCGACCGAGAACAAAGGCGAACACTTGCGGTAGACCTCAGGGTGCTCCTCCACCGTCCCAAACTCGTATTCCAGCAGCTTGATGTGGCGCAGCTCTTGTTCGGCCTTCATGTGCAAGAAGTCGCCGTAGCCGGACATCGGAATCGACGCCTGGAAGTAGCCCGGCGCAAAGGCGACAGCGGCCATGCTCATGATTCCGCCGTAGGAGGTGCCGGTGATGCCCATCTTGTTGGGATCGACGCCCGGGACCTTTTTCAGTTCCTCGGCCCCATAGATCACATCCTGCAGGTCGCCATGGCCCCAATCAGCGTCGTTCAGGTCCTCAAATCGGCGGCCGTATCCCGAGCTGCCGCGCGGGTTGGGCAGCATCAGGGTGTAGCCGCGCTGGGTGAAGTATTGGACCTGCGGCTGGAGCGTATCCGCGAACTGGCTCGTCGGGCCGCCGTGGACGAACATGATCCCGGCCCCGTTCGGCTCCACCCCGATCGATTCCGGCTTGTACAGATAGGCGTGGATGGTTTCGCCATCGAAGCTCTTGTAGGAGATCTTTTCGGGCGTCGCCAGCATCGTGCTCGTCGAGCCCAATGAAGAGTCGGTCAGGCGAAGCACCGAGCCGTCCGCCACCGACACGACATACAGGTCGGCCGGGCAAGTCGGGGTGGCGAAGAGGTAGCTGATCCTGGTGCCGTCCGGTGACCACTGCGGGTGGGAGACGACCCCGACTTCCGGCGAGACCAGCACCCGGGCGTCGCCCCCTTCAGCGGGCACGATCCGAAGATCCATCGTCCCGTTGGTGTTCGAGGTGTACGCGAACCAACTGCCGTCCGGCGACCAGGCTCCCCCTTCCTGATCCGCTTCCTGCGGCGCCAACTGCCGCGCCTCTCCTCCTTCCGCCGGCACTGCCCAGTAGGTGATCCACCCGGACCGATGCGAACGGAAGAAGACCCACTTCCCGTCTGGCGAGGAGGTCGGATAGCCGAAGGTGCGGCCGTAGTGGTAATCGAAGAAATTCTCGTCGGTGCCGATCACCCGCGGGTTGGAGCCGTCGCGGCCCATGCGCACGATCTCGTGATCGACCCATCGCTGGTCGAGCCGGGTGTAGATGACGTCATTGCTATCGGCGCTGAAGGTGGCATAGACCTCGTAGTTCGCGTGGTCCGTCAGGCGGTGGGCACTGCCGTCCGCAATGTCGAGCCGGTAGACATCGTAGACGCCGGTCCGATTGGCGGAGATGACGACCGCGGAGCCATCCGGCGCCCAGGCCAGCGACTCGATCGCCGACCCCAGGCGCGAAAGCTGCCGGTCCGGCTCGCCGCTGGCCTGCCAGAGCCAGACTTCGTACGCGCCACTTTTCTGCGAGACGTAGGCGATGTACTTCCCGTCCGGGGACGGCGTGAACATCGTGTAGGCCAGGTGCCCGACAGATCCCATGCCGACCGAGAGCCGCGACGGGGCACCTCCTCCAGCCGGGACCTTCCACAGATCGAGCCCACCGCCCAGGCCCGAGGCGATCACGATGCCCGAGCCGTCCGGCAGCCACCGCGGCGCCTCGTTACCTGGAATGGGCTTGATCGCCAACAACTGATCGATCGAGATCACCGTCTTCCGCCTCCCGCCCCACCCTGGGCCAGTTCTCGTCCGTCGTTCACCTGCGCCCGATACTCCCCGCTCCGCGCGGGGATGCGCAGCCAGACAATGCCAATCGCGACGATGCCAATCAACGTCAATCCACCGGCAACGAAGAAGACCGCGTCAAGCCCGAACGCGGCCGCAACCAGTCCCAACGCCAGGGGCGCAAACGTGTTTCCGATGCCGCCCGTCATCGAGTAGAGACCGATCGCCGCGCCCCGCGTCTCTTCGACCGTGTTCTCGGCCAGGTAGGCCTGCGAACTGGCGAGGAAGGCGCCATAGCCAACGCCCTCGACGATCAGCCAGAGCAGCAGCGGGCCGTAGCTCTCGGCGGTGCCGATCCCGGCCACCGCGATCGTCTCCAGCACCAACGCCCCAAGTACCACCTGGCGGCTGCCCAGGATCCCGGTCAGGGCGCCACTGGGAAGCCGCACCGAGGTAGACGCCAGCGCTCGGACGGCGAACATCGTCCCAATCGTCCCGGCGGAGAGCCCGAGGTCCTCCGCGTAGAGCGGGAAGATCGTCGCGATCGCGCCGCCAAAGACGATCCCGGAAAGCACGTTTGCGACACCGACCGCGACCAGAGCCGGATCCCGTCCGACGCGGAGGGAATCGCGCAACGCGATGCGGGGCCTCCGGTGCCGCCCGCCCCGCGTCCCCGGCTGTAGCAGCACCGACAGGACAATCCAGACTCCTATCAGTCCGATGCCCGCCGCCACGGCGTAGGCGCCGCGCATGCTGGTGGCATCGGAGATGACCCCGCCGAGGAGCGGTCCGACGGTGAAGCCCAACCCCATCGCCGTGGTTAGGAGCCCGAAGGCCACGCCGCGCTCGGAATTGGTGACGATATCGCCCAGATAGGCGGCGGCAATCCAGAAGGAGGCCACCATCGCCACGCCGAGCAGCAATCGCCCGGGAATGAGGAAGAGCGGGTTCGGCGCGATCGCGCAAAGGGCCAGCGCCCCGGCAAAGGCGGTCATCCCGAATGCCAGGACTTTGCCCCGGCCGACCCGATCCGAGAAGATGCCCACCGGGACCGATGAGACCAGTCCGGTCAGCCCGGTCAGGCTCGTCAGGATACCGATCAGGACGACCGAGGCGCCCAGGTCCTCGGCGTAGAGCGAGAAGGTCGCCCCCAGCATCCCGCTCATGATGTCGGCCAGGAAGGCAACCGCGCAGATCGCGATCACCTGCCTGCGCAGCACCGCCCGAATGATGTCCACCGTCCGGGGGGCGCCACCCCGGACGGAGGCGCGATCCATCATGCGATCATCCGCTCCTCCGGTCAGTCATCGACCGAAATGCGAGGATCGATCACGCCGTAGAGAAGATCGACTAACAGGTTCACCAGGACGTAAATCACCGCCACGAAGAGCACGCCCCCCTGCGCGACCGGGAAGTCCCGGCTTTGCAAGGCTGAGACCAGCATCCGCCCGATCCCCTGCCGCGAAAACACCTGCTCGACGATGACCGCTCCAGCCAGCAGGCCGCCGAACTGCAATCCGACGATCGTCAGGACCGGAATCGCGGCATTGCGCAGGGCATGCCGCACGATCACCCGCCCCTCCTTGATTCCCTTGGCTCGTGCCGTGACGATGTAGTTCTCCCCCAGAACCTCCAGCAAACTCGACCGCACCATCCGGGCGATGATCGCCGAGGCGGCGAACCCGAGCGCGAAGGCAGGCAGCGCCAGCCCACGCCACCCCGTCCCCCCGATAATCGGGAACCAGCCCAGCCAGATCGAGAAGCACGAGATCAGGAGCAAGCCCAGCCAGAAGGAGGGCATCGAGACGCCCGCCAGGGCGATGAGCATCATCAGGTTGTCGATGATCTTGCCCCGGTTGATGGCCGCGACGACACCCAGCGTCACCCCGAGGACAACCGCCAACCCCATGCTCGCAAGTGTCAGTTGCAACGTCGGCGGGAAGTTGCGACGGATCATGTCCGCCACGGGCTCCCTCGTCCGGATCGAGTTGCCCAGGTCTCCTTGGAAGACGTTCTTCATGTAATTGACGTATTGCACCGGCAGGGGGTCGTTCAGCCCGAGTTGCTCGCGCACCGCCTCCATCTGCTCTTCTTTGGCGCCGCCCTGGCCGATGAACATCGCCGCCACCGGATCGCCCGGGACGAGATGCAACATCAAGAAGGTCAGCACCGATACCCCGAAGAGCACCGGCACCGCGAACACCAACCGCCGCAACGCGTAGCGCATGAAGGAACCCCACTCACCCGAACGACAACGGGTATTGCCCCGACGTTGGCCTTGTAGGGGCGGACCGGTGTGTCCGCCCGGCAACCTGTCCCACGCGTATCGATGCTGGAAACACCGTCTCCAACCGCGTAACTTTGCGGTCGGCGACCGGGCGGACACACCGGTCCGCCCCTACAACGTGCGGCGCGGGGGCAACATCGCCACCGCCACGCCGCACGCCGCCGTGCTCCTACTCCGACACGTACGCGCCGTAGAACCAGGGGAACCCGACCTCGTTGAAGGTCACGCCGCCGACCTTGGTCGACGTCGCGTCGAGGTAGTCCTGCTCCCACGCCATGACGCCGACGACCTCCTGGAGGATGATCGCCATCGCCGGGATCAGGTTCGCCCACTGCTCCTCGAGGTTCGGCGCGGCAACCGCCGCGTCGATCAGCTCGTTCAACTCCGGATTGGCCAGGCCGTAGTTGGCGAACGGCTCACCCTCGCGGAAGAACTCCTCGACGATGCCAACGCCGATGTAGCCGGAATCCGACATGAGGGTCATGTGGAAATCGGTCTGCTGGACGGTGTCGATCCAGAAGTTGAAGTCGCCGGAGCGGATGTTGAGCCGGGCGCCAATCTCGTTGAGGAAGCCGTCGATCGGCTCGATCTGACCGGCGTCAACGTCGTTGGTCGTCGTCACCATGTCCAGTTCGAGCGTGACGCCGTCCTTCGAGCGGAGATCGCCATCGAGCACCCAGCCGGACTCATCCAGCAAGGCATTCGCCCCTTCCAGGTCGTACGGGATGTCGTACTGCTCCAGGGCGGAGAGGTCACCGTTCGGGACCATGTTGCTCGGCAGAGGAGCCAGACCAGGGCGGCCGTAGCCAGCCCAGCCCGGCAGACCCAGCATGGCCTCTTTGTCGATCGCCATGTTGATCGCCTTGCGGACGTTGATGTCGTCCGTCGGGGCCTTGGCGGTATTCATCAGGTACATGCGGGTAGAACCGGCCTTCGGGGTGGCGATGATCTCGACCCCCTCGGCCCCCTCCACATCGGCCACGTTCGGCTCGATGATCCTGGCCATCTCGATCTCGCCGTTGACCACGGCCGCCGCGCGCACGGACGGCTCCGGCACCTCGCGGTAGGTCAGCGTGTCGAGCGGGGTCGGACCGGTGAAGGAGAAGGCAGCCGGTCCTGACACGTAGTCCGGATTCTTGACCAGGGTGACGTGGTCGTCCTTGATCCACTCGACAAACGTGTACGGGCCGCTGCCGACCAGGGATGAGATGCCATAGTCGGCGCCACCCGCCGCCAGCGCGTCCGGCGAGTCGATGCCGGTGCCGCCGTCGCTCAGGTAGAGCAGGAAAGCCGCGTGCGGCGCCGTGAATGTCACCTTGACGGTCGCGTCATCGACGACCTCGGTGGCCGAGTAGGAGGTGCCGCCGAGCGCCTGGTAGGCAAAACCCGGCCGCTCATTTGGATCCATCGTGACGTCGAAGTTCGCCTTGACCGCCTGAGCGTTGAACGGCGTCCCGTCGTGGAAGGTCACGCCCTGCTTGAGCTTGAAGGTGTACTCCAGGCCGTCCGGGCTGATCTCCCAGGACTCCGCCAGCCACGGGTTGACCGAGCCGTCGGCCGGGTTCACCCAGGTCAGGCACTCCAGTACGTTGCGCGCCACCATCCGCGAGACGGTGTAGTTGGAGCGGTGCTGGTTCAGCGTGTCGTTCACCGCCTGGGCGTAGGCGACGCGCAACTCACCGCCCTGGGGGACATCCTGGGAACGGGTCACCGCCCGGCGCAGGCCCGGCGTGCCGGAGGCAGTCGCCCCCTTCGGCCGCAGGTGCGCCCCCGCCGCGATCGCCGCCGCCAGGGCGGGCATCTTCGCCGCCAGGGCCATCAGCCGCCGCCGTGAGATCAATCCCGCCCGGTAGCCATCGAGTAACACATTGACGGTCGACTCAGGTTGTCGGTCCACGTGTGCTCTCCTCTCGTAACGCCTAACCCCATCGCCCGACACCCCTCCGAGCCAACCCCGGCGGTGTCGTGGATGTCCATATTGAGCGGCGTTCGGCGTTCGGCACTCGGCATTCGGAGCGCTTTCGTCCCGAACGCCGGCCGCCGAAGGCCGAACGCCGAATTCCTACCGCCGCAGACGCGGATCTAGCGCGTCGCGCAACGCATCGCCGAGCATATTGATTCCGAGCACGGTAACCGCGATCGCCAGTCCTGGAAAGGTGGTGTACCACCAGGCCTGGTTGATGTACTTTCGCCCGAGCGACAAGATCGCGCCCCACTCCGGCGCGGGTGGAACCGCACCAAGCCCAATGAAACTCAAGCCTGCCGCGGTCAAGATCGCGCCGGCGATGCCCACGTCGCAAGCACGATCAGCGGCGGCAGCACGTTCGGCAGGATGTAGCGCAGCGCGATCCGCATGTCCCCGCAGCCGGTCGCCCGTGCCCCGAGGACGAACTCCCGGTCGCGCAAGGAGATCGTTGCCGCCCGGGAAACCCGCGTGTACGAAGGGATCGCCGAAACACCGACCGCGATCATGACGTTGACGAGACCCGGCCCCAGAATGGCGACGATCCCCAGCGCCAACAGGATCCCGGGAAACGCCAGGAGTAAGTCCATCAGGCGCATAATCACCATGTCGATGACCCCGCCGCGGTACCCGGCGATAATCCCGAGTGTGATCCCGATCCCGCCGCCGATCCCGACCGAGATCAACCCGACCCGCAGGGAAATCCGCGCCCCGTAGATCACCCGGCTGAGCAAATCCCGCCCGGTGTCGTCCGTCCCGAACAGGTGATCCCGCGAGGGCGCCTGCAGCGCGGCGCGCGGGTTCTGGTCCAGCGGGTCGTAGGGAGCGACCAGCGGAGCCGCCAGGGCAATCGTCAACTCGCAGATGATCAGGAATGCCCCGATCATCGCGGCCCGGTTGCGCCGCAGCTGCCTCCAGACGATCGCCAGTTGTCCCTGCGGCTTGGTCATCCGCCCGATCTCGCCAGACGCGCTCTCCAGGGGCAGGGCTTGACTCACACTGCTCACCACTGCCTCCTTTCGCCTGACCCGCTCGACCCGCTATACAGGGACATGGCTACGCGATTACCGCCGGTTCGTACGGGGCGTGCGTCAAGGAGTGCGCGCCGTCCGGGCCAACCACCACGACATCCTCGCAGCGGACATAGAAGACGCTCGGCTTCCAGATCTTCGGCTCGAGCGTAAAACACATGCTGGTTTCGATCGGCTCATCATACGGCGGCTTGAGCCACGGCTCCTCGTGAACCTCCAGCCCGATCGCGTGCCCCAAGCCCTCGTACATGTAGTACTCGGTGAAGCCGCTCTCGGCGACGTGATCCCGCATCGCGTTCGCGACCCCGGTCGGGGTGATCTGCCCGGCCTTCATCTGCGGCATGACCGCCTTGTTACCGGTCGTGATCGTCTCGTAGGCGGCCAGCGCTTCCGGCAGCGGCTCCCCAATGAAGACCGACCGGCCGAAATCGGAGCAGTAGCCGTTCAGGATCGCGCCGAAGTCGAACGCGACGGTCATCCCAGGCTCGAGCTTCGAGATCGGTATTGCGGGTAAAGATGTGGCGATTCGGGTCGCTGCCATTGCCGACCGAGATGATCCCGGCCGTGAACGACGGACCGTCGCCGCCGGCGAGGCGGATCTGGTACTCGACCTCAAGGGAGACATCCCGCTCGGTCATGCCCACCCGCATCCGCTTGATGGTCTCCGCCATGGCGACGTCCGTCACCGCCGCGACCGCCTGCATCGCCTCCAGCTCGTCGGCGTCCTTGATGGAGCGCATCCGGTCCATCATCGTGTTGTCGGCGGTGATAAAGCGGGCATTCGGCGCGCCGGCCCGCAACGCCAGCATCGTCTGGCCCCAGAGCATCTTGCTGGTGGCGATCGTCTTGCCCGCCGGCGCGAACTCCTCCAGCACCCGGGCCAGGTAGCCGTCCGGGTTCGGCTCGCCAGGAGCCATCACCCGCACGTCGTTCACCCAGGTCTGAACATCCACGTTGAACCACGGGTGCAGCACGATCACCGGATCGTGATCTTGCGACACGATCGCGCTGGTGACCCAGTCGCCGTGCCCCTTCAGGATCGTGTAGTACATCGGCCCTTCCATACCGGTGAGGTACAGAAAGTCCGGCCCGAAGTTGAGCACCAGAATATCGGCGCCCCACTCCGCCATCGATTCCCTGACCCGCGCCAGCCGCCGCGCGGCGATACCTTCCATCAATGCACTCCATCCAGTTCAACCATTGCCCGCAGCCCCCTGCACCCGTCATCCTGAGCTTGTCGAAGGATCTTGGCCGTTTACGGCCTTTGCCGCCGACACCGATGTCTCGTTTTCCTGAACGAGTACGAAGGCGCTAAAGCGCCAAGATCCTTCGACAAGCTCAGGATGACGATTTGACGATTGCCCACGTCTAATCGATCACGAACAGCTTCCGCTCCATCTTGCTCATCGGTTTGCCGCCCTCAGGTGTGACGACGACCATGTCCTCGATCCGGTTGCCGAAGCCTCCCAGGATGATGCTCGGCTCGACCGTGAAGACCATCCGCTCCTGCAAGACGATCTCGTCGACCCCGTCGAGGAAGGGCGGCTCGTGGACGGTCACGCCGATCGCGTGGCCCAGCCGGTGCCGGAACCCCTCGTCGTAGCCGGCGTCCGCGATCACCTTGCGGGCGATCCGGTTCGCCTCGGCCGCGGTGCATTTGCCGGCGACCATCGCCGCCATCGCGTCGGCCTGGGATTTGATGACCGTGTCGTGAACACGAACGTACTCGGCCGGTGGCTCACCCATAAAGGCCGAGCGGCCGAAGTCGGAGGCATAGCCGTCGATCAGCCCGCCGAAGTCGAACATCACCGAGGTGCCGTAGGTGAGTTTGCGCTCGCCCGAGCGGATCGTCTTCTCGTTGCCATCCAGCCCGCCGCCGGTAAAGAAGACACCCGTCTCGAATGAGGTGTACTCCGCCCCGAGGGTGACGAACTGGTAGTCGATCTCGTGGGCGATCTCGTACTCGGTGACGCCCTCCTTGAGCTTGGGCAGAACGTTGCGGAAGACCTGATCGGTCAGGTCCGACGCCCGCTGCATGGCGGCCAGCTCTTCGTCCGTCTTGATCATGCGCAGCGGCATGATGATCTGGTTGGCGTTGACCAGCTCCGCCTCGGGCAGAAGGTCGCGGATCGCCATCGTCCATTGCGCCCAGGCCCGCTCATCGACGGCGATCTTGACCTTGCCGCCGGTCACGCCGATTCCGGCCAAGGTCTCCTTCAGGGCATCGACCGGGTCGATCGGCTCCATGATGAGCCGGACGCCGGCGACCCACGGCTTGTCCTTGGCCTCGTTCACCCAGTAGTTGCCGCCCATCCGAGGGGCGACGACCTGGACCGGTCCCTCGGTGCCGAAGTAGCCGCCGGAGAGCCAGTCGCCGTAGGCGTTGTGATCGGTGCCGTGCTCGAGCTGGCGACGGATCCCCGTCAGGTAGTAGAGATTGGCGGCGCGGGGCAAGAACATCAGGGACACCCCCTGCTCCGCCATCGCCGTCTGCACCTTGCGCAACCGTCCGGCGTAGTCCATCGTGCGGGAATCTCCTTTAGGTGCTCAGTCCGAGCAGTTTGGCCGGGTTGGTGACGATCATCGTGCGGATGTCATCGACAGGGACGCCGAGATCGAGCATGCAAGCGGCAAACTCGCGCATGCCCTCGACCGGCGTCGGCAGCGTGTAGACCCCGAGGTCGCTGGCCAGGATGAAGTGCTCCGCCCCGTAGCGCCGAACCTGCTGCGCCACGGTGTGAACACCGAAGCGGGTGCCGCCCTGCATCCCCTCGTCGATCGAGATGTACTCCTTCTCGACGTAGTAGTGGGTCTTCGGAATCGGCGTCGTGTGGGTAAAGGCCGCCAGCGTGTGCTCGATAAAGGCACCGCCGGCGATCATCGCTTCGAGCTGGCAATCGGTCGCGATCTTTGTCACCGACGACGCCACCAGAATCTTGCCGATGCCGTAGCGCGGCGCCAGGTCGATCAGACGTAGCGCCTCCTCGGCCGAGACGTGGCCGGTGTTGAGATAGACGTGCGGCTGCTCGCCGATCAGTCCCAGAATCTCGTCCAGCTCCGGCCCTGGCTCGCTCGTCAACCGGAATCCGGATACAGCGGTCGAGCTCTTCGGTCTTGAATTTCGGGTAGAGCTCGCTCAGCGGTCGGAACTCCCCGTCGACCATGTGCCCTTCGCGCGCGGCCTGGTAGTAGGTGGAGTGGGCGCCGAAGGAGATGAATCTGGCGCCTGCCCCGTAGTGCAGGGCCGTCTTGACGGCGCGAGGATTCATTCCTCCGTAGACGGTGTTCAGGATCAGGCCGCCAAACGTGGTGAAGTCCGGCACATGCCGGTTCACAATCCAAGCAGTGCCGTTGCTCATCTCGAAGACATCCATGTAGACGATCGCGCGCATGCCGGCATCGCGAGCCTCCACCGCCGCCTGGATCGGATCAACACGCCGCGGGCTGCTGAAGATATGCGGCCCCGCGTGCACATGGATATCGATGGCGTCGTAGAGCAACTCCTGACTGAGTTCGAACGACCGCCCCACTGGCAACACCACCCCGCTCCCCCCGGTTGAGACGTGAGACGTGAGCCATTAGATCCAAGGTCCAAGACGACGACTGAGGCTCGGTTCTCGGTTCTTAGCTCACGTCTCACGTCTCACGTCTAGACGAGCGCCCGCAACGCCCCACTGAAGTCGCCGATGTGCCGCCGCAGCAGTCGCTCGGCCACGTCGGCGTCACGAGCGGCCAAGGCGGCCAGGATCTCGCCGATGCTGGCGTGCAACTCGCGGTGGCGGCGGCGCATATCCTTCTCGCGCACGATCTGCATCATGTCGTTGAGCCCTTCGATGATCCTGTTCATCCGGGCGTTGTTGTGCGCCCCGGCGATCGTCCGGTGCAGTTCCCGATCGAGCTCCTCCAGCGCCGCGTAATCAGCATCATCCGGGGCGTCGGCCGAGATCGCGGCGAGCTTCGCCTGAAGATCCGCGACGACCGCTTCATTGAGCGTCCCGGCAGCGGTCCGCACCGCCACCGGTTCCAGGATCAGGCGCAACTCGTTGATGTCGAAGAAGTCACGGGCCGTCGGCTGACGCACGAAGGCGCCGCGCCTTGGCGCGATCGTGAGCAGGCCGTCGCCCTCCAGCTTTTGGAAGGCCTCCCGGATCGGCGTCCGGCTCGCGCCGAACTCGGCCGCGATCCGCACTTCCTGCAACGGCTCACCCGGCCGCAGCTCCCCGGCGAGGATGGCCCGCTTCAGGGCGCGATAGACCCGCTCCGTTTCGGTCGGCTTTCCCGACCAGCTACCATCCCGGGACGCCGAAGACGACGAGGATTCCCCGCCATCGACCGCCGCTTCCGGCGGAGCAACAACGCCGTATTCAGTTGCATTCTGATTGTATACACGAGACATGCAATAGAGATATCACGATTGGTTAGCACCGTCAACGGGGAAAGAAGATAGACCTCACCCCCTACCCCCTCTCCTCTCTGGAGGAGAGGGGCGTCCGGCGGCGCCGTCTCCGGACGAGCGCGCGTTCTCCCCTTCCCCCTGCCGCAGCGGGGGAAGGGGGCCGGGGGGTTAGGGGGCGATTTCTACGCCTCACCCCCCGACTTCAATCACCCCGCTAGCCGAGACGCCCCAGCTACCCTCCGTCAACCCGCGCCGCGCCGCCCACCGGTTGACCGGGCGATACAGGAAGATCCACGGAGCGTCATCGCGGATCAGGCGGTAGGCCCGGCGGTAGATCCCCTGCCGCTCGATGTCGTCCGGCGTCGCCGCCGCTCGGTCGATCAGACGGTCCAACTCGGCGTTTGCGTATCCCTGCCACCACGGCCCCGCGACTCTCGCTGTGCAGCTTTTCGCGCAGCACCCGGTACGAGCTCAGCGGCGAGGAATCGAAGCAGGCCGCGTCGCCGATCTCCTTGGCGCGCACCCGCAGCGCGTACCCTTCCCGGTCCGCGTGCTCCCGGATCGTCGTCCGGATCCCGATCTCGGCCCACTGCGCCGCCATCGCCCGCGCCAGCGCCGGGGCCTCGTCCGGCAATGTCAGCGGCACATCGACGGTCAAGTCCAGGCCCTCCCCAAAACCGGTCTCGGCCAGCAGCGATCGCGCCTGCTCGGGATCATGCGGGATAGCGTGACGTCCCGGGATCGTGGGCCAAGTGCAGGGACGTCAGCGGGCCGTCCAGCGGCTCGCCATCACCGTGGGCGGCCTCCGCGATCACCGCCGGAACATCCAGCCCCAGATTGAGCGCCACCCGGACGCGCCGGTCCGTGCACGGCCCCGCGAAGCAGTTGCAGAGAAAGGCCACGCACGTCGGACTGGCCTGCTCGCGGATCGCCAGGTCAGGTCGCTCCCAGACAGGAGTCACCAGCTCGCGTGGCACATCGGCGATCAGATCGACCCGCCCTGACAGCAACGCCTCGACGCGGGCGGGCGGGTCAGGAATCGCGCGCCAGACCAAACGCCCGGGTGTTGCGCCGCCACCCCAATACCCAGGCACCGCGGTCATCGTCACTGAGTCGCCGGTCTGCTCCTCAACGCGGTACCTGCCCGTTCCGGCCAATCCCGCCGAGACGATCGGCAGATCGACGAGCAGATCGAGCAGATCCGCCAGCGGGAACGCCGTCACGATTCGCACGGTTGCAAGATCGATCGCCGCGATCTCCGCGCCGTGCAGGTAGCCCTGGATCACGCCGGTCGTTCCCAGCTCTCCCTCCGCCTGCCAGTCGCGCACCCGGACAATGCTCCGCGCCACCGCCTCAGCCGTCAGCGGCTCGCCATCGTGGAACCGGACGCCGGGCCGTATCCGCACGATCCAGGTGCGTGCATCCGCACTCACCTCCCAGCCCGCCGCCAGCGTCGGCCGGAACGATCCGCCCTCGTCGCGCCGGACCAGCGCCTCGTACTCCGCCCCACGAATCGCCAGCGTCGCTCGCCGGTCGGTCGTCAGATGCGGATCGACGACCGCCACTGCCGGCTGCCCAATCCGGAGCACGTCGTTCAATCGAATTCCCTTCCGCGAACCCACCAGACCGACACCAACGTCCCTTTCTGCCGTTCACGCACGGTTACAGCCGGCTTGAGCCGGCTTCCGTCACTCAGCCCGGGACTTCGAGTCCTCTAACTGCGGGCGACCAGGAGACGGCGTCAACATCCCCGACCAATGTCTCAGGAAACGATCTCGGGATTGGCGTCCATGATCTCTTCCGCCACCCCCAGCAGCCACGGCAGTGCCGCCCGAACCTCAAGTCGCCCGCGTCTCCAGATCGGAGTCCGACGCGATCCCCAAATCGGCCAGCAAGGCGTCGAACCCCGGCCGGTACCGATCGTAGACCGCTTGCGCGGCATCCCGGCTGAGAATCGACAGGCAGCGGGAGTAGGTCGCCACAATCCAGAAGATCGCCTCGCGGTGGTCGCCGCGATCGATCAATTCCCGGCTGCCGTCGATCGCGATGACGCGGGCTTCGGGGCTAATGTCGGTCGCGAAGAAGACCGGTGTCCGGATCGCATCCGCGGCGACATCGAACACCTCGGCCAGCGCCGCCAGGTGGTCCTCCACCTGCCCGCGGGTCAACCCGGAGCTTCCCTGGAGGACGAGCAAGGTCTCGTAGTCATCCATCCGGTCATAGCGTCGCATGAGTTCTTTGGCGGCGGCGTAACGGGTGCGCACGGTGGGGTTGCGCAGTCCGGCCACCAGGAGCACGTGGGTCATCACCCCCGTCCCGAACAACCAGGCGGTGACGCGGTCGTGCCACGCTTCGGCGACGGTCGACGAATCCAGATTGCGCTCGATCCTGGACATCGCGTCGGCGCACCGACGTTGTACCCAGGGTCGGCGGGCGAACTCCCGCGCGACTTCGTGGTTGAGCGGCCGGAGCCGGCCAGTCGGGTCGGCGAGCACGCTCGGATACCGGAAGCTTCCCGCCAGGTGGTACTGGCCGAGCACATCCGCCGCCGATCCCAGCTCGTCCCAGGCCAGATCGGTCACGTCCAACACCACACCGGAAAAGATGAACTTCCCCGGTTTGACATCAGGCAGTGGCCCATCCCGTACGACCATGATGTCCACGTCCGAGGACGGCCCGAGCGGCGCGTCGTCCGTCAAGCCCACGATCGAGCCGTGCAGGAACGCCCCGGCGAATCCCGGGGTCTTTGCGGCTTCGTCCTCGATCCATCGGGCCGCCGCCGCCTTCGCCTCTCCGGCAAACATCAATGCTCCTGATCCGCTTTGGGGCCGACGGCCTGTGCGACCGGATACTCGAACATGACCACTGACTGCTCGTCGCGGACGCCGCCGGTCGAGGCATACAGCTTCTGCGCGGGCTCGTTGTCAATCTCGGTCAGCACCCAGATGTTGACCGCGCCGACCTCTTCCGCCCAGCGCTTCAGCTCGGTGATCATGGCCGTCGCCACCCCGCGCTGCCGGTAGTCTTCGTGCGTTCCGATCTCGTAGAGGTTCACCTCCGAGTCGAGCGCGTCGAACCGGGGCAACCGGTAGGCGGTCAGGAAGCCGCAGAGCGTTCCCTCCCATCGGGCCACGATCAGGAGCGCGTCCGGATTGGCCAGGAATGCCCGGCCGTGCTCCTCGTTCCAGGTCATCCCTTCATCGAACAACCCGTTGAGAGCCTGGGCGAACTCGGCATCGACCGCCGTCACCCGCTCAACGCTAATCACGTTTGGCCCCTTCTGCCGCAACCATCAGCGCCACTCACCTGGAGCAACGCGGTCCGGACCTGCGGCGTCATGCCCCGATCAATAGCCATCCCATCGACAACCTGGTCAGGCAAGATCCAATTCTTCCAACTGGCGGGCCGCAATCCTGGCGACATCGAGCGCCTGGGCGGCTTCGTGGTCAACGCCCGCGCCGTCGAGCAGGATCCATGCGGCGGAGAGTCCGCACCAGGCCACAATCCAGCGAAGCATCCGCTCGCGCTCCATCCCGGCCGCCTCCGTGATGATCTCCAGCCGCCGCTGGAGATAGCCGGGCTCGGTCGGCAGGTCGCTGTCGACCGGATTGGTGAAGATGTTGCGCGTAGTCGAAGCCGCGCTCGCCGTACAACCCCTTCGGATCGATCGCCAGCCAGCCGCGCTCACCAAAATCGAGGATGTTGTCGTGGTGGATGTCGCCGTGCAGCGGCACTTGATCCCGCGGCTCCGCCAGGAGTTCCCGGGCGATGACGTCGGAGAGGCGCAGAATGCCACCAAATCGCTCCGCCGCGGGGGCAAGCTCCCGGAACCAGATGGTGAGCGGAATCAGATGATCCGGCAGCGGGGCGCTCCTGGGTTCATGGAGCTTCGCGACTGCCCCGCACAGGATCCTGGTCGCCCCGTCATCATCGCCCGCCTTCGCCACTGCGTTGAGCGAGCGGGTTCCCGTGGCTCGCTCCAGCAGGACGGCGTCGCCATCGAACTCCAGGACACGCGCCGCCCCGACCCCGTCCCACCACCGCATGATGTACGGTCCGCGCCGCTCTTCGTCCACGTGCGAGATCTTGAGCATCGCCGGTTCATCGCCCCGCCGGACCGGCAGCAGGCGGCTGGAATGCGTGCTGATCGGATCGCCATCCGGGGTCAGCCGCCAGCGTTGGAGGTACTCGTCGAAAATCACCCGTCTATCCTCTTCCCCGATCGAGGCGCCGCGCCCGTCGAACGTAGACCTGGCCCCATCCTAGTCCAGTCCTGCCAGTCCTGCCGGGCGCTTCCATCCGCGTGCCGGACGGGTCAGGCAGTGGTTGGACGGCGACCCGTCACGATCGGCTGGTGGAACCCTGTCACCTCCGGCTCGTGCCAACACAGATCGGACAGGCCGCACGCCTCGATGGCGGCAGTGAGGTCCGCTCGCCTCAGCGCCCGGTAGGTCGTGACGAACTGCCGGGTCGTCCAACCCCTTCCCTCCTGGTGGAGGATGAACTGGCTAAGCTGATAGCTCTGGCCGTCATCCCGCCAGTCCCAGACCTGGAAGGTGATCCAGCGGCCGTCCGCCCGGTCGGTCACCCGGGGGACTTCCGTCCGGGGCCGGGTCTCCAATAGGGCGTCATAGTCCCTGATGCTGGCAACGAACAGCCCACCCGGCGCCAGCCGGGCCGCCATCTCGGCGACGGCCAGTTTGAGATCGGCTTCGGTGAGCAGATGGGGCAGCGAGTTGTCGCAGGCCATGACCACGTCGAAGGTCGTCGTCACCGTCTTGCCGAGCGAGCGCAAGTCGGCCACCGCCACCGTCAATTCCACCCCGAACCGAGACGCCTCCGTGCCCGCCCGCCGGACCGCATCCGGGCTGAGATCCGTGCCCGTCACCCGGTGGCCATGCAGCGCCAGGCCGATCGCCTGCGTGCCGATGCCGCAGGCCGCATCCAGCACGGTGCGCGGCCCCGGCCCACCTACGCGAGCGATCAGGTCATTCAGAACGCTGCCCTGCCGCCGGACCGATGCGTCCCAATCGGTATAGATGAGGTGATACGCGCCCGCCAGATCGTCGTAAAACGCCTGGACAGTGCTGGTGCTCGGATCATCGCCCGATCGGTCCACGTTGGCCACCTCCTGGCATCATGACCCATCGAGCATCGACTTGATGCGCCCGGCAAATCCTTCGGGAAAGATCACCTCGTCGGTCGCTTCCAGCTCGGGAAGCGTCCACCAGCGGTGCTCACGGTAGTCTGCCCGCTCCAGATCTTCCTGGTTGTCGAGCGAGATCTCCGTCACCGTGGTGTGAGCCAAGAAGTACCGCTCCCGGCCTAGGATCGGCACGCCATCGAGATGGACCAGCTTCTCCCGCTCGAATACAACCGGGCCAAAGGTCGCGTCGGTGATGCCCGTCTCCTCCCACAGTTCGCGCTTCGCCGCCTCGGCGAAGGTCTCTTCCGGCATCAAGCCGCCGCCGGGTGTCGACCAGAAAATCTCGGGCTGGACGACATCGGCGGGCAGAGACGGGTCCAAGATCCGGTCGGACTGATATTTGAAGAGCAGAATTCGCTCGTCGGGGTCAAACAGGATGATTCGGGCGGTGGGACGGTCGATCATGATCTCCTCCGAACACGCGGTTTGACGTTCCTTTGGCAACCATGCCCAAAGAAGACGCGCTCCGCCTGCTCGCGTCAGACTCTGGATGGAGAGGGTACTAGTAGTCCGTCATGCCTGATCCGCTACCTGGTAGGGGCAGGGCTTGCCCTGCCCGGTTGCCCACCGGGACGGTCCCGGTTGGGTCCAGGGCACCGCAAGCGGATGCCCCAACAACGAAGGCCACCCGCGCATCACCGTTGACAGTCCACTAGCCGCGCTAACAAAGACGCTCGCCGGGCTCCGTATTGTGCCGCCGATTACGGTTTCTCGCCCTACACCCCACGATCTATAGTGGTCTAATATCATCGAATCTGCCCGTTCACCCGATCCATATGCGAGATCCAGCGATGGACGAGTCTCCCTGTACCAACCCGGTCGGGCTCCGCGCCCGCCTACTCGGCCGAACAGAGATCGCCATCGGCGATCAGCCGATACCCGACCAAGCCTGGCCGCGGCGCTCGATGCGGTCGCTCCTCCTGCTCCTTCTTGCCAGTCCGGGGCGCCGCCTCCCGCGCGACCAGGTGCTCGATTCCCTCTGGCCCGACTCCTCCCCAAAGACCGCGCTGAACGCCCTCTACGTCGCCGTCCACGGACTGCGCCGCACGCTCGAACCGCATCTCACCACCGGCAAAGGGTCGTCCTACGTTGACGTCTCGGGCGACATCGTTGGACTTCGTCCGGGCAGCGTCACGTGGGTCGATGTCGATGAGTTCGAGTCAGAGCTTGCCGCCGCGACCGGCGGGGACAGAGGAGAGCATCTCGCGGCCGCGCTGGCGCTCTACGGCGGCGATCTCCTCGCCGACGAGCCCTACCTCGACTGGCCCATCGCCCGGCGGGAGCATCTGCGCCGCATCTGGCGAAATGCTGCCCTCGACCACGCCGAACTGGAGCGCGCGGCCGGTCGACCGCTCCACGCCGTCCCGGCGATCGAGCGCGTCCTCCAGGCCGACCCCACAGACGAACCGGCCTACCGGGCGCTGATGAGCGCCCTCGCCGCCGCCGGGCGGCGCGAAGACGCCCTTCGCCAATTCGAGCGCTGCCAGACCGCCCTCGCCGACGAACTCGGCGTCGAACCGGGAGCGGAAACCCGCGCCCTTGCCAACACCATCCGCGACGCACCCGTCCCCGTCCGGCCAGAATCCTTCCCGCAATCGTCGGTAAATACCCTCCCCTCCCCGCCCAATCCCCTCATCGGCCGCGGCCGGGAGGTCGAAGCCCTGCTCGATCTTGTCTGCCAGCCCGGCGTCCGTCTCGTCACGGTGACTGGGACCGGCGGCGTCGGCAAGACGCGCCTCGCGATCGAAGCCGCCTCCCTCGCCGTCGACGAGTTTGCCGACGGCGTCTCCTTTGTCTCCCTCGCCACCGTGCGCGACCCCGACCTGGTCCTTCGCACGATCGCGCAGGGGGTCGGAATCGGCGAGATCACCACCGAATCACCGGAGGAGACGCTGCGCGCCGCCCTGCAGGAACGCGAACTCCTCCTCGTCCTCGACAACTTCGAGCAGGTCCTGGACGCCGCCCCCGCGATCGCCCAACTCGTCGAGCGTTGCCCCCGATTGTGCGTCCTCGTGACCAGTCGTGAGCCGCTTCGCCTGCGGGCCGAGCACGAGTTTCCTCTTGCTCCCCTCATCGTCCCGGAACCGACCCGGGCGATCACGGCCGGCAGTATTGTGCGAAACCCCGCCGTCGAGCTCTTCGTCCAGCGCGCCTCCGCGGTCAACCCGCGCTTCGCCCTGACGGACGACAACGCCCCCGCGGTCGGCGCGCTGTGCGCCCGGCTGGACGGCCTCCCCCTCGCGATCGAGCTGGCCGCGGCCCGCGCCCGCCACAAGACGCCGGAGGAACTCGTTTCCGGACTGGTGGACCGCTTCTCCCTGCTCGGCGGCGGTTTTCCGCGATCTCCCCCAGCGCCAGCGAACCATGCGCGCCGCGATCGCCTGGTCCTACGACCTATTGGACCCGGACGAACAGGCGCTCTTCAGAAGGCTGTCTGTCTTCGCCGGCGGGTTCACGGTCGAATCGGCCGCTGCGGTCGCTTGTGCCGGAGGGGAAGAGGGGGAGGGATGGAGTGGGGGGAACAAGAATCACCTCTCCCCCTCGAACCTCGCCGACATGGTCGAGGCCTTGACCGACAAGGGGCTCCTCCTGTCCTGGGACGAGGCCGGCGAGCGCCGGTTCGGAATGCTTGAGACGATCCGCGAGTTCGGCAAGGACGAACTCCAGGCGAGCGGTGAACGAGATTCCGCCGAGCGGGCCCACATGGAGTGGTACCTGGCGCTTGTCGAGCGGGGCGAGCCCGAGTTCGTCGGCGCCAAACAGAGCCGCTGGTTCGAGCGCCTCGACTCCGAGATCGCCAACCTCCGGGTGGCGTTCCAGCACCTGATTACTGACCCGAACGGCACCGATGCGCTCTTGCGGATGGCATCCGCGCTCTGGCGATTCTGGTGGAACCGCGGATTTGCCCGAGAGGGCCGGACGATTCTCGAACGCGCCCTGGAACGCCCCGCTGATGACGCCCCCCAACTCCGGGCAAAGGCACTCCACGCCGCCGCCGAGCTGGCCGAAGTCATGACGGACTATGCCCAGGGCGAGATCTGGTTGAACGAGGCCCTCGCCATTCGCCGCGAACTTGGGGATGCCCGCGGCGTTGGCGAGGTACTGAACGCGCTCGGCATCGCCGCCCGCGCCAAGGGCGCGCTCGACCGGGCCGAGGAGTTGCATCAGGAAGCGCTTGCGATCTTCCAGAACCTGGACGAACCGCGCCCCATGGCCACCACGTTCAACGCCCTTGGCGCCGTTGCCTACGTCCGCGGCGATGCGGAGCGAGCCGGTGCCCTGTGGCAGGAATGCCTTGCCATCGTCCGCGAGCTAGAAGACCACACCGCGTTCGTCGCCATCAACGGCAACCTCGGCGCGCTGGCCGTGATGCAGCGGGACTTCGACCGGGCGATCGCGATCCACGAGGAGAGCCTCCGCATCGCCCGTCAATACGGCGACGTCGAGGGCATCACCCGCACCCTGATCAACCTTGCCGGCGCACGGTACGAGCAACTGGACTACGCCGCCGCGGCCTCGCTGTTTGAGGAAGCGCTAACCCGGACCCGCCAGGCCGAAGACATCGGAGCACAGGCCATCATCCTCTACAACCTCGGCAAGCTGGCGGAAGCCCTGGGCGAGGACGGATCGCACCGGCTGGCCGAAAGCCTCCAACTCTTCTGGAAAGCCCGGAATCTCCCCGGCACGGCGACCTGCCTCGAACGCCTTGGCTTTGTAGCCCGCTGGCGCGGACAATCGGTCACGGCGGTTCGCCTGTTCGCCGCCGCCACGGCCATCCGCGACGCGACCGGCGCCGGGCGCGGTTCTGTCGACTTCGGGCAGTACGACACCGAACTTTCCGCCGCCCGCGACGCCCTTTCCCCCGAAGCGTTTGCCGCAGCCTGGTCCAGCGGCGCCGCACTCGACACCGCCGACGCGGTGACGGAAGCGCTCGCGGTCGCCGCCTCACCCCCAGCAGACCCCGCCGTCGCCATGCCGGCCACCGGCGAGTCCAGCGCGGGAAGCCGTGCAAGGTTCTCGTAAGCCCCTCCCGATAGCCTCATCCCATCCGGTGAAGGGCCTCAGTCCTCCGGACTCGATTGGCCAGCCGTTGCACCGCCGGGAGCCGCGCTCGGGCGTTCCGGGTGCCGGGGACGAGGTTTTCGCATGTCCAACGATTGCACCAAGCGCTACGACTCCTTTGTCATCCGCGTCTGGCGGGAGACGGCCTCCGGCCGGCTCTTGCGAGCTGAGGTTGACCATGTCCAATCCGGCGCCGTCCACATCGGGCGCAATACCGGGTTGGCCTGGATTCAGCACACTCTTCATAAGGTCCTTGGTAGGAATATTGACGACGAAGATTGCGGCGCGGATCCGCCCACGTCGATCCCAGATGGATGAGTGACGCACCGGACGGGTGCGCCCCCCGGTTTTGCGCCCGTCGTCGTCGTAGGGGAGGGTCCCGTGCCCACCCATGCCCTCCAGGAGGGCATGGGTGGGCACGGGACCCTCCCCTACGGACGGTCGCGGCGCCGGACCGGCGGACGATGGCGGCGACACGCAAAACGATGAGTCACACCCGTACGGGGCGGCCCAAAACGCACTGCAAGCCCATCCCCCTATAATCGTTTCCCTATTGTCCACCTATACTGGGGAGGAACCGTGACGAACCCGCACACCGACGAGCGCCGCGCCGCGCAACCGTTCGATTCGCTCGAATGGCGCCTGATCGGCCCCTTCAGGGGCGGCCGCGTCGTCGCCGTCGCCGGCGATCCGACCGACTTTGGCACCTTCTACTTCGGCTCGACCGGCGGCGGCGTCTGGAAGACCACCGACGGCGGCCAATACTGGGACAACGTCTCCGACGGCTTCTTCAAGCGCGCCTCGGTCGGCGGCCTCGCCCTCTGCCCCGCCGACCCCAACGTGATCTACGCCGGCCATGGGCGAGGCCACCATCCGCGGTAACGTCTCCCACGGCGACGGTGTCTACAAGTCGACCGACGCCGGCAAGACCTGGACCCACCTCGGCCTCGAAGCGACCCGCAACATCGCCAAGATCCGGGTCCACCCCAGAACCCCGATGTCGTCTTCGTCGCCGCCCTCGGCCACGCCCACGGCGCCAACCCCGAGCGCGGCGTCTATCGCTCCACCGACGGCGGCAAGCCTGGGACCTCGTCCTCACCAAGGGCGAGGACGCCGGCGCGATCGACCTCGTGCATCGATCCGAACAACCCCCGAATTGTCTTCGCCTCCTTTTGGGAAGGTCGCCGCGGCCCCCACTACATGAGTTCCGGCGGGCCAGGATCCGGCCTCTGGCGCTCAACCGACGGCGGCGAAACCTGGACCGACCTTTCCGACAAGCCCGGCATGCCCAAGGGGATCAAGGGCAAGATCGGCATCGCCGTCTCCCCCGCCCAGACCGACCGCGTTTGGGCCCTGGTCGAGCACGAGAAGGGGGGCGTCTTCCGCTCCGACGACGGCGGCGAGACCTGGGAGCGCCTCAACGAGGACCGCAACCTCCGCCAGCGCGCCTGGTACTACTCCCACCTCACGGCCGACCCGCAGGACCCGAATACCATCTGGTGCCTGAACGTCGAAATGTGGCGCTCCGTCGACGGCGGCGCCACCTTCCATCAAGTCCCCGCGCCCCACGGCGACAACCACGACCTCTGGATCGACCCCGCCAACCCGAAGCGCATGATCCTGGGCAACGACGGCGGCGGCACCATCTCCTTCAACGGCGGCCTCTCCTGGTCGACCCTCTACAACCAGCCGACCTCCGAGATGTACCACGTCACGACAGACTCCCGGACGCCCTACCGCGTCTACGGCGCCCAGCAAGACAACACGACCATGAGCGTCCCCAGCCGCTCCAATTACGACGCGATCACCATCACCGAGTGGTACGAGATCGGCGGGTGCGAATCGGGCCACATCGCCGTCCGCGCCGACAACCCGAATGTTGTCTACGCCGGCTGCTACCAGGGCTTGCTCACCCGCTACGACCACGCCGTCGGCCAACTGCGCGATGTAACAGTATGGCCAGAGGAGTACTCCGGCTGGGGCGCCAAAGACTTCCGCTACCGGTTCAACTGGACGTCGCCGACGTTGCTTTCGCCCCACGACCCGAACACCCTCTACACCGCCTCGAACGTCATCTTCCGCTCCACCGACGAGGGCGCCTCCTGGGAACCGATCTCCCCCGATCTCTCCCGCAACGACCCGACCACCCTCCAGCCCTCCGGCGGTCCGATCACCAAGGACAACACCGGCGCCGAGGTCTACGGCACCGTCTTCGCCCTGGCCGAATCGCCCCTCCAGGCGAACCTCCTCTGGGCGGGAACGGACGACGGCCTGGTGCATGTCTCCCGCGACGGCGGCAAGGAGTGGACGAACGTCACCCCGCCGGAGCTGCCGGTCTGGGCAATGGTCGCCACCATCGAGGCCTCACCCCACGCCGCCGGCACGGCCTATCTGGCCGCCACCCGCTACAAGCTGGACGACTTCGCGCCCTACCTGTTCAAAACGTCCGACTTTGGCGCGACCTGGACGAAGATCACCACTGGCATCGCTGGCGACGACTTCACCCGGGTCATCCGCGAAGATCCCGACCCGCAAGGGCTTCCTCTACGCCGGGACGGAGACGGGCATCTACCTCTCCGCCGACGACGGCGCGACCTGGCAGCGGCTGGGCGGCAACTTCCCGGTCGTCCCCGTCCACGACATGGTCCTCACCCAGGGCGACCTCGTCGTCGGCACCCACGGCCGCTCCTTCTGGATTTTCGACGACGTCACGATACTGCATCAGCTTGCCGACGCTGCCGCCGAGGAGAAGGCGGCGAAGCTGCTCACGCCGCGCGACACCATCCGCTACGGCCGGATGCACGGCTTCGGCCACTCGCCCGTCAGCGGCAAGAACTTCGCCTTCGCCGCCGGGATGATCCCCGCCTTCTACCAAAAGAAGGACCCGGACGGTCAGACGAAGTCGACCTGGATCGACGCCGGCACCAACCCGCCCGACGGCGTCATCCTCCACTACACCCTACCGGAGGAACCGGCCGAGCCGATCACCCTGGCCTTCCTCGACGCCGAGGGCAACGAGATTCGCTCCTTCAAGAGCAAGAAGAAGGACGAGGAACCGGCGGCGCCGTCCGAGACAACGGGATCGGCGTCAACCGCGGCAGAGCCTGGCACCCCAATGGGGTCCGCCGCCAGCGGCGAGGACACCCGGCCCGACCAGGACACCGAGGAGAAGGACGAAGAGCCGACGGTTCCCGCCAAGGCCGGCCTCAACCGCTACGTCTGGAACGCCCGCTACGACGACGCGACCAAGATCGCGACGAAGGGCGGAGACCAGCCCGGCCGCTCCGGCCCGAGCGCCGCCCCCGGCACCTACGAAGCTCGCCTGACCGTCGGCGACCAGACCGAATCCGCCACCTTCCAGATCCTCCCCGACCCGCGGCTGACCGTCTCCGACGCGGACCTCAATGCCCAGTTCGCGCTCGGCCTCCAGATCCGCGACAAGCACTCGGAGATCAACGAGGCGATCAACCGGATCCGCTCGATCCGCGAGCAAGCCGAACTCTGGACGAAGCGCTCCAAGGACCTCGACGGCGGCGAGGCGATCAAGGACGCCGCCAAGGCCCTGGGCAAGAAGCTCGACGAGATCGAGGGCGAGCTCATCCAGAAGGACGCCAAGAGCTCCCAGGACACCCTCAACTTCCCGGTGAAGCTCAACTCGAAGCTGGCGGCCCTCGGCAATTCGGTCGGGGCCGGTGACACCGCCCCGACCAAGCAGCAGCAGGACCTCTTCGCCGACCTCGCCGCCCGCATCGCCGTCCACCTCGACGCCCTCAAGGCCCTCGAGCAAGACGACGTGGCGGCTTTCAACGCCCTGGTCCGTGACGCGGCCCTCCCGGCCATCACGCCGGTGTCATCCGGCGACAAGAAGGACTAAACGGACCTCACCCCCTACCCCCTCTCCACTGCGGTGGAGAGGGGGCGTCCGGCGAAGTCGCCTCCCCTCGATTACCCTTCCATGAATGGAACCACCCACCCTCTTCCACGTCGCCAGCCACGAACTCCCCACCGGGCAGGTGCTACTGCCCTACGCCGTAGCCAGTGAGTACCCGCACCTCGTCCGCATGGCCGAAGCGTCGATCGGGGCCGGCCAGGTTGCCATTCAGCGACTGATGGCGGGCGAGGAGTGGATGCGTTTGGTGCGGCAGGGAGGCTACCGCTCCGAGATGGTCCTGCTTGAGGCGGCCTTCGAGCGGGCACGGGGGCAAGTTGCGCCCCATCTGCCTAGCCGACTCGATGCTGTCTACGTCTGGTCATCTCTGGATCTCGCCGAGCGGTTCCGCGCCAAATACCGCCCAAGCGGCATCATCCACCGCTGCGCCCTCGTCGACGGCACCACCCTGGAGCGCGACGGCGCCCTCGTCGTCGAGGCCTTCGAGGCCGCCAACCTCTCCCATCCGACGGACCACGACCTTCGCCAGGTAGATGAGCGAGCCATCCGGTATTGGGAAGCCCGATCCCCGATGGCACTTCCCGAGCTACTCGTCCATGGGACCGTCATCATTGCGGCAATCTAAGGGAACAGCAGTATATCGACCTCGCGCTGACGCTAATTCCAACCTTCGCCCATCA
>CAVRUD010000010.1:0-151669 GCA_963724285.1 uncultured Chloroflexia bacterium | reverse complement strand
GCTCGCGGCGGACTGAGCAAACACCAACATGCACCAGCGTTGAACGGGCCGGCGCCTCAAGGTGTCCGGCCCGTGTCGTGTTGGGCGCGGCGAATCGCAATTGTGCGCAGGGTGGCTCCGGCTTTTCGCTAATCGACTACACGCGCCGTCCAGCGTTTGCGGTCGAAAGACAGTCCGATAGGCTTAAGGACGAATCGCGTGGTAGATACGGCGATTCTGACGGTGCGAGGCCGTTCTCCACCTTGGATCTCGGTCGCGATTGGTTGTTCGGCGAGATTCTGAGTAGAACTCCTTGTCCAGTCACTCAGGCGGTCAGCGTGACCTCAAAGACCTCGCCAGACTCAAACGTTGCCGGCTCGGCGAGCACGACCGTCACCTCTCCGGCTGTGCTGACCAACTCCGTCGCCAGGGACTGCCCAGCGTGCGTCGCCGAGCAGCTATGCATGGGCGTCGGCGGCCGCAGCCGCAGGGATGCGACCTGGACCGACCCGGCGACCGGTCGCAGGCGCAGGATCAGCCGCTCGGCTGCGATCGTCTGCTCGACCGTCCCCCACCCGTCGCGAGCCACAAACGGGGCTCGGAAATCCTCGGGCGCGATGGCCGGGGCGAAGCCGATGGTGCCCGCCGGCGCGTCGTAGACGTAGCCTGACGCCGCCTCCAGCAGCGACCAGGAGGACATCGCCCGGACGTAGTGGTCGCCGCACTCGATGTCGTTCCAGGGGTTTTGCTTGCGGCCGTCGTAGCGGCGGCGGACGGCCTCGACGAGCTTCAGCGCCAGGCCCGGTTCGCCCTCCTGCAAGAGGAGCGCGGCCACCTCGTACTCCATGCCGGTCCAGACCTCGTCGGAGTACTGGGTCGGCACCGCCGGCCGGCCGCCCCGTGGCCAGGTGCAGAGGAGCAACCCCTGGTCGTCGTCGGTGACGAAAGCGCGCGGCTCCTGGCGAATCCCGCAAAGCTCTCCCGGAAATTGTGAGCGACGATCGCCTTCGCGGCGGGCGGACATGTTCCGGGTCGAGGACGTGCCCCAGACCCGAGGAGATGCGCCCACCACTGGCCGAGCAGGTGGTCCGTGTGGCATCCGATCCCCCAGTTCTGCACCGGGTATCGCTCTAGATCGACCTCCTGGACGTAGTACTCGCCGTTCCAGAGGCGCCGTTCATGGGCCTCCTTGCCCCGCTCAAAGACGGACCGGCATTCGGCGGCCAGGTCCGCCTCGCCTTTGCGACGGGCCATCTCCTCGACGGCGCGAAGGGATGCCAAGTACTGCGTGCCGATGAAGGTGTTGACGCCGTAGATCGAGATGTCGTAGGTGTTCGGCTGTTCGCCTTCGATGGCGCCGTCCCGCGCCGGATCGTGGGCGGTCCAGATGTGGTCGAGCGCCCGCTTCACCGCCGGCCAGACGTGGTCGAGCCAGATCTCGTCGCCGGTCGCCAGGTACTCGCGGTAGGTCTTTGAGGATGGCCCCGAGGAGCCCGTCGAGCGCCGGGTTGGCCGGTCCGCCGATCTCCCGATCCCATATCCGCGGGAGGTAGGTTGGCAGAAGGACGCGGTGGGGCAGATAACCGGAGGGGTGCTGCTGCAGGTCCCACTCGGTGTCGCGCATCGAGCGCTCGAGGTCGGGAAAGAGGCGGGCCAACGCCATCTCGTAATTCCAGACGTGGGTGCAGTTGAGCGGGCAACAGCCTCCCACCGGCTCGTTGTGGCGCGTCGAGGCCCCGTTGCAGCCCTCGAAGCCATAGAAGGCGCCGTCCTCCACCCAGAAGCAGGTCGGCGTGCGGGCGATGCTCATCTGGGAAGTGACGGCGTCGATCAGCGGGGCGGGCAGGGTCGTGTCGTAGAACGTGTCGCGCGCCAAGCGGGTCTGCTCGGTCAGGCGCTCGCGCTGCTCGGCGACGTAAGCGGCGACGTCGAGCGCCGAGCGGAACCAGCGGCTGTATTGATTGCCAAGCCAGAACTTGGTCCGCTCGTCATTGAAATTGAAGTAGTGGATCTGGGAGTAATTGACGTAACGGTTCGGGAAGTGCCAGGCCAGGGTGAACCCCACCGTCCGGCTCTCTCCCGGTTGCAGCATGAAGGGAACGGCCAGCGCCCCGTTCCAGGTCTTGCCGGCCGCACTCGGGGTGGTGTCGGCGACGTTGCTGAGGCTGCCGTCGGCCGCAAAATCGTCCCAAAAGGCGCGCAGGTCGTTCCATTGGGTCAAGTAGGTGGCATCGGGAGCATTGACGGCGAGGGCCATCGACCCGCTGCGGGCGTCGTCCGCCGGCAGCCAGGTGTTGCCCATCGTGACGACGGTTTGCTCGCCGAGGCGGACCAGGCCGTTGACGTTGCCGCCGTAGAGGTGGCAGCGCGTATCGAAGATCGGGGCGACTCCGTCCCAGCCGGTTGCATTCTGGAGGGTCGCCGCCACCGAGGCGAGCATGACCCGCTCGCTCGGGTTGGTGACTGTCAGGTTGACGAGGATTGCCGGCAACCCAGAGTCCTTGCTTTCGAGCGGGATGAAGGGGTTGAAGGCTTCGAGCGAGATGTCGAGCGGCAGATCGTCGTCGAGGTAGCGCAACTCGGCGATCGGGTACTCGCCGACGTACTCGATCGCGGCGACGCCGGGCAGCTTGCTCAAGAGCCGGCGGTGCGGCAGCGGCACGACGTGGTCGTTCGAGGTCGGCGGCGCGGGCGGTCCCTCGGCGTCGTAGAGGGCGGCCGACTGGAGGACGCGGGCGATCGGCGTATCCGGTGGCCGATGGGCGGGACCAGACCGCGAAGAAGGAGTGCGGCACGCAGGCCAGGTGATTGATTTGGTTGTGGATCTGCCATTGGCGCAGCGACCCGTCGCCCGCCAGCGCGATCGTGCCCGTCCCCAGCCCACCGAGCGGCATCGCCACCGCTCGCAGCGCCTCGCCGCGGTAGACCATTCGCTCCCGTCCCGTCGTTGCGGTCACCCTTCCCTCCTCTCGTGAACCCTGGTCCGTCGTCTCCCGTGCCGACTCACGCCCGCGGCACCGCACCTAACCGATCTCCGAGCGCGACCGGCATCAACCTATACGTCGGCGTCGGTCGCGCCGGGCTGAGCGCCCGACCGCCGGTCTCGACGAACGTTGTTCCGGTCGCCGAGCTCGCGACCGCAATCGCCTGCGACACCCACTGACGCAGTATCTCTGGCGATGCGGCGGCTCGCGCGTTGACGAGGATGCGCGCCTCACCGCCCGGATTTCCCTCGACCACGACCGCCGGCAACTGCTCGATCGAGACGAGGTGGCCGCGGGCGGTCCCGCTCTCGGTTGTCACCAGACACTTGAGGTGGGCGACACCGGCCGCCGCCAGCCGTGCCTCACGTTCGACCGAGTCGCAGACGAGGCGTACCCATTCACCCGCGATCCCGTCTGGCAGCGTGGATGTCCCGACGAGGTTCACCCAGCCGAGGCTTGCCTCCGCGGCCGCGTACCGGTCGTAATCCAGGTCGAGCACGCGATCGCCGGCCCCGTCCGCCGGAGCGAGGTGTTCGAGCCAGGGATCGAGTCCCGCGCCGGTCAGCGCCGAGATCGGGAGGATCTCGGCGCTGGGGAATCGTTCGGCCAGGTGAGCGACCAGACGGTCTTGCTCCTCGTTCGGGAGCAGATCGATCTTGTTGAGGAGGATGACGTCGGCCTCGGCCAGTTGTCGCTCGAAGAGGTAGGCCACCGTGTCCGGGAAGACAGGCATCGCGCGGTACCGCACCAGGGCGCGGAGAAGGACGGCGTCGACGACGATCGTCAGGGCGCGAGCCGTACAGTCGTCCGGCCGAGTTGGCGGATCGGCTGGCAGACGGTGGCGGCGAGGTCGGTGCAAGACCCGACCGCCTCGGCCAGGATCACGTCGAGCGGTCCGGTCTGTGAGAGATCGGTCAAAGCCTCGCACAGGGCGTCGAACCGGCAGCAAAAGCATCCCTCGGGGATCTCCGCCACCGCGTCGCCGACCTGCCGTGCCAACGCCGTGTCGACCAGCCCGCTTGCCTGGTCGTTCGTCACGATCCCGACGCGCTGACCCTCTGCCCGCAGGCGCCGTGCCGCGGCAAGGATTGTCGTCGTCTTGCCCGTGCCGAGGAACCCCCCGACCACCACAAGCAGCGGATCCTGGGTCGTCCAAGGATCTACTCCTCCTCCGCTCCATAAACGCCTCAAACGCCGTTCTTCCAGTCCAATGACACCGTCGCGCTCCGCCCCTGATCGACCGCGTCCGGTCAGAGCGGGCCTTCAGCCCCGCAGACCGAGCCGTGAAGGACTGTCCCGTCTCTCCGACCGATCAGCAGTGTCGACCCGTCGATCAGCCCCGCCGGCGCCGCGACCGCGGCGATCCCTCCACCGGCCCGATCCTCGGCGACAACCGACCACCGTGCTCCGCCGTCACGGGAGACAAGAACCAGTTCGGGCAAGGCGACGAGCAGCCCAATCGAATCGACGACAATCTGGTTGACCGCGTCGTCGATCCGACCACGATCGACCCGCGCCCACGAGGCGCCGCGATCATCGGAGCGCCAGAGTCCGTGGCGCTCCGTCCCGGCCCAGAGGACGGCATCAGTCGCGAACGTCGGCGAGACGGCCAGTGACAGGACGGGTGCGGCCTCGTCCGGGAATGACGTCTCCTTCCAGGCGCGGCCGCCGTTCGTGCTGAGGAAGATGCCCGTCTCCGTCCCGGCAATGAGCGTCTCGTCGGTCGAGAACGCCGGCGAGATCGCCAAGGCAAGGACGGAGAGGTCGAGCAGCCCGAAGTTCCAGCGTCGCCACGTTTCGCCGCGATCGCTGGAGTGGATGATCCCGTCTTCGACCGTGCCGGCGACGACCACGCCGTCCTCGGCAAAGGCGGGCGAGACGACCAGGCAGCAGAGGAACGGCGGCGGGGTCGGCAGCAGCGAACACCCGCCAGGTCCGGCCACCGTCCCGCGAGCGCATCACGCCGCCGAAGGCGCCGGCGAAGACATTCCGGTCGCCGCCGTCGTCGGGAGCGAACGCGACACAGGTGACCGCTGGCGCCGAACCAGTCGCTTCGCCAAGCACGGGCGACCAGGTCGCGCCGCCATCAGCGGAGCGGTAGAGCCCAGACTGGCGGGCGGCGAAACAGAGACCGTCGGACAGGAAGCCCGGCGAGGCGACCAGGGCGTGGAGCGGGTCCGCCAAAGACGCGTCGCTTTCCGCCGAATCAGCCTGAGCTCCGACCAACTCCATCGTCCTCGTCCTCGCCGCTTAACCCGGTCTGGTCGCGATCTCCGGCGTACGATGGTGGACCAGCACGTCGATCGTCAGCGCCTGGGCCGCGCCGCCGAACGCGGCCCTCATGGCCGCGGTGGCGACCGCGACCGGATCGAGCAACCCCGCCTCCGTCGCCGGCATGACGCGGGCGGTCAGCGCGTCGAAGACGTGTCCCGATCCGGCTGCTTCCAGCCGGGCGATCGCCGGCTCGGCATCGCGGCCGGCGTTGGCAATGAGTGTTCGCGTCGGTTCCTCCAGCGCCCGGATCGCGACCCGCAGCGCCGCCCGCTCGCATTCGTCGTTGCTCGCGCTCCGGCGACAACGGAGGACGTCGCGGCAGGCGAGGAAGGCGGTCCCACCACCGGGTACGACACCGGCGGCGACGGCGCCGCGCAGGACGTGGGCAGCTCGCTCCGCCGCGCTCTTACGGGTCGCGATCTCGGCCTCGGTCGCGCCGCCGATCCAGAGGGTCGCCGAGCCGCCGAGTAGCTTCCCGAGCCGCTCGCGCAGCACCTCCCTCCGCTCGTGATCCGGTTCGGCGCGGAATGCAGCCCGCAGGGCGGCGACGTGGCGGCGGAGGGCACGCGGATCGCCCTGGCCTCCGACGATCCCGAAGTGATCGCGGTCGGCCCAGGCGATCCGGGCTCGCCCGAAGACCTCGGCGGTCACGCTCGCGGCGCGGTCGCCGGCGGCGCGGGCCAGCGGTTGGCCGCCGGTCAGGAGAGCGAGATCCCGCATCGCGACGACCCGCTCCGTCTCGCCCGTGCCCGGGCTCTTGACCGCGATCGCCCGGAATCCCGCCGCGTGTTGGATTGCGAGCAGGGCGCCGATCGCTCGATCGGAGAGGCGCTGGGCCAGGATGACGAGCGATTTCAGCTGAGCGGCGCGCGCCCGTTCCACGATCACCAGCACGTCGCTCGGCTCGGTCAGGTCGAGATCCGAGATCAGGATGCCGCACTCCTCGACAACCGTCCGCCGCTCCGGCGCATCGGCGATGAAGAGGGCGGAGTGGACGCCACCCGGCCAGTGCATCCCCTCGACGTACTCGCGCTCGCAGTCACGCCGCGTACCGGACCGGACGTCGAGCTGACCGTCGGCCCCGATGACATCGAAGATCTCGCCGAGCAGTCGGGCCACAGGTTGATCGGGACAGACTGTCGTTGCGACGCACGTCAACTGCTCGCGCCCTGAGATGGGGCTCCCCTGCGCCTCCATCGCAGCGATTGTGGCTTCACCGGCGCGCTCTAGACAGCGGCGGATGACGTCGGGGGCGAAGCCCGCGGCGACGAGCCGGAGCCCGCCGTCCAGGAGCGCCTGGAAGAGAACCGCCGCGGTCGCCGTGCCGTCCCCGGCCGCTTCCTGCGTTTTCCAGATCACGGCGCGGGCCAGCATCGCCCCGACGTCGGCGTCGCGATCCGTCAGGGCCACGATCCGCCGAGCGATCACCGCGCCGCTGTCCAGGAGCTCCGGCGAGTCGCCGTTCGGCCGCGCGACCGCAACCAGGCGAGGCGTCGGGCCCAGGGTTGGGCGGACGGCCGCGACGATCTGCCCGGCGCCGGCCCGCAACGCCCGCGCCGCGGTCGGATGAAAGACGACCCCGGGTCGCCGCCCGCCGTACTCGGAGCCGTTGCGGCGACCGTTGGGCGTCATGCGCCCTCCGGAACGCCGGCTTCATCGCGTGATCGCAACTGCTCGACCTGGAGCCAGCAGTTGACGCCGAGGAAGACAGCGGCGACGACTGGGACGATCAGCCACATCCCGAGTCCGATCCAGAGCGCCGCGACCGACAGGAGAACGAGCAGCGCGACCATCCCGAGCGTCTGCAGCGGCGCCGCCGCTGCCAGGATCACGGCGTTGCGGAGGGCAGGGCGGACGCTCGCCCCGTAGGCGGCGGCCAGGGGCAGCGCGTAGACGAGCAGGACGACGAGCAGCACCAGAAACGTGCTCTGCACCAGCCAGAACGCCACCAACACGAGCCCGACCGTGCTCCCCTCGTCGAGGACACGAGACGTGGTGACCAGTGCGCTAGCGAGGCCGCCGTTGACGAAGAGCCCGAGGAGGAGGAGTGGCCGCCAGCGGGCCAGGACTGTCGCGACAAAGCGGCGGCACAAGCCAGCCGGCTCGCCCCGCAGTTCGCCGACGATCGCCCCGATCAAGCCCCCGAAGACCGGGTAGAGCAGGGCGCCCGTGATGATGACGGGGACGAACCCCAGCAACAACCCGAGGGCCAGGAGCGGCGCCGCGCAAAGTGACCCCGCCAGGTTGAGCGCGACCAGACCGGCCAGGTTGTCCCAGAGCGTCGTGGCACCGAGGCGGAACAGGGTCGGCGGGCCGACCGTCTCGTCGACCACATCCGGCTGCCTGACCCGGTCGGGCGGGTGGCGGAGTCGTCTGGCGAGCACGCGCCTACTCCTTCAACCCGGTCAGGGTGATGCCCTCGATCAGGTAGCGCTGGAAGAGGAGAAAGACGAGGAGAACCGGCGCCAGCGCCATCGTCACGCCGGCCATAACCGCGGCGGTGTTTCCCGTGCCCAGGTAGCCGCGCAAGATCGTCAGCCCGAGCGGCAACGTCATCTGCTCCCAGGACGATGAGGAAGATCAGCGGCCGGAAGAACTCGTTCCAGTGGTAGTTGAACGAGAAGATCGTCAACGTCACAAGCGCCGGGGCGACGAGGGGCATCATGATCCGCCAGTAGATCTCGAAGAAGCCGGCGCCGTCGATCCGGGCCGCGTCCTCCAGGTCGCGTGGCATCGTCATGAAGTACTGGCGCAACAGGAAGATGCCGAAGGCGCTGAAGGCCGACGGCAAAATCAGCGCCCAGTGGCTGTTGAGCAGGTCCAGCCGGCGGATGATAACGAAGATCGGGATGATCGTCACGTACTGGGGCACCATCAGGGAGGAGAGGAAGAGGAAGAAGAGCGACATCCCGCCCCCGGAAGCGGAGCCGGGCAAAGGCGAAGGCGGCCATCGAGCAGGTCACGATTTGGATCACGGTGATCAGCCCAGCGATCTTGAAGCTGTTGAAGACGAAGCGGAAGAAGGGCAACGAATCGAGCACCTCCTGGTAGTTGCTGATCCGCCAGTCTGTCGGGAACCACTGGGGCGGCAGGGTGAAGGACTCCCGGCCCAGCCGGAACGAGGTCGAGAACGCCCAGACGAAGGGCACCAGCATCAGCACCCCACCGATCAGCAGGAGGATGTTTATGCTCCAATTGAAAACGAACGCACGCCAGCGCGACGGCCTGGCGACGCTCCCCACCGCCAGTTCCGCCCGCTCCACCTTCTGCATCGGCGCCGTCGCCGCCATCGCTCCCCCTTCGTCTCCCTCAGCCGTAATGGACCCACGACCGGCTGAAGCGGAACTGGATCAAGGTCAGGCAGAGGATCACCAGGAAGAGGGAGAGCGAGATCGTCGCGGCGTAGCCCATGTCGAAGAAGCGGAACCCCTGCTCCTGGATGTACATCGCGACCGTGCGAGTAGCGTCGCCCGGACCACCCTGGGTCATGATGTAGGTCGAGTCGAAGATCTGGAAGCTGTTGATCAGAGAGATGACGATCGCGAAAAAGAGGGTCGGCGAGAGCATCGGCAGGGTGATGTTGAAGAAGGTGGAGATGCGGCCGGCGCCGTCGATCGACGCTGCCTCGTAAAGGTGCTTCGGGATGTTTTGCAGGCCGGCGATGAAGAGGATGTAGCTGAAGCCGACGCTCTTCCAGACGCCGAGGAAGATCACGGCCGGCATGGAGTAGTCGGAGGAGGTCAGCCAGCGGATGCGCGGTCCGCCGAACTCGCCCAGATAGTAATTGATCGCCCCAAAATTGGTGTGGTAGAGATAGCCCCAGACGATCGAGACCGACGCCAGCGAGGTCAGAACCGGGAAGAAGTAGGTCGTGCGGAAGAAGTAGCGCAGCAGCCCCGGGATCTGGCGATTGGTCGCCACGGCCAGCAGCAGCGCCAGGACGGTCTCGATGGTGACGGTGCCGACAACGTAGGTGACCGTGTTCTTGTAGATGGTGAAGATGCGGGGATCATTGAAGAAGTGGCGGTAATTGTCCAGTCCCGTGAACTTGGCCGGGGACAGGATGTCGTACTTGTAGAAGGTGAGCCCGACCGCGGCGACCAGCGGACCGGCGACGAAGACGACGAACGGGATCAACGACGGCAAGAGAAAGAGCCAGGCCGCGATTGTCTCACGGCGCCGCCAGCGCGGCCGCCGCCGTCCGCCTGTCGCCGCTGGTTGGACTGATCGCGGCCATGGCTCTCTCCGAAGGCGTCCGGCGTCAGGACGGCGAGAGGAGAGCGATTTTCGACGCCGGACGCCTGATGTCTAGCGGGAAAGAATCGCGCTGACCTCGTCGTGGGCCGAGTTTAGACCCTCCTGGGTGTCGGTCTCGTCGGCCAGAATCAGGCCGAGGTAGCGGAGGACAACTGCTTCGACCTCGTTGTAGGTGGCCGGCGACGGGCACCGGTTTGGCCGTCCGATTGTCGATCGAGTCGTAGTAGATGCCGGCGTTGGCCGGCGGCAGGGCGAACATCGAGTCGCTCTGGGCGGCTGAACGGCGGGCCGGGATGCTCTGACCGAGCCGGGTGATCACGTCGAAGGCCTCGGGTGTGGTCAGGTACTTGACCCAGGTCCAGGCCTCGTCCTTGTGCTCAGAGCTTTCAGGATCGGGAATCCGCCGACGCCGAACTCGGTGACCTGGGTCGCGCTCCCCGGCCAGTGCTGGACGTCGAAGTCGGTGAAACCGGCGTTGGTCAGGGTCAACGTCGGCCAACGACCGCCGCCCCACATCGCGATGCTGCCCGCCGAGGCCAGGTTGAGGATGTCGCCGTGGCTGGCCGGGGCCGCCGGCGCCACCTCGTGATCCCAGATCAGGCTGCGCATGAAGTCGACGGCCTGAAAGACCTCCGGCGAGTTGATCTGCGACTGCGTCCAGTCGTCGCTGAGGAGGTTACCGCCGGCGTTAAAGATCCAGGGCATGACTCCGGCGAAATACTGGACGGCCGTGCCGAAGCCAAAGACGCCGTCTTTCGTCAGCGTCTGAGCCGTCTGCAAGCCATCGTCCCAGGTCCAGTCCGCCGCCGGCGTCTCTAACCCCGCCTCCTGGAACAGTCTTGGTGTTGTACCACATCACCATGTTGTTCCAGTCGAAGGGCAGCTCGTAGGTCTTGCCGTCGAAGATGAAGACGTTCAGGAGTTGCTCGCTGACGTCGGCCATGTACTCGTCGATCTGCCGGGTCGCCGGCCATGTAGTCGTCGATGGCGATCGGCAGAGCGCGACTGACGAAGAGGAGTGTGCCCTCGATCGCGACCCGGACGACGTCCGGCGGGTTGCCGCCGGCGATCAGGGTCGCCACCTTGTCGAAGTACTGGCCCCAACTGTCACCCGGAATCGGTTCGTAGGTGACCTGGATGGTCGGGTTCGCCGCCTCGAAGGTGGCGATCATTCCGTCCCAGAGTTCTTTGTCGCCTCCGGAGCTGAAGTTGGTATAGGTCAACTCGACGGTCTCGGCCTGGACGGCCGACCACGACGCCGCGGACGAGGCGCGGCCGCCGCCCTCGGCCAACGCGTCACCCGCGCTCGCCAGAGCGGCGGCGCCCGCCCCGGCCGCCGCGCTCATCCGCAAAACGTCGCGCCGGTTGTAGGTCCTCTGCTCCACCGCAGACCTCCTCTCAGATCCCGACTCTTCGACCGACCAACACTGGTCAGTCCCGAAGCGCGAACGTCCTGATCCGTCGGGTCATCGGCCGGGCGCGCCTCCCGACCTGACCCGTCTAGGCCGGCGGCACCGTGACCGCGACCCGCTCGCCGCCGCGATACATCCGCGGCTCCTCCAGCTCAGCCGCCGCACCGCCGATCTTGATCCGCGCCAGCGGCAGCGCCCCGCCCAGGACGCTCAACTCGACCCTCGCTCCGTCGGCTGCCGGCTCTTGTCGGACCGTGCCCCAGGCGTCCCCAGTCGACCAGAACCAACTCGCCGATCCCTCGCTCGGTGCGAAGCGGATCGACCGCTCGACCGCCGGAGTAGTGGAAGCCGGTCAGCGCCAGCATCGCCGCCCAGCTCGCCATCGCGCGGGCGTAGTGGTGGCCGCACTCGGCCTCGTCGAACGGGCTGCGCCGCTGGCCGTCGTAGCGGGCGCGGATGGCCTCGATCACTCGCAGCCCCTCGTCGCGTTGGCCTTCGTAGAGCATGTGGACGGCGGCGGTGTATTCGAAGCCGGTCATCACCTCGTTGTAGTAGGGGAACGGGCGCTTCGGGCCGGCGGCCGCGCGGATAGCGTCGCCATCAGCAGCGCGGACTCGTCGTTGAGGGCGAAGGTCCGCAGGTGGTTGAAGTGGCCGTAGAGATTCTCGCGGAAGTTGTAGCGCATGATCGCTCGCAGCGTCGCCCGGACGTGCGTCCGGGATCGACCAGGTAGCCCAGCCCGCAGACCTGCGCCATGTACTGCCCGACGAGTTGGTCGACCAGACAGCCGGCGCCGAGCTGGAGGTCGGGATCGGCCAGGTCGCGAGCGCCCATGCTCGTAGTGGCGCAGCCCCGGCGCGATCTGCGACGCGTCGCCTGACCGGCCAGATCTTGGTGCTCGTAGTACTCGCCGTTGAAGAGGTGCTCGTCGATCCAGCGCCGGCCGCGCTCGAACAGATCGCGGCACGTCGGCGGCGAAGTCGATCTCGCCGAGGTGGCGCGCCATCTCTTCGGCGGCGCGCAGGGCGCCGAGGTACCAGATGCCCATCTGCGGGATTGGGGCCGTAGTACTCGACGTCCATCGTGTTGTGCTGGCAGCCCTCCATCACGCCGTCGCGGTCGGCATCCCAGCCGCCGGGGATCCAGCAGAACTCCAGCGACTTCCGTGCCCGCGGCCAGAGCGCGCGGAGCATGTCGTCGTCGCCGGAGAGCTGCCAGTCGCGGTAGAGCTTCATCAGGCAGCCCATCTGCCCGTCGGCGGCGGCGAGGCCCCACTCTGTCGCTGGCGTGCTCCAGCGGCAGGTGGACGCGGAAGCTCATGTGGCCGTCGTCACGGGTCGCGTGGCGGAACTCGACCTCGCGCATCGAGCGAGCCAGGCGCCGAAGAGGAAGGCGGTCGCCTGCTCGTAGTTCCAGACGTGGGTGCAGGAGCCGAGACAGGAGCCGGTCGTGTCGTTGCAGCCCTCCCAGCCGTAGAAGCGGCCGTCGGCGGTGCGGAAGCAGGTCTGGGTGCGCAGCGTGCTCAGGTTGTAGAGCGCGGCCTCCTTCACGATCGGCGGCAGGTCGCCGGCGCAGAAGGCGCGGACGAAGCTGAGGGTGTCGCGCCTCCAGCGTCGGCAGATCGCGGGCGACGGCGCGGGCAACGTCCCAGGCGTCGGCGAACCGGGTGGCGTAGTAGTTGCCGACGATCTCGTCGGTGTAGCTGTTGACCCCGCCGCGCGGTGAGAGGCCCCAAGCACGGCGGTTCGGGAAATGCCAGGCCAGGAGGAAGGTGATCGATCGACTCGAACGGGCGGGGACGTCTACCTCGATCGCCAGGGATGCGACCGGGGCCTCGACCGTGCCGATCGGGCGGTCATCGAGGCGGCCGTCGTCGCCGAAGTCGTCCCAGAAGTCGAGGAGGGCGTCGCCCCAGTTGACGTCGGCCCAGGCGGTGCGGTGGCTGACTGCCTCGGTCGCCGTCGTCGCCAGCGCGATCGTGCCCCATTGCTCGGAGTCGGGTGAGACGCCGCGCGAGCGGAGCAGCACTCCGCTCAGACCATCGCCGAGGCGAGCCTCGTTGACATTGCCGGCCGGGGCGCCGTTCGTCCCGTCGGTCCCGATGAAGTTCTGCAGGCTGCCGGCGATCGCGGCAGCGACCGGAGTATCGCCGGGGTTGTCGAGGACGAAGCGGAGGATTGCGACCGGGAGACCGCTGCGCTCGGGATCGGCCGGAATGAACGGATTGAACGCCTCGATCCGGACGGCGAGCGGCACGTCGGGGTCGGAAAGCAGGACCTGGCCGAATGGGTATGCCGCGCGGAACTCACAGCTCCGGAAGCGCGGCAGACTGTGGTTCGGGGCGAACTCCCCGCGGGCCGCCTCGTAGTGCGGTCGCAGGACGCCCTCAAGGGCGCGGACTACCGCCTCGCCGCCGATCGATTGGGCCCGCAGGGCGAAGAAGGTGTGGTCCGGAGAAAGCCCTTTTGCCGGTCGGTTGACGATCTCCCAGTCGCGCAGGTCGCCGCGACCGCCCAGGGAGACGGTGCCGGTGCCGATGCCACCGAGCGGCAGGGCAACGCGGTCGAGTCGGCGTCCCTCGTAGGTGGTGAGGACTGGCCAGTCCGGATTGGGCTGGATCGTCACCGTCGATCGTCTCCTCCGCAACTGCCCTGGCGGCATCAATGCGACCAGGGCCGGCCGTTATTGGGACGATGATCGGGCCGTGCCATTCACCGCTGGGCGTTCCACTCGCCTCACGCATTCAGGTGAACGACGGTAAATCGCAATGCTGAAATTTAACTCAAGGAGGCCGAGGCCTTTTCTATCACCGGCTCCAATCCATGTCAAGCGGGCACTGACAACAATCCGTCTCCAACCCCCAGATCCCTGAACCGCCAGAGGCGGATAGCATCGCCGAGAGATGAACTGTTATGGTAAACAACACATGAGTTTCAGTTCGCGGCGGCAATCACTAGGTGCCGGCGAGGGTTCCGCTTGGCTACGTTGCGCGATATCGCGGAGGCGACCGGAGTTTCGCTAGCGGCGGCGTCGCTGGCGCTCAATGGCCGGCCGGGGGTGAGTGAGGAGACGCGGCGGCGCGTGCAAACCGCCGCCGCCGAGCTAGGCTATGTCCGACGAGCCGAGCGTCAGCGTCATCAGGCCCGCGGCTTCATCGGCTTCGTCATCGAGCAGTTGCCCTTCCCGGTCTTCGCCGACATCTTCTACGGTGAGGTCGTTCACGGTATCGACCAGGAAGCGCACGAGTTGGGATTCTCGACTGGCTTCACTGTCGTCGAGGGGAACCGGCCGGCCGAGGCCCGGGCCAAGGTCCGGCAGTTGCTGAGCGTCAACCGGGTGCGCGGCTTGATCGTCATCGGAGGCAGTAGCCTGATCGACGAGCTGGTACGGGAGCTGTCCCGGCAACCCGTGCCGCTTGTCCTGTTGGACAACTACCTCTACGACGTGGCGATAGACGGGGTCGAGATGGATCACACCATCGGCGGCTACCTGGCCACCCAGCATCTGATCGAGCTGGGTCACCGGGCGATCGGCTTCGTCGCCGGTCCTGCCAAGTACCGGACCCTGAGCGACCGCGCTGACGGCTATCGACGGGCTCTGCTCGAAGCTGGTCTGCCGGTCGATCCGGACCTGATCGCCCACCCGCCCGGGGTTCATGGGAGCAAGAAGGGCTTACTGGAGATGCGAGATCTGCTCTCCCGACCGCGACGCCCGACCGCCGTCTTCGCGGTAAGCGACAAGGCGGCCTTTGGCGCCATCGACGCGATCCGGGAGGTTGGACTCCGTATCCCGGACGACATTTCCCTGGTCGGGTTCGACGACGTCCACGAGTCGAGCCAACTCCAGCCACCCCTGACGACCATATCCGTCCCGAAGCGGCTGATGGGTAGGCTCGCCGTTCGTCTGGTGGCCGATCGGCTCGGGTTGACTGGTGAAGGGACATCGACGTTTGTCAACCCGACCAAACTCGTCGTCCCGGTCAGTCTGGTGGTCCGCGGTTCGACCTCTTCGCCGCTGGACGTCGCGATTGACAGACGGATCGACGGTGCGCGTCAGGTACTGGAGCCGGTCGTGATCCGGTCCTGACCGGCTACCGGCAGGTGTCACCGGCGTCCGGATTCGCGAGAGGCAACACGTGATGGAGAGCCGATTCGCCGTCGTCGACGCCTTCACCAGCACGCCGTTCGCCGGCAATCCGGCGGCAGTCTGTCACCTGTCTGGTGCCGGAGACGCCGACTGGATGCAGGCGATCGCCCGCGAGCTCAATCAACCGGCGACCGCCTTTGTCGTCCCAATGAGCGATGGGTTCGGGCTGCGCTGGTTCTCGCCCAAGACCGAACTCGCCCTCTGCGGGCATGGCACGCTGGCGAGCGCTCACGTTCTGTGGGAGGAAGGCGCCGTCGCGCCGGGCGACATGGTTCGATTCCACTCGCCAGCGGGTACCCTCGCCTGCGTCCGCCGAGACGGCTGGATCGCGATGGATTTTCCTTCTGAGCCGCCGCGCGCGGTCGAATCGCCACCTGATCTAATCCGAGCCCTTGGCGTGAACGCGCGCTTCGTCGGTCGAAACCGGCTGGACTACCTCGTGGAACTCGAGTCGGCCGCGGCCGTCCGGGGGGCAGACCCCGACCTGGACCTGCTGAGGACGATACCGACGCGGGGCGTTATCCTGACGGCCCTGGCAGACACCGATGAGCACGACTTCGTGTCTCGCTTCTTCGCGCCGTCGGCCGGGGTCGGGGAAGACGCGGTTACCGGCTCTGCCCACCCCTGCCTCGGCCCGTTTTGGGGCGATCGTCTGGGAAAGGTCGATCTCACCGCGTATCAGGCGTCTGCGCGCGGCGGCACCGTCCGTGTAAGCCTGCGTGGCGAGCGAGTCGATGTCGGCGGACAGGCGGTCACCGTGGCTCGAGGCGCTTTCGCGTGGTGAGGCCGGGCAGTAGGTTTGGCCCCTGCCGCTCGCGTGAGCAACGAGGTCAGCGACGGCGACCAGGAGACTGCTCTCGCTTCCATGCCAGGCGCTCGCAACGCGCATCACACTCGCTCTACGCGATCCTCGCCTCGTAGCGCGGCCGTATCCCCTCTGCGGCAAACAACAGGCAGGAGCAGACAATCGGGATTCTTCGATCAGACTGCGCACTAGGGCTCGTCTCGAGAACCAGCGGAATAACGGTGCTCTTCAACCTCCCCCCTCGGCCACCGGACTCAGCGCTCTCGACAGTCTCGAATCCCAGCACACCGGGCACATGCCTTCATGGGTTAGAGGTAGGGGGGCGGCGGCGCATTGGGGACCGCGCAAGCCGGTATCTGTCATCCCGCGGCCAGAATCCCGCCGATGAATCCGAATGGTCCCCCGTTAGGTCCGGATTCGCCTTGTCCCCCAAAGTTCTCAATTGATAGAGTGTCGCGGTCCCCACGGGCAGACCGTGCGTGTCATCGAATACCGTGCCGGTCTCATTGTTCCGGTAGAAAGGCCCCGCGCGTGCGTCCCGCTGCGTTGTTCATTGCCATATGTCTGCTCCTGGCGTCCGTTTTCACTGTCGGGCTTGCGCTCCCCGCCGTCGTTGCGGCGCAGGACCTCCCCGACGGCGTGCCCGACGGCGCCGAGCAGGCCCGATCCGATCCGGGGTGGCGCGTGGAGGAGCTGGCGGACAACCACTTCGGGCCGATCAACAGCCCGCAGGCGACGGCCGAGGCGCTCCTGTCCGTGGTGTAGCGGCGTCGATCCGGGCATCGCGGTGCCCGGGTGCCCCACCGCACCCCGCCGTTCCCGACCCCCCCGATGTTCCAGGCGAGCGAGATCTCGCGCTGTGACGAGCGTGGCTCGGCCTGGCACTGGAACTCGTTCTTCACCGCGTGCACACGTTGCGCCCGTGGTCGAGTTGATTTGGAGCGGAGAAGAATTGGCCGCGCTCGTGGCGGACTAGAGCATGTTGCGAACGTCGCGGCAGGCACACCAGCGTCGATGCCGTCACTGCTCACGCAATCTCGATGCATCGGCCCTGATCGCCACCCCCGCAGAGACAGGTTCGCCCTTAGAGCCAGCCGGCGAGCTCCTCGGTGGTCGTCCAGCCCCACATGCGGATCCGAGGCAGCACTTAGGGATCCATCGACGGCTCGGCGTGCCCCCACTCCGTCGTCACCGCCAACGCGTATCCCCCCGCTCTCACGAGCGCGACATCGCGCTCGCTGTAGCTGCCGTGCGGGTAGCAGAACGTCCGGACCGGGTGGCCAAGCAGCTCCTCCAGCGCCCGCTTGCTTCCGATGATTTCGTCCTCGGCGTCGCGATCGGAGAGGCCCGGGAGGTCATTGTGATAGATCGTGTGCGAGCCAATATCGATCGTCCCGGATGCATCGAGCTCCAGGATCATGTCCCGGGTCAGGTAGTCCGGCTGGTCGATGACCGCGTCGAACACATAGACCGTGGCCGAAAACACATGCGCCTCGAGGAGGGGCCAGGCGTTGGTGTAGAAGTCCCGATAGCACATAATCGAACGTCGAGGACGTTCGGTTTCGCTGGCAGGGGATCGGCGCCCCTGCCAGGCATCGGCCAGCTCGGCCATCGTGATCGTGGAGTATCCCTGCTCCACCAGATACGCCAGGTGGTCGGCGAACAGCTCCGGACTGACCGAGAGGCCCCGTCCGACGGGATCATGCGGGCCCGGGTCGGGGCGGATGTAGTGGTACATCAGGATCGGGACCGGCGCATCGGAGACGGGAAAGGTTCCGGCCGCCACCTCCATCGGAGCGACTTCGACGGTAGGAACGACCGTCTCCACCGGCGCGACCTCGACGGTCGGGTACGCCGTCGGAGCAGGCGTCCCGCCCGACGCAATCGGGCCGCCGACGAGCGGCGTCGGATCGATCTGTCCTTGCGGGGTTGCCGGCATCCTTAGGACGACGACGGCGACGGTGATCAGCACCACCAGGACCGAATGGGCCGTGAGGAGCGGGCGCCGGTGGTCCTCGTGCCCGGTTCCCTCGGCGGCGGTTTCATCCACCGATCGGTTGCTGGTCTTCGGCTGCTCGTCACTCATGGCCGTTCAGAGCCCGTTGGGTCGTTGCGTGGGCGGGGTAGGTTGTGGGGCATGGACCCCGCCGCCCCACCCCGCACATCCTATCCGAGTGACGCCGATGATGAGGAACGGACCTTCGTCGTGCCGTACGTGACCGTGATGGACGCCCAGGCACCGAACCGGCGCTATCCGTTGCGCGAGCTGTTCGAGGGGGTGCGCCGGATCCTGCGGATATCGGCGGAACGCGGCGCGTAGCGGCTCGGATCTGAATGGCACGGGCATGGACGCTATCGGCGGAGCAGGATCACCATTTCGCCCCGCATGCAGTGCTGGTGACGAGAGCACGCTTGGTCAAAGCATTCGGCTGGACGGCACCTCAGCTCCGGTCTTGCGCAGCCATCCGAAGGTTTCTTGCCTTGATGAATTCGATGCTCAGCCGTCGGTACTCCGTGTACGGGTCGACATCCCTGGGCACCGATGACCCCTCGAAGTCGTCAAACGGCATAAAGAACTTGACCGCGGTGTAGTCGTCAGTGACGAGGTCCTGGAGCAGGAAGAAGTCGGTATACCCGCGGAAGTCGTCAAACAACGCGAAGAAGTCACCGTACCGGCGCAGCGTGTCGCCGAGCGGGCTGCGCTCACCTCGATAGTGGCGGCGGATGCACTCCAGCGTGAGGTCCATCCGATCGGCGATCTTTCGGGTGAACCCGCGCGCTCCATTGATGGTCTGTTTGCCGTCGATCTTGTTGCCCGGGAAGACCATCATGCTACCTATGGTGTAGCCGATGGTTCGGAAGGCCTCGTTGTCTCCTTCCGGGAATTGGTCGGTGATGGACCTACAGCGCGATCCACCTCGTGAACGTCTGCATGACCGAGTCGCTTGACAGGAAGAACTCGCCAAGATCGGAACGGTGGTGCAGGTACACACCCGGGGTGGAGTCGGTCCAACCGGAAGAGCGGGCCGCTCGGCAACGGTTTGCTCCACAAGAGCTTGTGGTAGCGACGCCAGGGTGGGGCTGTACGTGTCCGGGTCTTTCCAGGCTGCGTCCGTTCGGACGTCAAAGGTGGTGTCGATCACGCCCCCCCCTCGAATGCCAGTCGTGCGCCATCATCGGCCAAAGGTCGCTTCCAGTCCATGACCGTGCTCGGGACGTAATGCAGAACTTGACGTCAGTGGGGCCCACTCCAATGGAATGATATGGCGCCGCGAAACGCGTCGGATTTCAATGACCTTCCTCACGGGAAAGTAGACGTTTCGTATATGAGCGATCTCAGACCAGTCCGGTTATCCAATCTCGTCGCTTCAGAGCGTTCGGGTGCCTCCGTTGCCGCAGAGAAGTCCCTCCAGCAGGTGATTGAACGGAATCTCGAAACCCGTCTTGGGAGACGCTTCGGTGTATCGGAGCACTCGACCGGCCACCTCGACGGGTGAGCGGCCGTCGCCGGCGCCGGTCGGTGCGGCGTGACCAATCCGACGATTGTCGAGCTGGTCCACGCCAGGATGCCATCAAGGATGGTGTCGGCGACGACCTTACCGCCTCGTCGCCGACTGACCGGGGTCGCATTGCGCCGGCAATTCCAGTATCATTGACACGCCCCCACGAACAACCGACAGGAAGCCCCATTGACGCGGATACACGCGACGGTGCCGAGCGGCGGGCCGCGGAGCAGACGATGACCGTTGAGGTTCGGAGCGACGTGCTGGCGGCGTCCGATGGCATCACCAAGGACCTCGTGAGCATCGGTGAGCGGATCTGTGTGTCGAATGGGTCGATCCCGACGACGCGGTTGTTTGCACAATCCAGGCCCCTTGACCCTCACCTGGGGGCGCAGGGACGACCTAGCTGCACTCGCGGCGGACTGAGCAAACACCAACCTGCACCAGCGTTGAACGGGCCGGCGCCTCAGGGTGTCCGGCCCGTTCCGTGCGTGGCGCGGCAAGTTTGCATTATCCGTAATAGACGCCGCCACCGGCGGGTTCGGCCGCCGCCGGTGGGGCACTCGCACTCGGCTCAGGCCGCCGGCGTGGCCTCCGCTGTTCCGCTCGCCGGGCCGATGTTGACGATCGCCATGATGACCGGCTCCGTGCCGTCGTTGCTGAACTGGCCCGCGAGGAACGGCAACCAGAGGAAGCCGTCGCCTGGCCCCAGTTGCGTCTCGGCCCCGGCCGGTAGGACCTCCGACGCCGGCGCCGGTGTCCCCTCGCCCGTGGCCCGGGTCACCACGATGTCGCCGTCGAAGTCGCGCAGGGTCAAGGTGCCGGACAGGACGAGGTGCCCCCCGAGGCCGGGGTCGCCCGGCGGGTAGGTGACGCTCGCCCCGGGCGCGACCTCCAGCCGGAACAGGAAAACAGTTGCCGGCGCGGGTGGCATGGCGTCCACGGCGCCGAAGTCGGCTGTCTCATGGAACACGAAGTCCCCGACGGCGATCGGTTCGACCGGTCCCGGGGTGGCCTGTTGGGCGGCGGCGCGACCGAGTCGGCCCCCGAGGCCGAGGGCGGCAGCGGCGACGGCAACACGGCCGAGGGCGGCGCGGCGGGAAACGGACGCACGTGTTTGCAAAGGGATCATGGTGGGCTCCTTCTTGGGTGCCGGTGCACGACGGACGACGGGACGACGACCGAGGTGGGGTGGGCCGGACATGCTCCTTTCCGCGCCGGCGGTGGGGCGCGGCGCCCTACGGCAAGAAGAGGACGCCGAGGTGGTGGTCGGTGACCGCCAGGTCCGCGCCGACGAAGAAGTTGGAGGTGATCAGGCCCCGCGCGCCGGCGAACTGCCCTTCCCCGCCCTTGACCCGCCACACGACCGCCCCGTGCCGGCGCCCGGGATCGGCGCTGGCTTCGAGGTAGCCGCTGCCGACGGTGCCGATGCGCAGGCGGTGGGCGCCGCTGAAGGCGATCGTGCCGACCGCCTGGAAGCTCGTCGCGCCGGTGAGCGTCACCTCCGACGCGAGCACCGCCTCGCCGCCGGCCGCCGGCTCCAGGGTGGCGGCGAGCCCGTCGGCACCGACGACGGCGGTGAGGGCCGCGCTGGGGGCGATGGCCGTCACCGTCAGGACGCCGCCATCCGGACTGGCCGCGTCGCCCGCCCGGTGAAGCGCAGCGCGTAGACGGGCTGGCGCATCGCGGGGTCCCCTTCGACTGTGTGCGCCGCCGACTGCCTCCATGCCGGGGGCGGCGGCACGTCCGGGAGGATCAAGTGGCTCGTGTCGTTCCTTACGTGGTGGGGGTGCCGGCCTGCGGGGTGGCCACCGGGGACGCCGCGAGCAGCGCGAGCACGTCCTCATATCCGGGCTTGCCGGGCCTGACGCGGACGCCGATGACCCGGGGCACGGTGTTGATCACCTGGGTGACCACGCCGGTCGGGTCGCGCAGCGTCACGACCACCTGCGTGCCGTCGTCCAAGAACGACATCCCGTCCTCGCTGGCGACCGGGAACCCCTCGACGGTCGTGGAGCCGATCGGCGCGCCGGTGGCATCGCGCGTGGTCCAGGTGAAGGTGATGTGGATCCCGCGCGCGCTGATCGGCTCCCACACGCCCATCGCCTGGTCGTTATAGACGAACGATCCCTCGCTCTCCCCGGGGACGATGATCGTTTGCAACGTCATGCTCCCGTCCGGGCCCCAATAGTTGAGGGCGATGTCGTTGGGGGTGGTTCCGGAGAGCCACGTGCCCACGAGTGGGTGGCTGGCCATGTCGGCCGCCGCGTCCTGGGCGGCGCCGCCGCGGGCGGTGGCGGCGAGGGCCGCCCCGAGTCCGCCGGCACCGAGTCCGGCGAGGGCCGCGCGACGAGAAACCGGACGGTCGGGTTGCCGGGTCGCCATGGGTCTGCTCCTCCTGTGCCGCGACGGTCCGGGCCGCGGGTCGGTCCCCGAACTTGGGGGCTGGGGACCAGGATGGGGCGCGGTGCGGCGGGCCACCACCCACTCTGCCCACCTTCTTCCCACCTTTTTGCGCTCGCTCCCGTCGAGCTGGGCTATGATCGTGGCGAACGGCACGGCATGGGGGGGAGCGATGGACGCACCACCGCGGGAGGCGGCCGGCGAGCTTGACGACGCCGCGGCTTTGCTACCATGACCCGGTGGGACACGCGGTTCTACTCCGTTGCGTAGCGCGAGAGGGCCGAGCAATGGCCAGCACGTACGACGCCCTTACCGAACACCTCCGCCGGCAAAGCGGACCCAGTTGCACCATGAGCTGTGATGAGATCGCGAGGCTGGTCGGCACCAAACTGCCTGCCTCGTCGCGTACCCACAGGGCGTGGTGGGGCAACGACCGCACGTGGCATCCCCGAGTCGAAGGACGGCTGGCTCGCGGCCGGGTGGGAGGTGGCGTCGGTCGACCAAGTTGGAGAGACCGTCACCTTCAGCAGGTAGGCGACCGGAGCCAACCCAATCGGTCGGGGCGTGCGGCTGCGCATCGGACGGGACGGCGGTCCTCACCGGCGTCTGGGCGGAATATGAACTGCTCGATTCCCCGGCGCGTCGCCGAAAATGGCGCTTCAAAGTCTACGCCCGCGACGGCTCCGTCGGACGCGACGGCCAGGTCGTGCCGCGCACCGGCCGCGAGCTCGCCGCTGACCTCTGGTCCGCCTGGCAGGCCGGCCAGACCGTCGCCTTCCGCGACCTCGACTTCGACGCCACGGCCACCACCTACCAGGCCCGCATCATCGGTATCTCCGAAGAGATCCCCAAACCATCCGACGCCGCCAGGTGGGGCGAATCGGTGATCTCGCTGGTGATGGTGGAGACGTGATTAGACATCCCCTAACCCCCCGGCCCCTTCCCCCTGCCGCAACGGGGGGAAGGGGGAGACGCGGCGTCCTCGAACGGCGCCTGTAGGGGCGCATGGCATGCGCCCTGTTGCCGACCGCGAGGCCACGATGGGCGGACGGCGGGACGCGAACACGATCCTGGGTCGGGTAGGCCATCGCGCACCGCCGCCCACCCGTGACGGGCGCATGCCATGCGCCCCTACAACCGTGTTGCCCGTCGAAACGCTCCCCCTGCCCCTCCGTAGCGCAGCGTGGGGAAGGGGGCCGGGGGTTCGGGGGCTCTCACTGCAAACACACACACTCGCAATCGTCCGTCAAAACCTGCGGCTCAGGGCAGGCAACGTCGCAGACGGCGTTGCCGGTCGTGACGCAGGAGCAGTCGTAGGTCAAACGCTCCCCATCCTCGCAGCCGATCTCGCAGTCAAGCATGTCGTTGTCATCGCAGGCCTCCCCACCGTGGCCGACGGGCTCATCCGGCTCATCCGGCTCGTCTTCGTCGTCGGCATCGGGCGGAGCGGCGTACCAGTCGCCGATATCACCGGGGAATGGGCCAGCGAGAAGCCCCGAGAACGAACCGCGGCAGCGGGCGATAGCTCGCTCACCGGCGCCGACCGCGACTACGGCCGCGCCGTCCTCAAAGACCTCGATCCGAAAGGTCACGGCCGAGCCGGTAGCCTGGCCGGTCACCCGGAAGGCGTCGTCCTCGTCGAGACCATCCAGGATCAAGCGCCCGCCGGAGACCGCACCGTCCCCATCGAGCGTGAAGCGCAACTCTCCCATCCACTCGTTTTCGTCCTCGTCCAGGCTGGGACCGAAGCGCACCGCCGCCTGGAACTCCAGCACGCAGACATCATCATCCTGCGCCACCCGGGCTGCCACGGTAGCCCCGGTTCCGCCCATAAGCCCCATCGCCCCGGCGGCCCCTGCCACCCCGAGCCCGCCAATCGCCCGTCGCCGCGACAATCGGCGAGCAATACCCCGTGAGAACCCGTCAAACCGCTTCCCGTCCAACACGTCCCTCCAATCAATCTGGCATCCGGCGTCCGGCGTCCGGCACCTGCGCGCCACGAGCCGCACAGTCGCCACCTACTCAACAACCCTACCGCCCCCCAATTCCCAATCTCTTCCCAATCTCCCAGACGTACCCCGCAGGCGACGCTGGCGTTCTCCCCTTCCCCCTTCCGCGCTACGGAGGAACGGGGGAAGGGGGTTGGGGGTTAGGGGCTCTCCCCAACACCGATCCCGTCTTCCCAGATCGAAAGGACCCCCATGTCTGTTCCCAAGCTCGCCCCCTCTCCTATGGGGTTGGTCTTCGGCCGGGTGCCGCCGCCGGCGCGGCTGCGTGATGACTACATCGACAAGCCGGCTGGGTGGTCGGCGTTGGGGCCGCGGACGATCCGCGGCGTCTGCCTGCATCGCACCCTCGGCGGCCCGATCGTGACCACCGGCGATTACTTCCGCACCTTCGACGCGCGCTTCGACGACGGCGGGCATGGTTGGAACGCCCTGACCGATTGGGGCATCGGATTGGACGGCACCGTCCTGCGCTGGAACGGCGACAACGAGCGCTCTCCCCACGCCAACGGGCCGATCGTGAGCCCAGACGGCGACGGCGTCGCCTTCCTCGCCCGCTATGGCGCCGCGGCGGTCAACCGCGACCTGGAGAGCATCGAACTCGAAGGGTTGACCTACGACAGCCCCTTCACCCCCGCCCTAATGGACGCGGCGGTCGAGTTGATCGCCTGGCGGATGGACAGGGCGATGATCCCCTGGCACATCTGGCCCCAGAACCGGGACGGGCTCCAGGCGATCTACTGGCACGGCGAGTTCGGCCCGAAGGATTGCCCGGGGCCGGTCGTCCGCGCTCGCACCGACGAACTGATCGACCGGGTCCAGGCCCGGCTCCGGTCCTACCAACTCCAAACGGCCCCTGCCCCCTCCCGCCCGATCCTGCCGGGGCTGGACGAAGCCCTCGCCCGAGCCTGGTTCGGCACGGTGATCTCCGGCGGCCGGGCCTACGCCTTCGACCCGAACGGCCCGGTCAGCCGCCTCTGGCTTGCGTACGGCCGTGAGACCGGCTGCTGGCCCGCATTGATGGCCGTCGAGACGCACGGCGACCGCCGCTACTTCCGCTTCGCCAACAGCCTCACAATTTGGACGGCTCGCGGCCACGATGCCGCCATCCTGCGCGATTCGCCGGCTTCCGGCAAAGAGCCGGTTCGGCAGATCGGGCAGATCGGATTGCCGGCCGCGGATGCTCACCCTTGAGCGAATCGCTGGCGCTCTGGTCGACGATCGTTGGCTTCCTCTTGCCGCCGGTCCTGGCCGTTGTCATGCAGGCCCGCTGGCGACCGGAGGTCAAGGGCATGGTGGCGTTTGTCGCCTGCCTGATTGCCGCGACCGGCACGGTCACCATCCAAGGCCAGATTGGCGACGGCACCGCCCTGACGACGAGTTTCCTCTTGATCTTCTCTGGCGCCATCGCCACCTACCGCCTGTACTGGCACCCAACTGGTATCACTCCGGCCATCGAGCGTCCGACAGAGTCGTCAGATCCTGAGCCGAGACCACACCCTCGATCCGGCTGATCGACCCAAGCCACAAAACGAGCTCGGATAGAACCCTCCCCTTCAATCGGAACGGCCCGGCGCCCTGAGAATGGCCGCCGGGCCGTTTTCTGCGTACGGGCCAAGGTGCAGAGTCGAGACGCCCAGCAGTGCGATGAGCAGCGTGACAGGAACTGGTCTACCGACGACCAGGAGGACGAGGAAGTCGGCCGCAGTCACCCCGGCGAGTGCCGGCCGCCGACCGCCCTCCGACGCCGTTCTCCCATGTCCAAATCTCGCCCCGGGCACACATCGGCAACCGGCGATATCCTGACGGGCAATTGGCGGCCAGATGTAGGCAAGGCCAATCACCCGAAGATGAGTAACCTGCGGCCAGAACGCCGGACCTCGGCGCGGAGGGAATACATGCCGGTCTTTCGAAGCGGCGCCGGGCAGGCCCCGGCCTGGTGTGAGATGCGCTCGTTCGACATCGTCACGCTCCAGCCGGGCGAGTCGCACACCTACGAGCGAACGGGGACCAAGGAGAAGTTGATCGTCGGGCGGGGCGCGTGCAGCATCCGGGTGGGTGCGGAGACCCACGACGCGGCCGAGGGCGCCAACCTGGATCTGACCGGCTCGGACGGTCGTTTCGCGGTGGGCGACGTGACCGCCCCGACGACGCTCATCCGCATGTGCGGCGACTGGGGCGAGGAACTGGGCGGGTCCGGCCTCTTCGGCGGGCGCGAGTCGGACGATCCCAAGGATGTCGGCGACCCGGTCTCCTACCCGAAGAAGACCAACTTCGACCGCCATTTCCACGACTGCGACGAGTACTGGATCTTCTTCGAGGGCAAGGGCGTCGCCGTCTCCGAAGGGAAGCACTACGACGTGGCCCCCGGTGACTGCCTCGCAACCGGCATGGGCCACCACCACGACCTGCCGATCGTCACCGAGCCGGTCCGCGCCGTCTTCTTCGAGACGACGTTGGAGGGCCAGAAGCGGCGGGGGCACCTCTGGGAGCACACGCACGGCCCCGCGGAGCCGCGGGCGGATCGCGTCTAGGGATCGGTCTACGGTCTAAAGGAAGGAGCGTCGGACAGCAGCATGGTCTATCGCATGATTCAGGTCGGTACCGGCGGCATGGGATCCGGCTGGTGCCGGCGCATCCTGCCGCCGTTCGTCGAGAGCGGTCAGATCGAGGTCGTCGCGGCGGTGGATATCATCCCCGACCACTTCGTCCACGCCCAGGAGGGTCTCGGGCTGCCGGCGGACAAGTGCTACACCGACCTCAACAAGGCGCTGGACGAGAACCCCGCCGACTTCCTCACCATCGTCGTGCCCCCGGCCCACCACGAGGCTGTCGTGGACGCCGCCCTGGCCCACGACCTCGACATCCTCTCCGAAAAGCCCATCGCCGACACCCTGGAAGCCTCCGTCCGGATCGCCCGCAAGGTCCGCCAGGCCGGCAAGAAGATGGGCGTCACGATGAGCCACCGATTCGATCAGGACAAGACGACCTTCCGCGAGGCGCTCCGCTCCGGCGAACTCGGCCCGCTCGACTACCTGATCTGCCGCTTCACCTGCGACAACCGCGCCTTCGGCGCCTGGGGCCACTTCCGCCACAAGATCCCCGACGCCCTGATGATCGAAGGCTCGGTCCACCACCTCGACATCCTGGCCGACTTCGCCGGGGCCAAATGCGACACCCTCTACGCCCAGACCTGGAACCCGGCCTGGGGCGAATTCGCCGGCGATTCCCAGGCTCTCGTGACCATGCACTTCGAGAACGGCACCCGCGCCTTCTACGAGGGCGCCAAGACCAACGCCGTCGGCCTCAACGGCTGGAGCCACGAGTACTTCCGGGCTGAGAACCGCGATGCCACCCTGGTCCTCGACCACCGCCAGGTCAAGCGGCTCGACCACGATCCCAAGAACCGCCAGACGAACATCCTCGAAAGCTCCGGCGCCGAAGTTCCCCTTGCCGAGCGCCCCCACTGGGCCCACCGCTGGCTGACCGAGCAGTTCATCGACTGGCTGGACGGCGGCCCGGAGATGGCCACCAACGTCCAGGACAATCTCCAATCGGTCGCCCTGATCTTCGCCGGCATCGAAAGCAGCCGCACCGGCCAACCGGTCAAGGTCCAGGAGATGCTCCAACGCGCCATCGCCGCGGACGCGAACAGCGCGTAGCTTCGAATCCCGCAGGATCCTCCGCCTTCCCCCTGCCGCGCTACGGAGGAGCGCAGGAAAGGAGGTCAGGAGGAGTAGGACGTACTGGCAAACGCGGTGCGCCTTGTTGCGCCGGTCCGGCGGCCATACATCCCGGGCAGCGCATCATTGTCGGACGGAAGGGGCGAGGATGGAACCGTATCGACTCACCGCGGATGACGCCGAGGCGGCCGGGGACGTCATCGCCGCGGCGCTCTTTCCTACAGTCCTGGCCGCCTTCGTAACCCCGGACCCCGCCCGGCGGGCGCTGCGAGCGCCGCTCTCCTTCGCGGCGTTGACGCGCCTCGTGGTGCGCCACGGCCACGCCTTGGCGTATGGAGCGCCGCTGCAGGCGGTCGCGCTGTGGCTGCCCCCCGGTTCGCACGAGCCGACGGAGGAGGAACTCGCGGAGGTCGGGATGCGGGCGGCCAGGGCCCTGATGGACGAGGGCGAGGCGGAGCGGTCCGCGGCCCTCACCCGCCACTTCGACGCGGCGCGCGAGCGAGCGATGGACGGGCCGCACTGGTACCTGCCCTTCCTCGCGGTCGCCCCGGAGCATCAAGGGCGGGGGGCGGGGTCGATCCTGATGCGCTACGCGCTCGACCGGGTGATCTCTGCCGACCTTCCCTGCTACCTCGATACGGCGGACGCGCGGAACCTGCCGTTCTACGAGCGGCTCGGCTTTCGCGCCGTGAGGACCGGGGTGGTGCCCGGCAGCCAGATCCCGACGTGGTCCATGCGGCGGGGGTGAGCCGGAAGGGCCCGATTTCGACCGGAAGAGCCCTGTAGGGCATCGCGTTTTCCGACACGCTGTTTCCCAAACAGGAGACCACTATGCCCAAGACAGCCGTCATCATTGCCGCCCTGGACACCAAAGGGGCCGAGGCCGCCCTGATCCGGGACGTGATCTCAGCCCGCGGACTCGACACCCTGATCGTCGATGTCGGCGTCCTCGGCGAGCCAACCATCCCGGCCCAGGTGAGTCGTGCCGAGGTCGCGGCGGCCGGTGGCGACGACCACGCCGAGTTGGTGCGCGCCGGCGACAAAGGCCGGGCGATGGTCGCCATGGCCCAGGGCGCCGAGGCGACTGCCGCCCGTCTCTACGCCGAAGGTCGCCTCGACGGCATCATCGGCCTCGGCGGCTCGGCCGGCACGACGATGGCCAGCCGGGCGATGCAGGCCCTGCCGGTCGGCGTGCCCAAGCTGATCGTCTCGACCGTCGCCTCCGGCGACACCCGCGCCTACGTCGGTTCCAAAGACATCGCCATGCTCTATTCCGTTGTCGACATCGCCGGCATCAACAGCCTCTCCAGCAAAATCCTGACAAACGCCGCCGCCGCCATCGCCGGGATGATTGCGGCCGAAGCACCGGACGTACCGGAACGCCCCCTGCTGGCCGCCTCCATGTTCGGCAATACCACCGCCTGCGTCGACCGCGCCCGCGCCTCTCTGGAGGCCGCGGGCTACGAGGTGCTCGTCTTCCACGCCACCGGCTCCGGCGGCCAGACGATGGAGAGCCTGATCGCCGACGGCTTCATCCAGGGATCGCTCGACCTGACCACCACCGAATGGGCCGACGAGCTCACCGGCGGCATGTTCAGCGCCGGTCCCACCCGGCTCGACGCGGCAGGAGCCGCCGGCATCCCCCAGGTGATCGCCCCCGGCTGCCTCGACATGGCCAACTTCGGCGGACCGGACACGGTCCCGGAGAAATACCGCTCCCGCAAGCTCTACCACTGGAACCCGAACGTCACCCTGATGCGGACCACCCCCGAAGAGAACGCCGAGCTTGGCCGGATCATCGCCGAGAAGGCCAACGCCGCGAAGGGCCGGGTGGCAATCCTCCTCCCCCTCAAGGGCGTCAGCCAGCTCGACAGCCCCGGGGGCGAGTTCTGGTGGCCCGAGGCGGACACTGCCCTGTACGCCGCCATCCGGTCCGGCGTCCGCTCCGACATCCCTGTTATCGACATGGACGCCAACATCAACGACCCGGAGTTCGCCGACCGCGCCAGCGCGCTGCTGCTGGAGATGCTGGGCAAGCGGGCCTAATGTTTTCGGCGTTCGGCGTCCGGCGTCCGGCGTCCGGCGTCCGGCGTCCGGCGTCCGGGCGTGGTGATGCGCGTCGTAGGGGCGGACCTCCCTACCCAGCGTGTCCGCCCGGTCGCCGACAACGGCGTTCGCCTTCGGGGACGGCGTTCCCATCCCCGGACCACGCGGTAGGTTATCGGGCGGACACGGAGGTCCGCCCCTACAATCCGTTCCGAACGCCGAACGCCGGACGCCGGACGCCGGACGCCGGACGCCGGCTTCCCAAGGAGAACACCACCCCATGCGCTACACCCGAGCAGAGGTCCTGGCCCGGCTCCAGGCCGAGATCGACGCCGGTCGGCCCGTGGTCGGGGCCGGGGCCGGCACGGGCATCTCGGCAAAGTTCGCCGAGGCCGGCGGCGCCGACCTGATCATCATCTACAACTCCGGCCGTTTTCGCATGGCCGGGCACGGCAGCCTCGCCGGCGTCCTTGCCTACGGCGACGCCAACCAGATCGTCCAGGAGATGGGCGAACGCGAGGTCCTCCCCGTGGTGAAGGCCGCGCCGGTCATCGCCGGGGTGATGGGGACCGATCCCCTCCGCCAGATGCCGGTCCTCCTCCGCCAGCTCGACGCCCTCGGCTTCTCCGGGATCAACAACTTCCCGACCGTCGGCCTGATCGACGGCCGCTTCCGAATGGAGCTAGAGGCGACCAACATGGGCTTCGGGCGGGAGGTGGACATGATCCGCACCGCCCACGAGATGGACTTTTTCACGGCGGTCTACGTCTTCAACGAGGACGAGTCCCGCGCGATGGCGGAGGCCGGCGCCGACTGCATCATCGCCCACATGGGCCTGACGGTCGGCGGCTCGATCGGCCTCGACCGGGGAGACGCTCTGAGCCTGGAAGCCGCCCCGGCGGCAGTTCAGGCCATCGGCGAAGCCGCCTGGGCCGTCAAGCCGGACGCGATCCTCCTCTGCCACGGCGGCCCGATCGCCACCCCGGAAGACTCCGCCTACGTCCTTGCCAACTCCGACGCCGTCGGCTTCGTCGGCGCCAGCTCGATGGAGCGACTGCCTGTCGAAACCGCGATCACGGGAACGGTCGAGGCATTCAAGAAGGCGCCATTCCGGAAACATGTAGGATCGTGATGTCGTTGACGTGTTGTTCGGCTCCTCCGGACACGGACGTCTTGTAGGGGCGGACCTCCGTGTCCGCCCGGCCGCCGACCGACGTTATCCGGTTGGGCACACGGTATCCAACCCGGACGTCGTGATTGGATACCGGGCGGACACGGAGGTCCGCCCCTACAAATCGCACCAATGCGTCCCTACCAAACCGTCTGATAACCCGACCGCATCAATAGGAGACCCACCAACATGGTTCAGGCCGCCGACCTTACCGCAATGCTCATCACCGGCGGCAACCGCTGGCGCTTCGCCGATCCTGCCGGGTCGCCCCTGGAGGCGGTCGGCACCCTCATCCACGTCGATTTCTCGCCCGCCGTTCCGTCTGCTGAGCGGGAGAAGGCGTTCGACGCGGCATTGCCCAACGCCGACATGATCGTCGTCGCCCCCTGGCTGCGGGAGATGCCCGCGTTCACGCCCGAGCGCTGGGCCAGGGCGACGAAGCTCAAGGCCATCGCCGGCACCTTCGACATGCGCTTCGCCCACTGGATCGACCCGCTCGATGCCCAACGGCGCGGCGTCGCCCTGATCGACACCTCCCGCTCGATGACCCCGACCGTGGCCGAGTTCGCCGTCGCGATGACCCTGACCGTCCTGCGCGACATCCCGGCGGCGGTCCAACTGGTGCGCGAGGGATCTTGGTCGCCCGAAGGCACCTGGGACCAATTCGGATTCGTCTACGGTGACCTGACCGGCCGCAAGGTCGGCCTGGCCGGATTCGGCAGCATCAACAAGCGCTACGCCGAGCTGATCGCCGGCTTCCAGTGCGCCGTCACCACCCACGACCCCTTCGTCCCGGACGAGGTGCTGAATGCAGCCAACGTCGCCCGGGCGGACTCGCTGGTCGACCTGGCGGCGGGCAGCGAGATCTTCGTCGTCGGCATCCCGCCCACCCCGGCGACCGAGGGGATCATCAACCAGGCGGTGATCGACGCCCTGCCCAAGGGCGCCATCTTCATCCTGGTCACCCGCATGGCCGTGGTCGAGCAGGAACCCCTCTGGCGCCGCGCCGAGGCCGGCGAAATCCGCGCCGCGATCGACGTCTTCGCCCCGGAGCCGCCCCCGGTCGACGCCTCCTTCCGGACCAGTCCCTATGTCATTCCAACCCCACACATGGCCGGCAACACCTACTACTGCCACCGCCGCTGCTTCACCACCGCCTGCACCGACGCCATCGCCGCCGCAACCGGGGGCGACATCGTCTACGGGGTAACGGTCCGCGATGACCAGTTGTATCGGGGGACGGCGAAGCCGGTGGTATAGAAGACCTCACCCCCTACCCCCTCTCCACTGCGGTGGAGAGGGGCACCAGGTGGAGCCGTCTCCTCATCGGAGACGGTTCTCCCCCTTCCCCCCGTTGCGACAGGGGGAAGCGGGTTGGTGGGTTAGGGGGCAACCCTCCGCTCCCGATCCACCTCCGCTCCCAACCGCGCCACGATCTCCGGCAACTCCGCAACATCGGCGGCGGTTGTCCGGAAGTTGACGATGCAGGCGCGGAGGAAGAAGGCTCCGTCGATGACGGCGTTGGAGACGAAGGCTTCGCCGCTGGCCTGGATGCGGGTGAGGAGCGCCGTGTTCAGCCTGTTGAGATAGTCGGCGTGCGCTTGTGCGTCGACGCGGAGATCGGGCGGGATGTAGCGGAAGGTCGCGATGCTCAGGCCCAGCGTCCGCGCTTCGATGTCGGGGTGCCGCTCGACATGGCGGAACAACTCGCCGGCCAGAGCGATGTCCTCGGCGATCATCCGGGCGTAGCCCGAGCGGCCCGCCTGGCGCAGGGCCAGCCAGACCTTCAGCGCCCGGAAGCCGCGCGAGTTCTGCGGCCCGTACTCGTAGTAGTTGATCGGCTCATCCGCCGGGTTGTCGAAGTGGTAGTAGGGCGGGTGGTAGGAGAAGGCGTCGCGCAGCGCCTCCCGATCCCGCACCAGGACGCAGCCCGCCTCGAGCGGCGCGTAGAGCCACTTGTGCGGATCGATCGCGATCGAGTCGGCCTCCCGCAGTCCCCGGAGGTCGTCCGGCGTTCCCGGCGCGGCCACGGCAAACCCGCCGTAGGCCCCATCGATGTGGAACCAGAGGTCAAAACGACGGCACAGGTCGGCGATGGCCGGCAGGGGATCGACGGCGCCGGTGCTCACCGACCCGGCCGTCCCCACCACCAGAAACGGCTGATCCCCGGCGGCGCGGTCCGCCTCGATCGCCCGCTCCAACGCGGCAAGATCCATCCGCTGCTCGCCGTCGACCGGGATCCAGCGGATGGAGTCCGTTCCCAACCCCGCAAGGTCGGCCGCCTTCTGCACCCAGGTGTGGGTCTCGGCCGAGGCGTAGGCGCGCAGCGGGCGGGCACTCGCGACCCCAGAGACCCGGACTTCCGGCGCCTTCGCATGGCGCGCCGCCAGGAACCCGACGATATTGGCCATATTGCCGCCGCTGACGAGCACCCCCCCGCAATCGATCGGGTAGCCGAGCAGCTCCGCGATCCAGCGGACCGTCTGGGCCTCGATCTCGGTCCCCATCGGCCCCAGGCCAAACCCGCCCACGTTGGGATTGATCGCCGCCGCCAGCAGATCGCCCAGGGCCCCGATCGGCGCCGCCGACGAGGTGATGTACCCCCAGAACCGCGGGTGCCCGTTGAACAACGAATGGTCCCGCAGCAGATCGAACGCCTCATCGATCAGCGCGGCAGGATCGCCGCCTTCCTCCGGCAGGGTGGCATCCCCAAGCGCGGCCCGGACCTGGGCCGGCGTTTCCCCCGGTGTGACCGCCCGCACCGGCAATTCCGTCAGGAACCCAGCGATCCGGTCGACCAGGGCGTGTCCGAGCGCCCGGAACTCCTCGGGATGCATATCGAGCGGCGCAGTCCGCCGGTCCGTGGCAGGTGGGAGGAGGGATGTCGTCACGAGATTGCTCCTGACTTGGCGAAACACAGTCGTTTCGATGTTCCCAACGTACGTGGATCGCCGGCAGCCCAGCATCGGTAACCTTGCTGATTTTCCCGCGACCCTCCGCCCACAATGACGTAGGTCACGACAGGGCACATCCCAAGAAATAGTGAAAGGCGCCAGGAATATTCCTGGCGCCCTCCTTCAACTACCTGGGTTTCGAACCAGTCCTAGCGGGGCAGCATCCACCGTTTGCCGTCGGATTCGGCTTGTAGGGGCAGGGCTTACCCTGCCCACTTCCCCGACCCCGTGGCCGGGCAGGGCAAGCCCTGCCCCTACCCCAGGTTATCCCGCCACGAATGCCGCGGCCTCCACCCCAGAACTCTCGCGGCCTTCTCGATCGCAAACCCTCCGCCATTGCCATCAATGGGCTCCCGCAATTCCGTCTCGGGCAGATACCTGGCGATCAACTCCTCGGTCGGTTGGTCCGCAGAGCGTATCCGCCGCGACGACATTGAACGCTTCCGAACCCGAGAAATCGGCTTCGATGGCGAGGCGGCAGGCGGCGGCCGCATCCCGGACATCGACGTACCCCCAGAGGTTGTCCTTCTGCCCCGATGGATCGGCGACCCCCTCCGGGCTTGCCCCCGCCAACTCCTCCGGCAGCGCGATCCAATGGAAGCGCAAGCAGGCAATCGTCATCCCCGTGCGCCGGTGGATCATCGCCGCCGTCCGCTCGTCGACCTCCTTAGAAAGGCCGTAGGGATCGTGGACTAGCAGGGGATGCTCCTCGTCCAATGGCGCATAGAGGGGCCCGAACGGCTTGTTCGTCCAGGCCATCCCGTAGGCGGAGACGCTGGATGCTATCGCCGCCCGCCTGATCCCGAGCAGGGAGGCTGCGTGCAGCACGGCGAAGGTCGACTGGGTGTTATTGCGGAACACGTGCTCGTCCGGATGACCGTACGGCGAGGGAATCGCGCCGAGGTGGATCACCGCGTCGCAGCCGTGCAACGCGCCCGCGACCTGACCGACGTCGGTGAGATCGGTCGTGATGAACCGACCGCGACCCCGGCGCGTTCGCCCGGAGCGGGCGCCCGATCGGCGTTGATCGACGTCGTAGCCGTGCGCGATCAGATCTGCAGCATCGGCGCCCCGCCGAGCCGCCCACTGCCGCCGGTAACCAGGACCCGCATCATAGCTCCTTCCTTCAACCTCGCAATTTGGCATTCGTACCATGCGCGAACGGGAACATGTTCGTTGGATCATGGAGGGCGGGGCACATTGTAGGGGAGGATCTGCGTGTCCACGCAGATCCTCCCCTACGCAACGGTGTTCGTGAACCCGCTTAGAGCCAGTTATGATGCTGTTAGCGCGTCGGCGATGCTTGTGGAATGGAATCGATACCACCTCGCCAACCGTACCCGAGTGATGTCACCGACGACGAATGGGAGGTCGTCCCGCTCCTCACGGAGCGTACATGACAGGCTCCAAGGGAACTTGTCTCAGCAACGCCTAAAAAGGTTTGCGAGCGACGAAGGTGAAACGGGACAGCCGGCGCTCGCGCGCGACCCGTTCCGCGACCGCGAACTGCAGCTGCTGCGCCTCGTAGACCGCATCGCCTTCGAGTTGGCGAAGTGCGCCCTCGCGCGCGGCTCTGCCCGTCAACCAACGCCCAGCGATCTCGGCGGTGTTTGCAAGTCGAGTCTTCTCGTCTCAGCAGTTCCAAGCCGGCATCCTTGATGACCTGTTCATCGTAATCGGCGGGCACGAACAGGAAGAATCCAAGCGAACCGCGGATCGCGATCTCCTCATTGGATAGCGGACCGGTGAGGGTAATGGGATCCGTGAACACGATCCGCCCACCCGGTTTCAGCACGCGCGTCCAGTCCGCCAAGACTCTCGGTCGATCCGGCAAGTGATTGATGGCATCGACGCAGATGATGGCGTCGAACACGGCGTCAGGAAATGGGAGCGCCTCGCTCGCGTTGAGCCGCTCGAAGCGCGCTCGCTCGGCGAGTCCCTCTCGTTGTGCTGAATCAATCGCGTTGGCAATTCCCTGCTCGTGGATGTCGATGCCGACGATGCTACACCCGGTTAGACGTGTCAACCGCAGACTAGGACCACCGGAACCACAGGCAATGTCGAGAACGCGCGACTCTGGATCAAGATCAAGCCAGCTGATGAAGCGATTCTGCTCATCCGCCGTGATCCAGCCCGTCTGACCAAAATGGTCGTCATAGACCTCCTGGCGGATCGAGGTGTAGACGTCGGTCGCGATATGGCGATAGTGGGCGTTGTAGAACTCGCGACCTGCGTCGTGCCTTTCCGGTTGACGGTCTGCCACGTGGCGCGCTCCTCTCAAGTTCGCGTTCATTGACGTCCAAACCGCGCCGGAAGAGCTACTCATATACAGGTCGGGAGAGGTTCACGCTGTGGCTGGATCGCCCCCGCAACCGACCTGATCACCAACCTCGGCGATCGAGTCGAACGATGTCCACAACGCCTGTTCACTCACGACTTGGCTGCTCGGCTGGAGTTGACATCGTAGCCCATAGGAGGCCAACACACCATGAGCATTCACTGCGCGAACGGTCGGCAGCGAGCGTGAACCGCGGTCCCCGACCCGACAACACGCCCGCGGCCGTTCCGGCCATCTCGACGCTAAAGGAATCGAGTGTGTGCCGCCCGCGTCGAGTGGCCGTCATCAAAGTGCATAACAGCCTCTAGAGCACCCCAAAGACCCGGTAGACCTCGTCGATCGGCATGCCGGCGGCCAGGGCCTCGCGCTCCTCGTTCTCCTTCGCAAAGGTTTCCTCGACGCGGAGCAGGACCTCGTCGACCAGATGGGCCGGGATGAGTTGGACGCCGTCGTTGTCGCCGAAGATGAAGTCGCCTCCAGTGACGGCCACGTAGTGATGGGTGTGGCCGGGAAGGTAGACCGGCTCGCCGACCTCGGTCACGATCCAGCCGCCAAAGGCGTTTGGCCGGGTGCCGAAGGTGAACATCGGGAAGTCCGGCATCTTCAGGACGTACTGCGTATCCCGGCAGTTGCCCGCGAGCAGCATCCCCCGGCAACCGTGGGCATAGGCAAGCTGGCAGCTCATCTCGCCGAAGTGGGCCGGCTGCATGTCGCCGCCGCAGTCGAAGCACAGGATCGACCCCGGCTCGCCCTCCGACACCGCCCGCATCATTCGCTTCTGCGGGTGGCCGCCCTCGGCCTCCCACTTCGCTTCCTGGGCCGCCCGCTCCTCGTCGGAGAGGGGCCGCTCCACGACAGAATGCAGCTTGATCGGCAACGCCCGCCCCACAAGCTGCATCCCCTGCCGCAGCGCCATGAACCGGCTCGAAAACACCGTGTTCGTCACCCCCAGTTGCCACATCGCATCGGAGACGCTGCCGCCGTACCCCGCCCGCTTGTACCGCTCGATCCGCTCCAGGTCGGTGATATCTAGCGTCCGGATCTGGTTCTCTTTCACGGTTTTCCTCCTGTAACGACGCGTCGAGACGAGGGGGACAAAGCTATCGCTTTGAGGGGGACACGGCTGACGCCGTGAGGGGGACAGGAGAACGACGTCAGGCGTTCGGCGTTCGAGCGTATCGCGTTGGCGACCGGCGAACCTGTCATCCCGAGCTTGTCGAGGGATCTAGAGGGAGACGGCGCACCGATTTCGCCGCCGCCTCTGAGAGCACTATGCCGACTTCTCGGAGGTAGCGGCTTCATCGTTTCCCCGCTCCCTTCGAGATCCCTCGACAAGCTCGGGATGACAGGTAGGCGGGTCGCCAACACGGTATGTTCGAACGCATCGTGCCCGACGCCTCCACGCCGTTCATCCCTCCCTCTCCCCCCCTCACGGCGTCAGCCGTGTCCCCCTCAAAGTGATAGCTTTGTCCCCCCCGTTACGCCAGCTTGTCCACCGCCTCCATCAACCCCTTCGTGTAACCGATCGCGTAGAGGCGGCCCATCTCCTCGTAGCCGGGCTGCACGTTCTCCTCGCCGGCCATCGTCGGCACATGATCGACCCGCATCGGGCCGGTGTACCCCACGTCGCGATAGGCCCGGATCGCCTCGACCATGTCGGTCGGGCCGTTGTCGTGGAAGGTTTCCACAAAGCAGTCCGGCGTCCCCTTGATGTCGCGGAAGTGGACGAAGTGGATCTGCTTCTGCCCGCCGAAATGCCGGATCGCCGCCGGGATGTCGACGTTCATCGAGGCAAAACTGCCCTGGCAGAAGGTGATGCCGTTGTTCGGGCTGGGGACCATGTCGATCACCCGCTGGAAGGCCTCGATGTTGATCAGGATGCGATCGACGCCCCGGATCGGCGAAAAGGGCGGATCGTCCGGATGGACCGCCAGCTTCACCCCGGCCTTCTCCGCCACTGGCACGACCCGGCGGAGGAATATCTCCATGTTCTCCCAAATCTGATCGGCCGTGACTCGCCCGTAGGGCGTCATCGGGGCGTCCTTCATCAGGGCGTGGTCGTAGCCCATGAGAAGGGCCCCGCCCCGCCCCGGCGTCGTGAACGAGGTCCGCAGGGGGCCATGCACCGCCATGAAGTTGTGGCACATCACGGGGATGCCGACCCGGCCCATGTTGTCGATCAGCTCGCAGAAGCGCTCGATCTTCTCGTCGCGATCCGGCCCGCCCACCTTAATCGACTCGATCAGGCTGTACGGCGCCGACTCGACCACCTGCAGGTCCAGCCCGTGGTCGCGGAAGCGCTGCTTGATCGACATCAGCTGCATGTAGTCCCAGGGCGGGGGCATATCCGGCGAGTCCGGAAGGGTGCAGACCGCCGCCGTCACGCCCACTTGCTGAACCAGCGTCCAAAGCCGGTTCGGCTTGTACGAGAGCGCATCGGCGAGGGTCATCTGCCAGGGCACAAGAGCACTCCTTTCACGAATGAGACGTGGGACGTGAGACGTGAGGCGGGGGATGCGTCGGGATCGCGTTCTTCCTTGCCGCCTTGCCGCTCTTGCCGCCCGTTGCAACGTCTCACGTCTCCCGTCTCCGGCAAATACTCCGGCAAATCGACCCGGACGAATCTGGCCCGAAACAGGTTCGCGTCCGCGTAGACGTCCTCGACCCGGTTGCTGTTCACGTCGTAGGAGATGAGCAGGTCGCTGCCCGTGCTGAACTGGGGATGAGCGTGGGCGTTGTAGACGAAGATCGCGCGCCGGTCCGGCTCGGTCGCCCGGTAGAGCACCCGGTCGCGCACCCACGGTCCTTCCGGGGCGGTCGCGAAAAAGGCGACGATATCGCGCCACTCGGACACCGGCAGGGAGGTATCGACGGTGATGAGCAGGTAACCGCCCCGGACGGGGATCACGCTGAACTCCGTTCCGACGCTATCGGTCAGAATGCGGGCGGATCGTCCCGGCAGCGCCGACCAGCCCCCACCGTCGAAGAACGTCCACGACCCGTGCGGGGCCCCCCGTGGAACCCGAGCCAGATGGGCGAACTTTTCGTAGTGCAGATCCTCAACCCCGAAGATGTAGGTGTACTCGTCCGTCTGGAGGAGGGCAGCGCCGTAGCGGATTCCGTTGCGCACGGGGACCGGGCGAATCGATTCCACCTGCAGGGAGGGCAACCGCAGCCTGGCCAGATCGGTCCCAGTCCAGTCCCACTCCCAGTACTGGCTGCCGTGGCGCACGAACTTGAGCAGGAAGACGTAGAGGAATCCGCCGTCGACCACCCCACCGGAGATCCAGTACCAGGAGGAGCCGTCGTCCGGGGTGAAGTAGGCGCGCGGCGCGGAGGGTGAACCGCCGTGCAGCGTGGTGAGCGTCTCGCCCTCCTGGACGACCAGCGAGTTGTGGATCAGGGGCTGAGTCGCAGGGCGGGATCCGTCCAGGTTGTTCGGCCCAAGGAAGGTGTCGGAAAAGAGCCAGACGGTCCGGCCATCCGGCAGCGGCACCGAGCAGGTGCTGTCCCCGCCGGACCAATGACCCTGGCCGGTCTGACCGATCAGGCCGCTCGACTTGGGCGTAAAGAGATCCCAAAAGTCGGTATCGACGGTAGCGGCAGCGCGAGCCGGCACGGACGGCACCGATGCCGTCCCCTCGGGTGGGGTGTGCCGCGCCGCTGAGCTGCCGAGGGTCATCGCTGGGCTCCATGCGTAGAACGAGTGCCCGGCGCGCCGGGGTTCCACCGGACGGCGAGACGACCAGTCCACGAGTTGACGACCACATGCCACAAGGATATATTAGGTCATCAGATCACTAGGTGTACAGACCAATACTCGTGCAAATTGATGCTCAAGCCGACATGGCAAGGCATCATCCATCGCGGCCGTCCGGACCGTTCATCGAGGGGAACCCGTTGGCCCCAGGCGTTTTGCCCAATCGCTCCAATCTGACCGTCGCCGTCTCCCAGGAGATCGCCCGGATCGTGCGCGAGAACGGCCTCGGGCCGGGTGACCGCCTGCCGACCGTAAAGGAGCTGGCGGAGGCCTGTGGCGTGGCCGTCCCAACGGTGCGCGAGGCAATCCGTCGCATGGAAGCGCTCGGCACCCTCGAAGTCCGTCATGGTTCCGGGATCTTCGTCCGCTCCGGCCAACCCAGGTTGATGATGGTCCATCCGGATCTCGGCACCATCGACGGCCAGGTGATCCTCGATCTCCTCCAGTCCAGACTCCTGATCGAGCCGTACCTGGCCGAGCAGGCCGCACTCTCCCCCCGGGGCGAAGCAACCGCCCGCCTGGGGGAGCTCCTCCGCGAGGCCGAAGGCTTTCTCGGGACCGACGACGCCCAGCTCCGCCGGGTCAACATGGCCTTCCACGCCGGCATCGCCCGGTGCTCCGGCAACGTGGTCCTGATGCAGGTCATGGAGATGCTGATCGACCTCTACTCCTCCGAGCAGTCGGTCCTGCTCACCCTCGCCGACCAGCGCGAGCAGGATCACCGCGAGCACGTCGCCATCTACGACGCCATCCAGCAGGGCGACGCCGACCGCGCCAAAACCCTCATGACCGAGCACATCACCAACGCCAAGGACCTCATGACGGCCAAGCTGGCGATGGCATCCCACGCCCGCAAGGTCAGCTGGCTCAATGCGCCGCGCTCCGGGGAACGTGGCCAGAGGCCAAGGTCAATCCAGCGCTCATGACGGCCGACACACGAAGGGACAACGCGTAAATGGAACATCTCAGGCGGATACATGGCCTGTGCCGCCCACTCAAGAAGGAAGGAGGGAAGGATTCAACGCGGCGGTCGGCTCCACCCGGGACTCAAAGTCCCGGGCTCAGTGACGGAAGTCGGCTCAAGCCGACTGACGACGTGCAGCCACGTTGCCAACCGGCGTACCTAGTCCCGGAGGGACTTCCGTCACTGAGACCGGGGTTTCAACCCGGACCCACCGGCCACGTGGTTTCGATAGGGACTACTCCTCGATCCGCCGCGTAACGACGCGCAGTGGCGCCGCCGGGCAAGACCCGCGGCCCTTCGATGACGATAGGGGGCACCATGGACGAGATCCGGGACCGCGAGAATCGACGTTCGCCGCATCTGTCGCGCCGCGATGCCATGCGCCTCGCCGGTGGCGCCGCCGCGGCGGCGGGGCTGGCAAGCCGTGGCGTGGCCGCTCAGGACGCCACGCCGGGAGCGCCCGGAGCGCCGGGGGCCAGCCCTGCCGCCGACCAGGGCTTCTTCCCGTCACCCATCGAGGGTGTGCCCGACGCCTGGTACCGCTACCCGGACCCGTACACCACGGTTACCCAGACGCCCGGCTCCGGGGGCGAGGTCAGCATCGCGTTCCTCACCGACCTGCGGATCAAGGAGCGCGGCGAGAACCAGTACTGGCAGGAGCTGGAGAACCGGCTCGGCGTCACCCTGGACATGACCTTCATCCCGGGAGCCGCCTACGCCGAGCGGATGGCGACCATGATCGCGGGCGGCGAGTTCACGGACATGGTCTTCCTCCTGGGGCTCCTCTACCCCCAGATCTCCGAGTTCAAGATTCAGGGCGCCTTCACCGACCTCACCCCCTTCCTGGACGGTGACGCTCGCTCCGCCTTCCCGAACCTGGCCGCCGCTCCCTCCTACTCCTACGAGAACGCCAAGCTCAACGGCGCCCTCTACGGCGTCCCCAGCCCAACCTCGCTCCAGCCGAACGCCCTCTGGTATCGGGGCGACTGGCTGAACGCCGTCGGCATGGGCGCACCCACGAATGCCGAAGAGTTCCTGGCGATGATCACCGCCTTCGCCGAGAACGACCCAGACGGCGACGGCCAGGCCGGCACCTACGGGACATCGTTCGAGCGGCTCGACGCCATTTCCCAGCGCTTCATCCACAGCATGTTCCGGGTCGGAGCGGAGGGCGACGGCTGGATCGTCAACCCAGACGGCACCTTTACCCACGCGATCGAGACGCCGGAGTTCGCGGCGGCCCTCGAGTTCCAGCGCCGTGTCTGGGACTCCGGCGCCTGCCACCCGGATTCGTTGACCCAAACCAGCAACGAGATCCGCGAGCAGCTGATGGCCGGCACGACGGGCTCCGGACCGAACGCCTTCATTCTTCTCAATCTGATCCGGACCGAAGCGGCCAAGATCAACCCGAACGCCGAGATCCTGGGTCTTGTCCCGCCGGGGCACGATGGCGGCCAGGGCGTGGCCTACAACATCTCGGGCTGGTTCGGGGAGTACGCCATCCCGACGCCGAAGGGCCAGGATGCCGCCCGCGTCGAAGAGTTGATCCGGATCACCGACTACTTCGGGGCGCCGTTTGGCAGCGAGGAGTACACCTTCCTCAACTACGGTATCGAAGGGGTACACCACGAGGTCGCCGACGACGGCAACCGCATCCTGACCGAGGCCGGCACGAATGAGGTCTTCAAGCCCGGCTTGGGTGGCCTGAACGTCCTCTACAGCCCGATCCGGGACGAGATCAAGTACATCCAGGACCTGATGGCCCAGCAGACCCAGCAGGGCCTCTTCTCCCCGACCGTCAACCTCTACTCGCCCACCGCCGCCGAGAAGGCCGGCGAATTGGGCCAGCTCTACACCGACCGCAAGATCGCGATCGGCACCGGCCAGGACTCGATGGAATCGCTGGCCGACTGGATCGAGGAATGGAAGAGCCGCGGCGGCGACGAGATCCGCGCCGAATACGAGGCGGCCTACGCGGCGGCGCAGGGGTAGGTCGGGAACGGCCCCCTAACCCCCCAACCCCCTTCCCCCCGTTGCGACAGGGGGAAGGGGGAGCACCGCCGGGCGAACACCGCGACGCCGCGCCGCCCTATCTCGTCGTCATCCTGAGCTTGCGAAGGATCTTGGCCGTTTACGGCCTTTGCTACCAACCGCGAGTTCGCGGTTTGGAACGAGCACGAAGGCGCTGACGCGCCAAGATCCTTCGCAAGCTCAGGATGACGAGGTTGAAGGGGAAGACGTGACTCCCCCTTCCCCCCGCTGCGGGGGGAAGGGGGTTGGGGGTTAGGGGGCATTTCTCCCCGCCCCATCTTCACTACCACAAGGAGGACCTCACCATGCTCAAAGACCTCGACGGCAACCCGCTGTCCACCCACGTCAACCGGCGCGACGTCCTCCGCATCGGTGGGGCGGCCGCGGCGGCGGGCGCCCTGTCCATCCGGTCGGTTGGCGCCCAGGACGCCACGCCCGGAGCGCCTGCGGCCAGCCCGGCGGCCGACACTGGCATGTCGCCATCGCCGATCCCGGGCGTACCGGACGCCTACTGGCGCTACCCCGATCCCTACACGACCGTCACGGCGCCTCCGGGCAAGGGTGGCACGATCAGGATCACCTTTCTATCCGAGGCCCAAGTCAAAGGGCACGACGACAACGCCTTCTGGCAGGAACTCGAGAAGCGCATCGGCGCCAGCCTGGATATCACGCTGGTGCCCGGCGCCGGCTATCCCGAGCGGATGGCGACCATGGCCGCCGGCGGCGACTTCCCCGATCTCCTCTACCTCCTGCCCCTGCTCTACCCGCAGCTTGAAGAGTTCATGATCCAGGGCGCCTTCGCCGACGTCACCCAATACCTCGATGGGGACGCAAAATCGGCATTTCCGAACCTCGCCCTCTTCCCCGAGCACTCCTGGACGAACTCCAAGATCAACGGCGTGCTCTGGGGCGTGCCGAACCCGACCTCCCTCAACGCCAACGCGCTCTGGTACCGGTCGGACTGGCTCGATGCCTCAGGTCTCGCCGTCCCGACCAATGCCGCCGAATTCCTCGAGATGCTCCAGCGCTTCACCGACAGCGACCTGGACGGCTCCGGCTCGCAGGACACCTTCGGCACGGCGTTCGAGCGCCTCGATGCCGTCTCGCAGCGGTTCATCAACGGCATGTACCACGTCCCGGCCCAGGCCAACGTCGCCGAGGGCTACGACTGGACGGTCAACCCGGACGGCTCCTTCACCAACATGATCGAGACGCCCGAGTTCCGCCAGGCGCTGGAGTTCGAGCGCCAGGTCTGGGCGGCCGGCGTCTGCCACCCGGATTCCCTGACGCAAACCAGCAACGAAGTCCGCGAGCAGCTCATCGCCGGCACGGTCGGCTCCGGCCCGAACGCCTTTATCCTGCTGCCGCTCATCCGCAGAGAGGCGGCCAAGATCAACCCGGATGCCCGGGTGATGGGCCTGATCCCGCCGGGTCACGACGGCGGCGAGGGCGTCGCCTACAAGATCCGCGGCTTCTTCGGCTCGTGGGCACTGCCTGCCTCCCTGACCGGAGACGACGCTCGGATCGAGGAGTTGCTGGGGGTCACCAACTACTTCGGCGCACCGTTCGGCAGCGAGGAGTACATCTTCCTCAACTTCGGCCTCGAGGGCATCCATCACACCGTCAACGACGACGGCTCCCGCACGCTGACGCAGCAGGGGACGGAGGAGCACTTCAACCTCTCGCTCGGCGGACTCAACGTCCTCTACAGCCCGAACCAGGAGGAGATCACCTACGTCCAGAGCCTGATGGCCGAGCAGGTGCGGATCGGCATCACCCCGGCCACGATCGGGCTCTACTCACCGACAGCCAAGGCGGAGGCCAGCGTGCTGACCCAGCTCTTCTCCGACCGCAAGATCGAAATCGCGACCGGACGCGCCGACATGAGCGCGCTCGACCAGTGGATTGAGGACTGGGCGAGCCGTGGTGGCGAGCAGATTCGCACGGAGTTCGAGGAGGCGTACGCAGCGGCGCACGGCTAGCCCGCCAACCAGTGTCCGCCGCCACCGTTCGTAGGGGAGGGTCCTGCGCCCTCCCATGCCCGCAGGGCATAACCGCGTTCCCATGAACGAGATTACGGCCTAACGGCCGTGGGAGGGCACGGGACCCTCCCCTACGACGGAAGGCGGTCGGCGGGCAGACGGATCGGGATTGATGGGCGATTTGACCGCCAGTACCGGGCGCCGAGTCGCGCACAATCGCCCCGGCCTCCCGGCGCCACCACAAAACCGGTTTCGAGGGAGTTCTGTTCTATGTGTGCTATGCCCCCGGCGGCCCTTCGTCCCCCCGGGCGACCGTCGCGATTTGGTCGCCGCCACAAGGGTGGGCAACCGCTCAGTCGCCGCATCTGGCGCGATCGCTGGATGTACGCCTTCATTCTGCCGGGTGTCCTCTATTACATCGTCTTCATCTATATCCCGCTCGTCGGGAACCTGATCGCCTTTAAGGACTATTCGCCGTTTCTGGGATTCGAGAAAAGCCCGTGGGTCGGGTTGGACAACTTTCGCGCGATCTTCGATGACCCCGATTTCAAACTCGCCCTGACGAATACGCTTCAGATCGAAGCCCTCCAGCTGTTCTTCGCCTTCCCTGCTCCCCTCGGGCTGGCCTTGCTGCTCAACAGCATGGTCAGCGAAAAGACGAAGCGGGCGGTCCAATCGATCGTCTACCTGCCCCACTTCCTCTCCTGGGTGATCGTCATCTCCCTCTGGCAACAAGTCTTCGGCGGGGTGGGATTCATCAACGGTGTCCTGCGCGAGAACGGCTACGACACCATCAACATCATGAGCAACCCGGATTTCTTCAAGCCGCTGGTCGTCCTCCAGACGATCTGGAAGGAGTGCGGCTGGGGGACGATCCTCTTCCTGGCCGCCCTGACCAAGATCGACATCCAGCTCTACGAGGCGGCGGTCATGGATGGCGCCAACGGCTGGCGCCGCCTGCGGGATGTCACCTTGCCGGGCATCCGCTCGGTGATCGTCCTGCTCCTGATCCTGCGGCTGGCATTCGCCCTCTCGGTTGGCTTCGAGCAGTACTACCTCCAGCGCAACGCGGTCGGCCCCGGCGCGGCCGAGGTGCTGGACACCTTTATCTATTTCCGAGGCATCCAGAGCGGCGACTGGGGCTTTGCCGCCGCCGTCGGCCTTGTCCGCGGCGTCGTCGCCGCCATCCTGATCGTGACGGCAAACTGGCTGGCGAAGCGCTTCGGCGAGGAAGGGATCTTCTAGATGGCGACCACTCGGCCAGTCCAGCCGGACGCCCTCCGGCGCGACTATCCCAACGTGGCGACCCGCCGGGCCACACGCCGCTGGTTCCCCAAGCCCAAGAAGCAGGCGCCGTGGATGGAAGATCCCCATCCGCTGATGGTGATCGCCAAGTCGATCGTGCTCGCCTTTATCGTCCTGGTGATGCTCTTCCCGTTCGTCAACGTCGTCGCCACCTCCTTCTCCTCCTACGAGGATGTGCTCACCAGCGGCCTGATCCTCTTCCCCGCCAACCCGACGCTGGATGCCTACCGGGTGGTCTTCGACGACGGCTCCGTCCTGCGGGCGTTGCGGGTCAGCGCCCTGCTGACGATTTTCGGAACGGCGGCCCAGCTCATCGCCACGACCTCGATGGCCTACGGGCTCTCCCGTCCGAGCGTCCCCGGCTCGCGCTTCGTCCTCATCCTGGTGCTCGGGGCGATGCTCTTCTCCCCGGGGCTCATCCCCAGCTTCTTGCTCATCAAGGAGCTGCACCTGCTCGACCAGTACCCCTCCCTGGTCCTGCCCGGGCTGATCGGAGCCTTCAACCTGATCATCCTGCGCCAGTTCTTTATGAACCTGCCCCAGGAGTTGCTGGACTCGGCCCGGATCGACGGCGCCTCCGACCTGCGCGTCCTGCTCACCATCGTCCTGCCGCTCTCGAAGGCGGTCCTGGCGGTGGTCGCGCTCTTCTACGCGGTCGGCCTGTGGAACTCCTTCTTCAACGTCATCCTCTACATCAGCAGCCCCGAAAAGTGGACCGTCCAGGTTCTCCTCCAGCAGATCGTGCTCGAAGGAACGGCCCTCAACCAGGCATCCGTCATCGACCCGAACCGCCCCCCGCCACCGCCCAAGACGGTCGAGATGGCGGTGGTCGTGATCGCAACCGTCCCGATTCTGATCATCTACCCCTTCCTCCAGAAGTACTTCACCCGCGGCGTCCTGACCGGGGCGATCAAGGGGTAGAAGCGGGAATGGCCCCCTAACCTCCCGGCGCTCCGCCGTTCGGCGTTCGGGGAGTACGGCGGCGTCCGGCGTTCGGGGTGCGGAGTCCAGGAGCCTCGATGTCGCCCCGTCCTCCCCAGTCATCCCGAGCCTGTCGAGGGATCTAGAGGGAATGCAGCGTTCCGATGTTGCCGCCGGGTCTGGCGAGGACGATGCCATTTTCTCGACGGACGAGGGTTCGTCGCTGCCACGTGCCCTTCGAGATCCCTCGACGAGCTCGGGATGACAGGCTAAGCCGGAGCACCATCGATACGCTCTGGACGCCGCGTCCTCCCCCTTCCCCCTGCCGCGCTACGGAGGAGCGGGGGACGGGGGCCGGGGGGTTGGGGGGCTCTCCGAACCCCAGCACAAAGGAGTACCTATGTCCACCCACCATCTCGGCCCCGGCCGCGACTTGACCTTCACGCCCCTGCTGGTGGCGGGCGATGGCGGCCCCAACCAAATCTGCCACCTCAAGATCACCGATCTCCCCGGCCCCGCAACCGGCACACTGACCATCCGTCGCGACGGCCACGAATGGCTCTTCCCCCTCAACCTCCCCGCCGGCGACTCCCAACACGACGTCCAGCTCCCCGAAGCACCAACCGAAACCACCGCCCTGGTCGAGCTGGTACTCGGCGATGAGACAACCACACGGGAGATCCCCAGCCAACCGGTGAGGCGGTGGCAAGTCTTCCTCGTTAACCATTCCCATACCGATATCGGCTTCACCCACACCGCCAGCGATGTCGTCCGCGTCCACGACAAGAACCTGGAACGGGCCCTGGAGTTGACCGATGCCACGGCCGGCTGGCCCTGGGAATCACGCTACCGCTGGACCGTAGAGTCGGCCTGGCAGGTGCAGAACTACCTGAAGTTCAGGCCGAGCGACCGCGACCGGCTGGTGCGGGCGGTGCGGGAAGGCGTGGTCGAGGTCGAAGCCCTCTACATCCACTCCTACTTCGACCTCCTCAGCCGCGAGCAACTCGTCCGCTCCCTCTACCTGGCGCAGGAGTTGCGCGAGACGCTGGAGATTCCGATCACCTCGGCGATGATCTGCGACGTGCCCGGTTGCGCCTGGTCACTGGTCGACCCGATGGCGGCCGCCGGGGTGCGCTACCTCGGCATCGCCCCGAACAACTTCCTCGCCCCCTTCCACGCCATCACCGACCTAAAGCGGCCCTTCGTCTGGGAAGGGCCTGCCCGTAAGCGGGTGATGGTCTGGTACACGGACGATCCCTACTGGGCCTACATCGAGGGAGCGCGGCACGGCTTCTGGACCGGCTTCGCGGAGGTGGAAGACAAACTTCCGGCGAAACTGGACCAGCTCCAGGCGGATGGCTACGCCCTGGATATCCTCCAGATCCAGACCGGCAGCGACAACCGTCCGCTCCGCCTGCTGCCCGCCACCATTGCCCGGGACTGGAACCGCAAATACGTCTCGCCCCGGCTGCGCCTGGCCACGCCCTCCGAGTTCTTCCGCGAAGTGGAAGCGGGCTGGATGGATCGGATCGAGACGGTCCGGGGCGAGTGGCAGAGTTCCTGGTCGCAGACCTCGATGCACTATCCGAAGGAGGCGGCGGAGAGTCGCCGCAACCACGGCACCCTCGATGCCTGGGAGCGGCTGGCCGTCGCCGCCGACCTGCTCGACGAGGCCTTCATCTACCCCGGGGAGGAGATCGCCGCCACCTACGACGCCTCCCTGCTCTTCGACGAGCACAGCGGCCCGAAGGGAATCTGGCGGCCGCGCTCCGAGGCCGAGGCCCTTGAGGCAATCCAGCAGGGCTACGAGATCTTCCGGCAGGCCACCGCGCCGGCCCGGGCCGGACTCTCCCGGGCGCTCTCGGCCGCAACCGGCGTACTGGCCGGTGGCGAAACCAACGAGATCGTCGTCTGGAACCCGCTCGGACGCAGCCAGGACGGCCCCACCGAAGCCGAACTCCCGGCGGCATGGATCTCCGATGACACTGCCCTGATCGACGCCGCCACCGATGTCCCCGTCCCGTTCGAAGTCTCCGGCAACGGCGGAGAAACGGTCACCGTCCGGTTCAACGGCGCTCGAGTCCCCGCCGTCGGCTACCGGCGCTACCGCCTGACCCAGGGGAGCAGCCGCGTCGGCGGTGGCCCGGCCCGCGCGACCCGCCGGGAGGCCGGATCGGAGGTCCGCCTGGAACGCGGCCCGCTCTCGGTCGTGCTCGACGCGCGCGGCGAGATCACCGGCCTGACGGACAGCCGCTCCGGGGCCGACCTATCCGGGCAGGCAGGCAGCAGAGGGCTGAACGCCCTGGTCCGCTATCTGCCCGAGCCGCACGGCCCCGAACCAGGGGGAGACTTCAACGCCGCCACCAACCTCTACGAGGGGATTCCGGTCAAGGGCGAGGTTATCGTCAGCGAGCCGGTCGAAACCAGCCCGATCATCGTCGAGGAAGCGGGCGCCGAGATCCGCGCGACAGCCCGATCCGTCTACGCCGGCATCTACGAGCGAACGGTAGACATCCGCCTGCACGAGGGCTGGCTGGAGATCCGCAACCGCCTGACCTGGCTTCAGCGGCCGCCGGACAACGAGATGGTCTACCTGCTCTTCCCCTTCGCTCTCCCCCGGCCCCAGGTGCGGCACGCCGCCCAGTACGCCATCGTCGACCCGCAGACGGAGACGCTCTCCGGCAGCAGCCTGGACGCCTTTGCGGTCCAGGACTGGATTGACCTCTCCGCGGACGGCACGGGAATGACGATCAACTCCGCCGATCTCCCCCTGGTCGAATATGGCGGCATCCATCTGCAGCACTTCCTCCGCCGTTTGGAGGTCGCCGAAGGCACCCTGGCCTTCAAGTTGGCGTCGGGCCGCGTCTTGCCGCCCAGCGGCGGCGATCCTTTCGGCCAGGGCGCGACGGTCGAAGCCCGCTTCGCGATCCGCCCCTACGCCGGGGAGTTCGATCCAATCGCCGCCACCCGATTTGGGGAGGAGCAGGTGCTACCCCTCCAGGCCCACCCCCTCCCCGCCAAGCAACCGGGCCACTGGAAGGACGCGACCCTCAGCCTCATCGACCTCCAGAGCCCCACCGCGATCCTCACCGGCCTCAAACGCGCCGAACGCGCAGACGGCCTTGTCCTCCGCCTCTGGGAAAGCGCCGGCCGTCGCACCCCGGTCTCCCTGGCCTTCCCCAATCACGAACTCCTCACCGCCTGGTTCCTCTCTCCCATCGAAGCCACCATCGGCCGCCTGGACGTCCGCAACGGCCGGATCGAGATTGAGTTGGGCCCGCATGAACTGCGGACGGTCCGGGTGGTGCTGGGGAGGTAGCGGGAGATGACCCTTGAATCGCGCGGCCCCCGTTCCCCCTGTCGCAACGGGGGGAAGGGGGAGACCAGCAGCCCTCACCCCGGCCCTGAAGGGCCACCCGTCTCCCCAAACGGGGAGAGGGGACGAGCGTTCTCCCCCTTTCCCAGAATTGGGAGAGGGGGTTGGGGGGTGAAGGCTGTTCAGGGGTTGGGGAGGGAGGTCCCTTACGCGCTATGTCGGCTGGGATCAGAGGTTTCTGAGGTTGAGGGAGTGTCGGACGAATCGGATGCGCGGATCCGGGCGATTTCGGCGGCGCTGACGCCGTAGCGCCAGGCCAGGGCAACATCGGTCTGGGTCGAGGCCGCAGTCCGGATCGCCACCTGCTCGGCATCTGAGAGAGACCGCCATCGCTCCCGCCGGGTCATTGCCTGGAGCCGTGTCGCGGACGCGATCACCCCCCGCGAGGCCCCACGACTGGCTGCGCCCGCACACCGGGAACACCGAGTCGCCCCGGCCGAGATTGGCCGCTGGCAATCTGCACAGAAGGCTATCGATTTCGAATGCCCCACAGACAGCGAGCCTCCAACATGTAAACCGGTGGTCGAATCGCCACTGCTATGAGGATACGGTACGTTAAGTTCAGAATCTATGGGATAAATGTCGCTCGCAATCTAGGAGGGTCATGCGCCAATTGGCGCATGATCTGCCTAGAGAATGACGGACAATCAGGTGGCTACGGTGCGAATGGCACCCATTTCAGGATACGTTAGTGCCTGTTCGATTTTGAGCTGACCGGCAGATTCAGAGCCGCTGCATGCACATCCGAAGAATCATCGGCATTGACGCCGAGTCACCTTGTCCTTAGCATACAGGCGCGCCCGCCGATGAGGTCGCTGAGTTTGGTCGACGGCACGTTCGTCCTTCGGCTGGACGTTCCACGCGTTTCCAGGTCAAGCAAAGCGGCCAAAGGTCCGGGGCCAATATGTCCGGCCGATGCTAGCCAGACAAGACTAGGGTTCTGAGTACCATTTCGAGGGCTAAAGGAACCTAGACTTTAGAGACTGGCGGTGCGTCTCTCTGCTCTCGCGGTTTTTGCGGTCAGTGCTGGCCGTCGACGCGCGTGCTCATTGTCCTTGCGCTTCCGCCCTGGGGTTCTCAGTGATCGAGACCGTCCCGCCGACCGCAACCCGATTACTCGACCCGGTCGTCCGCCTGCGCGAGAGCGAGGAGCGCCTTCGGCTGGCGCTGTGGGCGGCGCGGATGGCGACCTGGGAGTGGGATATCCCCACGAACCGCGTCAGCCTCACCGGCACGCTGGGTAGCCTGGGCGCGATCACCAGCCTGCGGCCCGGCATCCACGACAATCTCTCCGCCGACCTCTACCCAAGCCAAATCGCCAACCTCCATCCCGATGACCGCAGCCGGGTCGCGGTCGCCGCCCGGCGCACGATCGAAACCGGCGCCGACTATGCGGTCGAGTTCCGGGTGGTCGGTCGCGAGGGGATCGTCCGTTGGTTGGCCGATCAGGGCCGCGTCCTGGAACGGGATGAGTCGGGCGGGGCCCGCCGCGTCGCCGGCGTGGTGATGGAGATCACCGACCGGCGCCGCCTTCAGGACCAGCTCGCCCACCAGGCGACGCACGATCCCCTGACCCAGTTGCCCAACCGGACCCTCTTCCGCCAGCGCCTCGGAGAGGCGCTGGACCCCGACGGCCACCGCCCCGATGGCGTCCCGGCCGCGGCGGTTCTCTACCTCGATCTCGATGGCTTCAAAGAGGTCAACGACCGCCTGGGGCACGAGGCCGGTGATCAACTGCTGATCGCGGTCGGGGAACGCCTCCGGGGCGTTCTCCGACCGGGGGACACCGCCGCCCGCCTGGGCGGCGACGAGTTCGCCGCCGTGCTCGTGCCTCCGATCGATGGGTCGGACGCCTCAAGACTGGCTACCGACGTCGTCTACGCCCTGATCGAGCCCTTCCAGCTCGACGACGGCCCGGCCAGGATCTCGGCCAGCGTCGGCATCGCCCTCGGTGTGGCCGGGCAGGACGATCCTGACGCCGTTCTGCGCGCCGCCGACGTCGCCCTGCGCGACGCCAAGGCGGCGGGCAAGGCGACATTCGCCATCTACGAACAGGTCAACGGGACACGCGCGGAACTGGTCGAGGTGCTGGGTCCCTCGTCAGTGGTTCGCCAGATTCAGCCGGGGTTCGTCGTCACCGCCGCGGTCGAAGAGTGGGACGGCCGCACGCAGGGCACCCTTGCCGCCGACCTGCGCTACGCCGCCGCCCGCAACGAACTCCGCCTCGCCTTCCAGCCGGAGATCGATCTCGCCACCGGGACGGTCGTCGGGTTCGAAGCCCTGGTGCGGTGGGAGCGCCCCGGCGTGGGCCTGCTCTATCCGGCAGAGTTTCTGACGCTGGCGGAAGAAACGGGCTTTATCCTGGACATCGGCCGCTGGGTGGTGCGCGAGGCCTGCCGCGGTCTGGCCCAATGGCACTCCGACATCTGGGACGACTCCCTGACGCTGATCGGCGGCAACCGCGCAAACGGCGCGGCACCACCGAGCCAGCGGCTGCCGTTCGTCTCGATCAACCTCTCGGGAAGGCAGGCCCGCCACCCGGGACTGGCGGAAGAAGTAACCGAGGTCCTGGCGGAGACGGGCGTGCCCGCCGCCTGCGTGCAGTTGGAACTGGCGGAAGGCGCGGCCCTGGGCGACCTGAGTGGGGCGGCGTTCACGCTGGCGGAACTCCGCCGCGCGGGCGTCCGGGTGGCGGTCGACGGGTTCGGCACCGGCTTCGCCGGGTTTGGCGCCCTGCGCGCCCTGACGGTCGACGCCCTGAAGCTCGATCGCGCCTTCGCCGCGTCCGCCGGGGACGATCCCCGCGATGCCGCCATCGTCCGCTCGATCGTCGCCCTGGCCGCCGATCTCGGCCAGACGGTCACCGCCGAGGGGATCGAAACCGAAGCCCAACTAGAGACGATGCGGGCCCTTGGCTGCTCCCAGGGGCAGGGCTACTACCTGGCCCCACCGCTTCCGCCGGACGAGGTGCCCGTGCGTTTGCGCGATGGCCGGCTGATGCCATGCAGACCTACCGCGTCCTAGCGCGGATCCAGGCCGGCGCGGCGATCGCGGATCGCATCCGGGAGATGGGCTCGTCGGGCGAGACGCGGGCGAAAATAATCGGTTCTGCCCAACCCAGGCGGATCAGCACGTCGCGGGCGCGTTCGCGCGCGCCGGGACCGCGCATCGCGGCGGTGGGGCCGTTGCCGTAGGCGGTATGAACGAGCGCCTCGCCATGCTCCACCGCAATCTCGCGCTCCTCTGCCGTCATCCGAGCAATGCCACGCAGCCCAACCTCCATCCAGGCGAGCGGACAAGAGGTCCGTTTCGAGGCATGCGGCGCGGCAGGAATGCGATTCGATGAGTCCCGGTTTTTCATCCGACTTTCGGTCCGCGGTGCCAAGAGGAGGCCGAACAAGGCGGTTTTCCTGTTGGCCATGGCGCCGTCGCCGGTCCAGCATCCGGTGCCCGGCCGGCTTCTGCCGACCCGTAATTAGAGCGCGTATCAAAACCGCTCGCCCGGCGGTAAGACCCCGGGGTTGACCCCTCCCGGCTCAGCCCGACGAAGCCCTTCCAGGGCTGAAAACGACGATGCGTGCGAACGGTATTGTTAGATGCCCTTGGAGGAGACGCATGTGACCAAAGTGCTTGTCCTGCTGCACAAACGCGCCGATCTCTCCTGGGAGGAGTTCGGGCGCTACTGGCGGGAGGTCCACCGCCCGCTGGCTATGGCCTTGCCAGGACTGCGCAAGTACGTCGAGAATCACGGGCCGCAAGCCGGCGCCATGCCCTACGGCATCGCCGAACTCTATTTCGACAATCCGGCGTCTTTTCAGGCCGCGCTCGGTTCTCCGGAAGGGCGCGCGGCCCTGGCCGATCTCGCCAACTTCGTCGACGTCGAGCGCACCGGTATGACGGTCGTCTCGGAAGCGCTCACCTGGAGCGAGTTCGCCGCGGATTGACGAGGCCAGGCCAAAGACCTCCGACAACCATCGAGGAACGACGTGGCCAGCGCGCGGCGGCGAGGGATCGGTCTGCTGATCGGCACCGGGATCATCTGGGGCACGATCGGGATCGCGGCCAAGCTGCTCTACGAAGACACCACCCTCGACGCCGCCGCCGTGACCTGGCTCCGCACCGTGATCGCGGCGCCGGCCTGCTTCGGCCTGGCCTGGGCCGTCCTGGGGCGCAAGGTGCTGGCGACGACCCGGGCCGACCTTGCCCTGATGGCCGGCCTCGGGGTCGTCCTGATCGCCTATCAGTACGCCTACCTGGAATCCGTCGACCGGATCGGGGTGGCGATTGCCACCCTGGTCTCCCTCTGCGCGCCGCCGGTGCATGATCGCCGCCTACTCCGCCCTCTTTCAGGGCGAGCGCCTTAGCGGCCGGGGACTGACCGCCCTGATCGTGGCCGTACTCGGCACGGTGATGCTCGTCGGCTGGGGATCATCCGAGAGCGAAGGACGCACGCTGGTCATCGGGGTCGGGCTGGCGCTGGTGTCGGCGACGATGATCGCCGCCCACTTTCTCTGCACCCGATCCCTGGCGGGGCGGCAACCTCCGCTGCGCCCCCTGGCGATCGCCTTCTGTGTTGGCGCCGTGGCCTTTACCCCCGTCGGACTCCGCGGAGACATGACCCTCGATTTCCCCTGGAGAGTTGGCTGGTCTTGCTCTACCTGGCCCTGGTGCCGTCGGTCCTCGCCTACTGGCTCTTCCAGAGCGCGCTCAAGGACGTGCCGGCCTCGACCGCCAGCGTCGTCACCCTGTTGGAGCCGCTGGTGGCCTCCGTGCTGGCCTGGGTGCTGTTCTCCGAACGCCTCGGCCCCATCGGGTGGGTTGGGGCGGTGCTGCTCATGGGAGCCATCGCCCTGCTCTCCACCGACCCGATTACCATCGAACATCCGGACGAGGGCGTACGGGCCTGGCGCCGACCGCGGAACTGAGCGGCGGTCTTGATTGATCCCCACCATGCGTAAGCGCCTATCCGTCGGCCGTGGCGGTCTCCACGTCGTGGCTCCAGATCCAGTCGAACCGGGCGACGGGCGCCTCCGGGTCGGCGCTGAGCCGCGCGTTCCGCGCCTGGACCTCCGCCGGGTCCGTCAGCTGCATCAGCCGGCCGGCCTCGCGCGACGCGGCCTGGATGGCGGCGGTGCGCTCCCGGCGACGGGCGGCGTACGCCTCGATCGCACGCTGCGGGATCGTCGCGGTCCGCCGCGAGGCAGCGCGCCAGCACCAGCGCGTCCTCGATGCTCTGGCTGGCGCCTTGGGCCATGTACGGCAGCATCGGGTGGGCGGCGTCGCCCAGCACCGTCACGCGCCCCCGCGTCCACCGTCTCCAGCGGCGGCCGGTCGAACAGGGCCCACTTGAACACCTGCTCGGTGCCCGCGATCAGCGCCCGCACCTCGGCATGCCACCCCGCGCAGCGGGCCAGCAGCTCGTCGCGGTCGCCGCGCGCCGACCACGACTCCTCCCGCCAGTCGTCGTCGCTCTGCGTGTGGACGACCCAGTTCACCAGCCGCCCCGCCGCGACGTAGAAGCACACGAATTCCGCGCGCGGCCCCCAGAAGGAGTGGTGGCGCACCTCCAGCCCGCACGTCGTGCCCGACCGCCGCGGGCGCCAGGCCGCGCCAGGAGATCTGGCGCGACCAGATCGGCCGGTCCGGTCCCGCGACGTGCTCGCGCACCACCGAGTGGATGCCGTCGGCGCCGACGAGCAGCTCGCCCGTCGCCTCGCGCCCGTCGGCGAAGCGGGCCGTCGCGGCGCCGTCGCGCTGCTCGACGGCGACGCAGCGGGCGCCGAGGGTGAGGTGCTGGTCGCCCAGGGCGGCGCGCAGGGCGTCGTGGAGGTCCGCGCGGTGCAGGTGGTAGAAGGGCGCGCCCCAGCGGGCCACCGCCGCCTCGGCGAGCGGCACCCGCCCCAGGAGCGCGCCGGTCTGCCAGTCGCGCGAGTCCAGCGAGCGGGAGACGACGCCGACGGCGCGGAGCGCCTCGGCGAGCCCCAGCCGGTGCAGGACCTTGACGGCGTTGGGGCTGATCGCGACCCCGGCGCCCACCTCGCGCAGGACGCTGGCCTGCTCGTAGACGTGGGCGTCGAAGCCGGCCTGGCGCAAGGCGAGGGCGGCGGTCAGGCCGCCGATCCCGGCGCCGACGATGAGCATGCGCATGGCAATGCCCCTTCCTGCCATCGTAGCCATGCACACCGAGGCACGGCGGAGTGATGCCGGGGCCGATGCCCGAAGGAGACCGCACCGCGGACCATCCCGATCCGCGACGGCACGCGCCCGCATCGTTCGGGTTGTTGCCTAGGTTACCGCTTGTCGATAGTGTATCCGCATTGATGACCGGAAATAGCGTGCTCCTGTCGAAGAGGGTGCATCCCACTGGCCCACGCCTTCAACATTTCCACGCAGAATGCCGCTTCCAGCCGGCTACAAGCCTCTCGAATTGGGACGATGCGCAGGACGGCTGTCCACAGCTAGTGCTTCTGAATGCGCCCTCTTGCCCATTGGAAGAATTGACCGAGCAATCGCGGGCTCAGTGCGTGCCCTTTGGCGCGGAACGCCTCGGCCTGGGTGGGTCGAGGCGGCGCTCCTGGTGAGGTGATCGACCTGCCTACCCCCGACCCGGACGGCCCGAACATCCGACCGGGGGCGGGATCCCGGCGCCGGCCGCCGAGCTGGCGCAACCTCGACTGAGCGCAACCAAGGCGCCTATCCGCCGCGGAGATTAGCCGGTCCCGGCACCGTCATCATCGATCCAGCCGTCCAGCTTGTCGTTGATCCGGACGGCGCTGGTGTCGATGATCCTGCAACGTTGCCAGCAGCGCGTCCCGGTCGATCGCGTCACCCCGCCGGATCGCACGGGCCGTCATCTGGGCGTGGCCGCGGATGACCGTCAGCGATGTCTTGACGTCATGGCTGATGTTCGTGACCAGATCGTCGTAGGCCTGCTCGGCATTCTGAAAATGCTGGAGGATAGCGGCGTCGCTGGAGAGGTCCTGGGTATCGTCGCCAGGGGGAGACCTATCGGAGGAATCGCCTGCGGACGGCGTGCTCTGAGGATTGAGGGAAAGCAACCGGATGGCTGCTCCTGAGGCCCTCGCGGCAGGATGCAAGCGTGACGCGAGTCAGGGGACCTCTGTCTGGCGGGGGGTTCGGGGCGGGAGCGCCGTTCAGATTCATCACATCGACCAATCTCCAGCGTCGGGAACCGGGGTACGTCCCAGCACCTCGTTGCAACGGATCGCGCCGGGACGCCATCCGACCGGCAGCGTCTCGGCAAACCAATGCATGTTGTGTGCCCGCCGGCCGGTTGCCACTGGTGCGATCTTGGTTCCCTCCCTGCACCCCATAGCGCAATCAACCGCCGCCGGAGCAGGCAACGAAACGGACGCAACCTCCGCACCGATGTTTTGCCGCCGACATCAAGCCGCTGAGCAACCAATCCCCGCCGGTTCGCGGTATCTGACTGGGGTCAGGTACCGGCAAACTATCCTCGGTGCTAGTCGGTCCAGGGGGCACCAACCGCCTGGCAATTTGGGGGAGCGCCGCTCAGCCAGCCATCTTGCTCACCCGCTCGAACGAACGGCGAGATGGCGAGATCCTCCCCGATTGTCGCGGGCGATACGCCCGGCAACGAGCATCGCGCCGCCCGGCCGCCCTACTCAGGGCGGCCGGGCGGAGTGGATCTCGCTAGGCGGGACGGAAGAAGGAGAAGCAGGCATAGTACTCGCCGTCGGCGAGGATGTAACCGGGGCTCAGGATCGGGACCACGCCGCTGCCGGAGGGGTTGCCGCAGTAGGTGGCGAACAGGATTCAGCCGTCGCCGTCGTGTCCTCCCACGTGGAGGGAGATGCTTCCGGCCCGCACCGGGTCGAAGGTGGCGCGCATGTCCGGCAGGACTGGTAGACCGCCGCCCATCGAGGCCGTCGTTGCGAGCGATTCGCCCGCCGAGGTGCCGAGCACGACCTGACGCGCCGGAAGCTGGGTCGAGCAAGCCGCCCGTAGATCCTGGAAGCTCAGGCCCGGCTGGACATTCTCGCAACCGACCTCACGTAGGAGGACGGTCCTTCACCGAAGCCGATGTGGCGCTGCTGCGCCCCCTCGGGGATGAAGGCGGCCTCTCCGGGGCCGACCTGGGAGAGAGCCCCGGCGCTGGCATCCTCGATCACGATCGGCCCCTGCTCGGTGATGGCGAAGCCCAGGGCCCGCTCGAGCACCGGAGCCTCGGCGCCGTTCAGGGCGGTATCGCGGATGACGCGCCAGACCAGTTGCTCGGCCGGCATCGTCGCCAGCCCCTGGGCGACGACGGCGACGCCGTTGCCCTGCGGGGCGTCGGCCGCGGAGACGGACCGTACCGCCAGGGCCCCGAGGAGGGTCATCGTCACAAGGAGTCCGAGCACCAGGCGGCCGAACCCGGTCAGCCGTCCCCGCGCCCGGCGACGGCGACGCGGCGGATCCAGCGCGCCCCGCGGAGCGAGCGCTGCGAGTACGTGAGCGCAACAGTCAAGAATCGTTCGAGCATGCGTTATCGGTGACACGCTTCAGCCCTTTCCACAAGACATCGGTTGAGTGCGGATGCGACGTTCGTCCTGCACCGATGGTCGGGGAAAGGGCCGTCCCGGGTTCCGTGGAACTACGTAAATCCGAGCGGCGACGTATGTACGTGACTATGTAGATCAACCAGCCCCACCTACTGACCGGGACGACCGGCCTAAAAACGACCGCATCACCCGGTACCCATCTCGCGGTACCATCTCCCCATCCGGTGGGCCGCGCAGGGATCAGGGAGGCGGAAGGCCGGTGGCAGGCAGCTCAATCCGAACATCCGCACGCTGATGGCGGACGGCTGGGCAATGGCGGACAGCGCCCGGGTCAACTCGGCCACGCCGGTCGGCGCGGTGACGATCGGCCCTGCCCGCTTCCGCGACCTCCGGGCGGTGGCCCGGGTCCAGTCCCACTCGTTCCGGCCACGGCTGGCCTACGGGCTGGGCACGCTCCTGCTGCTCTGGGCCCTGCCGCACGTCCGCTTTCTCGTGGCCAGGGCGTCGCTGACGTCCGCGGCGTCGACACTGCCCCCGCCGCCCCCAACCGTCGTCGGCTGCATCATCGGCGATCGGACCCGGCGTGAGGTGCGGGTGATCAACCTGGCGGTCGATCCGTCCGCCCGGCGGCGGGGCGTCGGCCGCACCCTGCTGGCGGCCCTGGAAGACGTCTTCCCCGAGGGCGATCTCGTCCTGATGGTCGAGGAGAACAACGCCGCCGCGCGCGCTCTCTACGTCCAGGCCGGCTACCGCCAGGTCGGCGTCGCCCAGAACTACTACGGCCGCGGCCGCAGCGGCCTGTGGATGCAGAAGAGACGGGAGCCAGTTGGGGCAGGCGGAGCGGGGAAAGGGCAGATATTGCGGGTGTAGACGAAGATACCAGAGAGATTCGGCGCGAGATTACGGCTCCTGCATGGTCCCGCTAGTGGTCCGTCACGCGTGAATTGCGAAGGCAGGGGACCTACGGGAGCAGGTTGGGCGACCCGCGTTTGAGTCCCGGAGGAGGCCCCGCCATGGCATACCCGTACCGCGTCGCCCTCGACGCGCAGCAGCGCGCCGCCTTGCGTGGGTTGGTCGACAGCGGCATCGCCCCGGCCCAGACCGTGAACCGCGCCGGATCCTGCTCAAAGCCGACCACGGCGAGGGTGGCCCCGGCTGGTCCGACGCCGCGATCGCCGGGGCGCTGAACGTCCACCCCGCCACGGTGCAGCGCGTCCGCCAGCGGTTCGTGACCGACGGGCTGAGGCCGACGCTGGCCCGCAAGCGCCCCGACCGCACCTACGAGTGCCGTCTGGATGGACGGGGCGAGGCCCGCCCCGTCGCCCTCGCCTGCTCCGCGCCCCCCGACGGCCAGGCGCGGTGGTGCCTGCGCCTGCTGGCCGACACGCTGGTTCGGTTGGAGGTGGTGGCGGCCATCTCCCACGAGACGGTGCGCCGGACGCTCAAAAAAACGACCTCAAGCCGTGGCTGAGGGAGCAGTGGTGCATCCCGACCGAGGCCGACGCCGCCTTCGTCTGGCGTATGGAGGGCGTGCTCGACGTCTACGAGCGCCCCGCCGATCCGGCGCGCCCCGTCGTCTGCCTCGACGAGACCAGCCGCCAACTGCTGGCGGATGCCCGCCCGCCCCTGCCGCCGGTCCCCGGCCACCTAGCCCGCCACGATCCGGAATATGTCCGGGGCGGCGTGGCCAACGTCTTCCTCGTCACCGAACCCCTGCGCGGCTGGCGGGCCGGGCTGGTGGGCAAGCAGCGGGCGCGCCTCGACTTCGCCGCCTACGTCAAGGAACGGCGCGACGTCCCTACCCCGACGCCGAGCGGATGGTGCTGGTGCTGGACCAACTCAACACAGATCACGCGTGACGGACCACTAGGGCGTGTTTGCAAAGCCCCGTGTGTGGGGGCATGTGCTCTCGCGGCTCCGTCGCGGCCCCGTACGTACGGGTCATGTGAGCGGCGAGCTGAGATCCCGCGGTGGACGCAGTAGTGGACGAGGGCGGGGACGGCCAGGGGACGGCGCCTCGCTACTGTGGACCCTGGGACCGGCAACGTTCCGGTCCAGCACGCACCTGGCAACCCGATTCGACGCCGCACAGGAGAAAGAATGACGTGAACTACCAGGAATGGGCGAAGCGACTCACAGGGGTCAATCGACGGTCGGTTCTGAAGTATTCGGCCGCCGCAGGCACCGCGCTCGCCATCGGGAACCCGATGGGACCGAAGGAGACTCGAAGCATGTCTACCTGGACACCGGACTCCACGTTTTATCCGTCGGCGGAGATGGCGATGGCGGCGCCGCGCGAGGAGTTGGCCTACGTCGCGACGCTCAACCCGACCGGCGATGGCCGTCCCGATGCCATCACCGTCCTCGACGTCAACCCGGAATCGGCGACCTACGGCCAGACCGTCGGCCGCCTCGACTTCCCGTACGCGGGTGACGAGCTCCACCACTTCGGCTGGAACGCCTGCAGCGCCGCGCTCTGCCCCTCGATGCCCCATCCCCACCTTGAGCGCCGCTATCTCATCGTCCCCGGCCTGCGATCGTCTCGGCTCTACGTCGTCGACACGAAGCCCGACCCGCGGCAGCCGAAGCTCGTCAAGGTCATTCAGCCGGAGGAAATCCACACGAAGAGCGGCTACAGCCGACCGCACACCGTCCACTGCGGTCCCGACGCGATCTACGTCAACGCCCTGGGCGCGCCGAACGGGGACGGGCCGGGCGGCATCTTCTTGCTCGACCACACGACCTTCGAGGTGAAGGGCCCCTGGGAGGCCGACCGCGGGCCGCAGCAGCTTGCCTACGACTTCTGGTGGCACCTCGGCCACGACGTCATGATCACCAGCGAGTGGGGCACGCCGAACATGGTCGAGGAGGGCGTCAACCCCGAGTTGCTGCTGGCCGGCAAGTACGGCCACCGGCTCCACGTCTGGGATCTGCGCAAGCGTCAGCACCTGCAAACCCTCGACCTGGGCGCCGAGCACCAGATGGTCCTGGAGTTGCGGCCGTCGCACGACCCGAACAACACCTACGGCTTCGTCGGCGTCGTCACCAGCCTGAAGGATCTCTCCGCCTCGGTCTGGCTCTGGTATCGGGACGGGGAGACCTGGTCGATCAAGAAGGTGATCGAGATCCCCGCCGAGCCGGCCGATCCCGCGCTGCTGCCGCCGCTCCTGCAGGGGTTCGGCGCGGTGCCGCCGCTGATCACCGACATCAACCTCTCGCTCGACGACCGCTTCCTCTACGTCTCCTGCTGGGGAACCGGCGAGTTCCGCCAGTACGACGTGTCCGACCCGTTCAACCCGAAACTGACCGGCTCGGTCCACCTGGGCGGCATCGTCCGCAAGGCGGCCCACCCGGCGACCGAGGCCCTGAACGGCGGACCGCAGATGGTCGAGGTTAGTCGGGACGGGAGCCGGGTGTACGTGACCAACTCGCTCTACCTCCCCTGGGACGCCCAGTTCTACCCGGAGGGCATCAAAGGTTGGGCGGTCAAGCTCGACGTGGGGCCGGAGGGCGGGATGACGCTCGACCCCGACTTCTTCGTCGACTTCGGGGATGAGCGGCCGCACCAGGTCCGCCTGCAAGGCGGAGATGCCTCCTCGGACTCGTTCTGCTTCCCGAACTGAGTCGCGCATTGCGCGTCATCGGTTGCTCAATGTTCGTTGATGGGGCGGCCGGAGTCATTCCGGCCGCCCAGGAGGGAGAACCGGTGATCCGGATATCATCAGCCCTCGCCCGCCTCGCCGCCCTTGCCCTGTTCGTGAGTTTCGCCGGGCCGGCGGCCGCCCACGGAACGGCCACCGCCGAGGAGATCCCGGCCAACCTGGCGGCGCCGGACGGTTCCGTTCTCCTCTTCGAACTAAGCGCCCGCGGCGTCCAGATCTACACCTGCGCGGCCAAACCCGACGACGCCACCGCCTTCACCTGGACCTTCGTGGCCCCCGAGGCCGAGCTCGTCAACGGGCGGGGCGAGGCGGTGGGCAGCCACTTCGCCGGTCCGACCTGGCAGGGCAACGACGGCAGCGCCGTCGTCGGCGCGGTGGTGAGCGCGCCGACTCGCCGGATCCGGGTTCGATCCCCTGGCTCCTGCTCGAGGCGACGGAACACGCGGGGAGCGGCGCCTTCTCGACGATCACCCACGTCCAGCGGCTCGCCACCGTCGGCGGGGTCGCCCCAGACGCGGGCTGCGACGCGGACCACGCCGGCGACGAGGTTCGCCAACCCTACGAGGCGACGTACGCCTTCTTCTACCCGACAACCTCGGAAGCCGCCACACCCGCGTCCTGAACCATGCTGCCGGAGGGTGGCTGAACCTGTTCACGGCATCGATGGGGGTTGCGGAATTGCTCGCGGGTTGCGCCCGAGCACGTCCGCAACCCCCATCGACTGACTTAAAAGGAGGGATCATCGATGAACGGTTACGTCCCCTGGCTCACCCTGGTGCTGCTCGGCGCCTACCACGGCCTCAATCCGAGCATGGGCTGGCTCTTTGCCGTCGCCCGCGGGCTGCAAGAGCGGCGCCGGGCGGCGGTCCTCCGCGCCTTCGGCCCGATCGCGCTGGGCCACGCGATCTCGGTGGCCGTGGTGGTCGCGGCCGTCGCCGCCTCGAACGCGGTGATCCCGACGACGCTGCTCCGGCTGACCAGCGGGGGCGCGCTGGTCCTCTTCGGGTGCTACAAGCTCCTGAAGCCGATGTCCCATCCGCGCTGGGTGGGGATGCGGGTGAATGGCCGCGATCTCACCGCCTGGTCGTTCCTGATGGCCACCGCGCACGGCGCCGGCCTGATGCTCGTCCCGGTGGTGCTGCGTCTGTCGGAAGGGTCGACGACGCCGGTTGCCCAGGCCGCGCACGCCGGCCACGCCGGCCACGCCGGCCATCTGGCCGCGGTGAGCACGTCGGCCGGGGCGAGCACGTCGGCCGGGGCGGCGGCCGTCGACGTGCTCGCGGTCGGGGTCCACTCGGTCGCGATGTTCCTGGTGATGGGGACGATCGCGGTGGTCGTCTTCGAGCGGGTCGGGCTCGCCATCTTGCGGCGTGCGTGGTTCAACCTCGACCGGATCTGGGCGGGCGCCTTGATCGCGGCCGGAGGGATGACCCTGGTCCTCGCCCGATGAGGCGCTGACCTCAGACAAAGCGGCTGCACGGGGCAATGACGGCCGCCTCGGCTCAGAGAGCGCGCTGCCCCAGCGGTGTCGCCGATCTCGCCTTGCAGCTCCAGCACCGCCTCCAGGCGGCGCGCGGCCAAGGCAAAGTCGCCGCGCACGAACGCGTCCTCGCCGAGGTTGCCCTCGACTTGCGCCCGCCCAACCTTGTCGTCGAGGTCGACAAAGATTGTCCGGGCCTCGCGCAGGACGTGCGCACCGCGATCCAGGTCGCCGTTGTCGGAGATCAGGCAGCAAAGGGCGTTGAGCGTCCAGGCCGTCCCCGCGCGGTCGCCCAGCGCGCGGAAGAGCGCCAACGCCTCTTCCAGTCAAACGGTCGACGAGCGGCGAGCGAGGGGACCGGTCACAGCGCCGCTGCGACCGTCTCAGGGTTCAGCACCCCGCCGCGCTCCCAGGCCGCGGCGAAACCTTCCGGGCCGAGCTCGGCCCGCAATTCCGCCCGCAGCGCCACCAGCCGCGGCCATGCCTCCAGCCAGCCCGTGGCGCTGAGGGGATGGCTGAAGGTCAGGCCCATGAGCTCGACCGCGCGTTCCCGCTCGCCCTCAGCGGCGAGGACGACCGGCGCGACCGAGAGGGGCCAGAGGATCATGGCCGTCATACCGCGATCGCGCGCCGGTGTCAGCGCCGCCTTCAGGTGCTGCTCCGCCGCCGGATAATCCGACAGGTCGCAACACGTGATGGCGAGCGAGCAACTCGCTAGGACGGCCCCCACGAAGAACGATGAGGTCGCCAGACTCTCCTCCCCGAGTTGCTTGCCCAGTTGAGTATCACCGGAAATCGCCGCCCCTAGTGCCAGCACGGCCAGGGCCTGACTGATGTACCACGGGTTGTCGACCTCTCGGGCCACCTCGTAGGCTTCGTCGGCCAGGGAGCGCGCATCGGCCAGATCACCTTGCAGCAAGCGCAAGAGACTGAGTTGCACTATGACGTCCGCGAGCCCCGCCCGCATCCTCATCGCGCTGAAATACGCGAGGGCCTCCTTACAGAACCGTTCCGCGGCGGCGTAATCTCCTGACAGACACGCAACCGCTCCCAGACTTTGCAGGATGATGGACATGGCGAAGACATTGCCGGTGGCTCGTGTCTCGTCGAGAGCCTGAAGCGAGTACCTCATGTGGGTCGCGAGATCGGCGGCGCTGCCGACGCAATTCCCAAACCATTCGAGTGCGATGGCCACGTAGTACGGCTCATTGAGCGCGCGGAAGTGCTTGAGACTCTGTTCAAAGTAGATCCGGGCCTGGTCGGAATCACGCCGTTCGACGAACTGATAGCAACCGATCCTCAGGAGACTGAAGGCGATCTCTCTCTGGTCGCCATAGTCCTTGGCGATCGCCAGGCTCTCCTCGAGGTCCGCCGCAACCCCCTGGTATCCGGATTTGGATATCATCTCCAGAAAAACCAGCGAAGCCAGGATCCGGGCCCGCACGAGGCTCGGGCGCTGCCCAGGAGGCGGCTTCAGCCGCTCGCGCGCCAAGCGAAACAGTTGAGCCACTTCTTCATAGCGGTTGCGCGCCGACGCGAAGATCTGGAGGGCTTCGGCGGAGTGGCCGATCGCGTCGAAGCTGCTCCGGTGCAACGCCCACATCCACGCCGCCCGTACGTTCTCAAACTCGGCTTCGATCTCGTCCAATGCTTCCATCCGCCGTCCGCCGCGCAAGTCGGCTCCCCGCCGATGCAAGGCGTCCAACACGAATGCGCAATGGGAGTCCCGCGTCCGGTCGGCCTCCCCCGAGGCTTCTAGCCGTTCCGCGCCGTACTGGCGGAGCAGCTCGTGGATCTGGTAGCGGTCGTCGGCGCCCGGCGAAAGGAACGATCGGTTGACCAGCGCGCGCAGCCCGCGTACCCCGGCCCCGGTCACGGCCTCCGCGGCTGGGCGCGTAAAGCCGCCGCGGAAGACCGAGAGCTGCATGAACGTCCGTTGCTCGTCGGCCGTCAGCCGGGCCCAGGAATAGTCGAACGTCGCGCGGACGCTGCGTTGGCGCGCCGGCAGGTCGCGGGTCTGGCCTTCCAGCAGGTCGAAGCCGCGCGCGATCTCGTCGGCGATCTCGCCGAACGACAGCGCTTCTATCCAGCCCGCGGCGAGCTCGATCGCCAACGGCATCCCCTGGACCAGCCGGCAGATACGGACGATCGAGTCGAGGGCGTTGTCCCTGACCTCAAGATCGGGACGGACCATCCGGGCGCGGTGCATCAGCAGGTGCACCGCATCGCAGTCCAGCGCCGTCGGCTGCGACGGCGTATCGGGGACTTCCAGGCCGCCCACCGTGTAGACCGCCTCGCCACTGAGGTTCAGGCGTTCCCGCGAGGTGACGAGCAGCTTGACCCGTTGTGCGGCGGCGAGGATCTCCGTCAGCAGCGGCGCCCCGTCCACCAGGTGCTCGAAGTTGTCGACGACCAGCAGCAGCTGCTGCTCGCGCAGGTAGTCGAGCAGTTGCTGCTGCGGCTCGCCGGCGCGGTAGAAGCGGACGTCGAGGTGTTCCGCCAGGGCGAACACGACGTGGTCGGGTGAGTCGATGGGCGCGAGCGGCGCGAAGAAGACCCCATCGGAGAAGTGAGGGATCGCGGCAGCCGCCGCCTCCAATGCCAGGCGCGTCTTCCCGATCCCGCCCGGTCCCACGAGCGTCACGAGGCGACAAGACGGTTCGTCCACCAACAGTTGCCTGAGGGTGGCGAGGTCGCGTGTCCTCCCGATGAACGGGGTCAGCTGCGGCGGCAGCCGATGGCGCGCCGGCGCGTGCGGCTTTGGTGCGACGGCGGGGGGAAGTCCGCCATCTGGGATCGGGGTGAGACGTCTGGCCCTGATGGCTTCGTAGAGCCGGGTGGTTTCGTCTTCGGGCGACACCCCCAGGTCGGCGTCGAGGACCCGCGCGCACTCCTGGTACTGGCGTTGGGCGGCGGCGAACTGACCGGCCTGGGCGTACATCTCCATCAGAGCCCGGTGCGCCGGCTCATGCAGTGGGTCGAGTGCCAGCCACCGGCGGGCCGAGCCGATCCCTGCCTCCCACTGCGCCTGTGCCCGATGCACCCTCGCCAGCCGTTCCAACACGCGTGCGCAGGTCCGGCGCAGATCTTCGCGCTGGTTGAACTGCCACTCGTCCCAGGCCGGGCTGTCCGGCAGCGTGAACCCTGCCAGGAAGTCGTCGGCGTAGAGCACGGCCGCCTGTGTCAAGTGGGCGAGTTGTCCGGAATCCGGACCGTCCGGTGCCGCTTCAGGCACCAGTCCGACGGCCGCATGCTGCCGGAAGGCGAGGGCATCCACCCAGAGATCCGCATCAGGCGACAGACGAAGGGCGGAGGCGTCCGCGATCAGGATTCCGCCCTCGACGGCGTCGCCAAGACGGTGGAGGGTGCGTCGCAGACGACCCCGTGCCTCCCCCTCGTCGCTCTCGGGCCAGAGCAAGGCGGCGAGTGTTTCCCGGCTCTGGGGTTGGCCGGTCACCGCGAGGTGCACCAGCAGCGCCACCGCACGGCGGAGCGGCAGCGCAACCTGTTGCCCATCGCGCTCCAAACGGGGCGGGCCGAGGACGAAGAGCTTCAGGGATGTCATCGGCGGCACTCCAGTCGGTGCCGCCATTCTAGCAAACGCCGCAGGTCATCCAACGTACCTGTTTATTCCGCGGATCACGCGATGCTCGCACCAGGACTCCCGTGCTGGACCGGGGTGTTCTGACTCGCTCGGGCGGAATCCGAACGATGCTCACGTCGTCACCGCTGGCGCCCAAGGCCGGCGTGGCGTGCATGCGATAGCCGGTGGCGAAGCGCCAGCGCTTCGCCATACCCGATCGCGCAGTCGATGTTTGCTTTGCGGCCGGGGTGTCCCGATACCCATGGTCCCGGAGGTGAACCATCCGTCCAGACCTTCGGCCGTGGTCATTGCGTCGTACACCCGCTCCGGCGTCGCCCGCACGAAGACGCTATGCCGGATCTCCCCGACGACCTGCGCTTCGACACCGGCAATGCCCGCCGGGGTCGCCATCGCCTGCTGTTCATTGGGCGCCATCGGTTGGTGTCCTTTCGTCTTGGGGAGGTCGCGGCGGCCGGAAAACGGCCCTCACCCCCCCTACCCCTCTCCCAGCTTTGGGAGAGAGGTGGCCCTTCAGGGCCGGGGTGAGGGCCGCTCGCCTCCCCCTAACCTTCCTCCACCAGCCGCTTCAGTGCGTCGATCCGGCGGTTCCAGCGATCCTCGATGTCCGTCAGCCAATCGGTAGCGGCGGCGAGGGCGCCGGTGGCCAGGGAGTAGCGCCGTTCGCGGCCCGTTTTCCGGTCGGTGACCAGACCGGCGTCCGCCAGGACCCGGAGGTGTTTGCTGGCCGCCTGGCGCGTGATTGGTAGGCCGGCGTGCAGGGCGGTGATCGTCGCCGGGCCGTCCGCCAACCGCTCCAGCATCTGGCGCCGGGTTGGATCGGCCAAAGCCAAAAAGACCTGTTCGGTGGTCGGGTACCCGGGTGCCCTCCTGTCCTCGGCCGATGGATGCCGCGAACCGGCATGGTCCGGCTGGGCCACGCGGCCGTTCGGCCCGGCATCGTTCTGCTGGCCAAGGTCAGTGGGCAAGACGTCCCCTCCGATCAGGCTCGGGTGAGATACCTGGCGAGGTTCCCGAGGATATCGTTCCACCCCTGGGTGTTTTCGCGCAGTGAGGTGTCACGCACGTCGTCCGGAAGTGCCTCGAACCCAGACTCTACGATCCGAATCCGCGTTCCGTCCGCCTCTTCCACCAACGTGATCTCGACCAGCGTGCTCGGTTGGTCCGCCACAGGCCGGGCGGGGTCAGCGGCGTGCGAGTTCCAGCGGAACGCGAACCGGTTGGGCGGGTCAGCCGCGACGATCAGGATCGGTTGGCTGATCTCGGAGCCATCGTCGAAACGGAACCGCAGGGTGCCTTCGCCACCCGGCGTCAGGGGATAGGTTGGCTCGGCGAACCACTCTTGCAACTGCGCCGGCTCCGAGATAGCCGTCCACACGCGATCGAGCGGCGCCGCAAGGAACGCTTCGCGCTCGTAACGGTTCAATGTAGCGGTCATTGTGACTCCTTCGTACCACCGATATAGGCAACCATGTGGTTGCCTATCCATCGTACCGCGAACCACTGGAATAAGCAACTCAGGGGTTGCTTATCCGGCGGCCCGCGGCGCGTGAATCCAGCCGGGCGACTGCCGAATGTTGGCGGCAGGGCGGGGCCCGGGGCACCGTATACTTTGGGTGATGGGGGCAGGGTGCGTCAGGTTGATGCCAGGAACGCCCGGTTATAGGGGATCATGAGCGTGGCGGACGGGCTCGACCAACTTCTCGACTATATCGCGCGGCAATACCTCATCCGGGACGATTTACGGACGATCGACCTCGAGGCGTCCGCCGCCGAATCCGGCGAGCTCCTCGAAACAGAGAAGCGCGAGGCCGCCGCCCGCGAGATCGAACGCGCCCGGGAACTGCGCGGCCCGTTCGAGGCCGGCCTCCGGCGGGCGCTCGAGTCCAGGGCCGCCGGCGAAGCCAACCTGGCCCTGGACGATCGCGTCCCTGAGCAGGACCAGATGGCCGAGGCGCTGATCCACGCCCTGGTCCGCACCAACCTCGCCACCTCCCACTCGGAGGAGACGGACGAGAACCACTACATCTATATGATCTCCGTCGATTGGGACGCCCTCCAGAGCGTAGCCACCAACGCCGGAGTCGACCTGGATGGGGCGCTCCGCTGAACGTGAGACGGGAAGACGGGAAGAGACGATACAGGATGGCGACATACCAGGAATGAGCGGAGTGATAGAGGCAATCGAAGACGAAGAATTGGATACAGGGCAGCTTGCCGACGCGGACGACGACCGCCCGGCCAAGTTCGCGGACTCGATCGGGGTGCGCTTCAAGGACCTGGACCTCCTGCGGACCGCCCTGACCCACCGGTCCGTCCTCCACCATTGGGCCTCGGCCGGTCTGTTGCCGGCCACGCTGCAATCGAACGAGCGCCTGGAGTTCCTGGGCGATGCCGTCCTGGGCGCGATCGCCGCCGAGGATCTCTACGCCCGCTACCCGGACGCCGACGAGGGCACGCTGACCCGGATGCGGGTCGCCCTGGTCCGGGCCGAGACGCTCGTCCGCTGGGCCCGCCAGATCGACCTGGGGGAGTATCTCTTCCTCGGCCTGGGAGAACGGGTGACGGAGGGCGCCAGGGACCGGATGCTGGCCGGGGCCTTCGAGGCCGTGGTCGGCGCGATCTTTCTCGACCGCGGTCAACGGGAAGCGCGCCGGTTCGTGCGCCCCTTCCTGGCCCAGGGCATCCTGGAGGACACCTCCCCGCCCGAAGCGAACCCGAAGGGCGTCCTCCAGGAGATCTTGCAGGAGCGGTTCCGGCGCTCGCCCGCCTACCGGGTCCTCCAGATCGAAGGCCCGGACCACGCCCGTCTCTTCACCATCGAGGCCTCGCTAGACGACCGCGTCCTCGGCGTCGGCCAGGGCCCGAGCAAACGCGATGCCGAACAGCAAGCCGCCCGCGCCGCCCTCGACACCCTCTCCCAGGAGACATTGCCTCCCCCCCGGCCCAACCACGGCTCCAGCACCGCCCGCCGCAAGCGAGGCCGTGCGAGGGGAGCCGCGTAGGGACATGTTCGTGTCGCCCTGGGAGACGGGTGCGATGATGGCCCTAGACCGCCGCAAAGATCTCGGCTATGGACGGTCGAACGCCGTGGTAGGATCGCGGTGAGCAACGTTCGCTAAGCCGCGCGAAAGGGGTCTATCAATGGGAGTTGCGACGCGGCGCTACACGGCGGCCGACCTGGCCAAGATGCCGGGCGACGAGCCGTGGGAACTCTGGGAGGGGGAGCTACGCAAAGTGCCGGGCGCGGGTGGGACGGCGAGCAGGCTCGCCCATCGGATCGGCGTGCGCCTCTCGAACTTCGTCGAGCCGCGTGACCTGGGATGTGTGACCGGGGCAGACGGCACCTACATCATCCTCGACACCCCCCAGACGGTCGTCGTTCCCGACCTGAGCTTCATCCGCTGGGATCGCCTGCCGGGCCGGGACGTTCCCGACGGCTACATCCCCGTACCGCCCGATCTGGCCGTCGAGGTCGTCTCGCCGTCCGACGAGCCTCGCGCCGTCTCCAAGAAACAGGACCTCTACCGGCGCGCCGGGGTGCCGCTCGTCTGGTGGGTCTACCCCAACCGCCGCGCCGTCGCCGTCTTCCTTCACGGTGAGCTCATCGGAGAGCTAGGCGAGGGCGACGAGTTGGACGGCGGCGACGTGCTACCCGGGTTCCGCCTGCCCGTTGCCGAGATCTTTGCGAGACGGTGAGGTTCTGTCTCTTTCTACCCTGAATCTCCTGCACAGAAGAGAGGCATGGGCTCCAGCACGCTCGTGGCACGGCCAATGCGCCCCTTGCCGTGATCGGCGGATGGATCGCGCCATCCGTCACGAACCAAGGAGGGACCCACCATGGCCGGCGATCAGCGACACAGGGATCGGCTCAGCCAAGAGCGCGCCGAGGAGACCCCGCCGCGGAGTCGCCCCGACGGCGACCTCGACATGGGCGGCGGCGGCCCGACCGGCGCCAGCGACACCGGCACACCCCACCGCAGCAACCTCGACTCCCGCGGCGGCAGCCCGCTCATCGGCGCGCTCGACGACCTCCCCGACATGACCGGCAGCACCCTCCGGGGATCGACCGTCGCCGATGCCGACATCACCCCGCCCGACGGCGACAACGCCAACATGGGCCAGGGCAGCGACCGCTTCGACGCCTCGGACGCCTACACCGGCGTCGACAGCGACGACGCTGTCCTGGAATCGCGGCCCAGCGGCAGCCCCCTGGAGCGCAACCCCGGCGGCCGCCGTGCCGCCGATGACATCACCGGCAGCGGCGACTCCGGCAGCGCCGGCGATGACCTGGGCAACTTGCCCGGACAGGGCATCTCCCCGGATGATTTCCGGACGCAAGGGTCTGGTCAGTAGGCTGGTCTTTTACACGCGCACGCCAGGGCGTTCAAGAGGTCCCGCCGGACGACGACCTCTTCGCAACGCGTGTTAGGTGGAGGAGGTGGATGCTCGTCGTCAGCAGCGCGGTCGCTACTCCCACGAATCACAATTGAGCGAAGATCTCGGGCACGGCCAACCGGAAGCCCGGCAGCACCTCGCCGCCGTCCAGCTCGTCGCCCTCGCCAACTTCCCTGAAGAGTCCCCCCTCTTGATAGACCGCAACTATGCGGCGGTCGGGGTAGACCCACCAGACCAACGGCACGCCGGCGCGCCGGTAGATGGCCTGCTTCCGGGCGATGTCGCCGGATCGGTCCGTCGGGGAGACGACCTCGACGGCGAGATCCGGCGCTCCATGCGCATAGCGGCGGGATAGCGTCCGATCTGACGTCTGGCTCCAGCGCCGAAACGCAACATCCGGGACCACCACGGTGTCGGGGTCGCGGGCGAGCACGTAGGTTCCATCCGCCCCGGTGACTACGCCAAGGCGGCGTGGCTGCACGAAGAGCGAGATGAGTACCCCAATCCAGTGGGCGATCGCGCTCGCCTCCTCGGCCGCACCAGGCACCTTGCGCAGCTCCCCCTCCCACAGCTCCCACGGCTCGTCACCCGGCATGTGCCAGAGGTCGTCCGCCGTGTACAGCTTCGCCGTCGTCGCCATCGCCTTGTCCTGTCCCGCTGGGCTGGTTGCGCCTCGCCAGCCGCTCTGAAAACGATCCATTCCATCCTAGCACCCCCGGATACGCCGCTCACGACTCACGTCTCGTTCCGTGCGATAGTTATGACCTACGGTCACGGCATCGCGGAATCTAGAAGGAGACGGCGGGTGGGCAAGCTCTTCGATCAACTGACCGTTTTCGGTGGCAATGCCAATCCGGCCTTGACAGCCGAAATCTGCGACTACATCGGTATTCCGCCTGGCCGGGCCGAGGTCTTCAAGTTCTCCAACGACAACACCTTCGTCCGCATCGGCGAGAGCGTCCGCCAGAACGACGTCTTCGTCGTGCAGTCGATCGCCTACCCGGTCAACGACTCCGTCATGGAGCTGTTGATCATGATCGACACCCTGAAGCGCTCATCCGCCGGCCGCATCACAGCAGTCATCCCCTACTACGGCTACGGCCGCACCGATAAGAAGGACCAGCCGCGGGTGCCGATCACGGCCCGCCTCGTGGCCGACCTGATCACCGTCGCCGGGGCGGACCGCGTCCTCGCGCTCGACCTCCACGCCGGCCAGATCCAGGGTTTCTTCGACGTCCCCGTGGACGAGTTGACCGCCCAGTACCTCCTGGCCCAGTACTTCGTCGAAAAGCGCCTGCCCCGGCCGGTCGTCGTCTCGCCCGACCTCGGCAGCACCAAGCGGGCCCGCAACTTCGCCGAGATCCTCAACGCCTCGCTGGCGATCATCGAGAAGCGCCGCGTCGGCAACCAGGACCAGAGCGAGATGCTCAACCTGATCGGCTCGGTCGAGGGCTGCCCGGTCGTGATCGTCGACGACGAGATCGACACCGCCGGCTCGCTCACCCAGGCCGTCAACGTCTGCCTGCAGAACGGCGCCACCGAGGTCTACGCCGCCGCGACGCACGCCGTCCTCTCCGGCCCCGCCGTCCGCCGCCTGCAAGAGAGCCCCGTGCAGGAGTTGGTGGTCAGCAACAGCATCGCCGTACCGGCGGAGAAGCGCTTCCCGAAACTCACCATTCTCTCGATCGCCGCGCTGCTCGGAGAAGCCATCCAGCGGATCCACACCGGCACCAGCGTCGCCGCCGCCTACCGCTCCGCCCAGACCTTCCAGACGCGCCTGCTCCTCTCCGGCGGCCTCGTCGGGGAGATGCGGTAGGGCGGCATCCGGCGGCCGGCGTTCCAGGGCGGCCGGTTTAGCCGGTTTATCGGTCAAGCCCTGTTGCGGGGCAGCGACCTGGGGTTGATGCTTGTGGGAACCACATGCGGATGGCCCGACAAGACGCCGGTACCGACCGTCGTCGCGGGCCACGACTCTCCATTGGTCGAAAGGAGACCCCATGCTCCGCACCGCGCTCTGCGATCTCCTCAAGATCGATCACCCCATCATCCTGGCCCCCATGGGATCCGCCACCTCCGCCGCCTTCGCCGCCGCCGCCTCCAATGCCGGCGGTCTCGGCAGCATCGCCACCCTGAACCGTCCCACCGCCGCCGTCCTGGACGACCTGAACGCCATTCGCGATCTCACCGACCGCCCCTTCGCCGTCAACCACGTCCCGCAATCCCTGGATGAGGAGGCCTTCGCCGCCACCCTCGCCCTCCGTCCGGCAGTCGTCTCCTTCGCCCTCGGAGATCCCGGCGACCTTATGGGCCGCGCCCACGACGCCGGTTCGCTGGTCATGCTCCAGGTAACCACCGTCGCCCAGGCCGTCCTTGCCGCCGAGCGCGGCGTCGACCTCGTCGTTGCCCAGGGCGGCGAGGCCGGCGGCTACTCCGGGGTCGTCGGCACGCTGCCGCTCGTGCCCCAGGTCGTGGACGCCGTCGCGCCCATCCCTGTCGTCGCCGCTGGCGGCATCTTCGACGGTCGGGGGCTCGCCGCCGCCCTCGTCCTGGGTGCCGCTGGCGTCAATCTCGGCACGCGCTTCCTCGCCTCGCAAGAGGCGCCGATCGAGGAAACCTGGCGGCAGGCGATCCTCGCCGCCCGCTCCGAAGACGCCATCAAGGCCGAGGCCCTGAACGCCGTCAACCCGCTCCCCGGCACCGCCGGTTTCGGCACGGTCCTCCGCTCGCTCCGGACGCCGTTCCTCGACGAGTGGAACCCCCGCCTCACCGAAGCCGAGCGCCAGCGTGACCGCCTCCGGGCCGAGACAACCGCCGCCGTCCAGGCCGGCCGCCGGATCGACTTCCTCGCCACCGCCGGTCAATCCGCCGGGGCCATCACCGATGTCCTTCCGGTCGCGGAGATCATCCGCCGGATCGTCGTGGAAGCCGAGGCCGCGCTCCAATCTTCGAGCAGGCACTTCGCCCAATGACCTACTGGTTTCTAGCTCTGGTCTCCGACTGGGGTACCGGCCATCCGGGCGAATGGCGGTTTCGTAACCCGGAATCCGCTCTCGCCTGAGCGCGTGCGTCCGCCCGAATAGGACCCGGGCGCCGCCCGGAAGGGTGCGGAGCGCGGCGATGCCCACGACCACGACGCGACGCCCACGACGGTCGAACTGGAGACAGTGCACCTATCCAGATGATTCAACCTATGCTTCTGGCGGGATATCGGCTACCTTGCCTGGTAATCATCGGCACACATGCCAGACCCGGATGAACGGCCCCTGCCGGGTGGTGCAATCTTGTCCGGATCAGCTTCCGTAGCCGGCCGGCCCCGTCTGCTCTTCGTTACGAACCACGAAAGGGACACCCTGTGCATCGACGCGATCTGCTTTTCGGCGCCGCCGCGATGGCCGGCGCGCTCGCGGTATCGGGGCCCGTTCGTGCCCAGGACTCTACCCCGGAAACCGCCGGTCCTCAGGCCCTGGCCATGCTGCGCTTCGTCCCGGCGGACCTCCTCGAGGAGGCCGACGAGAACCCGATCCTGGCATCGGTCGCGGACATCGCGGCCCGGACCGAGTCGTCCGGCATCGACCGGCCCGCCAGCCAGGACGATCCGGCCTTCGGCGATTGGATCCAGGTCACCAACGGGCTGGCCATGCCATCCCCGTTCGCCCGAGCCTTCACGCCCGACTGGCTGTCCACCTTCGGTTGGGACGGCTTCCAGGTCGATCAGACGCTGGAATTCGGCACGCCGCCCAACAACGCCCAGGTTTACATCGGCCGGTTCGACCAGGACGCGATCAACGACGCGCTGCTGGCCAACGACTATGAGGCTGTCGAGATCGACGGCGCCACTGCCGCGTGGTCGCTCTCGCCAGAAGGCGATCTCGATCTCACCAGCGACGTAGGTCGCTTGGCCCTCGGCGGCATGAACAACATCGCCCTGATGCCGGACGGCGTGCTCATCACCGCCCGCACCCTCGACGCGGTCACGCTCCTGGCCGAGGCGGCCGCCGGAGAACGGGACTCCCTCGCCGGCAACGACCTCGTCCAGACCCTGCTGGAGGCGCAGACCACGCCGTTGGATTCGGCGATGCTCCTTCCGGGCACCTCCCTCATCGGCTCGATCGACCCGACCGTCGTGCTCGACGAGGACGACGAAGACGGCTCGGGGCAATCCGCGCTGGACCGCACCGCCGACCGGATCGCGACGCAGATCGCCGAGCAGGCCGGCATGCCGCCGATCCTGCTGGCCCTGGCCGGCACCACCGGCGAAATGCCCATCTCCCGAGCCTGCTTCACCCTGCTGATGGCCTCCGAGGAGGATGCCGAGGCCGCGGCCTCTGTGATCGAGGAGCGCCTAGAAACCGGAGAGTCGATCGTCGATCAAATCCCCTGGTTCTGAGCTTTTCAGCGACTGGACGGTCGAAGCGGTCACGGACGCGCCGGTCGTGACGGTCGAACTGGAGACGGAGCGCCCAGGCGTCTGGTTCAACCTGATCTACCAACGGGATCTCGGCTTCCTGACCTGGTAATCACCACAAACAACGAAAGGGAACCTTCGTGCATCGACGCGACCTGCTCTCGGGCGCCGCCGTCATGGCCGGCGCGCTCGCGCTGCCGGGAACCACCAGGAGACAATCCGCACTCGCCCAGGACTCGACGCCGGTCGCCGGCAGCGGTCCCCAGGCCCTGGCCATGCTCCAGTACGCCCCGGACGTGGAGGTGCTGACCGCCGGATCGGACGACATCCTGGCGACCGTCGCCGATCTTGAACGCCGGATCGCCACCTTCGGCGTGGCCACGCCCAGCAGCCGCGACGACGAGACCTTGGGCGACTGGGAGCGTGCGACTAGCGGCCTGCTCCTCCCCCGGACCATGGATAACGCGTTCTCGCGGGACTGGCGTGACGCCTTTGGCTGGGATGGATTCCAGGTCGACCGCACCATGGAGGTTGGCGCGTCTGCGGAAACCGCCGAGCTTTACGTCGGTCGGTTCGACCAGGAGGAGATCGGGCGGGCGCTCCTCTCCAACGACGGCGGCTACGCCGAGATCACCATCGACGGGGCCACGGCCGCCTGGTCTTGCTTCCCCGACTCCGGCTTCGACCCGACGACTGTCGTGGGACTTCTCTCGCTGGGAGCCCTAAACACGGTGGCCTTCTTGCCGGACGGGGCGATGGTCGCCGCCCGCACCCTTGCCGCCGCCACCCGGCTTGTCGATAGCGCGACCGGATCGGCCCACTCCCTCGCCGAGAACGATCTCATCCTGCCGCTGTTGCATGCCCAGACCACGCCGCTGGACTCGGCCATAATCGTCCCCGGCGTCATCCTGATGGGCGGCGCCAACCCCGTGACCGCGATCTTCGGGGATGGTACAGCGCCCGCCGGCGGCGACATCGGCGATTCCATGGCCACGGCAATCGCCGAACACGCAAAGATGCCGCCGGTCTTTGTGGCACTTGCCGGCACGACCGGGGAAGAGCCGGTCTCCCGGGCCTGCTTCACCCTGCTCGTCGCCTCGCCGGACGACGCGGTCGCGGCCGTCCCCGTGATCGAGGAGCGCCTCTCGACCGGCTCATCGCTCCTCGACCATCGTCCCTGGGCGGAGGTGATGGGTCCGTGGACCGTCGGGGCGGTTCCGGGCGAGCCGGTCGTCACCATCGAGTTCGCCACCGAGCGCCCGACCCTGTGGCAGACCCTGATCTACGCCCGCGACATCGGCTTCATCGCCTGGTAGATCAAGCAGGATGCTGGTTTCGGGTCGAATCCTTGACGCCCTGGGCGGCAGGATCTCTAGCCTGGATGATTCACGGGTATCGCGTGGGAATGGCGGCGCCGCGTTGGCGTCGCCCGAAGCAAGGGTTGGCGCCGTGTTGGCGTCGCCCGGGGCTCACGGCGTGAGCTTTACCCACATCTCGATGGCCACATGAAGTCGCGCGAACGACGTGCCGGAATCTCGGGAACATCGCGTCGGCGCTCGACACCAACCAGGTTGCCAGTGTTCCCCGGAATTCCGCGCCGTTCTGGAGATGTGGGTAAAGGTCACCCGTGAGCCCCGGGCGGCGGGCAGGCGCGGCCAACCGTCTCGACCAACCGTCTCGACGAGCGCTCTAGCCCATTGCCCCCGGCCAACGCCCGGTCGCGGCGGAACCCGCACGTGGCGCCGGATACAATGTCGCCCGGCGGAGGGGGGTCTGGGGTGACGAACGACGAATTGATCGCGATGGCGGCGGGCGTGCTCAGGCCCCACACCTCCGGCGACCGCCTGTTCGGCGACGTGGCGGCGACGCTCCTGACGGATCGGGGTAACGCCTATTCCGGTGTCTGCATCGACACCGGCTCCGGTACCGGCTTCTGCGCCGAGCACGCCGCCATCGCGGCGATGGTCACCGCCGGTGAGTACACGATCGCCAAGATCGTCGCGGTCTGGCGGAGCGACCGCGACGGCCAGCTCTACGTTCTGCCGCCCTGTGGCCGGTGCCGGGAGTTCATCCGCCAGATCGACGAGGCGAACCTGGAGACCGACGTCGTGCTCGGCCGGGACAAGGTGCTGAAGCTGAAGGACCTCCTGCCGTACCACGACTGGCCAGAGCCGCTCGATCACCAATGAAGCCTACGAAATCGGCCGTCGTCGCGGCCCGACGGTTGCCCGCCTTCTGAAAGGGTCGGCTCCCTGCCTCCCTGCCTCCCTGCCTCCCTGCGTGGTAGAGCGCGGCGAGGCGTCCGAACAAAACCAGAGCCCTACCAGCGGTCTGTCGGCAGGGCTCTTGTGCGGATGCGGAGCGTTTTGCCCCGGCTGGCGCCCCGATTCCGCTGCGTCGCGTTCGACCTGATCGGCATGGGTCAATCGAGCAACGTTGAGGTCGCCTGGTGTCGTGCGCACCTGTCCAACCTGACCGCCATCGATCTCGGGCCGGGATCCACTTCCTGCCCGAAGACCACCCCGGGGTCACCGGCGATGGCATCGCCACCTGGCTCGATCGAATCGCTGATCGACCTGAGTCGGGATAAGCGAGCGCTTCCCGGGCAACGCAACGGGCCGAGGAGCAATCCTCGGCCCGTTGGTGCGGGGTGCTGGATAGCGAACCCAGCGGGAGGGTAGCGACAGCGGGTCACGGGGTTGTCGCTCAATGAAATCCTGCAAGCGCTGTGCCATGCGGTCAACTACGCCGGGGTGGGGCTACAACCAGATTGGATTGGACCACGCCGAACGGCCGTGCGAATCGGTGACAACGACCCGGACATACTGGAGTCCACCCGCTCCGGCAAGATGGGGGAAGTCGGCGCCGGTCAACCACTCGCCCTCGATGATGCCTTCGCCGCTATGGCCGTCCGCCGTGGCCAACCGGCGGCCGAAGTAGGCGATCTCGTGCCGTCCGGCGTTGACCCGAGCGCCGTACGGCGGTTGGGCGAGGACCGCGATCGAGCGGGCCGGGGTCGAGCGGACGCGTAGCCCCTCGCCATCCATGGCGACAGCGGTGATCCGAGGGCCGGTCGTGGCGTATGAACGGCCCGCCGCCAGGGCAGCCAGGACGGCCTCCCGGGAGCGCGCGGCGGCGTGGACCATCGTCCACGCCCGGAACGATTCGTACCCCGGCGTATGCAGATCGTCGGCGGCGATGGCGGTCAGGCGGTGCCCGGCGGAGAGCCACAGATCCCACTGCGCCTCCGAATTACCGCGTCCTTGCTCGACCTCGCAGCCGGCGTTGAAGACTTCCACGCCGGTGACGCCGGTGAAGTCGCCGAGTTCGTCGGCGCGGTGCCCGCTCCACCAGGGGTGAGCGACAAATGTGAGGCCGCCCGCCTCCTGGATCACGGCCGCCGCTTCGGCGAGCGTCGACGTTTGCTCATCACGGATCTGGGGAAACGACTCGACGCCGATCCCGAGGACATGGAGCGGCCCACCGGATTTGGGCGATGTCAGGCTCAGCTCCGTGCCGCCGATGACGAGCAGCCCGTCGTCCCCGCCGTAGCTGCGATGGGGGGCCGGGATCTCCGTCAGGCAGTCATGGTCGGTGATTGCCAGAACGTCGTAGCCGGCCTGGGCGTGGTAGCGGCGCAGCATCTCCGGCGAGAGCCAGCCATCCGATTCCGTGGTATGAGCGTGAAACTGGCAGCGGAGCCAGACACCCTCCGTCCCGTCCCATGGCCCGATCCCGTCCTCCCGCCTGGTCATATGTCCTCTCCCCGCCAGCCCTTCGACACGGGTATCTCCCATGGTTGGCCGGCACGATACCCGCTCCATCCTGCTTCGGCTCGCGGGGTTGACGGTTAGAGCCTTTTCCACATCCTCGCGGCGACCGGGTCCGCCCGGAACGTCGAGTCCCGCGTGGAGCCGTGGGTCGAGCGGTTCAATTGGGAATCTTAGAGCGCCTATCAAGACCGTCGGGCGCCGCGCCGTTCGGCCCAGTCCCGGAGGGATGTCGTCGGTGTAGCGCCAGGTTGATGGACGTTGCGGAATTGATCGCGGGTATTTGGGCGACGTGGTGGGAACGGGGACGCGCCGTCCGCTGCCGCCCGGGGCTCACAGCCCAAGGTTGGCCCGGGCGGCCACGGAGACGGCGTAACCCGCTCCCGGCAACGTCACGAAAACCGCCGATCGTTTCCGCAACGTCCATCAACCTGGCGTCCGCCGCCGACGAGAGGTTTTGACAGAAATTCTTAGTTGCACAACGCCGTCTGATCGGAGCTGTCCGGAAACTGGCTCGGCTCACCGTCTTCTTGGCCCTGGAGGAGGCCGCTCGGTGCGGGCGAGGATGGGAAACCGCCCTTCCCACCGGCCCGCCACGGGAGTACTCTGAAGACCGGTTTTGCGTTGTCCGTTCACCTGGGCCGGTGCTACCATCCCTCTTCTGGCATCGCGGCCTGCACCTATTCTTACCAGTCCCGCTGGGTCGAGCCGCGACCAACCGCCCTCCGCCGGGCAGGCGGTACGAGCGGCGCGGAGTAACGTCCATCGTGCATTCCACCGATCCGTTTCCACAACCGAACCGGCTCCGCCGCCGGGCATCGGGGCCGCGTCGTGGCTGACACGCTGGGTAGGCTGGAGCGGGCCCGCGTCGGGCCGGATGACCATGCGAGCGCGGGGCGCGCTGGAACGGCCCCGAATGGGGCGAATGGCCTGCGTGGTCAGACCGGTCTGACCACGCAGGCCAGCCTGCAAATGGTGTCGATCCGGACGGGCAGCCTTCCCCCCGATTGACCCGGCTGGAAATGCACGGGTTCAAGAGTTTTGCGAGCAGGACCGTCTTCACCTTCCAGCCGGGTATCACCGCCGTCGTTGGCCCCAACGGCAGCGGCAAATCGAACGTGGCCGACGGCGTCCGCTGGGTCCTGGGCGAGCAAAGCCACGGCCTGCTGCGCTCGAAGAAGACGGAGGACGTGATCTTCGCCGGCGGCCGGGGGCGAGGGCCCGCCGGGATGGCCGAAGTCGCGGTCACCTTCGACAACAGCACCGGCTGGCTGCCGATTGCCTTCACCGAAGTGACCGTCACCCGCCGCGCCTATCGCTCCGGCGAGAACCAGTACCTGATCAACGGACGCAAGGTCCGCCTCAAAGATGTCCACGCCCTGACCGCCTCCCTCGGCCAGAGCTACACGGTCGTCGGCCAGGGGTTGATCGACTCCGCCCTCAGCCAGCGGCCGGAGGAGCGGCGCGGCCTCTTCGAGCATGCCGCCGACCTGACCGGCCTGCGGATCAAGGCGGCCGAGGCCGAGCGCAGCCTCGCCGAAACCGAGTCGAACAGCGCCCGCCTGTCCGACCTCCTCCTCGAGATCGAACCACGATTCAAGACCCTGGAGCGGGCGGCCAAACAGGCGCACGAGTACCAGGGGCTGATGTCGCGCCTGCGCGCGTTGCAGCGCACCCACTACGGCCGGCTACTCCGGGCAGCCCACGCCCGGGTGGCCGCGGCGGAGCAGGCCGCGGCCGGTACCGCAACCGCCGTCGACGCCGCCCAGAAGCACCTGGCCGAACTCCAGGCGGCGGCGGACGACGCCAGAACCGCGGCCTCCGTTGCGCGCGAGTCCCTCGCCAACCACGACGCCGCCCTGAGCACGGCAACGGAGCAGGCTCGCCGCCTCGCCCACGAGCGCGATCTGGCCGCCGAGCGCCACTCCGCCCTCACGCGCCGGCGGGAGGACATGGCCGATACCCAGGCCGGTCTTGATGAGCAGGTCGCGACCGTCACCCGGGAACTGGCCGCGGTTGCCACCGGCCTGGACGTGTTGGACACCGAGGTCGCCGCCGCCCGGGCGGTCGTCAAGAACCTGCAGGCGGAGGTCGCCTCGGCACGGGGAGCCAGGCACCGGGCTGAGGAGCGGGCCCAGGCACTGGGCAAGACCATCGCCGACCACGATCGCCGCGCCGCCGATCTGGGCCGGCGCCGGGCGCTCCTGACCCAGCGGGGCGAGACCGACGAGGCCGAACTGGAGCGCATCACCGCCCAGATGACCGAGCGGGCCGGACGGATCACCGGGCTGGAACGGGAACTGGCGGCCTTCGATGCCGCCGCGACCGATGACGACACGCAGATCGCTACCCACGAGGCCCGCATCTCCTCGCTGAACGACGAGATCGCCCGGGCAAACGCGGCGGTCCAGTCTGCCCGAAGCGCCGTTGCCGAGGCCGAACGCGGCGTCGACGCGGCCCGGACACGCCTGGAGGTGCTCCAGCGCCTGCACGACAGCGGCGCCGGCCTCTACGCGGGCGTCAAGGCGACCCTGCAGGCGGCGCGAGCCGGCAAGCTCGAGGGCGTCCGGGGGACGGTCGCCGAGCTGGTCGACACCCCCGCCCAGTACGAGACCGCTATCGAGGTCGCCCTGGGCGGCCACCTACAGGACGTGGTCGTCACCCGCTGGGCCGACGCCGAAGCGGCCATCGCCCATCTCAAGCGGAGTAACACCGGCCGGGCCACCTTCCAGCCCCTCGACAGCGTCCGCGGCGGATCCGCCAATTCCTCCAGAGGGCAGGTGGCCGACATCCTGGGGCAGCCGGGGGTTCACGGCATCGCGGCGGATCTTGTCGGGTCCAGCCCAGAGGTCGAGGTTGTCATCCGGGCGTTGCTGGGGCGGACGCTGGTGGTGGACGACCTGCCGGCCGCCCGGAAGGTGCTCCCGGGCCTGCCGGGGGGGTGGAGCGCGGTCACCCTGGCCGGGGAGATCGCCCGCACGGGCGGCTCCGTCACCGGCGGTGCGGCGGTGCGCGAGAGCGGAACCCTGAGCCGGGAGCGGGAGTTACGGGATCTCCCCAAGGAGATCACCCGGCTGAGCGGCGCCCGAGATTCCGCCCTTGCCGCCCAGAACGATGCCATCTCCCTCCCGCGCCAACTGAACGACACGCGCCAGGACGTCGAGAGCGAACGGTCCGGCCGGCTCGCGGCCAAGAAGGAGCGAGCCGGCCAGCGCGCCCGCCTGGCGCGCTGGCTCGATGACCTCCATGCGGAGCAGGCAGCCGCCGGTCGCCGCCGCTCGGCCCTGGACGCGGCGGCCACCGACCGGGCGGATGCGGCGGCACGCCTGGACGAGGAAGAACGGTCCCTGACCGCCGCCGTCACCGCCGCCCGCCAGGAGCACGAAGCCGCCCAGGCCGAACTCGGGCGCGAGTCGGGCACCGCCGCCGACGGCGACGCGGCCCTGGCGGAGGCGGGGCGCACCCTGGCCGCGCTCGAAGAGCGCCTTCGGGCCGAGCGTCGCCGCGAGACGAACCTCCGCACCCAGGAGCGGGCCCTGGCCGACGAACTTGGCCTCCGGGCCGAACGGGCCGCCACCCTCGACGGCGAGCGGGCCGCGGTCGCCGCCCAGCACGAGCGCCTCACCCGCGAAGCCGCCGGCCTGGAAACGGACCGCGCCCGCCTGGCCGAGGGCCGCGCCCCCCTCGAAGCCACGGCTCGCCGGGCCGAAGCGGAGATCGCCCGCCTCGATCGCACCCTGACGACCGCCCGCGAAACCCTCTTCTCCGCCGAACGCATGGCGGGATCGCAGGGCCTGGACGTCGAGCGCGCCCACGACGAGCTGGAGACCATCCGGCTCCGCATCCTCGAGGACCTTGAGCTTGACGATCCCGAACAGCTCCTTGCGGACGACGAGGGGGACAGCCCTGACGGGCTGAGGGGGACAGCCCTGCGGGCTGAGGGGGTGAGGGGGAGAGAAATCGTCCCCTCCCCCTCACCCCCTCAAGGCGATAGCCTTGTCCCCCTCAAGGCGCCAGCCTTGTCCCCCCGACATCGAGCGCGAAATCTCCCGCCTGAAGGAGCGCCTTCGCCGTGTCGGCTATGTCGGCGAGGACGCGGTGGCCGAGTTCAAGCGGGAGTCGGAGCGGCAGGGGTTCTTGCGGACACAACTCGACGACGTGCAGAAGGCGGCGGCCGCCCTGCGGGAACTGCTGGCCGATCTCCATGCGACGATGCGGGAGCGGTTCGACGCCACCTTCTCAAGGGTGTCGGTGGCGTTCACCGAGGCCTTCACCACCCTGTTTGGCGGCGGGACCGCCAAGCTGACCGTTGCCGAGGGTGATGAGCTCGGGGGCGCCGGCGGGATCGACATCGTCGCCCAGCCGCCGGGTAAGCGGCTCCAGGGGCTGGCGCTGCTTTCCGGCGGCGAACGCGCCCTGACGGCGGCCGCCCTCCTGATCGCCATCCTGAAGGTCAACCCGACCCCGTTCTGCCTCCTGGACGAGGTCGACGCCGCCCTGGACGAGGCGAACGTGGTCCGCTTCCGCGAGCAGCTCCAGACCCTCGCGGGCGAGACCCAGGTCGTCATCATCACCCACAACCGGGGCACCATCGAGATCGCCGACACCCTCTACGGCGTCAGCATGGGCGACGACGGCGTCTCCCAGATCCTTTCCCTCCGCCTCGCCGATGCCGTCGCCCAGGCCCGCGAGGGCTAGGGCAAGGCGTCCAAGGCACACCTGACACCTGGTCGCCTGGCGTCCCAATCTGCCACGTACGTTTTGCCGCCATGCGCATCTACATAGGGGCGGACCTTCGTGTCCGCCCGGTCCCAAACCGCATGATTCCGGGTCGGGAATAGCATTTCCAATTCGGAACGAATCGGTCGGTGGCCGGGCGGACACGGAGGTCCGCCCCTACGTCGATTGCAGCGCGTGATGGAGCGCGCTGGAGCGGTCCTGCTCCCGCCCCGGGGCCAGGACCGGGCCGGTCAGCGCTCCGGTGGCCAGGTCCAACTCCACCCCCAGCTTCAGCGCCGCGCGCCCCGCCACCTCGGTCCGCCCCCCGCACCCCGGCCACTGGGCGGCCACGGCGGCGGGCAGGTCGACGGTGGTGCTGTCCAGGACGACGACCCCGCCAAAGCGCGCCAGCAGCGGGACAGCGACCGGCGTCGCGGCCACCACCTGGCCCACCGCGGCCGCGAGCACCTCCCGCAGCAGCGCCGCCGCCGGCCGGCCGAAGCACTGGCTGAGCCCCGGGCGGCTGAGGCCGACCCCCAGGGCGGCAGCGGTCCGGGTCAGGGCCGCCGCCCCCGCCTGGGGCTGGCCCCACCACCCCAACACCAGGATCTGGACGAAGAGCGCCCCGGTCAGCTTGCGCCGCCGCTGCACGAACCCCACCCGCTCGGCGGCCTCGTCGGCGACGACCGTCAGTACATGCCGCAGCGCGGCGACGACCTGTGGCAGACTGCTCACGCGGGGACCTCCTCGGGACGGGCGGACGGCTCAACACCTCCACCCTGCCAGAGCGGGACCCCGTTCTCACCCCGTTCCCCCTAAGTTGACGGCTAGGGGCAGGGCTTGCCCTGCCCGGTCGCCAACCGCGATGCGCCCCGTTCGGAACCGGGCACCGCCAGCGGATGTCCCGACAACGGCGCGCCCAACGGCTAATGACGGTTGACGGCCCACTAGAGGGTCGAAACTACGCGTCCCTCGCCGTCCCCCCCACCGTCTCTGGCGTGTCCGAGTGGGCGGGGAGGACGGGGCTCCATTGGGGAGGGCCGGTGTAGGGGAGGGGGTCGTAGGCGACGGCGAAGGGGGTCTGCTGGCCAAGGTTGCGGCCCAGCTCGATGATCGAGGAGGCCTCGGCGGGGTTGGCGGCGGCGGCCAGGAGGGCGCGGCCGTCCGGCGACCAGGAGAGATCGCCTGAGACGCCCCGGCGTACGTTGAGGATCGTGCCGCCGTCGCCCTGGACCGGCCGCACGTGGACGATCGATTCCCCCTCGGTAAAGGCGTAGCGCGATCCGTCCGGCGACCAGACCGGGGCCATGACCGGCTGCGGCCCGGTGTAAATCTCGCGCACTTCGCCGGTGCTTAGTTCCAGCATCCGGATGGAGGATTGGGCCTCCTGGCGGAAGGAGGCGGGACGCTGACTGTAGACCAGCAACCGGTCTCCCGCGGGGCTCCAGGCGACCAGCGTGGCGTCCGGGAGCATCCCTTCGCCAAGCGGGGAGATCGCCCCGGTGGCGACGGTCAATTCGAAGACCGAAGCGCCCAAGCTTCCGGCGCGCTCGGCCGGACGGATGGACCGTGTCAGGCCGACGAACGCGATCTTGCCGCCGTCCGGCGACCAGGCGGGCGCGGAGGCGTAGCGCAACCCGGTGCTGGTGTGGTTCTGGACCGTGCCGTCGGCCAGGTTTACCGAGCGCAGCGTATAGACCGCTCGGCCAAACGGGCCGTCGAACGGCTCCTGGGCGGTGAAGGCGATTATGCGACCGTCCGGCGACCAGGCGGGGGCGCGGGAAGCGTCGACGAATCCCGCCAGGTTGCGCAGACCGGTACCGTCCGGCGCGACGACGTACAGGCGATTGTCGCCGTTGAGATCGCTGGGGCGCTGCCCGACGAAGGCGATCAGGGTGCGATCCGGGTTCCAGACCGGCATCGAGGCGAGCACATCGGACGTCACCAGGCGCTCGTCCTGCAAATCCGGCCCGATCAGGTAGAGCGCGTGGTTGCGTGTGTAGACGAGGGGTGCGTGCTCCCGGCGGAGGTCGGCCAGCCGGGTCGCCAGGGCGGTATCGTCCGGATCTTCGGCGAGGAGGCCGGCCAGGGCCCGCTCGGCTGTCAGCCAATCGCGGCGCGAGGCCGCCTCTTCGGCCTCGAAGGCGAGGTCTTCGGATCGGCGCTCCCGGGCTTCCGCCAGGAGAAGCGGGGCATCGGCGTAGGAGGGGAGGTCGCGCACGATCGGAGCGAACGCCGCGATTGCCTGGTCGTAGTCTCCGCTTTCGAAGGCTGCCATTCCCTCTTGGTAAGAAGCCCGGTAGGGGACGAGCATCGCGGCGACCGCTTCCCGCCGGGCGGCGGCGTCGCGGTATTCGCCCGCACCCGCGTAGGCCCGCTGGGCTTCATCGTATTGCCCGGCCGCCTCGGCGGCGAGGCCGCGCTCGTAGGCGTCGGCCAGGAAGGAGCGGTCGCGCTGGTATTGGGCCACGCCCGCCGCGCCCGTGCCGAGCATCGCGAGCAGCGGCACGATCGCCAGGATCCTGATCAAGCGGCGGCGCTTCATACTCGACGGGGCGCAGGACCGGCGCGGGGATGCCGCGCCGGCTGGGCCGGCGAGGGCGCGTCCACAGGCGCGGCATTGCCGGGAGTGGGGTGCGTTGTGGCTGGCGCAGGCGGTGCAGAACATGGCGACCTCGCGCGGCGGCTGGGATGGACCCTATGCTAGCAGGGCGCGGTCATGGCAATAGGCATTAGGCTTAGGAATCGAGGCTGGATCGGGTGCGTGGCGCTGGCGTCGCGAACGGTGGCAGCGGGTGCGTCTCGGGGTAGCCGCCCGGAGTCTTCAGCTCCGGGGGAGTTCTACGAAGCCAGCTGATGGTATGACCCTTGCCCTCGTGACGACGACCGCCTTTGGCGTCTACGCGGAGCGGACGGCCCCGCCGGATCTCCGCCGCCGCTTGCTCCCCATCGTGGTGGTGAACGGCGTCCTGGCAGTGGCGTGTTTGGTGGCGCTGGTGCTGCGGCTTTAGCCCACTACGCGGAACAGCAGACTTGATGACGGGGTGACCCACGCACCCTACAGGTTTAACTTGGTTGCGGGATTTCGGGAGCGGTGCTGGGACGGGGGACAGGTCCATCCTTCTCGTCGCCCGGGCCGTGAGCCCCGGGCGGCAGGGGGCGAGGCCCCGCCCACGGCCACCGGTGCCCCCAAAACCACCCGATCATGTTCGCAGCCTTCAAAAGCCGGCCCAGCAAGGACGTGGCTGGGCGCTCATTGAGCGTCAAGCCTGATCTGCCGCCTTGCCCATACAGGCCAGACGCATGAGTACATGACGATCGACGCGCCCCTGGGCGCTGGAGGATAAGCCGGGTGCGGGAACGGATCGATCGGGGTGCGCGGCCTCCGCTGGCCGGGTGTGTCTTCGGGGCGGGAGTAATCGCGGCTCCGTTCCTGGCCCTGCTTTATGGGATCGAGGCCGGGCTCGGGGTGATGACCGCCGCCCTGGCGACCGTCACCGGCTTCGGCGTTTACGCCGCTCAGCACGCTCCGCCGGACCTCCGCAGCCGCCTGCTTCCGGTGGTTGTCCTGAACGGCGTCCTCGCCGTCGCCTGCCTGCTCGTCCTCCTCTGGCGGCTGTAGTCCACGGTCTCCCGTCACATTGCTCCCTGCATCGCGCTACCATTGAGCGACCAAGCGGTTCCTGGTCCATCTTGCGGCCAGCACTCGCCGCGCGCCCGTTCTCGGAGGAGTATGTCTGGTCATGATGGATCGCATCGCAAATAGCTGGCGGCTTCTGAAAGCGAGTTGGGCCGTCCTCCGCTCGGATGGCGAATTGGTCACCTTCCCGATCGTCTCGGGGATCGCCTCGCTTATCGCCGTGGCGCTGTTCACCATCCCCTTATGGGCAACCGGCTTTTTCGACAAGATCAACGACGACGGTTCGGTCGGGATGGCGGGCTATGTCGCCCTTTTCTTCCTCTACCTGGTGCTGGCGATCGTCGTCAACTTCTGCAACGCCGCCCTGGTTGGGGCGGCGCTTATCCGTCTCCGCGGCGGCGACCCGACGGTCTCCGACGGCTTCAAGCTGGCGTCCGCGCGAATGGGTCCGATCTTTGGGTACGCGGTGATCAGCGCGACGGTCGGAGTGATCCTCCAGGCCGTTCGCGACAAGAGCGGCTGGCTGGGCGATCTGGTCGCCGGGGCGATCGGGGTGGCATGGGGCCTGGCCACCTATCTGGTGATCCCGGTCCTGGTCGTGGAGAACGTCGGCCCGATCGAATCGGTGAAGCGCTCTGGTGGACTGCTGCGCCGGACCTGGGGCGAGCAGATCGCCGGGAACTTCGGCATCGGCGCGGCGATGGGGATCATCACCTTCGGCGTGATCCTCGTCGGCGCTGGCATCGTGGCCCTCGCTGCCGCCACCGGCGCGGTCGTCGCAATCGTCCTGGCCGTCGCGCTGGTCGCCCTGGCGGTCGTGGTCCTGGCGGTTATCGGTAGCGCCCTGAAGGGCATCTACACCGCGGCCCTTTACCGCTACGCCGCCGAAGGCGATATCTCGGGCGGGTTTTCCCCGGATTTGGTCCAGAACGCGTTTGTGCGGAAGTAGACGAGGGGGACAGGGCTGCGGCCCTGAGGGGGACACGGCTATCGCCGTGAGGGGGAGAGGGGGAGAAGAAGGCGCGTCTTCCCCCTCTCCCCCTCAGCCCGCAGGGCTGTCCCCCTCACGGCGCAGCCTTGTCCCCCTCGTCCTCATCCCTCCGGTTCATAGTTCACCGGGTGGCCCGCGAACTGGCATTCGCGGTGGAACTGGCTGAATTCCGGGCCGCGCCAGCGGCAGCGGTCGCAGTTGCTCGCCTGGTAGAAGTAGGCGAACAGGTCGGGGTGCATGGTGGTCAGGGGTCGATCCATCGCGAGGCGGCGATATTCCTCCCGAACCAGCGGCTCCAGGGCGTCGGGCAACATCAGAAGGCAAGCGGGGTAGGCGATGGTGTGCTCGGCCCCGGAGAGGCGATCGCGGAAGGTCAGCTCGCGCTGCTCGCCCTGCTCGGTGCCGGTGTCGGTGACCAGATCGAGGACGCCCCACTCCTGGCCGGCCCGGGCGGAGAGGTACTGGAGGAGGCGGGCCTTGTCGATGCTCCGGCTTGCCAGGCGGTCCAGCAGCGGCATCACCCGCCGAACCACGTCCTGCGTCGCGCGATAGACCATAGGTTTCCGCCTCGTTGATCGCCCGGAGGGGGCATCCGGGCCGTCTGGACGAAGTATAGGGGGAGAGAGGGACGGGGGAGGACCAGCCATCAGCCGTCCGAACCCCTCGATGTCGCCCCGACCCTCGCTGTCATCCCGAGCGGTCATGCCCCGGCGGGGCACCCCGGTGGCATGCAGATCGGGTCGGGTATGCTCGCTGTCGCGGTGGGGACGAGCGGCCGGGCACGCGGGGCGCGGCGCGCCCGCTCCCGGGTGTGGCCCCGCGGGCGGCCCCGTCACCCCGGCTTGGTGCCCCCGTCGGGGACGCCCGCCCCGCGAGAGCGCCGCGCCGCGCCGCGCCCGAGCGGCGGCCGCCGATGGCGGCGGTCTGCGGGCGGGGTCGCGGGGTCGCCGCGCGGCGGCGGCCGGGCGCCGGGGCCGGGCGGGCGGCCACGCCCTGAAGGGCGGCCGGCGGGGGTCGCCCCCGCGGCGCCGGAGCGCACCGGGGGCCGCGGGCGGGGCAGCCGCGGGGGCAACGCCGCGCGGGCACGCCCTGCGCGGGCAGCCCCCGGCCGCGGGTGGCGCCGGCCGAGGCGGTCGAGGCGGCCGGGCGGGGCACGGACACCGGCCGCGCGATCCTGGAGCTGGTCCCCCTCCGCCGACGGCTGGCGGCGACCGACGACGGCCGGCGGGCGCGGGCCCGCCCCGACCGCGCCCCGCTCACGGGGGAGGATCGCCGCGCGCGCCGCTTGGAGCAGCCCGGTCCTCGTGTCACCCGCGCGCCGGCAGCCTGACGCCACGGAGTTTTCCCAGCAGCTTGTCTGTGCAGACCGGGGACATGGGTAACAGGCGTACGGGGACAGGGGGAGACGGGGCGCCATCGATACTCTTCGGGCGCCGAATGCCCTCCGCCTTTCCGTCTCACGTCTCACGTCTCGATGATGTCGGCGTGGGTGATGCCGTCTGGGTGGCCGGGGGCCACTGGACGATCCCGATCCGGTACCCGTCCGGGTCGTGAACGAAGGCGGTCTTCGGCCCGTCTTCGCCGCCCGGGAAATGAGGTTCGTCGAAGCGGAACGATGCACGGGTCGAAGACCAACTCCAGGGTCGTCACCTCACCGTCGCCCGGGAGATTGAGCATCAGTCGGGCGGGGGCGTCCGTGTGCAGCGTGGGGAGGAACTCTTCTCGACGTGCCTCCGGCCGTGGGTGCGATTCCCAATGCGGCGCGTGCAGCGGCAATTGCATATTGAAAGAACACAGCTGTGGGTCCACTCCGGTTCGATGCCTAGACGCGGTCGCTGGCGGCGCCCAAGACTCGCCGCCCTGGGCGCCGTCCTGCTCGGAGTTCGCTCGGATCGGCGCTCGATTCGATTGACAGCGTGGAGTCGCTCGGCGATTCTGAGATCCGACGCTTCTGTACGCCTACGAAAATGAGCGCCGGGTGTCATGCCTGCCGTCCAGCCTCCGGACCTCCCGGACCCCTCTCCGCGGATCATGCCGTCTATCCGTTCCTTCACGGACGGAAGCCGCGGATCCCTCCCGCGGCCGTTGACGCGGTTGATTGCCCGAGACCGGGAGGTGACCGCTGTCGTCTCGCTGTTACGTGATCCCGCCGTTCGCCTGCTGACCTTGACCGGTCCAGGCGGTGTCGGCAAGACCCGCCTGGCGATCGCGGCCGCCGCAGAGGTCGCCAGCGACTTCCCCGATGGGGTCGTCTTCGTCGATCTGTCCCCGCTTGTCCACCCCGACCTCGTCCTGAACGCCATCGCCGGTTGCCTTGGGCTACGTGACAAGGGCGTCGATTCGCTGCGCGATCGCTTGTCGGCCGCGATCGCCGATCGGCGCTTGCTCCTCGTGCTGGACAATTTCGAGCAGGTGGTCACCGCGGCGCCACGGGTGCGCGCCATCCTGGACGCCTGCCCCGAAGTGAGGCTGCTCATCACCAGCCGCATCAGGCTCCGGATCTCCGGAGAACGCGAGTTCCCCGTCGGTCCGCTGCCGCTTGCGCTGCCGGCGATGGCCGAGGGTGGCGAGGCGATCCGGGCGGTCCGGCTCTTCGTCGAGCGCGCCCAGGCCATCCAGCCCGATTTCAGCCTGAGCGCCGAGACCACTCCGGCGGTCGCCGAGATCGTCAACCGGGTTGACGGCCTCCCGCTCGCGATCGAGCTGGCCGCGGCGCGCGTCAAGGCCCTGCCCCCGGCTGCCCTCCTGCGCCGCCTGGAGCAGCGGCTGCCGCTGCTCAGTGGCGGCGCCCGGGACCTGCCCCTGCGGCAGCAGACCATGCGCGACACGATCGGGTGGAGCTACGACCTGCTCGACGACGCCGAGCAGGCCCTCTTCCGCCGCCTCGGGGTCTTCGTCGGCGGCTTCACGCTCGACGCCGCCGAGGCGATCGCGAGGGGGAGAGTGGGACAGCCTGTCCCGCCAAGGCGTCAGCCTTGTCCCCCTCGATCGACGTGCTCGACGGGATCACGGCCCTGATCGAACACAGCTTGCTCCGGACAGAGCGCGGGCCCCGATTGGCGAGCCGCGCTACCAGATGCTGGAGACCGTCCGCGAGTACGCGCGCGATCGCCTGGATGCGTCTGATGAGCGCGACGAGGTGCACCGCAGGCACGCGGCCTTCTTCGTGGCGTTCGCCGAGGCGGCCGACGGGAGCCCGTCGACAGGGCGAACGATGTCGGCAACCGCCGGCCCTGTCTGGGCGGTGAGGCTGAAGCTGCTCGGGCCGCGTCAGACAGACTGGCTCAATCGGCTGGAGGCCGACCACGACAACCTGCGGGCGGCCCTGGACTGGCTCGCGCACTGGGGTGAACCGGAGGCGTTCCTGCGGCTCGCCCGTTCCCTCTCGATCTTCTGGCTCTTTCGCGGCCCGTGCGAGGAGGGGCGGGCCTGGCTGGAGCAAGCACTGGCGCGGGACGGCAATACCTCGCCTCTGCTGCGGCGCGATGCATTGTTCGGGCTCGGGTTGCTGGCCGTGGCCCAGGGCGATGACTGCGCGGGCCGAGTCGTGCTTCGGCGAGAGCCTGGCCGTGGCTCGGGCGCATGGCGATCCGGCAGGCGTCGCGTTCGGTTGGATCGGTCTCGGGGTGGTGGCGATGCAGCGGCGCCAGTTCGGCCAGGCCACCGCCCATCTCGAGGAGGCGCTGGCCGGGGCGCGGCGGCTGGACGACCGGGTGCTGGCCTCCTTCTGCGCGGCGCTCGCCCTGAGCTACCTTGGCGCCCTGGCCTACGCTCAGGGTGCGCTCCCGCTGGCGACGTCCCGCTTCGAAGCAGCGCTCCTCGAGCAACGCGCTATCGACGACCGCTGGGGGATGGGCGTCTCACTCGTTCGGTTGGGATACGCGGCCCGCGATCGGGGCGACATCGCGCGGGCCGTGGCGCTGTTCGCCGAAGGGCTCGCCCTGTTTACCGAGCTTGGCGACCGCCGCATCATTGCCATGGCGCTGGACGGCGTGGCTGGCCTTGCCATCGCCTGGGGGCAACCGGAGCGCGCCGCCCGCCTCTTCGGGGCGGCGGCGGCGCTGCGGGAGGCCAGCGGGCTGCCGGTCGACCCGGCCTGCCGGGCTGCCCACGGGCGTGATGTCGCCGCCGCCCGCGCCGCGCTGGGGGAGGACGCGTTCGCGGCCGGGTGGGCCGCCGGCGCGGCGCTGCCCCTGCCGGTGGCGGTCGCCGAGGCGACGGCCATCGCCGCGCCGGCGCCGGACGCGGTTCCGACGTCTCCGCCGTCGAACCAGGCGGACCTGCTCGGTCTGACGCCGCGCGAGGTCGAGGTCCTGCGCCTCCTGGCGGAGGGCATGAGCGATCGGGAGATCGCGGAGGCGCTGTCGATCAGCGAGCGCACCGCCGGCAACCACGTCCAGCACGCCATGCAGAAGATCGGCGTCGACTCCCGCACGGCGGCGGCGGTCTTCGCGGTCCGCCACGACCTCGACTGACGCCCGTCTCCCGGCAACTGAGGAGTTCTCCTCAGTGCTCCATTCCCAAATCGATTCCCCAAATCGAGGAGTTCCCCCGATGTGCCGCCGGCTGGCGGGCGCATGATCGAGGCACGCCAGCGGGACGTCGCCCGTGCCGGCACCGCTTCGCAGAAAGGAGGAACCCGTATGAACCGAACCGTTTCCGGCGCCATCCCGGACGTTCGCCTTCGCGGCGCTCCGCCGTCGGCCGACTCGCCGGCGCCGGTGCGGCCGCGGCGATCGCGGCGGCGCACCTCGGGAGTTCCAGGCGCGGCGCAGGCAGCCGCGCCAGCCGTCCGATCGTTCGCCACAGCCACCCAGGAAGGAACCACCATGACCGAAGCCACTCCCGCCGCTGAAATGCTCCCCTCACCGTCGTGCTCGTCCACGGCGCCTTCGCCGACTGCCTCGGGCTGGGCCGGCGTGATCCCGATCCTGCAGGCCGCCGGGGTCGTGACGTGATCGCCCCGGCCAACCCGCTGCGCGGCGTCACCGTCGACGCCGCCTACATCGCCAGCTGTCGCGAGCCAGATCCCGGTCCGGTCCTGCTGGTCGGCCACTCCTACGGCGGCGCGGTGATCACCAACGCCGGCGTCGCAGGCCGACAACGTGCGTCGGTCTGGTCTATGTCGCCGGCGTTCATCCCGGACGAGGGCGAGACCTGCTGGCATCCTGCAGAGCTAGCCGACCGACAGCGAGCTCCCCCAGCTCTGCGTCCGACTCCAGTATCCGACGCCGGCGCCACCGAGCCGCACGACCGAGTTCACCATCGACCCGGCCCGTTCCACGACGTCTTCTGCGCCGACCTGCCGGCGGAAAGACGGCCGATCCTGGCGGTCACGCAGCGCCCCCTCTCCGGGTCACCTTCGGCGAGCCGATCGGTGACCCGGCCTGGAAGACGCTTCCCGCCTGGGCGGTGGTCGCCCACCGGCGACATGATCATCGGTCGTCGACGGCGTGCGCTTCATGGCCGAGCGCGCCGGCGCCACGATCACCGAGGTCGACGCCTCGCACGCGTGATGATCTCGCAGCCCCAGGCGGTCGCCGACGTGATCCTTACCGCGGTCAACGCAGGTCGCGTCGAGGGTGGGGCCGCCTAGCGGCGCGCGGCACGAGCCGGCACGCCTTCTGCTTCGCCGACCCGGCGCGTGCGAGCCCCGGCGATGGCTCTCGTCAACGCTGCCCGGGATCAGACACGACGGCCGGAACTCGGCCAAGGATGGTCGTCGGGTGGAGGTCGACGCGGAGATCGACGCGGCCGGCGATCGACACGGGCATCAAGAAGCGCGACCAGCATCTGCGCTCCGCCGACTTTTTCGACGTCGCCGTCTACCCCACCATTTCGTTCCGCGGCACGCGAGTCGAGCCGATCCACTCGCGTGCAGGCAACCGTTGGCTCGTGGTTGGCAACCTCACGATGCACGGCGTCACCCGATCGGTGGAGCTGGCCGTCGAGCAGACCGGCTTCCCGGAACTGTGGGCTGCCGACGACCTCGCATTCCGGGCGACGGCGAAGATCAACCGCAAGGACTTCGGGATGGAGTTCAACCTCCCCATCGAAGGCGGCGGCATCGTCGTCGGCGACGAGGTCAAGATCGCGATCAGCGTCCAGACGACCCAAACCCCGTCGTGAGGCGATGGGGCTCCGATTGATCCACCATCCAGAAAGGCAAACCAATGAAGATCGTCGTCATCGGCGGCACCGGGCTCATCGGATCGAAGGTCGTGACCATCCTCGGTGAGCACGGCCATCAGGCGCTCGCAGCGTCTCCCCGGTTGGGCATCAACACCCTCACCGGCGAAGGGCTCGCCGAAGCCCTCGACGGCGCCTCGGTGGTCGTGGACGTCTCCAACTCGCCGAACTTCGAGCCGTCGGCGGTGCTGTCGTTCTTTCAGACCTCGACCCGCAACCTGCTTGACGCGGAAGCGGCGGCAGGCGTGGGCCATCACGTCGCGCTGTCGATCGTCGGGATCGACCGCTCGCCGGACAACGGGTATTTCAAGGCCAAGATCGCCCAGGAGAAGCTGATCGAAGCGGGCCCGATCCCGTACTCGATCGTGCGGGCGACGCAGTTCATGGAGTTCGTCGACGGGATCGCGGACGCGGCGACGACCGGCACCGAGGTCCACATGCCGCCGGTGGCGTTCCAGCCGATCGCCGCCGCCGACGTCGCGAAGGCGGTCGCCAAGGTCGCGGCGTACGCCCCGCTGAACGGCCGCCTGGAGATCGCCGGTCCCGACCGGCTCCGCTTCGACGGCGTCATCCAGCAGCGCCTGAGGATGCGCAACGATCCGCGTCAGGTGATCGCCGATCCGAACGCGTCGTACTTCGGCTCGGTCCCGAGCGAGGACTCGCTGGTCCCGCTCAACGGGGCGCAGCTCGGCACGATCCGGTACGAGGACTGGCTCAGGCTCGCCGCGGCGCAACTCGGTAACAGCCGCTCGCCGTGACGCCTCAGATCTCAAGGCGTCACGGCTGGCGATGCCCCATCACGTTGCCCGGTAGGGCAGGGCAAGCCCTGCCCGCCCCATTGGAAGGATTCTCCCCATGATCTCGACACGCGTTAGCACCGAAAAGTTCCCGCCCTGGTTCTGGAGCCGGCCGCCCAGGCCCTGGCCGATGCCCTGGCGGCCGCAGGCGGTCCCCATCTACACCCTCTCCCCCGACGATGCCCGCGCCGTGCTCGACGGGGCCCAGTCCGGCGACGTCGCCATGCCGCCGGCCGAGGTCGGGGAGCACACCATCCCGGGCGGTCCCGACGGTGAGATCTCGATCACCGTCGTGCGGCCCGTGGAGACCAACGGCAGCCTGCCAGCGGTCGTGTACACGCACGGCGGCGGCTGGGTTCTCGGCAACTTCGGCACCCACGAGCGCCTGGTGCGCGATCTGACGGCGCAGACGGGGGCCGCCTTCGTCTTCGTCAACTACACGCCCTCCCCCGAGGCGCGCTACCCGATCGCCATCGAGCAGGTCTACGCCACGGTGAAGTGGGTCGCCGAGCGCGGGGCCGAACTGGGGCTCGACGGCAGCCGGCTGGCCATCGCCGGCGAAAGCGTCGGCGGCAACATGACCGCCGCGGTAGCGCTGATGGCGAAGGAGCGCGGCGGGCCGGCAATCCGCTACCAGGCGCTCCTCTACCCGGTCACCAACGCCGCCTTCAACACCGACACCTACAACGCGTTCGCCGACGGACCGTGGCTGACGCGGAAGGGGATGGAGTGGTTCTGGGATGCCTATGCCCCCGACGTGGCACGCCGCACGGAGCCGACTGCCTCGCCGCTGCTGGCGTCGCTGGAGCAATTGCGCGGCCTGCCGCCGGCATTGGTGATCACGGATGAGGCCGATGTCCTTCGTGACGAGGGCGAGGCGTATGCACGCAAGCTCCGCGCAGCCGGTGTCGACGTGACCGCCATCCGCTACGACGGCGTCTTCCACGACTTCATGATGCTCAACGCCCTGGCCGAGACGAACGCCTCTCGCGCCGCCACCGCCCAGACCGCGCGGGCGTTGAAGGCCGCGTTGAGCCGCTAGGCGGCACGCCGGGCTCCTGTGGCAACGCCGCCAGGACGGCACAGGCCCCGCCACCATCCGGTGGCGGGGCCATGCCAAACACTTTCCTGACCTGCTCAGTTCCGTCGTGCCTAGTGAAGTCGAGCTTCGCCAGCCACGTGTCGGAATGTCGAGAAAACGCTGAGTTTTGCCCGGCACATCAAGCCGCTGTTCCGACCGCTCGACCGGCAGGCAATGCGGTGGGCCTTCGACCTGTGGTCGGTGGTACATCCGGCGATGGGCCATCCCCTGCGGTTCCACGTCTTGCTCCTGCCGAACGTCGGCTGGACTCATGTTCTCTGAAGAAGTCCGAGCCGCTTTCAGGTCGCTTCGCTCACTGACCACGGTGTGAAAGGAGATCCGCATGACCGCCGAGAACAACACCCCTGATCCGGGTGCTCCAGACACCATCGTCCTGATCCATGGGCTCTGGGTGACCCCACGAAGCTGGGAGCACTGGATCGAGCGCTACGAGGGCCGCGGCTATCGCGTTCTCGCTCCGGCCTACCCTGGCCTTGAGGTCGAGGTGGAGGCGCTCAACGAGGATCCCTCCCCGATAGAGGCTTTGACCATCCCTGCGGTCGTCGAGCACCTAGAGGGCATCGTAGGCGAGCTGGAGAAGCCACCCATCCTCATGGGCCACTCGGCAGGAGGTCTGTTTTGCCAGATTCTGCTCGATCACGGTTACGGAGCCGCTGGGGTGGCCATAGACTCCGCGCCGGCAGAGGGTGTCAGGGTAACCCCGGTCTCACAGATACGAATCTTCTTCCCGATTCTGAGGAACCCCGCCAACCGCCATCAGGGCCGTGGGGTTCACCAAAGAGCAGTTCCACTACGCCTTCTGCAACACCCTAAGCCGGGAGGAGTCCGACGAGGTCTACGAGCGCTACCACGTCCCCGCGCCGGGCAGCTTCGTGTGGGCCGGGCCCCTCGCCAACTTCACGCCCGGCCACCAGGACACCTACGTCGACTTCCGGAACGACGACCGCGCGCCGCTGCTGTTCATCGCGGGTGGAGAAGACAACCTGATGCCGCCAGCGGTCAACCAGTCGAACGCGAAGCACTACCGCCACACCAAGAGCATCACAGACTACAAGGAGTTCCCCGGCCGCTCCCACTACACGGTGGGCCAGGCCGGCTGGGAGGAGGTCGCCGACTACGCGCTTGCGTGGGCCGAAGAGCACGCCGTCACCCGCCCGACGACCTGACTTGGGTCATCTGTGTACGCCTCCCGTGCCGCCTTATATCGCTCCCTCTTTCGGCGTCTCCCAAACGCTCGACTTCGAGACGCCGAAAGAGGGACCGGCGGGCGCATCCCGATCGTCGGCGTTGGCCCACGTTCCTTGCGCATCCCCGTGCGCGTTGGGGCGGCACGACGGGCCGGAGGGTGTGTCCGGCCCGTCGTCGCAAGGATCGCAGCGGTCGTGACAGATCGGCGTGGCGGACGCTCTCTAGACGCCGTCCACCGGGTCGGCACCGGCGAGGGAGCAGACGAGGCGGCCGACCTGGCGGCCCATCGTCAGGCCGATGTCGTCGTCGATCACGTAGTGGATGCCGGCCCAGCCGCGCGAGGCCGCCGCCTCCCAGGCGCGGTTGGCCATGTCGTCGGCCGCCTCCGGGAAGTAGTGCCCGATAACGGTCGCGGCGGCGCCCATGACTGCCGAGTAGCCCGACGGGTAGGACGGGTAGGGCGGGGTCGGGACGAGCGTCTCGAGGTCCGGATCCTCGGTGATCGGGCGCGACGTCCACCAGGTGTACTTGCCGTCCCAGACCGCGATCGAGGAGTCGGCGATAGCGGCGTCCAAGTCGGCCAGGATCCGCGCGGCGTGCGGCGAGTCGAGCCCGTCGCGCAGGATCAGCTCGTGGGCCCAGCCATTGCTGAGCGCCGGCTGGGCTGTTGGTGCCCCACCAGACGGCCGCCCGCTCCTGCTCGAAGGTGCGATTGGCGGCGATCTCCTGCACCATTTCGAGCTCGGATGTCCACGCCTCCGATCCGTACTCGGGCGGCGCGCCCGGCCGGAACTGGTCGCCGCTGGCCATCACCCACGTCTTCTGGGAGCCGGCCAGGGGTGCGAATGGCGTCTCGACAAACCCTGGCGGCGTGGGCTGCCATTTACCGGGGCCGGTCGGCATGGTCGCCGGGTCCCACTCGGCGTCGGCGCCGTCGCCCTTGGCGCGCTCGACCGCCATCTCGCCGACGGCCTGGCCCAGCGCGAGTCCGGCCTCCACGTCGCTTGGAAAGGCGGCCCCCGCCGCGATCCGCGACTCGGCCGCCTCCGTGGCGAGCGCGTCGAAGCGGCCGGCCTCGGCGTCCGGGATCAGGTAGGCGAGCACCGTCGCCGCCGCGCCCGCGACCGCCGCGTGCTCGGAGGGGAAGGAGGACCGCTCCGGGTCGACCCCGGCCGCCGGGGTGATCTCGTCGCTCGTGGCGGCCGGACTCGGCCGGTCGTGTGCGACCTGGGCGTCCCAGGCCGCGATCGCGGCGTCGTGGATGGCGGTGTGGAAGATGGCCATGAAGCGGTTCTGGGGCATCCCCCCGATGCCGAATTCGGCGGAGACCTCCGCCGCCTCCATCGACCAGGGGATGACCGCCGGGCCGGTTCCCCAGCGCTCGATGGCCGCCGCCGTCTCCTCGGACGGGTCGGTCTGCGCGGCGATGACCTCGTCGATCTCCGCCTGGCTGGGCGCGTCGGGGGCGTCGGGGCGGAGCTCGTCGGGAGACGCCAGGAGCCAGGTGCGCCAATTGGCGGGATCGCCGGTTCCCTCCTGCACGGTGACCGATGCCACCGCGTTTTCGTGGAACTTGCTTGCCGCGGTGTGGGGGAGGGCTGCGAACGCAGCGCCGGTGAGCCCGGCTCCCATCAGCGTGCGACGCGAGACGAGCGCAGACGGAGTATGGAACGAAGGCATGACGAGATCCTCCTGACGGGAGCGCGTCGGCGCGGCGAGGAACCGTGGCGCCGGTAGGGGAGTGGGGCCCTGAGCGGGGTCCGGGACGCGCGAGTACGGCCAACGGGGGCGCGGCCAAGGAGGGCATCTCTGTCAGCGCCGGATTCGGCCGGGGTCTGCCGAGGGGGATGAGAGCCGGCGCATACGGCGGACTCCCTCCAGGCGCAGCCGGATTACCGCTCCGGTACGTCTGGCGCATAGAGCTAGGGCCGGAGGATGATTGGCGTTATCCTCCGCCAGTGAATCGGGTACTGAGAGATAGGACCATCGTAATCCTGTTTGACGAAATGTCAAGGTAATACATACCATCGCGTCGCCGCGCGGTACAGCGCGGCACTTGGGACCGCCGGGACAGCGGAGGGCCGCACATGGCGAGGGCCGGATTGGACCCGAGGCAAGATGCCCCGCCCAAGGCTTTTGCACGTGGCGTGCCGGTTCATCCCTCTGGGTCGGGCCGCAATCGGTGCGGAACTAAACGCAGAGACGGATGACGAAAACGCAGACATCGTTGTCCTCCTTACGACGAACGACACACAAGAACGGCGCATCGTGCACCGGCGTATTTGTCCGGCGCAGAGACGCCGGGCGAGAGCCAACGGGTGCCAAGCGAGGCGCCGGGCGGCGCCTCGCCGTCGGATGGTCGGTGTCGGCAGGCGATCTCTGGTCGCACGCCGCCGCGTCAGTGCCCCGACCGGACGCGAGTCCACCCGTTCGCCCGCAAGCCGACGACGATCGGGGCTTCCCCAGCATCCACCGCCGCGGCCCCGGCGACATCGGCGGAACCGCGCATTTCGGGCGGGTGATGGCTGGGGCGACGTGCGTACTTCCGCGTATACGGAGGCGACGAGGGGGCGAGCGAGCCGCGGCTACGCTCATGTTGGTGACTCCTCGGGGAGGATCGTGGCGAGGAGCATGGCCGCGGGCGTCGGGCCGAGGTTGCTGAAGGAGATGGCGCTGCTGGGCCGGACGAGCACCTCATCCCCGGCGGCGAGGCTGCTGCCGGTCACCACCATGGTCGGCCCGGACCCGCCTTGGCGCAGCCACGCGGTTCCGTCGGTAACGTGGAGGGCGAGCGTGCCCGATTCGACGGCGACGACCACCAGACCATTGGCCTCCGACACCAGCAACGCCCCGCCCGGCGCAAGGGTGGCGGAGCCGAGTGCGACAGTCGGCGACGTAGCTTCGGCGGCGAGCGCAGCGTTCAGGATCGAGCCCGGGCAGCAGCCCGAAATCCTGCCACGACGTCTCGTCGCTTGGACGATAGGCGGAGCGGCTGGTCACCACCACGGCCTCAACCGCGACACTGGCGGTGTTGACGATCGCGTGGCGCGGCGCCATCGGGAGGGCGAGGAGCTCACCTGGCCCGAGGGTTCCCTGTTCGCCGGGCGCAAGAAGCTCCGGCGGGCCGGCCGGTGCGGCGCCTGCTGCCGCGGAAAGGAGTCCCGGGCCGGCGGATCTCGAATCGATGGCAACGGTGAGGGACCCGACCTCCAGGTAGATGATCCGGACGCCGGCGGCGTTCAGGGGCGCCGGCTGTGACCTGACCGGCACCGTGAGGCGTTCCACGGCGACGAATTCCCCGGGCGGGAACCAAGTGGCACCCGACGCCTGCTGCAACGGCTCGAGCAAGGTGGACGGGGCGGCGCTGCCCCAGTGCGCGACGATGCGGCCGTCGACGACCCAGAACTGGTCGAGCGGTCCCCAGGGCGCGCGGTCTTCGCCAATCGGGAGGCCGAGGAAGACGCCCGGCTCGCCCTCCTCGACATGGACGCGAGCCGTCGCAAAATCGCCGGACGCGAGCACCTCCTCGACGACGAGCGTCATCCCAAGGTGGGTTGCGTGGAGCCCGAGAAGACGACGGATGAGGCTGCTCCCCGAGGGAGGAAGCCCGGGTGGCGGGTCGTGCTCGACCATATCGTCCGCTAAGAGCGCGTCCAGCGACGCGGTCTCGCCGGTTTGCAAGACGTAGTTGGCCGCGTCGTAGAAGGCCCAGACGACGGCGCTGCTGCGATCGACGCTCATCGGGCTGGAAATGGGAGCGGTCACCACCGCCACCGTCCCGCTGAGGACGGCGCCGGTGGCCACGGCGAGGACGATGGCGAGCAGCCAGACAGGAGTGGTGCGGCGCATCGGACCGATCCCCCGGACGGAACGGGGATGGACACAAGGGCGTCCACCACACGCTCCGTCGAATGGAGCGATCCTGCCCTACCGACTCGCCGAGCACGTCGGAAGATTTACGTATAGCCGAGTCGTATTTCCTGGAGGATCGAGGATACGTTCACGAAGCGGCTCATCACCGATCGCCGCCTGAGAAACTTCTCTCACAACCCCACGGCGGCGGCGGACGCCAGGTTGAAACCTGGCGCTGAACCGACGAAGTCCCTCCGGGACTGGACCGACCGGCGCGGCGCCCGCCGGTGTTGATAGGCGCTCTTAGTGCGCTCGTCGAACACCGTGGCCGCCGTCGCCGCTCGCCTCGGAGCGGCTGTCCGGTTCAGCCCGGGCCAACCCTGGGCCAACCCTGGGCCAACCTTGGGCCAACCCTCCCTTGGGCCGTGAGCCCCGGGCGACCCGGAGACGCGGCCAACCTTTAAGTCGAGCGCCTCAGCTCAGGCGGCGATGGACGGCATAGGCGGCGACGGCGGCGCGGTTCTCGACGTCGAGCTTGGCGAAGATGTGCGTGACGTGGGTCGAAACCGTGCGGTGACTGATGAAGAGCGCGTCGGCGATCTCCTGGTTGGAGTTGCCCGCGGCGATCAGCCGCACAACCTCCAGCTCACGCGGCGTGAGCCCGGAGAAAGCCGACGGGACAGGAGGAGCACTCGGAACGATGTTCGTGAGCTCGGCCGCCAGTGCGCGTCCCTCGCCCACGGCTTCGGTGAGCGACATGGTTCTGCCTGCGGCGAATGCCTCAGCGGCGCCATTTTCACCCAGCTTGGCCCGGACCGCCGTCCCGCCGAGCGGGCGCTCGACCCCGGCGGTCAGATCGATCCCCAGGCCTTCGCGCAGGCTGTCGATCGCCCCGACCAACCGCCCCGCCGGCTCGGGCCGGCCCAGCGCCGCGGCGGCGGTGGCCAAGATCACGAGGCATTCGAGCGTTGCCCCCGGGTCTCCCTGCTCCCAGAAGATGTCCAACCCTGCCAGGGCCAAGGCAGCCGCCTGTGCCTCCTGGCCTCGAGCCAGCGCCAAATTCGCCTGGTGGGAAAAGGACACGCCCGTGCCCCATTCGTCGCCGGTGCGAAGAACCAATGCGTGAGCCTCGTCGTGCATGGCGATGGCGCGGGCGGTATCGCCGAGCGCGTAGGCCAGGTTGCCGATTTCCATAATCGCGTAGGCGGTCAAGCGGTGGTCCAGAGCGCGCAACCGAGCAAGCGTGTCCTCCATATGCCCGATCGCGTCCGCCGGCGCGGCCTGCCGGGCGAATTGGAGGAAGAGGAGCGCCTGGGCAAATTGGGCTTCGTCGCCCGCCTCCCGCCACCACTTCACGCCTTCCGCAAGCAACCCTTCGGCACGCGGTTGGTCCCATTGGTTACCTGCCAGTTTTCCTGCCGTGGTGAGCAACTGGGCGCGCAGCGCCGGTGGGGCTGTGCCCTCGGCCGCGATCGCCAGCGCGCGATCCACTCGGGTACGAGCCTCACCGAGCGGCCCCCGGACGGCCCAGTAGGCGGCCATCGCCGCAACTATGCGCAGCCCCATCACATCGTTCCGGTCGAGCAGCCACGTCAGCGCCGCCCGCACGTTGGCGTGATCCACTTGCACGCGGTCGAACAAGGCGCGTTGTTCCGGCCCCCACTTCGCCGCCTCGGCCTGCTCGGCGAGCCGCAGGCACCACTCGGCGTGGCGATCGCGGACATCCTCCTCGTCGCCGGACGCCGCGAGTTGCTCCAGGGCGAACTCACGGACAGTCTCCAGCAGCGCGAAGCGCGGTATGCCGGCCGATGCGTCATCCCCCCATTCGTCTCGCCGCAGCAGGCTGTTGGCGGCGAGCGAGGTCACCACGTCGAGCACGTCGCCGCCGCCGGCAACCGCCGCGGCCGCCTCGAGCGTGAAGCCGCCGACGAAGATGCCCAGCCGCCGGAACACGACCCGCTCGCGCTCCGACAACAGATCGTGGCTCCAGGCAATGGCATCCCGCATCGATCGCAGCCGAGCAGGCTGGTCGCGTGGTCCGCCCGTCAGCACGGCAAGACGGCGCTCCACCAGAGTCAGCAGTGGGATCAAAGAGAACGACGTCACGCGTGCGGCCGCCAGTTCGATGGCCAGGGGCAGACCGTCCAGCTTCTCGCAGATACGCTCGATCGTCGGCGCGTCGCCGTCCGTTGCAACGAAATCACTCCGCGCCGCGCAGGCGCGCTCGACAAACAAGCGGGTAGCATCCGACTCGAGTGGGTGAACCGCGCCTGGCGCAGACTCAGTTTGAGACACGGAGAGCGGCGGGACGGCGACATCGAACTCACCGGAGATACGGAGCACGGCCCGGCTCGTCGCGAGGACCGTCAAGGACGGGCAGGCCGAGAGGAGATCGGCGATCAGCGGCCCCGCGTCGAGCAGGTGCTCGAGGTTGTCCAGGACCAGGAGCGCCCGACTCTCCCGCAAGAAGTCCCTTAGGTTCTCTTCAACCGTCCGTGTCGGCGTCTCGCCCACGCCGAGCGATTGGGCCAGGGTCGCGGCGACCAAGGCGGGATCGCGCACCGGGGCGAGCGCAACGAACCAGACGCCGTCGGGGAAGTCGCCGGCCACCTCCTCGGCGACCCGGATAGCCAGACGGGTCTTGCCAACCCCGCCCGGTCCGATCAGCGTCACAAGGCGGACGCCGGGACGACGCAGGATTCCAATGGCCACGTCAACCTCTCGGTCCCGGCCGACGAAGCTGGTGAGCGGCAGCGGCAGATGCGGGCGACCTCGTTCCCAATCCGGTAGCAGAATCGGGGGTACGGGCCAAAAACGACTGCGGTCGGAGGGTGTCGGCTCGACCATGAGGGTTCCTCCGGCGGTGGGCTGTTCGTGCTCATGATCTGGGGTTTGGGACCACAAGTCAACGTCACCCGGGATGGCCTCGAAGGCACGATGGCACGGCACACCAGGTGAGAGATGTACGTGTGTTACTGCCAACAGATGACCGAAGGTCAGGCGAGGCCGTGCTGGTGGGCGAAGGCGGCGGCCTCGGTGCGGTTGGCGAGGCCGAGCTTGGCCAGGAGGTGGGTGATGTGGGTCGAGACCGTGCGCTGGCTGATGAAGAGCGCCTCAGCAATGTCTTGATTGGAGCGCCCCTCCGCGATCAGCCGCATCACCTCCCGCTCGCGCGGCGTCAGTCCGTGGTTCGCGGCGGAGCTAGCCTTTTCATGAGCGGGCGTCGAGATCGCATCCGCCACCCGGATTGCCTCGGCCCGCGCCTCGTCCGCCGACAGCCGCCGCCCCTTGGCCCAGGCCGCCGCGAAGCCGACCTCGCCCAGCGCCGCGCGGAGGTCCGTCACCATGCGCTGGTAGTTCGATGCCTTTCTTGGCAGGAGGGTTGTGCCGAGCCGCTCGCGGTGGGCTTCCGCCGCACCTAGCAGGCACGCGGCCCATTCCGTTTCCTTGCATGCCACGGCGATCTCGGCCAGTCCATGGAGATCGCGCTCAAGCCCCGAAACGTCCCAGGATTGGCCCAGCGACTCCTGCCAAAGTGCCGCTGCTCGGGTGTGCTCCCCCCGATGTAGGGCGATCTCCGCCAGGTTGGTCTGGACAACGGCCGCGCCGAACTTGTAACCCTCCTGACGGAAGTTCGCCAGCGCCTCCTCCATCAAACGTTGGGCCGTCTCGATGTCTCCAGTCAGGAGCGCCTGCACACCGATGTTTCGCAGCGACCAGGCGGTCCAGGCATGGTCGCCGAGAGTCCGGGCCAACGCGAGGGCCTCCTCGTGGAACGCCCGCGCTCTCTCGAAGTGGCCTTGTTCCTCCGCCACATAGCCGAGCGTCGTGAGCGCGTGGACGACCGCCACCGTGTCACCGTGCCCGCGCGACAGCGCCAAGCCTTGCTCGCCGAGTGCCTCGGCCCGATCGTGGTCACCATGATACCGAGCGGACCACGCGGCCTCCCGGATCACGGTGGCCCGCAGGGGAAGTGGCGCGGCGTTGCAGACGGCGAGTGCGCTCTCGATCCACACCTTCCCCTGCACTCCCCGACCACAAAGTCTCCAAAAATGCTGCAACGCCACCGCCAGCCGCAGGAAGGTCGTCAGCGCGCCGGACTCGGCCGCCCAGACCGTCGCCGCCCGGAGATTGTCCACGTCGGCGTTCAGGAGACGCATGGACGCGCCCGTGTCCCGCTGCCACTGGAGGTACGGGCCGGCCGCCTCGGCGAGGCAGACGAAGTGGTCCGCGTGCCGCTCGCGCGTCGCCTCGGCCTCGCCGCTCGCCTCCAGGCGGTCGAGCGCAAACTCGCGCACCGTCTCCAGCAGCTGATAGCGGGGGTCCTCACCATGCCCCAAATCCCGGCGGAGCAAGCTCTGGTCGACCAGCGAGCCGATGAGGTCCAGCACCGGCGATCCGCCCTCCGCCACGGCCTCGGCCGCCGCCAGCGTGCAGCCGCCGACGAAGACACCCAGGCGGCGGAAGAGGAGCTGTTCCTCCGGCGCCAGCAGGTCGTGGCTCCAGGCGATGGTGTTCCGCATCGTCTGCTGGCGCTCGGGCACGTCGCGTCCGCCGCCGGTCAGCAGCGGCAGCCGCTGTTCCAGCCGGGCCAGGAGCCCGGCCGGCGGCACGACCTTGACGCGGACCGCGGCCAGCTCGATGGCCAGGGGCAGCCCGTCGAGGCGGCGGCAGATCTCGGCGACGTCGGCGGCGTTCTCGGCCGTCAGGCGGAAGTCGTCCTGCACCGCCTGCGCCCGCGCCACGAAGAGGCGCACCGCCTCCGAGCCGTGCGTGGGATCATCGGTCTCACGCCCCAGCGACAGCGGCGGCACCGGATGCTCGTGCTCCCCCGACACCCGCAGCCGCACCCGGCTGGTGGCCAGGACCGTCAGACCCGGGCAGGCGCCGAGCAGGTCGGCGACGACCGGCGCCGCCGCGACGACCTGCTCGAAGTTGTCGAGGAGCAGCACCAGGCGCTGGTCGCGCAGCGTCCGCGCGAGCCGATCGACGAGCGGAACGTCGCCGCCCTCCCAGACCCCGAAGGCCTGGGCGATCGCGGGGGCGACCAGGGCCGGGTCACGGATCGGGGCGAGGCCGACGAGCCACACCCCATCGGGGAAGGCCGCGGCGACCTCGGCGGCCACGGCCTGGGCCAGCCGGGTCTTGCCCACCCCGCCGGGACCGGTCAGGGTGACGAGCGGCACGTCGGGGCGGAGCAGCAGCGCGCGGACGGCGGCGAGCTCGTCCTCGCGGCCGATCAGGGACGTCAACGGTCGTGGGAAGGCCGCGACGGTTGCCTCCGCCCGTCTCCGCAGCGGAATCAGCCGCGGAGGGTCGCGCCGGGTTCGGGGGACGGCCGGAACCGGCCCGCCGTGCCGCGACCGGTAGGGCGCGAGGTCGGCCGGCGCGATCTTGTAGCTCCCGGCGCGCTTGACGGCCGGCAGCTCTCCCCGGGCGATGGCGCGGCGGACCGTCCGCTCGCTGACGCCCAGGGACGCCGCCGCCTCGCGGGCAGTCAGGGGCCAGGTGTCCGGTCCACCGGACACGTCAGTGTCGGCCGTCCGGTCCGTTGTCCGCTCGTCCATGATGCCCGAAGCATCCTCGACTGCGGCACGACGTGCAAGGGCATGGCAGCTGGGGGAAGCGGAGAAGTGGCCCAAAGACCACAATTGGTCGTCTCAAGATCGCTCCAGCCTATTGAAAAACTCCCCGTGCGGTCCGTTGGAGTCATCTCGGCACCCGCCAGCCACCGCGAGCGGCGTCAACGCCGGGCAAACCCGGGCGGCGCCCGGGCCTTCGGGGTGCGCGTCGTGGCCGGAACCGGCTTGTCACCGGGCCGACGCGTTGACCGCCACCGAGCCGGCGCGGCGCGGCGGGCCGCACGCGGTTGACCTCGGCGACTTCGCGCGCTACGTCGTCAGCAGTCCGCCGTTCTTCGTCTGACCCGCCGGCCCGCGAGGAGGCCCACCTTGCCAGATCTTCCCCGGAGCGGTGCCCGGTTTGCCGGCGGGCGGTGATCACCGAGTCGAAGGCGAGGATGCCGGGCTCCCACCCCCGACGCCGCTGCCTCGCGCACTGTCGGCTGCGGCTCGGGCTGATCTCGCCGCTGGGTGTCGTCGTTCTTCAGCGACATTTGGCACGGTTCAGGCTGCGGTGGGCGCTGCGCTGAGGGGTGCAGGCGGACGACCGCGTCCAGGGCGGATTCGGTCAAGGATGCGTCACTCCTCGGCGAGGTAGCGGCGGCGCGCGGCCTCGTCGGCGACGAGGCCGTCCGGACCGAGGGCGAGGAGGGTGGCGAACCCGCCGGCGCTCGGGTCCGCTTCGCGGGCCCGCGCCACCCGTTCGCGGCGGGCGTCTGCTTCCGCGCCTTCTTCGATGGCGAGCACGGCGTGCCAACGCGCGTGCTCGCGGAGCACCGCGTAATAGGTCGCGCGGCGCTCGGCGAACGCCGAGATCGCCCGCCGCCAGTCGCGTTCAGCGAGCAACAGGTCGCGCAACTCGCGGGCATCGCGAAAGCAGAGCGAGAGGCCCTGGCCTACGCTGGGGTCGTTGGCGCCGGCGGCGTCGCCGACCAGCACCACGGCCTCCCCCGCCACCCGGTCGGCCCAGGTATCCGCGTTCGGAAAGAAGGCGGCCGGACCGATGGCGGCAGCCCGAGCGAACGCTCCCTCCGGGAAGTGGGCGGCCAGCGCGGCGACGAACCCCTCGGCGCCGCCGGCCCGGACCGCGGCGGCGCGTTCGCTGCCGCAGATCAGGTAAGCGCGGGCGCGCCCACCATCCTGGGGGAAGACGAGCGCCTGCGTTCCTGGGGGCTTCGCGCTGTGCGTGCATCGCGGCTCGAGGTCCACCCCGGCGAGCAGGCAACCGCCGACGGCGTGGTGGACCGGATCGGTCTCGGTCGCGGCGCCAACCCAACGCCGGGCCGCGGAGGTGCGGCCATCTGCGCCGACGACGAGCCGCGCGCGGACCGTCGCCGTTTCGCCGCCCGCGACAATCTCCAACTCCGGTCGTTCGCCGCCGCGAAAAGCGGTGACGCGGGCCGGGCGCAGCACCACCGCCCCGGCCTCCCGCGCGTGGTCGAGCAACGCCTGCTGCAACGTCGGGTGGAAGATGCTCCACTCCCCGAGACCGTCGGGGGTATCGTCGGCCCAGCGATACGGGACCCCCGGCGCGCGGTCGACGTAGGATTGCCAAAGGGGGAGCTCGGTGGCCCCGGCCGCCCGCAGCACCGGCAGCAGCCCCAGCCGGCCCGCCTCGCGGGCACCCCACGGGTGGATGCTCTCGCCGCGCACGCGGTCGCGGAAGCGGGACTCGCGCTCGATCACCGCCACGCCGAGCCCCGCGCTCGCCAGCGCCGCGGCCACGCTCGCCCCTGCGACGCCGCCGCCCACGATCGCCACGTCCACGCTCTGGGTGGCAGGACCGGCAGGACTGGTGCCGCCCTCGCTCACCCGCCCGTCGTCCATCCGAGCCGTCCTCCCCATCGTCGACGCCTACGCGTCGTCGTGTCCCCAGAACGCGTTAAGCGCCGCCGGTCGCTACCGCCAGTCGTCGATGACGTAGGCGCCCGGCCGGTTGTAGCCGGCCTCGTCGGGCCGGTCCATCGCCAGGCCCAGCACCTCGGTGCGAAATCCGGCCGCCAGCAGGAGGCGGTAGACCTCGCGGCGGGCCGTGTTGACCCCGGCGACCAACCGGACCAGACCCCGCGCCGCGGCCAGCGCCTCGCAGGCCGCCAGCAGCCGCACGAACGACGCCTCAGCATCCGGCCCAGGCCGCACCGTCCCGAACTTGACGTAGCAGGCGCCTCCGCCGGCCTCGGTGCCCGGGCCGCAGTGGCAGACGGCGAAGCCGGCCAGGACATCCCCATCCAGCAGCAGCACCGTCTCGCCGAAGCCGTGCCGCGCGACCGCGACGATCTCCCCGCCGAGGTCAAGACCCCCGTGCACCGCGTCGGTCATCTCGCGGCAGGCCTCCACGCACGCCCGCTGCCCGTCCGACGGCAACGCGGCGTATGTGGACCAGGCCACCCCGGCGTCGGGCGGACCGACCGGCTTGGCCACGATCGCGGTGGGGAAGCGGGGCCAGAAGCCGAACTTTTGGTAGAGTCCGAGGTGCTTGGGGCTGTGGCCGAACGTGAACAGCCCGACGTGGCGGGTTCCCCGCCGCGCGAACTCCTCCATGACCGCCGCGACCAGTCGCCGGGCGATGCCGCGGTCCCAGAGGTCCGGGCGGACCGAAAGCGGCCCGAAGAATCCGATGCTGCCCCAGTCGACGATGAAGTTGGTCCCGACCAACTCGCCGCCCAGCTCGGCCGCGAAGGCCCCGGCCGGGTCGGCCAGGAACCGGGTTCGGGCCGGATCCGCGTCTCCCCGGAAGCGCATCGGGTCCGGCAGCCCCAGGAAGGTGCCGAAGGCGCGCCGCCGGACCGCGTCGGCCGCGGGAAGGTCGTCGGCCCGCAGTTGGCGGATCACGAGGTCGGTCGCGGCCCCCGTGGTGCCGGGTGCTGGGCTCATCGCGTGGTCTCCTTGGCTCGTGCGCCGGATAGTGTATAGAGCGTCGGTTCGGCCCGCAAACGGGCACGGGGGCGCCTCACGTTGAAGGAGACAACCGGGTCGATGCCGGGGCGGCCGCAGTCCGCGTACAGATCGCGGACCCAACCCCGGACGAAGCCCAGGTCGAGTTTCGCCTCCAGGTGGCGGTAAAAGTTGTGGAGGGTAACCCACCGCTCCAGCGACACCGCGACGGGATCGTCGAGCAGCGGGGCTTGGGCGGGCCCAGCATCGGTGGCCTCCCGATCTCGTGCTACGAGAGCGCCTCGGCCACAGCCTCGGCGAAGCCGGCCGGGTTCTCCCCCGGCATCCCGTGCCCGGCGTCGGGCACCACCGCGACCGGCACCCCGCCCGCCCGGAGCAGCGCCTCGTGCCGGTGCGGCAAGGTCTGGGCGCCGAACACGTAGGTCCGGGGGAGGGTCAGCCCGAAAAACACCCCGTCCAACGAGGCCGCGACGAGGGCAGTGGCACTGCGGTGCATCGCGCCCGGGTCCGCCGCGCGTAGCGTCCCCGGGTAGGCCGCCCAGGCTGGAATCTCGGCCGCCCACCCCTCGGCCTCCGCCACCAGCGCCGCGTGGCCGGCCGCCACGAACCCCGCCTCCGTCTGGTCGGCGACGGTGCGGCTCAGCGTCGCGTCCTCTGGCTCCAGGTTGGGCTCGGCGACGATCAGGCCGGCGACAAGGTCGGGGCGGGATGCGGCCAGCACGATCGCGACGGAACCGCCGAAGCTGTGGCCGATGACGCGGCAGCCGCGGAGGGCGAGGCGATCCAGCAGCCGCGCAACGGTCTCGGCGTGCGCCTCCAGCGTGTAGGAGAAAGCCTGGGGGCGGTCGCTGAAGCCGAACCCGAGGAGGTCGACGAGCAGCGCCCGGTAGGGCACGAGCCGTGGGTGGCGGACGATCGCCGGGAAGTCGGCGGAGGAGGCGGAGCCCAATCCGTGGAGCCAGACGCAGGCCGGCTCGCGGCCGGCCAGGTCGTGGTAACACAGGTGGGCATCGAGATCGGGCAGATGCAACGCGCGCACGGTCATTCACCTCGACGGGCGCGCCCAGAACGGACCTCGCCGGATCGCGCGGCAAGTGGAGATGCTACACCCGTCTCCGGGGCTGTCAACCGGCGCTCAACAGGCTGGTCCGTTTCTGAGACACCAAGACGACGCCTAGCCTAGATTATTCACGGGGACCGCATGGGAACGGCGGCACCGTGCCCTTGTCGCCCGGGGCGATGCGGGGCGCCGCGGTGGCGTCGCCCGGGGCATAGCGAGGCCACGTCCCGGCGTCGCCCGGGGCTAAAGATCCCGGGCTGACCCGGATAACCCCCCTAAAGGGGGCTGGAACGCCGGGCTTTGGGCCGCTAATCCTGTGCTCAGCCCCTGTAGTGGGCTTATCTCACTCAGCCCGGGGCTAAGAGCGCCTAACAAAACCGCGTGGTCGGCGGCTCCACCCCTAGTTAGAGGGACTGAAGTCCCGGGCTCAACCGACGAAGTCCCTCCGGGACCGAGAACGAACCCGGCGGCAACGGCGGGTTGTGATAGGCACTCTAAAGACCCCGGGCGACGCCGGGTCGGGGCTTCGCTATGCCCCGGCTACGTCCGGGTCGGGGTTTCGCGTCATCCCGGGCGTAGCGGGGTCGGGGTGGCGCGCGCTAGACGATCAGGTGCTGTAAGGCATAGGCGACCGCCCCGGCGCGGGAATCGATGTCCAGCCTGTCGAAGATGTGCTGGACGTGGGTCTGGGCGGTGCGGTTGGAGATGAAGAGCGTCTCGGCGATCTCGAATACGGAAGAATCGACATGGGGCAGGGACGTTGCCGTCACCCCCACACATGCAGCACGGGGGCGGAGCGGCGAACCGCCCCGCCCCCGTGCCAAGCCACGTCCGAGGGTCTGGAGAACACGGTGTCGTTGAGCGCGAAGGGCGCTACTGAGATGCCTTTGGGCGCCCAACGGGCAGGTGGCGAGGAGCGGTACGCTTCCCGGTGGGCACGTGTCCTCAAGGGCGCAGACGATCACGCACACGACGACGGGGTCACGCCGCACCGATTGCCTGGAGCAGGCCGTGCTCGCCGGAATACACCCGACCATCTGCCGCGACAAGCGACGTGGCCGGGCGGGCAACAGCGCCCGCCCGGCCAGTGCTCTGGTGCACCCTACAACATGGGGCATATCCCGCCGTCGCAGTAAGAGTTCCAGCAGTCATCACGAAACTGGCACGTCTGGCCGTTGTCGCACGGGGTGCTCTGGAAGCCGCAGACGATGTCGCTCTCGCTGCCGTTCTTGAGGCCGTCGGCGCAGGTGGCCGATGCCTACACGCAGGCACCGGCCCCGTCGCAGACCGTGCCGCCGTTCTGGCTGCAGGACTCCCCGGCCGGCTTCGGGTTGATGTGCGGCAAGCCGTCGGCCCCGCAGAACGCGACCTTGCACTCGTTGTCGGTGAACGGCGCGTCGTCGCCGTCCGGCTTGACGGTGATGCCGCCCATCCCGTCGCAGATGGTAAGCAGGCAGTCGCCCTGAGTCTGCTGCATCGTCGGCGTACCTGGATCCGCGTAGGAGGTCCCGCAGAAGCCACCGTTGCAGACGCGCTTCTGGCACTCGGTGTCCTCGCCGGGGCAGTCCGCCCCGGTCGCGCACACTCCCAAGATGCAGGTGCCGTTACCGTCGCAGACCGTGCCGCCGTTCTCGTCGCAGGGACTGCCAGCGAAGGTCGGCTCGAAGTACGGCACGCCGTCGGCCCCGCAGAAGCCGGAGAAGCACTGTCCTGGGGGGTCGGCACATCATTGCCGTCATAGACGAGGAAGATCCCGCCCGCCCCGTCGCAGACCGTCTGCTGGCAGTCGCCCTGCTTCTGCTGGGCGGTCGGCGCCCCAGCATACGCGTACTTGAGTCCGCACGTGCCCCCGATGCAGGTGCGCTTCTGGCAGTCGGTGTCCTGGCCAGGGCAGTCCACCTCGCTGATGCACTGGCCGCCGCCACCTACACACGAGCCGTTCCCGTCGCAGACCACGCCGCCGTTCTCTTCGCAAGGGCTGCCTGCCGGGACCGGATCGAAGTGCGGCAAGCCGTCGGGCCCGCAGTACGCGAAGACGCACTGGCCTGGGGAGTTCGGCACGTCGGTGTCGTCATAAACGAACGTGATCCCGCCCAACCCATCGCAGACCGTCCGCTGGCAGTCGCCCTGCGTCTGCTGGAGGGTCGGAGTCCCGATAAAGGCGTATTCGAGCCCGCATGTGCCCCCGACGCAGATGCGCGTCTGGCATTCAGTGTCCTGGCCGGGGCAGTTGGCGGCGACGCACTGGGGGGGCGTGGAATCGTCGACGCAGCGGCGGTTGGTGCAGGTGCCGGAGCAGCACTGCTTGGCGTTCGTACAGCTCGAGCCCTCGCCGTAGCACTTGGAGGGCTTGTCCGGCGGGGGCGCGGCGTCCGCGCGCGAGGCGCCGGCGAGGACGCCGCCCGCGGCGGCGGCGAGGAGCCCGAAGAGGCTGCGGCGGGAGCGCCGCCCCGCCAGGGCCTTGGTGAGGTCGTCGAAGCGGTTCCCTTCCATGGTTCCTCCTGGATAGCGCCGGGCCGGGCCCACTATGCCCGGCCCGGCTACCGATTGCTGGCGGGCGCCGTCTCCTCCGCCTAGGGCGCTACCGGACGTCGAAGGTCACGTAGTAGCTGGGGTCGGACTTCGCCGTTGACGGTGAAGGTCACGACCCAGGTGCCGAGGCCAAACCCGGTCGTCTTGAGGTTGTAGATGTAGCCGCCGAGGTCGGCGTCGTAGCGGAAGTCCTGGTCCGGGTTGGCGTTGCCCGCGTCCGGGACGATGTCGGCCACGGCGCTGGAATCGGCCTGGTAGACGCTGGAGGCGTGGACGACGACGGCCGGGTCGGACAGGTTGGTCCAGGCGGCGTCGCAGAGCTGGAGCTTGAGCGGGACGGTGGAGCCGGACTTGTGGGCCTTCGTCGCGTCGTTGAGCGGGCAGACGGCGTAGGCCGGGCCGTCGACTCGTAGGTCACCTGGACGTTGAGGTAGCTCGAGACGCCGTAGTCGCTGGCCGCGGATGGCCAAGCAGGTTGTTGCCGTCGGCGGCCAGCACGCAATCCGGCACCGCCGCGTTGATGGCGCCCTGGTTCGCAATTGCCGCTGCAGCAGGAGCCGACCGGTCGCACCGTTGAAGTACACGACTGGCGTTGTTGTCGACCGTGCCGGAGATCACCACGTTGGTGGCGCCGGGCGGCAGGGCGACCGCCTTGCGGACCAGCAGGTCGGTGTTGACGTCCCAGGCGGTCTGGATGTTGCCGTTGTAGTTGCAGCCGCACGGGCCACGGCGAGCCGAACGGGGCGGCGCCGATGGACCAGCCGGAGGTGTCGTAGCCGGGCTGCTCGAAGCCGGCCCCCCGCCGTAGCCCACCTGCAGGTACTCGTAACCGCCCTCACCGTAGCCCACGGCGACGAGGCCAACGCCCTGCGCCGAGGCCCCGCCGGGCACGGCCGCCAGGGCGAGCAAGAAGACGAACGCGACGGCCGACGCCGTCCGCGCAGACCACGAAGCGATGCGGAGCATGGAACTCTCCTTACAGTGTCGTCTCGACTCGTTCGGTTGGAATGCCTGGCATGCTGTCCAGTCTGGGGCGGACCGTCGCGGGAGCCATCGGCCGTATTGCTGATTTTCTGAGCGGCTATCGGGGGAGAGCCTACGTATTACGTATGGCGCACGCGAGCGTGGAAACGGCGATCCTGGAGCGCTCGTCGAGACGGTGGGCGCCGTCTTGGCGGCGGCAAGGGGCCGAATTCGAGGCGCCGTCCCGGCGGCGGCCGGGCATAGCGAAGCCCCGACCCGGGCGACGCCGGGACGGCGCCCCCCCTTGCCCGGGCGTAGCCGGTTCGGGGTGGCGCGCTAGACCAGCAGGTGCTGCAACGCGTAGGCGACCGCCCCGGCGCGGGAATCGACGTCCAGTTTGCCGAAGATGTGCTGGACATGGGTCTGGGCGGTGCGGGTCGAGATGAAGAGCGCCTCGGCGATCTCGCGGTTGGAGCGGCCCGCGACCAGCAGGCGCAGCACCTCGAGCTCGCGGCCGGTGAGGCCCGCCGGCCGTGCGGGCTGGACCGCCGGGCGTGGCCGCTCCTCCACAGCCGCCACGATCCGGTCGGCCTCGGCCAACCAGTCCTCCAGGCCGAGGCCACGCCCAGCGGCGTGGGCGGCGGCGAACCCCGCCTCCCCGAGGGCCGCCCGCGCCCCCGCCCCCGCCCGCTCGTAGGCAGGACGGCGGAACGGCGGCAGCCCGGAGCCGGTGCGCTGGAGCTGCGCGTCGGCGGCGCCGAGCAGCCGCGCCGCCGCCTCGGGCAGCCCGACCTCGACCGCCAGCGCCGCCAGCCCGGGCAGGGGCGTGTGGAGGAGGGAGGCGTCGCCGGCCGCGGCGAAGCCGCGCAGGCAGGCCCGATAGCGCCCGGCGGCCTCGGGGAGGCACCCCTCGGCGGCCGCGAACAGCCCCAGGTACGCGTCCATGGCCGCCAGCCACGTGCGGTCGCCGGCCGCCCGGAAGAGCGCCGCCGCCTCGTCCACCAGCGCCCGCGCCCGCGCCGGGTCGCCCTGCTCGTACGCCACCATGCCGAGAAACATGAGCACCACGCCGACGGCGCCGGTCTCGCCGAGCTCGCGCCAGTAGGCGAGCTCCTCCCCGAACAGCGCGGCGGCCGCGTCCCAGCGGCCCTGGTGCTGCTCGACCAGCGCGAGCACGTGCAGCGCCAGGACCCGGCCGCGGGGATCGCCGACTGCCTCCCAGATGGCCAGCCCCTCCCGCCCGAGGGCAGCGGCCGCCGGCAGGTCGCCCCCCCAGAGCGCCAGCTCGGCCGCCCAGCGCAGGGCGCTGCCCTTGGCCGCGGTCGGCTCCGGGCCGGCGAGGGCGAGCGCGCGGCCCAGCCGCGCCCGGCCCTCCCCGATGTGCCCCCGGCGGAACCAGTACGAGCCGCAGGCGGCCGCCAGCCGAAGGCACGCCTCGGCAGTCTCGGCGCGGCAGAGGAGTTCGAAGGCGGCGCGGAGGTTGTCGTGGTCGGCGGCCAGGCGGTCGAGCCAGGCGGCAGGGTGGGGGCCGACGTGCACCGGCGCGAGGCGCTCGGCGAGGGCGAGGTAGTAGGCCGCGTGCCGCCGGCCGGCGTCCTCCGCCTCGCCGCTGGCCGTCAATCGCTCACGGCCATACTCCCGGATCGTCTCCAGCATCCCAAAGCGCGGTTCGGTCGCGGAACCCGGCAAGGGACGAACCAAGCCCTTGTCCCCGAGCGAGATGATCTCATCGAGCAGGTCGATCCCCGGATTTGGCACGACCGCCGTCGCCGCCTCGAGCGTGAAACCGCCGGCGAAGATCGCGAGGGAGCGAAAGAGGCGTTGCTCCTGTGGAGAGAGGAGGTCGTCGCTCCAGGCGATGGTCCCGCGCATCGTCTGTTGCCGGGCTGGCCGGTCGCGCGACCCTCCGGTCAGCAGCGGCAACCGCTGTGCCAGGAGGGCCAGCAAGGTCGCCGGAGGCAGGGCACCGACGCGCGTGGCGGCGAGCTCGAGGGCCAGCGGCAGGCCGTCGAGCCGGTGGCAAATGGCCGCCACATCCTCGACGTTGGCGTTGCTCAAGGCGAAGTCGGGCTGGACCGTCTGGGCGCGCTCCACGAAGAGCCGGACGGCCGCCGTCCCGGCGACACGGTCCAGTGTGGCCGGCTCCTGCACCTCCGGCAGCGCCAGCGGCGGGACCGGGTACGCATACTCGACCGACAGGCGCAGCCGTTCTCGGCTGGTCACCAGGATCGACAGGGATGGGATGGTCGTCGCCAGGTCGGCGACGATGGGGGCGGCATCGACGACCTGCTCGAAGTTGTCGAGCACGAGGAGCATGTGGCGCGCCGCCAGGAACGCCTTCAATTGGGCGAAGGGCGGTCGCCCACCGGCGGCGCGTACCCCCAACTCCTGGGCGATCGCGGGGACGACGAGCGCCGGATCTCGCACCGCGGCAAGGGCCACGAAGACGGCCCCGTGCGCGAACTCTGGGGCGAGATCGGCGGCGACCTCCATGGCAAGGCGGGTCTTGCCCACCCCGCCCGGGCCGGTCAGCGTCACCAGGCGGACATCCCCGCGCCGCAGCATGGCGCCGACCGCCTCCACCTCTCGCTCGCGCCCGATCAGCGGCGTGGGCGAGACCGGCAGCGTCGTGGGCAGAAGCCAGAGATCATGGAGAAGGGCAATCCCCGGCTCTGGCAGATCGCCGGGCACGTTGCCAGCGCGGTCCGATGGGCATGGATTGACCCCTAATCCCGTCTATTGTGGGTTGATTACCCGCATCATGCGCGCCGAACCAGCCGCCGTCAAGCCTGGGCCGTCCCGCCGGGCTCCTGATCGGTCACCACGCAGAGGAGCACCCCGCAGCCCGAGTATCGTCGCTCTGGGCGCGAACGCGGCGCACGTGCACCACGCCCCTGCGCTCGGCTTGCGCCGAAGTGCTTTGTGTAGGGCAGGTTGGCCAAGTACGCGCCGCGGGCGCAGGAGCGGTATTTCCGAGACGGCGCCAACCGAGCAGAACTGGTCCTGGTCCATCAGAGTCGCCCCGACTTCGACCACCGCGACGCGACATTGCGCCGCCAAGAACGGGCTCAAAGGCACGGGGAACCGGCCGCGGGTCCAGAGGAGCGCACAGCAAGCGCGCGATCCGCTCTGCCCAAGCCAGCATCCGATTCGCGTGATATCTCGCCGATCAACGATGCTATGCCCCATCAGTCCCAGTGTCAACGGACCTTTTGGCCTAGGACCTTGCGGCGGCCTAGGGGCCTGGCAGATGTCGCCAGCCCGATCGCAAACCCCGCGTCGTCGTGGCGCCGCCCCACGCTCTGGCGGTACGGGCGCCATTCGACACGTCTCCCTCCTGCAAGACGCCACCCATCCCGGCCTCGACTAACTTGCCGCCCGAACGGGTTGCCTGCATTCGCGGGCGAGCCACCGCCCGGAGCAGGGGACGGCCACACGCCACCCGTCGGATGCCCGGTCCGGGCGCCATGCAACCGGCCGGTGCATAAACGATGGGTGTAACTCATCAGGAGCGGCGGTATCATCGCGGCCAGTGGGGTAGCGGAAATGATCAGGGCTGGGGGTGGAACATGTCATCTGAGACCACACCGCGGACGGACAAAGATCTGGACCATCCGCCGGTCGCCCCGCTGACGCTGCAGTTCCTCGCCTGGGTCGCGCGTCGACCCCGTTCCTACGCCGAGACCATGGACGCCTGGCGCACGAGCTGCCCTCGGCTGACGATCTGGGAGGACGCGCTCGGCGACGGGCTGGTCGAGGTCGAGTCCGCCCGCTCGGGACGGTGCGGTGCACGGGTGGTGCTCACCGCGCGCGGTCGCGGGATGCTCGACCGGGCGTAAGGCGCCCGCCATGCCGGCCATCTTCCTGCTGTGCGGGTTACCGGCCTCGGGCAAGACGACTCGCGCCAGGCGACTCGAAGCCGGCCGGCCGGCGCCGCGCTTCACCGAGGACGAGTGGGTCACCCACCTCTGCGCCCCGGAGGACGTCCACGACGATGGCAAGCGCGACGCGGTCAAGGACCTGCAATGGACCGTCGCGGTGCGGGCGGTGCGGCTCGGCCTTGATGTCGTGCTCGACTGGGGCGTCTGGGCGCGGAGCGAACGGGACCACTACCGGGCACGGGCGGCACGCGATGGCGACCGCCTGCGTCTGGTGTACCTGGACGTCTCCCGCGAGGAGTTCTCGCGCCGGCTGGCGGCGCGCAACACGGCGCCACTGTCCGACACGCTCCACCTCATCGAGGAGATGCTAGTCCGCTACTGGAGCGTGTTCCAGCCGCCGACGGCGGACGAGCTCGCCGCGACGTAATCGGTGATTGAGACGCCTGTGTTCCTATGGCCAGCTCGGCTCGTTGGGCGGCGTCACCACCAGTTCCTGGACCACCGAGCCGGGCGGGGCGGCGACGGCGAAGAGGATCGCGCGGGCCACGTCGGCTGGGTCCTGGAGGGTCGCCGGATCGGGGGCCGGGATGCCCTGGTCAGCGAAGCGGGCGAAGAACCCGGTGTCCATACCGCCGGGGATGACGGTGGTGACCCGGATGTTGTCGGGCCGCCCTTCGAGGGTGAGGGCGCGCCCCAGGCCGAGGAGGCCAAACTTCGAGGCGTGGTAGGCCGAGGCGCCCGTCCAAACGCGGAAGGCGGCGGTGGAGGCGACGTTGACGACGTGCCCGCCGCCCTGCCGCTTCATGACCGGCCAGACGGCCTTGGCGACCAGGAAGGGGCCGCGGAGGTTGACGGCGATGACCTCGTCGAACTGGGCGACGGTGAGCTGCTCTAACCAGAGGGTGTGGTCGATGCCGGCGCAGTTGACTGCGGCGTCGATCCGGCCGAAGTGGTCGACGGCGGCGGTGACCGTCTCCGCCACGGCCGTCGCGTCGGTCAGGTCGCAGGCGTAGGCCAGCACGGCAGTGCCGTCCGCTCCCGATACGCCGGCGCGGTCCAGGGCGGCAACGCGGTACCCGGCCTCCGCGAAGACGCGGACGGTGGTGGCGCCCAGGCCGCTGGCCGCGCCGGTGACGAGCGCGACCTTGCCGTGTGGTGTCGACTCCAAGGGGCTATTGGTCCTTTCCGCAACGGTGCCTGGCCCGTCGGTGCGCCCTGCTGGCGCGGCAATCAGGACCGCACGGGCGGTGCCAGGGCGCCATTCCCTCGGGCGACGCCTGCCCCCTCTCCGGTTGGGTACAGATCGACATCTTTGTCGATCTGGCCAGCACTGAGGTGGTAGGAGGCGGTTGCGCGAACTGGTGATGTCGGCGATGCCGCTTGCTGTCTCTGCCGGCAAGATCCAGGTGTCAGGCGGAACAGGCGCCCGACGGTTCCCGAAGGGACGAAATCAACCCACAAGCGGCGCGTCGTTGCGCTTTGAAGCACGATGATGATGACGATCCGAAGCACGCGTTCGGGATTCAGCCGGATGGTTCAGGTTGCCCTGCTGGCCGTGGCCGTGACGGGAGGTATCTTTGAGGTTTGGCATGCTGCGCCCGGCCGCCGCCGCCAGCGCCGCGTCGGACGTCCGCTCCTTTCATGCGGCGGGCGTCGATCGGTGCCTCAGGCTGTCTGGGCAGATGCTGAGCGAAGGCAACTGGCGGTCCGCGCTGGCGCCGCTGAACACGGCTCACGGGATCCGGCACGCCGGCCGCGGGACGGCCACGGTTTGGCCCGCACCGGGCGCCACGGAAGAAATCAGCTCTCCAGCACTTGGCTACAACAGCCAGATGAGCAGGAGGATGATCACGAGGATGGCAAGTACCCCGCCGCTGATGTAGACGCCATTGCCTCGAAGATCCATTGGCTGCCTCCATCTCTCTGTCGCCGCCGTTGTTCGAACGATGTTGCCGCAATCGTACCCGAGTCTGCCCCGTGCCGGGGCACGCGCTCCGGCAGGTCCCCATCATCGGCCGCGGCGTTCTGGGCGGCGACCGGTGTTACCGCCGGCTTTCCGACGCCGAGCCCTCAAAGGACGGTCTCGAGAAACGAGCGCTGCTGGAAGGCCGTTGGTTGCGCGACACGGGCCGCGCCCGAACCGGGTTCGCGGCGCGAGAACGACGGGAAGGCGCGCACGAATGACCCGGGGGATCGGTTCGATGAGCTGCCGCGTCGAATCAGGCTTCGGTCGCTCGGTCGATTCGGCACGTTTCGGTCTCCCGGCTCAGGACCAGAGCCGGTCGTGACTGCGCACGCTCGTGTTGCCGTCCCATTCCGAGGTCGGCGCGAAGAAGCCCGTGTCCCAGGGGACGAGGTTCTCCCGGACGACATCCAGGTTCAGCTCGAAGCCGAGGCCCGGCCCCTCCGGCACGGGGATGTAGCCGTTCTGGATGATCGGCTTCGGCACGCCGTCGATGAAGTCGCCCCAGAACGAGACCTTGTTGAAGTGGTGCTCCAGGGCGATGAAGTTCTGGGTCGCGGCGGCGCAGTGGACGCTCGCCATCGTGCTGACCGGCGTTCCCGCCATGTGCAGTGCCATGCTGATGCCGTATTCCTGGGCGTAGTCGCCGATCTTCTTCGTCTCCATGATCCCGCCGCTGGTGGCCAGGTCGGGGTGGATGATGTTGACCGCGCGGGCCTCCAGCAGCGGCTTGAACCCGTCCAGCAGGTAGATATCCTCGCCGGTGCAGACCGGTGTGTTCAGCGCCCGCTCGAGCTGGACCCACTTGTCGGTGAACTGCCAGGGCACCAGGTCCTCCAGCCAGGCGAGGTTGTAGGGCTCCAGCGCCTGCCCGAGGCGGAGACAGTCGTCGATGCCGATATGGCCGAAATGGTCGGCGGCGATCGGCACCTCGTCGCCGACGACGTCGCGGACCTCGGCGACGTACTCGCAGATGAGGTCGATCCCCTTCGGGGTGAGGCGGACATGGGTGAAGGGGTGCATCACCTGGGTGGTGTTGAACATCTCCTCCACCTTGTCTTCGGAGTCGCCCGGCAGCATCCCCTGCGGCCAGCTCAGGGCGCCCTCGACGCCGATCAGCGGCTGGACCCCCACGTCCATCTTCAGCATCGTGAAGCCCTGCTCGATCTTCTTGAGCAATTTCTGGCCCATCGCCGCGCCGGTCGGCTCGTTGGGGGTGTCGCAGTACATCCGGATGCGATCGCGGAACTTGCCGCCGACGAGCGCGTAGGCGGGCACGCCGTACGCCTTGCCGGCCAGGTCCATCAGGGCCATCTCGACGCCGCAAACCCCGCCGCCCTGCCTTCCGTGATGCCCGAACTGCTTGATCTTGCGGAAGAGCTTGTCCAGGTTGCAGGGGTTCTCGCCGAGCAGCAGCCGCTTCAGCATCAGCGCGTAGCTCTTGCTGGCGAAATCGCGCACCTCGCCGTAGCCGCCGAACCCTTGGTTGGTGTCGATCCGGACGAGCGTGAAATGCCAGTTGTTCCACCCGACCGTCGCCGTGCGCATGTCGGTGATCTTCAGCTCGCTCGGCCGCGACGCGCCGCGGACGCGATCCTCGGGTCGCTCGTTCCTACCCTGCGTATCCACCGATTGCTCCCTTCCCCATACTCCACGCCCGCCTAAGCAGCGCCGGACGCCGATTGTCTCGCACATGACCGTGTCTGAGATAGGGGTTGGAGTCATCGCGGATCAGGAGTGGCTGCACGGCTGTTTACATGGCGAGCGTCCTGGCGGCAGCTCTGTGGTGGCACGCACGGTCAGGTAACGCTGGGCGACGGACGTGCCGACCGTGCTGTGTGGCCGCCAGACGTCTTCTCACGGTCCCGGGAGCGCCATTGGCAGGTCGAGGGCTTCGGCGGACTGGCGCACGAGTTGGTTGGCTCGGATCTCGTCCGCGAGGATCCGGTCGTACTCGGCGTCGCTCGGCCAGGTTAGCCCGAGCATCGCCATGTCCTCCTCTTTTGCGCGGAGCCGATCCCGGCTGTCGGCGGCCAACAGCGCCAATCACCGGCAAACGACCGCCAGCATCGAGCGAGCGTCCCCCAGGATAGGCCGCCGCTTCGGAGAAGAGGGCACTCGCAAAGCATCGTAGTGGGGCCCCATCCGATTCAGACGGTCGACCCGGGCATGGTGATCGGTCAACCGCGTGTCCGCTTCGGTCACGGAAATGTTCGGCATCGTCGTCCCTTCCGGCTCGGTTCCTTTTCGGCGTTTCGGCCGCGGGAGGCCCGATGCCTCACCGGAATCCAGCCTAGAGCCTGTTATGGACCTTGAGCAGCAAGGGTAATCAAGCGATGGGCCATCAGGCAGGCGAAGGCGACGAAGTGGAGCGCCGCACGCGTCTCCGGCAGCCGCTCGTCGTCGCGGGCGAGGCGGCGGAAGCGGCTCGCCCAGGCGAAGGAGCGCTCCACCACCCAGCGCCGCGGCAGCAGGACGAAGCCGCGTTTGGCTTCGGGAAGGCGGACGACCTCCAGCCGGATGCCGTGCTCGGCGGCGGCGGCCTCCGGGCGCGGCCCGGTGTATCCCTGGTCGACGACGGCCACCTCGACGGTCTCCCCGGTCGCCGCCTGGACCGCCGCAGCCAAGGCCGCGACCTGGTCCCGGTCCTGGGCGTTGGCCGGGGTGACGCGCAGCGCCAGCAGGTGGCCGAGGGTATCCACCGCCACGTGGACCGTGCTGCCCGTGCGCTTCTTGTGCCCGTCGTACCCGCCGCGGCCGCCGCTCTCCGGCGTGCTCTGGAGGGTGCGGCTGTCGAGGATGACCGCCGTGGGGTCGTCGGCGCGGCCGTCGGCCCAGCGCCGCATCGCCCGCAGGTCGTGCACCATGTCCGCGAAGCACCCGGCCTCCATCCACCGCCGAGACTGCTGGTAGACCGCTTCCCAAGGCGGGACGTTGGTCGGCAGGTAGCGCCATTGGGCGCCGGTGTGCACCACCCAGCGCAAGGCGTTGTAGACCTCGCGCGGGTCGTGGCGGCGTTGCGGCGCCTCCGGCGTCATCAGCGTCAGGGAGGGCGCCACGAACGCCCAGTCGTCGTCGGGCACGTCCGAGGGGTACGGTTTGCGGGGCGCATCTTCCATCCCCCAAGCCTACCAAGTGCATAACAGCCTCTAAGGTCCTCACCACATGGGGATCAGAAGCAAAACGGCGCCCTGTTTGGAGCGCCGCTTCGCTTTGTCACATTGATCGAAGACCTTTCAGTCCTACCCCAACTGCGGGATGACCTCGGCGGCGAGGAGTTCGAGGCCGGGGATGTCGTCCATGTCGAGCCATTGGGCCTGGACGCGGGAGACGCCGGCGCTTTCCAGGGCGCCGAGCTGATCGACGATGGCGGTTGGGGTGCCGATGATAGCGCCGCGGCCGGCCAGTTCGTCGCGGTCGCGGCCCCTGAGCTTGGTCGTGATCTGGGCATCGTCCTTACCGACGATGACCCGGGTCATGAGGGACCGCTTGACGTCGCTGGGTTGCCGGCCGCGGGCGGTGAGGAGTTCGTCGAGGGACGTGTTGAGGTTGGCGACGCGGTCGCGGGGAGCCCCGACGGCGTTCCACTCGTCGGCGTAGCGGGCGACGAGGGGCAGGGTTCGCTTGGGGCCGTTGCCGCCGATCACAATCGGGGGATGTCCTGCCTGGGCGGGGCGGGGAAGCAGGAGCGCGTCCTTCAGCGTGAAGAATCGGCCCGAAAAGGAGACAGGGTCGTTCGAGCGGAGGAGGAGCGTGACGACCTCCAGGGCTTCCTGCAGGCGGGTGAAGCGCTCGTCCAGGTCGCCGAGGGCGAAGCCGTAGCTCGCGTGCTCCCTGTCTTGCCACCCTGCCCCGAGGCCGAGCCGCATGCGCCCGCCGGAGAGGTCGGAGATGGCGGCGGCGGTCCAGGCGGTGACGACGGGGTTGCGGAAGGAGGCCGGCGAGACCAGTTGGCCGAACTCGATCCGGTTTGTGTTGCACGCCAGGTAGGTGAGGGAGGCCCACAGGTCGAGGGCGTCGGTGTGGGGACCTTCCGGGTTGGTGAAATGGTCGGACCGGAAGAGGCCGGCAAACCCGCCGTCCTCCGCCATCGTCGCCAGCCTGTGCCAGCGCTCCCAGGTGAGTCCGTCTTGCCCTTCGATCATGATGGCCAGTTCCACGCGTCATGTCCTCCCGGTGAAGCGGCGTCGAGAACGCCGCAGGGGTAACTCGACCGTCCGGCCGCAATCCTAGCGCTTCTGAGGAAGAGCGGGCGCTCCAGGGCACGTGCGGACGCGGTTGGATTGGCCGGGGGCAGGGACCGCGAAGAGCCAACCCACTACTATTGGGCGTGATGCGACGGCGCATCCGCATTTGGCTGTTGCCTTCGCATTTCGTCTGTGAGGTTTCACCTGTCCGCAACCGACGTCATCTTGGACGCCACAACGCGTTCTACTCCGCCCAGCGGCCTGCCTGATGAGGGCGATGGGAATCACGAGCCAACGACCGGCGGATCGCACGATTCGGCGGGGCCGGCGGCGATCTACACCGACCGGCGCGACACGGTCGGCGCCGAGCGCGATGCCCTGACGGTGCGCTGGAACCGAATCGCGAATGCCCGCCTGGCCGCCTTCATCCTGGCGGCGGTCTCGTTTGGTTTGGGGATTTGGAGCGGATCGGTCCTGCCATTCGTAGTGGGTGCGGTCGCCCTGGCCGTGTTTATAGGTCTGGCCATCTTCCATTACCGCCTCGGCAGGCGACGGGCGCGGGCAGCCCTTCTGCATGACCTCAATGTCGAAGGGCTGGCCCGCCTTGCTCGGGACTGGGAGGGATTGCCGCTGCGGCCGGAAGCCGCCGCCTTGCGTTCTCCCACAGATCACCCGTATGCCGGCGACCTGGACATCTTCGGGCGGGCATCGCTGCTGCACCTGCTGGATACGACCAGCACGCCGTTCGGGCTCGACCGGCTGGCGAGTTGGCTGCTGGATGCGGCCCGTCCCGAGGCCGCGCGGGCCCGGCAGGCGGCGGTGGCGGAGCTGGCGCCCCTCCTCCCGTTCCGGCAGGAGTTGACGGTGCGGGGCCGGTTCCGGACGCGGACCTGGGGCGATCCGGGGCCGTTCCTCGAGTGGGCGGAGGGGCCGCGCTGGCTGGCCAGCCGGATGTGGCTGCGGGTGGCAGCCCTGCTGTGGACCGTGGCGTTCTGGGGCGCGTTTGCGGGCGCGCTGGCCGGGTTCTGGCCGAATCGGACGTGGGTCCTGGTCCTGATCGTCAACTTCGGGTTCGCCCACCTGCTCCTGGGCCGCGCCCACGAGGTGGTCGAGCGGGCGCTATCACAGGGGAGGGCCGTTCAGGCGTATGCCGATTGCCTGGAACACCTCGCCTCTCGCCGGTTCACCGCTCCGGAATTGGCTCGTCTCCAAGAGGACCTCTCCGTCGCGGACGCGCCGGCGCACGCCCGCTTGCGGCGCCTTGGCCGGATCGTCTCCTTCGCGATCCCCAGGGATTCGCCCCTCTACCTGCCGCTGCAGGCGGTGACGGGCTGGGATATCCACCAACTCGCGGCGCTCGAGCGCTGGCAGGCCGCGAACGGGTCCCGGGTCCGGGCATGGCTGGATGATCTCGGCGAGGCCGAGGCCCTGGCGGCGTTGGCCGGGCTGGCATTCGACCAGCCGGAGTGGGTGTTCCCCGATCTGGATCCCGACGCCGATCGGTATGAGGCGACTCAGCTTGGGCATCCCATGCTGGCGGATGGGGAACGCGTGGTCAACGACGTGACCATCGGCCCGCCGAGGACGTTCTTGCTCGTGACCGGGTCCAACATGTCCGGGAAGAGCACGCTGCTGCGGGCGATCGGGGTGAATGCGATCCTGGCCGGAGCGGGTGGGCCGGTCTGCGCGGCATCGCTGCGGCTGCCGCCGGTGCGGGTGTGGACGAGCGTTCGGGTCGAGGATTCGCTGGCCCGGGGCGTCTCGTTCTTCATGGCCGAGCTGTTGCGGCTCAAGCTGGTGGTGGACGCGGCCGATAACGGCGATCCGGACGCGCCCCGGTTGCTCTATCTGCTCGACGAGATCCTGCAGGGGACGAACACGGCCGAGCGCCAGATCGCCGCCCGCCGGATCATTGCCCACCTGGTCGCCAGCGGCGCCCTGGGTGCGGTCTCGACCCACGATCTCGACCTGGCGGCCGGGCCGCCCCTGGCGGAGTCGGCCCATCCCATCCACTTCCGCGAGCGGGTTCACGACGGGACACTCTCGTTCGACTATCGTGCCCGCCCCGGGCTGGCGACTTCGACCAACGCCCTCAAGTTGATGGAACTGGTCGGGCTGCCGGTCGAAGAGTAGAAGGAAACGGACCTCAAGAAGGAAACGGACCTCACCCCCTACCCCCTCTCCACTGCGGTGGAGAGGGGCGGTTGCGTTGCGCTCGTTCCAGATTTTGGCGGTCGATGGCCTAGTGGTCCGCGCGTTCGCTGCTACCCCATCCGGCCTGTGGGGGCGGATCGGGGAGCGGGGTCTCCAGGGGCTGCGACCGGGCGGGACGTCCGCCGGGAGCGCGCGCTGGGGCCTGGATGACGGCTGGGGACCCGAGCCGGGCGAGGTGGGGCGCTGCCCAGGCCCGCACCCCCGCCGGGTGTGCCGCTTGGATTGATCATATCAGAACATATGTTCTTGTCAATACGAACGACCGACATGGGTGTGCGTCAGTTTGGGCGAGGGAGGGCTGCGGAGGCGGGCTGGCGGGCGAAGACGGGGAACCGTCGCCAGGGCGGTCGCGGGTAGGGCGTTTCGGCGGCCTGGAGCAGGGCCCAGACGACGCGGTTTTGGCCGCGGGTGCGGATTTGAGACCTGGACCGTATCTGAGATCTTCAGACATCGCGAGCGACGAATTGGCGAAGCTGGTAGAGCTGCAGGGTGAAGCCCGGGGATCGCCAGACGGCGAGGCCGCCCGGGTTGTCCGCGCGGCCGTTGCGGTCGATCCGCAGCCAGCCCTCGCGTTCCGCCACGGCCCGGATCGCCCGCACGACGTCCGCCCCGACGCCCTGGCGGCGCGCGTCGGGGCGGACGTAGAGGTCCCGGATGAACGCTCCGCGCTCGTCCTCGGTGCGCCAGCGGTCGGCCCGCACGAAGCCGACCCTGGCCGCCCCGAGGGTTGCCCGCCACAGCGCGACGGCGGCGTCGCCGAAGCGAAATGCTCGGCAAAACACGCGGCGGCGCGCCGGGGATCGTGCGCCACCGGCGCATCCGGCACCAGCTCCGCCCAGTAGGCGGCCACCATCTCGCGGAGCTCGTCCTGCTCCTCGGTCGTGATGTCTTGAAGCGCGACGATCGCCATCGGGGACCTCCACGTCGATCGCCTCCTGACGAGCGGTTGGCGAGGGAGCACGAGCTGACCGGTTCCGAGCCAGTAAGGTATCGGTCATTTCGACCCGAGCCACGACGATGCTGAGATCGCGATGGAGTGGGCAGTAACGGCCCGTCGAAATCGGCGCACCCGTCACGGCCGACCGAGACCGGCCTCTCGGGCGCGGACGATCGCCTCGGCCCGGTCGGCGACCTGGAGCTTGCCGAAGATGTTGCGAGACGTGGTTGCCGACCGTCTTCGGGCTGAGGCAGAGCTCGCGCGGCGATCTCGGGTTGCGGCGGCCCCGCGGCGATCAGGTCGAGGATCTCCGCGCTCGCGCTCGGTCAGCTCGGGGAAGACGCTGCGGCGGCGTCGCGGCGCGGCGCGGCGAAGTAGGCCAGCAGCCGCGTGGCGATCGGCCGGGCCGAAGATCGCCTCGCCGCCGCGACCGCCCGGATCGCGCGCAGGATCTCCTCCTGGTCGGCGTCCTTCAGCAGGTAGCCGCGCGCGCCGGCCCGCAGGGCCGCGAAAGACCGAGTCGTCGTCCTCGAACATCGTCACGACCAGCACGCCGATGGGCGGGCTGGTCGTCGACGATCGCGCGCGTCGCCTCGATGCCGTGACGCCCGGCATCTGCAGGTCCATCAGGATCACGTCCGGCTGGAGCGTCCGCGGCGCCGCGCGATCGCCTCGGCGCCCGGTCGCCGCCTCGCCGACGACCTCGATGTCTGGCGACGGCGCCGAGCAGCGCCGCGCATGCCCGTCGCGGAAGAGCGGGTGGTCGTCGGCGATCAGGACGCGGATCGGCTCGTCCATGCGCGGGTCCTCGCCGTCAGCGCGGCCAGCATGGACGCGGGCCGGCGGGTCAGCGGCAGGCGCGCCGACCACCCGCGTGCCGCCCCCGGCGCGCGGCTCGACCGCGCACGTTGCCGCCGAGCTCTTCGGCGCGCTCGCGCATCGAGAGCAGGCCGACGCCGGCCGGACGCGCCGCGGGCGATGCCGCGCCGTCGTCGGCGACCTCAGCTGCAGGGCGCCCGCCGACCGCGAGCGAGCCGGACGTGCAGCGCCGCGCCCGCGGCGTGGCGGACCACGTTGGTCAGCGCCTCCTGCGCGATCCGGTAGGCCGCGACCTCGACCGCCGCCGGCAGCGGCGGCAGGACTCGGCGCTCGACGGCGCCTCGAGCGGCGGCGCTCGCGCGAGCCCGCGCCGTTGCCGCCGGTGCCGTACTGCGCGCCGCGCTCGCGCAGGGCGCCGACCAGGCCGAGCTCGTCGAGGGCCGGCGGGCGCAGGCCGTAGACCAGGCGACGGATGTCGGCGATCGCCGCCCGCGAGCTCGGCGCGCAGCTCGGCGAGCAGCGCGTCCGCGCGCGTCCGGGTCGCGCGTCGATCAGGTTGCGCAGCGGCCCCGGCCTTGAGCGTCAGCGCGGCGAGCTGCGGCGCCGAGGCCGTCGTGCAGGTCGCGCCGCAGGCGCCGGCGCTCCTCCTCGCGCGCCGTGACCAGCCGCTCGCGCGCGCGCTGGAGGTCGTGCGTGCAGCCGCACGGCGTGGACGGCGACGCCGATCTGGCGGGCCAGGTCGTCGAGCAGGCGGCGGTCGGCGGGCGAGAACGATTCGCCGGGGCGTGCGGGGGGCGAGGATCAGCTGGCCGACCGGCGCCGCCTGTAGGTCAGCGGTAGGGTCAGCAGGGCCGGGTCGCCGGTGGGCGTGCCGTGGGCGGCGGCCAGGGCGAAGCCCGTCGCCCTGGCGGAGCGTGAGCGCCGCGTACGGCAGTTTCAGTGCCTGCGCCACCGTCTCGACGATCGTCGGCAGGATGGCGTCCGAAGCGCCAGGTTGCCTCCAGGCGCCGGCCGAGGCGGGCGACCGCGGCGTACGGATCGTCGCGCTCGCCGTAGACGAACCGGTCGACGACGCGCTGCAACCGCGCCCGGAGGGGTTGGAAGAGAAGGGCCACGAGGCCGGTGGCGACGAGCGACGGGACCGCGCCGCTGACCCCGTCCAGCCGGGCGCCGATCACGCCGACGACCACGACGTAGATCCCGACGACGAAGGCGGTCAGCAAGCCCCACAGCAGCGTGCGGCTGATCAGGAGGTCGATGTCGAAGAGGCGATGGCGGAGGATGGCGATGCCGATCGCAGCCGGCAGCGCCAGCGTGCCGCACCAAACGATCCGTCCGAGGACGTCGTTCATCGGCACCAGCATTTGGACCATTGTCACGATCAACGCCAGTGCCGCGCCGAAGGCGAACCACCTGACCTGCTCACGCTCGGTCCCGCGGGCGCGGCGCAGCCGGACGAATGCCGACGCCACGGCAGCAGCCGCGCTGCAGACCAGGATCGCCACGCCAACACGATGACGACCCCGACCGGCGCGGCAAACTCGGGTGTCCCCGCCGGGGCGCGCGAGCAGCTCCCGCTGCTCCCAGGCGACCGCGACCAGCGGTACAAAGGTGAGGAGCGAGTCCGACGGCGACGAGCCACCCCACCCAGCGCCAGCGTGGCGTCGGCGGGCGACCGGTCGGGAAGAGGAGGGGCAGGAGGGTGACGGCGAGGACCGGTCCCAGCATCCAGCTCACCGCGCATCGATGGCGACGAGCGCGGTCGACAGCCCCGGGTGAGTCGTCTCGACGACGCCGGCGAACGCGTCGACGGCCACGTTCTGCGCCTCGATGAAGCCGATCGCCCACAGTAGCCAGCCGACGGCGTTCCCCGGCTGGCGAGCGATGATGAGGGCGCCGATCGTCGGGTACGGGATGGCGATCAGCGCGGCGATGTAGAGCAATGAAGCCGATCGCCTCGCCGTCGGCGCCGCCGTCGTCCGCGCCGTGAGCGGCGCACCAGAGCGCCGCCGCGATCAGGAGCACGACCAGCCCCCAGAGTCCCCACGCCAGCGCATGACGCCCGGCGTCGCGGCAGGCCCGTCGTGTTGTTCGGCCCAGTAGATACCATCGGCCCCGGCCTTCTCCGGCCCCTGATAACCCGCGTCTGATTGCCATCCTTCGGTATCGTACACCCTCTGGATAAGCCGAGGATCTGGCCGCGCCGCCAGAGGTGGTCATGGGGAGTAGGACGGTTCCGCTGATGCACCTCGCCGTGACCAACCCGAATCCTGCCCTCCGCCCCGACGCGCTCCACTTGACAGTCTGAGCGGTTCGTCCCGCCCGTCGTCGGATGGACGGCGCTCCCCGTGCGCAGCGCCGCGGCGATAACCCGACCGTCCAGCGGTCGCCCAGCCGTTGACCACGAGCGACCGGTCTGAGCGCGGTGATTCGGCCGACGGAGCGGTGCGACAAGGCTGGCGCACGCCGCAATCCGCTTGTTCCGTCCTGCCGGCCTGTGCGACCTCAGCCAGGACGGCCCGCTCCCGCGCGATCCGGCTCTACTTCGAGCCGGCGCTCCATGTCGCGGACCACGATGACGGTCTCCGAGCTGGGCGGATCATCGCCGCGCCTCCCTTCGGTCGTGGCCGGCACCCGGCCGGTCTGTTCGCCAGCGCTTCGGCGCTCTCCGGGGCCGGGTGCAGCGCCTATGGAGTGCGCCCGGCCCCGGACCTCAGGCGGTCGGCGTGCCGCCCCCGTCGCCGGCGCTGAAGACCTGGACCATGCCCTGGACGGCGTGCCACATGCCGGTGGCGGGATCCTCGACGAAGCACATGGCGACGTACGTCCCCGCTGTCAGATCCATGTGCACCCAGGCCGAGTGGCCGGACGATAGGAGCGGCACGAAGCCGACCTCTACCAAGGCGTCCGGACTCATCGCCCACTCCGGCAAGTCCGGGGAGGGGGTGGCGTTTTCGCCCCGCATCCCAAACTGCAACTTCAGCGCTTCGATGACCTGCGCGTCGGTGACCGGCCCCGGCACCCGGTAGAGGATGAGGTGATGGGGCTGGGCACCGGTGTTGGTCACCTCCCAGACCTGCGGTCCAGTCGGGAGCGTCTCCGGCAGCACGAAGTCGAATTCCTGCATCTGCACGGTCAGGTCGCTCGGGATGTCAACCTCAGGCGCCGCCTCGGCGGTGACGGTGAAGGGCAGCTGGACCTCCGGCTCGAAGTCGGCCGGCGGGGGGGTGGCGGCGGCTTCGTCCGGGGTGCGCCCGAGCTGGATGTACCACTCGCCCGATGGCGACAGATCCAGGACCGCCTGGGCGCTTCCGCCCGGCTCGGCCGAGACGCCCGAGGCGAGCGTCGCCTCGTAGAGTCCAATCGGGCAACCCCTCGGCCTCGGGTGTCGCCTGGATCTGCCCGAGCGTCAGCACGGCGGGCGGCAGCACGAACGTGGTTTCGACCAGGTACGGGGATCGGTTCTCGAGAACGACCAGGTAGCGACCGGCCGCTATCTCCGCTGGCGCGTCGATCGCGTCCCCGGTCAGGGTAATGCGGAACTCGGTAAGGCCGAGTCCCTCGAACGCCGCCCCGGCGGCGGCGAAGCGTCCTGGGCCCCGGCAACCGCCACGGCCTGGACCAAGGCGATCACGGTGGCGAGCAGGACGGAGAGGCGGGACAGGCGAATGACGGGCGGCATGTAAGGTACCTCCTCAGGTAGACGGCGGCAGGTGGGGGAGCCGCGGAGCGACTCCGACTTCCACGCTACCGGCCGGTCGTACCCGAGGAGAAGGGGGCGCGATCCCGGTCGGGTCGGGCAGATTTTCCCGGGTGGGAGAGGCCCTCCTGCCCGAGGTGATGTGGCGGGGTGGGTCGTCCCTGAACCCTCCGCCCGAGATGGTCTCCGTGCTGACGGGTCTGACCTGCGCAGGGTTCGTGATTTGTGGATAACGACATGTTCGCGTACGAGGCGGCCCTCGCCGACCCACATTGGGCCGGCGAGGGCGTGTCAGGGCCGCGTGTCTAGAGCGTGGCGGCGCGGGCGGTTTCGGCGGCCTGGAGCAGGGCCCAGACGACGCGGTTCTGGCCACGCGTCAGAGAAGCGCGGAGGACACCGCGTTTGGCGGGGTCGTCTTTGAACTGGGCGGCTTGGAGGGCTGGGGCCAGGTCGGGGAGGGGCGGGACGGTGAGGGCGGGGTCGTGGTGGAAGGCTTCGGCGCGGCTGTAGTTGACGGGGATCAGGAGACGGCCGAGGCGGAGTTGGGCGTTGTTGGCGGTGATGGAGCCGGGGGTGCCGGTCTCAAGGTCGGCGGGGATGGCGGCGTAGAAGGCGTCGAGGGCCTGGTCGAGATCGTCCAGGGCGCGGTAGGTCGGGCCGAAGTCGAAGACGCCTTCCGCGGCGGACTGGTATTTGTCGAGGGTGGCGCGAAACTCTGCCGTTGTTGCGCGGAAGTTGAAGGGCGCGACCGGGGCGTTGACGACGCGCAGGACGGAGGCGGCGTACATCTTGATGTCGCGGAGGAGGATGTCCTTGTCGAGGATGTGGATGAGGTCGTCCTCGGTGTGCCATTCGATGTTGGCGCCGCATCCCCCGACGGGGTAGTACTTCTTCTCGGCTTTGGCCTCCTCGGACATGGTCGAGGAGAGCATGTAGAAGCCGGTGAGACCGATACCGTTGAAGGAGTAGTCGCCGGCGCGGGGTGGGCGCGAGGGCTCCGGGGTGATGCCGGTGACGTCGGTGATGGTGTTTGTGATGAAGTCGAAGGCTTCGGTGAGGGCGGAGAGGTCGTTGTAGGTCTCGGCCCAGCGGCAGCCGGGGGAGTCGCAGTTGACCTGGGCGAGGCAGTTCTGGGCGAGGTCGATGGCGAACTCGTCGGCGAACCAGGTCGATCCCGCGTAGCGGCCGTGGGAATGGCCGGACCACCAGGCGGCCTTGAGGGACCGCTTCAGGGACCCGCGGTTCTCGTTGAAGACACGGGCGACCTCGGCGATGGTGACGTCGCCGGTGATGTTGTCGCCGGCGCCGTAGTGCCAGCCGTCGAGGTGGCCGTGGAGCAGGACGTATTTGTCGGGCTCGACCGTGCCCTTGACGTCGGCGACGAGGACCGGGATGGTGCGCCAGCGGGTTTCGAGGGTGGTCGAGAGCGCGATCGATCCCCCGGCTTTCGCGTGCTCGATCAGCTCCAAACCGGACGGGTTGTTGACGGCGATCGCGGGGATGGTGGGTTGGTCGCCCTGGTTGTCGAGGTCGGGCGTGCCCCAGATCGAGGTGCAGATGCCCTCGTGGATGTTCTGGCCGGGGTTGACGAAGACGCCGGCCAGCGCGCCGCCTTTCATGAGGTCTTTGACTTTGCCGGGGGCGGCCATGCCCTCGGTGATGACGATCTTGCCTTCGATCGAGCGCTCCTGGAGATTCACGCCGGCGCTGAAGATGTCGCCGGCCTTGTAGCCCTGGCCGGCGGTGCCGGGGATGTAGACGAGCTCGCCTTCGATCTCCTGCCCGTCCGTGTTCAGGGACATGGCGACGGTCTTGGCGCGAAAGCTCTTGCCGTCGGGACCGAGGGTGCGGACGGTGGCGGCGAGGGGGTGGGAGATGAAGCATTCCGGCTCGTGGAGGGTGTATGGGATGCCCCAGGCGTCGAGCCTGGCGGTGATCATGTCGAAGGCTTTGCGCTCTTCGTCGGTGCCGGAGAGGCGGACGGTCGTGAGCATCTCTTCGATGAGGGGCCAGGTTTCGTCGAGGGAGACGGCGTCGAGGATTGCGGTCTCGGCGGTCTGGTCGGCGTAGGAGGTGAGGGTTGCAAGGTCTGCCATCGTGTACTTCTCCGGTCTGTCGTGAACGCTTCGGATCGTTCGTGATCGCAATCGGTTAATCGGACCGCGCCTCACCGTAGGGGAGGGTCCCGTGCCCTCCCACGGCCGTGAGGCCGTAAAGTTATGCCCTCCTTCGTCGGGCATCGGGAGGGCACAGGACCCTCCCCTACGACGGGTGGCGGCAGGAGAGACTTAATCGCTGGCGAGGGTGGCGAGGCCGCCGGTGATGCGCACCGGGTCGCCGAAGGGTTTGGAGATGGATTGCAGTTTGGTTAGGACGGCGGTTGCCTGGGCTCCTTCGACGAGTTCGGGGAAGCCGTCGGCGTCGAGGAGGAGGGGGACGAGGGTCCAGGCGCCTTCGTCGAGGTCGAACTCGGCGATGACCGACTCCGGCTCCATGAAGGCGCGCGCGCCCTCGAACAGGTAGTTGCCGAGGCTGTAGAAGATGGGCTTTTCACGGTACATCTCCACCGGGTGTAGCGAATGCGAATGGTGTCCGCAGATGACGTCCGCGCCGGCGTCGATGAGGGCGCGACCGAGGTCTTGCTGGTAGGTCGCGAGGAGACCCTGATAGGGCGACAGCCAGTAGGTCGGGACGCCCCAGTGGATCATGACGACGACGAAATCGACCTCCTTGCTGAGGGATCGGATGCACTCCTCGGCGGCGGTGCGGTCGTGGGGGTCGGCCCAACTGCGGACCACCGGGACCGTCCCGGGTTGCTCGACCAGGAGGTTGGCGTCGATCTCGAAGGCGAAGCCGACCCGGATCGGCGCGATGCCCGGCTTGCCGATGCCCGCGTCCGACTCCATCGGGAGGGTGCAGGCGAAGCTCAGCATGCCGATCGTCCTGTCGCCGACCGTGAGGATCGCGGGGCGGAGGGCGCTGTCGAGGTCGAGGCCCGCGCCGGAGTGGGCCAGGCCGGCGGCGGTGACGGTGTCGATGGTGTCGGCCAGGGCGTCCGGGCCGTAGTCCATCATGTGGTTGTTCGCCAGGGAGACCGCGTGGATGCCCATCCCGGTGACCCCGCGGATCACGTCGGGATGGGACCTGAGGTTGGAGTATTTGCGGACCTTGTAGCCGCGCGTCGACAGCGGCATCTCCAGGTTGGCAACTATGGCGTCGCTGGAGCGAAGGCGGTCGGTTGCGGCGGCGAACCCTGGCGATTCCGACGCGAAGTGCTCGGCCTTCGTCGTTGCCAGCATCACGTCGCCAATGAGGGCGAGTTTGCGGGGTGCGGTCAAGACGTGGTCTGTCCTTTCCTCTGTTGGCCGGGGCCGCGGACGCCAGGTTAAACCTGGCGCTAAACCTACGAAATCCCTCCGGGACTGAGAACGACGGAGTTGATGGGCGCTTCAATTCTTGAGGCGGGGGTCGAGCGCGTCGCGAAGCGCGTCTCCCAGGAAGTTGAAGGCAAGGACGGAGGCGAAGATCAGGACGCCGGGATAGACCGGGAGCAGCGGATTGTCCCAGAGGTACGCCTGGGAGTTGCTCAGCATGTTGCCCCAGCTGGCGTCCGGCGGCCGAATGCCGAGGCCGAGGTAGCTCAGGGCGGATTCGAGGAGGATCGCGTTCGCGATGCCGAGGGTCGCGGCGACGATGATGGACGGGACCGCGTGCGGGACGATGTGGCGGGCGAGGATCCGTCCGGACGAGACCCCGATCGACTGTGCGGCGATCACGAACTCCTGCCCTTTGATCCGCAGCACCTCGCTCCGGACGATCCGGGCGATGGCCATCCAACTGCTGAGGCCGATCACGAGGATCAGGTTGCGGACCGAGGAGCCGAATACTGCCACGACGATCAGGATCAGGAAGAAGTACGGGATGGAGAGCATGCCATCGGTGAGCCGCATCAGGAACGCGTCGACGAAACCGCCGAAGTATCCCGCCAGGCTGCCAATCACGACGCCGATCATCAGGCCGATCGCCATCGCGACGAAGCCGACCGACATCGAGATCCGGGCTCCGAAGAGCAGGCGAGAAAACTCGTCCCGGCCGTTCTCGTCCGTCCCTAGCCAGTGGTCCGCCGACGGCTGCTCGTGGCTCCTGAAGATATTCACCTCGTTCGGATCGTGCGGGGCGATGACGGGAGCCAGCACGGCAGCCAGGACAAGGGCGATCAGGATCGCGGCGGAGAGCAAGGCGGTGCGGTTGGACCGGAAGCTCCTCCAGGCGAACGCGGCGAACGAGCGCCGCGGCGGGGTGCGCGTCGGCGCCAAGGACCCTTGGACCGGTAGAGCGGATTCGGTCACTGGGCCCCCTTCCTAGCTCCCTCGCTCGCTGGCTCCCTAGCTGCCTAGTCGACCTGGACCCGCGGATCGAGGACACCGTACATGAGATCCGTCAGGAGCGTGAAAACGATAGTCACCAACGCGACGGTCAGCGTCGCGCCGAGGACGACCGGGTAGTCGCGGCTGGTCGCGGACTCGACCGCCAACCGTCCGATCCCCGGCCAAGAGAAGACCGTTTCCGTGATCGCGGCCCCGCCCATTGCCCGCGGGATCATGATGCCGAGCACCGTCACCACCGGGATCAGCCCGTTGCGCAGCCCGTGGGCGATCACGACCCGCGATTCCCGGAGTCCCTTCGCGCGGGCGGTGCGGATGAAATCCTCCTGCAGAATCGTGATCATGCCGGACCGCGTGTACCGGGTCAGTTCGGCGAGATTGCCAATGGCGAGGACGAGCATTGGCAGTACCAGATGATCGAGCCGATCCTGGATCGAAAAGTCCTCGCCGATGGTGCTCATCCCGCCCGATGGGAAGATTTCTAGCCGGACCGAGAAGAGCACGATCAGCATGATGCCCAGCCAAAAGACCGGCACCGACGTGCCCATGAAACAGAACGCGGCCACGGCCCGATCCAGCGCCGAATTGCGCTTGAGCGCGCTGATGACCCCCAGCGGGATACCCACCAGGACAGAGACCCCGACCGCCGCTGCGGCCAGGATCATGGTGTTCGGCAGCCGGTCCGCGATGACGGCGGTGACTGGTTCGATGGCGTTGTAGCTGTTGCCCAGGTCGCCGCGCAGCGCGTGTCCGAGCCAGCGCCCGTACTGGACGATGATCGGATCGTCCAACTGGAGCTCGGCGGACATCTCGGCGACCTGTTCCTGGGTCAGGTCTGGGTTCGCCAGCAGGGCTGGACCGCCGGGCGCCTGGTGGATGAGGAAGAAGGTCACGAGGCTGACGACGAAGAGCAAGACGATGGCCTGGATGACCCGGCGTAGCGCGTACGCCCCCATGTGATGTACCTCTGGCCGGGCCAGGAGGGGTCGCCATCAGACCCGTCCCGGCCCGGCCGGTTGCTCATTCCTAGCGTCCGGCGTCAGCAAGCATCAATGGCGTTCTGGCCTAACCTGTCATCCCGAGCGTGTCGAGGGATCTCGAAGGAGATGGTGTTGCGACGAAGTCACGATTTCCGAGAAGACGGTATCGTTTTCTCGGGCGCCGGGGCTTCCTCCATCGCAGTCCCCTTCGAGATCCCCCGACACGCTCGGGATGACAGGGGGAGTCGGGGCGACATCGAATCGTCCCGGAGCCGGACGCCGGATGCCAGGTTACTCGGATACCCAGATCTCCTCGGACCAGGTCAACGCGTCGCGGTAGCCCATCGCGGGGAAGCCCTGCGTCCGGTTCGACAGCGCTTGCAGCTCGCGGCCGTAGTAGAGGTAGATGACCGGGAGGTCGTCCGCCAGGACCGCCTGGAGCTGCTTATAGATGTCGGCGCGCGCCGCGGGGTCGACTTCCGCCTGGCCTTGCAGGATGAGGTCGTCGACGGTCGGGTTGCTGTACTTCCACCAGTTGGATGTCGCGGTCGAGTGGTAGTGGGCGAAGAGGTCGGGCGTGGGGGGCGTGATCCACCAGTTGAGCAGCAGGTCGTAGTCCTGGGTCCGGTACTTCTCGAGGTGGACGGTCCACTCGTCGATCACGAGCTCGATTGTTATGCCCAGGCTTTCCCACTCCTGCTGGGCGTAGATGAGAATCTGTTCGAGGGTGGGGTAGCCCTGCGGGCCGTTGACCACGAGGGTGAGCGGCTGGCCGCTTGCGTTGACGCGCTTGTCCCCGTCCAGCGTCCAGCCGGCCTCGTCGAGGAGGGCGGCGGCGGCGTCGAGGTCGTAGGGGTAGGTCGTGACCTCGGCGGTGTAGAACTCGGCGAGGAGCGGGTTGATCGGTCCGGTGGCGACGGCGCCGTAGCCGCCGAGGAGCTCGTTGACGATCGCGTCCTTATCGACCGCGTGGGCGAGCGCCTGGCGGACCAGGATATTCTGCATCGTTGGGCTGGTGTGGTTGACGGCGAAGAAGTAGTACTGGACCTGGGGCACCTCGCGGACCGTCGCCGACTCCGAGTCGTTCATGGCTTCGACCTGCGGCGGCTCGACGATGGCGAGGTCGATCTCACCCGATTGGGCCTGCGCCACCCGGGCGTTGCCGTCGGGGATGATCTTGAAGATGATGGAGTCGAGGTGCGCGGGGCCTTCGAAGTAGTCGGGATTTTTCTCGACGGAGAGGAAGTCGCCCGCGGAGAATTCTTTGTACTTGAACGGGCCGGTGCCAATCGGTTGCTGCAGGAAGGCCGTCGGCTCGTTCAGGTCCTGGCCTTCGAGCAGGTGCTTGGGGACGATGCCGACGTTGTAGCCGAGCATGATCGGCAGGTCGGCGTAGGGGGAGCTCAGCGTGAAGACGACGGTCAGATCGTCGGGAGCTTCGACGGTGGTGATCCGGGCGAGGTTGCCGCGCTGGGACGCGTTCACCTCGGGGTTCAGGATCTGCTGGATGGTGAAGACCACGTCGGCCGAGGTGAAGGGTTGGCCGTCGTGCCAGGTGATGCCAGACTTCAGCTTGAAGGTGTACTGCGAGAGGTCGGCGTTCGGTTCCCACGACTCCGCCAGGTCGCCGACGACCTCGATGGCATTGTCGACCAGCTGGTACTGGACGAGGTTGTTGTAGATGGTTTTGTTGACCAGGATGTCGTTGAGAGCCCCCGGGGCGGTGATGGGATAGGCGGTGGGGTTGCCGGCCAGGGCCATCGTCCAGGTCCCGCCCTCGACCGGAGTGTCCTGGGCGGCGGCGGATCGCAGCGTAAGGCCGGTTGCGAGCGCCCCGCCGGTGGCGGCGGCGATCTGAAGCCACTCGCGGCGCGTCAGTTGGGCGTGGAGTTGGGGAAGTCGTGCGGCCAGGTCGGCGGTGTTCATGGCGATCACTCCTGCGGGGTGGGGGTGGACCATGCGATGTGGTGGCGGGCACCTGACCACGGCGTCGTCTGGACCGGCCCCTCGAGTCGAGTGCATCTCCAATAGACGATAGAGCTCTGGTGCTCCGCCCGTGCCCGGGCGCGGTCGTTGGGGCATCTTCGCTGATGTCTCAAGCGCCCCGCATCATATCAGATGACCGGTTGGGGCGCGCACTGCGAGATCGTCAGCGTAAACCTGAGCAGTGGATGGAGCGGCTGGAGCTTTCCAGAATCGGGGGGCGGCGACGACTTCTGGCAGCCCCACCGGTCCACGTGTTTCCAGCGCGGATCGTACTGTGGTTCGTGCCCCGTCAGGCTTAGGTGCTGGACCAAGGCGTCGGTACGTCCATCGTTTTCGTCCGGTACGTGTCCATCGTAGGTTCCCGACCGGCGCCGATCATCCGTGATCGGAATAAGGGGAAAGGTCCGCGCCGCCAGCCATGCTGGCGGCGCGGACCCGAGGAGCGCGATCGGAGAACGGGGATGGGGGCACGTTTCGTCATCCACCCGGAGTGGTCGCAGGTGGATGGCAGGTTAGTGCTTCGCGCGGCGGGTGGCCAACGTGCCCCCAGCGACGGCGAAGCCGCCGCCTGCCAGGACCAGCAGAATCGTCGCGTCGACGCCGGAGGTCGAGCGGGGTGACCCGCCCCCGGTGTTCGGGAGGGTAGTCACGGCAGTCGAACCGTCTTCGGTGGAGTCGAGGTCGACCGCGTCGCCCGGCTCCGGGCCGGCCTGGACGGCGGGAAAGGAGCTGGCGTCGTAGGGATCGGTGCCCGCGTTGGTCTCGGTGGCGTCACCTGCCCCATCGCCGTCGGAGTCGTCGGCGTCGCTCGGACCGGCCGAGGGGCCTCCCTCAGGGCCCGCCTGGACGGAGGGGAAGCTGCTCGGGTCGAGGGGATCGCTTCCGGCGTAGACCTCGTCGAAGTCGGAGGCGCCATCGCCATCGGTGTCGGCGGCGTTCGGATCGGTGCCGTAGATGTCCGACTCCTCGATGTTGGTGAGGCTATCGGCGTCGCTGTCTTCCTGGCCCGGGTCCGGCCCTGCCTGCATCGCGGGGAAGAAGGCGGGATCGAGCGGGTCGGCGCCGGCCCAGATCTCGTCGTAGTCGGCCGCCCCGTCGCCGTCGGTGTCGGCCGCGTTGGGGTCGGTGCCGTAGATGTTGACCTCATCGAGGTCGCTTACCTGATCGCCGTCTGCGTCGCCGCCGTCGACGGACTCACCTGGCTCCGGTCCGGCCTGGACGGAAGGGAACGAGGTCGGGTCGTTGGGATCCGTGCCGGCGTTGGCCTCGGTCGCGTCGCCCGCGCCGTCGCCGTCGGTGTCGTCGCAATCGCTCGAACCGGCGGAGGGCCCGTTGTTCGGGTCAAGGTCGGGGAAAGAGCAGGCGTTGTAGGGGTCGGTGCCCGCATTCGTCTCGGTCGCGTCGCCGATACCGTCGCCGTCGGAGTCGTCGGCATCGCTGGGGCCGGCCGAGGGACCACCGTCGGGTCCGGCCTGCACGGCGGGGAAGGAGCTGGCGTCGAAGGGATCCGATCCGAATGCGGCCTCGGAGGAATCCGAGGCGCCGTCGCCGTCCGAGTCCGGGCCGGCTTCCGGCACGTAGAGCGCGTAGAGGTCGGTTTCCGGTGCGTCCTCCGTCAAACTGGCGTACCACCCGAGTTCCGATCCGCCGCCCTCGCCCATACCGGGAACGATGTTCCAAAGCTCGTAGCCGTCCGGGATTGCGAGGCCGGCAATGTCGACGTGGTAGTCCGTCAACGGCACGGCGACGGGGTCTTGCCAGTGGAGGAGGCCGTGGATGTTGACCGACTGGTCCATCGTCAGGGTCGTGGCGCCGTCCCAGGAGGCGAAGCTGACCGCTCCGGGGTCGATCGGATCGCACTCGGAGATGAAGTTCTCGCTCGCCTCGGGGGAACTGCAGATGCGGGCGCCGAACACGATGGCACCGTTCGATCCAGCGGCTGACACATGGGCGGCCGGCGAGATGGCCACGAGGGCGAGCGTGGCGGCTCCGAGCAGGCCGCCGGCCAGGCGACACCGTGAGAGGAGCGGGCGACGGAACGTGGGGAGGGGCAGACGGGCGGATACGGAAACTGACGACATTGGGTGGGCTCCTCGGACGGCGATTGGGGAAGCAGGTGCGCCGCCGACCATCGGCGGTGTGGTCCGGGGAAGCGGCTCGACGGCGCCGTTTCGACCATAAAGCCAAGAATAGGGATCGCTCTTTCGCAGCGCAGCGGCCGGATCACCCATTTAAGAGGTCCATGGTTACCCAGTTCCGAGGCCCTGGCAGACTCGCTCACCCATTTCCTTAAGCATCTTCCTTAAGCATCGCTTGCGGTGGCGACCCCGTTTGCCCTTCTCGCGCGTTGCCCGTCGATCGCCGTGCTTCGTGCCATGGTGCGCGACTGGGACAGCGCTGCGCCGGGGTCCCCATCGGTTCGGTGACGGTCGATGCGGGCCGTCCCGGGAGTCGCCACAAGCCGGCTGCGGTTCGCGACGTGCGTGCGGCTGGAAGAGGCCGGAGATGGATGTTGGGGGAGGGCCTTTACGTGATGAGCAGGCCGCCCGGTCGGGCTACCACGATGCCTCGCACCTCTGCGGGATATTGACTGCCTGTCGGATCGCTTACCGCGAGATCGTCGAACTGGGGGAAGGCGGCATCCTGGCGGCGCCGATTCCTTGCAACGCTGGTGGCTGTTATGCCCCTTGCCGGTGCGGTGGCGTACCACCTAGCCCCACACGCCTACCAGGCCCATAACAGGCTCCAATCCCCGTTGAATCGATCTTCGTGATAGGTCCAGCCGTCCATGCCGGGCGGCTGGATGCCCTGGTGGGTGAGGATCGCGGCGACCTGCGTGCGGTGCTCGGTGGCATGGTTGATGGCTTGGAGGAGGAGCAGCCAGGCCGGCAGCGTGTAGCCCGCGCCGCGCCACGTCGTCGTCACGGTTGCCCCGGATTGGGCTTGAGCTCGGCCAGCTCGACCAGCGCGTCGCCGCTCGTGCGCGCGGCCTCGCGCAGCTCGGCGACGCCGGGGAACGGCTCACGCTCGCGGATCACGCTGACCGGCCCTGTCTCGGCCAGGGCAGCGACATAGCGCTCCTGCGCGCCGACGATGTGCACGAGGGTGTCACGAATGCTGCCGAACGTGCCAACGACCGTCGCGTCCAACTGCGCGTCGCTCAGCCCCTCGCAGGCATCGAGCAGGCGCTGGTTCGCCCAGGCGTTGTGTCGGAACATCTCGACCAGGCTCTCGGACATCGCGGTCGCCTCCTCCGTCATCGGTGACGGCCTCGGGATACGCCTTGCGGGGTGGTGTCTCCATGCACCCAGTCTACGCACTCTGCACAGTGCATGACGGCTCTCGTGGCAATCCCAGCCTGACGTGCGCGTCACTGCTCTTTCGAGAGCGGCGGCGGCGTTTCGAGGCCGCCCGGCGTGCAGGTCGGGGGGACGCACCCCAACACTCTCGTCCCAGATGCCTTCGGCCCAACCGACACCAAGCGATTTAGCCTGGATTATTCACGGGTACCGCGTGGGACCGGCGGCGCCGTCCCGGCGGCGCCCGGGGCCGATGCGGGGGGCGCGTTGGCGGCGCCCGGGGCCGATTCGGGGCGCCGCGCCGCGGCCCCGCCCGGGGCTAAAGACCCCGGGCTGACCCGGATAACCCCCCTGAAGGGGGCTGCCACATCGGGGCTGCGGTCGGATTGCACCGCCTCCGGCGCGCATGGTCCAGCCGGTCGTTAGGCGGCTTATCAGGGTCGCGAGCAGGGCCCGGGGTCTTGAGCCCCGGGCGACGCCGGGACGGCGTCATGGATGCCACGGCGCCCATGAATAATCCGGGTTAGACCCCGAGCGATGTGTTGATGGCGTTCCACAGTGGTCGGCGCATGCCCGAAAGGGGAATCGGAGTCCTTTTTCCTTGACCGCCCTTAGGTTCTTGATGCCGGAAAACGCAGTCGCGGCAGCACCTCGGCCCGGTCGATGTCGCCGCCGGGGACGATCATCGCGGTGGCCATGTCGGCATCGGCCTGGCGGGCGTCATCACTGAGGTCGGGGGAGAGGAAGACGCTCTTCCCGAACTCGCCCAGGTCTTCGACGATCCGTTCGTAGCGGTAATAGACCAGGGCGTCGGCGTCGATTTCGACGGGTCCGTACCCGGCGAAAAACAGGTCCTCCTCATACGGCTGGACGCGGCGGGCGATCCGCGATCCGGCCACGAAGAGGAGGTCCCGTTCGCGGGGGGCGACGAGCGGGCCGTCCCAGTCGATCAGGTAGATCGCGCCGTCGTGCGCGACCAGCATGTTGGCGGCGTGGATATCGGCGTGGCAGAGGACATGGGTGAACGGTCGCGCCTGGAGGGATCGGCCCAGTTCCCTGGCGCGGGCGAGCGTCCGGTTGATTTTCTCTTGATTGTCCTGCCAGAAGCCGGCGAACCTCGCGGTGACCGGGGAGCGTTGGCTGCCGGTCGCCGCGACGACACTGATCTGCTCGACACGTGCTGCCGAGGGAAGCGCGAAGGTCTCGGACGGGAGCCGGTCGCGGAAGTCCGCTTCTAGCCCGCTGCTGTGGACCGCCTGCAACGTCTCACCGAACACTCGCCATTGGTCGTTGGACATGCCGGCGAGCATCGCGTTTTCGCCCTCGATAAACGGGTAGAGGACGACGGTGAACGCTCCGGTGTCGTCGAACGTGCACCACAGATCCATCGTCTGGGTTGGCAGCGGTGCGAGGATGTTCGGGATGCCTCGGGCGAGAAGCGCGCGAGGAACGACAAGGGCCGTTTCGTTGACCGAGCCGCGCCGGATCTTGAGGAAAAACGCTTGTCCGTCGTCGCTTTCGATGCGATAGACGAACGCGTTCAGGTCGTAGCCGATAGGAAGGTAGGTAATCCTGGTAACGGCGATGGCGTAATGCAGTTCAAGGCATCGGGAGATTGCTCCCGCGTCCAGTTTCGGGTCATCGCGCACCCGATGGATCCTTTCTGGGTCTGGGAGGGTGGTATCTCAGCCAGCCACCAGGGCGATGACCCGGACCGGGCTGCCGGAGCCGCTAACCAACTTCAATGGCGCGGCGATGACGATCGATCCGGTGGGAGGAAGCTGATCGAGATTGCAGAGGCTGGCCAGGCCGAGCCGTCCCGCGCCGTGCATCAGATGGTGAAAGGGGAAGGGCGGGTCGAAGCCGAACGCCTGGCCGGCGTCGGTCCCGACCGTCTCCACCCCGCCGCCGAGGATGTCGCGCTCGTCGATCAAGAAGCGGATGCAGGCCGCCGTCCACCCCGGCGTGTGCGGGCCGTCCTCGCCGACGTTGAGGTAGGCGGCGGGGTCGGTGCGGTGGGACCAGTCGGTGCGCATCAGCACCCAGGAGCCGGCCGGAATCCGGCCGTGCTCGGCTTCCCACGCCTGGATGCGCTCCGGGCTCAGGCAATAGTCGGCGTCGTTGGCCGACTCGGCGGAGACATCGACCACGCAGGCCGGGGCGACGAACTTTCCGGGCGGCAGCGTATCGACCCGGTTGTCGGGCAGATCCTTGCCGGTGACCCAGTGGACCGGGGCGTCGAAGTGGGTGCCGGTGTGTTCGCCGGTGACGAACGAGTTCCAGTACCAGGCCGGGCCGCGCTCGTCGTAGCGTGAGATCTCGGTCACTTCGAACATCGGGGAGTTCGGGAACGGCGGCGGAAGGGGCAGCACCGGCGTCTCCGGCCCCAGCGGCATCGTCAGGTCGACCACCCGCATGTCGCCATGGGCGAGCGCGGCGGCGAGATCGAGCAGCGCGTTCGGTGCGGACATGGTCTGCGCTCCTTGCGTCGTCGTGGAGGGACAGAGCGTGCCGTGCCCCACAAACCCGGACATGCGACGCCACGTCGATCGACACGGGTGTTCCGGACAGCGTCGTCGTCGCGACCGCCACCGCGACGTCGGCGGCGACCGCGCGGTCGCGTGCACCCGCCGCCAGCGGGTTCACGGCAACGAGCGCGCCGACGGGGTCGATGCCGGCATTACCGAGGCCGATCGCCGCGACGAGCAACCCGAACGTTGGCGGTGGCGTTCCTTATTCGTCTCGAGATGCCCCGGCTCAACTGGCTTCCGCGGGTACGCGATGCTCGCTCAAGTATGCCATCGTCGGCGCTCTCCGGCTGATCGGCGCATGACCACAACCTGCGCCGGGGGGCGGAGCCGGCCCAGGTGAGCGGCCGTTTGCGGCCGTTTGGCGATACGCCGCGCCACATACGGCACGGGCCGGACACCGTGAGGCGCCGACCCGTGCATCGCTGGTACAGGTTGGTATTTAGTTAGTCCGCCGCGAACGCCTCGAGGTCGTCACTACGTCCCCAGGTGAGGGTCAAGGGGCCTGTTTTGTGCAAACAACCGCGTGGAGTTGTCGGCCCCGGTGTGCCTACCGGTTGTGTTGACGGACGCCGCGCGCGTCGATCCGGCCGGCCGCGCCGCGACCCGCCACGACTGGATCGGGGTGGTGGGGCGCCCCGATCGCACATGGACGAGCGGCGCCTATCGGCGGACTGCCGATTTCGGGCTAGCCCGACCGACCCCAACGCCTCCCCGCTCCGACCGTGCGATCCAGCGGGCGGGTATCCGGGCCTTTGTCCCGTTGCCGGAGGTCTGCCACCGACCGGGCGTCCATCGGTGCATCGGACGTCCGGGGTGGGGGTCGAACCGTTCCTCCCCGGGGCGGGTCGGGGATCCTGCCAACGTGCTGGGGCTGCCCCGATAATCAATACTCGCCATGCTTGCCCAGGTGGGAGGCGGGATGTTCGCCTAGCCCGCTCCCAGCAGGTCGAGCACCGGGACGAAGGCCTCAATCCCGGCGATCGAGCACGGGTTGAGCCAGACCTGGATCTCGCTGAATCCTGCCGCCGCGTAGGCGCGGAGAATGCCGGCCAAGTCCTCCGATGTGCCGCGGTACGCGCGCTCGCCGAACAGGACATCGCCCCAGGCCTGGCCGGGGAGGGATGGCGACGACAGGTCGACCGTGACCAGCGCCGAGCGGCGGAGCGTGGTGGGATCGCGGCCAACGTCGCGGCAGGCGACATCGATCGCGGCGCCGAGCGGTCCGATGGATCGAGTGTCGTCCCGACATCGATGTTGAGCTCGTCGGCGTAGCGGGCGGCGATCCGGATCATGCGCGGGCCCTCCGCTCCCACCAGCACGGGCGGGCCCTGACGTCGAGGACCTGTCGGGAGGAGCTCGCACCCGCGCGCCCGGTACCAGGTTCCCGCGAAATCCACCGTCCGGTCTCGGAGCAGCCCCGTAATGATCTGGATCGCCTCCTCGAAGCGACTCGCTCGGTGATCATAGGGAAACCCGAACGCGTGCGCCTCCGAGGGGATGTGCCCGGCGCCGATGCCGAGCACGACGCGTCCGCCGCTCATCTCGTCGACGGTCTCGGCCATCTTCGCGATCAAGGCCGGATTCCGGTACGTCGTGCTGGTGACGAGCGGCCCCAGCCGGAGCCGGGTCGTGACCCCCGCCAGGCCGGCGAGCAAGGTCCAACACTCCCGGAACCCGATTTTCGCCTCCTCGCCAAACGCCATGAGCAGATGATCGGACAGCCAGAACGAATCGAAGCCAAGCTCCTCCGCCCGCACGGCGAGCGCCACCAGGTCGCTCCAGCCGACGTCCAGGGGGGCGAGATCGCCCCTGCCTGGCTCGGGAGGGCAGGCGGCCACGGGCACGAAGAACCCGACCTGGGGGGACCGGGCGGAATCGGCTGTGACTGTTGGCGTCGGGGCCACGGCATGCCTCCGGCGAATGGCGGGAGCGGCACGTCCTCGCATCGAACTACCCGTTCACCCGCGAGGCTTAGCCGTCCTTGCGGGCGACGAACACCAGGAAGGTGTCGGCTGCCGTTGCCGCTGCGTCGGTGTAGCCCCCGGAGACGGTGACCTCCCCGAAGCCCGCCTGGTCCAGCAGCAGCACCAGCTCGTTGCGGAAGTAGAGGTTCTCCCGCAGGATGTGCTCCTCCTCCGACACGAGCTGCCCCGCCCGCCAGAGCGCCGCGCGGATCTGGAGCGTACGCCGCTGCTCCAGGGGGTCAAGCGCCACCAGTCGCGAGCGCAGCTCAATCTCGTCGCCGTCGGCCGCCCGCCGCCGCTCCCGGCCGCCGGCCACGGCTCGGGCAACCGCCGCCGCCGCTCCGGGAGCCAGGCATGCCATTCCTCGGCGTTGCCGTAAGGGAGGTGCTGGCTGATGACGAGGCTGCCGCCCGGGGCGAGCTGGCGGTGGCAGCGGCGGAGCGCCTCGGCATCCTGCTGCCGCTGGCCGCCGAGGCCGAAGGAATCGCAGACGTAGATCGTCCGGTACGCCCGCGGCAGGCCGAGCTCGTGCATTGCCTGCTCGTACAACCGCGGCGCCAGGCCGTCCCGCGCGGCCTGCTGGTGGCAGAGGGCGAGCATGTCGGGCGAGAGGTCGCAGCCGTCGACGTCCAGGCCGGCCTGCAGCAGGGGAAGCAGGAGGCGGCCCGTGCCACAGCCGAGGTCGAGCGCGGGTTGGCCGTCCCGCTCGATCACCCCCGGTAGAACGCCAGCTCTGCCGGGTCCGGTTCGTTGAACTCGGCCCACCAGCGCGCAATCAGGCCGTAATGCCAAATCTGCGGGGCGTCGGTCATGGTCCGCTCCTTCGTGGTGCCGCAAGCGTAGCGGAAAGGGTGCTTGCTGCGCCAAATTGGCCCATTTGGGCTTCACGCAACCTCACCATCGTCATCCGCCCACATGTCACACGTCGTTACGTTTGCCGGTTCACGATCATTGGCGTGGTGGACTTGGATGCCCCGCGACCACGCAGGTGGCAACACGGTGACGGGTACGTTTGATCGGATTGACGTCAAGCGCTCTGCGGGCAAGGGGACTTGTCTCCCCTTCAAGTAGAAATTCCCGCGGCAAGGAACCTTATCGACAGAACGCAATTGCATTTCGGCGGCCGAGTGCCACACGTTAGGCGCATGGCCATCCGATCTGTATTCGGCTGGCACCCGATTGGACACCGCGGATACGGCGAGGTGCACGACCACGACCTGACTGACTTGATCGGCGTCCTGCGCGGACTCGATGGGGGGGCGCGGAGGTATCACAGAGACGGTGAGCAAGGTGCGTTCCGCCCGAATTGATCTGCCCCCGACCCGCTTCCAAGCGTGACCGGCCGGCACCAAATGCTCCAATCGAAGTGGATCAAGGCGGCTATTCACCCCAGGAAAAAGGCGGTTGCGCAACTGTTTAGGGAGTCAGCGGAGCCCGGCGAAATTCCGGCTTCGGGAAGCAAAGACCCATGCCCCGATAGCTCAGCGGATAGAGCAACCGCCTTCTACGCAGTTGCTCTAAATCGCGAACCCCTACGACTGGTTCCCGCGGTATTTCGCCCCTACTTGACGGACCGGCCCGGGGAATGGCAACTATCCCGAAAATCGGGTCGTCAACCGGTGCTCGGTTGTAACTTCGCGCTTTTCCTGATCTCCCCCGATTACGAGGCTTGCCGTCAACAGCCCGCAGGCCTCGCCAGCCTCTGGTGCGGATACTGGCGATTCGGTGCGCCACATACCACACGGGCCGGACACTTCAAGGTGTCCGGCCCGTTCGTCCTCGTGGTGATGGATGACTCGTCAGTCCGCCGCGAGCGCGGCCAGCTCCTCCTGCGCCAACCCCGCGCGGCGGCGCGGGCGCGCCGCAGCCGGGGGGCGAAGGCGTCGTCCCGCTCTCCGGGCACTCGCTCCGCGCGGGTCTCGCCACCTCTGCCGCCGCCGCCGGCGTCTCGGAGCGGGTCATCATGACCCCAGACCGGCCGCCGCTCGACCGAGTCGTGGTGGTGTTGCGCCGCGCCCCAACCGAGCCGCGCCCCTGCCATGCACGGTGGCGAGAGAGCACGGAACTGTTCGCACCGGCGGCACCGCCGGTGCGCGCCCGCCTAACCGCAGGTCCCGCTCACTGGATCCGGCGAAGCCCAACCCCGTGGTTTTCCCGCAAAGCCCATTTACGAACCGGGCTGTACAGGCACGTCGAGGGCGGCGGTCCGCCGAGGCAGTCGCTGTCGCTGTCGCAACTCTGGCCGCAGAGGGTATCCACGAGCCGATCATGCAGATCGCGTCGCCGCCCGGCGTCGTCGCGCAGTTCCTCTCCCCCGCAATCCGCGCAGGTGCCGAGCGAGCAGGGGTCGGCGCAGGCGCCGCCGCTGCACGTTTGGAAGGTCGGGCAGCCCGTGCCCGTGCAGGTGCCCCCGCAGCCGTCGTCCGCCCCGCACGTTTTGCCCGTACAGTCCGGCGTTTTTTTTTTTTTTTTTTTTTTTTTTTTTTTTTTTTTTTTTTTTTTTTAAAAAAAAAAAAAAAAAAAAAAAAAAAAAAAAAAAAAAAAAAAAAAAAAAAAAAAAAAAAAAAAAAAAAAAAAAAAACGTGCTCGGCGTTTAGCCCTTACGTTAGGGGCGCCGCCGCCGCCGCAGGTCTGGGATCCCGCGCAGGCGCCGCACTCCAGCGTCCCCCCGCAGCCGTCCGGGATGGTCCCGCAGTCATTCCCCTGGGCCGCGCAGGTCGTGGGGGCGCAGCAGACCCCCGCTCGGGGACTGGACCTGGCCGGCGGGGCAGCAGATGCTGGTACGGGAGGAGCCCGCGGAGCAGTTGCCCGAGCAGCACTGGTCGCCCTTGGCGCAGCGCGTGCCGGTCTCCTTGCAGCGGGGGGCCGCGGCCCCGCTCCCGCCGCCCAGGCCGATCGCCCCCAGCCCGACCGCCGCCAGCCCCTTCACGATGCTTCGCCGGGAATGACCAGTCGCCAATGTACGCGCAGCTTGATCGAATTGCTTTCCGTCCAAGGGTTCCTCCTCGTGGTGTGCGCCCGCGCGACGGAACACCCGCCGTGGCCATAGGTGCGATCGCCGCTTCCCCGCCCTGTGGGTCGTGCTGCTCCGCGTCGTCCCGACACTAAGACCCTGCCGACTCATCAGGGCTTG